>CAWIXU010000001.1:0-34968 GCA_963840175.1 uncultured Acidimicrobiia bacterium
GGAGGTAGCCGGCGTCGATGTACTCGGTCACCCCTTGAGCCCCGTGCCGCTTGGAAAGGCGCTTCCCGTCAGGCCCGTTGATGAGCGGAATGTGGGCGTAAGTCACTTCTGCGCCCCCCAGCGCCTGCGTGAGCTGGATGTGGCGCGGAGTGGAAGGGAGCAAATCGTCGCCGCGAGCGACGTGGGTGATTTGGTAGTCGACGTCATCGACCGTGGAGGCCAGGTGATAGGTCGGACGCCCATCAGAGCGGAGCACGACAAAGTCGTCGATGTGTTCATGGTCGAACCGGACCGCTCCGCGAACCAGGTCCACGAACTCGGTCGCACCGGGACGGGGCATTTTGAAACGGATCGCGGCGGCTTCTCCACCTTCCCGCCGCCGGCGAGCCTCGGCCGGATCGAGCGCACGGCAGCGCCCGTCGTAACCCGGTGGTCGCCCGGAGGCTCCGGCCTCGGCCCGCCTCGTCTCAAGTTCGGCGGGAGTGCAGAAGCAGGGATAGGCCGTGCCTTCAGTCACCAGTTGCTCAGCCGCTTCCAGGTAGCGCGGATAGCGATCAGATTGTCGGTAGGTGCCGTGGGCCCCGCCAACCTCGACCCCTTCGTCCCAGTCGAGACCTAACCACCGCAGCCCGGCGAGGATGTCTGCTTCGAATGCCTGGTCGCTGCGCGCCTCGTCGGTGTCATCGATACGAACGATGAAGGTGCCGCCGGTGTGACGGGCATAAAGCCAATTGAAGAGCACGGTGCGGCCGGTGCCGACGTGCATTGCCCCGGTCGGCGAGGGGGCAATGCGGAGCCGAGTTGTCACCTGCGGACGATCGGGTTGCTGAGAACCCCGACACCGTCGATCTCCACCTCGACGATGTCTCCAGGCACCATCGGCCCCACGCCGGAGGGAGTGCCAGTCAACACGACGTCGCCCGGGAGCAAGGTCATGACGGATGAGACGAATTCGAGTATTTCGGCGACTCCGAAGACCATGTCGGAGGTGAACGCGGCCTGGCGAACTTCCCCGTTGACCCGGCAAACGACGGCTAGTCGCTCGAGTGGATCCAGCTCGGTCTCGATCATCGGACCAAGAGGGCAAAACGTGTCGAAGCCCTTCGCCCGGGTGAACTGCACGTCCTTCTTTTGGAGGTCGCGGGCGGTGATGTCGTTGGCAGCCGTATATCCAAAGATGTGACGCCCGACATCCTCGGCTTTTACGTGACGGGCGATACGGCCAATCACAACCGCTAGCTCCGCCTCGTGGTGGAGGTTCGAAGTTTGCTTCGGGTAGACGACACTGGCATCTGGCCCGATCACAGACGTCGCCGGCTTGAGAAAGATGATTGGCTCCTCAGGCACCTCGTTGCCAAGCTCCGTTGCGTGGTCTTCGTAGTTCCGGCCGACGCAAACGACCTTTGACGGGATTACTGGGCTCAGAAGCTGTACTGCCTCCCAGGGGACGAGAGTTTCAGTCGCCTCCCAGGCCACGAACGGGGAACCTTGATAGACGGTGACTCCGGCGGCTTCCGCCAGCCCATAGGCAATGTCGTTACCGGTTCGAAAGCGGACGATCTTCATCGCCGGGCACGGTACCGGCTTTAGGTTCTTCTCCACCGACGATCTGGATGCTCCGACGAGCCTCCTCCTTGGACATCACCAACAGGTCCGGTTCGGCTTCCGCCACCGCGTGCCGTCCTGGAGTTCGTTCGTGCCCAGACTCAGTAACCCACCGTACGCCTCGTTCGACAAGGTTGGCCGGCAATCCGTCACCGATCCCGGCGATCAGCCGGGCCACATCGAGATCCTCGGCGGTTGGGGCTCGGCCCAGCCTGCTGGCGCGAGCCGCCATCAGCGCGGCCACCACTTTCTGTTGGCCCTCGGTGAGATCAGCTCCATTGGCCCGAATGATCACCAGGGCATAGCCCATGTCCGGACCGGGTGTACCGAAGGCACCGCCCCAAGGCATCTGATCGGGCCGGGTGATCACTCCGGGACGGGTTGGGCGCCAACGTCGGGCAGCATCAGGTTCGTGCGTCTGCTTTGGCAGCTGATCCTTAGTCAGTTCAACGTTGGGTTGCTGTCCCATCGGCGGAGGCTAACTCTTCCCCTAGGCCGAGATACCGCGCATGCCAGTCGAGGATTGCTTCAAACCGTTCGACGCGATGGCGTGGTTTCCCTGAGCGGGAAAGCTCGTGGCCTTCGCCGGGGAAGCGCAGCATCTCGGCTTCGACGCCGTTGCTCCAAAGCGCGAACAGATACTGCTCAGCCTGCTCGATCGGACAGCGAAAGTCGTCCTCGGAGTGGATGATGAGGGTGGGGGTGCGAACCTGGTCGACCCAGGCCAGGGGACTCTTCTGCCAGGAGAACTCTCGGTCGCTGGTGCCCAGGTAATTGAAACCAAAGGTAGGAGCGATATCCGAGGTGCCGTTGAACGAGGGAAAGGAAATCAGGGCCCGCTCCACGATCGCGCTCTTGAAACGATGATCGCGGGCCGTGGTCCAGGCGGTCATAAAGCCTCCGTAGGAACCACCCATGATCCCGATTCGCTCCGGGTCGAGATGTGGAATGCGTTCGAGGCCCGACTCCAATGCCGTGATGACATCGGCGACGTCGACGGTCCCCCAACCATCTTCTCTCACCGACCGCACGAAGTCCTCACCGCGTCCGGAGGAACCGCGCGGATTGCAGGCGATCACCGCGTAGCCGGCATTGGCATAAACCTGAAACTCGTCGAAAAACCCGAAACCATATTGGGTCGCCGGGCCACCATGGATGTTGAGCAGGACCGGGTGTGGCCCTTCGCCCTCGGGGAGGTAAGCCCAAACATCGATCTCGTGGCCGTCGCTGGTCGCTCGCCAATGCTCGGCGTTTCTCGCGGTGATCTTTGATTCGTTCTGGACCAGAACTCGCTCGGAACCGTCGACGAGTTCGACCAGGGCTCCCGGATTGGTCGGGCTCGTTACCACCGCCACGGTCCTTCCCTCGGAGCTGCGGTCGAACGCGATGACCTGACGATCTCCTCCAATCTGGACAGTGGCGTTCCCCTCGCTGTCGATCGAGGCGAGCTCGAGTCGCCCCGAGTCCTCAAGCAAGACCCAGACTGCGTCTTCCTCGATGATCACCCGCGGGAGCGGCTGCACCAACGGCGTCGACCGATCGATTCCTTGAAGGAGATCCGTGAGCTCCCCATGTCCAACTCGATAGAGGTGGTCGAGACGGGGATAGTCAGTGCCGGGAAAGCCGAGGGCATGAAGTCGGCCCTTCTCGTCATAGGCAACGCTCGCAAGTCGACCCCTGGTGGTGAGTGGAGTCAGATCGCCATCAAGGTTGGCTTCCATCAAGTCGGCGCCCGGCTCGAGGCCCTGGCGGGGGTGGCGGTCGGTGACGAAGGCGATCCGCTCCCCGGCTGGATGCCAAACCGGTTCCGATTCGTCGAAATCTCCCGTCGTCAAGCGCTTCGGATCATCTGCCTCGAGCGGATCGATCAGCCAGAGTTGGCGCAGCCGGTCGTGCAACCAGCCCCGCCCATCGAAGCGATAGGGGAAGCGGACAATCCGCTTCGGTGCCCGTCCCCGGTCGTCGTCGGAAAGGTCGGCCAGGTCCGGGCGATAGCTCTTGGCTGTTGCGCATAGCCGGCTGCCGTCGGGGCTCCAGCTGAAGCCCTCGACACCAAGGGCGAAGTCGGTCACAACCCGCGCTTCTCCCCCATCCGAGCCCATCACCGCGACCTGGGCCACTGGTTTCTTCAGGTCCGTGGCCCGCAGGAAGGCGAGGAATTTGCCGTCGGGCGACCAGCGCGGGAACGAATCGATCGGTCCGGCGGTGAACGGCCGGTGATCGTCACCTTGATGAAGGTGAATCTGTCGCCGATAGGCATCCGCTTCCAGGTCGATACGGGTGACGACGAACGCCACACGCTCGCCGTCGGGATGAATTCGCGGATCCGAGAGCGTGACGAGGCGTGCGATGTCGTCGGGTTTCATGGCAGTCGAATTTAGAGTCCGCGGAGTGGCCCTCGTCATCGCGTCCTTCTTTGGCAGCGGCCTCGTTTTAGGTCGGATCCGACAGCAAGACGAGGGGTCGGGAACTGTTGGGGCATTGGTTGCCGGTCTGGTCGCCTATGTACTTCCCCCGATCTACGGACGACTGCTCGCTTTGG
The DNA here is from genome assembly GCA_963840175.1 of uncultured Acidimicrobiia bacterium. GTDB lineage: Bacteria > Actinomycetota > Acidimicrobiia > Spongiisociales > ZC4RG35 > JACCTH01. The sequence continues at coordinate 4,148 of CAWIXU010000001.1, forward strand.
CAGTGGTGCTTGCCCTGGGACTCTGGTCACTCAACCGACTTGATCTCCGCCACGACGACCCCGGCTGGGTTGTAATCGACGAGGCGGCCGGGATGCTGCTGGCGAGCGTGGGGTTGGGACCGCTGGGCCTGATCGTCGCATTCGTCGTGTTCCGGGCGGCTGACATAGGCAAACGATGGTTCCCCGGAGTCGCTGCGGCCGAAGCGATCGGCGGACCGATTGGGATCATGGCCGATGATCTCGTCGCCGGGCTGTACGGCCTCGGCGCCGGTTGGCTCATCGAGTCGTTGGTCGCCTAACCGACTTCGATGTAACGAGCTTCTTCAACCCCGGGGATGATGCGCAGCCGGTCGAGGGCATCCTCGCTCAACGGCGAGTCGAGATTCAGGCCCATCATCGCCGCGTCCTCGTTGAGCCGAGAGCGACCCACAACCATGTTGGCGATGTTGACGCCAATGTCGCCCAGGAACGACCCCACTCGGCCAATCATGCCGGGCACGTCAGCGTTGCGGACGATCAACAAATGCTGCGAAATTGGAAGCTCGACGTCATGGCCGAGGATCTCGACCAGCATCGGGCCCTTGCGCGAGTTCGTAGCTGAGACCGCAATCTCCTCGCGGCCCACCCGACCCGTCACCGACAGCATCGAGACATACTCGGGGCTGCGCTCATCAGCCTCGAGCACGAGCCCGATTCCACGTTCGCGGGCGAGAGCGTTGACGTTGACATAAGAGACGGGTCCACTCGATACTGCAGACAGGCCACCTTTAAGGACGGCGAGACCCAGCGGCCGGATATCGGCGGTTGCCAGCTTTCCCGCGCCGCCACGCGCACCTGGTCGGGCACTCCGCCCCCGAGTCCGATGAAGACCGCTCCCAGTTGCTCGGCCACCGGCAAGAATTCACGTACCTCCTCTGAGACTTCCCGGCCCAGGTCAACGTTGACTGCCGAAAGCACCAACTCACCTCGCAATGCCGCCGCCACCGCCTCCGCGACCTGGACGCCGGCTTTGTCCTGCGCCTCCACAGTCGACGCACCGAGGTGCGGGGTCAGGACGATCTGTCGAAGCTCGAAGAGAGGGCTCTCGATCAACGGCTCATGCGCGAACACGTCGAGCGCGGCCCCAGCGACGATCCCCGCCCGGACCGCTTCCGCCAACGCCTGCTCATCGACGATCCCGCCCCGCGAGGTGTTGACGATCCGCACCCCGGGTTTGCAGCGGGCGAGGTTGTCCTTGCCCAGCAGGCCATCGGTTTCGGCCGTTAGCGGCAGGTGAATGGTGATGAAGTCGGACCGGGTGAGTAGCTCCTCGAGGCTGACCAGCTCCACCAGGTGGCGCCGGGCGCGATCGGCGCCGACAAATGGATCGTGGGCAAGAACTTTCATCCCGAAAGCGCTGGCCCGGTCTGAGACGAGACTCCCAATCCGTCCAAGACCGATGACGCCCAGGGTCTTGCCGTGCAGCTCAACTCCCTGGAACGACTTGCGATCCCATACCCCGGAGCGAGTCCGGGCATCGGCCTGCGGAATATGGCGCGCCTGCGACAAGAGAAGTGCGAGGGCGTGCTCGGCGGCGCTGATCGCGTTTGCCTGCGGGGCGTTGACGACCACGATTCCTCGCGTTGTCGCCGCATCGACATCGATGTTGTCGACTCCGATCCCGGCCCGGCCGATCACCCGGAGCGCGGGCGCGGCTTCGATGAGTTCTCGGTCGACCTCCGTTGCCGAACGCACGACGATGGCGGCCGCATCTGCCAGGCTCACGAGTAGTTCTTCGCGAGCGACGCCGGAGCAATCAATGACTTCGAAATCCCGCTCCAAGACTTCGACGCCTGCTTGCGCCAAAGGCTCGGCGATCACGACCAGATCTCGAAACGACGCGAGCGGATGCTGTTGCATCTGCGAATCTTGCACACCCGATCTTGCACCAGATCGGTGTCCTTTCCGAATTTTGGGGGTCCCTAGGCTCCCTCAATGAGCGGTTCCCGATCGACCGAGTTCGAGAGCGACACTGCGGTCGACGGCGGAAACGGCCAATACCGGGCCACGATTACCGACCGCTGGTCGATCGGGGGACGGCCCAACGGCGGATATCTGCAGGCGACCGTGGTGCGAGCGATCGGGGCCGAGGTGGCGCACCCAGACCTGCTCACGAGCACCGGCCACTTCCTCGCCCCTGCCGAGCCTGGCCCGGCAACGGTCGAGGTCGAGGTACTCAAGCACGGCCGGTCGATCTCCAATTCCCGCGCTCAATTGGTCCAGAACGGGCAGATCAAGCTCTCAGTGCTCGCCGCCCATGGTGACCTCACCGTTTCGGGCCGCACGCAGATCTTCGATCAGCCTCCTGAGCTGCCGGACCTGATTGATACGGTGGATCGCCCGTTTCCGATCACCGAACGCTTCGACTACCAAATGCCGCCTCGTCTTGCCGAGGTTCTCAGCGGAAGACCTCCGACCGATGCTGCCCAAATTGGATCCAACTTGGCTGAGTTGATGGGAAGGTTTCGATTTCGTGACGCTCTCATTCCCCCGACCCACGCGTTCCCGCTCCTGGTCGACGCCTGGCCCCCGACGATGTTCGTGCTCGGCCACTTCAGCTGGACCCCGACACTGGAGCTGACGGTTCACGGCCGAGGACGGCCTTCTTCCGAATGGCTCACGGCCCGATTTCGCTCGAGGTACCTGATCGACAGCTTGGTCGAAGAAGATTGCGAACTCTGGGACGATTCCGGCCGTCTCGTCGCCCTCTCCCGGCAGCTGGCCAAAGTGATGGTCTAAGGGCCGAAGTCCTAGAGGTTCGGTACTACCTCGCGGGCAAAGAGCTCGAAACCGTCATGGTCGTAGGCCGCCTCGGCGAAGTAGAAGATCCCATATTCGAGGCCGGCATCGACCCACGGTTGGAGCTTCTCGATCAGCTGTTCGGGCGTGCCGGAGAAATCAGCGAAGTTGCGCAGTGTCCTCTCGACCCGCTCCGGCGGGAGTTCGGAGGCGAAGTGTGACCTCATCCAATTGATTCGCTCTGCAACGGCATCCTCGGTTGCGCGCACAGGATGTTGAAGTCTGAGCTGCGAACGATCTCGTCGAAGTTGCGTCCAACGTCCACGCAATGTTCGGCGAGTTTCTTCGACTTGCTGATGAACTCGTCGAGGTCGTTCCCGAAATTGGTGTAGGCAGCATGTTCAGCTGCGACCCGGAGCGTCAGCTGTTCTCCGCCTCCGGCGACCCAGAGCGGGATGTGGGGTTCCTGCAAAGGCCGCGGCCGGCATATCGCGCCGGCGAGTTGATAGTGCTTTCCCTGGAAGTGAACCTCGTCTTCGGTCCACATCCGCTTCATGATCTCGACCGCCTCGGCCAGCTGGCCGATCCGCACGGCCGGTCGCGGGAACTCGTAGCCATAGGCGAGGTATTCCCCCTCATACCAGCCGGCTCCGATCCCCATCTCCAGCCGACCTCCGGAGAGGACGTCGACGGTGGCCGCTACCTTGGCCAGATACGACGGCGGGCGATAGCTGTTGCAGGTGCACATCTGGCCGAGCCTGATCTCGCTCGTGCTTACCGCCAATGCGCCCATGAGGGTCCAGGCTTCGTGGGTTACTTCCTGGGTCGCGATCGGCACGGTGTGGAAATGGTCATAGACCCACACGCTTTCAAATCCGGCCCTCTCGGCGGCCAGCGCCACGTCGAGCATCGTCGGCCAGTGCGAGTTTTGATCGAGGCCGGCAAGATCCAGGCGCCAACCCTGCGGAACGAACATCCCTGCTCTCATGGGTGCAACCTAGTTCGGGCTTCGACCGATAAGGTCCGACGATGACCTTCGACCAAGACCTCTTCGTCGATCTCATCGAGCGTTTTGATCATGTCGCCATCGCGGTGCCTGCAATCGAAGATGGACTGGCCATGATCGGTGGCCTCGGCGGCCAATATTTCGCCGGGACCGATCAGCTGGGATCGCGGTTTCGCTGGGTGCAGTTCGTGCTTGCCGACAACTCCAAGCTCGAATTGATCGCTCCCTTGCAAGGGGATTCGTTCGTTCAGCGATTTCTCGACGAACGCGGTCCTGGCCTGCACCATCTCACCTACAAAGTGAAAGACGCAGCCGAAGCCGCCCGGCGCGCCGAACACGCCGGATATCGCATTCTGGGACCGAATCTCAGCCCAATCTGGAGCGAGTTCTTCATCCATCCCGCCAATCCGCTCGGGACACTCGTCCAACTTGCGGAGTGGCCGAGCGACTCGCCCTGGACCAAGTTCTCGCTCGAGGACGTGCTTTCCGGACGGGCTGTCGACTCTGGCTGATGCGTGTCCTCGTCGGGGTGCCGATCAAATCCTTCGGCGCCGCCAAGGCAAGGTTGGCTGGAACCCTCGACGAGAATCGCCGTCGAGCTCTGGCCCAGTTTCTGGCCGCCCACGCTCTGTCGACGCTCGAAGCCGCGGGCAGCGAACCGGTCGTCATGGCTGGCGACGCCGAGGTCGCCGCGTTCGCCTCCAGCCATGGGTTTGAGGTTTTGGCGGAACCCGGGGGAAACCTCAACCAGTCGGCCGCGCAGCTAAGAGCCGAAGCGGTCCGGGTGGGATCAGCGTGGATGATCATTCATGCCGACCTCCCCTACCTGACCGGCCAGGCCCTCGACCGGCCGTTGCGTGCTCTCGAGACCGGTCACGCGGTCATCGCCGCCAGCCCCGACGGCGGCACACCTCTCCTCGGGGGGGCCGGAGAGGATTTGGTTTTCGCCTATGGGCCAGCCAGCTTTCACCGACATTTGCGCCAGGTTCCCCGGGCGCTGGTGTTGATGGATCCACGGCTCTCGTGCGACATCGATCGACCGATCGACCTGGAAGCTGCGCGCGCCAAAATCGAAGGAATCTCTACGCTGCTCGATTCGTGACTTTCGAAGGACTTCTTCCCGTCCCCGCTCGCGCTCTCACCGTTGGTGCGCATCCCGATGACGCCGAGTTCGGCGCGGGCGGCACGCTCGCCCGCTGGGCAGCCGCAGGTTGTGAAGTCTCGATGCTCGTCGTCACGGATGGCTCAAAAGGGACTTGGGATCCCGACCTGAGTCCGGGGGAGCTGATTGCCTCCCGCGTGCTCGAGCAGAAGAACGCCGCGGCTCAGCTAGGGGCGAGAGGTGAGCTGGTTCATCTCGGGCATGTCGACGGTGAGCTCGAATACTCGATGCAACTGAGGCGCGAGATCTGCGAGTGGATCAGACGGCTGCGCCCCGACATCGTTCTGTCGCACGACCCATGGCGTCGCTACATGCTCCACCCAGACCATCGGGCGACCGGTTGGGGGGCGATCGACGGAGTCGTAGCGGCACGGGATCACCTCTTCTTCCCCGAGCTGTCGCTACCCAAGCACCGGCCCGACGCCATCCTTCTGTGGGGGGCTGACGAGCCCGACTATTGGGAAGACATCCGCGGCACCTTCGATCAGAAGCTTGCCGCGCTCTTCTGCCACTCGTCTCAGACCGAGACCAGCATGAGCAACGCCGAAACGAGTCAGGATGGGCGCGCCGAATTCATCAACCGCATGTCGGAATGGGCGGCGGCTCAGGGCGAGGCGGCCGGGTTGGAGAGAGCGGAGAGCTTCAAGATTCTCCGGCCCTAATTTCGGTCGTAGCTACCGAATCGCTTCGCCCGTCTCCTTGTCGAAGAAGTGCAGCTTGTCGGTTTCGACATGCAACTTCACTTCGTCGCCGTTCTTCGGGGCGTAATCAGGATCGACCCGTGCAGTGAACTTGGTCTCGTTGCCCAGCGAAGCCGGATCGGTCCCCTGGTCGGCCAGCAGCTCGCGGATGTCTGGGGTAATAACGGGGGGCGATGGCTTGACGAAGTGGATAAACGCTTCGGAGCCAAGCTGTTCGACCAGCCCCACTTTGACGTCGATCACCTGCGAAGGATCGGCCGACGGTACTGCCTGGGCTAACTCGAAGGCTTCGGGACGGATTCCGACCACGACCTCCTTCCCGGCGTAGTTCGACAGCCCGGTCTTCTCCGCCGTCGCCCGAGAGTCGAGTTTGACCCGGTCGCCACCCAGCTTGGCGTAAACCTGGTCGCCTGATCCTTCCAGGGTTCCGTAGATGAAGTTCATCGAGGGGGAGCCGATGAAGCCGGCCACAAAAAGATTGTCGGGGTAGTCGTAAAGGTTGCGCGGCGTGTCGACCTGCTGCAGCGTGCCCTTGCGGATCACCGCCACGCGATCGCCCATCGTCATCGCCTCCACCTGGTCGTGGGTGACATAGACGGTGGTGGTTCCCAGCCGGGCTTGGAGAAGCCCGATCTCGGAACGCATCTGAACTCGGAGCTTGGCGTCGAGGTTGGACAGAGGCTCGTCCATGAGGAACGCGGAGGGCTCGCGGACGATGGCCCGACCCATCGCCACCCGCTGACGCTGACCACCAGAAAGAGCTTTGGGCTTACGTTCGAGATACTCGTTGAGTTCGAGGACCCGGGAGGCATCCTTGACCCGACGGTCGATCTCTTCTTTGCTCATCTTGCGCAGCTTGAGCCCGAAGGCCATGTTGTCGTAAACCGACATGTGCGGATAGAGGGCGTAGTTCTGAAAAACCATTGCGATGTCGCGATCTTTGGGGCTGACATCGTTCACCACCCGCTCGCCGATCTTCAGATCCCCCTCGGTGATTTCTTCCAACCCGGCGATCATCCGCAAGAGGGTCGACTTTCCGCACCCGGAGGGTCCCACCAAGACCAGAAACTCGCCGTCGGCGATGTTGAGACTGACATCGGAAATCACCCGGTTCCCGCCTGGATAAACCTTGCCAACGCTATCGAAAGTGATCGATGCCATCAGTGCTGCCTCCTGATCTTTTGCAACCAGCGTGGTTACGGACCCTCAACGCAGGAACCTACCATGACGGTCGATAGCTCGCCCCTCAGCAAGACGATTTGGGTGCTTGATTTGACTGGAGTTGATTTGGACAAGGTCGTAGTCATCACCGGTGGCACCGGGGGCCTGGGCACGGCGTTGATCGGCCGCCTCTTGCGTCGGAACTATCGCCTCGCGATCACCTATCTCCTTCCGGAGGAAGCGGAGCGCTTCGAGAGCCAGTTCGAGGTCGATGACGAGCGCATCACGATTCGCCGGGTGGACGCCACCAATCCGGAAGCGATCAATGGATTCATGAAGGAGATTGCCGAGCAATTCGGCGCGATCCATGTGGTTTGCGCTTTGGTTGGTGGTTGGGCAGGCGGTCGTGACGTCGAGGAAACCGACGACCTCCGCTTCGAAAGAATGGTTGATCTGAACCTGCGTTCGGCCTTTTACACCTCCCGGGCGGCGCTGCCTCACCTGCGTGCAGCCGGATGGGGACGGCTGATCCTGGTTGGTAGTCGCGCCGCCTTCGACACGCCGGGGGGGCAAGCCGCGTTCAACGCCGCCAAAGCCGGCGTGGTGGCGTTGGGCAAGACAATTGCCTCCGAGCTCGACGGCTCCGGCGTCACCTGCAACGTCTTGCTGCCCTCGGTGATCGATACGCCGGCCACGAGGTCGACAGCCCCATACGCCGACTACATCAAGTGGCCCACCCCCGACGAGATCGCCGCCGTCGCCGAGTTCCTGATCAGCGACGAGTCGGGCGTGATCACCGGTGCGGCCGTCCCGGTCTTCGGCCGCACCTGAGCGATGGCGGGCGCGCCATCACTCGACGCCCGCCTTTTCGAGGCGGCCCTCGGCGCTCTCGAGATGCAGTCGATCCACATCGGCCGTCGGCTCGGTCTCTACGGCTTGCTTCGAGAACCGAAAAGCGTCGCCGAACTCGCTTCGCAGGCCGGCATCGCCCCGCGCTATGCCCAGGAGTGGCTTGAGCAGCAGGCCACAGCTGGTTTCCTCTCGGTCGAGGACTCCCGCTTCTTCCTCAACGATGAGCAGCGAGCCGTCCTCGCCGATCCCGACAATCCGGCCCACGTTTCCCCGTTTGCCGACATGCTGGCTGGTGGGGGTCTGGTCCTCGACCGGGTAGCCGACGCGTATCGAACCGGAGAAGGTGTGCCCTATGCCGACTATGGCGAGGCTTTTCGCGACGGCCAAGCCGGGATAAATCGTCCCGCCTTCGCCCACGATCTGGTGGCCAGCTGGCTCGACGCCGTTCCAGAAGTCACCGAGCGCCTCCGCAAGGGAGGCAAGGTGGCCGACCTTGGTTGCGGTGCCGGTTGGGCCACGATCGCACTGGCCACGGCGTTTCCGGACGCCGACGTCGTTGGCATCGATATCGACGAAGCAAGCATCGTCGACGCACGTGTCAACGCCGGCGATCTCGATGTCGAGTTCGTGGCAGCGGACGCGGCGAGCTTGAGCGCACAGGGCCCCTTCGATCTGATCGTGCTTCTCGAGGTGTTGCACGACCTGGCTCGGCCGGTCGAGGTTCTCGCCGCTGCTCGGTCGGCCCTGGCCGAGGACGGCGCGGTGCTCGTTGCCGACGAGAGGGTGGCTGAGTCCTTCGCCCCCAACGGTGACGAACTCGAGCGGATGATGTACGGCTGGAGCGTGTCGTATTGCTTGCCCGCTTCGTTGGCCGAAGAAGGCTCGGCCGGGATTGGAACAGTGATGCGTCCCGCGACCCTCAAAGCGCTCGCCGGGGAGGCGGGATTCGGCTCGGTCGAGGTGAGTGACATCGATGCCGGCTTCTTCCGGCTCTATGTCCTCCGGCCCTAGCTAGTTCGGCACCAGCTCGTAACCGTCTGGGACAACGACCTGGCGTCCCATCACCTGGTCGTTGTCCACAGACCTCGGGACATCATTCCTTGTGTTCGGAATCGGGCGTTACTTAATCGTTCTTGCCGTGCCGAATCGGCTCGAAGTAGTGCCGATCCATCCAGCGGGCAACCTCCTTGCCAATCCTCGCCCCCTGCTCGTCTGCATTTCGAAAGTGGATCCCTCCCCACACGCGAGCGTCGATGATCTCCTGCAATGCGTCCGAGAACCGTTCGAAGTGACGGGGAACGTTCGGGAATCGACCCGAATAGATATCGAAGGCGATCCTGTCAGTACCAAAGAACTCTCGGGCGGCATAAAGGACGGAACCGCTCACGCAACCGTGGCCCGAAGGATGATCGGGAAACGGTGGCGTCACAAGGGATGGAGTGGTCGGAGTCAATGCGTCGAACAATGGCACCCAATTGGGGTCGGCAACCGTGCGTCGATTTCCGTCGGTATCCGCTTCGCGAATGGCAGCCATCGGACGCCAGAAGTTCCAGTAGTACTTGTCGTTCCAACAGGCGATCGCCCCGTCGGCCGCAGCCAGATTGATCATCGCCAAAAGCCGAGCCTCCTCGACAGCATCAAGCTCGTGAACAACTGATAGTTCGCGAACCATCCGGTTCCACAAAGCGATCGGCGGCGCTTGCCAAAAAATCGCGGCAGTCGTCTGATCGGCAGTGCGGGTGGTGCTGTTGAGCGAACCGAGCTCCTTAACCTCATTGAAGTCCCTGGCGTAGCGGCGGCTCGTCAGCTCATCCGGTCCCTTCGATCGGAATTGGTCCGGGCTCTCAATTAGGAAAGGTTTCAAGTTTCCGACCCAGGCGTCTGGATCGAGCGCGGTCGGAGTTAGGGGTCGCCAGTCGCCCGGCTCGGTCCCGATAACGAACTCGAACGGCGCGAGGAATCCGTCGCCGGCTCGGGCCCCGAGCATTGCCAAAGCCGCTGCTGCACCGGCTGCGACACCGGCATCTTTGCTCGGTCCGTCCGAGATCGTCGCCATCGTGGCGTCGTAGGAAGCTTTGCAATCCCGGCACCTGCTCGGCCGCCACGATTGCCTTCAACACATCATGGGCGGCTGTCGCGATCGCCGCCCCATATGAGGCCGTCGCGTCGATATTGAGTGCCTTGACGTCGAGCAAATACGGCTGGTAGCCGCGGTCAATGGCGTTGACCGCGTCGTAAACCGCGCCTTGGACCATGGCCATGCCACGGGTCTGTCCATGGGCGGTGGGTCGCAATGCAATCGCCTGTGTTTGTGCGATGAGATTCCACTCGTTGAGCACGGCGAAATCAGCCGCAGTAGCGCTTGGGACCGTTTCGGAATCGGCCCTCGATACCCCCGGAGCCACCATGGTGGCGGCGAGAACCGCACACAAGACGAAAGCTTTCGCCTTGCGCCTGAGCTTGATGTGGTCAGTCATTTGTTCCCCTCCACTTCCTCCGCGAGCATCCGATTGTGCGCTGGTGAGATCGACTGGTGAATCGCTCAGGTTCTCGATGAACCCTCCTCACGACTCCTTATTGTCCGGCAAGGGCACTGATCCTGACACTAACCCGATGCCAATTGACGAGGGCGGCCGGACATTGACATTTTGGACCAACACCGGTGAACCGGAGGAAAAGCAGTCGGGTCGAAGCGGGCGAATCCGGCCTTTGGCCGGATCTAATTGGTCTGAATGACCTCGCCGTAGCCCCCGCCGAATCCGCGACTGATCCAGGTCCCGACATCGCGTAAGCCCACTCCGATGCTGCGGAGCGGATTGTCGGCAGGAAGTGTGGGACCGACCAGAGCAAGGGCAAGCGCCGCCAACAGAAGGATCGCCAGGAACCCGAGGATCTTGCCCACGAGCGTCGAGGCTATTGACGACTCGATTTGATTCCAATGGGCCTCTTGCTTCGGTTTCTGTCACTCCCCGCTGATACCTTCACAACGTGGGGGCTTGTTCGGTAGAAGGCTGCGAGAAGATCGCCGTCGCTCGGGGAATGTGCGACATGCACTACACGCGCTGGCGAAAACATGGCGATCCGATGGTGCGGCGCCAGGCAGAAAAGTCAAGCCTTGCAGTGTGGAGGGTTGCCCAAACCCAGGCGAGGCAAGGACGCTTTGTCATGGCCATTACCTAGCGCTTTTAAGGCGCGGCGAATGGCCGACGCGATTGCTCTCAGATCGGCAGCCTCGGACGTGTGCTGTCCGCGATTGCGGCCGCCGCATGCATTCGCGGGGACTCTGCAAGAGCCACCTAGATCGACTCAGCGCTAAGGGCGACGTTCAAGCCGACATCCCCATTCGCGAAGTGGAAGGGATCGGCTATCTGAAGCACGGATACCGATACATTCCCGTGCCGACCGGATTGAGGCATTTGACCGGCGGCGAACCCTCGTCTGCGGAACATCGGCTTGTGATGGCCGCCTTCCTCGGTCGCCAACTAGAGCCTGATGAAGTTGTGCATCATCGCAACGGCGACCGGACCGACAATCGGATCGAGAACCTCGAGCTGTGGTCAGTTCGTCAGCCGAAGGGCCAGCGAGTCGAGGACAAGGTCGAGTTCGCACTCGAGATGCTTCGCCGGTACCGGCCGGAGCTTCTTAGGGAATCAATGGCAGCCCCAGGGGGATTCGAACCCCCGTCGCTGGCATGAGAAGCCAGAATCCTGGACCACTAGACGATGGGGCCATTGTTTGTGTGAGCCGGAGATCCGGTCTCGCTCGGGGGGAAGGACTTGAACCCTCAATAACAGGGCCAGAACCTGTCGTGTTACCTATTACACCACCCCCGATCGGGTCGCCTCAAGAGAGGCGTTAGTGCAGCAGCAATATTAACGGCTGGGTCACTGGCGATAGTCTGAGCTCATGTTTCCGATGATTGCCGGCTACGTGCTGGGCCAGCGGGCCGCCGCTCGCGCTGCGGGGATGGGCGTCATTTCCGACTCCATGCGAGGCGCCGGAGCAGTGAGCGAAATCGATGCGCTCAACGACCGGGTCAACCGTCTTCTTCTCGTGACCGAAGCCATGTGGACCCTGCTCAAAAAGGACGGCCACACCGACGAAGAACTCGCCGCCTTGATCGCCGAGCTCGATGGCAGTGACGGCCACGCCGACTTTCGCAAGACCGCTGCCCCGCTCACGTGCAAGTCCTGCGGTTCGAAAGTGGCTGCTGGCCTCACCAAGTGTCAGATCTGCGGAACCGAAACCGGCGTTGTTCCGGGACCCCTGGACGGGATCTAGTCGGGGTGCATCTGCACGCACTGCCCGGAGTGCCGGTGCCAACCAGAGAGTCGGTCTCGAAGGAGACCGGCGAGTACTGGGACCTCTGCGAGCAAAAGCTGGGCCTCGTCCCCAACGTGATCCGTGCCTACAGCTTCGACGACGAGAAGCTCAACGCCTTCACCCGGATGTACAACCTGCTCATGCTCGGGCCGTCGGGTCTGAGCAAGTTGGAACGCGAAATGATCGCGGTGGTGGTGTCGTCGGTGAACCGGTGCTTCTACTGCCTCGTCGCCCATGGAGCTGCGGTGCGCCAGCTATCTGACGATCCGGTCTTGGGCGAGCTGATTGCGATGAACTACCGAACGGCTGAGCTCGACAAACGGCAGCGGGCGATGCTCGACTTCGCCTGGAAGCTGGCGGAGACCCCGGCCGAGATCGAGGAATCGGATCGTCAGAGTCTTGCGCGAGGCCGGGTTCAGCGATCTCGATATCTGGGACATCGCCAGCGTCACCGCGTTCTTCTCGATGTCGAACCGGATGTCGAGCGCGATCGATCTGCAGCCCAACCCCGAATACCACAGCCAAGCTCGCTAGCTCATCTTCACGAATCTGGCGACGTGCGGACGGTCCAGAGGCGCCATCGTCCGTCAACCTCGACGAGCTCCAGGTCCCAGTGGAAACGTTGTTCGGTTTCTCCCGGCCGTGACAGCACGACAGTTCCTCTGACTACGCCCGGCTCGACCAACTCTCCATCTTCGAGCACAAACGAATAGGGCGCACCAGGCTCGATCGCTGGGTCCTCGCGGCGGAGCTGCGCCAGCTGCGGTCCGTCGGCGAAGGTGTTCTCGAGATGGGAAAGGTCTCCATCGCCCGCCCACTCACCCCAGTCCTCGAGTGCGGCCGCAGCGGCTTCGAGCTCGCTTTGGGCATCGACCGCACTGGGCCCTTGAAGCCAGTACCAGCCGCCCGCCATCGACGCCACGAGACCAAGGGCAAGGACGAGCCGTGCCCGCTCGCTCATGGCGAAAACGGATACGCGACCGCCACGCCGGTGACGTCGAAGCCGTCGTCGGCCACTGGCAAGAATCGAATCAGTCCGAAAGGCACCGCCGCTGCAGTTCGACTCGGACTGACCGACGATCTTCCGCGACCGCGACCAGAGGGGCGGCCGAGAGGTCGACTGCCGCCGCTCGAACGAGCCAAGCACTGCAATGGCCAGACTCTCCGCGAGCGTCGACGTCGAGCAGTGCTTCGCCGGTACTTCGGTAGTGGTCGAGATCGATGCCGCTCGCGGCGGCGATCGAGGCAGCATCGGCCAGGGCCACGAGTTCCTGGCGCTCACCGATGATTCGCCACAGCTCGGCCGACATCGCCCCCACCATCACCAGGCAGAAAGCCAGACCCAGGAACCAGATCGGAACCGTCCCTGTTTCGTCGCTTCACGGGCCGGCTCCGGTAGAGATCGATCTGTTCGCCGTGGCGGGCAGAAATCAGTCAGGGTTCCGATCGGCAGCAGGTCGGAGACCTGGTCGACCTGGACCGAGACCTCAACGACGAAATTGGCGCCTCTCGCCCAGGAACAGGGCAGGCGCTGTCGCAGAACTCGACGGTGACGGCGTCGGCGCATGCCGAGCCCAGCGGCCAAGCTCGACAGCCGAGTTGCGGCCTGACCAAGCGGATCCTCGACAGCGACCACTCCGGCGCGGGCCGCTTCAGCTGCCGCCCGTCGAGCAAAGTTGCGAGCCTCGAAGATCGGGGCGACGAGCAACACGACGATTGCCACCGGGACCACGATCATCATCAGCCCCAGAGCGAGCTCGATGGGCGTCGAGCCGCGCTCGTTAGTCATCGCTCTCCTTGACGCCGACGACCTCGGTCGCGAAATCGCAGGTCAGGGATGCCCGGAAACCAACCTGCGAAGACTCCATCGGCGCGCGCGACCAAGAGTCCCGCGTCCTCCGAGCAGGTCGCTACGAGGTCCTCACCGAGGCCACCACTCAGCAAGTCAGCGAGGACCCGATCGATGGCCGCCTGGCAGTCGGCCGGCGTGGCTGGCGCCGGTGAACCCACCCGGACGCCCTCGTCGAGGGCGCTCGCACGACCCCGTGGGCATATTGCAGCGCGATCAGGTACATCAGCACCGCCATGAACGCCATCGAGAACGCGGCCACCACCATGAATTGGGCGGTTAGCGAACCCACTTTCCCGGTTTCGAGCAACCACTTTGATCCAGCCTCCGAGCATCTGCGATCGAATCCATGCGACGACCTCAACGCCGAGCGCTTCGAGCACGCCCCAAATGACGACAAGCGCCGCGATCGCCAATGCCGCGTTTCCGAGCAGCTCGGCCGTGGACAGCCCGCGCTCGTCGTCATGGAGACGCCGGGCCGAAGCCTGCAACCACTCAACGAGTATTCGCACCTCATTCCTCCTTCTATCTCTCTATTGCCAGTTGAAAAGAATCCGCGGGAAGGGAGCCCCGACAAAGAGCAGCATCACGGGAGCCAGGATCCCGATGATCGGGACGAGCATCGCGGCCCGCCGCTTGGTGGCGGTGCGGCGCATCGTTTCGCGCCGGGTTTCGCGGACGTCCTCGGAAAGCTCGAGCAGCGCGCCGGCCAGGTCGGCGCCGCGCTCGTCGGCGGCGGCGAGGAGTGAATAGGTGCGAGCGCAGCTGGGCTCGGAGTGCTCGCCGCGAGACGGGTGAAGCGCCTCGGACGCTCTCATCCCGGCCCGGTGCAGCCGCAAGCGCTTCGGCCAGCTCGGAGACAACTTCACCCTGGCCTCGCTCGACGATTTGCTGCACGGCGTGGACCGCCCCGCCGCCGGCTCGCACTCTCATCGCCAGGAGTTGGTTGACCGTGTAGATCTCGACCCTCATGATCTCCTGGCGTTTGCGAATCGCCTGGTCGACCTTGCCCCGGTTGCGGGTTATACCGCCGACGATGGCGAGACCGATGAGTGCGAGTGCTCGTGGAGCCGGTAGGTCGAACAGGTTCGCCGCCGCCACGCCGAGCGCGATCGCGATGCCCAGGGCACCCAGCTGGCGCAGCCGATAGGCCTCGACCATCTGCTGGTCGTCGAGACCACGAAACAGGCCGGTCTGGCGGAGACGGAGATGCGTCACTGCGCCACCGTCACGGTCGAGCAGCCGGGTGAGACGCCGTGTGCAGCGGGCTTGACGAGCTCGTGCGGCCCAGTCGCCGCCAGCCCGGACACCTGGTCGGACCGGCGACACATTCCAAACCCGCGCTGGTCGCGCAGCTGTAAGGACGAACCCGGGGACCGAGGCGGACGGGCGGTGGCGCCAACCACCTGATCAGAAGCGCGGCAACGAGGGCCGAGAGCAGCGCTGGCCACGATGACGCCCCGAGTCACCGAACGCTCCCAGTGAAGACTCTCGGCTCCTCGATCTGGCGCCCGAGCCGAGAGGCGATCGCGATCCCCAAGAAACTGGCGAGTGCGCCAACTCCCACCACCAACCAGCCGCCGGGCGAGGCATAGAAGTCGCGAAACGGCCCGGGACGCATCGTGATGAAACCGAGGACCAGCCATGGAATGGCGAAGACAACTCGTGCATTGATCTTCTGCTCGAGCGACAGGGTTTCGATCTCCTCGTAGGCCCACATGTCTCTCGTCGTGGCGGCCGCTAGGTCGCGCAGAATGTCGAGGACGATCGGACCTCCCTTCGCCTGAGCCACGATGAGGACCTCGATCACGCGATCAGAGGCCGGGTGGGCAAGTTCCTGGCGTACGACCTCGAGGGCAGGGGCCACGCCCATGATTCGAGCCAGATACGGATAGCGGCTAAACGCCTCCCGCAGTCGGTGCGGGCCCCGACGCAGCGAGTGTCTCCAGCGCACGGGCGAGCGACATGCCCGAGGCGATCGAAGCAATGAGATCGCGGATTCCATCGGGCCAGGCGAGTTGCATCTGGAGCAGGCGCTGGCTGCGCCGTCGCAGCAGCCAGGCTCGAGGGAGCAATGCCAGAACGGCCGCGGCAGGAATCGCAACCGAGGGCAGACCGGAAATTGACCACACCAGCAGGAATCCGCCAGCGCCCGACCGCAGCAGTGATCAGCACGTACTGCGCCCTAGTGAGCCCCAAGCCGGTCTGTGGAGCCAAAGGTCCCTGCGCAGGCCGGTAGCCCTCTTTCAGTTCGCGGCGACGGCCAACCGCCGCGTGAGCCAGCCAACAACGAGCGCGAGGGCGAACGCGCTGCAGCGGCTCCAGCCAGACAGTCTCATAGGACGGACACCCTCCCCTCCAATGACCGAAGCGAGCGAGACGCCCGTTGGCAGCACCCTCTGCGAGCCGGTCAGCCAAGGAGTCCGGCGGCATCGCCCCGGTCCACTCGAGCGGCGCCCCCAGGTTCGTCCTAGCAAACAGCGGCTGGGTCGAGAAGTCGTGGTGAAGGGCGGGGACGAGCGCCAGAACCTCCATCACCTGTCGCCGCATCGGCGCGTCGGTGCCAGATGCGGCGGTGTCGCGATCGAGGTGAATCACGAGATCGATCGAGGCTCCGAAGACCTTACGAACGACCGACTCGCTGACGTTCTCGCCAGCCATCATCGCGGCGTTGACCAAGGCATTGAGAGCGTCGCGAGCTGAGTTGGCATGGATCGTGCACCCGAAACCGCAGCCCGCGTTCACGGCCCTGGTCAACTCGAACGCTTCGGCTCCACGGACTTCGCCGACGATGATGCGATCGGGACGCATGGCCAGAATCACCTTTGACGAGGTCGCGCAAGGAGATCTCGCCGCGTCCCATCCAAGGACGGGCGGGCGGGCTTCGTAGTACGAGCCGTGGATGATCGGCACATGCAGCTCGCGAACCTCTTCACAACAGCGAATGCACAGCCCGGCGGGGCTGGCATGCATCAGGGCGGCGAGAAGTGACGTCTTGCCGCTCCCGGGAGGTCCCGAAACCAGATAGGACGCGCTCGTGCGCGCGACCAGGCCGAGAGAAAGTCGCGGCCGCGGCCACGGTCAGCGAGCCGAGTTCGGTCAGAGACTGCAGCGATTCCCGGCGCAAGGCGTAGCGACGGATGGTGGAGGACAAGCTGATCGGCGATGGGAGGGATAACCGCGGTCAGCCGAGCCGAGTCCTTGCAAGAACCCGGGCTTGCACGATGGGACTCGCCGTGTCGAGCCGGCGATCACCGTCGGCGAGGAGCCGATCGATGACATGGCGATTCTCGATCTCGCTCGTGGGCTGGTCGAGACCTCGCAATCGTCCGCTCGCGTCGAGATAGGCGACTCGGCCACCTTCGATGAAGATTTCCTCAACATCGCGTCGGGCGAGCAGGTCGGTGAGCGGACCGAGCTCCGAGACCGACCTCATCACTCGATCGACCATCTCCGGTGGGTTGTGCAGGGCTCGGCCCTGACCGAGATGGGCGCGACGCTGGTACTCGTCGACTGAGGTGGTGACGACTGCCCGAGCACCATCGCGATCCTTCACCGGATCTATCCGTGTGGTTTCGACAAGTTCAAGCGCCCGGCGTCGAATCTCCTCGTACGCAGGAGCCGTGTTAGCCACTCTCTGGAGCAACTCGCGAGCCAGGGAGCGACAAGCACGAGGCGAGCCGTCCGGTCTTCGACCTATTGCCAGTCCAAGACGCAGACCGACAGCTGGGGATCCTCGCCGACAAATCTGACGTCGGTTGGTGCCGGTGGATGAGATGAGTTCTGAGGAGATCTCGGCCCGTCGAAAGCGACTCTGCGGCGCCCTGTTGACGATGAGAGTTTGGTGGGCCGAACGGGTTGAGGTCCGGCTGCGGTCAACGACCACGTAGTCAGCCGGCTGATGCCGACCGGATGCGGAAGACCGACGACCAGCAGCTGGTCGGCGAGCCGACACCCCATCCGGCTGAGGGCAAAACGACCGCCGTCACCAAAACCGACCTCACCAGTTGGGAACCGACATTGATGACGAGGTAGCGGGTCCGTAGCCGGAGTTGCTCGCAAGACGGTTCCGACCTCAAAGGTGCGGACATCCATCCAGTCGCGGTCACTCGAGAGGCCTGTGAGGACCGCGAGGCGATCCGGCGAAGAGAAGCGAAGCTTCCAGCGTGGCGCTGATGGTGCTAAGACAGCATCGATGGCAGTCCGCAGATTGGGAAGCATCGGCAGACCAAGCCGTTGCGCAATCGATGGCGCGAGATCGTCGAGATCGACGAGGACAGTCGACGCGTAGCGAGCAAGTTCGGACAGCAACGGCAGATGGCGATCTCGGTCGCGCCACAGCCACCTGGTGGCGCCCCTACCGCGATGACTCTGGCGCGGTCGCCGGCGTCGCCCTCGATCGCGAGGCGACGCGACTCTCCGGAGCCAGGACGACCATCGCCCGCAAGAGCGACGACAAACTCGTCCGCCGAAGCGTCAGCCTCGAGAACGTCGATCCACACCGCATTCGCGCAGAGCGCTCTTTGGCATCCGGCGGATCGGAGGGATCGAAAACGCCGAGGACGAGGCGGCCCTGTCGTTGGACTTCGGCCACGAGACGCGGCGTCAGGAAGGAGCAGATGTCATCAATGATCAGCACCTGATAGTCCTCAGCCAGCGCGTCTTCCGGAGTGAGCACCTGGGCACGCACCCGAGCGCCGCCGTGATCGGAAAGGAACCGATGAACCCGATCGGCCAGGTTCACGCGCCGAGACAGCCAGCGCGACCTCGACTTCCTTCATGAGCCCGCTCGACCGTCGGTCGATCCAGTCGAGCGGACCACGTCGATCTCGCGCCGAGCGAATTGCTGCGGCAACCGCGAACGCCTGCTCGGCGTCGACCGCAACGACCAGGTAATACCCACCGGCACCGGCGAACGAGGCCCGGGCTCCTGGCTCGGCACAGCAAGAACTTCGGCGTTGGACAGCACATAGCTGCCCACTTCGCTCAGACACGGAGATGAGGTCGATGCGGTCCCCGACGAGGAGCTGACCACCGACTGCGTGCTCGGGATCAATCGGAATCGATATCGCACGCAGGCGGTGGGGAGCAGCCGCCGGGCGGACGTCTGCCGACAGATCACCATTTCTCCCGCACCGATTGCTCGCGCCGCGACCTTTCCGCTCAACCCGGTCGCTTGCTCCCACGGGATCAGACTGGCGAACAGGTCATCGTCGAGGTCGACCTCGGCGACCCGGAAGTCTTCCGAGGCTGTCAGGGATCTGCCAGCTTCGATGGAAGTTGCGGCTACGACGATCGATCTCGTCTCTTCCTGGTTGCGCAGCACCATCACGTTGGTGGCGAAGGCAAGGACGGCAGCCAGGACCATGAGGAGGTGTGAGGCCGTGATCCGGGTCAAGGGATTTCGCTTCGGACGCGGCAACGGCTGGTAGCCAGGCTCAGCCAAATGTGGCGCCGTCATCCCGTCCGACCCCTCCCCAAGCCCCAACACTCCACAGCAAGTGGCAACCTATCCACAAGGGTGTGGAGAACTGAAGGGAGCGCGAAAAATTGACCTGGCGGCCTGAGGATTTCGACGACCTGGCTGGCCATCTGCGCCGCCAGATAGGGTCGGAATTTCGCGAGGAAGCGGAAGAAGTTGAGCGCCTTACCGAGCTTCAACGGCGCCGCAAGCAGACCATGAGCGACGTCGCCACGAAAGCGATGCATGCCGGCGACGGGGCGACAGTCGCGATTGGGGGCCGCCGACTGGCAAGGGTCGATTGTCGGAGTTGGCGACGACTACTTGATACTCAGCACGAATCGCACCGTCATCGAGGCTCCGTTCCTCGCGATCACGCTCAGATTGGAGCGAAGCAGGTCGGGCGGAGACATCGCCAAGCCGATAGGCAACTACCTGGGTCGCTCGTCTCGCTGAGCTTGCCATGACGGAAGAGCACGTGACCCTCGTCACCGAAGCGGATGAGCTCGAGGGTCGAATTGCCTTGGTCGCGACCGACCACATCGAGTTCGAAGGGAGCGTCTACGTTTCGATCGAGAACGTGAAGGCAGTGATCAGGTCGGTGGATTGACGGGGACGCGGTTGACCTCGGTTTCCGCCTTTACCGGGTGCGCGCGCAGAAAGTCCATGATCTCCTGGGTGACAAAACGAAACGTTCTTCCCCCCGGGAGTCTGTAAGCCGGGATCCGTCCCTCGCGGGCGTATCGCCGAACCATCTGCACATTCATTCCCAGCAACTCGGCTACTTGGGCCGCATCCAGGATCGGTGGGTATGAACCCACGTCCACCAACCTGTCCTCCTATGTCAAGCAAGTCGATCATATGGATCGCAGAGCTTGGTTGGAAGGGGGTTGTAGGAGCCCGGGTTAGTGTCATTGAATGACCTCACCCTCGAGCGGCCTGAGCCAACCAATTACCCCGGACGCGGTCGAAACCTCTCCCGCCGAATCCGATGGCCCACCGCAAGGGGTCGGACTTCCCACCAAGCTGATCCGCATCGCGTCGATGACGCGGGCGATGCTCGATGAAGTGCGCCAAGCGCCACTCGACGAGCAGGGCCGGGCGCGGTTGGCCGCGGTGCATGCGGCAACTCTGGCCGAGCTGCGCGAGATGCTCAGCCCGGAGCTGCTCGATGAGTTCGACGACATCATGGTTCCGCTCGATGGGGCCAAGCCATCTGAAGCCGAGTTGCGGATCGCGCAGGCGCAGCTGATCGGCTGGCTCGAGGGACTCTTTCATGGGATCCAAGCGTCGCTGTGGAGCCAGCAAATGGCAGCCCAGCAGCAACTTCAAGAGATGCAGCGACGAGCGGGACTCCCTAGAGGGAATAGCGAGCAACAGGAAGGCTCAGGCCTCTATCTCTAAGAAGCTCGGCGGGCGACCGTTCGCGCTCGACGCACCCTTCGACGTTCTCTTTCCGACATCCCGCCCCAGATCCCGAACTTCTCACCGTTTTGAATCGCGAAGTTGAGACACTCGTCCTTCACCTCACAGGCGGTGCAGATGGCCTTGGCCTTTCGAGTCGATGCTCCTCGCTCCGGAAAGAACAGATCGGCGTCCGCTCCGCGACAGTTGGCGTAGTCCTGCCAAGAAAGCTGACCGATCGCCAGTGCCTCCACCAGGGTCGAGTTCATCGCCTGTCTCCCTCAAGGCCGCGATCCAACGTTCCTCCCCGCATTTTCGCGCTCCTCACACGCTTGTAATTACAAGAATGTAATCCGAACCGGCCCGCTTCGTCAAGAGGAAGAGTTGGCGACTCGAAACCAAGACGTCAGACATCAGACTTCAGATATCAGATCCGGGGATCGGTCTGACATCTGATGTCTGATGTCTCTTGTCTCGGCTTTAATTAGATGACGTGATTACCGCTACGAAACGTCCGAAGCCGTTTCTGGTGGAGTTCTACCGCTCGGCGGTTGGCAAGAAGTGGGTGATGGCACTCACGGGCATCGTCCTTCTCGGCTACGTCGTTGCGCACACGGTTGGCAACCTCAAGATCTATCTAGAGGTGGAGTCGACCGGTCTTTACGAGATCGACGAGTACGGGCACTGGCTCCGCGACTTCCTGTACCCGGCCCTCCCCCGCTCGCTGTTTCTCTGGATAATGCGGGTGGGCCTGATCATCGCCACGTTCTTTCACGTTCATGCCGCCGTGGCTCTGACAGTGATCAACCAGCGCGCCCGCAACACCTCATATATGGGGCCCCGCCAATACCTCGTTGCCAACTACGCCAGCCGGACCATGCGGTGGTCAGGCTTCATCGTCCTCGCGTTCGTCGCTTTCCATCTCGCCGACTTCACCTGGGGGATCCAGCCCTTCGCTCCCGCAGGCTGGGAACGGGGCATGGTCCACGCCAACTTTCTTCTCACCTTCTCCCGGCTGCCGGTGGTGGTGCTTTACGTCGTTGCCAACCTCGCTCTCGGCCTTCATCTCTTTCACGGGGTGTGGTCGATGTTTCAGAGTCTGGGAGTAAACAGCCCGCGCTTTAACGCTTGGCGTCGTTACCTGGCGATCGGAGTTGCCTACGCGATCACGCTGGCCAACGTCTCGATGCCGATCGCGGTATACGTCGGTCTCATTACATGACGTCAGAAGGTCAGACCACCAAACTCGACAGCAAGGTTCCATCCGGACCGATGTCCGAGAAGTGGGACAAGCATCGGTTCTCGGTCAAGCTCGTCAACCCCGCCAACAAGCGCAAGTTCAAGATCATCATCGTCGGGACCGGCCTCGCCGGCGCCTCCGCCGCGGCCAGCCTGGCCGAACTCGGCTACGACGTCGAGGTCTTCACCTATCACGACTCTGCCCGGCGGGCTCACTCCATCGCCGCGCAAGGCGGGATCAACGCCGCCAAGAACTATCGCAACGATGGCGACTCGATCTACCGGCTCTTTTATGACACCGTCAAGGGAGGGGACTACCGGTCCCGGGAGGCAAACGTCTATCGACTTGCCCAGCTCTCGCTGAACATCATCGACCAGGCCGTGGCCCAGGGAGTTCCCTTCGCCCGGGAGTACGGCGGGCTGCTCGACAACCGCTCTTTTGGCGGGGCACAGGTATCTCGGACGTTCTATGCCGCCGGTCAGACCGGGCAACAGCTTCTGCTCGGCGCCTACCAGGCGATGATGCGCCAGGTCGGATTGGGGACCGTCAAGCTTGACGTGCGCTGCAGAGATGCTCGACCTGGTGGTGAAAGATGGGCGAGCCGTCGGGATCATCACCCGGGACCTCGTCACCGGGCTGGTTGGCCGGCACACGGCCCACGCCGTCGTGCTGGCGACGGGCGGCTATTCCAATGTGTTCTTCCTCTCGACCAATGCCAAGGCGTGCAACACCTCGGCAATCTGGCGCGCCCACCGCCGGGGTGCCCTCTTTGCCAACCCTTGCTATACCCAGATCCACCCCACCTGCATCCCCCAGAACGACGAGTTTCAGTCGAAGCTGACGTTGATGTCGGAGTCGCTTCGCAACGACGGCCGGATCTGGGTGCCCAAAGACGCCGACGAGAAGCGATCGGCTTCGGAAATCCCGTCGAGCGATCGCGACTATTTCCTTGAACGGATGTATCCAGCATTCGGGAACCTCGTTCCCCGCGACGTCGCCAGCCGAGCCGTCAAGCGCTTAGTCGATCAGGGCAAGGGGGTCGGAGTTCGCAAGAACGGGGTCTATCTCGACTTTTCAACTGCTCTCGAGCGGCTCGGTCACGACACCATTGAGGAGCGTTACAGCAATCTGTTCGAGATGTACGAGCGCATCACCGACGACAACCCGTACAAGATGCCGATGCGGATCTATCCCGCCCCCCACTACACGATGGGCGGGCTCTGGGTCGACTACAACCTGATGACGACGATCCCCGGGCTGTATGCGATCGGCGAGGCCAACTTCTCTGACCACGGCGCCAACCGTTTGGGAGCTTCAGCACTCATGCAAGGTTTGGCCGATGGCTATTTCGTGCTCCCGTACACCATCGGGGATTACCTCTCGGAGATGCTCGGAGACCGACCACTCGACACGGACGACGTCTCGTTCGAGACGACCGAGCAAGAGGTCAAGGAAAGGGTCACCGCCTTTCTCGCTAATCGCGGGACACGTTCGGTGGATCACTACCACCGCGAGCTCGGCCATCTCATGTGGACCTATTGCGGGATGTCGCGCGATCGAGCCGGGCTCGAAAAGGCGATCTCGGAGATCCCCGCTCTATACGAGGAGTTCCAGAACGATGTCCGCGTGCTCGGAGAGAACGAGCAGCTGAACCAATCGCTAGAAAAGGCCGGGCGCGTCGACGACTTCTTTCAACTCGCGCTACTCATGTGCCAGGACGCCCTGCATCGCGAGGAGTCGTGCGGCGGCCATTTTCGCGAGGAGCATCAGTATCCCGACGGTGAGGCGAAGCGCGACGACGAGAACTTCGCGTACGTCGCTGCCTGGCAGTGGACCGGGGACGAGCCGGCCCTGATCAAGGAGCCCCTCGAATTCGAAGAGGTCCATCCCAGCACCAGAAGCTACAAATGAAGGTAGCGCTCAACGTCTGGCGTCAGGCCGGACCAGCTGCAGCAGGTGCGTTCCGGTCCTACATGGTCGAGGACATCTCCGAGGACATGTCGTTTCTCGAGATGCTCGACGTGCTCAACGATCGCCTCACCAACCAGGGCGAGGAGCCAATCGCCTTCGAACACGATTGCCGGGAAGGCATCTGCGGAAGCTGCGGGGTGATGATCGACGGCCAACCTCACGGCGGCCAACCCGGGACGGCCACCTGCCAGCTCCACATGCGCAAGTTTGCCGACGGAGCCACCATCACCGTCGAGCCGTGGAGGGCGTCTGCCTTTCCCGTGATCCGCGACCTCGTGGTCGATCGCGCTGCCTTCGACCAGATCATCGCCGCCGGCGGCTTTATCTCGGCCCCCATCGGAGAAGCGCCCGAGGCCAACCTCATGCCGATCCCCAAGGAGGTCGCCGACACGGCCTTCAACGCCGCTGCTTGCATCGGGTGCGGGGCGTGCGTCGCCGCCTGCCCCAACTCGGCCGCGCAGTTGTTCACCGCCGCCAAGGTGAGCCACCTCAACCTTCTCCCCCAAGGCCAGCCCGAGCGTTTCCTGCGGGCAGAGCGCATGGTCGACACGATGGAGCAGTTCTTCGGGTCTTGCACCAACCACGGCGAGTGCGAGCGGGCCTGCCCCAAGGGGATCTCGATCGACTTCATCGCCCTCCTCAACAAGGACTACCTGAGGGCGAAGGTCGTCAACCGGCGACTTCTGTCTCGTAGTTGATTCGCTAGAGCCTCAAGAATCGGGGCACCGCCTCCGATAGACGGCTTAGGAGTGAGTCCCTGGGACTAGCTAGAACGTGTGCCCATAAAACGGCTTGCAGGGGAGTCGTGAACAGTACAGAATCTCACTCTCCGTGGCGATATACCACAGAACGTGATAGAGAGTGCTGAAATGATGAAGCGGAGTCGATCAAAGCCAGAGTCCGGTGCTGCCCTAGTCGAGTTCGCTCTGGTCTTACCGATCCTTCTCCTGGTCCTCATCAGCATCTTTGAGATCGGCGCTGCGTTCCGCAACTACCTCACCGTCTCCTACATGGCACGCGAAGGGGCGCGAATGTCGGCCTTCCTCGGCACCAACATCAACGCCGATTGCACGATGGTCACGACGCTCGCCACCCAGATGGGGCCCGGCGACCTTTCGAATCTTCAGCGGATCGAGATCTTCCGCGCCGACGCCGCCGGCAACCAGGTGATGTCGGACACCAACACCTTTACGCTCACCGGCGCCGACCCAACCAATTGCGCGCACTGGACCCAGGTCATCGGTTGGCCGTCGCCCAACCGACAAACCGATGTGAGCACGACCGGCACTCCCCCACTCGATGTGATTGGAGTCCGCCTGGTCCTGACCGAGAGCTGGATGACTCAGTTCCCCCCTTACGGCGGCAGCTACACCGTCGATGAAAACACGATCGTCCGTATGGAACCGGAGGCCTTCGCATGAAATGGCGTTTGATTCGCGAACAGATCAAAGAAGATCGGGGAGCGACCTTGATGATGGTGGCGGGAATGCTTACCGCCTTGATGGCCGTGTCGGCCTTCGCCGTTGACCTCGGCTGGCTGTACCTCAACACCTCGCGTCTGCAGAAGGCGGCCGACGCCGCCGCTCTCGCCGGAGTCGTCAACCTGCCGACCTCACCCGCCGGCGCCGACACCGATGCCCGAGGGGCCTCAGCCGCAAATCAGTTCCCGATTGGCAATCCGGCCTACAACACCTTCGTCTCCCAGATTCTCCCCGATAACAAATACCAGGTGACCCTGGGCACCCAGGTGCAGTCGTTCTTCCTCAGGGTGGTCGGTTTCTCCGACTTCGACATCCGACGTACCTCGACGGCGCAGTATGTGTTGCCGGTTCCGATGGGCAGCCCCGCCAACTGTTTTGGCATCGGCGATGTCAGCGTTCTCAACAGCTTCCCGGGGAATTCAGCCGCCCGCGACCTATGTGACGACTACGCCCAGAATTTCTGGGGGGCGGTCAACGGCACTCATACCGCCAAGGAGCACGGCGACCCCTACATGCCGGCGTGCATCACGTCGAGTGGCGGATCGTGTTCGGGCGGACCCAACACGCAGTACGACGACGCCAAGCACTACTTCTACGGAATCGAAGTGCCGGCTGGCAAAAACCTCCTCGAGGTCTGGGCGTATGACTTCGGCTTTTATGACCGGAACAACTTCAACCTCGAGACTGGCGACAGCGAGCTCGGGGGAAGCTCCTGTTGTGGCGCTGACACGACAATCACCGTCGGCCGACCCGACTTGACCCCCTACGACCCCACTGACAATCCTGTCCAATGTACTTTCACGGTGCCGACCGGATCCAGCTCGGGCACCTACATGAACCGATGGGTCAACGTCTGCGGGTCGATCGCGAACCCGGCGGCGGGCCTTTGGGTAGTTCAGGTCTCCACCAGTGGCAACGACGGCGGCTCGAATCAGTACTCGCTGCTCACCAACTCGGACAACATCTCGTCCTCGTCGATGCCTCGCATCTACGGAATCAACGACATGTCCATCTTCACCAATGACACCGATGGCAACGCCACCGTGTGGCTTGCTGAAATCCTCCCGGTCCATGCCGGCAAGAAACTGGTCCTGCGCTTTTACGACCCGGGCGAGAGCGCCCCCCCGGCGACGATGACTGTGCTCACACCTACGGGCAGTGTGGCGACCAACTGTTCGTGGACCTCAGACAACGGCTCATCCGGCTCGTCTTGTGCAATCACTACGGCCACCGCCGGCGGTGCGATCTTCAACGCCGACTGGATCGACATGACCATCGATATTCCGGCTGCCTACAACTGCACCCAATCGGCCAACGGCTACTCGGGTTGCTATTGGAAGATGAATCTTGACCTTCAAACCTCACACGACCGCACCACCTGGGCCGCCACGGTCATCGGCAACCCGGTGAGGCTGGTCCCGAACAATTAGGAGCTTCGTCATGTTCAAGCGGGACACCGAGCGGGGGGCGACACTCATCGAGTTCTCGCTTGTCTTCATGCTCCTGATGATGCTTTCGATCGGAGCCTTCGAATTCGGGATGGCGTTTCGGGACTCGTTGGCCGTGTCGTCGGCCACCCGAGAAGCCGCCCGGGTCGGCGGCGCAGTTGGCGACCGGCCCTCCGGTGACTGCGTCATCCTCGAAGCTGCCGCCGGAGCGCTCAACTCCATCTCTGGAAACCAGGTGGCTCAGCTTTGGGTGTACAGGACCGACACGACCGGAGCTGTTCTGGCCAACTCGAATCGCTATCGGCCGAGTCAGCCAACCGACAACCCCGCTTCCCTGGTTTGTGGCTCATGGTTTCCCCTCTCGTTGACCTGGGCAGAAACGTCGCGGGACAACGACGGTCCCGTACGCGACTGGCTTGGGGTTCGCGTCACCTACAACCATGCGTGGAAAACAGGCTTCCTCTGGTGGAACGGGTCCGCGGCATGGCGTGAAGACGCCGTCATGCACCTCGAACCCAGCCTCTAGCAAGCAAACTTCCCGCCTCGGTAAGTGTCCGCATTCGTGTGGATTAGTTCCCCAGACCCATACGTTCGATCTTCACGGCTGCCTTCCTCCCTTCTAGCTTTCCCTACGGAGCGGGGGTCTGTTCGGTGGGATTAGGGAGGCAGGGCGATGGGCAGGAAGAACCGCGAGCGCGGGGCAACTTTGGTGGAAGCGGCATTCATCATGCCGCTAGTGCTCCTTTTAACATTCGGGGTCTGGACAGTGGCGCGGGCCTGGCAGGTGCACAACACCATTGACCACGCCGTACGTGAGGCAGCCCGCTTTGGATCAACATCCGATCCGTTCGACGCAAACGCCGTTCGCGCGGTTCTGAACACCGAGCTTCAGGCGGGTTCGATTCCAACCGGTTCGGTCGGAACCGTTTGCATCGGCAAGGCAGCAACAACTCCGGTCGCCTGCGGCTCCCCGGCGATCCCGAATGCTCCGGCGGGGACAGAGAACGTCTACGTGCGGGTTCGCTGGTCCAATTACGCCCTGAACTTTCTCTTCTGGACCACCAACGTCAACTTGACGGGCTCCGCCGTGTCCCGCTGGGAGGATTGATGACACGCCGCAAAGATGCCGGCATGGCGGCCATTTGGCTCGCGATCGTCCTGCTGTTTCTCTTTGGTGCTGCTGCTCTGGCTGCCGACTCTTCCGGTCTCTTTCGGATGGCGCGTTTTGACCAGACCACCGCCGACCTTGCCTGTCTCGCAGGCGCGCAGGAACTGCCGGGGAGTCCATCGACAGCATTGACGATTGCTTCGGAGAACGTCAAGGCCAATTTCCCCAGGGTCGCCTCGGCGACACCTGTGTACACGAGCAACCAGGCTCAACTCACGGTTGGCGGAAACGTCGTCACGATCAACACAAACTGGACTGGCGATCCAAAGAAGATGCGCGTGCTAGTGACTTCGTCTGAAACCCGGGGATTCTCACGCATATGGTCGACAACCAATGTTCCTGTGACCCAGCAAGCTGTATGCATCGCAAACCCTGCGGCAGGCGGGCCGGGAATGATGCCCGTCGCAGCGCTTCCTGGTGCGTTCAGCGGCGATCTCTTTGATTCCGCGGCGAAGGTCACTGGAAACTGTGGCGCAATCGATTCAGGATCCGGCGCTCAGGCCTGCGCGATGCCTTGGCCAACGGTTTGACAGGCAACTATGAGAAGCACTGGGGAGCCTGGACAGCACCAGATCCCAACACGGGCCATACGGGAACGTCATGTCTCGAACGCGGCCTATTGCAATGCCATCGACACTGAAACCGGGAACATGGTGGGCCCGTTCAACCAGGGAATGCGTGACCGCCTCAGCAACATCGCCGGAGCCGACTGTGTTCAGGGAGGCGACTTCAACTGCGACTCCATGGCCCAGGTTGTAGGGACGAGTCCGGGAACGTTGAATTCCACTTTCGGAGGCGCCGCCCCGAGCTGGTGGATTCCCAGCATTTATGGAAACTACGCGAGCGTGCGCAACAGTCAGTACTACTACGACGGTGACATCGAAAAGTGCGATTCGCCTCGGCTGGCAACCGTCCCGATCATGGTCTACGACGACAATTGGGACATCGGCGATCCCGGAGGCACCTGGCCAAACGGAAAGAAGCAAATGAAAATCATCGGCTTCTACACCGTCTATATCCGCGAGCCAAACGACCGCTCCGATGTTGGCAACGGGAATGGCAACAACCTCAACCAGATCGTCTCAGACGTGATCTGGTTTGGACCCAACGCGACCTGCGATGGAAACCCCGTTCAGTGGTACGGCGGACCCGCGGTTTCGGGCGGTTTCAAGTTGGTTGCCGGCTAACTAGTCAACGGGATGGACCTTTTACCGGCTCTGTCCGCCTGCCTGGGCGGGTGATAACCTGCGCGCCGGAGGTGGGGCGGATGAAGAGAAGTGAACGCGGTGCGAATTTAGTCGAATTTGCCCTAATTGCCCCGCTACTTATCGTTTTGGTTTTCGGAATCGTTGACTTCGCCTGGATCTTGAGCCAACAACAGGACGTGCGTCATGGCGCAAGGGAGGCTGCTCGTCTTGCGGCAGTGAACACCGACTCCGGGCCAAACATGGCCAGCCTGGCCTGTTCGTCGATGAATGCATCCGATGGCGCAACCATCACCTTCGGACGATCGGGTGGGAACACGGGTGACACCGGAACAGTCGTGGTCGCCAGTCCCGTGGAGTCTCTAACGGGCTTTTCCTCGGTGCCTTTCGTCCGGGCGGTCTATCCGACCAGCTTCACGGAGAGCATCAGTTTTCGTCTCGAGCAAGATGCAACGTGGGCTAACGCAACGGGTGGGACGTGCCCATGATGGCCAAAAACTTGGAACGAGGCGCTTCGGCCGTGCTCGTGGCGTTTTCGTTGATACTCGTCATGGGTATGGCAGCGCTAGCAATCGACGTTGGTTTTGGGCTGAGCGAGCGGCGCGATGACGTGGCCGCTGCTGACGTCGGCGTAATGGCTGGAGCCGTTGACAGCCTGGGTTCCAACGCCGTGGTGCGAGATCAGATTCTTTCGTTTACTCGCCAGAACCTCCCCACCACATATTCAAACGCAGCCTGGCAGACCTTGTGGGAGGGGTGTACTGACAGCGAGCTGGCGACTTGAACGCGAGCGGATTTCACTTCATCCCCGTGGCGCCGCCGGTCGGTTGGACTGTCAGCTCTCCATGGTGCATAAGCATCGATCCCGCCGGCTTCGTGCGCGTGAGCGTTCCCAAGCAAATTGTGTCCACTTCTTTCGGCCGGGTACTTGGGGTCAGCCAGCTACGAACGGGTGCAGATGCAATCGCACGCTGGGCGGGCCGTGGTGGAGGTGGAGTTCTTCCCTTCGGTGTGCTCGGTAATGCCACCGATGGGGCAAACATCTGCCTCCACGACCACGGAGGGCAGCCTGTTCCGCCCTGTGATGGGCCAGACCAAGGAAACTTCGGAGCAATCGAATCGCCGCAGTTTGGGAACTCTGCTTTAGGCACAACCGGCTGTCCTATGTTCGGCAGCAAGAACCCGGAACTTGCCGTGAACATTGCTGTCGGACTTGATCACCGTATCGTCCCCGACACTGACGGCAATCCTGGAAACGAGATTCGGGATACCTGCGCAGTGATCAATGGCGGGAACACACCTGACACACTCAATACCTTTCAGGGTTTGGCCAACGGCGTTATCGAAGGCCTGGCAATTGGCGGCAATCCGTTGCCGTCAGCGTTCAACCCACCTCGGCTGCAGCGCACCACCACACCGACCAACATCGTGGGCTATCCACTAGACAACAAACCGCTATGGCAATACATCGACCCGGCTTTGGCGGCTCCTGGTGTCCCCGCCTCCTGTGTCAAATCGACATTCGACAACTCCCTGCCCGACTTTGACTGGAATAGCGACGGCACCATGGATCGGCCGGAGTCCTGGGAGCACATGGAAAGTTGCCTGCTA
>CAWIXU010000002.1:0-52122 GCA_963840175.1 uncultured Acidimicrobiia bacterium
CCCGAAGCCTTGGTCAACTATCTCAGCCTGCTCGGTTGGTCGCCATCGGGCGAAGCCTCGATTTTTCCGGTATCGGAGTCAATCGAGCTCTTCGAGCTGACCGACGTGCAAAAAAACCCGGCGGTGTTTGATCGGGCCAAGCTCGACTGGATGAACGGGGAATACATCCGCGCGATTGCCTGCGAAGCGATTTCTCGAATTGGCAGCAAGTTTTCTCGGACCGTTGTCGCCTCAGCAGCAGGAAAAGCTTGAGCAGCTGGCCCCGCTCGTCCAGGAGCGCACCAAGTTGTTGACCGACGTGGCCGATCAGATTCGGTTCCTATTGGTCGAAGAGGTCGAGATCGACCCGGACTCATGGGTCAAGGTTATGGACGCCGAGTCGGCCAAAGTGCTTGATGCCGCCATCGAAAGGCTGACGAGCCTCGACATGTTCGAACACGAACAGATCGAGGCGAGCCTGCGAGCCATGTTGGAAGACCTCGGCCTCAACGCTCGCAAGGGATTACAACCTCTCCGCGTTGCCATCACGGGATCGACAGTGAGTCCGCCACTTTTTGAGTCCATGGCGGTCCTTGGCCAAGAGGCGGTGCTCAGTCGATTGCGCGCAGCCCGAGCCCGCTTGTAGCGACCCCTACCATTCCGCTCCTGGTCCCGTCGTCCAGTGGCCTAGGACGCTGGCCTTTCAAGCCGGAAACGCGGGTTCGAATCCCGTCGGGACTGCTCTCTCGTCTGCAACCCAGGGTTGTAACCGGTGTGCAACGCCGGTTGCAGCCCACAGAAGAAAGAGACCGGGCGTTGACCCGGTCTCTCTCGTTCCCCTCCGAATCACCAAACCGGTGTCTCGGTTCACAAGTTCATGTCCGGCGAGAGCGATCTCATGACAAGAAGATTTGTGTCAATGTTCGGGTGCTGGTGGACATATGAAGAGGATGGGGCCGGCGCCATTGCTCGACGAACAAGGACTCAGTTCGAGTCCATCTATCGCCAGAACCGGTCCGCGGTTCTTGCTTACTGTCTGCGCCGGACCGAGACCACCGAGGCCGATGACGCCTGCTCGGAGACTTTCCTTGTTGCCTGGCGTCGGATAGAGGACGTACCGCCTCCACCCGAGACGTTGCCTTACCTCTACGGGATCGCCGGGCGAGTGTTGTCGAACCACCTGCGATCTATTCGTAGACGATCACGCCTAGACGAGAAGCTCGGCAATTTGGGCGTGGACCCACCGGCCGACCCCGCTCCACCTAACCATGCAAAACGCCCGGGATCGGGAGGTCGCAGATGCGGTCCGAAGCCTGCGACCGAAGGATCGCGAGATCGTGATGCTCTACGCCTGGGAAGACCTCTCGCGCGACACCATCGCCCAGATGATGGGAATGACTCGGGCTGCAGTAGACCAAAGAATTCACCGCTCCTATCAGAGGTTGGCGCGCACGCTTGCGCCAACCCTCGAATCAAGCGCAATCAACTCCCCTCCGATTGCCGAGAAAGGAGGAACATGACGCACGATCTGATCGATCGCATGGTCCGGCAGGCCAATCCTGTCCCGGATCTGAAGGTGCTCGAAGCTGCACCGGCGTCTGTCCTCGAACTGCAAAGGAGGACGGATATGCAAACCCAGAACCAGATCGAGGTGGACCCTCAGAGCAATGGACCGAACTGGAACCTTTGGCTCGCGATCGCAGCTATTGCCGCCGTCGTCATCGGCGCACTGTTCCTATTGCGTCCGGGACCGACGGCGCCCGTCGTCGATCAGCCGGAAGTGCCGGCCACCTCGACGCCAATCGAGACCACTACTCCACCGGAAGCGGCAACGACGATCGCCCAGCCGGCTGACGCGGTCCCACTTGAGTTGGAAGGCGTTTGGTACGTCGACGAGGGCAACCAAGGAATCACCAGATTGGTGCTGCAGGGCAACAGCTATTCGTTCCCCCAGTTCGGAGCGGGGGGTCGGATTTCGGTGACAGGAGAATTAGCTCAGTTGTCCGATGACCTGACATGCCCAAGCCTCGCCGAAGCCGATCCGGCGATCCTGCGAGAAGCAATGGGGATCTATCGATGGTCAATCCAAGGAACAACTTTGACGTTCACCCTGGTCGAGCCGGATGACTGTTCAGCACGTGAGTCGCTTTTCACCGCGGCATACACGCGCAATTCGAACGGTCAGCCGGACGCCGCCACAACTACGGGCTCCAATTGACGGCGCAGCTCCGCCGGGCTTCGCCTCGACCTCGGCGAGCGCAACCCGGATAACACGCCGTTCTACCGGACCGTGGACTTCCGCTTCACTCGCTGAAAGGAGATGAATGGATCGAAGAAACCTTCGAATGAATCTGCAATACAGACCTCGAAAGGAGACGTGTGAACATTAGAAGTAGTGCAAACGTAAGGGCAATTTTGCTAATCGCGGTGGTGGGCCTCGCTCTCGTCCTCGGCCTGGCCAGCCCGGCGGCAGCTGGTGATCAGGTGCCGTTCAAGGGCCGCCTCGACGGAACAGTCACGATCACGCCGGTCGTCCCTCCGTTCGCATCCGTGTTCGCCGAGGGCACGGGCAACGCGACGCATCTGGGCCGCTTCACCTGGGAGTTCCCACATCTGGTCAACCTGGCCGTCAGCACCGCGGAAGGGACCTATACCCTCACGGCTGCGAACGGCGACACGCTGACGATTGACGTCACGGGGCAGGCGACGGAGATCGCGCCAGGCGTTCTTGCCATCGTGGAGAGAGGGATCATCACCAGCGGTACCGGACGATTTGCCGATTCCACTGGGAGCTTCACCCTCGAACACACGACCTTCCTCGCCTCCGGCTTGACCACCGGTTCCTTCGAGGGGACGATCTCCTCACCTGGCAACGGCTGAGCCAAAGTCCCCGGCGCCAGGCTCGCGTTCTGCAACCCACAGAAGTCAGCGTGAGCGCCGCGACACCCGTCTCATCGATGGTCGAGTTCGTTGACCTTGTCGAGTCGGCGCTGGTGGCGTTCCTCGTTGGAGAACTCTGCGTCGAGGAAGGGTTCGACTATCTCGAGCGCGAGCTGCGTCCCAACGACCCTTGAGCCAAGGCAAAGGACGTTGACGTCGTCGTGTTCGACCATCTGATGGGCGGTGTAGGTGTCATGGGCGATCGAGGCGCGGATGCCGTGCACCTTGTTCGCGGCGACGCAGGCGCCGGCGCCCGAACCGCAGATCACGATCGCTCGCTCTGCTCGGCCGTCGATGACGGCCTGGCTGGCCGCAACGGCGATGTCGGGATAGTCAACGGGTTCAGTGTTGTGGGTGCCGAGGTCGAGCGCGGAGTGTCCGGCCGCAGCTACAGCCTCCACGACCACGCCCTTTAGTTCGAAACCGGCGTGATCGGAAGCGAGAGCGACTCGCATCAGAGGACATTATGGGCGTTTGCCGACCCCGGCCTTACCCTCCCAGTGCTCGGGTCGTAGACTCTCGCGATGGCCCAGATCGTCATCGATGGTGGTGCTCGCCTGCACGGCACCGTCACCGTCGGAGGTGCCAAGAACGCCGCCCTCAAAGAGATGGTGGCCGCGATTCTCGTTCCAGGTCGCCACCGGCTGAACAACGTTCCCGACATCGCTGACGTGGCACTGATGGGCGAGCTGCTTCATCACATCGGCTGTCGCATCCAGCGGGAGGGCGATTCGCTCTGGATCGTTTCCCCTGAGCGGCTCAATCCGGAGGCACCGCTTGAGCTCGTCCGCAAGATGCGCGCCTCGATCGTGGTTCTGGGTCCACTCCTGGCCCGATGCCGGGAAGCCCGGGTCGCTTTGCCCGGAGGAGACGATCTCGGAGCCCGTCCGATCGACATGCACCTCGAAGGCCTGGAGCAGATGGGGGCTTCTTTCCGCCTCTCGCACGGAATGCTCGAAGCCGAAGCTCTCAACGGTCTCACCGGGGCGGAGATCGAACTCTCTTTCCCCTCCGTGGGAGCTACCGAGAATCTGATGTTGGCTGGGGTTGTCGCCAAGGGTGAAACCTCCATCAGCAACGCAGCGCGGGAGCCGGAAGTGGTCGACCTGGCTCAGCAACTCAACGCCATGGGCGCATCGGTAGAGGGCGCCGGAACTCCGATCGTGCACATCACCGGTGCCTCCGACCTAACTCCGGCTGAACACACAGTGATACCCGATCGCCTGGAAGCCGGCACCTACGCCATCGCCGGAGCGATCACCGGCGGCGACGTCACCGTGACCGGTTGCAGCCCGAGTTTGTTGCGGATGGAACTCAGCAAACTCGAGGACGCTGGGTGCCAGGTTCGGAGAGGCGAAGACTGGCTGCGAGTGGAAGGACCGGAACGTCCACAGCCGATCGACTTCGTCACTCTGCCTTATCCCGGCTTTCACACCGACCTCCACCCGCAGATGGTGGCCCTGCTCACAGTGGCGAGCGGGACTTCAATTGTGACCGAGAACCTTTACGACTCTCGATTTCGTTATGTGGGCGAACTCGCCCGGATGGGTGCCGACATCTCGATCGAATCTCAGCACGCCGTGATTCGAGGAAAGCCTGAGCTGTCGGGGTGTCCGGTGCTGGCACCCGACATTCGGGCCGGAGCGGCCCTGGTGCTCGCCGGCTTACGGGCTGAAGGCACCACCACGGTCGGGGACGCCTACCACATTGATCGCGGATATAGCGCGCTGGTTGACAAACTGCAGGCCATGGGAGCATCAATCGCCCGATCGGATTAACCGGCGAACCAGTCGTCGGATTAGCCGTTTCGCTTCGGTCGCAGCACTGCTGGCCGTGACGACTACGGCGCCTCCAGAATTGGTCGAGCAGCAGACGATCGACGCCACCGCGATCGTCGATTACTGCGGAACCCGGTCAGCTCTTGGGAGTAGGCGACTACTTGTTTGCCGGACCGTTGACCATTCGCAACGGTCCCGACGGCCTTGCTATCACGGAAACTCTCAGCACCGAGTCCTACCTGTTGGGAATCAGGGAGGTGCCGTTCAGCTGGCCCGTCGAAGCCTTGAAGGCCCAGGCTGTGGCGGCGCGCACCTATCTCGCTTTCACCCTCGCCCAAGGACGAACTACCAACGGCCGCGCCTACGACTACGACATTTGCGCAACCACGGCTTGCCAGGTCTACGCCGGGAGGCGGGGTCTCACCTCTGCCGAGGGCCTGCGCTGGCAGGCCGCGGTGGCCGCCACGGTCGGCGAGATCCTTCTTTATGGCAACGAACCGGTTCAGGCGCTTTACAGCTCCACCTCGGGAACAAGAACCCGCGAATCGGAGGATGTCTTTCCCGGGCTCAATGCTCCCTACCTCGTAGCGGTGGATTCGCCGGGCGAGGACTCACCGTTTGTCGACTGGAGCTTCGCCGTCACCGAAAGTGAGATGGAGACTCTCCTCGCCGCCGAGGGATTGCTGGCCGGTCCGCTCTATTCGATTGGAGTGACCACGACCCCGGACGGCGCCGGACCCTGGCAAGTGACGGTGCGAAGTGGAAACTCGACCGACAGTTTCGGCACCTACCAATTCCGCAGCGAGATCAACCGGGCAGCGGCAGCGGTCATGCCAGATCGCCTGCCTGCGGAGAGGCCCGATGGCCGCCGGTACCCACAGACCGTGCTCTCAGGCACCTACGAGATTGCGGAAAGAGCGGTGGTCTTCGAACACGATGGATATCGAGAACTCGGGCGCGAATTTGTATTCAGCGGGCACGGTTGGGGCCACCAGGTGGGGATGAGCCAGTTTGGAGCGAAGGCGATGGCCGACCAGGGCTCGCTTTACTCCGCCATTCTCGCTCACTACTACGGCGGCCTCACCCCAACCCCGGCTGGCGGCTGGCTACCCGAACAGATCACAGTCGGCCTTGAGGTAGGTGAGGGCGAAGTAACGGTTTCCGCTCCTGCTGGCGCAGCGGTCAGCGCCGATGGAGTCGAGCTCGCCGCCGGCGTCGCCGTGTGGCGATTTTCTAGAGGATCCGGTGGTGTGAGCACTTCCATTCCGCAAGGGATCGGTACGCCTCCCCAGATCAGAGCCCGCCTGCCCTATCGAAATGACGGACATCACCTCGCGTTTCATCTCACCGCGCCTGCGGAAGTGACGATCTCGGGCACTGTCGAGGGCCAGGTTCTCGAACCCATGGAGCTCGGGTTAATCGAGGCCGGCTTCTACGACTATCGCCTCATTGAAGTCTTCGGCGAAGTCCCAGCAGGCCGGCTGCGCGTCGGCTTATCGGCTGAAAGCCCCTATGGCGACTTTCTGACGACGATCGTCCGTGTGCCCGAGCGACGCTGAACTTTGGAATGCCTGACTTTGGAATGCTTGGGGCCGCTCGGTAGTTTCACCTATGCGAATGAATGAAACAGTGACGCCCGAAGCCGTCGAAACCGAGGAAATTCCTGCTGAAGTCGACCTAGAGAAACTCCAGGAAACCCTGGAGTACATCCGGCCTGCCGATCCAGATGGACGGTGGCGACATCGTGCTGATGGGGGTCGAAGACGGCACTGTCAACTTGCAGATGGTGGGCGCCTGTGGCGGCTGCCCGATGTCGATGATGACCTTGAAGGCTGGCATCGAGCGGATTCTCACCGAGCGCGTCCCCGGCGTCGTGGCGGTCAACGCGAGCTAGTCGGACATAGCCTGGCCACAAATGAATCAGTTTGGGAACGAGGCTGGCACAGTTTCTCGACGGCGTCTGGCCCGCAAAATCAGCGAGCTGATAGAGCGACCCCCGGAGAAAACAGACAAGAGTCCCGAGGCCGCAGGTGATCGGAATCACCGGGCCGCCCGGAGCCGGTAAGAGCACACTCGTCGACCAAATGATCCGCCGCTACCGCGGCAATGGAGATCGTCCGGGGGTGATCGTCGTCGATCCTTCGAGTCCCTTGACCGGGGGGGCTTTGCTCGGTGACCGGATCAGGATGCAAGAGCATGCTTCCGACGACGGCGTTTACATCCGATCGCTAGCGACTCGAGGAGAGCTGGGGGGTCTGGCGGCAGGGATCGAAGGTGTTCTCGGTGTGCTGGCCGAGGAAGGCTTCGCTCCTTTGCTAATCGAAACCGTCGGCGTCGGTCAGTCCGAGGTGAGCATCGCCAGGGTCGCTGACACGGTGGTGCTGGTGCTCCATCCCGGCTGGGGTGACGAGATTCAGGCGGCCAAGGCGGGTCTGCTCGAGATCGCCGACGTGTTCTTTGTCAACAAAGCGGACCAGGGCAATGCCGATGCCGTGGTCAGCCAGATCGAGGCGATGCTGGCGTTGTCGACTTCGATTTGGAAGCCGCCGGTGTTGTCAGGGTCAGCCTTGACCGGCGAAGGTGTCGCCGAGCTGGTCGAAGCGATCCTCACGCATCGCCAGTGGGAAGACTCAACTCAGCCTGGGCCGCAGCCAGGCGGGCAACTTTGATCCGCGGCGGGCTGCAAGACACGTAGTCGAGACCGATGCTGCGACAGAATTCGATCGAGGCCGGATCGCCGCCGTGCTCACCACAAACCCCCACCACAAGCGAGCTGTTAGTCCGCCTCCCTTCCTCGGTAGCGAAGCGCACCAGCCTTCCGACACCGTCGCGATCCAGAGTTTGGAAGGGGTTCGTGGCTAACACGCCGTCTTCTAGATAACGATTGAGAAAGCGAGCCTCGGCATCGTCCCGAGACAAGCCGAACGTCATTTGGGTTAGATCGTTGGTCCCAAACGAGAAGAAGTCGGCGGTTTTAGCCAGATCAGATGCGACCAGCGCGGCCCTCGGCAGCTCGATCATGGTGCCGATCAGCACATTCAGGTGATGACCGCTCGATTTTGAGTAGAGATCAATCTGCCCGGAGATCATTTCCCTCATCCGGCGGAGTTCTTCGCTTGCCGCCACCAGGGGAATCATGATTTCGAGGTGCGGGTCACCCCCCGCATCGATACGGCGGATCACTGCCTCCAAAGCCGCCTCGACCTGCATCCGATAGAGATCGGGTTCGACCATGCCCAAGCGGACCCCACGGAGACCCATCATTGGATTGACCTCCTCCCAGCGCTCAACTTGGGCCGACATTTCTTGCAGGTCGGCAATGCTCTGCTTTAGAGGGACTAACCGATGCATTTCCTGTTCGAGCTCGAGCCGCGACGGGAGAAATTCGTGCAAGGGAGGGTCGAGCAATCGAACCACGACGGGCAGGCCATCCATCGCTTTGAGCAGGCCTTCGAAATCAGCTACCTGGTTTTCCTTCAGTTGCGCTAGGCCGGACCGTCGCACTTCCTCGTCATTGGCGAGGATGATCTTGCGTACCATCGCGGTCCTATCGCCCAGGAACATGTGCTCGGTCCGAGCCAACCCGATGCCGGCCGCTCCGGCTTGGCGGGCTATTGCCGCGTCGGCTGGGGTGTCTGCGTTGGCCCTGACTCCAAGCGTGCGAATTTCGTCGGCCCACTGCAGCAAGGTCTCGAGCTCAGGCACCTCGAAGGGCGCGATAAGCGGTTGCGCTCCCAGGTAGACGGCGCCGGTCGTCCCGTCGATCGTGATCTCGTCCCCTTCATTGATGGTGTGTTTGCCGATGATCGCCCGACCCCCTTTCGCATCGACGAACAGCCCCGTGGTGCCAACTACTGCCGGCTTGCCCATGCCCCTGGCCACCACCGCCGCATGACTTCCACCACTGCCCTGCGAAGTCAGGATTCCCTTGGCTGCAACCATTCCGTGGAAGTCGTCTGGTGTCGTCTCGGGACGTACCAAGATCACGGCTTCGTTTGCGTTTCCCAGGGTGGCGGCCCGCTCGGCGAGGAAGACAGCCTGACCGAACGCTGCCCCTGGGCTCGCGGCCAAACCCTTTGCGACCGGTTGGGCGGCAACCGTGAGATCGATGCGAGGACGATCGAATTGCTCGAGTGAGCCCGGGTCGACGCGGGTGACAGCGGTCCTTCGATCAATGATTCCTTCGGCTGTCAAATCCACTGCGATCCGGACGGCGGCGGTGGCCGTGCGTTTCCCCGCACGCGTCTGCAATATGTAGAGATCGCCCTTCTCGATGGTGAACTCGATGTCGCACATGTCTCCGAAATGTCGCTCGAGGCCGTCCATCACCGACAGCAGCTCGGCATGGGATCGGGGATGCTGGCGGGCGAGCTCGTCGAGACTTGCCGCCGTCCGAATGCCGGCGACGACATCTTCTCCTTGCGCCCTCGCCAGAAAATCGCCGTACGGCTTCTTCTCTCCGGTGGACGGGTTCCGCGTGAAACAGACCCCGGTTCCCGAGTCATCTCCCAGATCGCCAAACACCATCATCTGGACGTTGGCTGCGGTGCCGATGTCGTCCGGAATGCCGTTGACCTTCCGATAATCCTTGGCTCGCCGATTGCTCCATGAACCGAAGACGGCGCGGACCGCTCCTTTCAACTGTTCGCCCGGGTCGGTCGGCAAGGCTTTGCCGGAGTGGGCAACGACGATTTGTTGAAACCTGCGAGTGGCGTGTTCGAGATCGTCGGCGTCCAGGTCGGAGTCGTCGATGACACCGCGTGCGACCCGCATGTCCGAAAGGACTTCCTGGAACAAGTGCTCTGGCACCCCCATCACAACTTCTCCATACATCTGAACGAATCGCCGATAGGCATCCCACGCGAAGTGCGCATCGTTCGACCACTCAACGAGCTTCTCGACTACTTCCTCATTGATGCCGAGGTTCAAGATCGTGTCCATCATTCCCGGCATCGAAAATTTCGCTCCCGACCGGACCGAGACGAGGAGAGGGGTGGATCCGTTGCCGAAGCCACGATCTGTGGTCTTTTCGAGGCGCCCCATCGCCTCGCCGACCTCGTCCCACAAAGACGATGGCACTTCTCCATGCTCCATCACGTGCCGACAAGCGTCGGTGGTGATCGTGAAACCTGGAGGAACCGCGAGTCCGAGCTTCGTCATCTCAGCTAGTCCCGCACCTTTTCCACCCAAGAGGTCGCGGATGCTGCTGTCGCCCTCGGCGAAGTCGAGTACGTACCCCATCGGCCCCCCAAAGCTACTGCCTCGGCCCCCTGAAAGAGCCGGCCGCGAAGCGTTTGGAGGCACGGCTGAGCGGGTATTCGCCAATCGTCAGCGAGAAAAGGAGAGCTTCGTGGAATGTCTGCATGAAGGCTGCACCTGTATGGGTGGCGCAGCTGGCGAGTACTGCAGCGAGCATTGTCGTGATCACGGAGATCATTCGGAGGAAATGGCTTGCCAGTGCGGTCACACTGAGTGCGTCGGCACTACCGGTGCCCTTAGCTAGATCACTTGAGCTAGAGAGACTTGGGCTAAAGCAATAGCCCGACAACAACCAACAACCCGAAGCCAAAGTGAACTCGGACCGTTGCCTCTAAGAGGGGGAGATAGCTGCGCCGGTCGGAGGGGTCGAGCTTGAGCCGGTGAAGCACGACTAAGAAAGCGCTTGCGAGGACGCCGGCTGACACTCCAATTGGCTCAATTTTGAGGATGACTAGCAACAGTGTGAGCGCGAGCGCGGACCAGAGCGTGCCAAAAAACAGTTTGGTCGCGACTTCCTCGCCGACGATGACTGCGATGGTTCGCTTGTCGGCGCGACGGTCAGTGGGCATATCGCGGAGGTTGTTGGCCATGAGAATCCCAGCGGCCAGTAGCCCGATGGGAACTCCGAGCCACCAGACATAGGCGGGACAGCGGCCGTCGTAAGCAAGGCGAGATCCCCCGGTGGCGATGAGGCCAAAGAAGAGGAGAACGAAGACTTCGCCCAGGCCCCGATATCCGTAGGGCAACGGACCGCCGACATACGACAGCATGGCGAGGACTGAGGCCGCTCCGATCAGCAGTATCACCGGCCCGACGCGGAGAGCCAGCACGATGCCACACAAAGCGGCGACGCTGATCGCCAGCCAGGTCGCTCTCCACATGGCCGATGCTGTTATCTGTCCGGTCGAAACCATTCGTGGTGGGCCGACTCGATCGGCCGGGTCAGCTCCGCGTCGAGCATCCGACGCGTCGTTGGCGAAGTTGGCCGCCACTTGAATCGCTAACGCCCCGAGCAAGGTAAGAGCAAAGGGTGCCCAACTGAATACTTCCTCGCGAGCAGCAGCTGCGGCGGCCACCACTACCGGAACGAGCGCCGCCGGCAGGGTTCGAGGTCGGGCGGCCCCGAGCCAGCGATTCAAAACTGCCAGCGGTTCAAAACTGCCAGGGAAACCGACCGAAATCCGGGCGCCGCTTTTCGAGAAAGGCATCGCGTCCTTCGGTTGCTTCGGCGGTCCCGTAGGCGAGGCGCGTGGCTTCCCCGGCGAAGATCTGCTGGCCGATCAGGCCGTCGTCGATCAGGTTGAAGGCATACTTCAACATCATTTGTGCGGTCGGTGACTTGGCACCGATCTCGGCGGCCCAATCCAACGCAACCGCTTCGAGGTCGCCATGTGGGATCGCGGCGTTAACCATCCCCATTGCCGTGGCTTCGTCGGCCCGGTATTCGCGACCCAAGAAGAAGATCTCCCGAGCCCGCTTCTGGCCGACCATACGGGCGAGATAGGCCGAGCCGAAGCCGCCGTCAAAGCTGGCCACGTCGGGGTCGGTTTGCTTGAAGAGGGCGTGCTCAGCGCAGGCAAGGGTGAGGTCGCAAACGACGTGTAGTGAATGCCCACCGCCCACCGCCCAGCCGGGCACGACGGCGATAACGATTTTCGACATGAAACGGATCAGTCGTTGCACCTCGAGGATGTGAAGTCGTCCAGATGCCTTTTCGCCCTCGTACTGGTAGCCGTCGGCCCCGCGAATCCTTTGATCTCCCCCCGAGCAAAAAGCCCAACCGCCGTCCTTCGGCGAAGGGCCATTGCCGGTCAGAAGAACGACGCCGACCTCGGGGGTCTGGCGGGCATGATCGAGCGCTACGTACAGCTCATCGACGGTCGCGGGTCGAAAGGCGTTTCTGACTTCGGGTCGGTTGATCGCCACACGGACGGTGCCCTGGTCGACAGCCCGGTGATAGGTGATGTCAGCAAATTCGTAACCCGGCACCTGTTCCCATCGGGCGGGGTCGAAGTGCTCCGAGATCACGCCGGTAGCGTAAACCGAGCCCCGTGAGTGACCTTCTTGCCCGTGCCGCCGGCCAATTTGCGGACCATCCCTTCTTGATCTCGGGCGACTCTGCGGTCACGTTCGCCGAGGCGGAGATCGCCGTGCGCCAAAGAGCCCTCCAACTCCGGGCTCAAGAAGCTCTTCCGGTCCGGCCCAAGATCGACATTTCTTCGGTCATCGAGATTCTCGCCATCCTCCGGGCGCGCAGCCAGGCCGTGCTCGTGCCTCCCTCATGGCCCGCCGACCTAGCGAAACGACGTCTGCAGATCGCCGGCAAGGCTCTCGCGGAAACGATCGTTTTTACCTCGGGCACGTCCGGCACTCCCAAACCTGTTCGCCTGGACGAATCCAACTGGACGGCAGCAGCTTCTGGCTCGGCCGAGTTTTATCGGTTCGGTCCGGGTCGATGCTGGCTGGTAGTGCTACCGCTCCACCATGTCGGTGGCCTTTCGATCATCTTTCGAGCACTTTGGTCGGGAGGAGCCGCGCTGCTAGCACCACGGCCCGAACCCGGGTTACTGGTGCAGTCCGACTTCGCCTCCTTAGTTCCCACCCAGCTGGCCCAACTGCTCGAGCTGCGTCCCGACCCGGTTCGATGCCAGGTTCTGATCGGCGGTGCTTCCCTCTCCGCCGACCTGGTCGAACGAGCCCAGGGTTGGACGCTCCACCGCACGTATGGAATGACGGAGACCGCCGCCGTGATCGCCAGCGGCCCTCCAGACAGCAGTTGGATGACCGTGCTCCCCAGGGTTGAGATCGGTGCGACCGGCGAAGGAGTCCTCCGGGTGAGAGGAATACAAGTGAGCCGTGGCTATGCCGGCGACGCCGAGCGGACCCCAGGAGATTGGTTTGTCACCTCGGACAAAGGGCGAGTCGATGGCGATCGCGTGATCGTCACCGGTCGATCAGATCGAATCATCAACTCCGGTGGCGAAAAAATCGACCCAACTGAGATCGAAGGGGTTCTGAGCCGCGTGGTCGGAGTTGAGGAAGCCGCGGCATTCGGCTTGCCAGACGACCGTTGGGGAGAGACGGTTGCCGTGGTTTTCGTGGGTTCGGCGACGCCCGAGGAAGTAGTAGACGCCATCTCGAAGAAACTCGGCCCGATTGCCCGGCCCCGGCGAGTCATCAGAGTCGACAGTTTGCCGAGAAACGAGCTCGAAAAGATCGACTACCCCGCTGCGGCTGGCTTGTTCAGTTAGTCGAAGCGCTGCCGGCGGCTCGACTTGATGTCACTTCGCCGTCGTTTCTCTTCGAGACGTCGCTCTCGTGAGGCAGCGGTGGGCCGGGTCGAGCGCCGGCGGCGGGGTCGCTGCAGTGCGTCATTCAGCAATTGACGCACTCGCTCGAGCGCTATATCGCGATTGGCCCGTTGGCTCCGGGTTTCGTCGACGACCACGGTGACAACCCCGTCGGTCGCCCTCGAGCCGAGGCGAGCGAGCATGTGTCGGCGCACTTCTTCGGGCACCTGGTCGAAGTTTCCAAGGTCGAACCGAAGCGTCGCCCGGGTGTTGGAACGATTGGCATGTTGCCCACCAGGTCCACCCGAAGGACCGAAGGCCCATTCCAGGCTGCTCTCGGGGATGAAGTAGCTACCGAACTGCACACTGGCCTTCCATTTGAGGGTAATTGTGGCGAACCAAATTCGGATTGCCGTCGTTATGTCCGTGGGGCGAATCAGGGGAGCGCGGGCTCGGGTTCGGCCGGGTCGGGTTCTTCGATGGGCTCGGCTCGGCCGACTCGATAGGGACCGACCCTTTGTTGGGCAAGGAGCTAGGCGGCCAATCCGCTGGCCATGCGCTCGATGCGTCGCGCGACCAAATCGGGCCTTTCCATGGGGAGAAAGTGGTTTTCTCGGGCCAGGA
Source organism: uncultured Acidimicrobiia bacterium (assembly GCA_963840175.1). GTDB lineage: Bacteria > Actinomycetota > Acidimicrobiia > Spongiisociales > ZC4RG35 > JACCTH01. Next base: position 13,871 of record CAWIXU010000002.1, read on the forward strand.
TCTCTAGCCCCGCACTGGGAAATCGTTCGATCATGGCCCGTAGGTGGGCTTCGGGATAGACGTCGGATTCAGACCCCGCCAGGATCAGCGTGGGAACGTCGACCTCGCTGACGCGATCAAACGCGCCGTGAGCAGTCGACCCTTCATATATGTCGGCCTCTTGTTCGGGGCGGCACGCCAGCTCCACGCTCTCATCTGTCTCCACCAGTCCGCAATCGACGTAGCCGTCCAGGGCATCGGGGTGCCAATTGAGAAATGGCGCTTTCGAGGCAAAGTTCTCTCGGGCTGCGAGTCTCGATTCGAAGACCCGCCTGCGTTTCCTGACTCCACGGGAAAGATTGTTCTCCGCTCGCTGATAGGGCGGAGGCAACAACATCGGCTCGATGAGGACAAAAGCGGCGAACGTCTTTGGCGCCAGGATCTCTGCCATCACCAGAGCGGCTCCACCCATCGAATGGCCCACACCGATCACTGGGCCGCTTAGCCCGGCAACCTGGTCACGTGCCCACTCGCCAAAGGCCCACCAGTCGACCGGACTCGGAAATGCTGGCCCGGAGCCGTGGTTGGGAAAGTCCCAAGTCAGCGTGTTGAACCGGGACTTGACCTCGTTGACAACCGGCCGCCATACGCCACCGCAAAAACCGGTGGCGTGAGCGAAGGCGACGGTAAGCACCCTCCATTCTTGCGTATCGTGGCGCCCTTTTTCCAAGGCGCGGATACGCAAGACTGGAGGGGCGGGGAATTACCCAACGGCCGGAAGCGTTGCCCGAGCATGGCAATTCATCGTCTCAATCACGCGGTCTTGTACGTTTCCGACGTCGACCGCAGTGTCAAGTTCTATGCGGACGTTCTGGGCTTCCGCCAGGTCATGGGCTTTCCCGGAGCCGCGTTCCTGCAGGCTCCCGGATCGAACAACGATCACGATCTTGGGCTTTTCCAGGTACCGGGCGCAGGTCCCTCGTTGGCCGGAAGGCAAACGGTTGGCCTCTATCACCTCGCTTGGGAAGTCGACACGCTCCATTCGCTGGATGAGGTCCAGCAGGCGCTTGTTCGTGCAAACGCACTTGTCGGCGCGACGGACCATGGCACTACCAAGGCCGTCTACGGCCGGGACCCCGACGGGATCGAGTTCGAGGTGTGTTGGCTGGTTCCGGCTGAACACATCGACAGCGACCTGATCGACGCCAAGTCGCGGATGCGCCGGCTTGACCTCGCGGAGGAGATCACAGCGTTATGGGGCGGAAACGCTGGGCGGAGTGGGTGTCTCTATCTCGGGTCTGGTTCCCAGCCGCTGAGGCACCACTCCCCGGATCACGCCGCCGTCGGCGAGTAGTTCCACCTCGGCACCGAAGATCTTTGCGATCAGGTCAGTTCGGAGCACCTCGATTCGGCTGACCGGTGGCCGCGACCGTTCCGCGATCGAGTAACAACAGCCGATCGCAGTACTGAGCGGCAAGGGTGAGGTCGTGAAGCGAGCTGACGATGGTGAGCCCTCGCTCTCGCCTAAGCACGTCGACCATGCCCAGCACCGATTGCTGATGGCCGATGTCGAGCGCCGTGGTGGGCTCGTCGAGGAGAAGCAGCGGAGCGTTCTGGGAAATTGCGCGAGCCAGGATCGCACGTTGCTGTTCGCCTCCAGAAATTGTGGAAAGCGGACGTTCGAGGTGCTCGTTTAGATCGAGTGCGGTTAGGGCTTCTCGAGTCGCGGCGAGATCGGAGGCGCCCTCACTTCCCAAATAGGAAATGTGTGGAGTGCGGCCCAGCAAGACATAGTCGGCCACGGTCATCGTCGCCGGGAGAACCGGACGTTGGGGCACCGAGGCCACCAGGCGGGCTCGCTCCCGGCCGCCGATAGTCATGAGGTTCACCTCGCCGAAACTCGATCGATCCAGAGGCCGCGACCTGACCAAGCAACGCGCGCAGGAGTGTCGTCTTTCCGGATCCGTTCGGACCGATCAGACCGAGCCACTGGCCGGGCTCGAGATCGACATCGATTCCTTTGAGGATGTTCCGTCCTGCGAGGACTACAGAAAGCTTCTCAACCCGAAGAGTCACGCTTTGCTCCGCAGGAGGGCGAGAAAAAACGGTGCTCCGAAGAAGGCGGTCACAACGCCTATGGGTAGTTCGGCCGGGGAGATCAAAGAGCGAGCCGCGAGATCGGTGGCAACCATGAAGGCGGCTCCGAACAAAATCGAGAGGGGCAACGTGGATCGATAGCTCGGTCCCGCCAGCAGCCGAACTGCATGGGGAACGATGATTCCCACGAATCCGATCAACCCCGAGACGGCCACGGCAGCAGCCGTGCCGAGTGTGGCGGCGGTGACAACCAACAGACGGACTCTCCGCACCGGCACCCCCAGGGACTGCGCTTCCGAGTCGCCGACGGCGAGGACATCGAGAAGACGACGGTGCAAAAGGATCACGACCGTGCTTATGGCGATGTACGGAAGGACCAGGCGAACGTCGCCCCAGCCGCCACCGAGCCTGCCCAGAATCCAGGAATAAACCACTCGCAGATCGTCGGCCGATCGCTGTTGCAAATAGGTTTGGGCAGCGGTGAGAAACGAGGCAACCGCGACGCCGGCCAAAACCAGAGAAGTAATCGCTCGGTCGCCCACCCGATTTCCAATGGCATAGGTGATGACGACGGCTCCCAACGCGCCGAGAAAAGCTGAGACCGGAACGATTGCGGCGTTGCCCGCGGCGAAGGCGACTGTTGCTCCGAGACCGGCTCCCGCCGCCACTCCCAGCAGGTAGGGGTCGACCAGGGGATTGCGAAACACTCCCTGATAGGCAGCACCGCACACTGACAACGTTGCTCCAACGAGCGCTCCCAAAGCCACCCGCGGCAAACGCAGATCCCAAAGGATGTCGACTTGCCGAGAGCTGAGTTGATGATCGGTGCTGATGAGCGGCAACCGATCCAGGAGCGCTGCCAAGACCTGGTCGATCGGAAGCCGGGCCGGCCCGAAGATGACGCCGGCCAGAGCGGCGGCGAACACCGCAAACGCGCCGAGGACGAAGGTCGACGGCTGGATCCCGCGAACGAGGGGCGACTGAATGATCACTCGACCGGTTGCAAGGCGACGGCCTCTGCCACCGCGCGAACGAAATCGACCACGCGCGGCCCCCAACGGGAGGCGACGTCATCGTCCAACGGAATTACGCGGCCGTTCGTCACTGCCGTCATCTCGGCCCAGCCGGGCCGTGCCGCCACCGTCTCGGGTGTCTGGCCGGCAAAGCCGGTGTCAGCCAGGAAGATGAAGTTGGGATCGGATTCGATGACGTATTCGGCGGAGAGCTGCGGATAACCGAACCCGTCCGGGTCGGCGGGGTCGGCGATGTTTTGCATCCCGAAGAGCGAGTAGATCGAGCCGATGAATGTCGTGGAGGTCACCGAGAAAAGCATCGGGTCGAGTTCGTGGTAGTAGGTGATGGGCTCGGCGGGACGTTCGAAACCCCCGACCAGTGAGGCGATCTCTTCTTTCATCGTCTTCGTCAGAAGCTCAGCGTCGAGGGCGTGACCGGTTGCCACTCCGAGCAGCTCGATCTCGGCATACACATCGTCCAGAGTCACCGCTGCCGGCAACAGGAGCACCGGGATGTCGAGGCTTTGCAGCGACGCGACCATGTTGTCGATGTCGTTGGAGATCACCACCAGATCAGGCTGGTAGGAGGCAATCGCCTCGATGTTCGGGGTGAAACCCGAAAGGTCCGTTAGCGGGACCTCGGCCGGATAGTTCGACTGGTCATCGACCGCCACCAATTGTTCCGCCGCGCCGATGGCGGCCAGCATCTCGGTGGCGGTTGGCGCCAACGAGACGATGGCTTTGGGGCGATCCGGGATCGTCAACGGGCCGATGGCGGTTTCGAGCGTCACCGGAAAACCGGTGACCGCGGTCGTCGTCGCCTGTGCGCTGGTGGTCGTCACGGTTGCCGAGGTCGTCGGGACCGCGGGCGATCCGCATGCGACGACGATGATTGCCAGCAGAAGACTGCTGAGCGTCTTTCTCATGAATACATCCTCCATTTAGGAGGATGAAGGGGGCTCGCTGCGACTATCCGTTGTCGCTCAGAACATGACCTTCATCCGAGGTTAGGTTCGACACGAGCACGCAGGCGACCTGGCTTAGCCCGTTCCCAGTTGATCATGGAGAACGTTCATCACAGTTGCGGGACACCACCGGATTCACACCGGATTTCGCTGCGGGACCGTGGCCGTTTCGGCGGTGATCAGCCTAACGTCGGCGGCGGAGACGATGAACGAAGATCGAAACCGGGTCACGAAAGCGGACGATCGGTCTCGTGATCGCGGTTCTGGCCGTCGGTCTTGATCGTCGCAGGCTGTTGTCCTGCTGGCGGGTGGCGGGTCATTCGCCGAGCTCGTCGATCGTCACCCGCGAGGCCGAGGGCGCCGAAGTCTGGCGGACGTATTTCACGGCCGAGGACTGCTTGCTCGATGCGCTCACCGAGGATCCGGAGGCAATCAGTGCTGCGATCGAGCGGCTCGCAAGACCAAACGTGCCGCTTTGGCCGGTCACGTCGATGTCTCACTGACCAACCTCGAGTCGTTTGGGACCCGACCCTGGCAGGGAGGTCTCCGAACCGCCCAGCAGGCAATCGTCGATCACTACCTCGTCTGGGAAGAACATCTCGCCACGGCCGGCCCGGTCCTCGACGGAATTGGCTCGGAGCCATCGTCGATCACCGACGGAATCACTACCTGGCTCGAGCTTGCTCAAAACGCCGTTGAACCGATCAGCTCGACCTTTGAGGAGGCCGGCGTCGCCTTCGAGGAGGCCGCCGATACCGACGACGACCAGCAGCTCATCGAGTCGCTTTTCGTCCCCGCCGACGTCAGCTGCACCCGCACCGCGGTCTGAGTAGCCCTCGTAGGTCGATCGACCTATGGTTGGCCCGAGGAAGCAGGCCCAATGGGCCCAAACGGGGAGTATCTATGCAAAGAAGGTTGCTATTCCTAGTCGTGGCGTTGCTGGCCCTGGCCACAGCCACTCCGGTCGTTGCTGCACCAGCCGGAGAAGACGCCCGCGCAGGCGCAGAGGACCAAAGCCGGTCGAGCTCCAGATTCTCGCGATCAACGACTTCCACGGGGCTATCGCTCCAGTTCCTGATCAGGTCTGGCCTCGGTGGCCGGTTGGAATCGAACCGCCCCCGTAGGCCGAGCGGACTTCTTCGCATCGCACATCAGGCAAGCCGAAGCCGGTGTCCGCAACTCAATCGTGGTGTCGGCCGGTGACCTGATCGGTGCGTCGCCGTTGATCTCGGCTCTGTTCCACGACGAGCCGACCATCGAGGCGATGAACCTGATCGGCCTCGACATCAATGGTGTCGGCAACCATGAGTTCGACGAGGGCGCTGCCGAGCTGCTGCGGATGCAGGAACGGTGGGTGTCACCCCGTCGACGGCTGCCTCGATGGCGATGGCTTCGCCGGTGCCGACTTCACGTTCCTGTCCGCCAACGTCACGGTCGACGCCACCGGTGACACCTTGTTCCCACCCTACGTGATCGAGAATTACCAGGGCGCCAAGGTGGCGTTCATCGGCATGACCCTCGAGGGCACGCCGTCGATCGTGACGCAGTCCGGGGTCGCCGGTCTCACCTTCCATGACGAGGTCGAGACGGTCAACGCCCTCATCCCCGAGCTGCAGAAGAAGAAGGTCGAGGCGATCGTCGTGCTCCTGCACGAGGGTGGCTTCTCGTCCGGCGGACCGGAGGGAGACGGTTGCGCCGATGGCCTGACCGATCCCCTGCGCTCGATCGTCGAAGGTTTTGACGATGCGGTCGACCTGGTGATTGCGGGCCACGTCAACGACGAGTTCGTCTGCGAGGTCGACGGCAAGTGGGTCACCATGGCCGACAACAACGGTCGCCTGTACACCGACATCGACGTCACCATCGACAAGCGCACCAACGAGCTCACGGTCGTGGCGATCGACAACGTCCCCACCTATCAGTCGCTGGTCGAGCCCGGCGCCGGATCTCACCGCCCTGATCGACAAGTACAGACGCGCTGTCAGCGACCCGCTGGCCAACGCGGTGATCGGCTCAATCACGGCCGACATTCCCGAGGCGTACTCGCCGGCGGGCGAGGCTGCCGGTCGGAAACCTGATTGCCGATGCCCAGCTCGCCGCGACAGCCAGCTCCGGCAACAGGGGGGGCAGTGGTGGCCTTCATGAATCCGGGCGGGATTCGCAGACCACCGGGTTCGTCTTCGCTGGGAGTCCGGTCGGCGAAGGTGATGGCAATGTTACCTACGGCGAGGCGTTCTCCATTCAGCCGTTTGGCAACAGCCTGGTGACGATGACCTTGACGGGGGCGCAGATCGAGGCTCTGCTCGAACAGCAATTCCGGCTGAGCTACGGTTGCGAGACGAACACGATCCTCCAGGTCTCGGCGGGCTTCGCGTACTACCTGGAGCCTCTCGGCGCCGATCGGGTCGAAGGTGGATCCGGCCTCGATAATGATCAACGGCGACGCCAATCGATCTCACCGCTTCCTATCGGGTGACTGTCAACAGCTTCCTTGCTGACGGCGGGGACGGGTTCTCGGTTCTCGTCCGGGGCACGAACCGCCTCGGAGGCGAGATCGACCTCGATGCGCTTGGTGGCCTACTTCGTCGCCAATTCGCCGATTGCCCCTGCCCGCCCTGGGCCGAATCACCCAGATTCCGTAGACGAAGCCCGAAGGTTCAGGCCCGTGTTTCCGCGGCCTGGAACCTTGGGTACTCTATTCCTCGTAGTACTCGGTGCCGAGGTGGGTGATGAGCTCTTCACCCATGAGCGCCCGGAGGTTGTTCTTGAGCTTGGTGAGCTGGATGAACAGGTCGTGCTCGGGATAGAGCTCGGGAGCCGTCTGCGGGCTCTTGAAATAGAACGAGAGCCACTCCTGGATGCCGCTCTTCCCGGCCCGGGCCGCCAGGTCGAGGAACAGCGCCAGGTCGAGAACGATCGGTGCGGCGAGGATCGAGTCCTTGCAGAGGAAGTCGATCTTGATCTGCATGGGGTAGTCGATCCATCCGAAGATGTCGATGTTGTCCCAGCCTTCCTTGTCGTCACCCCGCGGCGGGTAGTAGTTGATCCGCACGACGTGATAGAGGTCCTCGTAGAGGTGGGGGTAGACCTCGGGCTGGAGGATCGTCTCGAGCACGCCGAGCTTGGAGACCTCTTTCGACCTGAAGCTCTCGGGATCATCGAGCACCTCGCCGTCGCGGTTGCCGAGGATGTTCGTCGAGTACCAGCCACGTATCCCGAGCATTCGCGCCTTCAGGCCCGGGGCGATCATCGTCTTCATCATCGTCTGGCCGGTCTTGAAGTCCTTGCCGCAGATCGGCACCTCTCGTTTCTGCCGCGAGCTCGGTCATCGCCGGAAAGTCGACGGTCGAGGTTCGGCGCGCCGTTGGCGAAAGGAACTCCGGACTGGAGGGCGGCGTAGGCATAGATCTGGCAAGGGGCGATATTCGGATCCGATCGCTTCAGCCCCTCCTCGAACATGCTCGACAAGTCCTGATGGACCTCGACCGGCTCCCGATACACCTCGGTCGAACCGCACCAGACCATGACCAGGCGCTCGCATTCGCGTTGGGTTCGGAAGCGCTCGATGTCCTCCATCAAGAGCTCGGCGAGATCCATCTTGGTCCGGGCGTCCTTGACCTGGTCGTAGCCCTCGAGCCGCTTCACCCAATCCGAGGAGAAGACCGCCGGCATCGGCTGAATCGCTCGCAGCTCCTCGCCCACCGCTTCGAGGTGTTGGGGTTGCAGCACCCCAGCCTTCATGGCCGACGTGTAGGCATCGTCGGAATAGGGATCCCAGCCTCCGAATTCGAGCGAGTCGAGCGAGGCGAGGGGAACGAACTCGCTGATCTTGGGATTCCGATTCTCGGTTCGCTTGCCGAGACGGATGTGGCCCATCTGAGTGAGCGAGCCCACCGGCTCGCTGAAGCCGTTTCGAACCGCGAGGGTGCCGGCGTAGAAGGTGGTGGCCACCGCGCCCATCCCCGGGGTGAGGATTCCCAATTTGCCGGTGGCGGGCGCGATCTCGATAGGTGAATTGCTCAAGGACTCTCCGATCGGCGGGTGCGGGACGCTCAGAGTAGGGGCATGTAGAGTCGCTCAAGGTGGAAGCAGATCCGCAGTCGCTCACCGAAGGCGGCTTGCGTTCGACACTCGAGTTCGCCGTTCTCGCCGACGCGGTGCAGGCCGTCGACGGGAAGCTCTACGTTCTGGGAGGAGGGTGGGACACGCTGCTCGTTGGACACTTTCCGGTTCGTCATCACACGCTGGCTATCGGACTTCGCCTCCGGGTTCCGTGGTCATCGGAGAGTCAGCAGGTGCGGTTCGACGTCGGCTTGCAGGACGCCGACGGGACCAGCTTGCTGCCCAATGACATTCACCACGTGATCGATATCTCGCCTCGCGAAGGTGGCAGCCAGCAGGACTTTGGCGTGGTGCGCTCAGTGACGTTCAACAACCTGACCTTTCAGCCCCGGGTGACTATTCGTTTGTGATCACCCTTGATGGCGAAGTCGTTCACCGGCTTCGTTTCACGGTGAAGCAGCGACCTTGATCTCGGCTCTCCTGTTTGATCTCGGTGGAGTCGTGCTGGATTCGCCGCTCGAGGCAATCGCTGCTTACGAAGATGACATCCAGATGCGCGGCGGGCACGATCAACCGCGCAGGTTGCCGCAAGCGGTGACGAAGGCGCGTGGGCCCGCCATGAACGTGGCGAGAGTCGCTTTCGTCGAATTCTGCGAGTTGTTCGAGGCTGAGATGGCCTCCGCCGGTTATGTCGTCGATGCCGCGACCTTGCTGGCCCAGATCGAGGCGGTTGCGATGCCGCGTCCGGCAGTTCTGGCCGAGATCGACCGCCTTGCGTCAGGCGAGAACTCAAAGTCGGAGCGGTCACCAACAATTGGGAAAGCATGCGCGATGGATCACTCGCGAGTCACTTCGACGTCCTCGTCGAGTCGTGTGTCGAAGGTGTCCGCAAGCCAGAGCAGAGAGATTTTCGAGCGCGCGCTCTCTCGGCTGGGCGCCGACCCGACGTCGACGTTGATGCTGGACGACATCGGACCAAACCTGAAGACGGCGCGCGCAATGGGAATGGAGACCTTCAAAGTGACTTCCGAGAGGCCGAGCTGCTCGAACGGCTCGCCGACGATCCCCTAGAAGTCAGGACGCGCCTGGGGGCATTTCGAGCGCGCGGCTTCAGATACTCGAAGTCGTCGGGGCAGACCTGGGCATCGACGCTCAGGTTGCCCTGGAGGGGATCACAGATCTCGGCGACGATTGCCGCCACCTCCTCGGCCCGAATCTGGTCAAGGGCCTGCTTGCTGTCCGGCGACGAGATATGGCCAGGGATTAACCGTTCGGGTCCCGAGGTGAAGTTCGAAATGCGTGTGGGAGTTGACACCTTCGGCGTTGCCCGAATCGCCGACGAACGCGATGTGAGTCACCCGCCGTCACCAAATCGCCTTCCTCGATCCCATCGACAACGGTCAGATCCCATTCGGCTCGGCCATTGTCACGACCGCCAGAGTCGTTGTTGAGATGGAGGTACCAGCTCTCCCATCCGTCGTTGTGCTCGAGCATCAGATAGCGGCCGGCTTTGGGCGAGTCAGCGATGCGGACTACGACCCCATCGGAGACGGCGTAGACCGGGCTGAGCTTGGGGGCCATCAGATCGATGCCAAGGTGGCGTCGGCCGTCGCTTTTGAGCGCTCCATAGGTCTGCTCGAACCACGTCAGCGTCGGATCCTGGGGAAACTCGAAGTCGAGCGGCGGTCGATCGGCTGCCCAGGCAGTTCCGGGAAGCTGGCTCAGAAGGGTCGCACCGGCTACGACTGTCAGAAACTGTCGGCGGCTGATCGGCGAAGGGGGCAATACAACCTCTGTGGTCGATGGCAAAAGTCGCGAAACCCTAACGAGGGGAGAATGTCAGCGGCAAACCCGGACGTAGCGCCCTAGGGACTAGTCAACGAATTGGTCAAGTCAAGGAATTCGAGCGGCCTGCCGATAAACCCTTCACGCTTTGATCACCTGTAGCCAGGGAGTGGCGCTCAGGCGCTTGGATACCGGTAGGTCTTGAGCGGGCAGGGCCTAGTGGCTAACACAGGCCAACAAGAAAGGAACCCCGGGTTCGTCCCGGGGTTCCTCGTATTCAGAGACGTTGGAGATCGTCGAGCCTCGCCACCTCTGCGGCCACAGTCGATTGATCTGAAATGTCCACCGTGACGACTTCCTTTACGGAGAGGCTTGGAGTCGCCTCGCCCACCCAGATCACCCTCACGACTCTCGCTTCCGCGGCGGCGCGTGCCCATGAAGCGGGAACCTCCTCAGCGCTGAGAAATGACAGTTCGCGACCGTCGGTGAGTGCCGGTTCGACAAAGGCGATGGAGAAGCAATTGGTCGCTGCCGCCGACAGATGACCCTCGTCGGATAGATCGCCGATCGCCACTTTCGCTCCGAGCGACTTTGACTTCGCCCCGATTGCTCGGGTCGCTTACGAAAGCTCGAACTTCTCGCTCGGGATGGACGAGGGCTTCGACGATACGAATGCCCGATCGGATGGTCGGCGCCGACAACCAGGATTGGCATCTACAGCTTTCGGAAGACGACTCCGATGACGAGGAGCAGGGCGCCGCCGGCAAGCAGCCAGAACTCATACTCGGCGAGGGCGGAGATGTATCCGTAGTGGGTGGCGATGCCAGCGAGGATCGCGATCACCGAGAGGGTGAAAGTCCCGGTGGTGGGGGGAGTAAGTCGCACGCGAGCCAGGATAGAGGTCAGACATCAGAGGTCAGAGATCAGATTGATGTCGGATCTGAGTCTGACCCCTGACAGCCGGAGCCCGGCGATCTCTTGCATACCTGCCGCCTTTGGGCGGGCATACACTGCATTGCTTCCATGTGGAAGCCACCTCTCTACGACCCTCGCTTTGAGCACGACGCGTGTGGAGTGGGCTTCGTGGCGGCGCGCAACCTGGTCGTCTTCGTATCACATGACCAAGCTGGCCGTCGAGTGCCTCGCCCGGCTGGAGCATCGGGGGGCGAAGGCGGCCGACGGCACCGGCGATGGCTGCGGGATCCTGACCGAGGTTCCCTATCGATTGCTGGCTCGGGAACTCGAGGTCCGGAACTGTGAGGTTCCTGCGCCGGGACGTCTGGGGGTGCGTGACCGCTTTCCTCGATCAGGAGGATCCGGAGAAGGCGCGCGCAGTGGTCGAGCAAGGCCCTTGTCGGCGAGGGGCTGCAGACTCTCCTGGTTTGGCGACCGGTGCCCATTCATCCTGGCGTGCTCTCCAGTCGCGCCCAAGAACTCTTGCCGGTGATCGAACAGGGCCTCGTCGTCGGCGCCGGACGACCTTCACTCCGATGAGATCGAACGCAGGCTCTACCTTGGCTCGCAAACGCGGCCGAGGCGATGCTTTCGGAGCAGGCAACAGCATCGTTTCCTCTTCGGCCCGAACTGTCGTCTACAAGGGACTTTTCCTCCCGAGCCACATCGGCGATTTCTACTGGGATCTGGCCGACGTCGACTTCGAGACCTCGTTTGCCATCTTTCACCAGCGTTACTCGACGAACACCTTCCCGTCGTGGGAGATTGCCCAGCCGTTCCGTTCTCTGGCTCACAACGGCGAGATCAACACGATCAATTCGAACCGGTCGTGGACCCGAGCCCGGGAACGAGTCGCCACTTCCACGGCGTGGGGGGATCGGATCGGCGATCTCACGCCCTTTCTCCAACCGGACCAGTCCGATTCCGGATCGCTCGACAATCTCTTCGAACTGCTGCTGCTTTCGGGTCGGTCCCTGCCCCACGTCAAGGAGCTTCTGGTTCCCGCGGCCTGGGAGAACGTGGTCGACCTTTCGCCGCCTCGCAAGGCGTTCTCCGAGTACCACGCCTTCCTCACCGAGCCCTGGGACGGACCGGCGGCGGTGGCGGCGACCGACGGCATCAACCTCATCTCGTTTGTCGATCGCAACGGCTTGCGTCCCGGCGCGCTGGTCGATCACTCCCAATCTGTTGCTGGTCGCCTCCGAAGTGGGTGTGTGTCCGGAGGAAGAAGCCCAGGCGATCCAGACCGGCCAGCTCGGTCCGGGCGAGGCGCTCTTCTTCGACCGCCGGGAAGGCCGGGTGCTCTTCGACACCGAGATCAAGGAAAGCCTGGCGGCGCAGGCACCATACGAGAACTGGATCGGGACCGAGACCTTTTACGTCCAGTCACCTTTCGACGACCTCGCCGACGATCGTTTCGATGCCGCCGCTCTGCGCCGGGTCTTCGGTTACACCGCCGAAGAGCGCCGCTTGGTGTTGGTGGAAATGGCCGAAGGCAAGACGCCGATGCGCTCGATGGGCAACGACACGGCCCTGGCGGCACTGGATCCACGAGCCCCGCCGCCTGACCCATTACCTGCATCAACTCTTCGCCCAGGTGACCAATCCCCCGATGGATCCGATCCGCGAGCAGCTGGTGATGTCGCTTGCGGACCTATATGGGACGGCGAGCCTCGATGCTCTCCGAGCAGACCACGACCGCCCATCGTCGTTGAGCTGTCCTCCCCGATTCTCTCCGATGCCGAACTGGAAGCGATCGCCCGGTCATCCGATCCCGAGCTTCTTCTCGTTCTGGATTGCCGCCATCTGGCCGGCGGCGCGAGGGCCCGAGGGCCTGCGCACGGCGCTCGACCACCTCGCCGACGAGGCCGTCGAAGCCGTCGAAGGAGGTGCCTCACTCGATCATCCTCTCCGATCGTGAAGTCGATGCCGACCACGCGCCGATCCCAATGGTGCTGGCCGTCGGGACGATCCATCACCGGCTGATCGAGGCCGGGATTCGAATCAAGGCCTCGATGATCGTTGTTTCCGGCGAGCCCGCGATGCCCACGACCTGGCCATGCTGATCGCGGCAGGCGCTTCAGCGGTCAATCCTTATCTCGCCATCGATCAGGTACGAGCCCTGGCAGACGACGGCGCGGTCAACGTCGATCCGGTGGTGGCGCAGGAGAATTACCGCTCGGCTCTCCAGACCGGCCTGCTCAAGGTCATGTCGAAGATGGGGATCTGCACCGTCTCTGCCTATCGAGGGTTCGGAGCTCTTCGAGGTCATCGGTCTCAGCGAGGAGGTCTGCGATCTGGCCTTCCGCAATGCTCCGCGGCGTTTCACCGGATGGGGGTTTGAGGAAATCGGCCGTCGCGTCCTCGCGATGCACAGTCGCTATCGCGAGGGGGACGAGCTGGTCGGAGGGCTTCTACAAACATGTGAGCGGCGGCAAGCTCCACATCACCAGCCCCGGAAATGTGCTGGCGGTGCAGAAGGCAGTTCGGGCCGGGTCGTACGAAGGCTGGTTGAGCTACCTGCGAACAAATCGAAGATCGGCCTCCCGACCGTGTCCGGGATCTGCTCCAAGTTTGCCGATCGCCAACCTATCTCGATCGACGAGGTCGAACCGGCGTCACACATCATGCGGCGATTCGTGGCCTCGGCCATGTCAATGGGCGCGCTTTCGAAGGAAGCCCACGAGGCACTCGCAGAGGCGATGAACCAGATCGGCGCCTATTCCAACTCGGGAGAAGGGGGCGAGGGCTCGGAGCGGTTCGGCACTCCTCGCAACTCATCGATCAAGCAGGTCGCTTCGGCCCGATTCGGGGTAACTCCTGAATACCTCGCCTCCGCCGAAGAGCTGCAAATCAAGATGGCGCAGGGCTCGAAACCGGGCGAGGGTGGTCAGCTTCCGGGTCACAAGGTGACGGACGAGATCGCCCGGCTCCGCCACACCGAGCCGGGAGTGTCGTCTGATCTCTCCTCCGCCCCATCACGACATCTACTCGATCGAGGATCTCGCCCAACTCATCTTCGACCTCAAGGCCTTCAATGCCCGTGCCCGCGTTTCGGTCAAGCTCGTCTCTGAGCCCGGCGTGGGAACGGTGGCGGTCGGAGTGGCCAAGGCACAAGCGGACGCAATTCTCATTTCGGGAATGGAAGGTGGGACCGGCGCCTCTCCACTCGAATCGATCAAGCACGCCGGTTCTCCGTGGGAGCTAGGCCTGGCCGAGGCCCATCAGGTGCTCGTGGCCAATGGCTTGAGATCGCCGGGTGGTGTTGGAAACCGACGGTGGGCTCCGCACCGGTCGCGACGTAGTAATCGCCGCGCTGCTCGGCGCCGAGCGCTTCGGATTCGGCACCCTGCCGCTGTTGGCGCTCGGCTGCAAGATGGTGCGGCAGTGCCATCTCAACACTTGCCCGGTCGGGATCGCGACCCAGTCAGAAGAGTTACGAGCGAAGTTCGCCGGCAGCCCGGATCGAGTTGTCACTCTCTTCCAGCTGCTGGCCGAAGAGGTGCGTCACCACCTCGCCAGCCTCGGATTTCGGAGCCTGGCCGACGTGATCGGCCGAGCCGACCTCCTGCGACCGATCGATCACCCGCTGGCCGGTGGTCTCAGTCGCCTCCTCGTGCGGGCCGCGGGCAGGAAACGTCACCAGGGATATGTGAAGTCTTTGCCGACCAGATTGAATGAACGACTCGTTGAGGACGCGACTCAGGCGCTCGAGGGTCGTGGGCCGGTCGAGCTGTCATTCCCGATCTCGAACTCCGACCGGACCATCGGTGCCAGGCTGGCCCGCGAGGTCGTCACCCGCCGGGTCAAGGGTTTTGAGACTTCACCGATCAGAGTCCATCTCAGCGGTTGGGCCGGCCAGAGTTTTGGCGCGTTCTTGACCGATGGCATCTCGCTCCACCTTGCCGGGGCGGCCAACGACTACATCGGCAAGGGCCTCGGTGGGGGTCTGGTGGTGGTGCGTCCTCGCCGCAACGGCAATTTCATCCCGCATGCCGCCGGAAATGCCGTGCTTTATGGCGCGACCGCCGGTGTTGCCTTCCTGGCCGGCACTGTGGGGCAGCGTTTTGCGGTGCGGAACTCGGGAGGAGTGGCTGTCGTCGAAGGTTGCTCGGACCACGGCTGTGAATACATGACCGGGGGTACGGTGGTCGTCCTGGGCCGGGTGGGTCGCAACTTCGGTGCCGGCATGACCGGCGGCGCCGCCTTCGTCTGGGATCCGGAAATGCGGCTGGCCACGCGATCTGGCCGACACCAGCCCGGCCGCCCGCCGCCTGTCGGAAATGGAACAGATTGACCTCCACTATTTGTTGAACTGGTATCACAACGAAACTCAGAGCCCGGTCGCGGGCTCGGTCCTCGCGGACTGGGAGCGGCAAATCGAGCGGTTCTGGACCCTCCAGGCCGGCTCCTCCCGGGAGGACGGTGGGGGGACGGCGAGTGCCGTTGGTGGCCGCTACCTAGCGGGCTAGTCAGTAGCGGCCTTTAGACTACGGAGATAGTGCAAAAGGCTGCCCGGTTCGAAGCCGGGCGGCGAAATGGAGATTCTGAGATGGCGACCGTTGACGTCGATTTAGGTGCTTACAAGCTCGGCTGGCACGACGAGATCGAATATGAGTTCAAGCCCGAGAAGGGACTGAACGAGGACATCATCCGGCAAATGTCGGCCATGAAGGGCGAGCCGCAGTGGATGCTCGAACAGCGGCTCAAGGCCTATAAGCGATTTCTCCGCAAGCCCATGCCGCAATGGGGTGGCGGGCGGAAAGCTCAACGAGATCGATTTCGACGACATCTATTACTACATCAAGCCTTCGGGGGGACAGTCCAAGGACTGGGACATGGTGCCTGAGGAGATCAAGGCCACCTACGAGAAGCTGGGCATTCCCCAAGCCGAGCGCAAGTATCTGGCCGGAGTCACCGCCCAGTACGAATGCCTGCGAGGCGACGTCCGGGTCTACACGGTCGACCGGGGCATGGTGACGATCAAGGAGATCCAACCCGGCGACCGCGTGTTCTCGCTCAACGAGAAGACCAAGAACCTCGAGGTCCGCAGGGTCAAGTCGGCGGTACAGACTGACGTCCGTCAGACCTACCGCGTCGAAGTGGACGGTGGGCGCGTTGTCTACGCCACCGACAACCATCCGATCCTCACCCGAACCGGTTGGGTCGAGGTCAAAGATCTTGTCTCCAGGTGATGAGATCGCCGTAGCACTCGCTTTGCCGGACGCGGGTCAGGTCTATCGGCCGGAGCGGCCCAAAGGAACGCCGGAGGCGTTTCCCGAGGAGTCAACGCCCAAACTCGCGTGGCTATTCGGATACATCATCGGTGGTGGTGACGTCGACCTCGAAGGTGGAGGCAATCTCTCCATCGTTGCCGACGGTGACACCGCCGCGATGCTCCACGGCACCATTGGCTCCCTCTTCGGTGTCACTTCCGAAGTCGGCGGAGGCTCGGTCCGCAGCGACCACAAACCGCTGATCAGATGGTTGCAGCGGAATGGACTCGTTGGGGAACCGGATGTCCGTCGGATCCCGGCGTGGGTCTTCGGGTTGCCACTCACCGAACGAGCTGCCTTCCTGCGCGGCTTGCTCGACGGCTCCCGCCAGATCGGGCTCAAGGGCCCACTCGGCGGGCGATGTCGCCGAACTGGCCGAGCTCACCGGCATCACCGCCCCTGAGGGTCGGGTCGACTACTCCCCGTTGCTTTCGGTGGAGCCGGCCGATGTCGCTCGCGGTCTACGACATCGAGATCGACGGCCCCCACAACTTTGTCGCCGAAGGCGTCATCGTCCACAACTCCGAGGTGGTCTATCACCGCAATCGCGACGACCTCGCAGCGCTGGGGGTCCTGTTCTGCGACATGGACACCGCCCTCCGCGAGTACCCCGAGCTGGTCAAGGAGTACTTCGGAACGATCATCCCCGCCAACGACAACAAGTTCGCCGCCCTCAACTCGGCCGTTTGGAGTGGTGGATCGCTTTATCTATGTGCCGCCGGGGGTCCATGTCGATCAGCCGCTTGCAGGCCTACTTCCGGATCAACGCCGAGAACATGGGGCAATTCGAGCGCACGCTGATCATCGTCGACGAAGGTGCTTTCGTCCACTACGTCGAAGGCTGCTCGGCGCCGGTCTACACCACCGACTCGCTCCACTCGGCAGTGGTCGAGATCGTGGTGAAGAAAGGTGGCCGTTGCCGCTACACCACGATCCAAAACTGGTCGAACGACGTTTTCAACCTGGTGACCAAGCGCGCCGCCGCCTATCGCAGACGCGACGATGGAATGGGTCGACGCAAATCTCGGATCGAAGCTCACGATGAAGTATCCGGCCGTGTGGTTGATGGAACCAGGCGCCCACGGCGAGGTTCTCTCGATCGCCTATGCCGGCGAGGGCCAGCATCAGGATGCCGGAGCCAAGATGGTGCACGCCGCACCGAACACGACCTCGACGATCATCTCCAAGTCGATCTCGAAGAACGGTGGCCGCTCGGGCTATCGGGGATTGGTGCGGGTGGAGCCGGGCGCCGAGAACTCCAAGAGCTTCGTCCGTTGCGATGCGCTGATCCTCGACGAGAAGTCGCGTTCGGATACCTATCCGTACATGGAGATCGAGGAGAACGATGCCGAGATCGGACACGAAGCGACTGTCTCGAAGGTCGGTCAGGAGCAGCTCTTCTATCTGATGAGCCGCGGTCTCACCGAAGAGCAGGCGACGTCGATGATCGTGGCGGGATTCATCGAGCCGATCGTCCGCGAGCTTCCCATGGAGTATGCGGTGGAGATGAACCGACTCATCGAGCTCAACATGGCCGCGGCCGGCGCAGTCGGATAATTAGAACCAGAGACCATGTTGAGCGAGAACCAGGGGTCGCTCCTTCTAGAGTGATTAGTCATGGACCAGGTCATGCCGCCCGAGATTGCGGGGCGTTGGTCGTCGTCGGGCTAGTCGGCGGCGATCGCCGGTCTGATCGGCGGGTTTCTCGGTTCCAAGCATCAATCTGGTCGGATCCATCTTCCTTGGCATCATCGGTGGAATCACTGCGGCTTCGATTGCTCGACATCGCCGGAGCCGATCCCGGCTTCGACGTCGGCGAAGGGTTCTCGGCGCTCTACGCCGCCGGAGGTGGGTTTCTGCTCGGTTACGCGGTCGGTCGCTCGACGGCTTAGCTTCGGCGAACTGCCAGAGTCTCTACCTGAGGTGATCGTTACCCTGAACTGAGGCATGGCTCGCCCGGTCTTCTTCCGCATCCTCTTAGGACTTTCGGTCGTGTGGGTGATCCTGGCGGTCTGGACGGTTCTGGGCCGGAGCCGCCCTTTCGGGTCGAGGTGATCGACGATCTGGGCCAGCCGGTTCCTCGAGCATCCATCTCGTGGGACTGAGACATCGCTGGCACCGGACGAATTCGCGGGGACTAGCCGATGTGCAGTGGCAGCGGGGAATCGAAGGTCTCACGATTTCGGCTCCCGGGTTTCAGTCGCTGAGCTTCAACTTGTCCGGGCCACCTCAGACTGCGGTGGAAGCAGTTGCTCACCGCATCATTCCTCCGCGGCCAGATCGTCGACTCCGAAGACCAGCCGCTGCCTGGCGCCTATGTCACGACCGGTTCGCAAACGGCGGTGAGCGACGAGGAAGGTCGGTATGCGGTGCGAAACGCCGAGCCGGGGCCGGTCGATGTATGGCGACCCGGCTGGCAAAGTCTCAGCTTTGATTGGGATGGGACGACCGGACAGACTTCGGTGGCGATTGCGCCAGAAATGCTCAAGGCGGTCCACATCGGCGGAGAAGCGGCTGGAGACAACTGGCCGCTTCTACTGGACCTCCTGGAAGAAACCGAACTCAACGCGGTGATGCTTGATCTCAAGGACGAATCCGGTGTCGTCTACTTCGACTCGGACAACGAGACAGCGGCTGCGGTGGCAGCGGTGTATCCGCACTTTCGACCTCGAGGAGGTGGTCGCCGACGCTCACGCCGCGGATGCATACGTCATCGGCCGCATCGTCACGTTTCAGGACCCGATCGCGGCGATCGGATTGCCCGAGATGGCCGTGTGGGACACGGCTACGAACACTCCCTACGAAGCGAACGGGCAGTACTTCCTCGATCCAACCGATCCTGAAGCTCAGGCGTATGCGATCGAGCTAGCGACGGAGGCGTGTGGGGCCGGCGTCGACGAGATTCAGTTCGACTACGTCCGTTTTCCCGACAACCGGCGCGATTCCGCCAGGTTCGATCAGGGCGTCTCGGTCGACGTAAGAGTGGCGACGGTGCGCGACTTTCTCGGCACGGCGGTCGCCGCGTTGCACCCGCTCGGGTGCGCAGTGGCCGCCGATATCTTCGGGTTCATCACCTCGGCGATCGACGACGGCGGCATCGGACAGCAATGGGAGGAGCTCACCGACGTCGTCGATGTCGCCTCGCCGATGCTGTACCCCAGCCACTACTCCTCGGGTTGGTACGGATATCAAACCCCGGCTCGATCATCCGGGCCCATTGGTGGCCGAAGCGCTCGACGATGCCCTCGACCGCCTTTCCCGGGAGATCGTCGTGCGACCCTGGCTGCAGGACTTCGATTACACGCCGATCCAGGTCCGTGCCCAGATCGACGAGGCCGAGTCACGCGGTCTTGGTTGGATGTTCTGGAACGCCGAGAGCCAGGTCAGCGAGGCGGCGCTCATCCGAGGTCCCTGAATCCTGAAGTCGAGTTCTGCCGACTGTGTCCGCGTCTCGTGGAGTGGCGCGAGCGGGTCGCCCGCGAGAAAAGAGCATCCTTTCACGATCGAGGAGTATTGGGGACGACCAGTTCCGTCCTTCGGTCAGGCCGACGGCCGCCTCCTCGTCCTGGGCTTGGCGCCCGCGGCCCACGGCGGCAACCGGACGGGTCGGGTCTTCACGGGCGATCGCTCCGGCGAGTGGCTCTTCCGGGCGCTCTATCGCGCCGGGTTCTCCAATCGGCCCAACCTCCGAACATCGCAACGACGGCTTGGCTCTCCACGATTGCCTGGTGACCGCCAGTGCGCGCTGTGCTCCGCCCGACAACAAGCCGACGCCGGGCGAACTCGAGAACTGCTCGCCGGTGGCTTCTCCCTGAGTTGGAGATCCCCCGCACGGTGATGGTCGTCCTGGGTGGTGTCGCCTTCAATCAGGCGCTTCGACTCGGGAACAGGAATTGGATGGACCGTGCCGCGTCCGAAGCCGGTCTTTGGCCATGGGCGGGAGTTCGACCTCGACCCCGGACCCATCCTCCTCGCCAGCTATCACCCGAGCCAGCAGAACACCTTTACCGGCCGATTGACGGAGGCCATGCTCGACAGTGTTTTCTGCGTGCCCGCGAGCTGATCTCCTCCGGTTAGAGGTTTCAGCGGCGTGGGTACCATCAGCCAGACTCGTGTCAGCTCTGACCCTTGCCACCGCATCTGAATTAGACGCGTCCGTTCCCGACCGTGAAGCAGCTTTCGAGGCTTTCACCGCGCTTCCGCTGCCGAGCCCCGCCGACGAAGCCTGGCGTTATGTCGAGCATGAGATTTCGATCGAGGGGTTCGACGCTCGCCGCCGGGGGAAAGGCGATGGAGTCGGACCAAATTCTCTCCGCCCTGTCACCAAGCCAGCGAGCAGTGGTCGTCGACGGGCGCACGGATTCGGTCGCAGGGTCGGGCTATCTCGAGGCGGGGCTCGATCTCGCAGATCTCATTCCAACGGACCTCGACAAGTTTGCGGCAGCCCATCGCGCCTTTGTCAGCGACGGCGTTGACGATCCGGGTGCCGCGGGGCAAACACACCTCTGCCCCGATTCTGGTGGACCTGCAATCGGTTTCGGCCTCGTCGATTTCGTTTCCCCACGTGACCATCGAGGTGGAGGAGAACGCCGAGGCCGAGGTCATCGTTGCCCATCGAGCCCTCGCCGGCCTCGGCTCATATTCGGTTCCCCAGGTCGAGGTCGTCCTCGCCCAAAGCGCCCGGCTGCGGCTGCTCGAGCTGCAGGAGGTGGGCGAAGGCAGCTCGGTGGTCGTCCAACTCCGCGCCCAACTCGGTCGCGACGCGACGTTGCGGCTGGGAGAAGTCGGTCTCGGCGGCGACCTTGGCCCGTCTCGATCTCGCGGTCAATCTCGACGGCCACGGCTCGGCCACCGAGGTAGTCGGGCTCTTCTTCGGCCACCGCGACCAGACGCTCGACTATCGAATGGTGCTCAACCATCGGGGAGAGAAGTCGAGTTCGAACGTTCTGCTCAAGGGAGCGGTGGAGGACTCGGCGCGGTCGGTGTTTTCCGGCTTGGTTCGGATCGAGAAGAACGCCAACGGCGCCTCGGCGTTCGAGACCAATCGAAACCTGGTGCTCAGCGCCGACGCCAAGGCGAACTCGATTCCCAACCTGGAGATCCTCTGCGACGACGTGGTTTGCGGACATGGCTCTTCGGTCGGCCCGTTGGAGGAAGATCATCTCTATTACCTGGGCAGCCGGGGCATCTCGCCCGCCGTGCCGAGCGACTGCTGGTACGCGGTTTCTTCACCGAAGTGCTCGACAAGCTGCCGGTCAGCGGCATGGAGTCGGCTCTGGCTGACATCCTCGAGCGACGGTTCGTGCGCTCCCGCGAGGTCGACGTCATGACCGCGCATCGGGTTGCCGCTTTTGGCGATCTAGAAGAAGGTGTCGGTCTCAAGGTCGAATTGAGCGAGCACCGGATTGCCATCTTTCTGGTCGACGGCAGCTTTGTTCGCCCTCGGCGATCGCTGCAGCCACGCCGAAGCTTCGCTGTCGGAAGGCGAGATCTTCGGCGACGAAGTCGAATGCCCTCGCCACGGATCGGCTTTCTCTCTCTCGACGGGCGAGGCGTTGACCTTGCCTGCCACCAAGCCGGTGCCGATCTATCGAGTCTGGATAGAGGAGGGCGACGTGTTCCTGGCGGTGGACGAATGAACTCGGCCCTCAAACTCACGAACCTGGCGGCCTCCGCCGGCGACCGACCCATTCTCAAGGGGATCGACCTCGAACTCCCTTTCGGTGAAGTGCACGCGGTGATGGGTCCCAACGGCTCGGGGAAATCGACGCTGTGCCACGTTCTCAGCGGCCGGCGTGGTTATGAAGTCTACGGGGGCAGCAGAAATCGACGGCCTCGGCCTCTTGGGAAAGCCGGTCTATGAGCGTGCCCGCATGGGTCTGGTGCAGTGCTTCCAGTATCCCGTCGAGATTCCGGGGCTGAGGCTGGGCGAGTTCATCGAAGAGGCCGCCGCCGAAGCAGAAATCGACAATGCCGACGAAGTGATCGCCGCGGCTGCCGAGCAGTTCGACATGACCCGTTTTCTCGACCGTTCGGTAAACGACGACCTCTCTGGAGGCGAGAAGAAGCGTTCGGAGATCTTCCAGATCTCGGTGCTGGCCCCCAAGGTGGCGCTGCTTGACGAAGTGGATTCGGGTCTCGACATCGACGCGGTTCGGGAAGTCGCAGAAGCGGTCGAGAAGATGCGGAGTCCTGAGGTCGGAGTGCTGATGATCACCCACTATTCACGAATCCTTCGCTACGTCCGGCCCGATCGAGTGCATGTCATGATCGATGGCCAGATCGTCGATTCAGGTGGTCCTGAGTTAGCCGAAGAGCTGGAGAAGTCTGGATATGAAGGCGTGAAACGCCGGCTCGGCTTGGTCGAAACGAAAGAGACGCCAGCACCGCCCGCACGGGACCCGTTCAGCGAGTTGCCCTTCGATCGCTAGATGCCGAGCTCGATGACAGTTGGCCGGGCAGCCCACCGCCGCTGGCTGACGGCGCTTACTGACCTCCCTACCGCCAGCGGCAAGGAGGACGAGGTTGTTGCCTGGGTGGAGTCCTGGGCACGAAAGCGTGGACACCGGCTCACTCGCGACGAAGCAGGAAACCTTCTTGTGCGTTCCACTGCGCGCAGTCGCCGAAGGACTGTGGTGGCAGTTGCGCATATGGACCATCCCGCGCTGGTGGTGACTGCGGGCGGAAGCGACGAGGTGGAAGCCGAACTTCGCGGAGGGGTTCATCCTCAATACCTTGATCGGGCCGCGGTTGAAATCGGGTCAGTTCGCGGTCAGGTTGTCTCGCATGATTCGGCCACCGGCCGGACGATTCTCTCAATGCAAGGGGTCGTGGAGGCAGGAGCGATCGCCCGCTGGCGCTTTGCGCCGACTTCCCTCGGCATCGCCGATGGAGTGCTGTCGGCACGAGCGTGTGACGATCTCGCCGGTGTGGCTGCGGCGCTGGCCGCGCTCGACCTTGCCGTCGAACGAGGCATTAATCACTTGTCCGTGTTACTGACGAGAGCAGAAGAAGTCGGGTTCGTCGGTGCGATCGCGGCGTGCAAGCTCGGGACGATCCCCGCCGAGGCGAGGGTCCTGTCGATTGAATGCTCGCGGTCTTCGATCGATGCTCCTCTGGGCGACGGGCCGGTCGTTCGCGTCGGGGACGCCTCGAGCGTTTTTAGTGCCGAGCTCACCAACCGCCTGTCGTCCTTGGTGAAGGATTCAAGGATCAGGTCTCAACGCAAGCTGATGGCCGGCGGGAGCTGTGAAGCCACGGCGTTTTGCGCGTACGGTTACGAGGCCACCGGGCTTTGCCTCCCGCTCGAGAACTATCACAACATGGTTGATATCGATGGAGTCCTGGCCGGTCGACGCCGGGCTCGTCTGGGTCCGGAGCGCATTGACCTATCGGACTTTCATGGGTTGGTCGACCTGCTGGTGCTCGCTGCCGTCAAGCTGGACGATCAGTCGGCAACGCTTCGAGAACGGCTTGATGACATGTTCGAGGAGGAGCGAGGAGTGCTGGCCGCCTTATCCCCGGCCTAGCCTTCGAATGATGGAGTTTCGCACGGAGAAGGATTCGATGGGTGAAGTAAGGGTGCCTGCGGAGGCGCTGTACGGCGCTTCCACCCAGCGAGCGTTCGACAACTTTCCGATCTCGGGGATTCGGTTCCCGCGCCGCTTCATCTGGGCTTTGGGATTGATCAAGGGCGCGGCCGCGGCAGTGAACGGTAAGTCAAGCGTCCTACCCCCATCGATCTCTGAGGCCTTGCAGAAAGCGGCGACTGAGGTACGTGACGGCGATCTTGACAGTCACTTCCCGCTCGACATCTTTCAAACCGGCTCAGCGACTTCAACCAACACCAACGCCAATGAGGTTCTCGCCCGACGGGCAACAGCGCTTCTCGAAAACGAGTCCGTTCATCCCAACGACCAGGTCAATTATGGGCAGTCGTCCAATGACGTGATACCGACTGCGATTCATGTTGCCGCGGTCGCGGGAATCAGAGAGGGTCTCATCCCGGCTCTTGGCAAACTCGCCGCCGCCCTGGAAGGAAAGTCCACCGAGTTTGCTGATGTCGTGAAGTCCGGACGAACCCACCTTATGGATGCCACCCCGATCACGTTGGGTCAGGAGTTCGGGGGTTATGCCGCCCAGGTACGGAACGGAATCGCGCGTCTCGAGAAGGTTTTGCCCGAACTCGAAGAGCTCGCCCTCGGTGGCACTGCGGTAGGTACCGGCCTCAATGCTCCCGAGGGGTTCGCCCGGGACACGATCGCCCTGATGGCCGAGTGGTCCGGTTTTCCATTTGTCGAGGCGCTCAACCATTTCGAAGCGCAGGGCGGGAAGGATGCCGCGGTGATGGCCTCCGGTGCACTCAAGACGGTTGCGACCTCTTTGTTCAAGATTGCCAACGACATCCGCTGGCTCGGCTCGGGTCCATCTTCAGGTATTGGTGAGCTCCAAATCCCCGATTTGCAACCGGGCTCTTCGATCATGCCCGGCAAGGTCAACCCGGTGATGTCGGAGATGATGATGATGGTGGCGGCCCAGGTCTTCGGCAACGACGCCGCAGTGACCTGGGCAGCGGCCAACGGCAACTTCGAGCTGAACGTGATGATGCCGGTGCTCGCTCACAACCTCCTGCAATCGATCGAACTGCTGGCCAACGCGGCCCGGGTCTTCAGCGACCGATGCGTCGAGGGGATTTCAGCCAATGAAGCCCGGATCAAAGAGTTGTTGGAGCGCAACGTCATCATCGTCACCGCCCTCAATCCTCACATCGGCTATGACAACGGCGCCAAGGTGGCGAAGGAGGCGCTAGCCACCGGCCGCAGTGTCCGCGATCTTGTTCTCGAGAAGGGCCTCCTCACCGCCGAAGAGTTGGACCGCGCCTTAGATCTCCACCGGCTGACCCAGGGCGGAATCGCCTAGTCGTCGTCCTCGTCGACCGTAACAACGAGGGCGCCTTGAATCCATCGCGCAGTTATTCGGAAGCTCAAGTCGTCTAATTCGAAAACGACCACAACCCGGGTGGGGCCGCTGTCATGGATCTTGACTTCGAAGCCGAGAATTGGGTTGACCGACTCGAGATTCACTTCGCCCGGGCGATACGAAATGACGATCGATCCCCCCGGTGTTAGGACGACCCTGGACTCGTAGGGCAGGGTGGTCGTCGTCGGCGCCAGTGTCGTAGTTGGGGCGACGGTGGTCGTAGTCGTCGGTGCGGCCGTCGTCGTTGGGGCGAACGTGGTGGTGGTTGTCGGTGCGGCTGTCGTAGTGGTGGGTCGCAGCGTGGTTGTGGTGGTCGGTGGGGTGGTGGTGGTGGTCGGTCGGGAGGTGGTCGTAGTTAGGGAAATCGTGGTCGTTGGGGCAATGGCAGTGGTTGCCCTCGTCGTGGTCGGAGCCCCAGATGTGGTCGAGCGAGAGGCGACAGCCCCGGCGCTCGTGGTAGTCACGAGAGCCAAGTTCGTTGACGAGGAGACGGCACTGGCACTCGAGGTCAACGAAGTTGCCGCGGCGTTGTTGGTTCGGGTGGTGGCAGAAATCGACAATGCCCGGCGCGAGTCAGCCGCCTGGGATTTCGAGGAGATCGCCGCACTACTAGATGTGTCGAGCTGATCGGCTGGCCAGAACAAAATGGCGAGAAATAGTACGAACGAGGCGATAGCGCCAACGTACGGAATTCGCTTCTCCATGCATACTCCCTTGCCCAAAGGAGGCAGTGTCCCTGAGGTGTGCCCCTTAGCCCACTCGCTACCAGTGTATGCGGTACCCGTCCTTAAGACTTGCTAATCGTCCGAATCGACCTCGGTAACGAAGCCCTCGCTCGTCCATTCGGCACGAAGACGGTATTTGGCGTCGCCTGACTCGAACTCGACCTCGGCTCGATCGGGGCCATCGTCGTTGATCTCGATAGGCGAAGCCAGGCTGAGGAACAACGGATTCGAGCCGTACCTCGTTGGGGCGGTACGAGACGATCATCGACCCGCCGGGAGAGTTGACCGTCGTCTGCTGCCACGTCGCGGTAGTGGTAATGGTCGTAAGGCTTGTTGTGTTCGTACCTGCCGTCGATGAGGTCGTCGAAGTGGAGGTGGTCGTCGCTTCGGTGGTGACTGTCGAAGGCACAACAGTGGTCGATGCCAAGGTCGAGGTCGGTCGGAGCGGGAGCGATGACCCCGGTAAGCGGTCGGTCGTTGACTTCTGACCCCGCGGCATTGACCGCTACATACGCGACCGCGGTCGTCGCCAATGTCGCGAGCAGCCACAGCAGAAATCGAGAACTTCGCACGATCGCATTGTCGCCGGTGCGAGTTGCTAGATCCTCAATGAAAGGTCTGGAAAACCTCAGGCCCAAATCCTCAGATATTGGGTTCGTCGGGTTCGCAATTAGCCTGAATGGGATGGTCGCCGTCGTTCTAATCGAGGACGATCCGCACATCAGGAGGCTGGCAGCCGAGTCGCTGGCCAAGGATGGACATCATGTTGAAAGCGCAGCCGCGGCAATGGAAGGGTTGCAAATCGTCGTTTCGCAAAAGCCGGATGTGGTGGTTCTCGACCTCGGTCTTCCCGACCTCGACGGCGTCGAGTTGCTCCGGATGATTCGGGCGATCTCCAAGGTGCCCGTGATTGTGGCGACTGCCCGCGAAGGCGACAGTCACGTCGTGGCCGCCCTTGACAGCGGCGCCGATGACTACCTCGTCAAGCCCTACTCGGTGGCGCAGCTTGGAGCGCGCATCCGGGCGGTGCTCAGGCGCGCTGAAGGCCGCGATACGGAACTGCCAGTCGTCGTGGGCGATCTGAGCGTCGACCGCCAGGCTCGCGAGGTGAGGCTCGGCGGCGCAGTCATCGAGCTCAGCCCGAAAGAGTTCGATCTTCTCGCCTTGCTGGCCGAACGTCTCGGCGAGGTGGTGACCAAGCGCGAACTGCTGGCGGAAGTGTGGCGTCAGCCCTACGGCGGAGGTGACCGCACCGTTGACGTCCATCTCTCCTCGCTGCGGCACAAGCTCGGCGAGACCACGCGGGAACCCCGGTTCTTGCAGACAGTCCATGGAGTGGGCGTCAAGCTCGTCGATCCCGACGCCGAGTAGAAGTGCGGAAACGACTCGCCTGGATGGCGCTCGCGGTCACCTCGCTAGTGGTGATTGCTTTCACAGTGCCCCTGATGCTGCTCGTGCGCCGTCAAGCAATCGAGCGGGCTCAGGTCGACGCCGAGCGCGAAGCGCAAAGTACGGCTGGCCTTCTGGCACTATTGATCTCCGGCTCAGAAACCCTGGACCCTGCTTCCATCGAAACTTCACTCGGGCAACTGCCGAGTGGCGTGGCGGTCTATTTTCCGGGCGGCGAGGCGATCGGTGATCCCGGCGCGAATTCAACGGTTTCGCTTTCGAGCCGGCGCGGCATACCTATCTCGGGATACGACGCCGACCGCAACTGGGAAGTAGGCATCCCGATCAGCACCCGGGCCGGAGTTGTGGCTGTGGTCGCTACCGCGTCGGCTGCGGAACAATCGGCCGGGGTCGTCGTCGCCTCGTTGGTCCTGGCGTCGCTCGGGCTCCTGATCGTGGCGGTGGCTGTGATTGTCACCTTGCGATTGGTACGGGAGCTGATCCAACCAGTCGATCAGCTCGCAATTGTCGCCCAACAACTCGGGGAGGGTGATCTCAAGTCCAGAGCGAGCGTGGACGGCCCACCTGAGCTTGCCGCGGTGGCAACCGCGCTGAATGACCTGGCTGCGCGTCTATCAGGTTTGATCGAAGCAGAGCGGGAGTCGCTGGCAGATCTATCCCATCGGCTCAGAACGCCTCTCACCAGCCTGCGGCTTCAAGCGGAGAACGTGCCCGATGAAGAGGATCGGATGGCGCTCACCCAAGCAGTCGATCGGATGGAGTCGGCGGTAGACGGACTCATCCACGATGTTCGCCAGGGACGGCAAATGACAGGTAAGGGGGACCTGGCGGCAGTCGTCCGGCGCCGGCTTCCGTTTTGGCAGGTGCTGGCCAGCGAGCAAGGAAGACAGCTGGTCCAGGCGATTCCTCCGGGGGTCCACGTGGTTGCAGCTTCGGAAGATGACCTGGCCACCATGCTCGACGTGCTGGTGGGAAATGTGTTTTCGCACACCGATCCAGGGGTGCCGATGGCCGTCGAGGTTCAATCGCAGGACTCAACAGTGCAACTGTCGGTTGCCGATGGAGGCCCTGGGTTTCCGGCGGGGATCGATCTGACCAAGCGTGGCGTGAGTGGCGCAGGTTCGACTGGTCTCGGCCTCGACATTGTCCGCAAAATCGCCATCGCCGCCGGGGGTGGGATTTCCACCCGCCGGGCGGCGATGGGAGGGGCCGAGGTAACAGTCAAACTGCCGCTGGCCAGCGAGAGTTAGTAATCAGCCGCCGGAGCCGCGAGATTTGTGTCATCGTCGTCATCTCCGCCTGAGCCAGAGCCGCCAGATGAATTGTCTGTGTCGTCGTCTCCGTCTGACCCTGAGCCAGAGTTGTCATCGTCGTCATCGTCTCCGCCCGAGCCGGAGCCTGAACCAGAGCCGGAGTTGTCGTCATCTCCGCCCGAACCCGACCCTGAGCCGGAGTTGTCGTCGTCATCGTTGTTCCGGTCGTTGTCGGTTCTGAGATCGGCGCGGACCTGGCCGCCCTCGATATCAAGCTTGAACCTGATCTCAGACTCACCGTTCCGAAGTTCGATCTCGATCTCATCCGAATCGTCCTGAACCTGGTCGACGGTCCAGCCGGATGCCGCGTTGATCGAGACGATCGACATGCGGCCGCCGTTGAAGTTCACGGTGACGGTGCCGGCTGCTCCCATCGAATAGGTAGCGTTTCCGTTGGGTACGTTGGCTGTTGGACCTGTCGTGGAAGTCGAGCTCGTGCTCGAAGTGCTCGAAGTGGAACCGGTGCTCGAGGTGCTCGAGGTCGAGCCGGTGCTTGATGTCGATCCCGTCGAAGCGGTCGAGCCGGTGTTGTTGGTGTTGTCATCGTTGTCGACCTCAATCCGGACTCTCACAACACCATCTTCGAGCTCAGCGTTGAACTTGACCCTGCGGCCCTGACCGCGGAAGTCGGCCTCAACCTCACGGCCGGCCGCCACCTCGATCTCGGGGGTGTATCCGGTGTTCGGAATCACCGACAGGATCTGGAGCTGGGTATCGGTGCGAAGCAGTACGACGCTGCCAGCGGTGTCGACCGGGATGATCTGCTGTTGGCCGGCAGCGATGGCGACGTTCGTCTCCGATCTGTCGGTTGAGCTATCGGCCGCTGCCCAGGCCAGTCCGGTGACGAGCAAGGCCAGGACCACTGCGGCGGCGACGATTGCGGTGCGGTTGCGCATGATTGGCATCTCCTTTTTGATGTTGAGGAGATCATCTGCCAAACCGCCTCAGAGCTGCCTCACCCCGATATCAATAAAACCTCAGGACAAAGCTCTGGAATTTGGGCTCTGGAATTGGGGCTCTGGAATTTGGGCTCTGGACTGGGGCTCAGGAATTTGTGGCGCCGTTACCGCTCATAGCTTCGTCGAGCGTCGTCCAAGGGAGGAGGGCGCACTTGACCCGAACCGGGTAGCGGCGAACCCCCTGCAACGCATCGAGTTCACCGAGGTCGGATTCGGGGGCCTCGACCTCGCCAGTTAGCGAGTCCCGAAAACGAAGGCTGAGCTCGGCGACCTCTCGACGGGTGAGCCCTTTGATCGCCTGACCCATCATGGAGCCAGACGATTGGCTGATCGAACAGCCATGTCCTCTGACCGAAACCTCGTCGATTGAATCCTGAGCGAAGAGCAACTCGACGGTGACTTCGTCACCGCACAACGGGTTGACACCTTCGGCGAAGGCGTCGGGGTCAGGCAAAGGCGTTCGATTGCGAGGATTGCGGTAGTGATCGAGGATCACTTCCCGATAGAGCTCTTCGAGGGCCATCTCAGATACCGAACAAGCGGGACGCCTCTTCTAGTCCCGAAACCAGGGCGTCGATGTCGTCGGTGTTGGTGTAGACCGAGATCGAGGCCCGGGCGGTGGCGCTCACGCCGAGCACTCTCATCAACGGCTTGGCGCAATGATGCCCGGCGCGGATCGACACTTGGCGCTGGTCCAGAATCGTTGCCAGGTCATGGGGATGAATGTCGCCCAGCGTGAAACTAATCGCTCCGGCCCGATCCTCCCCTGAGGTCGGACCCTGGATGCGAAGCCCGTCGATCTCCTGAAGGCGCTTGAGCGTATAACCGGTGAGCTCGGCGTCATGGGCAGCAACGGAATCCATTCCCAGCCCGTCGAGATAGTCGAAGGCCGCGGTCAACCCCACGGCCTCGATGATTGGCGGAGTTCCCGCCTCGAAGCGGTGGGGGATTCGTGCCCAAGTCGAATGGTCAAGCTCGACGTTTTGGATCATCTCGCCCCCGCCTTCGGTCGGCTCCATCTCCTCGAGGCGATCGCTTCGGCCCCAGAGGATGCCGATCCCGGTGGGACCGAGCAGCTTGTGCCCCGAGAAGGCGAGGAAGTCAGCGCCCAAGTCGTTCACGTCGGTCGGCCGGTGGGGGACGAGTTGAGCGCCATCGACAACGACGAGAGCTCCGGCGCTGTGCGCCACGTCCGCCAGGATCCGAGTGGGAGGAATCGATCCGAGCACGTTGGACATGCCGGAAAATGCGACGATTCGGGGGCCGAGCTCAACCTTGCGGAAATAGTCGTCGAGATCGAGCTGCCCATCTTCGGTGATCCCCACGTACTCAAGAACCGCACCGCTCCGGCGAGCAACCATCTGCCAGGGAACGATGTTGGCGTGGTGTTCCATCACCGTGAGCAGGATGCGGTCGCCAGGGCGAAGGTGTTCCCCGCCCCAACCGGAGGCGACCATGTTCAGACCGGTGGTGGTTCCCCGGCAAA
This sequence comes from uncultured Acidimicrobiia bacterium, assembly GCA_963840175.1. Classification (GTDB taxonomy): domain Bacteria; phylum Actinomycetota; class Acidimicrobiia; order Spongiisociales; family ZC4RG35; genus JACCTH01. The sequence goes on from CAWIXU010000002.1 coordinate 44,874, forward strand.
TGATGACTTCTGCCGGGTTGCTGGCTCCGATGAACTGGGCGGCCCTTGTTCGGGAGTGTTCGAACAGCTCGGTTGACTCCGTCGAGAGGCGATAGGCTCCACGATGGACATTGGCGTAGTTCGTCGCGGCGAAGCGGTGCATCGCGTCAAGAACCACGGCAGGTTTGAGGGCCGAAGCCGCCGAGTCGAGAAAATGGCCGGCGCCGGCAGCAAAGGCGGGGAAGTCGTTTCTTACCTCGAGCATCACTCAACCGGCCCGTGTAGGTCCGTTTGGATCCGAGGCAGGATTCCCTCATAACCCTCGGCCTCGAGTCGAGCCGCCAGCTCTGGGCCCCCCGTCTCGACCAGGCGGCCGTCCAACAGAATATGGATCACATCGGGAGTCAAATAGTCGAGTAGCCGTTGATAGTGGGTGATGATCAGGAATCCCCGTTCGGGCCCGGTGAGGTTGCTAACACCCTCGGCCACGGTCCGCAACGCGTCGATGTCGAGGCCGGAGTCGGTCTCGTCCATGATCGCCAGCTCCGGTTCGAGGACCGCCATCTGCAGGACCTCGTTTCGTTTCCGCTCACCACCCGAAAAGCCCTCATTGAGAAAGCGATCGGCAAAGGTTGCTGCCATGCCCAGTGATTTCATCGCGTCCATGACCTTGAGCCGCAGCTCGAGCACGGTGAGGTCGACCCCAGTCCGGTTGGTGAGGGCCTGGCGCAGAAACTGCACCACCGAAACGCCCGGCACTGCTTCCGGATTCTGAAAAGCCAGGAACATGCCTTGCCGGCCCCTTTCATCGGGAGGCATACCGGCGACGTCCGTGCCGCGAAAGAGGATCCTGCCCTTCGTGACCCGGTACTGGGGGTGGCCCATCAGAACGTTCGCCAGAGTGCTCTTGCCCGAACCGTTGGGACCCATGATCGCCTGCACCTCGCCCTTCTCAAGGACGAGATCGATCCCCTTCAAAATCTCCACCTCGCCCGCGGTGGCGTGCAGATTCTCGATCTGAAGGAGCGGGGGAGCTCACACACTTAAGGCTAGGAAGCCAGGATCCCTTACCGAAAACGCCGGGTCAGAGCCGGTCGGCCAGTGACACGAGATCGGAGACACCTTCATGGTCGTCCAATTGGAGCCACTGTAAGTAGTACTTGTCGATCCCGGCCTCGCCCAGGCGGCCGAAAGCGTCAGTGACCTCGTCGACTGTTCCGAAAGGAACGCCTGTTTTCTTCCACCGATCGACGAGTGCGTCCACGGTGATGTCTCGAAACGCAGCTGCTTTAGCGAGGTGGGACTTGAGGCCTGCTTGATCTTCGGCGATGACTGCGGGTCCCATCATCGAAATCGTGATCTGGTCGGGATCCCTACCCGCGGCGCGGGCAGCCTCGGTCATCGCTTCGCGCCGGACTGCTAGATCCTCGAGTGGGCGTACAAACATGTTGTACTCGTCGGCGTACCTCCCGGCCAGGTTGGGTGTCTTGTCAGGTCCACTCCCCCCGACGATGACTTGCAGACCAGACGGGCGGGGGAGAGGAGCGGCGGTCGTCCGGTAGAAATTGCCCTCAAAGGCCTCACCGTCGAAAGATGCCCGTACGTAGGCCAACGCCTCCTCGAGCCGGGCAAAACGCTCCTTCCAGGCGGGAAAATCGATCCCGAAGGCGTGATGTTCCTCCTCCATCCACCCCGTTCCGATTCCCAGGTCGAAGCGACCAGCACTCATTTGGTCAAGTGTGGCCGCCGCTTTGGCGATGAAGGAGGGATGACGAAACGTGATCGGGGACACCAGCACCGTGAGCCGGATCCGGCTCGTCTCCCGTGCGATACCTCCCAGGCTCGAGAACGCCTCGGTCGCCGCAACAGGATCGCCTTTGGTCCAGTAGTAGTGGTCGGAGCGAGCGAACGTGTCGAGCCCTGCCGACTCGGCGGTTCGGGCAGCGAAGGAAAGGTCGTCGTAGCCCCCGCCCAGTTGTGGCTCCGTCATCAGGGCAAACCGCATTTGGTCACCGTAGCCGGGAACCGCTAGGCGCCTTCCCTCGTCACAAACGGAACCAAGGAGAACAATGCGCCCCCAGTTCGTGTTCCGACTCTTCGCCGCCACCGTCGCTCTGACGACGCTGGTCGCCTGCTCTTCGGCGGCTCGCTCCGCGACAGCCGGAACCGAGGAACCCTCGCTGCTTCAGCAAGTTGTTGCTGATGTTGGCCTCGCTGGCTTCTCCAACTGTGATGAGGTTCTCGACTTCCTTCAAACCAACGCCCTCGACCAGGTCACGGCGTGGGGGCTCAATGGTGGGGTGTGGCCAATGTTGGCCCGGATGGAGGGCGACATGGTGATGGCAGCGGCCGAAGACGCAGGCTCCGGCGCCGGGGCCACCTATTCGACCACCAACCTGCAGGAAATCGGCGTCGACGAAGCCGACATCGTCAAGACCAACGGCGAGTTGTTGCTTGCCCTCGCAGGTAACCGTCTTCATGTCGTCGACGTCTCCGGCGAGGCAAAATTGCTCTCCACTCTCGATTTGGGCGAGTTCTCGCCGACTGGCCTGTTTCTCACCGGGTCCCGGGCCTTGGTCGTTGGTTCCTCCTGGTCCAACGTCATGCCGATGGCGGCTGAGGAAATTGGCGAGGTCGGCGTTGACCGGATGATCGCCCCCGAATTCTGGCCGGGTGTGAATGCCCTCGAAATCGTCGAAGTCGATCTCAGCGATCCCGCTGATCCGCAAACTGCCGCTTCGGTCACGATGACGGGTTCTCTGCTGGCATCCCGGATGGTGGGCGACTCGCTACGCGTAGTCGTGAGCTCGCTTCCCGCAAACCTTCCCTTTGTCACGCCGGATGCTGTGATGGCGCAATGGCCGGCCAACCGACAGCAAGATCCGACCGCGTGGCAGCGAGCCGAGCGCATTTCCCTGTCCACCAACCAGTCGGTCATCACCGGCAGCACGATCGACGATTGGCTCAACCCGCTCGTGATTGAAAGTGCCGACGGCACTGTCCGCACCAGCCAGCCCGACTGCGCCTCCCTGGCTCGCCCGACCGATTTCTCCGGTCTGGGCCTCACCTCGGTGCTGACATTCGACACCGAGCTCTCCCTGACCGACCAGTTTGGCCTGGTGAGCGACTCCCAGACTGTGTATGCCACTGCCGACAACGTCTTTGTCGCCACCCAGCAGTGGCGCGACTGGGCGGGAGTTCCCCAAGATCAATGGGGCCAGGTGGCGGGCATCACCACCACCGAGATCCACCGCTTTGACGTTTCGGACCCGAGCGCGATCGAGTACCGGGGTTCGGGCGAGGTCGTCGGCTGGCTGTACTCGCAATGGGCCCTGTCGGAGGACGACGGATACTTGCGGGTGGCATCGACCAACCAGTCGCCTTTCTGGGGCCAGGTGGGCTCAACCCAGAGCATGGTCACGGTCCTCGAACTCGGGGACGAGTCGATGGAGCAGGCCGGCTTTGTCGCCGGGCTGGGTCGTGACGAGAACATCTACGCCGTCCGTTTCGTCGGGGATCAGGCCTACGTCGTCACCTATCGCCAGGTCGACCCGCTCTATGTCATCGATCTCAGCGATCCCACCGACCCCCAGGTCGCGGGCGAGTTGAAGATCCCCGGCTACTCGGCATATCTCCATCCTGTCAGCGACGGCATGCTGTTGGGTGTCGGCCAGGACGGCGACCTCGATGGCCGCACCCTTGGAACCCAGGTCGCTCTGTTTGACGTCACCGATCCCGAGAATCCCCGCCAGATTGACAAGATCACCTTCCCCGGCGCCTATTCCGGAGCGGAGTGGGATCATCACGCCTTTCTCTACTGGCCCGAAACCGACGACACCGGCTTGATGGTCATTCCGCTCCAGGGGCAGAACGGCGCCCAGTGGTGGAACGGTTCAGTGGCGATCGAAGTCGACGGTTCCCGGCTGGGCTCGACCAGCAAGCTGATCCAGGACGGCTACGTGCTGCGCAACTCGATCGTCGACAACCAGCTGCTGACCGTGTCCGACCTTGGCGTCCAGGGATACGACCTTGGCGACCTTCGACGAGACCGACTGGGTGGCGTTCTCCTAGCCGAGATAGGGTCTGATCTTGGCCTGCAGTTCTTTTGGGTCGGTTGTGCCTGCCTGCAGGCACAGGCGGCTAATGCCGAGAGACTCGAGCTCGGCGAGCCGGGACTGGATCCGATCGGGCGTCCCAAATGAAACTCCTCGTGCGACGAGCCGCTCCTGGAGGGCTTCAGGAGTACGGCCGTATTCCCTGGCCGCCGCTGCGATCGCATCCCGGTACTTGAGTTCATCCTCGCCGCCAATCCGCAATGCCGTGAAGCTGAGCCGAACCTCGGTGGGGTCGCGACCGCTTGAACGAGCGGCGTCGTGGCAGACCTCGATTCGGGCGGCGAGGTCATCTGGTGCCCGGGGAAACAAGTTGAGCTCGTCGCAGAACTTGCCAGCCAGTGCCGGTGTTCGTTCGGCGCCGGTGCCGCCAGTCAGCAGCGGAACGGCAAATTTTGGGGCGGAGGCAAACGCTTGGAGCTGATAGTGCCGGCACGTGAAGCCCTCACCTCGCGCGAGCGCTTGGAGGTAGCGGAGTTGCTCTTCGAGTAGCGCAAGCCTCTTTCGTTGAGAGGGAAAATCGAAGCCAAAGAGGGAATGTTCTTCTGCTAGCCATCCAGTGCCCAATCCGAAGGTCAGTCAGCCTCCGGACATGTCGTGGATAGTGGCCGCCATTTGGCGTGGACAGCAGGGTGGCGGAAGGTGACCGGCGAGACGAGATCGACCAATTGAATCGTCGACGTCTCCCGAGCCAGGCCGGCGAGATGAACCAGGTGGTCCCATGCAAGGGCCGTAACGTCGCTCGATGAGCCCAAATGGTGGTCTGGTACCCGAAGGCCAGTCAGCCCTTGCCCTTGTGCCCACCGCGTGGCGCCCAATATTTCGGCGTAGCTGCCTCGAGTTTGCAGCGCGATCTCCAATTAGTCACCCGGGAGCTTCGCCATCTGATGACGCTCGTGGTGTCCCAGATGGTGCATCTCGATGGCTCGTTCATACGCGGAAGTGAGGTTCTGGATGGCCGGGCCAGGGGAAAATCGTATTTCCCACAACTGCCGTGCGCGGGCAGATCCGAGCGCGATCAATGAATCGGAGGCCAGAGCCGAGATTGCTTTTTGCCATTCATTGTGAGGGTCGAACGCCCATGTTTCCCCGAATGCCGAGACCAGCTCTCCTATGGCTCCCTGTTTTCCTCCCATCACCGGCAGCCCGGCGGCGAATGCCTCCAGAGCTGTTCGCGGTTGACCTTCGAAGATTATCGACGGGAGTAAAAGTGCTCGGGCTCCCAACATTCGCTCGGCTACGGACTCCGAATCCACTGGTCCGAGGTAACTAGTGCCTAGCGCAGACGCCACTTCGTCGCGCATCGGCCCGTCTCCGAGCACGACTAGCTCAAGGCCGGCGGCCGAAAGGAGAAAGCGATTTCTGAGAAGCTGGCTAAGCCCCTTCTCAGGACTCAATCGCCCCACGAAGAGGATCTCGCGAGAGCTTTCTGCTGCTCTCCGCCTTTGACCCGGGTCGGCCACAAAGTTGTCTTTCAGGACCATTCTCTCTCGGGCCACTCCGGTCGCCGCGAATAGTTCGCTAGCAAACTCGCTCAAGGTCAGGAAAAGGTCGACGGCATTTCCCCACACCCGCTTGCGGCCATTCGCGATAGTTGCCACGGCGATTCCTGAGGAAAGCGGATCTCGATAGCACGAGTGGATAACTCCATTCGAGAGCGATCCGTCGACACATAGTTGACAGGGTCGGCCGTTCCTCAGCAATTGTCCGTTGGCACATACCAACCGATAGTTGTGCAACGTCATGACCACCGGAGCCCACCGGTGGGCCTCTGCGACGACTGAGGGGGATAGGCGGAACCAGGTGTTGTGGACGTGGACCAGATCGGGATTGAACTCGGCGATAGCTGACCGGATATCTCGAGCCGAACGAGTATTCCAGGGTGCAAATAGGAGACTCTTGCTGGTGGCCAATGCAGTGTCGGGGTTGGCCACTTGCAACTGGGCTATCTCATAGCCGGTGGAAGCCAGGAGCTTGGCTTCCGCGTTTACCACTTGGTCCTCGCCGCCGCCCTGGCGATAGCGATTATGGATCTGAAGGACACGCATCCTCCCTGACGCTAGTTGCTGCAGTCACACCTGTTCGAGATGAGTCATCGTTCAGATGTGGTCGGCTTGTGATGCCGTCGGTCCGTCTCAAGACACCGCTGCAAGGAATTGGCCGACGCTTAATGAGCGGCAAAGTCGGTCCATGCCATCCTTGTTAGCCTTGCCGTGAGGGACGCAGCCCCTCGACGCAGTGAACCACACCACCCATCACAAGCTCCCCAAGTCAGTGGTTGATCGTGAAGTGTTCCTTGTGGCGGCCGTCGAGGGTAGAACAGTTTTGCACCTTGGTTGCGCCGACCATCCTTATACGGACGAGCGAATTGCCGATGGCAAATGGCTCCACGACAAACTCACTTCGGCCGCTGTCATCCTGCGTGGGCATCGACCTTGATACCGAATCCGTCGAACGGCTAGTTAGTGGCCACAAGAGGACCAATGTCAGGACCGGGGATGTGGAAAAGCTTGAGGATTTGGCGCCAGCCAAGTTCGATGTAGTGGTTGCGGGCGAAATAGTCGAGCATTTGAACAATCCGGGCTTGTTTCTTAGCTCAGTGAGTGGAGTCTTAGATCCCGACGGTCTCCTCATTATCACGACCACGAATGCGTATTGCCTGAGACGGTTTCTTCGCGTTCCCTTCGGCTATGAAAGCATTCATCCCGATCACACCTACTACTTTTCGCACACGACTTTGCGCCGCCTGGTCGAGCCTTTCGGCTTCAAACTTCAAGCCGCCCCTACTCGTATTTCTCTGCCCGACAAAAGGCCGATCCTGCCCTACCTGGTCGAGCGCATCGCTGCGCTTATCTCACCGAACCTCGGAGAGGGCATCATTCACACATACATCGTTGATGATTCGCATAGAGCCGGCGTAGGCATGTCGCAACCAGTAAGCAGGGGGACCGCTTTGCCTCAGATAATGCGCCCGGATTAGCCCCACCGCACTACCGTCCCAGACCTTATGAATTTCGCTTTCAGCGAGGAGCAGGAGGAGTTTCGCCGGCAGGCAAGGCGGTGGCTTGCTGACAACTCAACGTCAGGTCTAGTACGCGCTCTGATGGAGACGGAGGCCGGATTCGATCGAGCCCAGTGGAAAGAGATGGCCCAGCTGG
>CAWIXU010000003.1:0-437320 GCA_963840175.1 uncultured Acidimicrobiia bacterium
TTGACAGCGGCTGCGCAAGCGGCTCCGCCCGACCGACATAGATCGGCACTTCCGATTCGCACAGATCGCGGGTGTAGAGCGCGTTCTGCACCGCCTGATCGAGGGGCACATTCCCCGCGACCACCGTGATCGCCTCTACGGTGATCGACGGCTCTCGCAAAGCCATCACCAGGGCGACCGCATCATCAGATGCGGTGTCGGTATCGATCAGAAATCGGCGCTCCACGCCGGCGGGAGGATAAGCCGACCTAGTGGCAGTCGTGACGTGACTCCCCTCGTTAGTCTGTCGCCCATCTCCAACGCAAGCGTCTAGTACCACGGGCCTCGCTTGTAACGCTGTCTTGCAAATTCGTCCGTGGGAACGCCTCTAGCTAGTTCGGCCCCAAGCCGACGTTTTTCGTTCTTGTGGTGCCGAATTGCGTTTAGGCGTTCGCCACGTGCCCGATTTCGTCCAACAGCCTTTGTGCTTGCGGCCCATAGATGGGGTGATCGCGGGTTCAGTTGAGCGCCGCATTGAGTCTTCGGCCGCGGCTTCTTGGTTTCCGAGCGCGAAGGAGATGGAGCCAGAGTGAAACAACAGGATGGGGTCCTGCGTCCCGAGAAGCATTGCCTGATCCATCGCTTGCCGCGCTTCTTCCGAACGTCCTTGGTGGTAGAGCGCCCACGCCAGAGCGTCGTACGAATAGATGTCTTTTCGGGTTGCGAGCCCCGCCTCGGCCAGATCACTGCCTCGTCGGGCCTTCCGTGCTCGGCGAAGTAGAGGACCAGCGCGCGGTTATAAGCACCGTCGGCTAGCTGGGCAATTACTTCAACCGTCGCATAGCTGTCGGTGGCCTCTGCGGTTTTCCCGGCTGCGGAGTAAACGTCACCTAGGGCCATCATGATTTCCGGTCTGGGGAGGACGGCAGCCGCGGATTCGTAAAAGTCGATTGCTCGATCGAAATCTCCTCTTGCGGCACTGACTTTCGCATTGCCAGCTAACGCCGACCAATAGCGCGGAAAAAGTTCCAACGCGGCCCTGTAGCGATGGTCGGCCTCATCGAGATTTCCGATCGAAAAGTTGAGATCACCGAGGCGGACCTGAAACCAGGCCGCTTCTTCCCCACGCCTCCCTGTCGCAGATGGGTCGCGGGCAGCTTCCTCCATCTGGGTAATCGCGTCTTGAGGCCTGCCCGACAGCTCGTTGAGATGAGCGATCCGAGCGGTGAGTCCGGGTGATGACGTGGTGGCAGCTATCTCGGAGTAGGTCAAGGCCGCTCCTTCGTAGTCCCCGGTGGCGAGCAAAACGTCGCCTACCAGGGCGAGAGCGCCGAGGCGAGGGTTGAGATCGTGCGCCCGATGGGCGGCGGCGAGCGCTTCATCAAATCGATGTTGGGCGAAGAGCAAGGAAGCCAGTGTCGAAACCGCCGGGGCATAGTCGGGTTGCGCCGTCAGGGCTTGGTTGAGCGCCGCTTCGGCGCTGGAGAGTTGGGTAATGTCGCCGGTTTCTCGGCTGCACCGGGATTACGGTGAGCGAGCAGAGTCAGATTGATCGGGTTGGGATCGGTCGCCACTCTGTCCTGGAAGAGCACGATCGCGGCAGCGGTATCAGCAAGCGGACCGATCGGCTCGGATCGGGGTAACTGCTCTTGTTGGGGACAGGGCCCAAGCCGGAGGCGATTACCGCTACAACCGCCACTATCAAAGCGATGAAGATGTTTCGAAGCTTCATTGACAACCTATTGGAGGTGGGGCGGCACGGACGCCCCACCTCCAGGTTCTCTGTTCTTCGGTGCAAGGTAGGGATGGATTCCGACAAACGCCGAGTCGTTGTCTACGCAGTCGGACGTGACCGCTCCGTTGGTAACGATTCCCAGCTCGGCATCGATCACGTCGTCGCCAAGCGCCGGCCATTGAGGAAGCCGGCGGTTGACGAGAAGTCGACGGTGAGGATGTCGGGTAGGAGGAGGTCGGCCAAACCTGCGATGGCCGCGGGATCGTCGTAGAAGATGTCGAGGGTGTCACTATCTCACCGCGAAAGTCCCGCTGGTCACGCTGTGGCTTGCCGGCATTGAAGGCGTTCCGCTGGGACGGCTCCGAACCAACCGGTTCGAAGATGTTGTTCGGGATGAACACCGTATTGATGGCCGGTCGCCCCATCCGATCGATCTGGGTTGCCATCCAAGAGGGTCCTCGCCCAAATGCCGGCGGTTCCCGACGACTCCGAGCTAGGCAACTCCAACACGATCGCCAGCGTGTTGCAACCCCGCGAAGAAGTTGCTGGCTGGCGTCGTGTCCCCGGGCGTCTCGTTGGCCCCGCATGTGAAATCGGAGGCGAGGAAGTTATTGAGATCGAAGAAAAAGGGATCATCAAATGTCCCAGCGGTGACCTTGAATCCGCCACCTAGATCGGTGGTGACGCCGGTCACTCCTTCGATCGCACGCCCGCCTCCCTTCAACTTCAGTCTCCAACTCTGCTGCCCACTGCTGTTCATCGGCCCGAACGTAAACGAGGCCCGCTCATCCGGTTTGGCGTTGGTGTTTGTGTCGGCCAGGATCTGATACTTGGCGTCGGGGTGAAAACCCAACTGCCCAGTCAGAGCGCCGGCGGCTGGATTGACGGTCACTATCACGACGGCATTTTTCGAGTCGGCCGGCGACTGAAACGCGTATACGTCGTTGATGTCGAGCCTCGAATCTCCGCCCGGTGGGGTCAAGCCGGGGGCATCTAGGTGATCGGCGGCCATCAATCCCGCCGGTCCCGCTGCCACGAACACGGCCAAAGCCGCGACCGCCCCGAACAGGGCGGCTTTTCTAGTCACGACACGCATGAAACTCCCTTCCTCTTCCAGATAAGGTGTCGACTCTTCTTCGGGGCGGAGATGCCGGCGGATTGCCCAATCAAAGAGGCATTTCAGGCGGCAGATTCTTCTGATAGACCGGAAAGGTCGACGTCAACCGAGTAGTGCCTGATCAAAACCGCAGGCTGTAAGCCGTGAATTCCACGGCCTAGAGCCTTAGGTTTGCAAACAAAGAGCACGCCCGGAGGGACTCGAACCCCCAACCTCCTGATCCGTAATCAGACGCTCTATCCAATTGAGCTACGGGCGCACGGGAGAGGAAGTATTACAGAGCTTTTTGGGGATACGAAGCCGCCGCTATCGGGCTCGACCCGAGAGGACGCCGTGCATCCTCGCCAGTTCTGTCAGATCATCTTCCGATGCGCCCTCGGCCTCGAGACGCAGGTAGGCCTCGGGATACCCGTCGAGAGCCCGAGGCCAGATCGCAAGCCAGGCAGCTTGCTCATCGCCGACGATGCGCAACCCGTGCTCGGTGTCTGGAGGAATCAGCACGAACGAACCCGGAGCGAGGGGGCTAGTGCTCTCCGCTCCGAGCAGCTCGATCGCTCCTTTTAGGACGAAGAAGGCCTCGGCCTCCCCGCGGTGGACGTGGGTGTGTCCGCCCTCACCGGGGACCCCGGTCACCACAACCACGCCCCATCCGCCGGTCTCGGCAGCAGTCGCCTTGATCGTCAGATCGAACGGTGACCCGTAGAGGTCACCATCTTCCGGCCCGAGAACAGTGAGACCATCGAGTGTGCGCAACCGAACCACATTGAAACACGAGATAGGTGGGCTATAGGGCGTTGTGAGGCCTAAACGACCCGGCTAACCAGCCTACGGCCACGGCTGCCGCGACATGCCACACCGCGTGTGGTTGCCAGAGCGAGCTCGGGTCACACAGTGGGCCTCCGGTGCGCGCCCAGCCGCCCATAGATGCCGGCGACGCCCGCCAGGAAAAGTGGACCAATAGCGGCAAAGGAGCGATCTCGCGAAAGGACCGAGCCCACCGCAAGGATGGAGAGGACCACCGCGAGCGGGTCGGCAACCACTGGGAGCAAGAAAGTCAGCAAGGCAAAGACCGCGAGGGTGGGCAGTCTCGCCCATTTCGCCCATCTGGTCCCATGGCCCACGATGACGGCGAGCAACCATGCCAGGCTCACGTCGTGCGCCCACTCACTTCCGGGTGGCATCGGCCCATGGAAGAGAAATGACCCAAGGCCAGTCGCCATCAAGGCGATTCCTATCCAGCGAGCCTGTGTCCCCCGCCGCACCACCCAGAGGCCAGCGACGAGAAAAACAATGGTCGACACTGCATTCACTGGCTGACCGAGGACGCCAGACGTGATTGCCTCACAATCGCTAGCGGCGGCGAGCATTCAGAGGCGCCGTGTCTTTAATTCTCGTTTACCCTTCCCAATCCGAGGTTTAGTCGGTGGCGAACAGCGGGTATGCAATTCGCCCTTGCGCCGGTTTTCCCATTGGCGCCGGCGCGCGTTATTGGGCTAGGCCTGCTCAGGCCGTTATTTTTCAAGCCTGTGAATTCTGGACCGGGCCTCGACGCTCTGCTCGAATCGATCGGTCAGGGAGATCGCTCGGCGTTCGAGCGGGTCTACGACCAGACCTCTTCGATGGTCTATGGCCTCACCCTGCGGGTCCTCCGCTCGGCCGCTTTGGCTGAGGAAGTCACCCAGGAGGTCTACCTCCAGATTTGGAAACAAGCCGACCGATTCGACGCGAAAAGAGCCCCAGCGCGAGCCTGGATCGCAACCCTCGCACATCGACGAGCGGTCGACGCTGTTCGACGCAACCAGAGTTCGCGCGACCGCGAGCTTGGCCTGGCGCAAGACCCTCCGGTGCCGGACGCCTCCGAGCTGATCATTGCCCATGAAGACACGACGCGACTCAACAAAGCCCTCGGCCGGCTCTCCTCCCTGCAGCGCGAGGTAATCGAACTCGCCTATTTCGGAGGCCTAACCCAAAACCAGGTGGCCGAAAAGCTGGGCACCCCTCTCGGGACGGTCAAGACGCGCATACGCGACGGATTGCTGCGGCTGCGCTCGGTGATGGGAGACGAAGGTGTCTGAGGAACACGACTCCGTAGCCGCTTACGCGGTTAACGCACTCGACGAACTCGAGACGCGGAGGTTCGAACGTCATCTCGATTCGTGCGACGAATGTCAACGCGACCTCACCGAATTGATGGAGGCGACGACTCTTCTCGCCGACCTCTCAGCCGAACCGGCGCCGGCCGCGTTGCGACGGAATGTCCTGGCCCAGATTCCGGTGCCCGCCCGCAGGCGGGGCCCGGCCTGGCTGCTTGCCACCGCCGCGGCGGTCCTGGCCCTCGTCTTTGGCGGTCTCTGGGCGACGTCATCCACCCGGCTCACACATCTTGAGCAGGTCGCGGCGGTCTACGCAGCGGCGGACGCACGCCCATTGGAATTGACTGGCAGCGAGGGCGAGGGCCGGTTCACCTACTCACCTTCCCTTGGCACCGGGGTGTTCGTCTCCCACGATCTGGCCGCCGCGCCTGCTGGATCGACCTACGAGCTCTGGCTGATCGACGACACCGGGCCCCATCCCGCCGGGCTCTTCGAGGCCGGTGAATCCGTCTTGGTCGAAGGGGCGGTTGCCGGTCAGCACGTGATCGCCGTCACTCTCGAGCCAGCCGGTGGAACGGAGCTCCCAGAAGGCCCGGTCGTGCTGAGCGCCGAAGTCTAAAAGAACGACAAAGACCAGTCTTTAACGGCGCGGTTACCAATCCAGCCTCATCCCGGTTGCGAACCAATGAGGCATGTCAGCAACAGACACCCGGCCGACTAGCCGCCTCTTCGCGGCCGCCGCCGGAATCGTTTCGGGCTTAGCCGCCCTCGGAGCCGCTGAACTGGTTACAGCTGCCGATTCTCGGTTCGAGTCTCCTGTCATCAGCGTCGGGAACCGGTTCATCGACTTCACTCCCGCCTGGCTCAAAGACCTGGCCATCTCGGCCTTCGGCACGAATGACAAGATCGCCCTCCTCGTCGGAATCGGGCTCCTCTTGCTCGTCTACTCCGCTTTGGTCGGCATCCTCGCTTTTCGCCGCCGCTTCGTCTGGGGCCTGATCGGGATCGGTCTATTTGGGGTTATCGGCGCCGCTGCCGCCATCTCCGAGGGGGAGGTTCTCTCCTCTCTTCCTTCGGTGGCCGCAGCGCTTGCCGGTATCGCCGTGCTCTGGTTCCTCCACCAGAGATGGCAAAGGGGCGTGGAGGTGTCCGAGTCACGTCGGCAACTGCTGGCTGGACTCGGCGCCTCGGCCCTGCTCGCCGGCGGCTTGGGAGCAACCGGTCTGTTGCTGGGCCGCCGATTTCAGATCGATCCTTCGTCCGGGACGCTGCCGCCGGTCCGACGTTCGTTGCCACCGATTCCGCCATCGACTGGGTACGACATCCCCGGGCTCTCCTCGTTCGTGACCACCAACGAAGACTTCTATCGAATCGACACCGCACTCAACATTCCTCAGATCGCGGCTGACGACTACTCGCTGCGCATCTTCGGCATGGTCGATCGCGAGATCGTGCTCTCCTACCAGGACCTACTCAACCGGCCGCAAGTCGAAGCCGACATCACGATGACCTGTGTCTCCAACGAGGTTGGCGGACGCCTGGTCGGCAACGCCAGATGGCAAGGTGTCCTCCTCGCCGACCTGCTGGCCGAGGCAGGCATCCAAGCCGGCGCCGACCAGATCGTCGGCCGCTCCTACGACGACTACACCTGCGGATTCCCGACAACGATTCTCGAGGACGGACGACAAGCGCTTCTCGCTTTGGGGATGAACGGAGATCCGCTGCCCGAGGTTCACGGCTACCCGGCGCGTCTCGTCGTCCCCGGGCTCTACGGATATGTCTCCGCCACCAAGTGGCTCAAGGAAATCGAGATCACCACCTTCGCGGCGTTTGACCAGTACTGGGTCCCGCGCGGGTGGGCAGCTCAGGCACCGATCAAGACCCAATCACGGATCGACACCCCGGCGGCCCTGGCCACCCTCCCAGTGGGCCTCCACATGGTCGCCGGGGTGGCCTGGGCTCAGACCCGCGGCATCGAAAAGGTCGAAGTGTCCATCGACGGCGGCGATTGGCAGGAGGCGGAGCTCGCCGATGAGCTGAACCTCACCACCTGGCGACAGTGGCGCTTGCCCTGGGAGGTCACCGACGGGCCGCCATTCGATCACCGTCCGGGCCACGGACGCCTCCGGCACGACCCAGACCGAGGAGCGAGCCCGACCGATGCCCGACGGCGCCACCGGCTGGCATCAGATTGTCGTGATCGGGCAATGAGTTTCCGCACAAACCTTTGTGCGGTTGGCAGCGAATAGCTGCAGACAAGGGGGGCCGGAGCCCGGCTCCGAACCACGAAAGGAACCCATGACAAGCAAACTACGAATCCCCGGCCTGGTGGCAGCTCTCGCCATCATGCTGGCCGCGTGTGGCGGGGGCGATGCAGCAAGTACAACCGCTGCGACGACGCCTGTTACCACTGCCACCAGCGCAACCGAGACCACTATGACCGAAACGACCATGACCGAAACCACGATGGGCTCGGACATGTTGATGACCCAGAACGTCGGCCCCGCCTGCGGTGCGGTCCCCGCCGACGGTGAAGGCTCCTTCGACGGCATGGCCGACGACCCGGCCGCCACTGCGGCTTCGAACAACCCCGTGTTGTCGACGCTCGTAGCGGCCGTGGTAGAGGCTGAGCTCGTGGACACCCTCAACAGCGAGGGCCCCTTCACGATCTTCGCCCCCTACAACGATGCCTTCGCGGCGATCCCCGAGGATCAGCTCAACGCCATCCTCGCCGACCAAGAGCAGCTGACCTCGATCCTCACCTACCACGTCGTGGCTGGTGAGCAGCTCGATCTCGCCGCTCTGGCCTCCGACATGGAGATCACCACGGTGCAGGGTGGAACCGTCACGGTTGAGCCCTCCGGCGATCTCGTGACAGTCAATGGCGCCAACGTCATCTGCGGCAACGTGCAGACGTCCAACGCCACTGTTCACATCATCGATGCGGTGCTGGTGCCTGCGGCCTAAGCCAGCCTGATCCAACACTCGATCAGAGGGCCGGGTTCACCCCCGGCCCTCTGGCTATTCAGAGATGTAACAATCAGCGGATGGAACCCATTGATCGAATCGCGTCGGACTTTTGGGATGACGTGCTCCGCTCGTCGCCGACGACGGCGACCATGCTCGGTGACCGTCGCTTCGACGACCAGCTGGATGACATCGGCCCGGAAGCAACTGCTGCGCGGCTCGCCGAGCTCAAGAAGACACTCGAGGCTGTCAAGAAAACCACGGTCGACGGGCTTGAGGCTCAACAACAGATCACGCATTCGATGCTTCTGTCTGAGGCCCAAAGCCAGATCGACCTGATCGAAACCGGCTTTTACTACGCAGCCTGTGATCCGAACACCGGTCTGATCTCCTGGCTCCTGTCCTATGCCACTCAGACGGTGGCAACGACACCCGAACAGGCCGAGATGCTGGCAGAGCGCTACCAACAGCTTCCCCGTTTGTTCGACCAGACGGCTGAACGACATCGCACAGAGTTTGCGGCCGGGCGCACGGCCACCGCCGCCAACATCTCCCGGGTTCTCAGCCAGATCGATGGCTACCTCGCCTCATCGATCGACGAAGACCCGTTCATCAACACCGCAATCCCGGAAGATTGGGAAGGTCGAGAAAAGTGGCGCGCTGATCTGGCCGAGATGGTCGAACAGGAATCCAGGCCGGCGATCGCCGAATATCGCTCCGCAGTCGCGAATTTGCTCCCGCTCGGACGTGACGATGACCACCCCGGCGCCTCCCACGTCGCCAACGGGGAAGCGGACTACGAACGGTGCATCCAGGTGTTCACCAACCTCTCGATCACGCCTCAGGAGTTGCATGACTTTGGCCGCGACGAGGCGGAGGGACGGCTGGCCGACGAGTTCCGCAGCCTCGGCCAAAGCGCGCTCGGCACGTCGGAGCTCAAGGAAGTTCTCGATCGTCTTCGCAACGACCCGACGCTGCGGTACGACAATTCGCAAGAGATCCTCGATGACGCCAATGCCCATGTCGCCCGCTCTTGGGCGGTCTCGATGGACTGGTTCAATTTGAAGCCGTCAGCCAATTGCTCGGTGGTGGAAGTGCCCGCTGCCCTGGCCAAGGATTCTCCACCGGCCTACTACTTCCCGCCGGCCCAGGACGGCAGTCGCCCCGGCACCTACTTCATCAACACCCACGACGCGCCCAATCGGGTTCGCTATGGAGCTGAAGCCGTCGGCTATCACGAGGCCAATCCCGGCCACCATTTCCAGTTGACCCTCGCCGCGGAACTGCCCGACCTCCCTGAGTTCCGCAAGCACGCTCTCACCTACCCGTTCGTCGAGGGTTGGGGCCTCTACTCCGAACGGCTCGCGGAAGAGATGGGGCTGTACACGAGTGACCTCGCACGCCTGGGCATGGTCTCAGCCGATGCCTGGCGCGCCTGCCGGCTGGTGGTCGACACCGGACTTCACGCCTTTGGCTGGACCCGCCAACAGGCGGTCGACTACCTACACGAGTGGTGTGCGATCGACGAACCATCGGTGCAGACCGAGGTTGATCGCTACATCGGAATGCCGGGCCAGGCGCTGGCTTACAAGGCGGGCCAGCGCGAGATCTTCCGTCTCCGCGCCCTGGCCGAGAGCACCCTCGGCGACCGCTTCGACATCAAGGCCTTCCACGACGTCGTCCTGGGCAGCGGCAACGTCACCCTGCCGGTCCTCGCGAAGTTGGTCGAGGATTATCTGCGAACCCAGGGTTCGTAGGGTCGTTGTACGGCCATACCAGCCCACAGAACGACCGGTTTGCGGAGAGGGAGGGATTTGAACCCTCGGGAGAGCTATATCACCCTCCACTCGCTTAGCAGGCGAGCGCCTTCGACCACTCGGCCACCTCTCCAGGGAAGACTCAGGCTAACTGACCGACATAACCATCGACCGAGCTGGGTAAGACGCACGCCGGAGTGTCGCAGGGCAAAATCAGAATCGGACTTTCAGGATGGTCTTATCGTCATTGGCGGGGTGACTTCTACCCTGCCGGTTTGCCGGCCAGAGCTGAACTCGACTTCGCGCTCACCCACTTCTCGACTCTCGAGCTAAACCGAACCTTCTATTCGTTGGTGACCCCCACCGCCTACCGACGCTGGTACACGACCTCTCCGGCCGACTTCTGCTGGGCGGTCAAAGGCAGCCGGTTCATCACCCACAACAAGAAGCTTTCGCAAGTCGAGGGTCCGCTGGCCAACTTTCTCGCCTCGGGCGTGCTCGAACTCCGCGAGAAGCTCGGTCCGATCCTCTGGCAGCTCAACTCGAGTTTCCGACCCAACCTCGAACGCCTGGACCACTTTCTCGGCCTGCTCCCCGCCGATACCAAAGAGGCGGCCGCCCTTGCCAGCGAGAACACCATGCCCGAGCGGGAGACGATCACCGAAACCGACTACCAAGGACCGATCCGCCATGTCCTCGAGATTCGACAGCCCGACTGGTTCACCCCTGAGGTTGCCGACATAGCGCGAACCCACCGAGTGGCGCTCGCCTTCTCGCATTCCTCCCGCTGGCCCTACACCGAGGAGGTCACGACCGACTTCCTCTATCTGCGTTTGCACGGCCCCCGCCAGCTCTACGCCAGCGCCTACAACGCCGCCGAGATGGACGAGTGGGCGCGCCGGATCACAGCGTGGGCCGGCGGACCGCGTGACGTCTACGTGTACTTCGACAATGACGGTGCCGGCTACGCACCCCGCCAAGCGCTGCGGCTAATGGAGCTAGTGAGGCAGCGATGAGTGTCCAGGTTGTAGTCATGGGCGTTTCCGGCGCCGGCAAGACGACGATCGGAACCCGACTTGCACATCACCTTGGTGTCGACTTCCTCGAAGGCGATTCCTTACATTCGGCGAAGAACATCGACAAGATGCAATCCGGTCGTCCCCTGACCGACGAGGAGCGCGAACCCTGGCTGGCCGCGATCGGGGAAAGGGTGGCCGCCGAACCGGCGCTCGTTGTTGCCTGCTCGGCTCTCAAGCGCAGCTACCGCGATTTCATTCGTCGCTCGGCGCCGACAGCGGTTTTCATCCATCTCGACTGCCCAAGATCAGTGATCGAGTCGCGACTGGCCGACCGGAGCGGTCACTTCATGCCCGTCGAGCTCCTCAAGTCTCAACTCGACATTTTGGAGCCACTGGAGGCTGATGAAGTGGGATTCACGGTCGAGGCGATTCGAAGCCCCGAAGAGGTCGTGACCGAAATGGTCCGGCGCCTAGCGGAACTCAGGCTCCGCTGAGCGCCATCCCGGCCAAGGCGATGGCAAACATGAAGGCCAGGATGTTGCCGTAGGTCGCCATCCTCGTTTGCAGACCGACCATCTCGGTGGCCTGCTCCTGGGTAGGCGGACCACCCCCGGCCGCAATGACACCGCCAAGGTTTTCTACTTTCTTGCCGGTCGGCCGCTGCAGCAAAACGCCAATGAGGAGCGCCACGATGGCGGAGAGGGCACCGATAGCCAGCGCGTAGCCCTGCCACCTCGCCATGGACGGCGGTCGCAAGGCCCAGAGCCAAATGCCGGCCAGGACATTTACAACTCCAGAGCCCACAAGAATCTCAGATAGTCGCCGCTTCAAAAGGGCTTGCATGAACGGACCCGAAGCCGGGCCGACGGAACGGGCGGTGGGCACCACAAACCAGCCCATCAGCATTGCTGCCCCCGCCCAGAAACCACCAAAGACGATATGAACAAGACGGAGGATCGCAACCATGTCCTGCTTTATAGGTCGGATGAAATCGAGATGCCTTCTAGAGCACGGGATCTTTCTTCGCGATAACTATGGCCAGGGAGCTGACTATCAGACCTGCACCTAGCCATTCCTGACGGGTGAAAGTCTCGCCCAGCAGGATGAACCCGGCGGCAATTCCGAAGAAGGGGATCAGGTTGAGAAAACTGCCGGCGGTTGAGGCAGACGTATCGCGTAGGCCTATCAAGTAGAACCAAAAACCCGCGGCGTAATACAGAACTCCAGAGGCGAGCGCGCTAGCCCAAGCGATTCCTGAAAACTCCGTGAAACGCATGGGCGAAAGCCAGAGGCTGGAGACCCCCAAAACTGCAATTGAGAAGCCGAACGCGCCGAGTTGTTGCACGATCAGGCCAGGCAGAGCGGACGTGTCGACCAAGAGACGCTTAGCCACGATCGTGTAAATAGCGCAAGCCAACACGCCTGAGAGAGTGAGGCCGATTCCTTGCAACGACCCTCGCTGATCTGGCTGAAGCGCAATCAGTAAGACGCCGCAGATTGCCCCAACGGAGGCAAGGAGCACGTTTAGTGCGACTCGCTCTTTGAGGACCAAGACCGCCAAGCCGAGTATCAGTAGTGGTTCCGTCGCCCAGAGCAGCACCGACATGCTTGCAGTGATTTGGGTGAGACCGATTAGGCCAAGGGTGTATGCGACACCCGGATTGAGCACTCCCAACCAAGTCAGAGCCCGCCTCCCGGTGGGTTGCCAAGGACGGGAGCGACCGAAGAGCAAGATGGTTCCCAGGGTGAGAAGGCTGACTCCCAGTTGAACTGGAAAGAGGACTAGCGGCGGGATCTCGTCGACAGCTCGCTTGCTGACCGCGGTCGCAAGCCCCCAAGCAGCTGCAGCCCCTACTAGGAAAAGGGAAGATCGCCGGGGTATGAAATCAGAGAACACGAGCAACTCCTTTGATGTGAGCGAACGGATGGCCGAAATCGATCGGCCGGCCCTTCGCTATCGCAGGAGGCGTAGCCAGGCAGCCGTCGAAGTCGACGGGGGTGCCGGCTGAGGTTGCTTTTGGTCACTTCATCCAATTTGGCGATGAGCTTCTACTAAGCCCGTTTCCTGGCTCGGATGATGACCGAATCCATGCCGGAGGTGGCTTCGTGGGTCTTGGTCAACGTGATGTCGTCAAAGCCGGCGGCAACGAGGCCGTCCTGATATTCCTTGTAGGAGAGCGCTCCCGCAATGCAACCGACCCAGTTGCCTCGTTCTGCTCGCTCGGCTGGAGTCAGAGCGTCGTCGGCAACGATGTCGGAAATCCCGATTCTCCCGCCGGGCTTTAGAACTCGATGCATCGAGGCGAAAACGGCTGCCTTGTCGACGGAGAGGTTGATCACGCAGTTCGAGATGATTACATCGACTGCGGCCTCCGGAAGTGGGATGTCCTCGATGTATCCCTTGATGAACTCGACATTTTGCACCCCGGCCCCATTCGCGTTTCCTCGCGCCAGCTCCAGCATCTCGTCGGTCATGTCGAGTCCATACACGAACCCCGTCTCGCCCACCCGGCGGGCCGAGAGAAACACATCGATGCCGCCCCCAGATCCCAGATCGAGCACGGTCTCTCCTTCGGCCAGATCGGCCACGGCGGTGGGATTCCCACAGCCGAGACTGACCTCGGCCGCCGCCTTTGGCAAGACCTCTAGCTCGGATTGCGAATAGAGGCCGCCGGTGACATCGGTGGAGAGGCTTGCCTCGCCGCAACACGACGAATCGCAACAACCTCCGCCCTTGGCGGCGGCGGCGTAACGGTCGCGCACGTCCTCCCGGGTAACGGACTGCTCCACCATCTCAACTCCTTGAATCGACATTCATCGATACGTTAGCATCATATCGATGAATGTCGATATGATGCTAACGATGACAGAAGACTGCTGCAGCACCGACTGCGCTACACCCCTTTCTACTGGAGCCGCTCAAGACCTGGCCGTAGTTTTCAAAGCTCTCTCGGATCCGGTGCGGCTGCGCCTCCTCAGCATGATCGCCAATTGTGAGGATGGCGAGGTGTGTGCGTGTGACCTGATCGAACCGGTATCGAGGAGCCAGGCCACCGTAAGCCATCATCTCTCAGTCCTGGTCTCAGCCGGTCTTCTGACCAGGGAGCAACGCGGGAAGTGGGCCTGGTTTGGGCTGGCGCTCGAACGCAAGGATCTAGTGCATCGGCTCCTCGAACACTCGTTGCCCGCACTGACCGCTTGAAACCCACCGTCCTCTTTCTCTGTACCCACAACGCCGGTCGTTCGCAGATGGCCGCGGCTTTCATGCGCCAAATCGGAAACGACGAGATCAAGGTTCTTTCTGCCGGATCAGAACCTGCCTCCGCCGTCAACCCGGCAGTCGTTGCGGCAATGCACGAGGTAGGCCTCGACATCGGGGCCGAAACTCCGCACGCCTGGACAGAACGGGACTTTCAGGACGCCGATCTGATCGTGACGATGGGTTGCGGCGACAGCTGCCCATCCGTTGCCGGCAAGCGCTACGTCGAGTGGTCACTCGACGACCCTGCGGGCAGAGACCTTGCTGCTGTCCGGAGAATTCGCAACGACGTCGAGGTCCTCGTGACGTCGCTCCGGAACGAACTCCTAGGCAAGGACAGTTAAGAAACCGTTTCAGAGGAGCCTTTCGCTGTTAAGAAGTCGTCAGGCCACGAATTCGTCGGTGGCGACACGCCTAGAACAATCGTATGGCTGCGATCAAAGAAGTCCCTCGCTATGTGGTTGTCGACGACCTACCCATCAGAGGGGCTCATCGACGCAAGGAAGACTTCGAGCCGCTGATGGCGTTGCTCGGAATTTTCTACGGGTGGGCCTTCGCCGGCGCTGCGGCCGTCGTGGCGCTGTTGATCATCGTCATCAACTAGTCCGCTCGGCGAACTCTTCGTGGGGCCGAGAGATTGGATCATGACCGGCCAAATGGAAAGGGACGCTGGTCACAGCCACGTCCGGCTCAGCGGCGAACACGCGCTTGATCCCTAACCCTGTTTGGTTGTGGAGAAGCTGGGACAGCCTGCCCGGGACAATGAATTCCGGAAGCACCACGTTGACCAACGTGCCATGGCCTTCGTCACGACGTCGGCGTCGCACGTATCGCACGAGCGGTCGCGTGATACCACGGAAAGGGCTTTCGATGATCTCGAGCTCCGGGGCCAGATCGAGGCGTCGCCAAGCGGCCTGAACTCGCTCGCGCTGGGCTTCGTCGACGTCGATAAATACGCAACGGAGGCTTTGCGGCTTGAGTTGCTTGGCGTAGGCGAGCGCTTCGAGCGTGGGACGAGTGACCTCGCTGACCGCCACCACGACGGCGTGCCTCGTGATCGTGGTCTGATCGCGCATTGCGCCGGGCTTGGCGTTGACCACTGTGAGATCGGTCACCGCCACATTGGGCTCGAAGAGGAGCAAGGCCTTGAGAATGAGACTGTGGGGATGAGTGAAGATGCTCCGGAGCCGGCGCGTTCGGAATCTCTCGGCAATAACCACGGTGATCCGGGCGCCGGGATGCGCATCGCGCTCCTGACGGATGTACTTGCGAAGCCGCCGCACGATCGGGTCTCGGTCCGGCTGCAGTAACACAAGAGGGTGCTGGGGGTAGAGCCGGCTCCAGCTGTGGAGCAGGTCGTCATTCTCCTTGCGTTCCACCGCGTGGACGACACTGACGCTTTCGGGATTCACCAGAGCGGCATAGCGGAGCGCGCGATCGGTGGCCGAGTCGGTATGGGCGGCAAGAACGATGATCCGGTTGCGCCGATAAACCTCACCGAGGGGCACCGCGCCCAACTGGGCGGCCACCGTCAGGTAATGACGACGGATGGCCAGCATCAGGGTCACCAGGAGAGGGGCGGCGACGAGCACGATCCACGCTCCGTGGGCGAACTTGACCACCGCCACGATCACCAGGACGATCGCTGTCGTCACTGCGCCAATCGCATTGAACGCGACTGACCGCATCCACCCTCGCTCTCGAGTGCGAAGCCACCGTCGCACCATGCCGAGTTGGCTGAGAGTGAAGCTGGTGAAGACTCCCACGACGTAGAGCTGGATGAGTCTCGACACCTGGGCGTCGAACGCAATCAGCAGAAGCACGGCGAGCATGGCGAGGACAAAGACGCCATTCGAAAACACCAGTCGATCTCCGCGGTTGCGAAGTTGTCGTGGCATCAGTCGGTGTGAACTGAGGATGGCCGAGAGACGTGGGAAGTCCTGATAGGCAGTGTTGGCAGCGAGAAACAGAACGCCCGCGGTGACCACCTGCAGAATCCAGAAGCCGACCCCTCCCGAGAACGCCGCCCGGCCGATTTGTGAAATCACGGTGCCGTATTGATCGGCCAGATTCTCCGAGATGCGGACTTCGAAGGCTCGGGCCAGTGTGGAAATGCCGAGGAACATCGTGATCGAGATCACCCCCATGACACCCAGCGTCACCGCCGCGTTGCGACTCTTGGGTTCCTTGAAGGCGGGAACGCCGTTGGCGACGGCTTCGACCCCGGTGAGCGCGGTTGAACCTGAAGCGAAGGCGCGAAGGATCAGAAACAGCGATATCCCGGCCAGTTCGGGCTCCAACGAAGCTCCCGCGGAGACCGCCCGGGGGCAGTCGCCGTCGGCGCACTGCACAAAACCGACAACAAGCATCGTGAAGACGGTCGCCACGAACGCATAGGTCGGCAGAGCGAATGCTCGCGATGCTTCCTTGGTGCCTCGAAGGTTGACCACCGTGAGAAGGACAACGCTGGCGACCGCTAGCTCAACCCGCCAAGGGAGGAGCGACGGAAGTGCCGAGGTCACGGCGGCTACTCCTGCCGCCGACGACACGGCCACCGTGAGCACGTAGTCGATCAAAAGTGCAGCGGCGGCCACGACCCCGGGACCGATCCCGAGGTTCTCGAGAGCAACGATGAACGCTCCTCCACCGCCTGGGTAGGCCCTGATTGTTTGTTGATAGGAAACGACAACGATCGCGAGCAGCGTGGCGACGGCCAGGCTGACCGGCGTCAAGAGAAACAACGCCCCACTGCCGGCCAGGGCGAGCACCAGCATCGCTTCCTCGGAGGCGTACGCGACCGAAGAGAGCGGATCGGAGGCAAAGACCGGGAGGGCCAACCTCTTGGGAAGGAGCTGATCGCCTTCTGCGTCTGAAGCAAGCGGACGGCCGATAACGCGCCGTTTGAAGCCAGTCCAAGTGGTCATCGATGTTTCCAGCGCGCGCGGGTCAGGACCGAAGAGATCCCAGCCGGGAACGACTGCTGCGGTGATGCCTCACTGCACCTTGCTACACCTCGATCCGCAACCAGATCGCGATCTTGACGCTTTCCTAACGGACCCGGTCTTTTCCTGACGCGATTCGCCAGATGTAGCTTCCTTGTATGGATCCAAGCGTGCGCAAATTGTCCGGCTCCTTAGGAATATTGAGCCGCGAGCGGCGCCTGCTCGCCTGGGCGGTGGCAATTCTCGGTCTGCCCGCCCTGACCTGGTTCCTCACTGCCGTATCAGACCGGCTCGGGTTGCACAACGTGCTCCTCTTGTATCTGTTGACAGCAGTGACCGTGGGGGCCATCGGCGGAGCCCTCCCTGCCCTCGTCACGGCGGTTGCTGGCTTCCTGCTCGCCAACTGGTTCTTCACCGAGCCGCTGCAGACCTTCATGGTTGCCGACCCCGACCACCTGGTGTCGATCTTCGTCTTCCTCGTCGTTGCGCTCGCTGTGGGGCTGTTGGTCGGTCTTTCCACCCGGCGAAGCGCCGAAGCCCACCTGGCCCGAGCACACGCCGAAGCGCTGGCAAGTGTGGCCTCGCAAAGACCGGTCCTGGCCGCAGAGGGACAGGGTCTGCTGAGCCCACTGGTGGAAGTCTTCTCCTTGACTGCTGCCAGCGTGCTCCGGCGGGACGGGACCGGTTGGGCCACTCTGGCCTGGGCCGGGGAGCGCGAGATCAAAGTCCCCAGAGATGGATCTGAAGTGATCGAGCTCACGGACGAAACGTCGCTGATACTGCTCGGCGGAAGACTTTCCGGCGACGACCGGGTGGTGCTGCGGGCGTTCGCGAACCAAATCGTTCTGGCGGCGGAACGCGAGGAGCTCGAACGCGAGGCTCAGGCCGCCGAGGCAATGGTGGCTACGGACCGCCTTCGCAACGCCCTCCTCGACACGGTGTCACACGACCTCCGCACCCCTTTGGCGACGATCAAGGCTTCCCTTACGAGCCTCCTCGAAACCGGGGTCGAATGGACACCGAGCGAAACGCGGCTCTTCTTGCGCGAGGCGATCGATCAGGCCGAGCGGCTGAACCGAATGGTGGGACGCCTGCTTGATGCCAGCCGTCTCCAGGTCGGGGCCATGCATGTTTTCTTCCGGGCGGTCGGCCTCGACGAGATCGTTTCCGCCGCGTCCTCGAGCCTGGGCGCCGCTTCCGGCCGGGTGGTGGTCGACATCTCCGACTCACTTCCCCAGATCGAAACAGATCCGGACCTCCTGGAGAGGGTCGTGGCCAACCTGATCGAGAACGCCTTGGCATGGTCTCCGCCGGACACGGCCAGTGCAGGTGAGCGCCAGCGCGGCTGATGGCCGCGTGCGTCTGCGGATCAGCGACCGTGGACCCGGAATCCCTGACGGATTTCGCGATCTCGTGTTCGAGCCGTTTCACCGTCTTGGCCAGGCGGGCCGAAACGAAGGAGTTGGGTTGGGGCTGGCAGTCTCCCGGGGATTGCTGGATGCGATGGGCCGGACCTTGACCATCGAAGACACCCCCGGCGGCGGGACGACGATGGTGATCGAGTTGAAGGCCGCCGCGCTACAGGAAAACCCGGTCGGCCTTGGCTGAGCAACTGCGAGTTCTCGTTGTCGACGATGAACCGGCGATTGTCCGCGCGCTGGGATCAATCTGAAGGCCCTCGGCTACCAGATCGACTCGGCAGAAACGGGTGAGGATGCCCTGCGCAAGGCCGCCGACCACCGACCCGACGCGGTAATTCTCGATCTCGGCCTGCCTGGAATCGATGGAGTCGAAGTGATCCGGGGACTCCGTGGTTGGACCAACGTCCCGATCATCGTGCTGTCGGTGAGGGATGCCGAGCGACAGAAGATCCTGGCCCTCGATGCCGGAGCCGACGACTACGTCACCAAACCGTTCGGCATGGGTGAACTGCTCGCCCGGCTGCGAGCAGCATTGCGAAGAGAGGTAGATGTCGAAACCGAGTCGCCGATCATCGTCACGCCCGACTTCACCATCGATCTAACCGCCAAACGGGTGCTGAAAGGCGGCGCCGAGATCAAGCTCACCCCGACGGAGTGGGGAGTCGTCGAGGTTCTCGTGCGGCACCAGGGAAAGCTCGTCACCCAGACCCAACTCCTCAAGGAGGTCTGGGGGCCGCAATACGAAGAGGAGACGAACTACCTCCGGGTCTTCATCGCGCAGGTACGGCGCAAGCTCGAGCCGCAGCCAAGCCTGCCTCGCTATTTCCTCACCGAACCCGGCATGGGCTATCGGTTCGAGATCCCAGCCTGACTTGACGCGCTCTGGTCGCGCTAACTCCAGATACCAACGGTGGCAAAGATCAACAGAAACACTCCAAGAATCACAGCCGTCTAGTCGAATCGCCGCGGGCCATACAAATGTCTACATAGACATGAAGGGCGTAAAAAGCTGAGGTTGGTCGTCGGTCAGCTTCGCCTTGAGCTCTGCACTCGGCTCACCAAGGAGTTCGCCAGAGACGTTGCCCGTTGCCAGGATTGCCTCCATGAGGTCGGCAAGGTTTTCACCGTGTTCGATGAGCGACTTGGAGTCCTTGAACCTCTCGACGGTGATGCACTCGGTCTGATCGTCGTTGAAGTATGTGTCGTATTGCAGCGTGCCGGGTTCCTTGCTCCGCACGATCTCCATGCACTGAGCGGACAAGCGCTTGAACTCCTCGAGCTTGCCCTCGTGAAACTTGAACCGAACGATTCCCAAAAGCTCACTCACGACTCCGGCCTCCAGTTTCTACGCCATCAGGGAACAGCGCCCGCTCGAAGCTAGCCCACCGCGCCGACCAGGGCTTCCAAGGCATTCACTTCGTTGCCGTGGACGATGCGAAGCGTCTCCGCCATCCGCTCGAAGAGTTTCCTTCTGTCCCCGTCTCCCAGGTCGGCATCGGCCTTCATCAGCTCGGTGATACGAAGCCCGGCGGCCTTCGCCTCATCCCAGCCCTGGTCGCCTTGGCGTAACGCGTTGCGCCGTTGTCGGGCGAGATCGACGATCTCGTTGACGAGCGGGAACCTCGAGGCAGACCGAGGCAAACTCCTCCCACGACTTTGCGGTCTTGCGATAAGCCCGCTCGGCCTCGCCGAGGGGCCGCCCGGTGATCTTGGCCGCCTCCCTGAGGAAGTCGGCGTACATCGAACGCAGGTTGCCTCCGAGGATGCCCACCTCGATCACGCCCTCGTAGGTCGAAACCAGCGCCTCGACGAGTCCCTGGCTATCGACGAATACCTGGCCCCAGCCCTTGGGATTGCGCTCATCGGTGAGCATCCGCGCCCATTTGGCGAGAGCCGGAAGCGAGAACGAATCCGACTTGGAGGACAGCTGCTCGACCTGGTCGGCCAACCCAGACTCGACCGCCTGCAGGAGAGCATCGTTGTCGAGCTCGACCGCGGCCGGGTCGACGACGAGCAGCCGGTTCTTGTAGGAGGAAATGCGGCCCCGGGTGGCCGACAGGTCCTCGACCTGACAACGAGAGCGGCTTGAGGTTCCGGTCATCAATCAGGAATCGATCGATTCCTGACCGTAGACGACGATGGTGTAGCCCCACCAACCCGATTGTTCCGACGGCAGGTGCCAGTAAGGAAGGTCGGCGGCGGAGATGAAGGCGATGGCCGGGAGGCCGGACGCCAGTGCATCCTGGAGGTGGCCTGCGGCGCGCTTCTCACCGGAGGTCTCATGGAATCTCAACCGGCACCCCGAGGCGCAGGCAGGTCTTACGAAACCATCGGTCTGGATAGTTGCAGGTTGTTGCGGAATCCGATGGTCACCACCGTGTGGTCGTACCTTTTCAAACTGCCACAGGATGTAGCCCGCCCCGAGGCCCCCACCCACCCCGAGGATCATCGCCTCGGAAAGTGGACGGCCGTTGGTTGGATTCCTGATCCCTCGATTGGCCAGGACGCTGGCGAGGGCCGACGTATCCGGATGGATCCCGCCCCGGAGTATGTACTGGTCCGACGGAAGCCGGTTGAGGATGTGGCGGCGCGCCACCATGTAGCTCTCACCGGTCTGGTCCATGCGGGCGCGAACCGATGCTTTGAGTTTCTTCTGAGTGGTCATGTTGTCTCCACGGACGCGCCACCCGATCGGTTGACCCCATGCCTCTGATTCGGGTGCACGTCGCGTTCACACAACATTGCTCGCCCTCGATGGCAAATGGCCACCTTCCCTTGCGCAAATGCCTGGCGGCATGGGCGCCAGGTCAGCAAGTGAGGCGAAAGAGCTCGCCGACCCGAAGCCTAAAGGAACGGCGAGCCTTTTTGGGCGGCCCTAATGGGACTACGTTCGAACCACGATCTCGAATAGTCGCCATTCCCCGGGCACGCCCTTTAGCTCGTGGCTGCCACGGTCTTCGAAGCGAAGACCAGATCCGACAGTTAGGTCCTTAACCGTGCTCGAAACCAGGATCTCCCCAGCGTTCGCCAGGGCGGAAATTCTCGCTCCGATGTGAACTGCGAGCCCGGCAATGTCGTCAGGTTGGACTTCTATCTCACCGATGTGCAGACCGGCTCGCACCTCGAGTCCGAGCGCGCCTACCTCATCGCGGATGGCCAATGCACAGCGGACAGCGCGAGCCGGACCATCGAATGTGGCGAGGACGCCGTCACCGGTGATCCTGACTTCGCGCCCATCGAATCGCTCGATTTGCGTGCGCACGGCGTGGTTGTGCTCGGTAGAGAAGCTCGTGCCAGCGCTCGTCGCCGAGCTCGGCGGCCAGCTTGGTCGAACCGACAATGTCGGTGAAAAGAACAGTGGCGAGGACCCGTCGCGGCTCTGGGGCGGGTCGGACCCCGGTCAAGAAGTCCTGGATCTCGGCCACGATCCCGTCCTGATCGCCGGCCCAAATCAGATTGTCGATGCCGGGCAACTCGACGTATTTCGCACCCGGAATGTGCTCGGCGAGATAGCGGCCGTGCTCGACAGCGAATCCTGTCGCGTCGGCACGGTGGATGACGAGTGTTGGGACGCGGATCGCCGGCAATACGTCACGAATATCGCTCTGATAGATAAGTCGGACGATTGCGATAGTGCTGCCCGGAGTTGCAGCATGCCGCTCGTATCGCGACCAGGCCTTCCGCAGTCGCTCATCGCCGGCGAGGCTGGGCGCGAAAAGGTCGATCATCAAGCCGCGACCCATTTCGGCGTCTGCTTGCGCGAGGGTTTCGTCGACCGCCTCGGGTGGCGCACCAATCGGGAAGTCATCTGCCATCTGGAAACGAGCAAAGGCGTCGACAAGCACCAGGCTCGAAACACGTTCGGGATGAGCAGCGGCAAATGGCACCGCCAGGATGCCTCCACCGATGTTTGCGATGAGGGCGGCCCGTTCCGAGCCGACCGCGTCGAGCACAGCCGGGATATCGGCCATGAACTCCTCGAGGGTCGGCAGAGACGACGTCGGTATGGGGTCCGACAGGCCCGTCCCACGCTTGTCGAACATGATGAGCCGGCCGAATGACGCCAAGCGTTCGCGGAATGCCGCTAGCGGCCGAACGTCCCACTGCGCTTCCATATGACCAAACCACTGGTCGAGGAGAAGGATGTCCGGAGGTCCTTCGCCTAGCACTTGATAGGCCAAGTGGAGTTCGGAGAGACGGGCATACTTTGTCTCAGGGACCATTGACGTCAGCCTATGTTGGCGAGTGATTTGGCGCTTGCCAGCGGCAACTGGGAGATGTTGCGGGCGACAGGCCTGTTCTGCATGAGCACGGCTGCGGTTGTTTGGGCGTAACCCAGGAACCGCGCTTATTGAGGGGCTCGCCCCAAGGCAGAGCGGAGGGAATGGGATTCGAACCCATGAGACCCCTTGCGAGGCCTAGCAATTTTCAAGACTGCCGCCTTCGACCGCTCGGCCATCCCTCCGAGCCGAAAGGCTAAACGGCTGCGGGAACGCCAGTCCCGAAGCGCGCTTCGAAGCGCTCGGCCTTGGCCATGATCTCGGCTGGCAAAGCCATCAGACGCGGCCTGCAGCTCCGACGCTTTGGCGTCGAGACCCTTGAGGTCGGCGATGGCCCATTGCTTCAACAAAGGCATCAACACGTTGTCATGATGCACGCGGAGGTTGTACACCCCGGCCTTGGCGATCTCGATCGACCGGCGAAGGAATCCAGGGATACCGACGCCGGGCATCTGAAAGTTGCGCATGGTGGTGAGTATTCCCTCGAGGGCCATCGCCGGATGAAGGTCGATCATCGCCTGCATGACGCCCTTGTAGAACATGAAGTGGTGGTTCTCGTCGGCGGCGATGTTGCGCATCAACTCGAAAGCGGTCTCGTCTTCGGTGATCTTTCCGGCGTTGCGGTGCGACACCCTGGTCGCAAGCTCTTGTGCCGAGGTGTACGCGAAAAGTTCCGCCGGCTTCGAGTAGTCGGGAAAGTAGCCGGTGGTCATCGTCGCCATCCGGTCATCTTCGAGCTCGACCGGATCACAGTTGCGGCTGGTGAGCAGGTACGAGCGAATCGCAATCGCATGCTGGCCTTCCTCGGCCGTCCATAGCCTCGTCCACTCATTCCACGCCGAGCCTTCCGGCATGTAGCGGTTGAGCAGCGTGTGGTAGTAGGGAAGGTTGTCTTCGGTCAGCAGGTTCAAAACGAGCGAGGTTCGGGCCCGTTCGTTGATGGTGGCCTGCGATTCCTCCCATGGCTCCTTGACGAAACTACGACCTTCCTCCCACGGAATCAACTCGTGGAAATACCAGTGCTTGCGACGGTCGCGATGCTCCGCCATTAGTTTGCGGACGGTTGGTTCGAGCGCTTCGACCAGCTCAAGGTCTTCGTTGTATGCCACGGGGTCTCCTCTCTTTACGCAACAAACACTAGGTGAAAACCAGTTCCAAGCGGAGGGAGAGGGATTCGAACCCTCGAGGAGTTGCCCCCTACGGCATTTCGAGTGCCGCGCACTAGACCGGCCTATGCGATCCCTCCAAGCTATTCAGTTGTCTTGCCGACGAACTGTGGGCCGTTAAGGCTGTTGTACAGCCCTGCCAACCCTGGGTTCGCGGATTCACCTACGCGGAGGGAGGGGGATTTGAACCCCCGAGGGGTTGCCCCCAACGGCATTTCCAGTGCCGCGCACTAGACCGGGCTATGCGATCCCTCCAAGTTTTCGGTTGTGAGTTCCGGGGCAAGGCGCACTAGACCGACAAGCTCACAATGCGAATCCCTCCGGATTGATCCCGAGATGCAGCCACGAACGGCGGCGGTGGGGACAGCGATGAGTCTAGATGGGCGGGTCGAGTTCGACCGCAGTAGGTTCCTCCAGATGAGCGAACAAGAGAACCGCAAGACGATCGAACGACTCGGTCAGGCTCTTAGCAACGGGGACCTGGAGCTCTTTCACGAGCAGTTCCAACCTGATTCGGTCATGGATTACGCCCAATCCGGCGAGCGAATCGTTGGCGAAGACAACCGTCGCTCGCTTTACGCGGCGTTTCCAACCCTCCCGAAGGTCTCTCCCCAGCAGCTGCGGGTGAGCGGTGACCTCGGTGTCCTCGAAGCCCGCCTCGACTACGGCGACGAGGTCGATTGGCGGGCCGTGTTCATCTTCGAGTTTCGCGACGGGAAGATCGCCAAAGAAACTGCGTATTGGACCCAGCCGTTCGAGGCTCCCGAGTGGCGAGCAGCATGGACGGAACGCACTGACTGACGAAGACTTCATGGAGCTCGCCCTGGACGAAGCCCGTCAGGCGGCGAGCGAAGGTGAAGTTCCCATCGGAGCCGTCCTGGTGGATCCGCAAGGTGTCGTCGCCGCTCGCGACCACAACCGCCGCGAGCAGAAGTCCGACGCCACCGCCCACGCCGAAATGCTGGTGATCGCCGCCGCTTGCCGGCAGCGGCGCGATTGGCGACTGAACGACCTCACGATGTACGTGACGTTGGAGCCCTGCCCGATGTGCTCCGGCGCAGCGGTTAACGCACGGCTGGCGAGAATCGTTTACGGGGCCGACGATCCCAAAGCGGGCGCCGCCTGGACTCTCTACAACATCCCTCAGGACGCCCGCCTCAATCATCGCTCCGAGATGCG
The DNA here is from genome assembly GCA_963840175.1 of uncultured Acidimicrobiia bacterium. GTDB lineage: Bacteria > Actinomycetota > Acidimicrobiia > Spongiisociales > ZC4RG35 > JACCTH01. The sequence goes on from CAWIXU010000003.1 coordinate 24,915, forward strand.
ACACGGGGTCAGGGCGGAGGAGTCGGCCGCCCTCCTGGCCTCGTTTTTCGAACAACGCCGCTGAATTAGCCTTGGTCGAGAGGGGGCGTTTAGTCCATCGGGCCCTGCGCGGCGGGAAACTGCGAACCGAGTCAGGTCCGGAAGGAAGCAGCTCTAAGCGGGCCTTCCCGGGCGCCGCAGTCCCGCCTGGTGGTTCGGCGCCCCCTCGCTAATCCTGGCCGTTGCCGGTAAAGGCCGCACTCGCTCCGAGAGCGACGTAAGCGAGACCGGCGAATCGCTTTTGCAGGGATACGAATCGCGGACTGCGACCAACCAGTCCTCCAATTGCCCCCGAAGCCATCGCATAAGAGAAGTCGATGATGAAGGCGACGGCGATGAAGATCGCCCCGAGTAAGAGGAACTGCACGCCGACCAGGCCTTCCTCAGGTCGGACAAATTGAGGAATGAACGCGAGGAAGAAGAGCGCTACTTTGGGGTTGAGGGCATTGACCAGCACTCCCCGGGCGAAGGAGCGCCAAGGGGACGGCTCGGTCGCTCCGACTACTGACAGGGGTGAATCAGCCGAGCGCAAGGTCTTCCACCCCAAATAGAAGAGGTAGAGCGCACCGGCGTATTTGAGGATCGAGAACGCGATCGCCGACGACGCCACCACTGCCGACGCTCCGACGCGCGGCAGCGCCAACATGCACCATGGCGCCTGTTTCGATCCCGAGCACCGATGCCAGCGCCGCCCGACGACCCCGGCTGATCCCCGTCGAGACGATGTACATCACCGCCGGGCCCGGGATCAGAACAAGCACAGCGGAGGCGAGGACAAAGGGAACGAGGGTTGAGGGGTCAAGCATCGTTAGTCGCGATAGAGGGCTGCACCGTAGACAAATCCAAACAGCCCCATCCGCCACACGGGTCCGAGCCGCAGACCCGTTCCGGCCAGGAGCTTTTCGGGTGCTGGGAGCTTGTCCAACGAACGATGGAGATACCAATAGTCGGCCGGCGCCCGGGCAATCAGTCCGGCCAGCGGAAGCGTGAGCGCAGTGCCCAACCGATGCAGGGCTCTAGCCAGGGCGTTGCGCGGACGGCCGAGATCCACGATGGCGGCGACCCCACCCGGGCGAAGCACGCGGCGCACTTCGGCCATCGTGTCCTCAATCGAGGTGAGGTTCCTAAGCACATACGCCGAGAAGACGCCGTCGAAACTCTCGTCCGGAAAAGGCAGGGCTTCGCCCACTGCAGCAACCCGGAGTTTGTGGGAACTAAGACTCAGCATCTGTCGCACCGGATCGAGTGCGACAACCTCTCTGGTGCCAAAGATCGGGGCGGCGGCGCCGGTGCCGCAGCCCAGATCGAGAATCCTTCCCATGGGTAGATGGGCGACCGCTGTTCGACGCCAGGCCTGATCGCGGCCGGCCGACAACAGTTTGTTGAGCAGGTCATACCGGCGGGCGATCCGTCCGAAGATGGCGTCGCTTTTCTTGCTCAAGCTCTAACCAATCGCAGAGAAGCCGAGCAGGGGGACAAGCGGATCGGGCATGGCGACAGTTCCCGTCAGCGTCTTGAAAGTTCTCCAGGATGGCGAGGATCATCCGTCCTACGGCGACGGCGGTGCCGTTAAGGGTGTGAACTATCTGATTGCCTTCGTCCGTTCGCACCCGGACTTTCAGCCGTCTCGCCTGGTAGTCGGTGGTGTTCGAACATGACGTGACCTCGCGGTAGGTCTGTTGCGATGGGAACCAGGCTTCGATGTCGTACTTCTTGGCGGCCGAAGAGCCGAGATCGCCGGCGGCGACATTGACAACCCGATACGGAATACCCAGTCCCCCGACTATGTCTTCTTCGATAGCAAGCAGTCGCTCATGCTCGGCGGGAGAGTCTTCCGGAAGACAGAAAACGAACATCTCCACCTTGTCGAATTGGTGGACCCGGAACAAACCCTGCGTGTCCTTGCCGTAGGTGCCGGCCTCCCGGCGAAAGCACGTCGAGAAACCGGCATAACGCGCCGGAAGCTGATCGGGTTCGAATATTTCGTCGAGGTGATAAGCGGCTAGAGAAACCTCTGAGGTCCCTACCAAGTAGAGATCGTCCTCGGGAACGGCGTAAACCTGCTCGCGATCGCCCGGGAAAAACCCGGTGCCGTAGAGCGCCTGCTCTCGCACCAACACGGGCGGGACCATTGGCGTGAGGCCAGCGGCGACAAGCTTGTCCAGCGCGTAGCGAACCAGGCCGAACTCGAGCAGGACGGCCTGACCTTTCAGGTATCCAAAGCGGCTCCCCGAAACCTTGGCGCCACGCTCCATGTCGATCACATCGAGCTGGCTCCCCAGGGTGGCGAAGTCGAGATGGGGGAAGCCGAAGTCGGGCTGCTCACCGACCCGTTTGATCTCGGCGTTGTCGACGTCGGAAAGCCCGTCGGCTGCACTTTCGTCGACCAGGTTCGGAACGGTCACCCACAACTCGTCGAACTTCTCACTCAGGCTGGCTGCCTCGGCCTCGAGTTTTCGATACTCGTCGGCAAGCTGGCCAGTTCGGGCGATGGCGGATTCCTTCTCGCTACCGGAGAGGCGCGCGATCTCGCGGCCCGCCTCTTTCTGGGCCGCCCGCGCTTCTTCCGCTCGTTGCCGAACGCGACGGAGGTTCTGATCGAGACCAATCAGCTGGTCGACATCGACGTCAAGGCCGCGCCGCTGCAGAGAAACGCGGAGCCGCGCAGGATCAGAGCGAAGGATGCTCGGGTCGATCATTGCTCCGGATGGTAAAGGGGAGTCGTTAGCCGGTCGGCTCGTTTACAAAGAAGGAGAGCGCCAGGCCGTCGTTGTCCGCGTTCCCGTCGGGTCCGGTCAGCTGCAACGCCACCGACAGGTTGTACGAAAGCCCCGGGGTGACGGCCAAAGCCGGGAACGAGACGGTGGTCTGCGAGCCTGCCAGAAGTCCAGGGACTTGCAGCGTTTGGGAGACCTCCTCGCCGTCGACCGGAGCCATGTCGAGGAAAAGGGTCTGGGCGGGGGCATTGGTGTTCCCGAGGTTCGCCACCACCACGTCGATCGCAATCGACTCCACCGCAGAGATGACCAGGTCGCCGTCGGGGTCGGTCACCCAAACGGGCTGGGAGGTGACCTGGCTTACGGCCAGATCGGCGCGGAGGACGAAAAGCGAGTTGTCGGCGCTGGCAGCTGAGGCGAAGAGGCGAGCGGCGGCGACCGGGCTCCGGCCCGTTGATTGAAAGCTCAAAAGTGGCATCGGGGTGATGGGGTCGGGCACGTCATCTCGCCCCAGTTCGGCGAGGACGTCGCCATAGATCTCATCGCCGGCAGAGACCAGCTGCAGACCGGCGTAGATCTGCTCCTCCCCCGCCTCGGACTGGTCGGCTAGGCCGAGCACACCCTCCCGGAAGGTCGCAACTCCGCTTTCCCAGGTGCCGAGCGCCAAACGCATCAGATGACGCCGCTCCGATCAGCGAGCTCCGTTCTGGCGGCTCGACCACGGCCCCGGAAGCGTCCGCCAGAGCCTCGAGCACGGCGTTGGTGGCGGTCTCGAACTCCATTCGATCGAGATCGACGACGTTCTGGTCGAGGCCCGAGAACGTCGAAGCTGCCGTGACCAGACCCTGTGCCGAACGGCGCATGCCGTCGAGATAGTTGACCGCGGCCGAGGCCTGGGCATTGATGCGGGCCAGGATCAGCGCGGCCAGGACCACGATCACCAGACCCAAGGCCCACCAGCGCCAACGCTTTCGGTGGGTGGGGCGCTCGAGCATCAGTCCGGCTGGTCTCACGGCCACCCTGAGATGCTACGGATTCGGTGGTACGAACGGTCTTAGGGTGGGCGAAGGGGGACTTGAACCCCCACGTCCTTGCGGACACAGGAACCTGAATCCTCCGCGTCTGCCAATTCCGCCACTCGCCCGAGTGGGATTTGAAGGCTAATCGGACGCGTCATCCACTTCGTTCTGTGGGCTGGTAACGGTGTCCAACACCGCTGCGAACCCTGGGTTCGCAATTAGCGTTTCCCGTCTATGAAGCTCGCCCGTCAATTGGAGCGGCGGTTGGAGGACGCCCTCGACCACCTTGCCGGCAAGATCTTTCGCGGCGGGCTCCATGTTTCGGAGCTGGCCGCCCGAGTCGCCCGCGAGGCCGAACTGGCCGAGTTCAAGACCCCCGCCGGGCCCGCCACGGCCAATCGTTACAGCCTGTTGGTCAACCCGGCCAACCTGGTCGGAGATCCGGAGCCACTGGCCCGCCGTTTCCAGCTTGCCTTCACCGAGCTGGCCGCCGAGAGGGGCTGGCGGCTCGAGGGGCCCGTGCAAATCGACCTCCGTGCCGATGAAGCGGTGGCGATTGGATCGGTTGGCTCCGCGGCGAGCGTCGAACTCGGCCCGGTCCCCTGTTGGGCCCAGCTCACCGACCAAACCGGCACCGTCGCCTCGATCAACCACAACCGGGCGGTCATCGGACGGTCGCAGCAAGCGGACGTGGTGATCGACTATCCGGAGGTCAGCCGGACCCATGCCTTGATTTTCCGGCAGGACGGGCAGTCATACATCGCCGACCTCGGTTCGGCCAACGGCACCTGGGTCGATGGTCAGCGGATCAGCGACAGCACCGACACCGGTGAACACGGTCGCCACCCTCAACCTTGGCAATCACCCTCTGCGTTTGACCCCATGCCGGAGCTAATTCTCACCATCCTGCGCCTGATCTTTCTGGCGCTCATCTATCTCTTCATCTGGCAGGTGGCGCGAGCGATCAGTCGTCACCTTGGCTTTGGACAGAACCGGTCGACCCGCAAAACCGGCAAGCAGATCGCAGTGGTTCGCTCCGACACCCAGGCAGGGATGACATTTGCGGTGAACGGGGCGACGGTCGTGGGCCGCAGCGATCAATCGGACGTGCAGATCGAAGATCCGTATGCCTCTGAGTTTCATTTTCGACTGGTGAATCAAGACGGCACTCTCACCGTGTCGGACCTCGGAAGCACGAACGGCACCTATGTCAATGGTCGCCGCATCACGACCCCCACCAACTTGCGACGCGGCGACGCCTTGCAGGTGGGCAAGACGGTCATGGAGGTCAGATGAATTCGTAACTGTCCTCGTCCTCACAAGCCCAAAGTCCCATGGGCGGTGCGAGAGGCGAGTTTGAATACCAGTACGCCGCCGCTACCCATCGCGGGCGTCTACGCAACAACAACGAAGACTCCCATTGGCCGACTAGCTCGGGCCGCAGCAACGGACCGCTCGTTGTCATGGTCGCCGATGGCATGGGGGGTGCGGTCGGCGGGGAGGTCGCTTCCACGGTGGCGATCGAGACGGCCAGCAACGGCGAGGGCAGCGTCGTTGACCGCTTCGAGCGGGCGAATTCAGGCATCTTCGAACGGTCGCTCGAAGAACCGACTCTCGCGGGGATGGGCACCACCCTGACCATGCTTGAGCTTCTGGCCGAGGGCACCGCCACCCTCGCTCATGTCGGCGACAGTCGCGCCTACCTCTGGCACGACGGCGAGCTAGCTCAACTCACCGACGACCACACGGTGGTAGCCGAGCAGTTGGCGGCCGGACGCATCACCGAGGCAGACATTGCCAACCATCCCCAGCGCAGCATGCTCACCCGGGTGCTGGGTCTCAGTCCAGACATCGAGGTGGACCTGATAGAGGTCGACCTGGAACCCGGCGACCGAATCCTCGTCTGTTCGGACGGCCTCACCAACATGATCGATGATTCGTCGATCGCTTCGCCTGATGAGCGACGGCAGCCTGGAAGAAGTCGCCTGGAACCTGGTCGAGGCAGCCAACCGGGCCGGGGGCCACGACAACATCACCGTGATAGTCGTGGCAGTCGAGCCATGACCCGAACCGCCGAAAGCGGAATGCTGGTCGCCGCCGGAGGGGTGGCTGCGTTCGGAGTGACGCTCGTGATCCTGGCGAGCGGGCAAACCATCGATTCGCGGATCGGACTCACTTTTGCCGTGATGGTGGCGGCTTTCGGCGCGGTCCATATGGCGATGAGGCGGTGGGCACCGTCGGCATCGACGGTCATCCTTCCGCCGGCCGCCCTTCTCACCGCGATCAGCCTGGCCGAGATCCATCGCCTCGACCCCGTCCGCGCCGGGCTCCAGCAATGGTGGCTGCTGATTGCTTCCGCACTCACCGTCGCTCTGCTCTTCTTTCTTCATCGGCGGGGCATCGCCACGATTCGCCGCTACCGCTACCTCTACCTGCTCGGTGGATTGGTCTTGCTCCTGCTGCCGCTCCTACCGAGCACCGGCCCAATCCCGCTTCGGGGTCTCGAAGTCAACGGGTCCCGGCTCTGGCTGTTGGTCGACCTCGGAGTCACCGAGATCAGATTTCAGCCGGGGGAGATCGTCAAACTTTTGATGGTCCTCTTCCTGGCCGGCTACCTGGCCGAGCGCCAGTCGGCCCTCGCCGAACGGCCCCGCAAGTTCGGACCCTTCGAGTTCCCCGAACCGCGCCAGCTGTTCCCGGTGGTCGTCGTCTGGGTGGTGAGCTTGGTGGTGCTGATCGTGCAACGCGACCTCGGCGCTTCGGCTCTTCTGTTCGGGGCCTTCATCGGCATGATCTACACCGCGACCGGGCGACCAACCTATCTCCTGCTCGGTGGCTTGCTCACTGCTTCTGCCGGATACGCAGCCTTCCGGCTCTTCGATCATGTCGAACGCCGCTTCCTGGCGTGGATCCAACCGTTCCAGAACTATGAGGACGCCGGCTATCAGGTAGCTCAGGCCTGGTTCGGCATGGGGACGGGCAGCCTGGCGGGCTCGGGGATCGGGCTGGGCCGGCCCGATCTCATTCCCAACGCCGCCACCGACTTCATCTATGCGGCCGTCGCCGAGGAGCTTGGCTTTGCCGGCTCGCTGGCAATCCTCGCGGCTTTTGCCCTGCTGATCGGCGTCGGCTTCGGCATCGCTCTCCGGAGCCGCGATCGATTTCGCAAGCTGACCGCAGCGGGTTTGACCTGGGTGCTCGGTCTGCAGGCGTTTCTGATCATTGGCGGCGTTCTCCGCATCGTTCCCCTGACCGGAATCACTCTCCCGTTCATGTCTTACGGGGGCTCGTCGCTGGTCGGCAACTTCCTCCTCCTCGGTTTGCTCGCCCGGATCAGCCATGAGGAACCGGCGTGAATCGACCGACCCGACGGCTCGCGGGCGCCGTGCTCATCGGTTTCGCTCTTCTCGGTTTGATGACCACGTGGGTCCAAGTCGTGGCTGCAGACACCTACCGGCTCGATCCGCGCAACGCCCGCTTCAACCTCACCCAGATCGGCAAGGAGCGCGGTCTCATCATCAGCTCGGATGGGGTGGTGCTTGCGCAGAGCGACCCCGACCCGGCCACGACCGGCTCGTTTGTTCGCTCCTATCCTGCCGGCCCCACATTTGCCAACGTCGTTGGTTACTCGTCGTTGCTGTTTGGCGAGCAGGGACTCGAGCGGGCCTATTCGGACGAACTCCGCTCGCGCCGCGACCTGACCATTTCCGATTTGCTTTCTGTGGTCCTCGGCCGCGACCTCCGCCCGCTCAATCTCCAGCTAACCCTCAATGAGGCGTTGCAAAGGATCGCGTACGAGGCCCTCGGCGGCCAAGCCGGCGCAGTGGTCGCGCTCGATCCAATGACGGGCGCGATCCTGGCGATGGTCTCGGTGCCGAGCTATGACCCCAACGTTCTGGTCGGGGTCGATGCTGCCGCCGAGTGGCAGGCACTGCTGAGCGATCCCAGCCGTCCACTTGCCGACCGCGCAACACGCGAGCTCTACCCGCCGGGTTCGACCTTCAAGACCTTGGTGTCGGCAGCCGCATTCGAGACCGGGGTGGCGACGCCGGAATCCAACTTTCCCGATGAAGCCTCCTTTCAACTCCCGGGATCGACGGCGACGGTCGACAACGCCAGTGGAACGAACTGCAGCAACGGGATCACAACCACGCTGCTCAACTCGTTCGTCAGGTCGTGCAACACCACGTTTGCGCGCCTGGCGATCGAAGTCGGCGCCGAGCCGATCGGCGAGGTTGCAGACCAGCTCGGGTTCAACCGCGACCTGCCGTTCACCTGGACAGTGGCGGAAAGCGCCTTCCCCACAGGCGAGCTGAGCGGCGACGATGCCGCGCTCGGTCAGAGCGGCATCGGTGAACGGGACGTGCGAGCCACCCCGCTGCAGATGGCTCTGGTCGCCGGCGCAGTCGCCAATCAGGGGATCGTGATGTCTCCGTATCAGGTCGCTCGCACCTTCGATGCCGACGGCAAGGAGGTGACCGGCAGCCAGCCGGAAGAACTCGGCGTTGCGTTCTCCTTCGAAACCGCAGCCCTCCTCACCCAGATGATGGAAAGGGTCGTGACTGAAGGCACCGGTCGGCAGGCCGCGGTCCCGGGGATCAGGGTGGCCGGAAAGACGGGGACCGCAACCGGAGTCGAGGGACGTCCCCACGCTTGGTTCATCGGTTTTGCCCCGGTCGATGCGCCGACCATTGCCGTGGCAGTGTTAGTCGAAGCGGGGGGCAATGCTGGTGAGAGTGCCAGTGGTGGAGGGGTGGCCGCACCGATCGCCGCTCAGGTGATCAGCGGGTGGTTAAACCGTTGATCTCTAGAATTGCAATCCGTTCTTGATGAACTTTCCCCACCCCCTGACGGACCGTTATCACCTCGCGTCGCACCTGGCTCGAGGGGGCATGGCCGATGTCTATCTGGGCACCGATTCCCTCCTCGGACGCAAGATCGCGGTGAAGATCCTTCACGCCCAGTTCTCCAACGACGAAGCTTTCGTCAAGCGATTTCGCCGGGAAGCTCAGGCCGCCGCCAACCTCACCCATCCCAACATCGTTGGCATCTATGACTGGGGTCAGGCCAACGACACTTACTTCATCGTCATGGAGTTGGTCGAAGGTCGCAGCCTGCGCGACGTTCTCCGCTCCGAGGGTGCATTGCTCCCGCGCCGCGCTGCGGAAATCGCCGCCGAGGTTGCGTCAGCCTTGTCGGCGGCCCATCGTGCGGGTCTCGTCCATCGCGACGTCAAGCCGGGCAACATCCTCCTCGCGACCGACGGAACCGTGAAGGTCACCGACTTCGGCATCGCCCGCGCCTGGGACGACTCCCAGGAACTGACCCGCACCGGCGCCGTCATCGGCACGGCTTCCTACTTCAGCCCGGAACAGGCGCAAGGCGCCCCGGCCGACGAGCGCTCCGACGTCTACTCGCTGGGAGTTGTGCTCTACGAAATGCTGAGTGGGCGCGCCCCTTTCTCCGGAGACAGCCCGGTCGCAGTCGCCTACCAGCATGTCTCGGCCAGTGCCCCGCCGCCTTCGGCGATCAACGCCGACGTCCCCCACGAGCTCGATGTCATCGTGACTCGAGCGCTCGAAAAGGATCCAGCCTTCCGTTACCAAACGGCCGACGAGATGCGGGCGGACCTCTTGCGCGTGCTCGCCGGCCAGAGCCCCGCCGCCACTGCCGCAGTGCCGGTGCCGGTCGCCGTGCAGGCAACCGCAGTGGCCGCCGACCCCACTCAAACCCGGGTGATCCAAGCCCCCCCACGCTCAGCTGGCCCGCCTACCCAGACCATTCCAGTGCTCGAAGATCGGCGGGGCAGTCAGGTCCCCTTCATCCTCACCGCGTTCTTGCTGCTGGCGTTACTGGGAACGATGGTCTACCTGGTCTTCCGCGCCGCTTCGGGCGACACCCCGGTCACGACCACCACCACGATTCCGCAGATCGTGCTGCCCGAGTTTGCGGGCATGTCCGAGCAAGCTGCTGCCGCCGAAGTGGAACGACTCGATCTGGTCGCACAGATCCGTACTGAGGAGTCGAGCGACGTCGAAGTCGGAATCGTGATCCGCACCGAACCCGCAGCCGGAACCTCGGTGTCGTCGGGTACCAACGTTTTCTTGTACGTCTCGGCAGGCGAAGACCCGGTGACGGTGCCAACCCTGGTTGGTCGAACTCAGTCGGAGGCCGAACAGCTCATCAGGGATGCCGGACTCGAAGTGGGCACCGTGACTTTGCGGCCTGATTCGGAGGCGGAGCCTGGCGTCGTCATTGAGCAAAGTCCCGTGGCCGGGCTCGAGATCCCGCCGGGCGATTCGGTCAACATCATCGTCTCCGAAGGCGCCGAGCAGTTCGAGTTGCCCGATCTCGTCGGGATGGAAGACGGCGACGCGTTCGCCGAACTCAACAATCTTGACCTGGACGGCGAACTGGTCCGCGAGGAGTCCTCGGAGCCAGAAGGGACCGTGATTCGCACCCAGCCAGTCGCCGGCACCCTTGTCACAGCGGGCGACGTCATCACGGTTGTGGTCTCGGCTGGTGTTCCGACGACGTTCGTCCCCAACGTCTCCGGTCTCACCTACGACCAGGCGCAACAGGTGCTGGCCGATGCCGGACTCGAGATCGTGGACAACCCTCCAATCGCGCCCACTGCCGACCCCAACCTCGACGGACGGGTGATCAGCCAGAGCCCCACGGCCGGCACCGAGGTGGAGGAAGGGTCTGTCGTGCAGGTCACCCTCGGCGACTTCCAGGAGCCGCCGACCACGTCCCCCCCTCCAACTACGACCGCCGCCCCTTAGAAATCGGCGAACCCAGGGTTCGTACGGTCGTACAACGCTTCTACCAGCCCACAGAACGCAGAAAGTTGCCGAGAAGCTTCTTGCCCTCGGTGGTCATGATCGATTCGGGGTGGAACTGGACCCCCGCGACCGGGTCGGTGACGTGGTGCATCCCCTGGACGACGCCGTCCTCGCTCCAAGCACAGGCGACCAGATCGTCGGGCAGCTCCACCGCCGCCAGCGAGTGATAGCGCGTGGCGGTGAACGGATTCTCAAGACCGGCGAAAACGCCCGATCCGTCGTGACTGACCGAGCTCGTCTTCCCATGTCGTGGCTCCGGTGCGAGGTCAACCCGGCCCCCGTAGGCGACGGCGATGGCCTGGTGCCCGAGACACACCCCGAGGGTGGGAATCGTCGCGCCAAACGCCCGGACGTAATCGACGGAAAAGCCGGCCGCTTCCGGGACGCCTGGCCCGGGCGAGATGACCAGACGATCGAACTCGATCTCTTCGGTCACCTCGGACGGTTTCAAGGTGTCGTTGCGGATGACAACCGGATCTGCCCCCAGCTCACCTAAATACTGGACGAGGTTGTAGGTGAAGGAGTCGTAGTTGTCGAGAACCAGGACCCGCCCACCAACCGGGGGTCCGCTCACCGGTAATTCGTAGCCATGATGAAACCCGCCGCGATCATCAGGAAGCCGCCGATCAGAAAGTATTGCGGCCACTGGAAGATGAAACGGGCGAGGACCGCGAGCAACCCGACCCCAAGCAAGCCGGCCATCAGCACGACATACCACGTGGGGCTCGGTGGCTTGGCCTTGGCCTCCGCGCCTGCGGTTTTGGGCAGCGTGGGGGTGGACCGCTTGGGCTTGCGACGCTTTGACTCAGGCATGGGGGCAGGACGCTAGCGCCCGACTCAATCGGGTCTCCTCAGCTGGCTTGTCTTACTAGGGCTGCCAAACCAGAACCATCTCCTCCCGGCAGTGCTTGGGCGGTGCCGGTTGGGTGTTGTTGGCCATGCGAACGGTCAACTCGGTGCCGCAGACCGCGCACCGGTAGTCCTGATCGGCTGGCACGACGTCCTCCGGGTCGACCTCCGGCGGCGGGGTGGCCAACATGCCGGATGACGTACATCGAGACCCGCCAGATCACGACTCCCAGGCCGATCGCCAGGAGCACACGGAGGAGTCCGCCCATTCAGTCGATCAGTTCGAGGATGGTGCCGTTGGCCATGCCGCCGCCTTCGCACATGGTCTGGAGGCCATAACGAGTTCCGGTCCGCTCCATCTCATGAACGAGGGTCGTCATCAGCCGGGCACCTGAGCCGCCCAGCGGGTGGCCGAGGGCGATCGCGCCGCCGTTGACATTGGTGCGGGACCATAAAGCGTCGGGATCGGTGCCGCCGTGCTCCATTCTCCAGGCCGCGATCACCGAGGCGAAAGCTTCGTTGACCTCGAACAACCCGATGTCGTCGATTGAGAGATTGGCGCGGGCCAGCGCCTTGCTCGTCGCCGGGATCGGCCCTGTCAGCATGATCACCGGGTCGACTCCGGCCATGGCGAACGCAACAAAACGAACTTTTGGTTGGAGGCCGAGTTCTTGGGCTTTCTCTTCGCTCATGATGAGGAGCGCGGCGGCACCGTCGGAAATCTGTGACGAGTTACCGGCGGTGACCAGCCCATCGACTTTGAACGCCGGTTGCAACGACGCCAACTTCTCGAGAGTGGTGTCCCAACGGATTCCCTCATCACGGGTGACGACTTCTTCGCCACTTTCGCCCTTCACGGTGACTGGCACGATCTGGCTCTCGAACCGGCCTTCTTCCGTGGCTCGGGCAGCTCGTTGGTGGGAGTCGAAACCGATCTGGTCGAGGGTGGCTCGGTCGATCCCCCACTTTTCATTGATCATCTCCGCGGAAAGTCCCTGAGGGATGAGGCCGTGGCTGTAGCGCTCGAGCATTAAGGGGCCAAACGGAATGCCCGGTCCTTGCTGCGCGGTGACTCCCATCGGGATCCGGGTCATCGACTCGATCCCCGCCGCGACTACGACGTCATAGGCGCCGGCCATGACTCCCTGGGCGGCAAAGTGCGCCGACTGTTGGGAGGAACCACACTGCCGATCGATAGTGGTTCCGACCACTTCCTCCGGAAAGCCAGCGGCGAGAGCAGCATTCCGCCCGATGTTGTAAGCCTGTTCGCCCACCTGGGAAACGCAGCCCATGATCACGTCCTCGACCAGGCCCGGGTCGAGATTGTTGCGCTCGATCAACGCTTTGAGCGGAATCGAAGCCAGATCGACGGCGTGAATGTCCTTGTACTTGCCGTTCCGCCGAGCGGTGGGGGTCCGGACCGCATCGACGATCACTGCATTCTTCACCTAGACCTCCTGAGTCGACACTTGCAGATCCACGTGGAGACGATGGGACTTGAACCCACGACTTCCTGCTTGCAAAGCAGGCGCTCTGCCGGGCTGAGCTACGTCCCCGGAGCCACCAATCCTACGTGGCCGCCCAAACGATCGATCCAGGAGACCACCAGGCCGTTGCCCTGAATCGCAAGCGAGGGCGTGTTCCGCAATCCATTCTCCTCGTCGTTTGGTAACAACAGGATCGGCTCAGAGAAGCTTCCGTCGGAATCGTCGGAACGGGCGTAAGAGATCCCGCCGTCGAAGCCTTGGGTCTCCCAAACAATGTGGAGTGTCCCCGCCGCATCGATGGCCATCATCGGCCAGCGATGAACCGCGTCTGTCGCAATTACTTGGTCGACTCCGAAAGTTCGCCCACCGTCAGTGCTGCGGTCGAACCAAATCGTGGTCGAGGACTGATCCGGGTGAAGCGTCTGCCTGGCATCCATCCAGGCCACGAGCAGGGAATCGCCGCTCCGGGCGAGGCTCGGACCGGAGAACGGACAAGCGTCGAGGAACCAGTGCTCATCGGCAATGACAACCGGATCCGCGAAGGTCTCGCCGCCGTCCTCCGATCGGATCGCCACAATGTCCCGAATCACGTCATCCCCGTCGTGTTCGAGGTTTCGATAGGCCATCACCAGACCGCCGTCGACCAATGCGGCACCGAGATTGCAGCAATCACAAGTGAGATCATCGAGTTCCTCGTGCTCGACAGTGCGACCTGCGTTATCTGAAGTGGCAACCGAGAGAGTCGAGTCTTCGAGCCAGGCAAACAAGGGTTGACCGTCACTGTCCACGACGACGTGGGGGAGGCTGGTTTCGGGGCGCGGTTCACCGCTTATCAAGATCGGGCCACTGACCGCCGTTCCGTCCCAAACCGAGCGATAAATCGAACCGGCGTCATGTTCGCCGCTCGTGAAGGCGACGTGAACATGTCCATCGCCTGTGATTCCCAATGCCGGCCTCTCCAAACCGTGCGCGAGGGAGGTGACATCGCCGCTCACCAGCACAGGATCGTCAATGGTCTCGGCTTCCGGATCAAGGGCGGCGATCCACGTCGAGGTTTCGTCGGTCCAGCCAACGACAGTGCGCTCGCCACTGCCCGAAGCCAGATTGCCTGTGACCACGTTGATGGCGACGGCTTCCTCGAAGTCGTAGATCCGGACGACTTCAGGTCCGCCTGCGTTGAGACCTGAGCCGGTCGTCGCGAGTTCGCTCTCCGAGCTCGCCGGCGTCACGCAGGCCACCAGGATCAAGAGGAATCCACTGATGGCTGTTGAACGCATGGCCAGTCTCATCGTTAAAAAATGCTACCGACGCACGGCATTTTCGCCCCGGACTTGCATGTCATGTCGAAATCAGGAAGGTTCTATTCGTTGGCTTAGAAAGGCCGAGACACAGGGTCCGGCCGAAGGGAAGGAGGACCACATGAGAGTGATGGTCATGATCGAGGGCAGCGGGAAGGACGAGCCCAACATCGTCCCGACGGAAGAGATGCTCACCGCCATGGGTGCCTACAACGAGGAGCTGGTGAAGGCCGGGATCATGCTGGACGGACAGGGATTGAAGCCGAGCTCAGAAGGCGCCCGGATCGTCTTTGAGGGCGGAAAGACCTCTGTGGTCGACGGACCCTTCACCGAGTCCAAGGAGATCATCGCCGGATACTGGCTCTGGCAGGTGAGCTCCATCGAAGAGGCAGTCGAATGGGCCAAGCGATGCCCGAGCGATCCTGATGGCATGCGCCAGGTGCTCGAGATTCGCCCGATCTTCGAGGTCGAGGATTTTGGCGACGAATACACACCCGAGCTTCGGGCGAAGGATGAGGAGCTCGCAGAGCAGATCAAATCCCAGCATCCAACTGGGTGACCACAGAGACTGAGGTGTGCCGGCGTGGTTGATCCCAAACGCACGATCGAGGCGATATGGCGGATCGAGTCGGCACACCTCATCGCCGCCTTGTCCCGCTTGCTCAACGATGTCGGTCGCGCAGAGGAAATTGCCCAGGACACCTTCGTCACTGCCCTCGAGACCTGGCTGGAGGAAGGAGTGCCACCGAATCCCGGCGCCTGGCTGATGACTGCGGCGAAACACAAGGCGATTGATTTCATCCGTCGGGAAAAGGTACGCGAAGTGAAATATGCACTCTTAGACGAGAGGCAGGAGCGAGACGACGACCTGTTGTCGTTGATCTTCATTGCCTGTCACCCGGTGCTCTCTCAGGAGTCGCGAACGGCACTCACGTTGAGGTTGGTTTGTGGCCTCACCACCGAAGAGATCGCCCGGGCATACCTCTCCCCGGCTGCCACGCTGGGACAGCGGCTCTCGAGGGCCAAACGGACTCTTGCCGAAGCGCAGGTTCCTTTCGAGGTGCCTCGTGAGGGCGAGTTGGGCGGTCGACTGGCCGCGGTCCTCGAGGTGGTTTATTTGGTTTTCAACGAGGGATACGCCGCTACCTCCGGCGAAATCTGGATACGGCGCGATCTGGCGGAGGAAGCCATGCGGCTCGGGCGAATGCTCGCCGGCCTGCTCCCTCGTGAGCCCGAGGTGCACGGTTTGGTGGCACTGATGGAGCTCCAGGCGTCTCGCTTTCCGGCTCGATACAGCCCGCAAGGGGAGCCGGTTCTGCTTCCCGATCAGGATCGCTCGCGCTGGGACAGGACGCTCATCACCCACGGGCTCGCCGCCCTCGATCGCTCAATCGCCCTGCAACGCCCGCTGGGGCCTTACGCAGTTCAGGCCGCGATCGCCGCCTGTCATACGCGGGCTGCGAGCTATGCGATGACCGACTGGGACGCCGTCCTCGCTTTGTACGACGCGCTCTTGGCACTGACACCTTCGCCAGTCGTTGCGCTCAATCGGACTGTTGCGGTGATGGAAGCCGTCGGAGCGGCCGCCGCCCTGGAAGCGATCGACTCCTTGCGCAACGACCCCCACATGGCCCGCTATCACCTGTACGGCGCCGTCCGCGGAGAAATTCTCCAAAGGCTCGACCAATACGAAGCCGCCGCCGAATGGTTGGAAAGTGCGGCGAGCCTTGCCCCCACCCAGCGCGAGCGCAGGACCTTTCTTGAGCGAGCTGCTGCCGCTAGCGAGAAGGCAACTGCGAGGCAGTAGCTCACGATTTCGCCGTGTCGCCCGCCCGAAAGCCTTGTAAAGTTCCGGACCCCTGGGGGCCCATAGCTCAGCTCGGTTAGAGCGCGTCCCTGATAAGGACGAGGTCCGTGGTTCAAGTCCACGTGGGCCCACCAATTCAGCTCGGTTGAAGAACCACGCGATTAGTCGGCTCGGCAACTGCGGCAAGAATAAAACTCCGAGTACCAGTGCCGGTGGTTCATCTTGGCTCGTTGCCGCGCTTGTAATTCCCGGTGACTCTGGCCATCACCTGCTGGGGGTCCTTCCGCTCAACGTCGGCGAGAAAACGGCTGGCGAGCGCGACCGCGAAGCAGCTGCACCTCGCGGCCGTGACGTTCGATTGACACTTCCCCCGACTTCCGCACCTGAAAGCTGAACCCGAGGTCCTCGCTCATGTGAGTTCGATCAAGCCGCCGTTGGTTGGGCGAAAACCGCACGCGTCGTAATAGAACGAGCGGAGGTCGTCGTCGAAGTCGACGTGGAGGAATTCACAGCCTGCGCCTTTAGCGGCGGTTCGAACTTCCTCGACCAGGCGCACACCGATTCCCTGGTGACGGGCCGAGGCGGCGACCATCAAATCCTGGATCCAGGCATGAACGAGTCCGTCCCAAACGACGTTCACGAAGCCAACTAACTCGCCGGAACGCCGAGCCGTCACCCAACCCATGCTGTGGCGAGTCGTGAGCTCGACCCAGTTCCACTCGGACTCGTCGAACACCCTCGTCTCGAAGGCCTCGGCGTGCAACGCATTCACTTCGACGTTGTTGAACGGTCCTCGCCAGCTGCAATCGATCACGACATCTAGTTTGGTCGCGATGACTGACGCCCGAAGCATGCGAGAACGAATGCTCGCCGGCGACCTTTATATCGCCGACGACCCCGACCTCGCCCGCGACAGCGAGCGGGCCCAAACGTTGCTCCGTCGCTTCAACGAGGCGTACGCCGGCGATGTTCGACAAGCCATCCTGGCTGACCTGCTGGGTTCGATCGGCGAGGGCACCGACGTCCGTCCACCGTTGTATTGCGATTATGGATACCAGACCTTCATCGGGGCGCGGACATTCGTCAACACCGGTCTTGTTTGCCTCGACGTTGCCCGGGTGACGATCGGTGATGACGTCCAGATCGGACCCAACGTGCAACTTCTTACCGCGACTCACCCGGTAGAGGCGGGTCCTCGTCGTGACAAGTGGGAATCGGCTCTACCTATAACGATTGGTGACAACGTTTGGCTGGGCGGAGGCGTCATCCTCTGCCCCGGAGTCACGATCGGCGAGAACACAGTGGTCGGGGCCGGGTCGGTTGTCATTCGCACTCTGCCCCGCGGGGTGGTCGCGGTGGGCAACCCGGCCCGTGTCGTCCGTCAGCTCACGGCCTGACCGAGAATCCCGTAACGATGCGGGAACGAAGCGCGAGTACGTTTCCAACGTTGATGGCTTCTCGGCAACGACGTTCTGCTGGCCGTTATGGCCACGATTGGAGTCGCCTTGAGCGGCCTGCAGCTCTGGCTTGTTCTGTCCTCGTGGAACAGCGAGATCGCCAACACCTATTACTTTCGACCGGCGGCCCTCATTCAGGGACTCTCTGGAGTCATCTATCTGGTGGTCGGTCTGCTGATCGTCCGCGCTCGACCGAAGGTCAACATCGGCTGGTTCGTCGCCATGATCGGTCTTGGCATCCTGCTCTATCACACGGCCGCCGAGTACGCGGTCAGAGGATTGCTGATGAACCCGGGCTCGCTTGCTGCGGCCGGCGAGATCGGGGTGCTCTCACAAACCATCTGGATCGTGCCGTTCTCATTCATCCCGATTCTCTTCCTCGTTTATCCGAACGGAAAGCTCCTCTCCCGCCGCTGGGCGCCCATTGTCATCGTCGACGTTCTCGCAGCAAGCACAGTCGTGCTCGTTGGAACCGTCGCGAGCTGGCGCTTCCGCAATGACGGAGCCGCAATCCTCAACGAGGCGGCCCCCTCTCCCGCGGTCGACCTGATCCTGACGATCGGCATTTTCGGCATGCTCACTCCGCTACTCCTCTCGGTTGTCTCCCTCGTCATTCGATGGCATCGAGGCACCGAGACCGTGCGTCTGCAGATCAAGTGGCTGTTGTGGACCGGGTTCTTCTTCGCTGCGCAGGGACTTTTGATCATGCTCGACATCGATGAAGGTGGAGGCATCTTCGGGGAGGTGCTGTTGCTCACTGCCCTGGTGGCTTTGCCGGTTTCGGTGGGGATCGCGGTCACGCGATATCGCCTTTACGAGATCGATCAAATCATCAGCCGGACGGTCACCTATGGCTTGCTCACACTGCTGCTGGTTGGCGCCTATCTCGGCTCCGTGTTTCTGCTGCGCTCGTTGTTGCCGATCGAAGGACAGCTCCCCGTGGCGGTGTCGACGTTGGCTATAGCCGCTCTCTTCAACCCGCTACGCCGCCGGATCCAGCGGCTGGTTGACCGCCGGTTCAACCGTTCCCGTTACGACGCCGAACTGGCCCTCACCGATTTCGGCGAGAGGCTTCGCACCCAAGGCGACCTGGTGTCGTTGGGCGATGAGATCGCGGAAGTGGTCGAGCGAACGATGCAGCCGAGATCGCTCGCGCTTTGGGTTCGCTAGAGCACTGCCCGCAGGAACTGCTGGGTTTGGGCGTGTTGGGGATTGCTGATCATGTCCTTTGGTGGTCCCATCTCAATGATTTCGCCTTCGTGGAAAAAGCACATCGTTGTGCCCACCTCTCGGGCGAATCCCATCTCGTGGGTGACGACGATCATCGTCATGTGCGTCTTGGTAGCGAGGTTGCGCATCACGTTTAGTACCTCGGAGATGAGCTCCGGGTCGAGGGCCGAAGTGGGCTCGTCGAACAGCATCACTTCGGGCTCCATCGCCAGCGCCCGGGCGATGGCAACGCGTTGTTTCTGCCCACTCGATAGCCGGATTGGATACTCATCGGCCTTCTCCGCCAATCCCACTTGCGCCAACAGGTCGCGGCCCTTCGCTTCAGCGTCGGCCTTGTCTACTCCCTTGACGGTGATCGGTGCCTCGGTCACGTTTTGGAGTGCAGTGAGATGCAGAAACAGGTTGAATTCCTGGAACACCATCCCCACCTTGAGCCGCAATCGTCGAATCGCTTCCCGTTGGCGTTTGGTCCGTACCCCACCGTGCAGGGTTATACCCCCTACCTCGACGGTGCCGGCGGTCGGGTCTTCTAGGAAATTGATGCAGCGCAGCATCGTGCTCTTCCCCGACCCCGATCGCCCGCATACCACCACCACTTCGCCCCGGTTGACCTCGAGATCGATTCCCTTCAATACTTCTAGATCCCCGTAGGTCTTCCACAAACCCTTGAGGCTGACGACTGCTTCGCTCACGCCGGCTCCTCCAATGGGGTCACCACACCGGGTTGGCTGGTGATGCGGACGAAGCCAGCCGAGAGCTTCTTCTCGAGCTTGTTTGGTAGAACTGGAAGACCGAGGTCAGGACCCAATAGAGGATGGCCGCCACAACAAATGCTTCGAGCGGGCGGAAGTCAGCTCGTCCGACCAATTGCGCCCGTCGAAAGATCTCCATTTGAGACACCACCGATCCCAGTAGGGAGATCAAAGCTGAGTCCTTCATCATGGCAATGAACTCGTTGCCGGTCGGGGGAATCACCATCCGGATCGCTTGCGGGAGCACGATCCGTCGCATCCGCTGCCGGTAGTTCATTCCCAACGCTTCGGCTGCTTCACGCCTGCCCTCGGCCGACCGAAAGAATTCCGGCGCGGAAGATCTCGGTCATGTAGGCGCCATAGTTGAGGCCCGAGGGCGATGACTCCGGCTTGTAGAGCGGTGAGCGTCAGAGAGTCACGCAACCCGGGCAAACCATCAGGGGCCAGCTCGGGCAGCGCGAGGAAGATCAAGAACATCTGCACGATCAGCGGAGTGCCGCGGAAGAATGACGTGTAGAAGCTGGCAACGCCATGCGCGACCGCGTTATGCGAGAGCCGACCGAGCGCGCCCAGCAACGCCAGCAGCGACGGCCAGGATGATCGCCAAACCACAAATAACGATCGTCCAGGGCAGGCCCCGGGCGATGAAGACGAATTGGTCGAGCATCCACGGAACGTCGAAGCCAGCCAGGGCAAACAGCACACACGACGACCAGCGCGATCGCCGGCCCACACCGCGGCCAGTTTCCGAGCGAAATGGCACCCGCGCGCTCGCGAGTTCGAAGCGTTCGCGCCGATTGCCGGGAGGCGAGGGGGGCGGGTGTTCCAGCCCCCGTCTCGCTCATGAGGCTTTCTTGGTCAGATCGAGACCGAACCATTCGTTCGACAGATTGGACAGAGTCCCGTCGGCGTGCATTCGTCGATGATCTCCGACACCCTCGACACGAAGCTGTCGGTGCTGAGCTGTCGAGCTCTCGTCGCTTGCCGCGGCGAGCGGCTCGTAGAACAACGGGTCGCCGACGATCTTGATCGGGAAGCCACTGTCGATCGCCGCCTGCATGGTTGTCAGCGATGAAATTGCCGCATCTACCCGTCCTTGCACCAACTGTTCGATCGCGGTGGTGTCGGTGTCAGTGGTAACGATCTCGGGATCGTCGACTACAAAGTCGATCGACTCGCCCGGGATGTCGAGGTTGCCCTGGAGGTAGAAGTCATAGGTGCAGGCACCACAGACCGCGATCGACTTGCCGTCGAGGTCGGCGCTGAGATCGTTGATGACGCAGTCGTCGGCCAGGACCGCCACCACTGCCGGGGTGTAGTAGTAGGGAGTGCTGAAGTCCAACACTTCCGCGTGTTCGGGGGTCACCGTCATCGAACCCACGGAAAGGTCCCAGCGGCCGTTCCAGCTGCCGGCGGTGATCGTCTCCCAGGCCGGCGCTTCCCAGGCCGACTTCACCCCCATGCGGTTGGCGATTTCGGTGGCGACATCGATGTCGAAGCCCTCGTATTCGCCGGTCGACTCGTTCAAGGAAGATTGCGGTGGATAGGCAGGATCGGTAGAAACCGTCAGCACCCCTTCTTCCTCGATCGGCCGAGGAGGTTGTCAGCCGATCCTCCCCCGCCACCGCACGCGGCGGCCAAAGTCAGCACCGCGACGAGGGTCAACCATTGCAAGGGGCTTTTGCCCATTTTCATGCTCGTCAGATCAAATTGAGGGGCAGGTCGGGAAGCGGAGCATTGCCCTGACGGATGGGCCTTGCCAGAGGTGCCAGCCGGCTCTCCCCTGCGAACGGTAGCGGAACATCGGCCGAGAGTGTAGGTTGACAGTCTCCATGAACAACTCCATTACTCGAACTTGTCGACTTCGGCATGCCCTGGACAGGCCTCGATCCCGTTCATATTCACCGTCCACCACGTCGATCACTACCCGGCCGGCAACGAGATCCAGGGGCCAAACTGCTCCACTCGCTCGCCGGACGGATGCTCGGATCCGACTTCTCTTATCGCGACGGCTGGAGCATGTATCACGGGAAGCGAGTTCCCGGCTTTCCCCAGCACCCCCATCGCGGCTTTGAAACAGTCACGGTCGTGAGGCGTGGTTTCATCGATCATTCGGACTCGCTCGGTGCCACGGCCCGATTCGGCCAGGGTGATACCCAGTGGCTCACCGCCGGTGGCGGTATCCAGCACTCGGAGATGTTCCCGCTGCGTCTCCACCACGGAGCCCAACGAGCTCGAGCTGTTCCAGATCTGGCTCAACCTTCCCCCTCGCTCGAAGATGGTGCCGCCCTACTTCCGCATGTTGTGGTCCGAGGAGATTCCAACGATCGTCGCCGAAGGCGGCCAAGTGACGATCGACGTGATCGCCGGGCAGCTTGATGGACACCGAGCACCGTCACCTCCGCCCGACTCGTGGGCTTCTCAACCCGGAACCGACTTCGGAATCTGGTTGATCAGGGTTGGCTGCCGGGGCGAGCTGGTCGTTCCCTCCGGCGCCGTCCGGAGTCAATCGCATGCTGCACTTCTTTGACGGCGATGACGTATCGGTTGCGGGACTCGACTCGTGCGGAATACCGGGGTGCGCCTGCTGCGCCGAAGCTCGCCACACCGATCGATAACCATGGGACGCCGGCGGAGTTCTTGCTGTTGGCGGGTCAGCCCATCGGAGCTCCGGTCTTTCAGATGGGACCCTTCGTGATGAATACGCCCGAGGAGATCGCCCAAGCGATGATCGACTATCGCACCACTGCTTTCGGGGGCTGGCCGTGGCCGACCATCGAGCCGGTTCACGACCGGACCCAGGGACGCTTCGCGATCCACGCCGACGGGCGCGTCGAGCATCGCGACCGGCGATCTCACCGATTCAACCTCACTGATTTAGGGATTGGCGCTTGGCCGCTGCCGGGCGGCAACGCGCACCAAAGCACTCTCCCAACCAGCGTCGAACGGCACGCCCGGGGTGTCGAGGTCGAGGACCACCGGCGCATGATCGGAAGGGGTCGGTGGACCCTTTCTCGCCTCCCGGTCGATCTCCGCCCAAACGATCCGATCGGCGACCGGCTTGGTCGCATAGAAAAGATCGATGCGCATCCCATAGTTCTTGTGGAACATCCCCGCTCGATAGTCCCACCACGAGAAGCGGCCCGGACCCGGTCTGGACCAGACGAAACCCGTCGATCAGCCCCCAGGCGCGGAGCTCCGCCAATTCTTCTCGCTCAGGCTCGGAGACGTGGGTGCCTCCGTGGGCGGCGGCGGGATCCCAAACGTCTTCGTCGGCTGGGGTGACGTTGAAGTCACCGGCCAGGATGAGCTCGTCGTTGGGACGAGGCGTTCTCCTCGAGCCAGCGACGTAGCCGTCGATACCACGCGAGCTTGCCCTCATAGAACGGCGACCCCACCACCCGGCCGTTCGGTGCGTAGACACAAACAATGCGAATCCCCTCGCAAGTCGACAGAGAGCATCCGCGCCTCGTCGAAGGGATCGAAGTCGTCTTCGCCTCCAGTCTTGCGACTGTCGCGCACCGGTCCGTCGCCAAAGTTGGTGACGACTTCAGCTGACGCCGAGCCGGCTGGCGATCGCGACGCCGTTCCAGCGTCCCTCGCCGTGATGGACCACCTCGTAACCGGCTGCTCGGAACGGCAGTTCGGGAACTTGCTCGTCGGCGAGCTTCGTCTCCTGCATCAGAAAGATGTCGGGTTCAGCCCTTGCCAGCCAGCGCTCGACCGCCGGCAATCGGGCCTTGAGCGAGTTGACATTCCAGGTCGCGATGCGCACCCGCACGGTACCGGTGTCAGTTCAAGCGGCGAGGTCATAGACTCGCGAACGTGAAGAAAAACTCACTGCCGATCGTCATCGCCATCGGCGCAATCACCGCGATCTTCGCCACCCTTCTGCAGAAACGGATCGAGGCGGCGCAAGCCAGCCGATAATTGGGAACCCGTCAGCCTCGGCTAGATGAAGGTCCTCGTCCTCGCTGATCAGGAGTTTGAGCTCCGGGTTGCCCACATCCTCACCTCGGAAAGCGGCGTCGAGGCAGTGGCGTATTTAGGGGAAGCCCGCTCGTCGGTGATCCACAAGGTCGACTCGGCGGCTGGCCACGACCTTGTGGTCGGATACGGACCGAAAGCGTTTGAGATTGCGGCCGAGATCGGGTGCCGCAGTCATCACCGCGGCCGAGGTCGATGTCAGCCCCGTACCGGCGGTGGTTGGAGCCTCCCTGCGGGGCCTCGGGCTTGCCATGGCCGCCCGGTTGGAATCCGCCGGGGTCCGCGTCGACCGGGTAGCCACCGCCGAACCGAATGGACACCCGGCAGGGTCAGAGAAAGTGGGCTTCCCGAAACCGGTCGGCCGCACGAGCGGCGTGCAATTGGTCGATCGTCCGGTGCGGGTGGTCGAATCAAACTCGGATGCGCCCTGGGCCGCGGTCATGGTGGAGGCAGGCCGGAAGGGCCAGGCAGTGGTTGATGACCACCGCTTCCTGCAAGCGATCGCCCTGGCGGCCGCGATCGCGCTCGTCCCTCCTGCCGGAATCGTCCGCGTCTGGGACTCGCCACAGATTTACCTGGCCAGAGCCGAATCGATGGGTCTGGTGGCGGCCGAACGCCTGAATCGCGTTCTGAGGACCGTCAGACGTTGCACGACGCTGCCACCCTGGGTTTGCAAAGGTCTGCCTAGGTGCGGACTTCCTCGGTGGGCTCGTCGGCAGGAGCACGGTCACGGCCCCGTTGGGTACCGGGGCGGCGGGGGTGAAACGGCGAGGAGGGGCGGCAGGAGCCACGCTCAGCGGGGCGAGCGATTCCTCGAGCACGACGACTTCGACCCCTCCGACTACATCGGTCACGAGGTTGTACATCACGGCGGTCAGGGTCATCAGCCCAGTGGTGAGAACCGCCCAGACCACCGAGCCAAACACTGCGGCTCGGAGGAAACGCTCGCTGTTGGCGAAGGGATTCTCTCCCTCATCGAGCAAGGTGATCTTGACCAGGATCTCGGTGATCCTTTCCGGGATGCCCGCGGCGGTGATCACCGACCAGAACATCACAAGACCGAGAACGAGACCCAGGCCCAGCACCACGTTGAGGAGGGCTGAGACTTTGAGGACCGTCCACGGGTCGATCTTGCGAATGATGCGGCGAACACGCCGGACCGTGGTCATGAAGTGAGGTCAGTTTACCGGGGGTGTCCGGCTTACTCGACCTCTTCCGGCGGAACAACGGTGAAAGCGGCCAACTGCGAGCCTGGATCGAGCCGCATCGCCTTTACTCCGGTGGAGTCACGCTGCTGACGGCTGATCTGATCTGCCGGGATCCGGGTGGCGGTTCCTCGAGAAGAGATCAGAAATACTTCAGTGCCTTTGGCCACTAAGAGGGCGCCCACCAGAGCTCCCCGAACCTTGGTGAGTTTGATTGCCTTGACCCCAATCCCACCCCGCTTCTGTCGGGGGAATTGCATTGTCGAGGTGCGCTTGCCATAACCGTTCGAGGTGAGGAGCAAAACGTCGTCCCCATCGGCCGACGAGGTTGCCGCTACAACCTGGTCGCCGGCTCGGAGGCGGATTCCACGGACACCTTGGGTCGCCCGTCCCATCGGGCGCAGGTCCGCCTCCGGAAATCGAATTCCCTGACCGTTGGCGGTAAAGATCATGACATCGTTCTCGCCGCCCGTTCTTCGCACCGAGACCACTTCGTCGCCTTCAGTGAGCTTGATCGCGACCAACGTCTGGTTGCGGCTGTCGTAGTCGCGGAAGAGCGTCTTCTTCGCCGTCCCGAGCTTCGTTCCAATGACCAAAAAGCGCGACGTCTCGTAATCGCGTGTGTCGATGATGGCTTCGATCCGTTCCTGCGGATCGAGCGGCAGCACGGCCTGGGCCAGGACCCCCTTTGAGGTCCGCGCCTGGCGCGGAATCTCATGCGCCTTCACGCGATGCACAAGACCCTTGTTGGTGAAAAAGAGCAGATAGGCATGAGCGGTGGTGTGGACCAGATGAGCGACGACGTCATCGCCGGTCACTTCCGCGGCTTTCACTCCGCGTCCGCCCCGCCCCTGGGTCTTGTAGGTGTTGGCCGGGACCGACTTCACATAGCCCGAGGCGGAGACGGTGACGATCAGCTCGTCATCGGCGATCAGGTCCTCCAGCGACATCTCGCCCTCGTCGGGGATGATGATGCTTCGGCGAGGGTCGGCGAACTTCTCTTTGATCTCGGTGAGGTCCTCGCGGATGATCGCCCTCCGCCGGCCCGGATCGGCCAGGATTGCCTTCAGATCGGCGATCAATTCGACCAATGCCGCCAGTTCGTCCCGCAGTTTGTTGACCTCGAGGGCCGTCAGGCGGCGCAACGGCATGTCGAGGATCGCGTTGGTCTGGATCTCGGTTAGCTCGAAGCGCTCCATCAAACGCGTCCGGGCGTTGGGAGTATCCGTAGAAGCGCGGATGATGGCGACAACTTCATCAATGTTGTCGACGGCCACGATCAGGCCTTCGAGGATGTGAGCCCTGGCCTCGGCCTCGGTCAGGCGGTGTTGGGTCCGCCGTTCGATCACCTCCATCTGGTGATCGAGGTAGTAACCGATCATCCCGGCCAGGTTGAGGGTCCGGGGCACGCCGTCCACCAACGCCACCATGTTGACCCCGAACGTTTCTTGGAGCGGGGTGAGCTTGTAGAGCTGGTTGAGGATGACTTGGGGAACGGCGTTGTTCTTCAGCTCGATGACAAGCCGAATCCCTCGCCGGTTGTCGGACTCGTTGCGAACGTCGGCGATACCGGTGAGTCGCTTGTCGTCGACCAGGACCCGGATCTTCTCCATCACCCGTTCGATCGACACCTGGTAGGGCATCCGGGTGACGATCAAGGCGATGCGCCCTTTGCGTATCTCCTGGGGCTCGGCCAGCGCCCGCATCCGTACCGACCCACGTCCCGAGGCGAGATACTCCCTGATCCCGGCGGTGCCAACCAGGTAGCCGCCGGTGGGGAAGTCGGGGCCCTTGACGAACTGCATCAATTCTTCGGAGTCGGCTTCGGAGTTCTCCAACTTGTGGAGGCAGGCATCGATTACTTCGCCGAGGTTGTGCGCGGGGATGTTGGTCGCCATGCCGACTGCGATCCCCTGGCTGCCGTTGACCAGAAGGTTCGGGAAACGAGCCGGGAGAACCGTCGGTTCTTCGATCTCACCGGCGTAGTTCTCGACGAAGTTGACGGTGCTCTCGCCGATGCCCTCGAGCAGACGCATCGAGAGGTGGGTGAGCCGGCATTCGGTGTAACGATCGGCCCCCGGCGGGTCGTCGATGGTGCCGAAATTGCCCTGCGGATCGATGAGGAGATGGCGCATCGAGAAGTCCTGACCCATCCGCACCAGGGCGTCGTAAATCGCCTGGTTGCCATGGGGGTGATAGTTACCCATGACCTCACCCACCACCTTGGCGCACTTGCGATGCGGCGTGGTCGGGCCGATGTTGTTCTCGAACATCGAATAGATGATCCGGCGCTGAACCGGTTTGAGACCATCGCGCACGTCCGGCAGGGCCCGAGCGACGATGACCGACATGGCATAGTCGACAAAGGACTGCTCGAGCTCCTCGTTGATGTCGATGGAGCCCACGCCCGACAGGCATGTCATCGTTGCGATCGGTCACCCGGAGCCCTTCTATATGTCGAGGAAGCGAACGTCTTTGGCGTTCTGCTGGATGAACAATTTGCGTTCGGCGACGTCATCGCCCATCAGGATCGAGAACAATTGATCGGCGCGGAAGGCGTCTTCGACCTCCACCCGCAAAAGCGTGCGGGTCTCGGGGTCCATGGTGGTGACTCGCAGCTCCTCGGCATCCATCTCACCCAGCCCCTTGAACCGCGACGGCCGCACCTTCGGATGCTCCTTACGGAACTCGGCGATGGCCGCGTCGTCCTTCAGGTAGTGGACCTTCGCCCCGACTTTGACCCGGTAGAGCGGGGGCTGGGCGATATAGACATAACCCGCCTCGATCAAACCCCGCATGTGCCGGAAAAGAAAAGTCAAGTAGCAGCGTGCGGATGTGCGAACCGTCGACATCGGCGTCGGCCAGGAGGATCACCTTGTGATAGCGGGCTTTGGCGAGGTCGAACTCGTCGCCAATTCCGGTGCCGACCGCGGTGATCAGATCGATGATCTCGGTGTTCTGCAGAGCCTTGGCCAGCCGGGCCTTCTCGACGTTGAGGATCTTGCCGCGGATGGGCAGGACCGCCTGGGTGTGCGAGTTGCGACCCTGCTTGGCGGGCCCGGCGGCCGACTTTCCCTCGACGATGAAGAGCTCGGCCTCGTCGGGGTTGCGCGATGAGCAGTCGGCCAGCTTGTCGGGCAAACCTCCCGACTCGAGGCCCGACTTGCGCCTCGTGAGGTCGCGGGCTTTGCGAGCCGCCTCCCGGGCCTTGGCCGCGGTGATGCACTTTTCGACGATCCGGCGCGCCTCGCTCGAATACCTCTCCAACCACTCCGGCAGATAGCGGTTGAGAACCTTCTCCACATACGAGCGGATCTCGGTGTTGCCGAGTTTCGTTTTCGTCTGACCCTCGAATTGCGGATTGCGCACTCGCACGGAGAGCACCGCGGTCAGGCCCTCGCGGATGTCCTCGCCGGTGAGGTTGTCGTCCTTTTCCTTGAGCAAACCCTTTTGGCGGGCGAAGGCGTTGACGGCATTGGTCATCGCCTTGCGGAAGCCCTCTTCGTGGGTTCCGCCTTCATGCGTGTTGATGTTGTTGGCGAAAGAAAGAATCGACTCGGTGTAGGTGCCGGTCCATTGCATCGCCAGCTCCAACTCGGCTTCGTCCGAGCGATCGATCAGCTCGACCACGTGCGCGTGCACCGGCTCGCGGTTCACATTGAGGTGCTTGACGAAGTCGACCAGGCCGCCCTTGAAGTGGAACAGGTCGGCGCGCGGTTCTTCTCCGTCTTCGGGTGGACGTTCGTCGTGGAGAGCGATCTCTAAACCGCGATTGAGATAGGCCAGCTCGCGCAGACGGCTGGCGACGGTGTCGTAGTCGAACTCCAGGGTGTCGGTGAAGA
This sequence comes from uncultured Acidimicrobiia bacterium, assembly GCA_963840175.1. GTDB lineage: Bacteria > Actinomycetota > Acidimicrobiia > Spongiisociales > ZC4RG35 > JACCTH01. The sequence goes on from CAWIXU010000003.1 coordinate 53,449, forward strand.
TCTGGTTGTCCGGCCAGAAGTTGATCGTGGTGCCCGTGTTCTTTTTCCAGGGCTTCAGCTTCTCGACCTTGGTCAGGGCCTTGCCTCGTTGGAACGATTGCCCCCAAACGAATCCGTCGCGTCGGATCTCGGCCGACAAATGCGAGGAAAGCGCGTTGACCACCGAGACCCCGACGCCGTGAAGGCCGCCGGAAACGGTGTAGGCCCCCTGTTCGAACTTGCCACCGGCATGGAGCGTGCCCAAGACGACAGTGAGGGCTGACTGTTTGGTCTTGGGGTGAAAGTCGACGGGAATGCCGCGGCCATCGTCAACCACCCTCACGCCGCCATCGGCCAGCAAGCTCACGTCGATGCGGGTGGCGAAGCCGGCCATGGCTTCGTCAACCGAGTTGTCAACCACTTCCCAGACGAGATGATGAAGACCGCGCGCGCCAGTCGACCCGATATACATGCTGGGTCGTTTACGTACGGCCTCGAGACCCTCGAGGACCTTGATGTCGCGGGCGTCGTACGACGCGTTTCCGTTGGTCAAATCATCTCCCGGGAGCGCAAAACAGGCGGCGCGCAGGGCCGGAAAAGAGGCCTGATTGCACGTTTGTAATTATAGCTTCTGACGACCCGGTTGAGAACCCGGTCACAGCCACCCGTTAGCGTTCAAGGAGTGCTGCTCAACTGGCTCAAGCTGACCGAATTTCGCTCCTATCGGTCACTCGATTGGGCTCCAGCTCAGGGCGTCAACATCCTGGTGGGCGACAACGGAGCCGGCAAAACCAACCTTCTCGAGGCAATCGGCTATCTGTCGACGTTGCGCTCGTTTCGCGCGGCTCCCGACGAAGCGCTTGTTGCCGAGGGTGCGGAGTCGGCGGTAGTCCGAGGCGAAGCCACTGAGTTGCTAGAAGTGGAGATCCGCCTGCGCGGAGGCCGTAAGGCGAGGCTCGCGCAGAAACCAATCGCGCGTTCGACCGACCCCCTGTCAGTTTTACGAGTAGTGACTTTTCTCCCCGAAGATCTCGACCTCATCAAAGGCGGACCGGGCGGGCGCCGCGCTCTTCCTCGACGATGTCGCCATCCAGTTTTGGCCAGCAGCCGCCCTCGACCAAGCAGAGTTCGATCGTTCGCTCCGGCAACGCAATGCCTTCCTCAAGCATGGAGACCGCGACGAAGCCACCCTCGAGGTTTGGGACGCACGGCTCGCGCAGGCGTCGGCCAGGCTGATGATTCGCCGTGCGCGCACCGCACAGCTCCTCGAACATTCCCTGAGCGATGTCTACAACCAGATCGCCGGCAAACGACACAGCCTCGGTTTCCAATACGACTCCGAATGGGGAGGAACGCTCGATCCGTCGACGCCGGCGGCCGAATGGACGGCAGCCCTCCTCGCCGCTTTGAGCAAACGCCGCCGGGGGGACTTCGAGCTCCGGACCACAGGAGCCGGTCCTCATCGCGACGACCCCGCCCTCCTCCTCGAAGGTCGCAGCACTCGCCACCAGTCGAGCCAGGGAGAGCAGAGGTCACTCGCGCTAGCGCTCCGCCTCGCCACCCATCGCGCCATCACCGAGCAAACCGGCCAATCGCCCTTGCTCCTCCTCGACGACGTCTATTCGGAACTGGACCATGATCGAGCTAAGTCACTCACCGACGCCCTCCCGGCTGCTCAGACTTTCATCACAACTACCAGGCCAGAAGAGGTTCCCTTGCAGGGGTTCGCGTGGCAGGTGGCCCATGGCAACGTCCGCGCCCACCCATGATCCAGCCCAAACCGGTCGAGCCGGAATCGGTCGAATCGGTGCTGCGCCAGATGTTGTCGCGTCTCGGTCTTCCCGATCCGAGTCTGATCGAAGCGTTGCGTGCCGAGTGGAATGAGCTAACCGGTGAACCGTGGGCCGGCCAATCCCGGCCCGCCTATCTCCGCAAAGGAGAACTCGTCGTGACCGTCGCCGTGCCTTCGCTGATCGCTCTACTGCGCTACTCCACCGGTGACCTATTGCGACGGCTCGATGCGCGCTTTGGCGAAGAGGTGATCTCCTCGGTCCGCGTCGTTTCTTCCCCTAGGACTGGGTAGAATCTTTAGATCCGCACCGGCATCAACAAATAGACGAAACCGTCGGATTCGCCGTTGTCGAGCACCGTTGCCTTGAGGGGGTCGATGATCTGAATTCGCACGTTCTCGCCGTTGATCGCGTTCACACCGTCAGCGAGGTAGCGCGGGTTGAAGGCGATCGTGATCTCATCGACTCCAACGAACTCGGCGTCGAGATGCTCGGCCTCTCCTCCCACATCTTGCCGGGTGACGTTCACTTCCACGCCCCCGTTTCCGATCTTGAGCCTCACTGGAATGTGGTCCTCGGCCACAAGGCTGACCCGCCCCAGGGCGTCCAGAACATCTTCCTTCTTGATCGTCACTTGGGAGGGATAGCTCTCCGAGAACAAGGTGCGGTACTTCGGAAATGATCCCTCGATCAACCGCAATCGCAAGGAGCCCCGTTCGGAGCTGAAGACCGCTTCGCGTTGGGCGATCCCCGCCCGAATCTTCTCGGCTCCGATCGTGCGACCCAACTCCCGCAGGCCCCGCGCCGGAACCAATCCTGAACCGATGCTCCCCATCCCCGGAAGATCCCTCACTCCGAGCCGATAGGAGTCGGTGGTGACCAAGCGCAGGCCTTCGTCGCTCGGCTCAAAGAGCACACCGGTGAGGATGGGGCGAGCCGAGTCTGAGGAGGCGGCGACGACGACTTGATTCAGGGCATTAACTAATTCATCCCCGTCAACCTCGACACCGTCAACTGTCGAAGTATCGAGGTTGGGAAAGTCGTCAAGGGTCAATGTCCGAAGCGTAAAACGAGGTCCTTTCCCCAAGATCTCAACCTCTCCCCCATTGACGGTCACCGTGACAACTCCCGGAGGCATCTTCCGCACCGCTTCGGCGAGAAGCCGGCCCGGGATCACAGCCCGGCCCTCTTCCATGACTTCCGCCGGGCCCGAGGTCGTAACCGTTACCTCGAGGTCGGTGCCGGTGACCGTGAGGTTGCCAGCCGCGGCTTCACAGAGCACGCCCTGCAAGACGGGAAGAGCCGATCGAGCTGCGACTGCTCGGTTCGCCCGACTGAACAGGTCAGCGAGATCGTCTCGCTCGCCACGGATTTTCACAGTTGGGGGGTTTCCTCTCTGGTTCTACTGTTTTATTAATAGAAATCTAGGAGCAGTAGTAGGGCCTGGGGAAATGGGGAAAAGCCCACTTTTTCCAGGCAGGGGTTGACTTTCACCGGGGCACAAAATTGTGGAGAAAGCAGCAGTTGTCCCCAGGTGAGATTGCCGCTGGCATGGACGCCGTGTTGTGCACCTCATTTCCGCAACGATGCCGACAGGCTCTGCACGCGGTTGTAAACCGTCAGGTCGCTGCGGATCACCCTCTTGACCTTCTCGACAGAGTGGATCACCGTCGCATGGTCCCGTCCCCCAAAGGCCTGGCCGATCTTGGGTAGGGAGAGGTCGGTGAGCTCACGGCAGAGATACATCGCAATTTGCCGGCAGGTCACCAACGGCTGGCGACGACTGGGGCCTTGCACTTCTGAAACGGAGTATCCGTAGGACTCACCGGTCGCACGGATGATGTCGAACGCTTCGAGAGTCTTGGTCCGTCCCAGGGCGATCTCGCCGAGCACCTGTTGGGCCATGTCGAGATCGATGCTGCGGTTGGTGAGGGCGGCGAATGCGGTGACCCGGATAAGGGCACCCTCCAACTCCCGGATGTTCTCCGAGACCGAAACCGCGATGTACTCGAGAACGTCGACTGGCGACCGGCTTGGGGCCGAGTTCGGCGTGAAGGCGAAGAATCGCCATCCGGGTCTCGAGAGCGGGAGGCTGAATGTCTGTGACCAATCCCGATTGAAAGCGCGAGCGGAGCCGGTCTTCGACCGTGGCGAGATTGCGGGGATGGCGATCCGAGGAGATCACCATTTGGCGCCCCATTTGGTGCAGGGTGTTAAACGTGTGAAAAAACTCCTCGAGGATTTGTTCCTTGCCTTCAAAGAACTGGACGTCGTCGAGGAGCAGGACATCAGTCGAGCGGTACTGGGACTTGAAGTCATCGACGCGCTTGTGACGAATCCCATCGATGAAGTCATTGAGGAATGTTTCCGAAGTCACATAACGAACGGTTTTCGAAGGGTGAAAATCCCGCACGTGGTGGCCAATCGCATGGAGAAGATGGGTCTTGCCGAGTCCTGCTCCTCCGAAGATAAAAAGTGGGTTGTAGGCGAGGCCGGGCTGATCGGCTACTGCCATTGCTGCGCGGTAGGCAAAGGCGTTGGAGTCACCCATGATGAAGTGCTCGAATCGATACCGTTTGTAAAGCATGGACGATTCGTTCTCGGGCCGGATCTCGGGCTCGATCGGTTCGATTGGAGTCTCGAGCGGCTGATTCAGGCTGACGAGGTTCAACACGCTGTCGGTGCCGAAGACCTCGGCATGAAGAGATTCGATTAGGGCGCTGTGTTTGACGACACGGTTGAGAGTGAATTCGTTCGGTGCGACCAAAGTGACCCTTCCGGGCCCGAATTCGGGTTCGAGTTTTGACAGCCATTTCTGCCAATTGGCCACGGAGACCGAGGCCTGCAATGCGCTACTGAATTGATCCCACTGCGGTCCTTGGTGTCCCTCAAAGGGCGGAACTCCTTGCATCGATCCTCCTCATCCCGATTCTTTTCCACAACGTCATCAACAGGTGTGGGAAAACCGATCGGTTAGTCCTGCTCGACGGGAACATCCCGTCTCTGCTTGCCAAATCTCTCCCTGCTAGCACTCCCTGACTCCACCCGGACGCGTCCGAACAGACCTCAACCAGGGGAAGTGAGTAGCGCTGCAATCGCAGCGGGGAAGGATTGTGGGGATAGCTGGCGGCGACGTCAAGAGCGCGGAATCCGACCTTGTGAACAACTCCCAACTCCGATTTGGGCCGCTCGTACCGAGCTATTCGGCGGATTTGGTCGGGTGATCAAGAAGTGGTTTCAGCGCCGCACTCGAATGTTTTTTTCGCGAGTAGGAAGGCTTTGCACAGGTAGCCAACTGCTAATAACCTAGGGAAGTCCCCTCTTCTTGACCCGCGAGGCGGGTCCCAATCAATCGTGAATCGGCAATCATGAAACGAACTTTTCAACCCAAAGTCAGGCGCCGCAAGCGCAACCACGGCTTCCGTCACCGAATGTCAGATCGGGCCGGTCGTGCAATCCTCAAGGCACGTCGGGCAAAAGGCCGCAAACGTCTCGCGGCCTGAATCACTTCGTCGACCGGCCGATTTTCGCCGGATCCTCGACAATGGCAGCAGGCAACGGGTAGGTGACCTGGTAGTAGCCAAGAGTGCCGGTCTGCCCGACCTCGCCCGCTACGGGCTGGTGGCGGGAAAACGAACAGGAAACGCAGTGCAGCGAAATCGAATCAAACGCCGGCTCCGAGCAGTCGTGGCCGCCGTGGGATTGCCGGCGGGCTATGACTACGTGCTGGTGGCAGGAGCTCAGGTGAGCTCGGTCGACTTCGCGACCCTCAAAGCCTGGGTCAGTGAGGCCGTTCGATGAATCCCCTGATTCCAAAGTCTTTGGCCTGGCCGAGCCGGGTGCTTTCGGGCATGATTCTGCTCTACCAGAGGCTCCTGAGCCCGAGCCTGGGCCGCAATTGCCGCTTCCTGCCCACCTGTTCGCAATACGCCCGGGAGGCGATCGAGGCCCGTGGCGCTTTCCGGGGATCGATCCTCGCCCTGCGTCGCCTGGGCCGTTGTCATCCACTTCACCCGGGTGGATATGACCCGGTGACCCGCTGATGGGGGCATTCTTCGACGGGCTCCAGGACTTTCTCGGTTCAGCGCTGGCCTTTTTCTACGACTTGATCCCGTCCTATGGGTTATCGATCGTGTTCCTGACAATTGCGGTCAACCTGATTCTCTTCCCTCTGACGCTGAAACAGACCCGCTCCACCCGTGCCTTTCAGTCGATTCAGCCCGAGATCCGCCGCATCCAAAAGGAGTACAAGGAACGCCCCGAGGAGCTGCAAAAAGAGCTCATGCGGACCCAGCGGGAAGCAGGCGCAACGCCAGGGGGATGCCTGCTTCCTCTCATCGTCCAGTTTCCGATCTGGTTAGCGCTCTTTCGGGTTTTGTCGGCTCCGGGTCACATCCCGGCCGAATCGAACCTCTCAGCTGCGATTGCGGCCGGGGAAACTCGGTTTCTGGGCATGGATCTGGGCACTCGGGTCTCCGAGGCCGTGGGGCTTGGGGTAGGCACAGCTCTCCCCTACCTGGCCATGCTGGCCGTCATGGTGGCAAGCCAGTACATCCAGACCTGGCATGCCACCGCCGGTCAGGTCAAGCCTGACAACCCTCAGGCGGCGGCCGGTCAAGCCGTGAGCCGGATCATGCCGCTCTTCATCGGGATCGTTTCCTACAATTTTCCCGCCGGGCTGGTGCTCTACTGGATGACTGGAAATATCTTCCGGCTCATTCAACAGTTTGTGATTTTCCGAATCGATGGTCGGCCTCAATTTGCGCCGGCCGAGACCTCAACCGCCAAAGCCAAATTGGTTGAGGATGCAAAGGAAAGCCGCCCGCAAACCGGGTCGGCCGACAAACGACGCCGCCGCAAGAGGAAGTGAAACTGTGGTCGAGTGGGTTGAGGTGAGAGGAAAGACAATCGACGTCGCGGTAGCCGCAGCGATGAACGAGTTAGGGGTCGGCGACCGCAGCCAGGTCGACGTTGAGATTGTCCAAGAGCCGGAAAAGGGATTTCTCGGTCTGGGAGGGCGAGATGCGATCGTCCGCGTCAAACCCAAACCAGCCAACCGAAGGGGAGGTCGCCGGCGTGGCAGAGAAACCGCCTCTGCTCCCAGGCAGGGGTCGCGCGGACCCAACAGCCGGGACGGCGGGGACCGTAGTAGCGGAAATCGTGATCCCAACCGACGGCCCGAACGTCGGGACCAGGCTCCTCGGGCGGCCGCTTCTGGCCAAGGCGGTCGGTCTTCTGGAGGGTCGCGGGGCCGGAGCTCGACGGAACGCCCGCAGCGTTCGGAGAGCCCACGCCGGGAACGACCCATGGTCGACGTTGATCCGCATCAGCAGGCGCCGGCGGTCGAGGAATTTCTTAGCGGGCTGATCGGTGCCTTTGGCCTCGAAGGGTCCGTCAGAGTCCAGGTCGACGACGATGTCGTCATCGCCGCCGTCGATGGCGAGCAGACCGAGGCCCTGGTTGGGCCACGCGGCTCGGTCATGGAAGCGATCCATGAAATTACCAAGACAGTGCTACATCGGCAGTTCGTCGACACGGCCCGGGTCCGGATTGACATCGCCGGCTATGCGGAGCGACGCCGGCAGGCACTCAGCATTTACGCCAAACAGCTTATTGATCAGGTACAACGCGAAGGCGGAGAAATCATGCTCGAGCCGATGAGCGCTGCCGACCGCAAGGTCATCCACGATTCGGTCGGAGAGGTCGAAGGCGTGGTCTCGTATTCCGAAGGTGAACCGCCTCGGCGCTATGTAGTGATCGCTAGCAATCTCGAACAGCCTCCGGATTCTCCTCCCGCGGAGCCCGAAGGTCGCCCAGAGCAGGACCCTGATTCCGATTTCTAGACCCTCAAGTTCCACGTGAATCGGGAGTGGGAGGCCTTAGCACGGAGCACTCAACCTCAACTTGACCCCGGCGATGGAACTCCAAATCGAGAAACTGGCGGGCTGGTTGAACGATGAAGCAGTTCCGGCCGGGGGACTGGGGCCCGGCGAAGGGCATCGGCTAGAGACTCGGCACCTGGCGGACTCCTTGCTCTACACCGGCGGATGGGATCAGCCTCCGCCAGACTGTGTCGATTTGGGCAGTGGCGTTGGGCTACCCGGCCTGGTGCTAGCGGTGGTATGGCCGTCTACCGCGATGACCCTGGTCGATCGATCGTCGAAACGATGTGATCTTGCTCGCCGAGCCGCAAGAGTTGCAGCAATCCCGGTGAGAGTGGTCGAATCAGACATCTTCGACCTTACCGGAGTCTTCTCGGCAATTGTCAGTCGCGCCGCCATTCCGGCAGGCAAGCTCCGACCGGTGCTTGACCGTCTTCTGGCTCCCAAAGGACGAGCTGTGGTTTCGGGAGACGGAGGACCGGTCGACGGATTTCGGACGCTCGAGGTCCTTGACCGACCGACCCGTTTACTTATGATGCAGAAGTCGTGAGTGGAATTGTCGTTGCGCTAGCCAACCAAAAGGGTGGCGTTGGTAAATCGACAACTGCGATCAACCTCGCTGCCGCGCTCGCCTTTCAAGGGTTGAGAAGCCTCATCGTCGATCTCGATCCGCAAGGAAATGCCACTTCTGGGCTCGGAATCGACCGTAGCGCCATCGCCACTTCGATATATGACGTTCTTTTAAAGGACGGAGCGATAGAGGACGCTATCGAACCCACTTCGGTGAAGAATCTGTTCGTTGTCCCGGCCACCATCGACTTAGCCGGAGCGGAGATCGAGTTGGTCCCGATGCTTTCTCGCGAGCAACGCCTCCGCCAGGCGATCGAGGGCGTCAAGGAGGACTTCGGAGTCGTTTTCATCGACTGCCCGCCGTCGCTTGGCCTGCTCACGGTCAATGCCCTGACTGCCGCCACCGAGATCCTCATCCCGATCCAATGCGAGTACTACGCGCTCGAGGGGCTCAGTCAGCTGCTCACCAACCTGGAGCTGGTCAAACGGCAACTAAACCCTCTGCTCGAAGTAGAGGGTGTGGTGCTGACGATGTACGACTTTCGCACGAACCTTGCCCGTGACGTGGCAACCCAGGTCCGCAACCACTTCGGTGACAAGACCTATCGGACGGTAATTCCACGGTCGGTGCGAATTTCAGAGGCGCCTTCCTTCGGCGAGCCGGTGGAGGCTCTTGACCCGATGACCCGCGGGTCGATCGCCTACCGGGAATTGGGGCGTGAGTTTCGGAGACGTCATGGGCTCGACGGCAATGGCTCGACTAAGGAGGTGTGATGACGGTTAAACGCGGGCTCGGTCGCGGACTCGAATCTTTGATCCCTATGGGTTCGAGCTCTCAGTCAGGCTTTGCCCATATTGATCTCGATGACATCCAACCCAATCCTCACCAACCGCGCTCGACTTTCGAGGACGAAACCCTCGAAAGCCTGGCGGAGTCGATCCGCAGTGTCGGTGTCCTCCAGCCGATCGTGGTTCGCCCTGATTCAGAGGGTGGCTATCGGTTGGTGGCCGGGGAGCGTCGTTGGCGCGCTGCCCGGCGTGCCGGACTAACTCAGATCCCCGCCGTCATTAGGTCGGGGGAGGATGTGGCCTGGCTGACTGAGGCCCTCGTCGAGAACTTGCAACGAGCCGACCTCACTCCGCTCGAGGAGGCGGCGGCATTTCGCCAACTCCTGGAAGATTTTGGCTTGACTCACGATGAAGTGGGCCAGCGGGTCGGAAAGAGTCGAGCAGCGGTGACGAACGCCATTCGACTTTTGGGACTACCCGCTTCCATCCAGGCTCGCCTCGAGCGGGGCGAGCTCTCGGCGGGTCATGCTCGCGCCTTGGCAGGCATCGAGGACCGAGTCTTCGCCGAGCATGTCGCCAAACGTGCGGTCGACGAGGGATGGAGCGTCCGCCAAATCGAGGAGGCTGTCAGGCTGCGCAAGGGCGAGCCGACGCGTCGCCCGCGGCTTCGTGAGGTGCGCCCCGCCGAGATCATCGAACTCGAGATGCGATTGGCTGATCGGCTCGGGAGCAAGGTAAAAGTGGATTTCAATAGCGGGCGCGGAGCCATGCATATCGACTATCGCTCGCTGGAGGATCTGGAGCGGCTTTACCGCCGCCTAATGGGTTAGCCCTATGGCTTAGCCCGACCCCAAAGAGCCGGCCGCAAAGCCCAACCCCAAATGCCCAATCCCAAATGCCTGGGCTGTGGGTAACTTCCCGGCTATGCGCCTCTACCGGTTGGGGGACGCGGGCGACGCTGTCCGTGATATTCAAGGTCGGCTCCTGGCACTCGGCTACGACGTCGAGGTCACAGGGGAGCTCACGCTCGAAGCTGAGTCAGCCGTGCGCGCGTTTCAAATCGATCGAGGGCTGACTGCCGATGGGGTGGTGGGCCCTGAAACCTGGCGGGTCCTCTACGAAGCCGGCTACCGACTGGGGGACCGGTTGCTCCTGTTGCGCAGGCCCTTCATGCGAGGCGAGGACGTTTCCGAGCTGCAGAGTCGGCTCAGCCACTTCGGGTTCGATCCCGGAAAGATCGACAGCATTTTTGGTCCGGGTACGGAGCGAGCAGTGCTCGAGTTCCAACGGAACCGAAATCTGACCGAGGATGGAAGTGCGGGCCCCGAGGTTCTGACCGAGTTGCGTCTCCTGGTGCGAGGATCCTTCGGGGAGGGCCGCGAGTTGGTACGCGAAAAAGAGTGGCTGCGGTCCCTGCCAGCGAGCGTGGTGGGAGCGAGGGTCTTTTTCGATGCCGCGTGCCGGACACCGGCGGAAGCACGCGTCGCCTGGCTGGCGGCGAGCACCGCAGCGATGGAGTTACAAGCGAGAGGTGGTCAACCGATGCTGGGACGATCGGCCGACACCAGCCTTCCGGAACGGGTGAGGGCCGGACGCGCCAACCGCTTGGGTGCCGACCTGGTCGTCTCGTTTCAGAACCGCATCGATGGTGGCCCCGGGGCGATCTTCTACTTCGCCAGCGATCGAAGCCGTTCCCGCGCGGGGGAAATGCTGGCGACGCGCATCGCAGTGACTTTGGGGAGCCAAGTGGAACCGCGCGCAACAGCGATACTCCGCGAGACGCGGGCGCCGGCGGTGATCGTCGCTCTTCCCCAACTGAATGCAGAGATCGGCCGCCGGGTGGTGGAGGGAATCAGCAAGTTCTTCGCGACGGCGGCCGAGCAGCAGACGTTGGTGTAGTTCGTCCCGACTGAGGAGAGAACTAAGCGAGGTACTCGGAGAGCTCTGAGACCAACACGTGCTTGGGTCGGGCGCCGATGATTCGCTTCTTCTCGACGCCGTCCTTGAACAGGATCAGGGTGGGAATGCTCATGATGTCGTAGGAACCCTGAATCTGAGGGTTCTCATCAACGTTCAACTTGCCGACTTTGATCTTCTCGGCGTATTCGGTCGCCATCTCCTCAAGGATCGGCGCAACCAGACGGCACGGACCGCACCATTCGGCCCAGAAGTCGACCAAAACGGGCTTGCCGGACGTGATCTCCTCGTTGAAATTCGAGTTGTCGAGGGTGACGGTGTTATTTGACAAAATCATTCTTTCTTTAGATGAACCAACAGAGTTGAACGCCTGATCATTCCCCAAGTGATCTAGTGCTGAGTGAGGTAGTGCTGAGCGTCGAGCGCGGCCATGCAACCGGTTCCGGCAGCCGAAACCGCCTGGCGGTATCGGGCATCAGCCACATCACCGGCAGCGAAAACACCAGGGATCGAGGTGGCCGTGGTGCCAGTAGCCGGCAACTGCAGGTACCCCTTCTCGTTGAGAGGCAGTTGGCCCGCAAAAAGAGCGGTGTTTGGTTGGTGACCGATTGCAACAAAGACTCCGTTGGTGGTCATCGTTCGTTGCTCGCCTGTAACCGTGTCGGTGATGTCGACGGACTCCACCGTCTTGTCGCCATTGATCGCCGCGAGGGCGGAGTTCCACTGGATCTCGATCTTGGGATGCTCCATGACGCGTTTGGCCATGATCGCCGAGGCGCGAAACTGGTCGCGCCGGTGCACGATGGTGACCTTCGAAGCGAAGCGAGTAAGGAACAACGCCTCCTCCATAGCCGAGTCACCTCCTCCCACGACCACGAGCTCTTTGTCCCGAAAGAAGAATCCGTCACAGGTGGCACAAGCGGACACACCGTGTCCGGTGAGGCGCTCTTCGCCCGGAATCGACAGCCATTTGGCGGATGCCCCGGTCGCTATGACGAGAGTCCGGGTCTCGTAGCGGTCAGCTCCAGCAAAAACAAGATGATGGGCCAGGCCGTTCTCCGGGGTCGCGAGTTGCACCGAGGTGACATCGGTGGCCAGAAGGCGCGCCCCGAATCGCTCGGCCTGTTTGCGGAAACGGTCCATGAGCTCTGGACCCATAATTCCGTCTGGAAACCCCGGATAGTTCTCGACGTCGGTGGTGATCATCAGCTGGCCGCCGGCCGCCACTCCCTCGAATACCAATGGTGCCAGGTCGGCGCGAGCCGCATAGAGAGCAGCAGTTAGACCGGCAGGTCCGCTGCCGATGATGATCAATTCCTCGAGGGCCCCGTCCGTGTCGGGGCTTTCCTGTATCTGGCTCATTCAGCCTTGCTCTTCTTGGCCCAAAGGAAGATTCCTCCGATCAAGGCAATCGCCCCGAGCACGCCAAACGCGCCGTCGTTCCCCAGCGGGATCGCCAGCGCACCAAAGATTGTGAGGAGAAGAAACACCGCCGCCATCAACCCCAGCGCTGCCGCAACCATTCCCAGCGAGGAGACACGGATCCACCGATTGACCCGATCGACGGTAAGCGATCGGATTCGGGTGGCAACCATTTCTAAGAGGTCGGCGAAACGGGTCGCGAAGTCGTCCATTGAGCGAGCAGGTTAGAGAGCAGAGATCAGATGTCAGACGTCAGGGATCAGATCCGAGTCCGGCGTCTGACGTTTGGGCTGTAACTAAGGTCTCGCCCGGTGCTAGGTGGCTCTTTGATCAGGACCCCCGACCAGAGGCTGCGGGTGTTCGTCAGTTCCACAATTCAGGAACTCGCCCCGGAACGCGCCATCGTTCGAACAACGATCAGCAATTTGCGTTTGATCCCGGTTTTGTTCGAGATGGGAGCGCGACCTCACCCACCCCGAGACCTCTATCGCGCGTACCTGGACCAGAGCGACATCTTCGTCGGGATCTATTGGCAGAGCTACGGCTGGGTGGCACCCACATCGGACATCTCAGGATTAGAAGATGAGTTCCAACTTTCCGAGGGAAAACCGCGCCTGATATACGTCAAGGAACCAGCACCGGATCGACAATCGCGCCTGAGCGATTTGCTGGACCTCGTGAGGAACTCGGAGTCGGTGAGCTATCAACGCTTTCGGAATCCGGAGGAACTAATTGACCTGATCGCCAACGACCTCGCGGTTCTGCTTTCGGAGCGCTTCTCCACGCCAAGCGCCACGAGCAAGGCAAAGCCGGCCCTGGCAGCGCGGTCGTTGCCCAAGTTGGCGGACCGATTGATCGGACGGGAGAATGAGCTGCGCGAACTCGAGGAAGTTCTGTTGCAGCCACAGCCAAGGTTGATCACCTTGACCGGACCGGGCGGCACCGGAAAAAGTCGCTTGGGACTCGAGCTCGCTCATCGAGTGACATCCCGCTTTGAAGACGGAGTGCGCTTCGTGTCCCTGGGAGAAGTCGGCGAGCCGGCTGAAGTGGTAGGCCGAATCGGTCGTGATTTGGGGCTGCAGGACAGCGGGCGTCAGTCGATTGCCGAAACTGTCACCGAGTACCTCGGCGACAAGGACATGCTCATCCTCATCGACAACTTCGAGCAGGTCCTGTCAGCAGCGCCGTTGCTTAGTCGGCTGCTCGAGGCTTCAACGCGAGTCAAGATTCTTGTCACCAGTCGGGCGCCGCTCCGTCTGACCGGCGAATACGAGTACCACGTGAGCCCGTTGATCCATCCGGTCGGAGATCCATCCGAATTAGGAGCTGAGCTGGAGTTTCCGGCAGTCGAGCTATTCGTCGAACGCGCTAAGGAAGCAAACCCGGCGCTGGTCTTGGACTCCGCACAGATAGAGGCCATTGCCGGGATCAGTCGCAGGCTCGATGGCCTGCCCCTCGCTATCGAACTTGCGGCAGCCCGTACTCGCTATCTCAATCCCAAGACTCTGGCCACCCACATGACCAGCACACTTGACCTGCTGTCGAAGGGCCCTCGAGATCTGCCGGCCAGGCAGCAGACGATGCGCGCCGCAATCGGATGGAGCGAGGGCTTGTTGGAAGACCGCGCTCAGAGACTGTTCCGCAGGATGGCGGTGCTCAGCGGCGAATCGCTCATCGACTCGATCGAAGCCATCGCCAACTGGGAAGGCGATCTCGGCACGGATCTGTTCGAGGAGCTCGAGTCGCTGGTCGACCTCGGCCTGGTGAGGGTCTCGAGCGCCCCGACAGGAGAGCCTCGGTTCTCGATGCTGAAAACGGTGCAGGAATACGCCGCAGAGAAACTGATGGCCGCCGGCGAGATGGAAGCAGCCCGGCAGCGTCACGCTCACCACTTTCTGACATTGGCCGAGGAAGCTGAGCCCTACCTCTGGCTATCTGATCGAGGGCCGTGGATCGACCGTCTATTCGCCGAGGCCGACAACCTGCGGCAGGCCTTTGACACCCTCCATGCGTCGAACGACCAAGTTTCGCTTTGGCGTCTGGCAGCCGCTCTCGGGCCCTATTTGATGGTGAGGGGGCCGCAGGGGCAATCGGTTCGCCTCCTCGGCGCGGTCGGCATCAATGCCGAGACCCCGCTACCCGACGGCGTGAGCCAGAACACGGCGGCGGCCGTGATGCGCGGCGCCGGGATCCTGTATGCATTGATTGGCGACTTTCAGGCTGCGATCCCACATCTGCGTCGAGCAACGGATCTCTTCGGTGACGCGTCAGACTCTCTGGGGGCGGCGCGGGCAAAGACTTTCCTCGGCGTTTCCGGGATCAGCACCGGCGACCCCTCAGCGATGCCAGATCTGGCGGGCGGTCTCCAACTCGGTCTCGAACTGGGCGATACCTTCGCCTCCGCGGTGGCATCCACATTCATGGCCGAGGTGAGCCTGGCCTTCGCCGACTTCGATGGCGCACGCAAATATGTCGCTGATGCGGAGGCTATTTCCCGTTCGCAAGGTGATCGATGGCTACTAGGAATCACGCTGCTGCAAAAGGGCAACGTCGCCATTGTCAGTGACGACATGGAGGCAGCTATCCCAACAACTGAAGAGTGCTACTCGGTGCTCCATGAAGGGCAGTCGAGCGTCGCCGGGTGGCCGATGGTGGGTCTCGGATACTGCCACCTGCGACTGAAGAACGTCGACCTGGCGGCTAAATACTTCGACCAGAGCATCGAGCACGGTCGTGTGGCAGGCGACAAGACCATCGTGTTATCCGGCCTGATGGGTCTCGCCGGTGTGGCGGTTAACCAAGGCGAGATTGAGCGAGCGGCGATGTTGTTGGGAGCTTCCGATGCCATCCGGGCTTCGATTGGCTACCAACTCTGGAGTGCGACCCTGGTGATGAACAATCTTGTCGAGGCGCTGATGGGAGCCGCCGGCCATGAAGCACAGGTAGCTGAGGGACGCGAACGGGGAGGCCGACTCTCCTATGAAGATGCCGTGGCGCTGGCCACAAAATAGATACCAGACGACAGACGTCAGATCCGAGTCTGAAATCTGATGTCTGACCTCTGAAGTCTGACTTAGGGGAGGTCGATTTCGGAGCAGTCGTCGGTGTAATAAGCCCTAACGCTCAGCACGTCGTCCTCCTCGATGACGAGGATGATGACGGGTCGCTCGTCCAGCGAGGCTTCAGCCGTCGTCACCACCGTCAATTCGGCTAGAGCAGGGCAAGCTGCCTCGTAATCGAAGTTGGCCGCAGCGGTGGTGGCCGTCGGAGCGGCTTCGTTTATTTCTTGTTCCAGCAACAGTCGCGCCTTGCCGGCGAGTGAATCGAGAGAGTTCTCATCGGACCCGGCGATGCCCGCGCTGTCCTCCAGGTTCTGACCTGTTGCTCCAGCGAAAGTCGTATCCGAGGCTGCCGTGGTCGCCGCGGCTGCCGCCATTCGGTCCTCGGAGGGTTCCCCAGCCGCCAACTCGAAGCCAAGCGTGGTGGTGGCTGCCCCGTCACCGCCGCCTCCATTTACAAAGACCGTACCGATCAGCACGACTCCGGCAAGCACCGCAGCCACCGCGGTGAGGCGGCCCCAGACCGGGGAGAGGGGCTTGCGGGCGCGGGCCGCAGCGAGGTCCACCACCGGCGCCGGGAGTTGGCTCATCACCCCTCTGTGCAAGGCATCCGCCTCGAAGCTCGTCAGCTGGGCGGCGGGCACGTTCCCGAGTAATTGCCGCATGGCTAGCTGCTCTCGAAACTCGTTGGCACATTCCGGACAGCTCCGCACCAGCGACTCTGCTCGCTCGCGATCAGCCGGGTCGCCTGCGGCATGAGCGGCGATGAGGTCGAGGTCGTGGTGGAGGTGGGTCATGAGACTGAACTTGGATGCTCAGAACCCCCCAAAAGGTTCCCCAGCTGTGACGCCAGCTGCTTGCGGGCTCGAAAAAGCCGGGACTTCACCGTTCCCAACGGCAACTCGAGAAGTTCGGCGAGTTCAGGGAGGGCGTATCCCTCGATGTCTGACAGGATCACGACTGTTCGAAACTCAGGCGAGAGTGTGGCGAGAGCGGCAGAGATCGAAGGAGCCAGTTCAACTGAGTCAAAACTATCGCCAGCTCGGACATCGGCCGGTTCGAAGTAGTCGGGCATCGGCTCCGATGGCCGCCGGCGTTCCTTCCGGAGAAGGTCATAACACGTGTTGACCGCGATCCGATAAATCCAGGTGCCAACGGCCGCTGTCGCCCGGTATTGGTGGGCCTTGCGAAAAACGGTGAGAAAGGTTTCCTGGGTGGCGTCGAGAGCCGCCGCTCGATTGTTCATAACCCGAAGACAGACTGAAAACACCCGGTCCTGGTGTCTGCGCATGAGGGTCGAGAAAGCGACGTGATCACCCCCTACTACCCGCTCGAGCAGCACCGCATCGTCACCGACTGCGGTCATCAAGCGAAGGTTATCTCCCCGATCGTTACCCAATAGGAACCGTCACTTTGAGCCGGGAGCGATGAGAACCACAAGAGCCAATGCCCGTCGCTGCGCGGAGGAAGCTGGAGTCGCAGCGGTCCCCCTTCACTCGCCCCACTCAGAATGGTTTCCCATTCGTCCGGTGTCGGGAGAACCGTCGCTGCCCAGCGGACGGAGTAACTGGCGCCCGCCGAGAGGCCGACCACTTCCATCGTCGTCGGTGTCCCCGTTGCAGAAACGATCATTCCGACTCCGGGCTTCAAGAGCTCCATCGGGTCGCGGTAGCGCTCGGTACGCCAAGACGTCTCGGAGTTGCCATCGATTGCCTGCCCAATGTTCTGGTCGTTCTCGCCCCCCTCACCGAAAGGGTCGAAAGCGCTGGCTCCGACGATGACCGCCGGCGGCGCCACTACCGGCGATCGATGTCGTGGTCGTCTGCTAGTGCCAGTGTCAGGGTGGGCACGCTCGCTCCCGACTGCGGGATCACCGGCAGGCCGCTGCTCCCCGAGAGGAAACGACCAAGCCAGATCAGGCCTGCTGCCGTCAGGAGCAGGATGGCGGCGAGCACAAGAACGCGGAGGTTGCGAGCCGGGGATATCTCGGGCGAAACCGGACGCGGGATCGCATCGAGGGCATGTGAGAAAGAGTTGGCGTCGAGGTCGCCATTCCGAGCCCGGTACAGGATTCGGTCGAGCTCGGTGGGCACCCCGTCGACGACTTCCGAAGGCGGTGGTCCGCCCGGCTCAAATCCGGTGAGGGCCCGTTCGAGGACAGAGGCGAGGTCGGAGACATCACCCGCCGGAGTGGCGAGATAGCGCCGCGACCGACCGAACCCGCCGAGGCGGGCGGGACGAGAGACCGTGTACAGAATCGAGGAAGGCTCGATCGCGGCGTGGGTCAGGCCAACTCGATGAAGGGCAGCGAGAGCTCCGGCCAAGCCGGAAGCATTTTCCGCAAACTCTGAGTAGTCGAGCGTCTCTCCCGCGTCGAGCCGGCTGGCGAGCGTCATGCCACCGTTCCATTCGCTGACGAAGTAGGCGCCGTCCGTGACTTCCTCGGCCTCGAAGATCGGCTCGAGGTTGGGATGCCGAACCGCCGCGGCTGCCCGCACCATCGCGAGAAACTCGGCGCGGCGTTTTTCGTTGGCGTCGGGTCCCAAGAGCCGGATCAACACTGGCCGATCGAGATGCTCGTCGGTGGCCAACCATTCCTCAATGTCCTGGTCGCGGCCCAGTCGGATCTCGAGTCGATAGCGAGAAGGAAGCGGCGGCGGCATACGGAGCTACCTGGTCCCCATGACAACCAGACCGCCGGGAACGTTCTCAAAGCCAGCCCGCCGGTAGAGATGGAGGGCGGGCTCATTCTCTGATTGGGTGTTGACCAATGCTCCTCGCGCCCCATGGCTTCGGGCCCACAGCAAGCTCGCCCGGACGAGCGCGCCTCCCTGACCCTGCCTCTGAGCCAGGGGATGAACCGCGAGTCGTTGCAAATAGCCCTGACCGAGGCTGATCCCGGTGACGGCGAAACCCGACACGCTGCCGAGACCCCTGTCATTGGCGGCTGTGATTCGATGCACGACGGACCGGCTAGTGGCGCTCACGCTTTCGATGAGTCCCTGTCGACCCATGCGCCAGCGAATCGGAAAAGCCGCCTGATCGATTTCATAGAGCTCGTCGGTCGGCTCGAGCGACCCGGCCTGAACTCGAGTTTCGTTCGCCGTCTCGTCAACCACAGGAGAGATGTTCCGCAAGTCATGTTCGAGCAGCGCAAGCTGATCGGACACTTCGAAACCGGCCTCCTTCCAGATCCGGGTGCGAGGCGGCATCAGGGCCGGCGAGAGCACGGTGGTGGCGAAGTTGGACACGAAGCCGGTGCAGAGGCGGAGAAACCGGGCACTGCCTCTCTCCAGACGGAGCGCGACGGCTTCGAGATCATCGTTCCACGGGCGCGCCCAGGCTTTGGCCCAACCCTGGGTGATTTGGAGCTGTGCGGGCCATTCGCCATGGACTCTCAGGCCGTCTGACTTCGTCACCTGTGGGAGAGTATGGGAGTGGAGGTCGCTTACGTCACGCACCCGGCCTGCCTCGATCACCTCGCCGACAGCGGTCATCCGGAGCGGCCGGACCGCCTGCGCGCCTTTGCGGCGGGTATCAAAGCGAGCGGGGTATCAGCTGGGCTATTCGCTGCTGAATCTGCGGAGCGAAAATGGCTCGAAGCGGTTCACGACCCCGTCTATCTAGACCGCCTGCGTGACTTCTCGCTATCCGGTGGAGGCATTGTCGACTCCGACACCTGGGTCGATTCGTCCACCTGGGAAGCCGCTTTGCGGGCAGCAGGCGCGGGCGGGCTGGCACTCAGCGAAGGTGCCGAAATCTCGTTGCTCGGAGTGCGGCCCCCCGGCCATCACGCCCTCCGCCAGCGAGCGATGGGGTTCTGCTTTGTCAACAACGTCGCGGTGGCCACCGTCCAGATCCGGGATCGAGGAGAGAAGGTGGCGATCATCGACTGGGACGTTCACCACGGCAACGGGACCCAGGCGATGGTGGCGGAAGATCCCGGCACTCTCTATATCAGCCTTCATCAGAGTCCGTTTTATCCCCTGACGGGAAACCTCGGTGAAACCGGCGTCGATGGAACGACGGTGAACCTTCCTTTTCCGGCCGGGTCGGGGGGCGACGTTTATCGCCAGGCGTTTGCGCGGATCATCGTTCCCATCATCAAACAGTTCGCACCTGGTCACATTCTTATCTCCGCTGGATTCGACGCCCATCGCGACGACCCACTGGCGGATATGTCGCTCGCGACATCTGACTACGGATTCATGGCGCAAGCGATTCGCCAGGCGGCCCCGTCGGCACCGGTGATGGTTTTCCTCGAAGGTGGTTACGACGTTGGTGCGATCGAATCTTCAACAGCCGCCATGGTGCGCGGTTTGGTCGGCGACTGGAGCGAGCCCTCGAACACCGCCGAAGTCTCTCCCGAAACGTCTCCTGCCACGGCCTTTGAGATCGTCGAAGAGGCAGAGCAAATCTTCAGCAGCTTCTGGAGGTTGTGACATGCGGAACAAGGGCTACCCAACATCGTCCAACGCCGCCTCTTCCTTCCATTTGCATTGGGTGATGCAAAACAAGACGGATGAAGCCAAACTCCCTGACCGATTCGTTGGGGCCAGCGTGACCTTGGTGATTCCGGAATCGCCAGCCGTGTCAGACCTCTATTTCTGGGCCCTCCAGGCGAGCTTTGGAGGACCCGAAGGAGGGCGCGGCGGAGCTCATTTCGGATTGCAGTGGCACCCCGGTCACCCGGGCCGAACCGCGGTGAATTGGGGTGGGTATGCCAACGACGGATCGACTCTCGCCGGGAGCGACTCCGCGCTTAGCTCGGCGATGGACAACCCTCATACCCGCGACTATCCCTGGCGGCCGGGGAGCCCCTACCGGTTGGTCATAGACCAGGACCGCGAACGGGGCGCAGGCTGGTGGGCCGGTTCGGTGATCGACCTCGAACGAAAAAGTCCGACGATGGTTCGTAGTCTGTTCTCGCCGGGAGATCGGCTCACCAGTCTCATGGTTTGGACCGAGGCCTTTTGTCGATGCGAGGCACCCCCGGTCGCGGCCATATGGTCGAGGCCCGCAGCGTTGGGAGACGATGGCGCCAGCTGGCGACCCGAAGCCGTCAGCCTCACCTATCAAAGCGAGATCGACGGTGGTTGCGCGAACACCGATGCCTACGAACTGCCCCACGGGATCGCACAAGTGACGGGGGTCACCAGGACCAACCAGCCCGGCGCCGTCCTGTCCTGGCGTTAGAGCTCGAGACCCGCTTCCAGTGCCCGCGCTCGCAGCTCGTGTGGGTTGCGGGCATGGGGCAATGCAGAACGCACCGAGATCCGACGGCTGAGCACGAGTGACTGCAACGTCTGGTCGAACGTGTGCATGCCTGAGAACTCAGACTCTTTGAGGACGTCGTCGAGGGTGCTGGTGAGGGTGCCGTCGAGGATGCGATCGCGGGCGCGCTCGTTGTTGGTCAAGAGTTCGGTGGCGAGCACACGCGCTCCACCATCGGTTGTCTCCAGGAGGCGCTGGCTGAGGATGGCCTTCAGGTGCGCCGCTAGCTGGCGCCGAGCAAGGGCTTGCTCGCTCACCGGGTAGTAGCCAATCAAGCGAGTGATGGTGTCGGCAGGGTCGACGGTATGCATCGAGGAGATCACCAGATGCCCCGTTTCGGCTGCGCTGATCGCTGCCCGGGCGGTCTCGAAGTCGTCGATATGCGAAACGGCAATCACATCGGCATCCTGGCGGACCGCGCGATGAATTGCCTCGGCAAAATCGGCGGTGTCCACACCGACCTCCCGTTGCGCGACGACCGCGAGCTTGTCGGGGTGAAGCACTTCGATCGGATCTTCTACGGTGATGATCGAAACCGGGCGCGTGCTGTTGATGTGATCGATCATGGCCGACATCGTCGAGGTCTTGCCTGAGCCCGAGGGGCCGGTCACCAGCAGAAGACCTTTGGGCTCTCCCGAGAGCCGGCGGAGGATCGGCGGCAGACCGAGCTCTTCGAAGTTGAGCGAGTCGGACGGAACGCGGCGCATGACCAGGCTGATCGAGCCGCGCTGACGAAACGCGGTTACCCGGAACCGGCCGAGATCGGGTCGACCGAAGGCAAAGTCGGCATCCCCGCGCTCCTTGAACTCCTTGACCGCTCGCTGTGTGAACACGCTTTGCGCGATCGCTTCGGTGTCGTCGGGGCGCAAACTGGCGACGCCATGCAAGCGACGCAACTCACCGGCGACGCGCACTACCGGCGGCGAGCCGACCTTGAGATGAAGGTCGGACGCGCCAGCTGAAACGGCCCGCTGCAACAGCTCTTCGATGCCAGTGTCCACGATGAAAAGGTTCCCTTCGAGGTTGAAACCGCTTTATCGGCGCGGGGCGGGAACGTCTTGAGGAGTCGGGGCCTTCCGGTCCTATCCTCGCCCGATGACCCCCAACCGGCTCTCCTGGCTGGTGGAGCCGGGCAGTCCGAGCCGGGAACTGGCCGATCTATTTGCCACCGCCGGCTATCAGTTCTACTCTGGTGGGGGGCTCGGTCCGAGATGCTTTCCTCGATCGCGCGCATCAGGACCTTGATTTCGCCACCGATGCCGAGCCGACGGCGATCAGAAGCATTGTCGGCCGGTGGGCAGAAGCGGTCTATCGAGTCGGCGAGGTGTTCGGCACGATCGGAGTTCACAAACGAGAGCTCCGCGCCGAAATCACGACGTTTCGATCTGAGATATATCGCGACGCGAGCCGCAAGCCTTTGGTGACCTTCTCGACCAAGATCGAGGAGGATCTCTCCCGGCGCGATTTCACGATCAACGCCATTGCCCTGCTGTTGCCTGATCTTGAAGCCGTAGATCCCTACGGAGGACTGGCGGACCTCCAGCTGGGGCGGCTCGATACCCCGCTCGATCCAGAGGTCTCCTTCACGGACGACCCTCTGCGAATGCTGCGATTGTTTCGTTTCCAGGCGACCCTTGGATTTGAGATCCAACCCCGGGTGTGGGAGGCGGCCAGCCGGCTGGCACCGCGACTCGAGATCGTGTCGGCCGAACGCATTCGTGATGAGCTCTCGAAGCTGCTGGTCGCGCCGGCTCCAAGCGAAGCGCTGGCGGGAATCGTTTCAACCGGTCTGGCGAAGTGGTTTCTGCCCGAGCTGGGCGCCCTGGCGATGGCACAGGACCCCGTTCACCAGCACAAGGACGTTCTCTCTCATTCGCTCGCCGTCGTCGACAAGACCCGACCGGAGCTGACCATCAGGCTGGCTGCGCTGTTGCACGACATCGGCAAGCCAGCCACCCGCGAGTACGGACCCGATGGCGTGAGCTTTCACCATCACGAAGTGGTCGGGCAAAGGATGACTCGTGATCGCCTCCGCGCGTTGCGTTACTCGAAAGAAATGATCGATGACGTCGGGCGGCTGGTCTTCCTGCATCTGCGGCCGCACACCCTCCAGATGGGTTGGTCGGACGCGGCAGTGCGTCGATACGTGCGAGACGCCGGGCCTCTGCTCGAGTCTTTGAACGAGTTGGTCCGTTGCGATGTGACCACGGCCAATGCTCGCAAGGCGAAAGAAATCAACGATCGCATCGACGACTTGGAGGTCCGGATCGCCGAGCTGCGGGCAAAGGAAGCCCTCGACGCTTTGCGACCGCCGATCGACGGTCACGAAGTGATGCAGTTGTTGGGCATCAAGCCCGGGCCGATCGTCGGCGAGATCATGGACGCCCTTTATGAACGGCGCATCGAAGACGGCCCCTTCTCGGTGGAAGAGGCCCACGCGATGGTGAAGGAGTGGTACGGGGCCCGAAGAGATCAGGGGTCAGAGATCAGAGATCAGAAATCAGATCGGATTGGAAATCTGACCCCTGACACCTGACCTCTGATTCCTCCGCATATGCGTATACTGTTCGGAGATGACGTTGAAAACGGCGGTCTTTGGCGCGAGCGGTTATGCAGGCGGCGAACTGGTCCGGATCCTTGACGACCACGACGGATTCGATTTGGTTCATCTCGGCGCCCACAGCCATGAAGGCGGAGTCCTTGGTGATGTTCATCCCCACCTGGCGAACGGAGGGAGGCCGCTGGGTGCGATCGATGCGGGGGTGGGGCCGATCGATATTGCCTTCCTTGCTCTGCCTCATGGAGCTTCGGCGGCGCTCGGTCGCCAGTTGCGTGAACAAGGAGTCAGAGTCGTCGATCTCGGTAGTGACTATCGCCTCGACAAACCAAAGCGCTACGCCGAGGCCTACGGCCAGGAGCACCCGTTTCCCGAAGAACTCGGACAATGGCGGTATGGGCTTCCTGAGCTATACGACGTCAAGGATGCGTCAGCAGTGGCGAGCCCGGGGTGCTATCCCACTGCGGTTCTTCTGGCCCTGGCCCCGCTGGTGCAGGCCGGTCTCGTCGAAAGCAAGGGAGTCATCGCCAATTGCCTTTCAGGCGTCAGCGGCGCCGGTCGCAATCTTTCCAACGAGTTTCTGTTCGGCGAGATCGCCGAAGGCGTGCGCGCCTACGGGGTGACAACGCATCGGCACCGGCCAGAAATCGAGATGGGTCTTGAAATGCTGGGAGCGGAGAATGCGGTCGTTACTTTCACGCCCCACCTGGTGCCGATGCAGCGCGGTTTGCTCGCCACAGTCACCGCGCCGGTAAATAACGATTCCGACCCCAGCCAGGTGCTCACCGATGCCTATGCCGGGTCTCCGTTCGTCGAAGTGATTGACCGGCCACCCCAAACCCGATGGACGGTTGGTTCCAACCGCGCATTGGTGGCTGCCTTTGTCGACAAGCGCCAGGGGGTGGTCATTGCCCAGTGTGCGATCGACAATCTGATCAAAGGAGCGGCGGGCCAGGCGGTGCAAGCGGCCAACCTGATGGTTGGTTACGACGAGATTGAAGGTTTGCCTAGCTCCGGTTGGATGCCGTGACGCTCGCCGATGGATTCATTGCCGGGGCCGTCTCAGCGGGGATCAAGAGCGACGGCAGTCTCGATCTCGCGCTAGTTGCCGCTACGCACGGACCCGTGCCTGCGGCTGGCGTTTTCACCCGCAACCGGGCGATGGCGGCGCCGGTCATCCTCTCGCGCCAGCGCCTTGCCAGCGGAATGGCACATGCGGTCGTCCTCAACTCCGGTTGCGCCAATGCCGGCACTGGCGACCAGGGGATGGCAAACGTCGAGGCCATCACCTCTGCCGCCGCCCAGCATCTCGGCGCCCATCCCCAACAGGTGCTCGCCTGCTCGACGGGTCCGATCGGTGCCCAGTTGCGGGTGCAACCGATTCTTCGTGCCATCCCTCAGCTCGTCGCTAGCGCCAACACCGGGGGAGGAGAGACCGCGGCTCGGGCGATTCTCACCACCGATTCCCGCCCCAAGACGGTGCACGTAATTCACCAGAACTTCGCGGTGGGAGGGATGGCGAAAGGAGCCGGCATGTTGCGGCCCGATATGGCGACCATGCTGTGCTGTTCTCACTACCGACGCCCAGGTCTCTTCCACGACTTTGCAAGGAGTTCTGGGAGAAGCCGTCGGCGGGACCTTTAACTGCCTCAACATCGATGGCTGCGAATCGACCAACGATTCGGTCCTCCTCCTCGCCTCCGGTACAGCCGGCCCTGTCGCCGAGTCTGATTTAGGTTCGGCCGTGGAGAAAGCGTGCGCTGAGCTCTCGGCGGCGTTAGCGGCCGATGCGGAAGGGGCGACGAAAGTGGTGACCATCAAGGTGACCGGAGCCGTCGATCGCGAGACGGCTCGTCAGGTAGGCCGCACGGTCGCAGATTCGGGTCTGGTTCGTGCCTCGTTCTTTGGCTCCGATCCCAATTGGGGTCGGGTGTTGGCCGCGGCCGGGACATGTCCGGTAGAAGTCGAATCGATCGCCTATGAGGGCATCACGGTCTATCACCGGAAGGACCCGGTTCTATTCGACGCAAGCGCTCTCGGCGCTCGGATGACAAGAGATTTCTCTGTCACCATCGGAGTCGGGACCGGTAATGGAGAGGCTGACGTCATCACCACCGATCTCACACCCGAATACGTCCGCTTCAACGGAGAACCTTCATGACCACCGGCCACTCGAGCCCCGACCCCCGCAAGAGCAGGATCGCCAACTCGATGGGCAAGGCGCGGATCCTCATGGAAGCCTTGCCTTACATCAAGGCGTTTCGAGGCAAAACGGTTGTGGTCAAGCATGGTGGTTCCACGATGGACGACCCGGCACTGCACGCCAGTTTTGCCGGGGACGTGACCCTGCTGACCATGGTCGGGATCCGTCCAGTCATTGTCCACGGTGGCGGCCCGCAGATCTCAGAGGAGATGGCCAGGTTGGGGATCGAGCCCCGGTTCGAGAATGGTCTCCGCGTCACCGGCCCCGAGACGGTCGCAGTGGTCCAGCGGGTCCTGGCCGGCGACATCAATCCGAAGATCGTGGCTCTGCTCAACGGGCATGGAAGTTCGGCCGTTGGTCTCACCGGTCTTGACGGAAACATGCTGAGCGCCAGGGCCGCCCAACCCGAGCTCGGCCTCGTTGGCGAGGTCGAGAAAGTGGATACGACCCTGATCGATGACCTTCTCGAAGCCGGAATGGTGCCGGTGATCGCGCCGCTGGCCACCGGCCCCAATGGCGAGGTCTACAACCTGAACGCCGACACGGCTGCCGCCGCGCTCGCGATCGCGCTCAAAGCACAGAAGTTGATCTACCTGACCGACGTCGAAGGGGTTCGTCGGGTGCGCGATCAAGCCGAAACGCTGATCTCCCGTATGAGCGGCTCCGAACTCAAAGACCTTCTTGCGACCGATGAGATCGGAGGCGGGATGCGTCCCAAGCTCGAGTCATGTCGAGCCGCTCTGTCCGGTGGAGTCGCCCACGCTCACATTCTCGACGGCCGGATGCAACACGCGTTGCTGCTCGAAATCTTCACGCCCGAAGGCATCGGAACGATGGTGACCCAATGACCAGTCAGCCAGAGAGCCGTCTCATGCACACTTATCACCGCTCGCCGATCACGTTCGTGCGGGGCGAAGGGAGCTGGCTGTACGACGCTCAGGGCAAGGGTTATCTCGATTTTCTAGGAGGCTTGGCCGTGGTCGCCATCGGTCACGCTCATCCCGCCGTCACGGCAGCGGTGCAAAAGCAGATGGACACTCTGGTCCATGTCTCCAACCTCTTCACGACCGAGCCGATGGGCCTGCTGGCCGATCGGCTGACGAGCATCTCCGGCCTCGACCGGGTCTTCTTTTCCAACGATGGCGCCACCGCCAACGAAGCTGCGATCAAGCTCGCCCGCCGACATGGCCAGAAACACTTCGGACCGGATCGCTACGAGATCGTCTCCCTCGCCGGCAGTTTTCACGGGCGGACCCTGGCCACACTCGCCGCCACCGGCCAACCCCAGAAGCAAGCGATGTTCCAACCCTTGCCGCCGGGTTTCAAACAGGTCGAAGCCGGCAACATCGAAACGCTGCGCCGGACAGTTGACGAGCACACCGCCGCCGTCATGCTCGAAACCGTCCAGGCCGAGGGCGGAGTCCTGCCGCTCGCCGACGACTACCTGGCTGCCGTGCGCACCTTGTGCGACGAGACAGAAAGTCTGCTCATCATCGATGACGTCCAGGCCGGGATCGGCCGCACCGGCCACTGGTATTCATGGCAATCAACAGGGATCGTGCCTGATATCGCGACCTCGGCGAAGGCACTCGCCAATGGTCTGCCGATCGGAGCGTGTCTCGCCACCGAGCGTGTCGCCAGCGCATTCGCTCCGGGCGACCACGGCACCACCTTCGGGGGAGGACCGGTGGTTTGTGCCGCCGCGCTCGCCGTCCTCGACACCATCGAGAATGACCGGCTGCTGGAGAACTGCCGGGCCCGGTCCGATCAGCTGCGTCATGAATTGGCGTTGCTTAAAGGGGTTAAGCAGGTCCGCGGGAAGGGCCTTCTGCTCGCCGCTCAGCTCGAGAGCGACCGGGCGAGCGAGGTCGCAAGTGCGGCGCTCGAGGAAGGGCTTGTGGTCAATGCCGTTCTTCCCGACGCGATCCGGCTGACGCCGCCTTTGTCGGTGACAACCGACGAAGTTGCTGCTGGTATCGACCGGTTGCAAAAAGCGCTTGGACGATGACCGACACCGCCACCCGCCGGCGCGCTCTCAGGAGAATGATCGAGGAAGGCGCCATCTCGAACCAGGCCGAACTTGTCAGCGCGCTGCGTCAGCAGGGATTTGATGTGACCCAGGCGACTGTTTCCCGGGATCTTGGCGCAATGGGTGTGCTGAAGAACGGGGGCCACTACAGGTTCCGACGCGCGATCCACGCCGATAGCCATCTCACGCGAACCATCAGCGAGTACGTGCAAAGTTTCACCTCCTCGGGCAACCTGGTCGTCCTGCGGACTCCACCGGGGGCTGCGCAGGTCGTGGCCGCCGCCATCGACAGCGCCCAGATGGAGGGAGTTCTCGGGTCCGTGGCGGGCGATGACACCGTGCTGCTGGTCACGGCCGATACCCAGGGAGGACAACAATTGAAGAGCCGGTTGGAAACGATTGGAGACCCGAGATGAAAGTGGTGCTCGCCTACTCGGGCGGCCTCGACACGTCGGTGATCCTCGCCTGGCTGATCGAGGAACGGGGAGCCGAGGTCGTCGCCTACACGGCTGACGTCGGCCAGGGCCCTGAGGTCGAAGACGCCAGAGCCAAGGCGATCAACACCGGGGCGGCGGAGGCCATCGTCGAAGACCTGCGCGAGGAGTTTGTGGTCGATGCGGTGTTCCCAGCCTTGCGGGCGGGAGCCGTTTACGAGTGGTACTACCTTCTGGGAACGTCGCTTGCCCGCCCCATCATCACCCGCGGGATGATGCGAGTCGCCAAAGCTGTGGGTGCCGACGCCATAGCTCACGGCGCCACCGGCAAGGGAAACGACCAGGTGCGGTTCGAACTCGCGGCCTATGCCATCGACCCCGAGATCAAAGTGATCGCCCCCTGGAGGGAGTGGAAACTGCGCGGCCGGGCCGACCTGGTTGATTACGCCTCGGCCAAGGGCATTCCGATTCCGGTGACGGCGGAAAAGCCCTACTCGATCGATGCCAATCTTCTCCATGTCTCCTACGAAGGCGGCGTCCTCGAGGATCCGTGGGTGAGACCCCCGCCTGGCATGTTCCGCATGACGGTCGATCTCGAGGATGCGCCTGATGAGTCGGAAATCGTCACAATCGCGTTCGAGGCGGGCAATCCAGTTGCGATCAACGGGACCGAACTTGGCGCCGTTGATCTGCTTACGGAAGCCAATCGGCTCGGGGGCAAGCATGGCGTCGGGACCGTCGACATTGTCGAGAATCGTTTCGTCGGGATAAAGAGCCGCGGTGTCTACGAGACTCCGGGTGGGACCCTGCTCCACCATGCGCGCCGCGCCGTCGAGTCGATCACACTCGATCGTGAAGTCGTCCATCTGCGCGATGAGTTGGCCCCACGCTACGCCGAGATGGTCTACAACGGTTTCTGGTTCTCCCCGGAACGACGAGCCTTGCAAGCGTTCATGGACGAGATTCAGAAACGAGTGAGTGGAGAGGCGCGGCTCCGTCTCTACAAGGGAAATGTCGTTGTAGAGGGCCGGCGCTCTGAGAGCTACGACCTCTACGACCAGGCGACCGCCACCTTCGAGCAAGACGACGTCTACGACCCCGCAGATGCGACTGGTTTCATCCGTCTCAATGCCCTGCGTCTCCGCCGACTGGCGGAGGAACGACTGGGCGAAGGAGAATGACTCTCTGGGGAGGCCGCTTCGACGAGCGCCCGGCGGAGCTTGCCTGGAATTACACCGTCGACCATTCCGATCGACGGTTGCTCCCCTACGACCTCGCCGGTTCGATTGCCCATGCCGGGATGCTGGGGGCCACGGGCATCATCGAACCGAACGAGGCGGCGACGATTCAGGAGGGATTGCGGCGTATTGCCGAGGAAGAATTCGAGTTCCATCCCGAGGATGAGGACGTGCATTCGGCGGTCGAACGCCGATTGATCGAGCTAGTCGGCACGGTGGGGGAGAAGCTTCACACCGGTCGCAGCCGCAATGATCAGGTAGCTCTCGATCTTCGGCTTTACCTCCGTGCTGCGGTTGCAGGAAGAGGGCGACGATCTCGCCACGATGATCGGCGCACTCATTGACCAGGCGGAGGCTCACGCGCGAAACGCCGATCCCGACTTACACCCATCTACAGCAAGCCCAGGCGACGACTCTCGGCAACCACCTGCTTGCCCATGGCTGGGCCCTCAGTCGTGATCGCGACCGGCTGGCCGACCTCGATCGACGCCTGGCGGTCTCCCCACTAGGTGCAGGAGCGTCGGCCGGGTCGAGCCTTCCTTTGGATCCGGATGCCACAGCGACCGCCCTGGGCTTCGAGAGCAGTTTCAGCAATTCCCTCGACGCCGTTGGCAGCCGGGACCTGGCGGCCGAGTTCGGATTTGTGCTGGCTCAGGCAATGGTCAACCTGTCGCGGCTCGCCGAGGAGCTCGTGCTTTGGGCAACGAGCGAGTTCGGGTGGCTGTCGCTCGCGGACTCCTTTGCGACCGGCTCTTCGGCGCTGCCGCAGAAGAAGAACCCCGACGTGGCTGAGCTCGCCCGGGGCCGTGCCGCAACTGCGATCGGCCACCTGAATGCCTTGCTGATCCTGCAGAAGGGACTCCCGCTGACCTACAACCGTGACCTGCAGGAGGACAAAGCCGCACTCTTTGCGCTCGACGACACTCTCTCCTCCACTTGCAATGCGCTGGCTGGCATGATCGCGGCGACGACGTTTCACCCGCCGGCGCCTTCATCGGGTACGCAAGCACTCGGGATTGCCGAGAATCTTGTCAGGAAAGGGGTTCCGTTCCGGACCGCTCACGAGCTAGTGGGAAAGCTTGTCTCCCGACTGGATGGCCGCCCCTGGGCAGAAGCCGGCGACGAAGACCTCGAGAAGTTTGGCCTCGAGCGTGGGCGATCTAGCCCCTCAACCGAGCCGGGCTGGCTGGCCCATCGATGCCCAGATCGCCGCGCTGCGCGCCTCAATCAGCCGAATGATCTAATGAGCATGTTGGCGGCGACGAAAAGACCTAACCCCTTCGCGGTTCGTACAGCGCGCCGAACAGTGCTTGCGCGAGTGGTTGCGGCTGACGTCGATGAAAACGTCCCGGCAATCGTCGGCCGAACAGACTCCGAACCTTTCGGTGCCGTAGTTCACGACTAGATCCGCCAGACCCATGCCGATGGTGGCCCCCAGCCAGCCGTCCGGCGTTCGCTCCTCGGGAGCCACGTGCATGTGCGGCCCACCGCCATGAATGCCAACAAAGGGCGTGGCGCCAGCCGCGCGCAGGATCGAGTTGACCACGGTGGCCGCCTGGTCGACCGAGCCTGCCTCGAAGACGGCTCGCACCTGGGTCCGCAGCCGGCGCACGGCTGCCACATGACTCTTTTGGACCCGGGGAGCTCGCTCAAGGTCGGAGCGATCGAGCAAATCCTGGACCAGGGCGACATCGAGGTTTTCGGTCCCGTCGACGACATCCTCGCTGTTCACGAGTGCGACGGCGAGCTTCAGGGGAAGATCTTTGTAATGAGAGAATTGCACTTGACTTATTACCTGATCGTAGTCTAATCTGTAACTAGTAAAAGAGCTATTGATTCTTACCAAGCCAAAATTTGCCGAGATGAGAAAGCCAAGCTTCGAAAGGAGGGTGACGTCATGAGATTTCTTTTCTGGTACGCCGTCGCCGCCGATGCAGCGTCCGCGGCTGACGAGCGCGATCGCCACTGACGGTGGTCGCTAGCAAGAGCGAAACCCAAAATCCCGACGACAATTGGGTCGGGCTTCGTTCCGGAGAGGGTTCCGTGACACCCTGGTCCTGGTTCCACCTTTGGTGGTCTTCGGGCTGGTGTACGGGGCCCTTGCCGCGCAGGTCGGGTTTAGTCCCTGGTTGACCTTCCTCTCCTCGCTGTTGATCGTTTCCGGCTCCGGACAGCTGGCGATGGTTGGCCTGGTGCCTTTTGGCGCCAGCGCCGGTGCTCGCCGCGACCAGCGGGCCTCGCTCTGCGCCACATCCCGATGTCGATGAACGTGGCGGCGCTGATCGGACCGCAGCCATGGTGGCGCCGGCTCCACCTGGCCTGGATTCTGGTTGACGAGAGTTACGGGCTCACGATCGCGGCCGCCGAAAAGGGTGTTCCCGACCTCGCCGCTTACAAGACCGCCGCGGATTTAACTCTCTATAGCTTCTGGCTGATCAGCTCCTTCCTGGGAGCCGTGATCGGGGCGTCGCTCGACCCGAGTCGCTTCGGTCTGGACGCAGTTGTGCCCCTGGTTTACGTCGGGCTAGCCGCGACCCTGATCAAGGGCTGGCGACGCTGGGCCGCGGCCGGGCTCGCCGTCCTCACCACCATCGGAGCCGTGCTCTGGCTACCGACAGCCTGGCAGGTCACGAGCGCAGCGCTGGTGGCAGCAGTGATCGCCAGCGCCCTTCCCGTCGAAGCTGGATGAACGATGAGCAACCTTCGGCAATCGTCTGGCCGTGGCCGCGATCACTTTCATCAGTCGTATCTCGTTTCTGGCCAGACCCGTGTCCAGACCACCAACAACCGATTTCTTGAGGTCTTTCCAGTCGCGTTGTTCGTGCGCTGGCCGGCAGGGATCTCTTGGCCCCTGAGGGCACGCTGACTGCCAGCCCCTTTCTGGCAGCGGCGCTGGGAGCGATCGTCGGCGGGTTCGTGTTTCGCCGCTCGATGCTCGGGGTGGTCGGAGTCGGACTCGCGTTCTATTGGGCGGCGCGCCTGCTTCTCTAAGACTCAGACATCAGACATCAGACATCAGATTTCAGGTTCCGGTCTGATATCTGATATCTGATATCTGATGTCTCTCATTGCGGCGTCGCCGTTCTCGTCGCCGCGTTTCGCTCGTGTCTTTCTTGGGTGGTTTCTACTGGGCCTTCGATCTGATCGCCGCCTTTCGGCCACAGCTGAGCCTGGTGCTACTACTTCTGGTTGTCGTGCTCGGGCTGAGCAAATGGCGCCGCACCGCGCTCATCACGGGGGCGGTGGCTCTGCTCAACCTGGCCGTCCTCGCTCCGCTCTATCTGCCCTCGGGCACAACTACTGCCTCGGAATTGCGAATCCTTTCGTTCAACGTGCTGGCGAGTAACGAGAACTTTGCCGAAGTCGTCGAGTTCATTCGCCAATCGGAGGCGGATCTCGTTGTGCTGCACGAGGCAAGCCGGCCATGGGAGGAGGCCCTCGCCGCGGCGGATCTGGGTTACACGATGTCGGTGAACCGCCATCCCGACGACATCTTCAGTTCGCTGGTGCTTGCACCATCCGCAGCAACCGTCGAATCCTTCGGTTTTCGGAGCAGCGACCCGCGGGCGGTTGCAATCGAGCTGGCCGACGGAATCTCGGTGCTGGCGGTCCATCCGCTTTCGCCGTACAACTCGGAGCGGGCGGATCTGCGAGACCGCCAACTTGCATGGGCCCGCGACTGGGTGCTGGAGCAAGACGGTCCGGTCATTGTGACCGGTGACTTCAATGCCACTCCGTTCTCCTATTCCTACCGGGACTTGCGCGCCGCGACCGGCTTGAACGACTCGACTCGGGGGTTCGGGCTCGAACTGAGCTATCCCGCCGAAGCCTCTCCGTTCTTCCAGGTAGCGATCGATCACCTGCTCTACTCAGAAGGCCTCGTAGTCGTCGACCGCGACCTCGGGCCGGCGCTGGGATCGGACCATCTTCCGCTCACCGTCGACCTAGCCCTCGCGTCGTAGCCGCACTAGCGTCGGGACCATGCCCGATCGATTTCGAGATCATCGCTCGGTGCTTGGGTCCCGCATTGGGAACAGCGCCGCTGCACTGATCCCCGCCAACGACGAGACGATTCGCAACGACGATGTCACCCACGAGTTCCGTCAGAACTCGGAGTTCTTCTATCTAACGGGTTTCCACGAACCGGACGCCGTGGCATTGCTCGTGCCCGGCCATCCCGAGGGCGACTATCACCTGTTCGTCCGGCCCCGCGACCGCGACCTGGAGATCTGGAACGGATACCGGGCCGGCACGGAAGGCGCTCGAGAGCGCTTTCAGGCCGATCAGGCCTACGAACTCGCCGAGCTCGATTCGATGTTGCCTCGCTTACTGGTGGGGAGAGAGCGGCTCTACTACCGCTCGGGCAACGGGCACGATGACCGCGTCCAAACCCTTGTTCAGAAGGCGCGGAACTATCACAACCGCACCGGAAAGTTTTTGCCGACGGCGGTGGTCGATCTGGCACCACTGCTCGGCGAAATGCGCCTGCGCAAATCAGCCGCCGAGATCGAAAGCCTGCGCGCCGCCTGTTCGCTCTCAGCTGAAGGACACCGGGAAGCCATGCGTTTTGCCCATCCCGACCTGGCCGAGTATCAGGTGCAAGCGGCGATGGAATATGTCTGGCGGGAGGGTGGGTCGCCGCGAAACGGCTACCCGTCGATCGTGGCCTCCGGTCCAAACGCCTGCATCCTTCATTACGTCGAGAACGACCGCATGATCGAAGACGGAGATCTGATCCTGATCGACGCCGCCTGCGAGGTCGACTACTTCTCCTCCGATATCACGCGTACCTTTCCGGCCAACGGCAGTTTCTCGGGACCTCAAGCCGCCATCTACGAGGTGGTGCTCGCGGCACAGAAGGCAGCCATCGCCGTGACCCGGCCGGGAGCAACGATTCGCATGACCCACGAGACCTCGATGGAGATCCTCACCGAGGGTCTGGTTGACCTCGGTCTCTTGCCGCGCAACGTCGAGGACTCTTTGGCGATGCACCATTACCGCGAGTTCTTCATGCATGGCACCAGCCATTGGCTGGGGCTCGACGTGCACGATGCCGGCAGCTACCGCGTCGAAGGGAAGCCACGGGTGCTGGAGCCGGGGATGGCGTTCACCGTCGAACCCGGCCTCTACGTCGATGGCCGCGACGAGATCGAGTTTTCGCTTCATGCCTACAACCACGATGAGCACTACGAAGACTCGCTGCTCGATCCGGTAGGGGCGAACCGTCAGCTCAAAGAGGCGAAGGAGAACGCCCCCAAGATCAAACACAAGGTGCCGGCCGAGTTCCGTGGAATCGGCGTGCGCATCGAAGACGACATCCTCATCACTGAGAGCGGGCACGACAATTTGACATCGTTCGTGCCTCGCGAGATCGATGAGGTTGAAGCGCTCTGCGCGCAACAGTCCTGGCTCAGCCGGGCTTGAGCTGGTCGAAGTTTTCCTGGTCGGCGGGTTCGGGCTCGTCCTTCTTCTCGGCATAGCGCCGGGAGAGGGTCCTGTACGCCGTTCGAGTTGAAGGCGAGGATCGTCGCCAAGAGGCCGATTGAGCCGGCGATGATGAAGATCAAGGCCATTCCCCGCTCGGGCCCGGTCCCGAACCAGCCACCGAGCGCGTCGGCTCCCGCACCGTCGGTCATGAAAGGAATCACCCAGGCCTGAGCGATCGGACCGATGAGAAAGGCCGTGACCGGGGAGGCTGCGGTTTCGACCGTTTGCGCAAAGCCGAAGACCCGCCCTTGCTCCTGAAACGGCACGACCTTCTGGATGATCGTTTGCTCGGAAGCCTCGGCCACGGGGATGACCAGCATGTAGAGGAAGAAGCCGATCGCCAATGGAATGATCGAAGAACGGATCGGAAACAGGATCGTGATGGACCACATCACGACATTCACCAGTAGCAATGTGCGGACGGGGTTCGTCGCCAGACCTTTACGCGCGATAAGGATCCCTCCAATGATGAACCCGGAGCTGGTGATCGCAAGCATGATCCCCCAGGCCTCGACCGAGACGAGTTCGAGCCCGTAGGGATCCATGAGGGCCATGAACACGCCGCCGAGGAAGTTGTTGAAGGTGCTGAAGAAGAGCAGGGCCAGGAGTCCCGGCACGGCCCGCACTGCTCTGAGGGCGCCCTTGGCGTCGAACTTCTTTGGTCCCTCGGCTCGGCCTCATCCTGGGTGTGCGGAGCGGTGTCGTTCTCGATCTGAATCGACGCCAGATGAGCGCCTGCGATCGCGGTCAGCGCCACGGTGATGATCACGCAGGCGCCCATGCCGAGTTGACCAATGGCCAGTCCACTAAAGACCGATGTCAGGGCGAAGGCGATTCCGTTGGCGGTTCCAACCAGACCATTGGCCCGGTCATGTCGATCCTCAGGGACAAGAAGGGTGACCGTCGTCGACAAGGCGACGGCGCGCAGATTTCCAACGACCGCCCCGGCGAGGACCAAAGCGATGAACACCCATGTCAAGGGTTGCCCAAGTGACGGAAGCGACCCCTCCGGCGCTGCCAGATAGACAACCCCGGCCAGGACGAAGAAGATCAACGAAGCTGCGTTCGACACCACCATCGAGGTCTTGCGCTTGTTCCGGTCGACGTAGGTCCCGAAGAAGATTCCGGAGGCGGCGAACAGGAGCATGAACGTGCCACCGATGACCGAAGACGCGACGACCGAACGCGTCTCGAGATAGACCCAAAACGTCAACGCGAACCACAGGAAGTTGTTGGTGGTGCTGGCGAGGACCGTGTTGAGGACGAGCCGGTTGAAGGTCTTCACTCGGCCAAACCTTAGGAAACGGAAATGGCGAGTCGAGGGCGTCGGCCAGACCGGTCAAAGAGCGCAAGGTGACTCGGGGCCGAGGGTCAGCGGGCTCGTTGAGACGGTTGATCCAGATCGAGGGGATGCCAAGCTCAAAGGTCGGGGCGATGTCGTGGAAGAGGCTCTGGGCAACGTGAACGTGTGCTTCGGCATCTCGACCGAGGCTCTCGGCGAACACCTCCCAATGCCTGGTGCCCGGTTTGTAGGAGCCTATCTCGCTGGCCACGATCGATCCGTCGAAGGGCACCCCGATGGCTTCCATCGACGCGTCGAGCAAATCGCGGTCCGTGTTGGAAAGGATGGCCAATTTCCATCCATGATCTTGCGCCTCGAGGAGTGCGCCGGGGGCGTCGGCAAAGACCTGCCACCAAGGCAGTGAGTTGGCCAGGGCACCGACTTCCTCAGGCGGCAGCTCGCGGCCTTCCTCCAGCGCCAGCCGTTCGAGGTCCATCGTCAGCACGTCGCGATACGTCGCGTCCGGTTGTTTGCGTTGAATCTCAGGTTCGACCTCGTGATAGCGGCGCAAAAGGCGGGTTGCTGATTCGGCGCCAAAGAGTCTCGACAGCTCTTGTTGGACTCCGCCGCTCCAATCGACAATCGTGCCGTAACAGTCGAAGGTTGCCCAGCGTTCGCTCATCGGACCGAATAGGGCATTACGTACCACCAAACCGAGAGGAAATGGCACACGGAACCGACGATCACGAATACATGGAACAGCTCGTGATGAGAGAAGCTGCGGCTGGCGAGGCGCGGGCGTCGCAGCGCGAAGATCACCGTTCCGATCGAGTAGGCAATCCCGCCGGCGAGCAAAAGCCAGACTGCTCCCGGACCAAGTCGTTGCCAGATCCAGGGAAGGGCGACAAGCGATAGCCAGCCCATCGTGTGTTGCAACGTGACCGACAGCTTCGTCGAGACGCGGGGGAGGACGAACTTGAGCCCGATCCCAACAATCGCAATCCCCCACACCACTGCCAAAAGCACAACCTGGAGCAATCCGTCGAGGACCACTACGCCGAATGGGGTGAAGGTGCCCGCCACGAGGAGGAAGATCATCGAGTGGTCCAGGCGCTGCAAAAACTGCCTTCGGCGCTCCCGCCAACCGACCGAGTGATAGAGCACCGACACGGTGTACATCGCCACGAGCGTCAAGGAGTAGATGAGTCCCGCCGACGAGGTGGCGGCCGCCCGAGGCGGCGTTGGCGAGCAAGGCGGCGCCGACGATGGCCGCCACTCCGGCGACACCGTGCAAGAGCGCTCGAATCGGGTTCCGCACCCGGCCCAGTTGCCAGCGATCCACCCAGGAAGCCTATTCGAGGCTTGGTAATTTGCGACTGTGGTCCTGCGCATCGCCAATTGCTCTGGCTTCTTTGGCGACCGACACTCGGCGGCGCGCGAGATGGTCGAGGGCGGTCCGATCGACGTGCTCACCGGGGACTACCTGGCAGAGCTCACGATGGCGATTCTTTGGCGGCAGAAGGGCCGCGACCCGGAATCGGGCTATGCCTCCACATTTCTCACTCAGATGGAACAGGTGTTAGGAACTTGCCTCGACCGCGGGATAAAGGTGGTCACCAACGCCGGTGGTCTCAACCCGCGGGGCCTGGGTGAAGGACTCGAGAAGCTCGCCGCCGACCTGGGATTGGCTCCCCAGATCGGAGTCGTCGAAGGGGACAACATCGTCGCTCACATCCCGGAGCTGATGGACCAGGGTGTCGAGTTCCGCCATTTCGACACCGGCGTTCCGCTGGCAGGGTCGGGCGTGGAAGCTGTGACCGCCAACGTCTACCTCGGCGGCTGGGGAATCAAGACAGCCCTCGAGCAAGGGGCCGACGTGGTTGTCACCGGGCGGGTGACCGATGCTGCGGTGGTGGTGGGCCCGGCCGCCTGGCATTTCGGTTGGGAACGGAACGAGTGGAACGCTCTGGCCGGGTCGGTGGTGGCGGGCCACATCATCGAGTGCGGGGCCCAGGCCACAGGTGGCAACTACAGCTTCTTCCGCGACGACCTCGGTGTTCCCGGTTTCCCGATCGCCGAGATGGACGCCGACGGTTCATCGGTAATCACCAAACATCCTGGGACAGATGGTGAAGTGTCGGTGGGTACGGTCACCGCCCAGCTGCTCTACGAGATCGGCTCGCCGCGCTATCTCAACCCTGACGTGACCTCGCACTTCGAGACAATCCGTCTCATTCAGGAGGGTTCTGATCGTGTACGGGTGACCGAGGTACGAGGAAGCCCGCCCCCTCCGGACCTCAAAGTCGCGTTGAACTATTTCGGTGGCTATCGCAACTCGATGACGTTCGGAATCGCCGGCCTTGACGTCGAACGGAAGGCTGCCGTGTTGGAGTCCGCTCTCTGGGACGCGGTTGGAGGAAAGGCGCAATTCGACGTCGCGGAGATGGCCCTGATTCGCTCCGACCGCCCCGATCCGATCGACACCGATGCCTCGATGGCTTATTGCCGTTTCACCGTGAAGGACCGCGACCAGGACAAGGCGGGGAGAGCCTTCTCCCGCGGCGCCGTCGAGCTCGTCCTATCCAACTATCCGGGCTTGTTCCTCACGAGCCCCCCCGGCGACGCCACTCCATACGCGGTCTACTGGCCGAGCACCATCCCCCCCGCCCTGGCCCCGATGACTGTCACCGTCGGCGACGGGGCTCCGATCGAGGTCTCCTCGGTTCCTCCCGAAACTGCGAACCCAGGGTTGGTAGGGGTGTACAACAACCTCTCCAGCCCACAGAACAAAGGACCGACCGAAAAGCGGCCACTGGGAGTGGTTGCGGGTGCCCGTTCGGGGGACAAGGGGGGGAACGCCAACGTCGGCCTGTGGGCGATCTCGGATCGGGCCTACGAATGGCTCCGGGGCTATCTCACCACCGACCGGCTGCTCGAATTGATGCCCGAAGCAAAAGGCCTCGAGATCGAGCGCTACGAGCTGGCAAACCTCCGGGCGATCAACTTCGTCATACGCGGGCTTCTCGGCGAAGGTGTTTCCTCCTCAACCCGGACCGATCCGCAAGCCAAGTCGCTAGGCGAGTTTCTGCGGGCGAAGCTGGTTGACATGCCCACTGGCCTGACTTCGTTGGCCTGACTTGATTTTTGAGCCTGCTCGGTAGCATCTCACGAAGTGCATGGTCCCCGCTCCCTTGCCTATTCGCTCTACGAGCGGCGCCTTCTAGCCAAGCTCGACCGTTCGCGCTTGCCCCATCACATCGGCATCATCCTCGACGGGCATCGCCGGTTCGCCCGCGAGTCGGGGCTCGCCTCTTACGCAGACAGCTACCGGGCCGGCATGTCGAGGTTCAACGACTTTCTCGATTGGTCCCACGACCTGGGAGTGCCGGTGGTGACCGCCTGGGTGCTTTCCCGCGAGAACCTCGTGCGCGCGGAGAGCGAGCTGCAGCCCTATTTCGAAGTGCTAGGCGAGTTCTTCGGGATGTTGCCGGATCGGGCTCAAGAGCGGAGCGAGCGCATTCGCTTCATCGGCAGCCTCGACTTGCTGCCCGCCGATCTGGTTGGGGTAGCCAAGCGGGCCGAGGACGCCAACAGCGACGCCGATGCGAATCGCACCCTCAATATCGCCATGGGGTACGGAGGCCGTCAGGAGATCGTCGACGCCGCTAAGGATCTCGTCTCCCGGCTCGCTTCGGAGGGAGTGGGGGCCGAGGAGATGGCCGGGTTTGTGGACGCCGAATCGCTCGCCCGCCACATGTACTCGGCCGACGTCCCTGATCCCGACCTTCTGATCCGCACCAGCGGAGAATCGCGCCTTTCGGGTTTCTTGCTCTGGCAGTCCGCGTACGCCGAGTTTGTCTTCGTCGACGTCTACTGGCCGGCTTTCCGCCGGGTCGATTTCCTCCGCGCACTGCGCGACTTCACAGGTCGCAACCGCCGCTTCGGCCGGTAGGGACAGCTACCGGGTCGACATCCCGGGCTCGAGGTGATGGAGATCGTTGAAGAGTCGGAGCGAAAACCCGTGACCGTGGGAGATCGGAATCGTCGTCATCCGGGCGACGCCGGTATGCGCGAGCTCGAGCCGGTCCCATTCCCACGGTGTCGGCGCCACTCCGAGAAGATGGCCAATCACGATCGCGTTGGTCCCTCCATGGGCGACCAGTACGACCCGGCGCTCTGCGTCGGCGCTGAGCTGCCAGAGCCTGAGGTCCGATTCGAGTTCGACCACGCCTTTTTCGGCCATTGTGGCGGCCAACCCGGTGATGACTCGCTCGTGAAAGTCAATGAAGCGTTCCCCGCCCGGCATTCCTTCCCAGATCTCGGAGATCGGTCGCAAGTTGCCGTCGATCCATGCGGCGTGGATGTCGCCGAGCGGTTTCTGTTCCCAATCATCGGGATTGCGTATCTCATGCGCCCAGTCCTGGACCTGGGCCTCAATTCCCAGGGCCTCAGCGATCGGTATCGCCGTCTCCCGCGCTCGCTTCATCGGCGACACCCAGAGTTCGTCGACGGGTCCCCAGTCGGGAGCGCGGGCGGCGAGAAGCTTGGCTTGGCGATGACCGAGCTCCGAAAGGTGAGGATCATTCCGATAGAAGGTGTCGGGGGCGAAGTCAGGCAGACCATGCCGAACCAAAATCAGTTCCATGTGGATACAGAGATACCAGATGCCAGATTTCAGACTCGTCTCTGATATCTGGTATCTGATAGCTCCATGGAGAAGCTGATAGCTCATCTGAAGGCAAACGCTCTCCGCACCGACGGCCCGTTCACGCTCCGTTCTGGTGCCACTTCCTCCTGGTATCTGGATGCGCGGATCACCACCTACTCCGGGGACGGAGGGTGGTTGGTGGGTGCCGCGCTGCTGACCACCCTCCTTCCCGAGGTTGTGGCTGTTGGAGGCATGACGATGGGGGCCGACCCGATGGCGGTCGCGACGGCCATGGTCGCCACTGCCCAAGCCCGGTCGTTGCGGGCGTTTTCGGTCCGAAAAGAGACCAAGGAACATGGCACCGGCGGCAGGATCGTGGGTCCGGTCGAAGCGGGCGAACGCGTCGCGGTGCTTGATGACACCGTGACCACGGGCGGGGCGCTGATGGAGGCGGTCGAGGTGCTGACGGCCGCGGGGATCCGCGTTGCCCAGGTGGTGATCCTGGTTGATCGCAGCGATGGAATAGTCGAAGAAATCTGCCGAGGACGTAACCTGCACTACACCGCGCTTATCCGACCGGCCGATCTTGGAGTTGAGTGATGGAACCTTTCGAGTCCAACCCAATTGAGGTTCGGCGCGCCGGTCTGAAGATGTGGCTGCTCTCGTTGGCCGGGATTCCGCTCCTCGTGCTGGGGGTAGATGTGCTGCGGAGCCGGCGCATCATCTCGTTCTTTCAGAATCTGATTTGGCCCAATGGCAACCCCGAGTTGCTCGAAGCCCGCGACTACATCTGGGCGGTGGTCTTGATTGTGATCGGCCTGATCCTGGCGGCCTATGGCGTCGTCGAGTTGATCAACCCTCGCCCGGTCCTGCAGACCGACTCCGAAGGAATACGTTTGCGCCTCGGGCATCCATTCGCTGCCGCGTCGGTGATTCCGTGGGCCGACCTGGTTGATGTCGGATCCGAAGAGCTCGACGATGAGGGCGAAGCTGTGCCAGTGCTTTGGCTCCGCACCGCCGTTCCGGAGTCACTACCTCCGCATCCGTGGGGAGCCCGCTGGCTCGATTCGGAGACGATCGCCGTGCTGGCCTCCGACTGGGAGCGGCCCGCTCCCGAGGTCGCTTTGGCCCTGGCTCAGACCTCGATGGAAGCAGCTCGCTTCCGCCGTGTCGCTGCGCCAGCACCTGTGACCTCATAAGCGCCTCTGACTTCATGAATTGAGGAAAATCGAATGACTGGTGTCGGTGCACATGTGGACCCGACTGATCCGCTCGCCGCCGCCGAGGCGAGGAGGGCAGACCTAGTCCAGATCTTCTTGTCGGATCCGCAGTCGTGGAAGAAGCCGTTGCCCCGTGACGACGCCGAAGCGCTGCGCCAGGCGCCGATCCCGATCATCGTCCATGCTCCCTATCTCGTGAACGTGGCGGCTGAGGCCTCGCGTATCCGGATCCCGTCGCGGCAGGATCCTGCAGGAGTCATGTGACGCGGCCACGGAGATTGGTGCGACTGCGGTTGTCGTGCACGGTGGGCATCTCACTGGTGAAGGCGAACTCGAAGAGACCTACCCGAGATGGCGAAAGGCGCTGCTCTCGCTCGATACATCGGTGCCGGTCTGGATCGAAAACACCGCGAGCGGTGACAAAGCCGTGTGTAGACGCGTCTCCTCGATCGCCCGGCTCTGGCAGGAGATCGGCGATCTCGATCCCGGTTTTGTGCTCGACACCTGTCACGCCTGGGCAGGCGGCGAACCGGGCGAGGAGCTGGTCGGCCGGGTAGTGGCGGCGACCGGCAGGATCGACCTGGTGCATTGCAACGACTCGCGAGATCCCTTCGATTCGCGCCGCGATCGCCACGCCAATTTGGGCCGCGGGGAGATGCCAATTGAATTGCTGGCTGCGGTCGTGGCGGCGGCAGGTGCCCCGGTCGTGGTCGAAACGCCGGGGGGCGTCAATGATCACCTCGCCGACATCGCATTCGTGCGCGAATCGATGAAAGTCGGAACCCGCTGAGGAAGCGACTATGAGGAGAAAGATGGCGCTGGTCGCGTTGTTGGGAGTGACAGCGTGTTTTCCGCCCAACGGTCCCTGGCTGGACGAGAGTGGCCAGCGGCTCGAGGGCAGCCAGGTTGTCGAGTATCCAGGCTTCCGCCACTGCGGCCACGAGGACGTCCAGTTCCTGGTCTTCTTCGGGAACATGTACGCCAATGATTCGCAGGGCGCGCTCGGTCCGCTGGCCAACGCGTCGGGCGATCCTCTCTCCTACGCCGTCCTCGATGAGGTCCCCGAAGGCGTCGTGGCTCAGGGGATCACCTATGGCGACCGAGAGATCTACCTGGATCCTGAGACTCGTGAGGACTACCTCTACATCCACTTCGAAAACGGCAGCACCGAGAGGTGGCCGCGCGCCGAGTCCGACTGCGATCGGCCTGGGTCGGAAAGCTGACCTCGCCCTAGAATGATCCTTCCACG
This sequence comes from uncultured Acidimicrobiia bacterium, assembly GCA_963840175.1. Classification (GTDB taxonomy): domain Bacteria; phylum Actinomycetota; class Acidimicrobiia; order Spongiisociales; family ZC4RG35; genus JACCTH01. Next base: position 96,478 of record CAWIXU010000003.1, read on the forward strand.
GGCGACCCGCATGGTCGGGCGGCCGAGGGCGAGTTCTGATCACCCGACAATCGCTTGATTTCCTTCTACCGGTGAGCCGGAGGGGAGAAAGGAAGCATCTCATGAACTACGCCGCCGGGAGCGACGATGCCCAAGACCGTCCCAAGGTCACGGCTCCGATGGTTCGGGCAAGAAAAGGTGGCCCCCCGCTCGTCATGGCCACCGCCTACGACTATCCCTCGGCTCGCATCGTCGACGAGGCGGGGATCGACATCATCCTCGTCGGTGACTCTGTGGCCAACGTTGTTCATGGTCACGACACCACCATCAAGGTCGGCCTCGACACGATGGTGCTCCATACCGCGGCGGTCGCCCGGGCCGGGCCGCGGGCGTTGGTGGTGGGTGACATGCCATGGCTCACCTATCACCTTTCCACCGAGGCCACGATCGAGAACGCGGGGCGGCTCATTCGGGAAGGAAGCGCCGAGGCGGTCAAGCTCGAGGGTGGCCGGAAACGGTTGCGGATGATCAAAGCTCTCATCGAGACCGAGATTCCCGTCATGGGTCACATTGGCCTGACCCCCCAGTCGGTGCATGCCATGGGCGGGCACCGGGTCCAGGGCAAGCTGGTCGAAGACGCCCGCGAGCTGATCAAGGATGCTCAGGCGCTCGACGAAGCCGGGGTGTTCTCGCTTGTTCTCGAAGGGATTCCCGACATGGTGGCGGGGATCATCACCAAAGAGGTCTCATGTCCGACAATCGGGATCGGGGCCGGAATTGACACCGATGGCCAGGTACTCGTCTTTCATGACATCCTCGGCCTGAGCTACGGGAAGACTCCAAAATTCGTTCGCCACTTCGCCGACCTTCACGCAGAGGCGGTAGAGGGCATGCGTAACTTCCGTCAGGCGGTAGAAAATGGAAGCTTCCCCAATGAAGAAGAGACCTACCACCTGTCTGACGAAGTCGCTCGCGCGCTCGCCGGGGAGGCCTAGAGGCTTCCTGTTGGTTTTGGTATTGGTCGCGTCGCGCGGTCGAACCGACGTCAACGACCAAAACGCTCGCGCCCAGCACGTCAGCCCTCGAGACGACTTTGGCCACTGCTCCGACTACGACCGAGGACGCCATTTTCGACCCGGGAGATCTGTCCTTTTTCGAACCGTTTGAGATTGATCTCGGCGGGACGAGGCACCAAGTCGCCCTCGCGGATTCCGAGGCGGAGAGGGGAGAGGGAATGATGGGAATCGGGGATGTAGGCGACTTCACCGGGATGCTCTTCGCGTGGGAGGAAGAAGTGAGCACCGGGTTCTGGATGAAGGACACCCTGATGCCGCTCGACCTCTACTTTTACTCGGCTTCGGGTGAACTGGTCGACCAGGTGTCGATGGTCCCTTGCTTTGAAGCCGACTGCCAGATGTACGTTTCCGACGTCCTTTTCCGGTGGGTTCTCGAAACTCCCGCCGGCAATCTCGCGCCGCCGCTCGGCCCGTTGACCTTGATCACCAGCGACTGAGTGGAGCGAGCACGGAAAAGGTGGTTGCCGGCCCGGGTTACACTTCGGCACCCGGTGGGCCGAGCGCTCCGCCACCACCCTGCTTCGTAATCAACCCAACAGTCACCTGATTGAGGCCGAGCGAAGCCTTCCGCGTCTGCGGATGTCCACAGGAGGAAAGAAGAATGCGCACCTACGAGGTGATGACTATCCATCGCCCCGATCTGGGTGAGGATGAGGTCGAGAGCCGTGTTGACGGCATCGCCCAATTCCTGACCGAGCGGGGAGCCACTATCAGTGGCCGCGATCTTTGGGGCAAACGTCGGTTTGCCTATGAGATCAACGACCTGCACGACGGTTTCTATTCAGTTGTGACCTTTGATGCCGAACCGGCCGCGATCAACGAGCTACATCGCATGTTGGCGTTGGCCGACGAGGTTGTCCGTCACAAGATCGTTCATCCGGGGGAGCCGAAGGCCCAGAAGGCCCCGAAGGCGCCGAAGACAGATGAGGGCACTTGATTTGTCACTCCCAACCCGCATATTGGAAGCGACAAACATGATTGCTTGGGAGGAGAAGGAGAGAGCATGTCGACCAACACGGTGACCTTGGTCGGAAACCTGGTCGATGACCCGGAGATGCGGTTTACGCCCTCAGGAGTGCCGATGGTCAAGCTGCGCTTTGCCGTCAACCGTCGCTGGCGTGATCAGAACAATGAGTGGCAGGAGGAGACCGGATTCTTCTCCGGCACCATCTGGCGCGAACACGCCGAGAACGTGAGCGAGTCTCTACAGAAAGGCGCCCGGGTGATCGTCACCGGCCGCCTCGAGCAGCGTTCCTGGGAGACCCAGGACGGCGAGAAGCGTTCGGTCGATCGAGGTCAATATCGATGAAATCGGTCCCAGCTTGCGTTGGGCCACCGCCACCGTCAACAAGACCGCTCGTTCGGGCGGAGGGGAATTCGGCGGAGGCAGTGGTGGCGGTGGCGGTGGCGGTGAACGCTCGATCCCTCCGGGTCCGGTCGCTCGTGACGACTACGGCCCCGACGAGGCTCCGTTTTAAGGAAGGATTACTGATGCCACGAACAACCAATCTCGATCGCAAACAGAAAAAGCGCCGACCGGAGGGCCATTTCCGGCGGATGAAGAAGAAGGTCTGCTACTTCTGCCAGGAGAAGGGTGGAGTTCGTCGACTGGAAGGACGTCTCCCTTGCTCCGGAAGTACATGTCGGACCGAGCCAAGATCCGATCGCGGCGGGTGAATGGCAATTGTCCACGCCATCAGCGTGAGGTGGCCGACGGCGATCAAGAATGCTCGCGAGATGGCGTCTGCTCGGCTACATGGGTCGCTGATGAAGCTCATTCTCAGCTCCGATGTCGAAGCTCTCGGACGCAGGGGCGACGTGGTCGACGTTTCCGATGGGTATGCCCGCAACTATCTCTTGCCTCGCAAGCTGGCGACGAAAGCCACCGACGCCTCGATTGCCGCGGCCGAGACTGCTGGTTGCCACGCCGCAATGCGGTCGACCGCAAGCTGCGGGCGGACGCCCAGAACATCGCGAGCCAGCCTGCAGGGACAAGGGTTGTTCTGGCCGCCAAGGCCGGCGACGAGGGAAAGCTCTACGGCTCGGTTGGGCTCGCCGATCGTGATTGAAGGGATCAGAGAGGTTCACCGGTCTCGAACTCGATCGCAAAGCCGTCGAATTGGCCGAACCGATCAAGGCCATCGGCTTGCACGAGGTGACGGTTCGTCTGCATCCCGAAGTCGCGTCCCGGTCACCATCGACGTAATCCCTGCTTAAGGCTCCGACTTCTCTGCTGTGCGATAGTACGCGAAAACCCACCACTTGGTGGGTTTTCGCGTTGGGAGGGGTCGGCTTTAGGTTGGACGCACTCCCCGTTTCAGTCACACCCGACCGGCAGGATCCACCACATGACTGAGCGCACCCTCACGCGCCACGACACTCTCCACGCGTGCCTCCACACTCGAGAGAAGCCGAACTGTCGGTGCTCGGTGCAATCTTGCTCGCTGCCGAGTCCGCGCATGAGGTTATGGACCGCCTCGTGCCGGAGGACTTCTATGTCCCGGCCCATCAGACGATCTTCGAAGCAATGGTGCTGCTCTACAACACCAGCCAGCCGATCGACGCCGTCACGGTTTCAGAGGAGTTGCGAAGGCGCGACCACCTCGAGAAGGTCGGTGGCATCTCCTACCTCGCCTCGCTCATCGACATGGTGCCCGGAGTCTCCAACATCGACTACTACGCCGGGATCGTCGAGGAGCACGGCTTGCGCCGATCTTTGATCAAGGCCGGAGGAGCGGTCAACGAGCTGGCTTTCCGCACCGACGCCGACATCGCCGGAGTTCTCGACCGTGCCGAACAAGCTGTGCTGTCAGTCGCCGAGAAACGAGAGTCGAAGTCGATGGTCTCGGTCGGCAGCCTGATGGACCAGGTCTTCACGTTGATCGAAGAACTCGATGGCAGCGAACCGACCGGGCTCAACACCGGTTTTCGTGATCTCGACGAGCTGCTGGGTGGCTTGCAACCCGAGAACCTGGTCGTAATCGCTGCCCGTCCCAGCATGGGAAAGAGCACTCTCGCGCTCAACATCGCCACCAATGTTGCGAGCCTAGGGGAAAAACCGTTGCCATCTTCAGTCTCGAGATGTCAAAGATCGAGATCGTCCAACGGGTGATCAGTTCGGTTGGCCGTCTCGACTCCAAGCTCCTCCGCACCGGCGCCCTCGACGAGCGCGGCTGGGAGAAGATCACAACCGCCGCCACCAAGATGTTCAAAGCCCCGCTCTATATCGACGACTCCTCGGTGGTCAACGTCACCGACATCCGGGCCAAGTGCCGTCGTCTGGAGCGATCAAGCGGCCTTGACCTCGTGGTCGTCGACTATCTCGCAGCTGATGCAGGGGAGCAATCGCGAGAACCGCCAGCAGGAGATCGCCGAGATCTCCCGCAGCCTCAAGAATCTGGCCTCCGAGCTCAACGTGCCGATCATCGCGGTGTCGCAGTTGAATCGCTTGGCAGAACAACGAGAGGACAAACGACCTCGCCTTTCCGATCTGCGCGAGTCCGGAGCACTCGAGCAAGATGCCGACATCGTCATGTTCATCTTCCGCGACGAGTACTACCGGTCCGACACGCGAGGCCAAAGGCGTCGCCGAAGTCCATGTCGCCAAGCACCGCGGCGGCAAGACCGACACGGTCAAGCTCACGTTTCTTCCCGGACTACACCCTCTTTGCCGACCTCGGCCGTGACCGCCAATGATCTCGACTCCCCGGGTGGGCGAACAAACAAGAAGCGGCTTTGCAGCCGCTTCTTGTCGGTCCCTGACGTCGCCCGATGGAGGAGGAAGAGTCCTTGGAGGAGGGGTAGGAGACGTCCGGGTGTTCTGTTGTCCTCATTGCTATCGGACAGCGAGGGGCCTCGATTTGAGGGTCACTGCGGCTTTCTCCCAAAGAACTAGCCCTAAGGTCGCCACATGAGCCTTTTAGAGAACTGGACCGAGCTGGGAGATCGCATCTTTGTCCGCCGCTATTGCGGATCCTTTCGACCACAACGTCGGTCTTGTGCTCGGTGGCGAGGGGGCGCTCGTGGTCGACACTCGCACCAACCCCGCCGAGGCGAAGAGTCTTCGCGATGAGATCCGGGCAGTCACCGCTCTCCCGATCGGTTGGGTCTTCAACACCCACGAGCACTGGGACCACACGTTTGGAAACCAGGAGTTTCCCGAGGCGCGGATCTGGGGGCACCTGGATTGTCGAGCGACGTCTGGTCGAGCACGGCGGACCTCATCGTGAAGGAAGTGATCGGGCTATTACCCCGACGTCGCTGCGTTATCGGGAGGTTGTCGTCACACCGCCCACCGAGACCTTCACGGATTCGGCTGTCGATCGACCTCGGTGATCGCACGGTCGAGCTCGCCTTCTACGGTCTCGGGCCACACGTCGAACGATGCGGTGCTCCATGTCGACGGCGTGACGTTCGCCGGCGACCTGGTTGAAGAAGGCAATCCGCCGAGCTTTGGCGATTCCTTCCCGGTCGCCTGGGTCGAGACGATCGGCCGATTGGCCGGAAGCGGCCCGCCCGATCGTGGTGCCCGGCCACGGCGCTCCTGTCGACCCCGATTACCTGGTCGATGGCGCGCTTCGATCTTGCCTGGCTTGCCCGCACGGCGCGGGAGGGTGTGCAGGCCGGCACTGCCGTCGAGGATCTCAGCCTGGCCGGCTCGCCCTATCCCGGACGAGCCTGCTCGCGAAGCCCTGAACCGCGCCTACTCGGAGTCTCGAAGTTCTCCCAGTAGCGGGACGGCGGTGGGTCCCTCCTGATCCAGGTACTTCGATCGCAGGACCCTCTCGCCGTAGGGGTGCTGGGCAGGCGATGTCATCTGGAAGAAGCTGATCTGGCCGATCTTCATTCCTGGGTAGATCGTGATCGGCAAGGTTGGCGACATTGGAGAGCTCGAGGGTGAGGTGGCCCCTAAATCCGGCATCCACGAAGCCCGGCCGTGCTGTGGATGAGAAGTCCGAGCCTTCCCAAGCGAGCTCTTTCCTTCGAGCCTCGCGACGAGATCGTCGGGTAACTCCACCCGTTCGACCGTGGTGCCGAGCACGAACTCTCCGGGGTGGAGGATGAACGGCTCGTCGCCCACCGTGGTTACCAGCTCGGTCAGGTCTTCCATCGGCTGGCGCACGTCGATGTAGGGATAGCGGCTGTTGGCAAAGACCCGGAACTGATTCCCGACCCGAAGATCGATCGAGGACGGCTGCACAGCGTTGGGACCGAGCGGCTCGACCACCAGATGGCCGGTCTTCAACGCCTCGTTGAGGTCGCGATCGGAAAGAATCATCGAGCGGATGAGGGGAATCGAACCCCCACTTCAGGCTTGGGAAGCCCGTGTTCTGCCGTTGAACTACATCCGCAGTAGGGCGGTGAGGTTACCGCTCGTCGGTTTCGCCGCAATCAGGTGACAAGCGAGCCAACTCCCCACACGGTCATCAGCAGCCCAACGATCAACAGGAACCAAACCCGGCCCGAGCGGAACTCACCGGTGACTCCTTTGGGCACTTCCCCGCGTCGATGTTTCCGCCAGGCGAGAGCGTTTCCGACCACCAGCGCCAGCCCCAAGCCGGCGACCATCTCGGCCACCAGCGTGTCGAGCCCCAAGGATGTCGCGCATCCGACGTTTTTATCACCGATTCGGCCCTACGGGCCGATTCGGTAGCGAAAAGGCTTCGTGTAAAACCAGGCGCTCAATGGCCACCGCCTCCGCCCCCGCTTCCGCCGCCAACCTCGGCCCCGGGTTTGACGTTCTCGCGCTGGCGCTCGAATTGCGATGTCACGTAACGGCCACGCCGAGCGAACGGTGGAGTCGTCCGACACACCGGCCCTGAGCACCCAGGCGGTCACTTCGACTTCGTTCTTGGCAGCCGCCCAGGAAGCGATCGGAAGGACGCAACCCGCTGGAGCTAGTGGTCGACAACCGCATTCCCATCGGCAAGGGTCTGGGTTCGTCGCCGCGGCGGCAGCGGCCGGGGCAGTGGCGGCAGCTGGCGGGCGATGGGGGAAGGCAGATAGATCCGGAGCGACTCTTCAACCTCGTCGCGGAGATCGAGGAGCACCCCGACAACGCCGCCGCCGCGGTCTACGGAGGACTCGTGCTTGTGTCCTCCCGATGGAAAGGTGAGACAGCTCACCTTGCATCCGAGCTCTGATCCCCATAGTCGCGGTTCCCGCCGACTCTTTCCCCACCTCGGAGGCCCGGGAGGCACTCGACAGCTCAGGTCTCCCGATCGCTGGCGGTGCGGTCACTCGGTCGGATGGGTGCGCTCACTGCTCGGGTTGCTCACCGGCGACGACGAGATCCTTGCGGGCGCGGCCGGTGACGAGATTTCACGAAGCGCCTCGCAACGAGATTCGTCCTCTGGTGGGTGAAGGCGTCGAGCTGGCGCGAGCCGCGGGTGCCTCTCACGTGAGCTGGTCGGGGGCGGGACCAGCAGTGCTTGCCCTCGTCAAAGCAGCGTACGTGAATCGGCAGGTGACCGCAGGCCCTGAAAGGGGCGATGCCCGGGTGCTCAGGTGAGACGACTTCGGCGTTGCCAGGAGGGCATTCGCTGAGCCACCGGTTTGACCAGGTGTGGGCCGATTGCCAAGCTGGAGCCGTCCACCGTTCCATTTCTTAGAGGATTGCATGGGTTCATTGATCAAGAAGAGACGCAAGAAGATGTCCAAACACAAGTACCGCAAGCGTCTCAAGGCCAATAGGCACAAGAAGAAGTAGCGCATTTGAGGGTTTGGGGCTCCGGAGTGGGAGCCCCAACTTTTTGCTGGCCGAATTTCGAGGGGAAAAGGACTTGACTCGGCCCCTGGGGCAGGATCGACACTCATCGCATGAATGAGCCTTCCAGCCAATCGTGACCATCGGGAGCTTCTCGAGGCGCTCGCGATTGTCGTTGAAGGCGCTGCGGCTCTACGACGAGATGGCACTTCTCAAGCCGGTCGAGGTCAACCCCGACAACGGATACCGGTATTACCACGAGCATCAGCTCGAGACAGGCCGCTTGATCGGGTTGCTCCGTCGCCTGGAGATGCCTCTCGTCGAGATAGCCGAGGTCATCGGGTTGGAGGGCGATGCTGCCGCCAAGAGCATCGGCGAGTACTGGCGAGGCGTCGAGTCCGACATCAAGACCAAACGCCAGCTGGTGCGGTACCTGACTGCTCATCTCAGTAGAAAAGGAGAAACCATGTTCAGGATCGACACGGGCGAGGTTGGCGACCAGAACGTGCTGTCCATGCAGAGGAACGTCTTGGTGGACGCGCTGCCGGGCTTTATCGAGGAAGCGATGGCGAGCACTCTATGAGCGTCTCGGACAACAAGCCCAGGGGATCCCCTTCGTGATCTACCACGGTGAGGTGGGGACCGATTCCGATGGCCCCGTCGAGGTATGCGTGCCCTACGAGGGCATGTCGAACCTGCCGTCAAGATGACGGCCCGCCAGAACCAGCTCATCAGGAGGCTTTCACCAGGATCACCAAGCGGCAGTGGCATTCGCGGAATTCTCGAGGCCTACGAAGCCGTCGAAAAGTGGGTAGCGGACAACGGCCTCACCATCGATGATGCCCCACGCGAGGTCTACTTTGCCGACTGGTCCGAGATCGGCGACGACGACCCCGGCGTGTGACGTCGCCTTCCCGATCAAGTCCTGACCGAGAGATGACCGCGCATCTATCAGGTCGAAGGTTCGGTGGCGGCGTTTCTCCCCGGGGCGGATGGATGCTACGAAGGAGGCAGATGGGGGCGCTCAGACGCGATAAGGTGATTCCTGTCAGCCACGCAAAGAGGCAAGTGTCGCACGCGAGAAGCTCGCCTTCGCTGCGTCAGGTCTCCCCCTCGGGGAGAACGCTGAGGACTAGCCGCCGTCCTGCAGGAAGCGTCTCGATCTCGTCGACGAGGCTGCCCTGGCCGAACTCCTCCGCGGGAAGGGTGGCTTCGAGTTTGTGGATGTGGCTAGCAAGTCGGGCTGCTCCTTGAGTTCGGCGTCAATGGCGATCCGAAACTCAAGGCTGCGGGCGGCAATATCGCCGGCCGAGATGTTGATTCCGAGCAGCTCGGCGGGCTTGTTCAGCAACGCATAGGAGCCGGCGGGATAGTCGGGGTCGTCGAGGTAATGCGGGACCGCACCCCAGAGGGCCGCGGCCGGGATTCCGATTCCAGGAAGTGCGCTGGTCAGCACGCCGACGATGCCGGTGGGGCCCTGATAGTTGGTCGAGTTGAGATGGTGCTCCTGGATCAGACGGGGATTGCCGGCGCCAAAGATCGGGGTCGGTCGGGTGTGCGGAACCTCTCCGAGGAAGGCGCCCAAGCAGAGATCGCCTTCTGTACTCCGAGCCTGACCAAGGTTTCGATGACGGTCTTCGGTGAAGAGTTGCCATCGCAGATGCGGTTCTTCGCCGACAAAGACGACAAGGTCGCGCCCGGGATGGTGGACCAAATGAATGTGGTTCTCCGGCCAGCGAATCTTGCGCTCGTCGCCATCGAGGTAGGTGAACGGACGGCGCACGGTGAAGTCGAAGAACTCGTCGGGAGGAATCTCCGCCACTAGCCGGCTCGGATAGGTCTCGAGCAGGTGACGGGCCGCACCCGTCGCTGCCCGACCGGCGTCGCCCCATCCGGCGAAGGCAATCACCGCCGCCGGCTCTCGAAGATCTCTGTCTTTTGAATGCCAGACGATCCCCATGGGTCAACCCTAGATCCGTACCTCAGACTGTTAAATGGGATCGAACCGCGCAGGCGAGACTGTTGGTGATCACGGAAACCGATGAGAGCGCCATCGCTCCCGCGGCCACCATCGGATCGAGCAGACCGAAGGCCGCGAGCGGCACCGCGGCAACGTTGTAGGCGAACGCCCAAAAGAGGTTCTGGCGGATTACCTTCAGGGTCTGGCGAGCCAGCGAGATCGCGGTGGGTAGCAGACTCGGGTCACCGGCCATCAGGACGACATCGGCGGACTCCACGGCGACATCGGTGCCAGTGCCAATTGCGACCCCGAGATCGGCAGCCGCAAGGGCGGGGGCGTCATTGATGCCATCACCGACGAAGGCGACCTGCCTGCCATCTGTCTGCAAGCGCCGGATCTCGATCCGCCTTTTCGCCTGGCAAGACTTCGGAGATGACCTCGATCGATTCCAAGCTGGGCGGCGATGGCATCGGCGGTCTGAGAGTTGTCGCCGGTGAGCATGCCGACCGACGATTCCCATACGCTCGAGACTCGGTGACGTGCGGAGATCGAACTCGACCGCAGGTGTCGGCCACGGCGAAGGGCAGCGCGGGCCTCGCCTCGTACCCGCCAGGAAGGCGGTCTTCCCGCCTTGTTCAAAGGCTTCATGGGCCTCGAGCAGCGGTGCCGAGATCTGGAGCCCACGATCAGCAAGAAGCTTGGGTTTGCCGGCGGTGACCTCGACTCCGTCGATCGTTCCGACTACTCCCATCCCGCCAAACGTTTCCACCGTTTCGGGCCGTCCCAGATCGATTCCGCGAGTCTCGGCGCCGAGGGCGACGGCCTTACCGATGGGGTGGCCGCCAGCTGCTTCGACGCTCGCGACCAAATACAAGCAGACGTTCCTCGTCCTCGGACGTGACGAGATCGGAAAGAGTCATGGCACCAGTGGTGAGGGTGCCGGTCTTGTCGAAAATGACTGTGTCGATCTGTCTGCACGCTCGAAGATCTCTGGATTTCGGAAAAGGACCCCGAGCTCGGCCCCGCGGCCGCTCCCGACCATGATCGCGGTTGGGGTCGCGCAAGCCGAGGGCGCAGGGGCAGGCAATGATCAACACTGCCACGCGCTCGAACTGCGTACGGCATTGGAATTCCGGGGCCGAGCGCCACGCCCAGAGAATGTGACCAGGGCGACCCCGATCACGATCGGCACAAATACAGACGAGATCCGATCGGCCTGACGTTGGACCGGAGCCTTCCTGCCTGGGCCTCCTCGACGAGGGCAACGATCCGGCTGAGGGCAGTTTCCTCACCGATGGGTGGCGCGGATCACGACTAGGCCTTCCTGGTTGATCGTCGCGCCGAATACCTCAGCACCGGCACCTTTGGTAACTGCGGTGGACTCGCCGGTCAGCATCGACTCGTCGAAGGACGATCCCCCTTCGAATATCACGCCGTCGGTTGGCACCTTCTCGCCCGGGTGGACGACCATCAGGTCGCCGGGCAGCACCGATGCGATCGGCATCACCCGATCGCCATGTTCGGTGCGAACTCGCGCTTCGCTGGCCCCCAAGAGCGAGCAGTGCGGTCAGGGCTCGATTGGCCCGGCCTTTGGCTCGTGCTTCGAGAGCGCGACCGAGGGTGATAAGGGTGATGATCACCGCGGCGGTTTCGAAAAAGATCTGCTCGTGATCGCATCCCGGTCCCGAGCCAGGGCCCAGGCCGACCATCCATAGGCGGCAAGCGAGCCGAGGGAGATCAGAGTGTCCATCCCAACACTGCGATGGATCGCCTGGGTCCAAGCGACCCGGTGGAACTGAGATCCAACAATCAACACGACCGGCGTCGCCAGAAGGAACTGCAGCAAGGCGTTCGTCGAGTTCATCTCGGCGAACATGCGAAAGAATCATCGTCGGGACGGTTAGTGCGGCCGCGATCCAAAACCATCGCCATTGTTTGCGCTCGTTGGCGCTGTGCAGATGGGAGGCGTGACCCTTTGCCGCTGGTTCGGAGTCGGCCAGCTTGTAGCCGATCTTGGCTACTGCTTCTTTCAGCACGCTGGGTCGACGTCGCTCACCACCCGTACCCGGGCCCGGGCAGCAGCGAGATTCACAGTGGCCGCTTCCACTCCCGGCTGTTTGACGAGAGCCTTCGATCCGGGCCGCGCACGACGCACAGGTCATCCCTTCGACTTCGAATCACGTCGACCGTTCTCTGGTCAACTGACGACCTCATACCCGACCGTCGAGCTCTGACCTGCTTTGCGTCGAGGGAGACCGCTTCGGAGTCGAAGTCGATCGCGACAGTCTGCTCCTCTATGTCAACCGTGACATCGGCGACACCGCCGAGTTGGCCAACCGCACCTTCGATGGTCGACTTGCAGTGAGCGCAGGAGATGGTGGGAACCTTGAGGTCGATTGCATTGTTGGTTACTCCGCTCCAGGGCCCGGTTACGGCCGGGGTGTAAATCGCTGTGTCAACGATCAGAACCCTGGGTTCGCCACAGAAGATCCCCAAAGCGAGGCCCCGGCGGAGGGGTCGCCGGGGCCTCTGTTTCTAGGAATCGTCTGTGTCGAGGGGAGGGGGAGAGAACCTGACCCAGCGCTCCTAGAAGCCTCGTCAAATCAGGTGCCCTTCAGGGAGAATTCTGCCCCTGACTCGCGGGAACCGGACTGGCGCATGGGTGTAGCAGTGGTCCCGACGGTTGTACTGGCTGAGACGGGTTTCACAGCCCTGGTGGTTGCAAACCCGATCTTCTGCGTAACGGCGGGAGGGGCGGGTCATTCCCCGTATCGCCGATCCTTTGAGTGTTTCTGACATATCAATCGGCCTCCTTCCAGGCGGCCTCTACCGGAATCAACCTTCGTTGACGGCGTTTTCTTCCGGTTGCCAGATTCCCAGCGCAAGCCCATGATGGGAGCCCGGCCCGGTTAAACAGCATTCTCATTCCCTGTTAAATCGCCGTTAAAACGTTTCGTCTTAACGATATTTCTCTGGGTTATACGTCTGAGCGGCGCTGCGGTTCCCGTCTTCCCCATCCCCAATTTGCGCGAGAAAGGCCTCGTTGTTGGGCTCACGCCCGAGAAACGCCCGCAGGTGCTCGATCGCATCCCGGGACCCACCGGTGGCAAGGACCTCGCGCCGGTAGTCGGCGCCCTACCTCGGGGCTGCGCAGCCCTTCGCCGGCAAAACGGCTCCACATGTCGTCGCCGTAGACCTCAGACCACAAGTAGCCGTAGTACCCGGCGTCGTAGCCACCGAGGAGGTGGCCAAAGGAGGCCGGGTAGAAGGTCCCCTGGTGGTGGGGAAAGAGGCCGACTCTCGGTCGAGCGGAGGTGGATGTCGTCGAGATCCTTGTGCGGGATTCTCATCGTGCAGCCACATGTCGAGCAGCCGAATTGAGCCTGGCGCAGGGTCAGCAGGGAGAGGTTCAGGTTCTTCGCCGCCGTCAGTTGGGACACCAGTTCGGCCGGAATGGGCTCTCCGCTCTCGTAGTGACGGGCGAAGCGGGCGAGGATCTCTGGCTCCCAGGTCCAGTTTTCCATGATCTGGCTGGGCGCCTCGACGAAGTCGCCCTCGGTGGACGAGCCCGCAAAGCGAGTGATCTCGGCCTCGGTCAAGGTCTGGTGGAGGATGTGACCGAACTCGTGAAAAAAGGTCTCCACTTCTTGGTGCTGGAGAAGCGAGGGACGATCGGCCCCGGGTTTGGTGAAGTTGGCGACGATGGCCGAGAGCGGCTTCTGATAGGTCCCGTCTGCGTAGGCGGCGACCGTGGATCAGGGTGAAGCGCCGCGGCGTGGCTGAACTTTCCCTCGCGCGGGAACAGATCCATGAAGAAGCGAGCGATCTCTTCGCCGGTCGCCGTGTCATCGATGGCGTAGGCAAGAACGTCGGGGTGCCAGACGGGGACGTCGATGAGCCGGTAGCGCAGGCCGAAGACTTCGCCGGTCAGCTCGAATAGCCCGTCGATGACGCTCTGCAGCGGAAAGTAGGACGCGATCTCCGATGGGGTCGACGCCGTAGTCACGCTTTCGCAGCTGGGTGTCGTAGTAGCGAAAGTCGTAGCTCTGGAGTTCGTCGTCGTGACCGTCGGCGCCAAGCATCTCGGCGAGCTTGCCCTTTTCGGTCTGGCCGAGCTCGGTTAGACCGGGGACCAGGCCGGCATAGAACCGAAGGACGGCCTCAGGGGTCTTGGCCATCTTCTCTTCGAGTTGGTGATGGGCCCACGAGGGTTGGCCAAAGAGCTCGGCGATCGTTTGGCGATGTGCGATCGCTTCCTCCAGCAAGGGCCGGTTGGCCTCCACCGCGCGGCTGTTGAAACGGCGCAGCAGGTCATCGCGCAGGTCTCGCCGCGATGAGTTCTCCATGAACGGGATCACATCGGGATAGGCCATCCCGACCTTGTAGGTGCCTTTCTCCTCGCCGGCTTCAAGGCCCTCGAGATAGTCGGGGGAGAGTCCTTCCAGGTCGTCGGGACCCAGGTTGATCGAATCCTGGTGTTCATCGATGTTCCTCTGGAACAGAACGCCGATCTCGACCAATCGCTCGGTCAGCCGTTTGACCTCGGCGCGAGTCGATTCATCGAGTTCGTGCCCGGCCCGGCGCAGATCGCGCAGCAGAAACTCGAGATATCTGCGCTGCTCGCCCGCAAGGCTTCCGCCTCGGAGGTGGACGCGAACCGTTTCACCGCCTCATAGAGGTCGGAACGAAAGATCAACTCCACGCCCCACTTCTGCAGCCGTTCCTCGGCTGCATTGCCCGCGTCTCGCACCGCCTTGTCGGAGTGGACATAGCCCATGAAGGCGGTCTTGCCGTAGACCTGTCCGAGGAAGTCCTCGACGTCGTCGAGGGGACCGCAGAATGTTGTTGTAGGAGGGTTCGACTGACGGATCGACTACTCGTCGCCACCATTTCGATCAGCCTCGGTGAGGGCTTCGTCGAGGGTTTGGCCGACGCTGTCTGCAGTGACCTGAGCTGTAGTCAAACATTGCAACGAATCATTTCATCAGGCATCGGGCCAACTAACAAGAGAGGACCGATCGCCTCAGATGAGCTCGAGAGTCGGAGAGAGCTCGATGGGTTCTCCGTGCCGGTAGACGGAGATGACCCGATTGTCCCCCCCGATGTCGTCGGACTCGGTTTCGATCAGGTTGGCCACGTCGCCCACTTGTAGTGATGGCCCGTACAGCAGGTAGGCCGACTCAGGGCTGAGACCGCTCCCCACCGCAGCTGCGATCGCGGGCCAGGGATTTGGCGACTCCACCGGACAGTCGGAGCCCCCAAGAAGCGAAATGCCCGCCTCCTCCATAGCCGCGAGGGCGTAGGTGTAATCGGCGCGCTCTCCTACTCGGGCCGCGAGCCAATCGACCTCTGAGGTGATGAATGACGGTTGCACCGAGGCGGTAACTCCCAGTTCAGCCATCAGCCCGCGCGCGGCCTGCGGTCAGCATCGAGGCGTGCTCGATACGCAGGTGGCGCGAGCTGGCTCCGTGTTCGACGAGCCCAGCAAAGAACGACAACACGTCGTCGTTGGCGGCATCGCCGATCGCGTGGATGGCAATTGTTCCGTCGAGGTCGAGACAGGTCCTGCGCCATCGCCTCGGCGTGTTCGCGATCGAGGCGGAGAATCCCGCGGTTGCCGGGGTCGTCGCTGAAGGGCTCATGGAGGGCGGCGGTGTGGGCACCCAAGGCTCCGTCGGCGAATTCCTTCCAGCCGAGAAAGGTGAGATTGTCGAGCTGTGCCGTTCTGATTTGCTCGGCGGCCTCGCGTAGCTCGGGTGGGCTCGACGCGATCACCAGGACCTCGATGTCGAAGGGGAGCGCCGGAGCGATCTCGATCAAGCTGCCGATTTCGTCGTCGACTTCACACCAGAGCGGATCGGTGGCCGACACGATCGCGGTGATCTTGCCCAGGCCGAGCCCGGCCAGCCCTGCGAGCGCGCGAGTCACTTCCCCTTGGCCGAGCTGAGGGCGAAGCGGAGCGAGAGCCTCGGTGACCGGCACGATCTCGGTCTCGCGGAGGATTCCATCGGCGATGTTCGGCGAGTCCGGCCAGTTCCAGCGCAGCACTGTTGGCGACCGCCAGGTGGCCGCAGTAGCGAATGAGGAGGGTCGGGGTTGAGCCAGACCACAAGTCGAGATCCAGTCGTGTTGGCAACCTGCGTTCGGTCAGGGCTTCATCATCGAGACGGTTGCCGACCAGAGCTTGACCAGGTGCAAGTCGCGGCAGTCGCTCGCGATACCGCCTGGGCGAGGCCGGCGAAGCTTCCGGCTTGCTTCAGCGAGAGACCAAGCACGGAACCGGCGTAGCCGAATGGGTGGAAGTGGTGGTCGTGTCGGGGTGACCCCAGATAGCCGTCGTGAGATATCGAGCGTGAGGCGGAAAGGTCGCCTGCCGCTCCGATGGCGACGACGCGGTCAGTCATCGATCACCACCGCATTGGCTCCCGGGTGACCGATCACGCCCCGGGCGATGAGCAGCGTGCTCATCTCGTTGTGGAGGGCGTCGATCAGCGCCTCGTGGATGTGACCGTTGGTTGCGACGATCACGGGAGTCATCCAGTCGATGCGGATCTCGATCGAGGTTGGTCACCCGGCCTCCCGCCTCTTCGATGAGCAGCACCCCGGCGCCGGCATCCCAGGGCTGGGTGCCCGACTCCCAATATCCCTCGTAGCGTCCGCACGCAACCCAGGCGAGGTCGAGCGCAGCCGAGCCGAAGCGACGGATCCCCTGAACTCGCGTGAGTACCTCGCCCAGGGTTGCCGCGTAGGCGCGGCCGTGGATGTTTCGGTCGTAGGGAAAGCCGGTGGCGATCAGGCTGCGGGCAAGATCGGCCTCGCCACTGACAACGATCGGTCGCTCGTCGAGCCAGGCACCCTTTCCACGCTGAGCGGTGAACTCCTCGATTCGGTCTACGTCATGGATCACCGCGACCTCAGGCGTCTCCATCGATCCAGAGCGCCACCGATACCGCGATGTGGGGTATGTCGTGGATGAAGTTCACAGTGCCATCGAGCGGATCGACGAGCCAGACCCGGCCCTCATCCCAGCTGCTCCCGCCGCCTTCTTCGGCCAATACCGAATCATCCGGTCGGAACCTGGCGATCACCTCGACGATGGCCGCTTCGGCTTGCTGGTCGACGATGGTGACGGGATTGGCATCGCTCTTCCACTCCGCGGTGGTCGGCTGGCCGATGGCTTGGGCAACTAGGGCCGCGCCGGCCCGAGCGGCGTCGATGGCTACCTCCAGATCCGAGGGGCTCACAGCTCGCTGGCTGCCTTGGCACCATGGGAACGCAGAAAGACAACCAGCTCCTCGGCTCCCTCTCGTTCTGCCGCGTCGAGTGGGCTGAGGTTCTCCCAGGGCGGCAACCAGTTGATGTCGGCGCCACGCTCGAGCAACACCCGGGCGCAGCTTTGGCTACCTCCCTGGCAGGCCGCCCAGAATCCAAGATTGATGTCCTCGGGGGAGGGCGGATCGGCCGTGAAGCGCTCCTCGAGACGATCGATCAAGCCCAGGGCCGCTTCGTCCATGATGTAGGTCTTGGCGCCGCGCTCCACCAGTCGATGGGCGGCTTTCCATTGGCCGAAACCGCGAGCATCACTCAGAGGCGGGCCACCACCGAGCACGGAACCCGGAGCCTCGATATCAGCGCCGGCATCGAGCAAGGCATCGAGCACTTCGACGTCGTCGCTCGAAGCCGCCCAGTGCAGTGGAGTTTCTTGATGCGGTCCCTCAAAAGGAGCGTTGACATCGGCCCCTGCGGTTGCCAACAGCGCCACCATGGCCGCTCCGTTGGGGAAGTGGCCCGGCCAGTCGGTGACGACATGGAGCAAAGATCGGGACATCCCTCCCGAGTCGCCGTCGCCGAGGCGGGCCGTCGCCAGCCAGGGATTATCGCCCAGCAACTTCGCCATCCCTTTTAGGTCACCGGCATGGATCGCGGTCACCGTGGCCAATGCGATCGGATCTTCGGTGCTGATCGTGCTCACAGCGAGACGCTACCCCTCCCATACACTGCCGCTGTGCGGTCGCTAGCCCTTGCTTTGCTCGCGGCCGGGCTGTTGGTTCTCGCTTTTCCCCCGTTCGGGCAAGGGTGGTTGGTGCCGGTTGCGTTGGCGCTGCTTCTTTGGACGGTCCGGAGCGCGAAGCATCCATTCCTGCTCGGAGCGCTGTTTGGCTGGTCGTTCTTCGCCGGGTTGATCTATTGGGTCGGCGAGCTCGGCTTCATCGCCGTTGCCCCGCTCGTCGGAGTCTTCGGTCTCTACCCGGGGGTCTTCGCCTGGTTGGTCAACAAGGCCAAGGCGGATACCACCTTTGCCGCGGCCGCGGTCGGCGGCTGGGCGGCGCTCGAGGCGGCGAGAGTGCGTTTCCCCGTCGGTGGGTTCGAATGGGGACTCGTCGGTTATCCGATGGGCGAGTACGCCGTTACGCGCCAGGCGGCCGACCTGATCGGGACCAGCGGGTGGGGGGTACTGCTGATGTTTTGGGCGGTAGGTCTCGTCCTCGCGCTCAAAGGGGAATTGGAAACCACTGACGTTCGCCATCGGTGGCATCGTGGTCGTCCTGGCCGCGGCGGCGCTGATCCCCGACCGGGCGAAGGGAGGCGCGGTGCCCGTCGCCATCGTCCAGGGTTCGACACCCTGTCCTTTGACCCACTGTCTGAATGAACGCCGGGCGACCTACGACATGCATCTCGCCCTGACCCGGACCATCGCCGAAACGAGTGTCGACCTGGTGGTCTGGGCCGAGGGCTCGACCGGAAGTTTCGATGCCGATCCAGTGCTTAACCCTGACGTCAACGAAGCAATCGCGGCGGAGGCGGAACGGATCGGCGCAGCTTTCCTGGTAGGAGGCGATCGCCCGATCTCGGACACCGAGTGGATCAATGCGATCGTCGCCTGGAATGACGAGGGCGAATCGATCGGCGAGTACCAAAAACGCCATCCGGTGCCGTTCGGCGAGTACATCCCGGCCCGCCCGCTTTTCGATTGGATCCCGGCCCTCTCGCAGGTGCCGCGGGACATGATCAAGGGGGATGTGCCCAAAGTCTTCGATCTCGATTTCGGGCGGGTCGGGGCGGTGATCTCCTTCGAGGCAGCCTTTGCCCGCTATGGCCGCGACGAGGCCAAGG
The DNA here is from genome assembly GCA_963840175.1 of uncultured Acidimicrobiia bacterium. Taxonomy (GTDB): domain Bacteria; phylum Actinomycetota; class Acidimicrobiia; order Spongiisociales; family ZC4RG35; genus JACCTH01. The sequence goes on from CAWIXU010000003.1 coordinate 115,313, forward strand.
CGGGAGCGCAACTCTTGGTCGTGGCCAGCAACGAGGGAAGTTACGAGTTCACCCCCGTCTCGGATCAGTTCATCGCCATGTCACGGATGCGAGCGGCGGAGTTGGGACTAGACGTGGTCCACGCCGCAGTGACCGGCAAGTCGACCTTCATCACCAATGGCGGGGTCATCGGCGAATGCCACCGACTTCCTGGACGAGACCGTCCTCTCTGCCGACCTCCGCCTCGCCACCGGGCCACCCACCTTCTACACCCGCTGGGGCGAATGGGTGCAGACGCTGGCGATCCTCGGTCGCCGCCCTGATCCTCGTTCGGAACCGGTCCCTTAGTGTGACTCGATGACCAAATTTGCTTGGCTCGCTTCGCACGAGTCCTATCAACCCGAGGTTCTCATCGACCAGGTCGTCGCGGCCGAGAAGGCAGGCTTTGATGCCGTCACTGCCTCTGACCATTTCCATCCCTGGGTCGACGACGAGAGCGCGGCCGGGTTCGTCTGGACCTGGCTCGGAGCGGCGGCGGCCCGCACCGAGGCACTGACCTTCATCACCTCGGTCACGTGCCCTCTCTTCCACTACCAGCCGGCGATGATCGCGCAGGCGGCCGCAACGGTGAGCCGGCTGGCGCCCGGGGGATTCGTCCTCGGCGTGGGAACCGGCGAGAACATCAACGAAGGTCCGTTCGGATTTGAGTTCCCGGGCTACGGCGAACGCATCAGGCGCATGCGCGAGGCCCTCGAAATCATCAACCGGTTGCTGGCGGGCGAGAAGGTCGACTTCGAGGGCAAGTACTACCAGGCGCGCAAAGCGAAGCTCTATAGCCCACCGTTTGGAGACATCCCGGTCTGGATGGCGGCTGGCGGCGAGCAATCGGCGGCGTTCGCAGGCGAGAACTGTGAGGGGATCATCACCTCGGTCAAAGATCCGACCGACTGTCTCGAGAAGATCGTCGAGCCTTTCCAAAAGGCGAGAGAAAAACCCGGCACGGTCATGGCTACTCGTTGGGTAGTGCTGGCGGAGTCCAGAGGAGAAGCATGGGAGGCGCTCGGCTCGATGCGCGGATTCCGCGCTCCCGGACGGCTGGAAGAGGTTGATCCGGCGGTGCTGCGCCAAAGAGCAGACGAGATGGATCGGGACGAGATTCTCTCCAAATACTCCATTGTCTCGGGGCCCGGGGAGATCATCGAGGCTTACCGGCCGCTGGTCTCCGAGATCAAGGCCGACGTGATCTCAATACAGGTCGCCTCAACCAATCCCGATCGGGCCATTTCCATGATCGGGTCCGAGGTGCTCCCCGCGCTGCGTGATCTTGCGAGCTAGGTACGCCTCTCCGCGGGGAGAAAGCTCATAACCGACCTTCAAACTGAACGTCAAACCGAGGTTCTTTAGTTTGCGGACGTCGACCTTGAAGGGGAGGGTTTCGCGGCCAAGCTCGGCGGCGAGGTCGGGGGCGCGCCGCGCCGGGTTGGAGGCGATCATCGCCAGCACCTCTCGCGTCCACGGACCATGAGATGACGCTCGATCGAGGCGATCGAGGCGTTGTTCGATTTCGGCGATGTCTTTGTCGCTCAGTTGGTCTGACTCCGCCAGAACTGTCCGCGGATCAGGTCCGGGAACGACATGGAAGCGAACGACGAAGGTGGCACCCATGGGCCGGTGGCGCAGCTCATGAATCATTTCGGCCGCGCTCCGATACCCGGCGTGGCTCGCCAGCTCGTCGGTGAGCGCCGATTCGTCAACAATCTCGACCGAGTCGACTTCGAGGATCGTGCCGGCAGTGCGATAGCGTCGCCCTGCGACGACTCGGGGTCGGTCCCAGCGGCGGATGGCCACTGTGACGTCTCCGGCGGCGATCGGTTCCCAGAACCGTTTCAGGAAGCGCATCGATTCATTTTGGCGAAAGGTGGCAGGAGATGAGATTGGCAGCAGCAGCGGCGGTGCTTTGTGGAGTGGCCGTTGCTGTGCAGGCAACATTCACCGGGGTCATGCAACGGCAGGTGGGCACCATCGAGTCGACCTTCATCACCTATTTCTCGGGAGGGATGGTCATTGGCTTGGTGATCCTCCTGCTCCGCGGCGGCAATCTCGCGGCTGCGGCAGGAATGCCCTGGTACGTGTACACCGCCGGGCTGCTCGGCCTGGTCATCATCGGCACGCTGTCGCTCTCGGTTGGGGAGATCGGTTTGGTGCCCGCATTGGTCCTGATCACCGTCAGCCAGTTCGTGATCAGCGCCGTCATCAATCACTTCGGACTGCTCGGGGCGACGGTCGATCCGATCGACCTCGGCAAGGTGGCCGGCCTCGCCCTGCTGGGCGCCGGGACCTACCTGGTCCTCAGGTGATAGGTTCTGGCTCAAGACGTCGAGGAGTGACATGAGCAATGCTCTGGAGAATCTGTTGGCCGAGGATCGGGTCTTTCCCCCGAGCGCGGAGTTCGCCAGGTCGGCCAACGCTCAACCGGCTATCTACGACGACGCCGAAGCCGACTGGCATCAGCTATTGGATGAAACAGGCCGTCGACCGGGTCAGCTGGTTCGAGCAGCCGACCTCGGCCTTGGACGCCGCCGAGCCCCCCTTCTTCAAGTGGTTCACGGATGGCAAGCTCAACCTGTCGTACAACTGCCTCGATCGACATCTCGACGACCTCGGCCGACAAGGTGGCGTACCACTGGATCGGCGAGCCCGGCGATACAAGAACCATCACGTACTGCCGATCTCCATCGTCAGGTCTGCCAGTTCGCCAACGCGCTCAAATCCCTCGGCCTGAAGAAAGGCGACACCGCCGCGCTCTACATGGGAATGGTGCCCGAGCTACCGGTCGCGATGCTGGCCTGCGCACGGCTAGGTGTGATCCACTCGGCGGTGTTCGGTGGCTTCTCTTCCGACGCCCTCGCCGACCGGGTGAACGACGCCAAAGCAACTGTGGTGATCACCCAGGATTTCGCCTGGCGCGCGGGCAAGGAGGTGGCGTTGAAAGCCAACGCCGATATTGCGCTGGAGAAAACACCGAGCGTCAAGAATGTGATCGTTCTTCGCGGACCGGCTCCGCAGTCGAGATGCAAGAGGGCCGCGACCTCTGGTGGGACGAGGTAATCGAGGACCAACCAGACGAGTGCGAGCCCGAGCATCTCGACTCCGAGGACCCGCTCTACATCCTTTACACCTCGGGCACGACGGGCAAACCCAAGGGAATCGTGCACACCCAGGCGGGCTACTTCACCCAGGTGCTCACCACCCACAGCCAGGTGTTCGATCTCAAACCGGACAGCGACATCTATTGGTGTGCGGCCGACATCGGTTGGGTCACCGGCCACAGCTACATCGTCTACGGACCGCTCGGGAACCGGGCTACGTCCGTCATCTACGAGGGAGCTCCCAACTTCCCCGACTTCGATCGGCTCTGGCAGATCATCGAGGAGTACAAGGTCAACATCCTCTACACCGCGCCAACCGCCATCCGGTCGTTCATGAAGTGGGGGGACGAGTATCCCGAGAAGCACGATCTCAGCTCGCTGCGCCTGCTCGGCTCTGTCGGCGAGCCGATCAACCCCGAGGCATGGATGTGGTATCACAAAGTGATCGGTGGCGAACGATGCCCGGTGGTCGACACGTGGTGGCAGACGGAGACCGGGGCGATCATGATCAGCCCGCTGCCCGGGATCACCAAGACCAAACCGGGTTCGGCCACACGACCGTTGCCAGGACTATCAGCGGACGTCGTTGATGAGGAGGGGAACTCGGTGCCGTTAGGGGGTGGTGGGTTCCTGGTCGTCGATCGCGCCGTGGCCCTCGATGGCGCGGACGATTTACGGCGACCCCGATCGGTTCGTCAACACCTACTGGTCACGGTTCCCCGGCCGCTATTTCCCGGGTGACGGGGCCAAGCGTGACGACGATGGCTACTTCTGGCTGCTGGGCCGGGTTGACGACATCATGCTGGTGTCGGGCCACAACATCTCCACGACCGAAGTGGAATCGGCGTTGGTATCCCATCCGGCGGTGGCCGAAGCCGCGGTCGTTGGTCGGAAAGACGACACTCACCGGCCAGGCGATCGCTGCCTTTGTCACCCTCCGCGGATCGGCGACCGGTGACGATGCCTTGCTCAAAGAGCTCCGCGATCACGTGGCGGCCACGATCGGTCCGATAGCCAAACCGAAGTCGATTGTCTTCACCCCCGACCTGCCCAAGACGCGGTCGGGCAAGATCATGCGTCGGTTGTTCCGCGACATTTCGGAGAACCGCCAGCTCGGGGATGTGACGACTCTGGCCAACGAGTCGGTAGTCGAAGACATCGCCGCGATGGCTGCCGCGCAACCTTCCGAGGACTGACGCGAAGCCCGCCGAGGATTAGGTGGAACGAAGGAAACTGATCGGCCAGGCGCTGATCGTCTTGGTTTTCGTGGCTATCACTGTTTTCGTGATCTACCGCGACAACGGCGTGCGCGAGATGATGCTTAACCCGCCCCCGACCACGACCACAGCCCCTTGATCCAGCTGCGTCCGGCTATAGCCACCGATCTTTCGGGGATCCTGGCCGTGTGGTGGGCGACCGAGCCCGAGCCGGGCGAGCCCAACCCGTGGTTTGGGCACGTCCTGGCCACGGGGGAGATGGCGGTGGCTTGCGATGGCGATCGCATCGTGGGATTTGCTGGCCACCGTCGCTTGGCCCAGACCAGTGTTTTGTCCGACTGCTTCGTGACCCCCGAGTACCAGGGACAGGGCATCGGTTTCCGGCTCCTTGAGTTCGTGCTGCCTCAAGGCGAGCCGTTGATGACTCTCGCGGGGGCACACCCCGCCGCGCAAGCGCTTTATCGAAAGTTCGGGATGAAGCCCGTCGCCGCCTGTCCCTATGTCCGCGCGACTTCGGAGCAGAGACCGCTCGAAGTTCGTCCTACCGACTCCTACCCGGCCCCGGCTGCGGACGTGGCCCACCTGGTCAACGACTTCGCAGGACAATGCGTCGCGGTCGGCAAAACCAGCGCCGCCATCGTCACGAATTCGGCTATCGAGACGTCGATCGTCGGACCCGAAGACGAGGCCGCCGAAGTGCTCTCTTCGCTTCTCGAGTTTGTGGGCGGCTCGGTCGAATTGCAGCTGAGCGAGCAACACCGTGGCTATGGGGGCTTTTCGTGGAACGAGTTCGATCGCGACACCTTGATGGCCAGCCCAGACGCGCAGATTCCCGATGATCGGAGGATCACATTCAACGGAGACCTCCTCGAGATCGGGTACTAGCTTCGATTCCATGGTTTACGTGGTTGCCGCCGTCCGTTCGGCCATGGGGCGCTTTGGGGGAGCGTTCAAAGACCTGACCCCACCGGAGCTGGCTGCGCCGGTTATGAAGGCCGCTCTCGAGCGGGCGGGGATCGAGGGGGACAAACTCGACCTGATAATCATGGGCAACGTGTTGCGCGGCGGCCACGGCCAACTCATCCCACGGCAAGCGGCTTTCCTGGCCGGGATCCCCAAGCACGTCGACGCGATGGCGATCGACATGGTCTGCTCCTCCGGCATGGCTGCAGTGATGACCGCAGCCGCGCAGATCAAAGCCGGTGAGGTCGATCTCGTTCTTGCGGGCGGAATCGAATCGATGTCGGGGACCGGATTCGGGCTCGACTCGTCAGCCCGCTGGGGTTACAAGTACGCCCCGCGCGGCGTGCAGATAGTTGACCTGATGGCTCGCGATGGGCTGACCGATCCCGCGTCCGGGGAGGCGATGGGCGAACAGACCGAGCAACTCATCGCCGAAGAAGGCGTGAGTCGCACCGAACTCGACGAGATCGCCGCGCTTTCGAACCAGCGCGCCGCCGCGGCCAAAGACTCCGGAGCGTTTGCTGACGAGATCGTCGAGGTCGCTGGGTCTGACAACGACGAAGGGATCCGCCCGGAGACGACCACCGCGACCCTTGCTGAGCTCAAGCCCGCCTTTCGTCGCGACGGCACTCTGACGGCGGGTAACTCGAGCCAAATCTCCGACGGTGCAGCAGCATTGGTTCTGGCCTCGGAAGGTGCGGTCAAAGAACACGGTCTCAAGCCGATCGCCCGCGTCACTGGCTCCTCGTGGGCCGCGGGCGAACCCTATCGATTCCCGGAAGCGCCTATCCCGGCCGTCGAGAAACTTTTGAAGAAGCAAGGAAAAGCCATCAGCGACTTCGACCTCTTCGAGAACAATGAAGCTTTCGCGCTCAACAGCATTCTCTTTCCGCGGCGTCTAGGAGTCGACCTCGAGCAGCTCAACGTCAACGGCGGAGCCATCGCGCTGGGTCATCCGATCGGAGCATCTGGAGCGAGGATCCTCGTCACGCTGATCCACGCCCTCCGCCACCGGGACGGTTCCCAAGGACTGGCTGCGATCTGTCACGGCACCGGGGGCGGCACCGTCACCTCGGTGGAAATCGTCTGACCTTGTAGTAGCTGGAGTAGTAGCCTGACTCAAAGTTGAGTCTTGACACATCAGATTTCCTGCCATAAAATATACAAGTCGTGTTGTCCTTTATGGAGGTAATGGATGATGATGCGATTTGAGCCCTTTGCGGAGCTCGACCGGATGTCACAGGAGCTCTTCGGCACCCGCAACCCGGTAGTGCCAGTCGACGCCTATCAGCTAGGAGAGCGGTTCTACCTGCACCTGGATCTGCCGGGTGTCGATCGCGAAAGTATCGACGTTTCGGTCGAAAGAAACACCCTGACGGTCACGGCGACGCGCAATATCGGTGACCCCGAAGGTGGCCAGTGGGTCGCACGGGAGCGCCCGCACGGCACCTTTGTGCGGCGGTTCCATCTCGGCGATGGTCTGGATACGAACCAGATCGACGCCAGTTACGACGCCGGTGTGCTCACGATCTTGATTCCCATGGCCGAGCAAGCCAAGCCTCGCAAGATCGAGGTAGACCTGCGGGACAAAGCGCTAACGGGCTAACCCCAAAAAGGCTGGTGACCCAGGGTCCGTCGGAGCCTCGCTCTTGGCGAACCCTGGGTTCTCCAAGAATTAGGTCGACCGGGCCGCCGCCGCCGCTTTCAAAACCCAGGCGGGGGTATCGCCGTAGCGCTGGGGAGGCACAAGGCGTCCAGCGGCTGAGTCCTCGATCAACTGAGTCATCCGTTTGTGACGAGTCACGTCCTGTTTGGCGGACATCACCCAGTGGATACAACCGATGCGATAGGTCGGTGTCGACGCATCCCAAAACGCGGTTGCTTTCCGGTTGGCGGCGAGTTGCTGCACAAACTCTGGCGTTAGCTCGATCTGATGCCGGTTCTCGTAGGAATAGATCCCGCTGCGGTCTTCGCGCCGGCTCTCAAAGGCGGCCAGCCCGGCCGGCTTCATGCGACCCTCGGCGATCAACTTCTGGACCAGGGCGATGTTGATGTTGCTCCAGTTGCTCCCTGGCTTGCGCGGTGTCCAGCGTTGACGAACGGAGTTCTCGTCGATTCGTTGCGACTTGGAGTCGATCCATCCGTAGCACAAGGCCTCTTCGACGGCTTGCTCCCAGGTGAGGCCACGCGGAACGACGTGCTTCTTGTTGAGACCCATCCAGAGCTCGGTGGCGTTGGCGTGATTCTTCGCCAGCCAGCGCCGGAACTCGGCAGGGCTCCTGAAATAGACGGGCGGTCGCTCTTCTGTCATCGGTTGGAGGCCTCGTAGAAGGCGGCTCCACCATAGGGTTGCGTGTCTACGGTCGAGCGAGGAGCGATTGATAGTTGTCGGGGCTCAGGGATTTCACCGACCGGGAGTCGGCACCGCACTGCTCGCATCAAGCACCCGGTTCGAGGCGATGTGATCGGCGATGAAGGCGGCATCGCGCCCCACGCCTCCGACCAACGCCGAACTCAGGGAATATTGGAAGAGCAACCCCATGAAGTACAGCCCCGGTATTGAGGCTACGACCCCGCGATCCTGAATGGGATAGCCACCGTGGAGGGGAAGAGGCAGTTCGATCCAGCCGAAGTCTGGTGTAAAACCCGTGCACCAGATGACGTTCGAAACCTCGAGCCTTCGGCCATCGGCGAGCACGGGGTAACCGTCACTCACATCTGTGGTCCGCCCGACCCGCTCGATGCCTGCGGCGGTGAGATCCTTGGCGCGTACGCGGGCGAGTGGGATCCCACGTGGCGGGTTTAGGAAATGGTCACGCAGTTTCCGGCCCAAATGGGTCTTTACCGTCAAACGAGTCGCGGCCAACCAGAGGAGAGGCACGATCAACCGGTCTGGCATCGTTCCCGGGCGAGTCGGTTCGTGGCCGGTATCCGGTCCTGAGAGCCAAACCTGATGGTGAGCGCCGAGGTCAAGGGCAATCTCGGCGCCGGAATTCCCTGCGCCTACGATCAGAACTCCTCCCTCCTGGAGCTGGGCGTGGTTGCGGTACTCGGTGGAATGGAGCTGGTGGATCGCCGGGTCTAGCTCGAAAGCGAATGACGGGACTCGGGGCTGGTGATACGAGCCGATCGCCACCACCACGTTGGTGGCCGAGATCGAGCCGCTGGAATGGGAAATCTCGAACCCGTCTCCGTCGCGGAGTACACGGTTCACCTTGATTCCGCGGCGGATCGGAAGATCAAACCTCTGGGCATAAGACTCGAGATAGTCGGCGATCTCGTCCTTGGTCGGGTAGTGGTGAGAAGGACCGGGATAATCCGCGCCAGGCAGGCTGTTGTAGGGCGCCATCGTGAAGAGACGCAGGGAGTCCCAACGGCTTCTCCACGAGTCGCCAGTCCTCTGGTGCGCGTCCAGGATTACAAACGGGGCGCCACGGGCTTTTAAGAAATACCCGGCGGCCAACCCAGCTTGACCACCACCGATGATGACCGTCTCGACGTACTCACTCATGGGCGACTCCTCTTCTTCGCTTGCCTATTGGGCAACGTATGGCGATCAAGGGTCGCTGCCTATGGGGAGTTCTCCCTAGCGGTGAGTCCGTGCTGCATGGCGAACAAGGTCGCTCCCGCCCGAGTCGAGACCCCCATCTTGCGATAAGCGTTCTGGATGTGATGATCGGCGGTCTTCGGTGAGATATGGAGACTGCGCGCGATCTGCTTCGTTTGCATTCCTTGGGCGAGGAGCTGGACGACTTCAGTCTCGCGCTCCGTGAGCCCCGCCGGTCGCTTGACCACGGGATCCCGATGGCCCGCCGCCGCCAGAACCGCGCCGACTGCTTCGGAACTGAGGGTCCCAGCTGCGGCCGCTTCGGTAAGAATCTCGGCCGCTTCTTCGGCAGACAGAGCCAGCCGGTAGCACCGGGGTTCGGTCATGGCGTGATAGGCATCGGCTGCCGCGAGGACCTGAGACAGGGGTTCGAAGGAGGCGGCGCCTACGCCGCGGTGATAGCCAGAACCGTCAAGTCGTTCGTGGTGGAAAGAGGCAACCGGAGCCAAACGGGCAAGGAACGGAGATCGCAGCAGGATGCGCTCCGTGTGATACGCATGAAGCCTTATCCGCTCCCAGTCGTCTGCAGTCAATGGTTCGATCTTCTCCCAGATGCGTACCGGTGTCGCGAGGCGACCGAGGTCATGCACCAGAGCGGCACGACCAACCCGGATCTGGTCCTCGGGTTGGGATGAGATCAGTTGCGGCGGCAGCGCGGCTGAGCTTGGCCACCCCGCTCGAGTGTCCGACGAGATCGGAAACGGCGAGATCGGCAAAGTGACCCATGGCAGCCAGAGCTCGGTCGATCTCCTCTCCTTCGAGCATCAGCCAGGGTTTGGGTTCAGCGTCCAAGGTCGAGTCCCAGAGGGATTTTGTTGCTTCCAGTTCGAGCAGCTCTCCGGCCGCGGAGGCGAAGACATCGGCGATCTCCGGATCGAGACCGCCGCCTCCTCGCTCAGCGATGAGCTTGGCAACGGACTCATTTTCGATGCGTGTGCTTTGGAACGCAGCGTCCCGAGCGACGTGAACGATTCGCACGGGCAGCGGTATCGCCTCACCCGCCACCCGGTTGGGCGAACCCCAGCCATCCCAACGTTCCGATTCATAGTTGACGAGTTGGGCGTCGGATCTGCTCAAGCCGAGCTCTTCTGTGAGCATTCGAGCGACTTCGCAAGTTGCGGCGGCCACATCGGAAAATTTGAGAGCTAGGCCTGGCATGTGGCGAAGGAGACGCCAAGCGCGGACATAAGCCGGGTCGGTTGGAGGCGCTATCGCTCGCGTCATACCTCTAAATGTCTCGGAAATGCCACCAAAGCGAGCCGGAATGGCGTGCGTGTGAAAGGCGCCGTCCTCTCCGAAGACCTCGGTACCGACGTCGACCGGGGCGGTACAGCCCACATAGAAGAGAAGGCAAAGGAAATAGGCCTGCGCTGTTGTCTCTGCATCAACCCCGAGGCGATCGCACAGCCGGGCAGCAACGAGAGTGCTGTGCAGTCCGTGTTCGAAGGGAAAACCAACCGCAAGATCAGTCGCCAGGGAAAGTGCCGCGATGACTTCGGTGGTCCGCACCCGGCCCGGTTCCGACAACACGCCGTCGGCCATTTCTTGCAAGATTACGTGTGCCTAGTCGAAGAGCCGCGGCCGGAACAGGCGGTCGTGGGTGGTGATGGCGTAGCGGTCGGTCATGCCGGCGACGAAGTCGATCGCCGCCGTCACCGGATCGGCTTCGGGAACCGTGGTGGTGGCGGGCACCTCATCGGGATGAGCGGTGAAGTAATCGACCAGGTTTTGAATCACTGCCACGGCCCGGATCCTCTGAAATTCAGCCTCGGGGCGCAGATAGACCCGCTCGAACATGAAGGTCCGCAAGTCAGTCATCACCTTGAGCGTTTCGGGGTCCATCGCCACCTCGCCGGTTTCGAGGCTGTGGTCGACAACCGCGCGGATCATCGCGTTGATCCAGAGCCGACTGGCGTCGCCAAATCGCTTGACCGCCGCGGGAGGCAGATCGGAAAGCCCGAGAATGTCCGCTCTGATCGCATCCGCCACGTCGTGAGTGAGGTAGGCGATGCGGTCGGCGAAGCGACACAGCATTCCTTCCTGGGTGCTCGGTGGGGGGTCTACCCGCCAGGAGTGAGCGCGAATGCCATCGAGCACCTCGAAGGTCAGGTTTTGGGGCTCGAGCAAGGACAGCACACGCACGCTGTGGGCCGAGTGGAGCCAGTCGGTGCCGACGTAAGGGGCAAGCGCATCTTCGCCGGTGTGACCGAAGGGTGAATGTCCGACATCGTGACCAAGACAGATCGCCTCGGTCAATGCCTCGTTGAGCCCGAGGCTTGCCGCCAGCGACCTTCCCACCTGGGTCACCTGCAGCGTGTGAGTCAGCCGGGTGACATAGTGGTCGCCTTCCGGGTTGAGGAAGACCTGCGTCTTGTGCTTCAGCCGGCGAAAGGCCTTGGTGTGGATGATGCGATCTCGATCACGCTCGAAGGCGGTCCGAAATTCGTCCGGTTCCTCCTCGATTTCGCGCCCTTTCGACTCGAACGACCGCGCCGCGGCCGGGGCGAGGCCGGCTTCGGCTTCCTCACGGATCTCGCGAGTGCGACGAAGAAACCGATCAGACATAGTGCGCTCTGATTTTGGAGCTCAGCCAGTCCATGGAAGCCACGACGATGGCAATGGCCAGAATTTGGGCGGCTGCGGCGCGATAGTCGCCGATCCCGATGTTCTGTTGGAGGATGAAGGCCGATGCCGCCACCTCCGACGAAGCCGATGATCGTCGACATGCGAACATTGATATCCCAGCGGTACATGGTGAAAGAGATATAGGGCGGAATGACCTGCGGTACGACTCCATAGACCACGTTCTGCAAGCGGTTCGCACCAGTGGCTCTGATTGCTTCCATGGGACCTTCGGCGATGCTCTCCACTTGCTCTGAATAGAGCTTTGCGAGGGCGGCGATCGTGTGCAGGGCCAGGGCAAGAGCACCGGCGAAGGGCCCGAGCCCGACCCATATCGACGAAGACGAGCGCCATGATCAAAGGCTCGATCGCCCGCAGCGCGTTGAAGACCGTGCGGGTCAGGTAGTAGACGCCGAGCCCAAGGTTGAGCGAGTGCCGGTGCCGCGCTCGCCAGACGAGCAGCAGTCCCAGCAAGACTCCGACGCCCGAGGGGAATCCAAAGAGTGCGTGCCGGATCAACCCATTCGTAGAACCAGGCGATGGCACGCGCAACCACCACCGCCCAGAGACGCACCCGCGACCATCGCCAAAGGAAGGTTGATTGCATTGACGGCGCCCGTATCAAGACCCCGACGCAACCGATGACCGAGACGGTTGGCAGCCATCACCAAACCCTCCTGCTGCGAAAAGGGCGGCAATGACGATTAGGCCAAACCCAAGAATGTCACCGATTCCGGCGATGAAGCCGCCGATGAAGTCGAAGACTCCCAGCCTCGGCTCGAGCCCAACGGCCGATAGACGAGAAGTAGGCGAGAAGTCAGGTAGAGCGCGACGATGAGCAGGAGAAATGAGAGGACCCAAACAAGTCCGCGGCTAGTTCGCCGGAGCAACCATACGCCAAGTCCGATCGCTGCCGCCAGGCCGAGGAGCGCTAGAACCGGCCGATCGCCGATGGGGTCCGCGAACCGTGCGACATAGATCGCGGCCACCGCTCCGATGGCTGACGCCCACCGGAACCGCGATCAACCCCAAAGCGACGTTCGTCAGCGGGCTCGAGATTTCTTGCATGAGGTTGCGGGCGGCGAAGAAGGAAAGCGGGATAGCCAGAACGGTGGCGAATGTGGTTGCGATTAGCGCCAGAAAGACCGTCTCGATGATGTAGCGGAGCGTGTCACGGGCGGTTTGAGTCCAACGGAGCACGCCGGCCGCGTCCTGACTCACAACTCTGATGGTCTGCGGTTGCTCGGAGGGTCGGTTGGGGAGTCTCACCTCGGTTTCAAATGCGCCGCTTCCGTCGGTGCGGACACGATCGAGTCGCAGCGACACTTGCGACTCCGGGATCAGAAAGATCCCGACCTCGGTGTTGGTAGCGAAACCAGAGCCGCTCACCACGATCACTGCCCGAGGATCGGCACAGCCCGGGATTCAGGCTCGAGTTGGCGTTCGCCTGTCAACGTGACCTCGGCCGACTCGCCTGTGCAGGGGATCTCGATCGGGATGTCGGTAGCCGTCTCGACGACGTCCTGTTCGAGGATCTCGGGTCGGGCGAGGGCGCGGAGGATTCGCACCAGGTTGTCCCGGCGGGATTCGTCTCGGATCTGATCGAGGTTCACTCTCGTCACTCCAAACCCGTAGGCAAAGATGATCACACCCAGCGCGATTGCCGGCCAAAACCACCATCGTCGCCCTGGCGGTTGGTCAGCCAACGCGCTCAGCTTCCTGGCCGTAGATGGCTTTGAAGCGCTCGTCGTCGATCGCCTTGGGTTCACCGTCGAAGACGAGCTCGCCTTGATTCAGGGCGATCGCCCGATCGGCATAACGATGAACCAGATCGAGGAAGTGCAGGCTGCAGAGCACCGTCACCCGGTCTTCGGAGTTGATCAGCTCCAGGTATTGCATGATCGAGTGGGCGAGGACCGGGTCGAGGCTGGCCACCGGTTCGTCGGCCAGGATCATCTCCGGGTCTTGCATCATCGCCCGGGCGATTCCCACTCGTTGTTGCTGGCCACCAGAGAGCTCATCGGCCCGGGCTCTGGCCTTTTCCGCCAGACCGACCCGCTGGAGCTGCGCGAAAGCCTTGGTCATGTCGCTCTTGGGAAATCGATTCACCAACGCCATCGCCGGATTGACATAGCCCAGCCGTCCGGCCAGCACGTTGGTGATGCACTGTCGAGCGATGGACCAGGTTGAAGTGTTGGAACACCATCCCGATCTTGCGCCGGATCAGACGCAGATCTTCCTGGGGGGCGTCGGTGATGTTCTCGTCGTTCCAGAAGACCGCACCGGAGGTCGGTTCGACCAGGCGGTTGATGCAGCGCAGCAGCGTCGACTTGCCTGAGCCAGAGAGTCCGATGACCGCCAGGAACTGCCCGTCGGGAACCTCGAACGAGACATCTCGCAAGGCGACGGTCCCGTCGTCATAAACCTTGGTGAGCCCCTCGACGCGCAACACGGGCTCAGGTTTACACGAACCTAAGGGCTGGTAAGGCGGTTGTACCGCCCTACCAACCCTGGGTTCGCAGTTTTAGAGGCTGTCGAGGTCGATTCCGACCAGTTCGACGATCTGGCGCAGACCGTCATACTCGGCGTCGGTCGCCGCGCTGATCCCGGTCCAGCCGTAGAAGTCCTGGTTACCAATCGAGTCTTCCCATTCCGGCGTTTCGGCGAAGGCCGTCAATGCGTCCTCGATCTGCGTGCGGATCTCGGCGGGAAAGTCAGGCCCAAACGAGAGCGTGTCGTTGGGGATCCCCTGGGTGATCGCCAGGATCTTCACCTGCTGCACGATGTCAGGAGCTTCGGTCCGAGCACTTGCGCGCGCATCGAGAACCCGATAGTCGCCGCACCACAACTGGTCGTCGGTGGTGACCGCGCACTCGGCGAGCATCTCGTCGGGGATGTCCGGGGGATCGCCTTCAGCCCAGTTGCCATCCGGCAGAAGTGGCGGCGAATAGAAGGTCGTGGCGAAGTCGGCGTCACCGCGATAGACCGCCAGGGCCGCCTGTGGATGGCCGCCCGCTTCGACCGTTGCCCCGGGCTCTACTCCTGCCTCGTTGAGGGTGAGCAAAGGCACCATGTAGCCGGAGGTCGAGCCCGGATCCGGATAGGCCCACGACAAACCGGCGAGATCGTCAAGCGTCTCGAGGCCGCTGTCGCGCTGCACCAGGAACTGCGCCCAGTAGACGTCGTAGCCAAAGCGGACCGCCTTGAAAGCGACGTCGACCCCACACAGATTCGAGGCGAGCACGTAGCCGAGCCCGGGGATGAACGCCATCGTCCGATCGGGAGCGGCGCACATCTCCTCGATGGTGGCTGCGTAGGAAGTCGGCACCGAGACCTCGAAGGTGAGCCCGGTCGCCTCCTCAAGGGCGGCCTTCATCACTTCGCCGCCGCTGGTGATCACATCGGCCTCGACCGAAGGAACGAACAAGACCTGGATTGGATTGTCCGGACTGCCCAGTGTGGCCTCGGCCGCGGTCGTGGTGGTTTCCTCAACCACGGTGGTAGGTGGCTCGGCGGTCGTCGCGGTGGTGACCTCAGTCGTGGTTGCTGCCGTTCCGCCGCAGGCGCCGAGCAGCAAGAGGAACACCCCGAGAATCACGATTTGCTTCTTCATGCAATGACTCCCTTTGTCAGGGCCTCCAGGAGGCCTCCGCTCGTAACTTAACCGTCCCATCGCCTCTACTGCTTGGGGTTTGATGGTGACGCCGGCGAGGACGAGCGCCTGGAACCCGGCCCAATCATGGATATCGATCGCGCCTTCCACCGTTGAGTTCCATGGTCTGACGAACCGGCAGACGGTCGCCTCCGGCCGGTGTTCGACGAGATCCTTGAGATTGAATTGCGCGTCCTCCAGGTAGACGTCGCATTCGACTTTCCATTTGTGCTCGAGGATGTGGACCTCGCGTGTCGGAATCTTGTGGTCTCCGATCCAGGCGAAGGTGTCCGATACCGCAAAGTGGGGCTTGCTCGTCAGGATGACGATCTGGTGGCGGGCGCGGGCCAAGGCAGTCAGCGTTTCGATTGCATCCGGGTATGGCTCGAGATGACGGAAAAGGGAGTGGCCTTCGAGATCGCGGGCCCATTTCCAGAAGTCGGACATGTTCTCGAAATGGGTCAGAGACGGGATCGCGTCCCAATGATCGACGGCGTCCAAGCGCGATCTCGGAGCCGAACTGGTGGTTGTAGTGCCTGATCCAGCCGGCGTTGAAGTCGGCCACGACTCCATCAAGATCGATTCCCAAGCGCATTCTCCGAGGCTAGGGATCCCTCTGGCGCTCTGACCTCTAGTGAACCTGCACCCAGGCCACCACCTCCGGGCACTCGTCGGCGCAGCAGGGCTCCGGCGAGCCAAAGCGAAAGCAAGTAGAGGATCGAGTCCATAGGCGGCGCAAAGAATCGTGGTCGTGAATGGCGATCAGCACCTGGCCGAAGCAGACGGTGAGCACCACGGCGACTGACGGCGGCACCAGCAACAGTCCGATGACCAGGAACGAAGTGAGCTGCGCGATCAGCGCCAGAAAGCCTTGCTCGGTCGCTTGCGCGAAGATGTCGGTTCCTTCCCGCGGCAGCCGAAGGGGCGTGATGACGAGACCAGGTTGCCCACGGCCAGTTGGCCTCCGATCGCAGCCAGCGAGAGGGCCGGCACCATGAGCAAGGCGCCCCAGGCGCCGCTGATGGTCGCAAGCAGTACTGAGAGGAAAAGGGTCTCGACGAATCAAACCCAATCCGATGGCAAGGTTTTTTCCCAGCAGCAGATGGCGTGGTTTGATCGGCATGGCGAAGATGTAGCTCGCCGCATTCCGCTCCCATCCGAACTGATTGAGAGCAATGGGAAGACCGACGAATAGAACCATGGCCGGCGCCAGCAGCGGCAAGCCAGGTCGAACGGCGGAAGGTCTCCATCGACTCGGTCCCGACCACGAGGATCGCAACCGCCAGGCCGACGAAGATCACGGTCCCGGTCCATACGAGCCGTTGACGAGGGTCACGGACGAAGAAGCGAAGCTCCTTGCGAGCGAGCACCAACCGGGTTCCCCAGAGTCCTCGCTCGGCGAAACCGCGTCGATGTCGCGACCCGGTCGGGTCGGGGGCTGTGATCGGGGGTGACCAGCATCCAGCCCAGCAACTTCGACCAGGCAAACGCCATCAGCGCCAGCCAGCCGAGAGCAACGACCAGCATGCTCAGCGAACCGACGAGATCACCGGCGGCTGCTTCGGTCGCCACCGATTGTGCAGCGACAGGTGGGATTGCAAGGCCGCAAACGGGAAATCGGAGTTGTCGACCAGTGCGCCGTCAAGCCCGACCTCGTCGATGCGATTCGACACGGTTTGATAGGCGCCGAAGGTGAAAAGCCCAATCCCGATGACGACCAGGACGGCCACGTCGCGCCCTCGTCGCGAACGCAGAATCGCCGAGATGGCGCCCGTGAAAAGGTGCGCTCCAACGATCATCTGGGCGATCAGGACAATGCCCGCGACGACCGCGGCGAACTGCGCCCACCCGGAGAAGACGCTGACGTTGACACCCAGGGCGGTGGCGGGGATGAGCACGCTGGGCGAAACCAGCGAGGCGACGATCAACCCGGAAAGAAGTGTTCGCCGCTCGATCGGGAAGACCGCGAGGCGGGCCGGATCGAGCGTCTCGTCGAGGGGGAAGATGACTACCGGGAGCGAGATCCAACCAATGAAGATCGCAAGCGCTCGCCCATAGTGCGAATTCGTGGCTGAGGGGCTCATCGAGGCTGGCATAACCTGACGCAGTACGACGGTCGCCAGTCGCCAGGAGATGTAGACCATCAACGCCATCACGAGAGGGAGCCCAATTCGCCGTTGGCGATCTCGCCGGAGGCCGTTCCAGGTGAGGCGGGCTTTCAGCCAGCCGATGTGTGCAACCACGCCAGCACCTTCCGTGGAGGTCTCGCCTCCCGACCGCCAGGATGAAAGCGTCCTCGACCGAGTCGACCCCCATCTGCGCGCAGAGGCCGGCGGGTGTGTCGTCCACGAGGAGTCGGCCGCGTTGCATGATCCCGATGCGGGTGCAGAGGCGTTCAACCAGGTACATCTCGTGCGATGAGAAGACGATGGTCGCCCCCGCCTTGGTGTATCGCCGCAAGCAGGTCCTGGATCAAACGGGCCGAAACCGGGTCGACTCCTTCGAAGGGCTCGTCGAGGAAGAGCACCGGTGGTCGATGAATGATCGCAGCCGCCAGAGCCATCTTCTTGCGCATGCCCCGCGAGTAGTCGCCGACGAGCTTGCCGGCCGCCTCGGTGAGGTCGAGGAGCTCGAGCAACTGCAGGCGGCGGGCCACGGCTTCCTCGCGGCCGAGTCCATGCATAGCGGCGGTGAAGTCCAAGAGCTCGGATCCGGTGAGGCGCTCGTAGAGGTTGAACTCCTCGGGCAGGACTCCAATGCGTTTCTTGACTTCGAGCGGTTGTTCCCAGGTATCGAACTCGGCGATTCCGGCGGTTCCTGCATTCGGCCGCAGCAGACCGACGATCATCTTGATGGTGGTCGTCTTGCCGGCTCCGTTCTGGCCCAGCAGCCCGTAGAACTCCCCCGGCTGGATGTCGAGGGTCGAGGTCGTCGACGGCCGTTTCCTTCCCGAATCTCCTGGATCAAACCTCTTGCCCAAACGGCCGAAGCACGGAGAGTCGTTGAGGGCGGCGTCGATGGTCACAGGTTCAGACATGCGGGTCACTTGCTGTATCGGCGGGAGATGGTCAAACTTTGGGAGCAAACGTTAGGGATCCCCCAGTGTTCTACAGATGGCGTCCTAGCGATGCCGTACGCTGAGTCGGATTGTGAGCTATCAGGCCCTCTACCGAAAGTATCGGCCGCAGTCCTTCGAAGACGTGGTTGGACAGGGCCACGTGACGTCCACCCTCGCTCGGGAGATCGTCGAAGGACGAGTCGCTCACGCCTACCTGTTCGCCGGACCCCGGGGCACGGGCAAGACCACAACCGCCCGCATCCTCGCCAAGGCGCTCAACTGCGAGAATCGCGGCCCGGACGGCTCACCGGACAACACGTGCGTCTTCCTGTCTGGGCATCACCGAGGGCTCCTCCCTCGATGTGATGGAACTCGATGCCGCGTCGCACAACTCGGTCGAGGACATCCGTGACATGCGCCTCAGCGTTGTCAACGGTGGCGGCTGGAATCGGGGGGCGCCGCGTCTACATCCTCGACGAGGCGCACATGCTGTCGAAGGCGGCCGGGAATGCCCTGCTCAAGACGTTGGAAGAGCCTCCCGAGCATGTTGTCTTTGTCCTCGCCACAACCGAGCCGTACAAGCTGGCTCGACACGATCCGGAGTCGCACCCAACGTTTCGATTTCCATCCGGTCGGCATCGAGGCCCTTGCCGGGCATTTGGCGAAGATCGCCGACCTCGAGGGCTACAAGACCAACGCCAAATCGCTGGTCGCGTTGTCCCGCCACGCTGCCGGGTCGGCCCGGGATGCGCTTTCACTGCTCGAGCAGGTCGCGGCGCTTGGGGGCAGGCACGGTCGATCTGGTTGGGGTGCAGCGCAGCCTCGGGATGGCCGAGACCGAGGTGTATGGGCGCTTGGCCGAAGCCACGGCTCAAGGCGACGCTCGGCGGGGCTGGAACTCGTTGCCGAGATGGCGAGCCGGGGTATCGATCTTGCGCCGCTTTGTCGGGTGAGGCAATCGGCTATTTCCGTGGCGTTTTCCTCGCTCACTATGCCCCCAATCTGGCGGAGGTCGCCGACGAGCCCGAGCGAGGTTCTCGAAGCCTGGAAGAAGACGGCCAAGGTTGTCGGACCTGACCGCGGTTCTGCGAGCTGTCGATCTCCTCGGTGAGGCGCTTGATCAAATTGCGAGAGGGCGGGAGGAGAGCTTGATGGTGGAGCTGGCGGTGATCAAGCTCACCCGTCCGGAAACGGCAATCGATCTCGAATCGCTGCTCTCCCGAATCGAAAAGGTCGAGCGCGGTTCTCCCGTTCCTCCCGTTTCTCCAACGTGTGCCGAGTGCGCCCCCCACCCCGCCTACGGCGGTACTCCTCCCTCCGGGCGGGGACACAGAGAGGGCAAGCGGCTCCGTCTCTCCCCACCGGAGGGGGGAGTGGCTCGAAGAGCGCGAAGGGGGCGTACACCTTCGCCCACGGCAGACGGTGAACTCACCATGGAACGCGTCCAGGAGGTCTGGCCGACTTTGTTTGGAAGCCTTGCGACAGGTGCTCGGTCCCCGGCGTTGGGCTCTGTTCCGGGAGGCGACCCCGGGAGCCGTCGAGGGCCGGCGGTTGATTCTCGATGTCAGCCAGGACTTTCACCTCGAGGGACTTGCTGGCCGATCCGGTGGTGTCGGCCTTATTGCCACCCAAGCGGGCGATCTGCTCGGCGGCACCGTCGGGGTTGGGTTCTCGCAAAGGCGGGCGAGACGTCCCTGCCCGTAGAGGAGGAGATCGAACTGGACCAGGAGCGGCTCTTCGAAGCGCCGGCTGAAGTTCTCGATCCAACGGCGCTCCTCGAGCGAGAACTGGGAGCGACCGTCGTGGAGGATGACCCTGAATGAATTGACCGGGTGAATTACCCTTCCCCAAACCTATGACGAACCTTCCCGGCGACCTCGGAGCAATGTTGCGCCAGGTCCAGCAAATGCAAGAAGACATGGCTGCCCGCCAAGAGGAGCTGGCCAAACGGCGCTACGAAGGGACTGCCGGAGCAGGTCGAGTCAAGGTTGTCGTCCTCGGTGGAAATGTCGAATCGGTGACGATCGACCCGAGCCTGCTCGACGACGCTGAGATGCTCGGCGATCTCGTCACGGTGGCGGTCAACCAGGCCCTGGCGGCGGCGAGTGCCGAGAGCGAAAGCTCCCTCGGAGAGGTCGCGAGCGGTCTTGATCTCGGACGGCTGCTGGGCTGAGTGTTCGAAGGACCGCTGCAGCGACTGATCGATGAGCTGACTCGACTTCCCGGGGTCGGACGGAAGAGCGCGCAGCGAATGGCATTTCACCTTCTCGGGGTCGAGAAGGCCGACGCTCTCCGCCTTTCCACGGCCATCGTCGACATGCGCGAGCAGTTGGGATCTGTGCCCGTTGTTTCAACGTCACCGCGGGCGAAGAGTGCTCCATCTGCCGTGATCCCAAGCGAGAGCAGGGCCTGCTCTGTGTGGTCGAACGTGCCCAGGACATCGCGGTGATTGAGCGGAGCCAGGAGTTCAGGGGCCGCTATCACGTCCTGGGAGGGGCAATCTCTCCGATCGGCGGGGTCGGACCGTCGCAGCTTCATATCGCCGAACTCGGGAAGCGTGTGAGTCGACGAGGAGATCAAGGAGCTGATCCTGGCGACCAACCCGACCGTCGAGGGTGATGTCACCGCCATGTATATCGCCCGGGAGATGAAACCACTCGGGGTCCGGGTAACCCGGCTGGCAATGGGCCTACCCGTGGGCGGTGACCTCGACTACGCCGACGAACTCACCCTGGGCCGCGCCCTCTCCGGCCGCCTCGAGCTCTAAGCCTTATTTGCGAACCCAGGGTTCGTGCCGTCGCAGACGTCCTTACCAGCCCACAGAGCGCCGCTACGCGACGACCACCGTTTTCTGGTTGACGAATTCCTTGATCCCGAGCTCGGACAGCTCGCGCCCGTAACCCGACGACTTGATTCCGCCAAAGGGCAGGCGGGGGTCGGAGGCGACCATGGCGTTGACGAAACAACATCCGGCTTCGAGCTGAGTTGCGGCGATCCGTTCGGCGCGGGCAACGTCGGCCGAAAACACCGCCGCTCCGAGACCGAACGGCGAGTCGTTGGCCACTTCGATCGCTTCCGCCTCGTCGGCGACGTCGATGACGGTCGCAACCGGGCCAAACATTTCCTCTTCGTAGGCAGGCATTCCTTTGCGAACCCCGGCGAGTACGGTCGGCGGATAGAAGGCCCCGGGGCCAGGCGGGATCTCGCCGCCGATTAGGAGCTCCGCGCCGGCCTCGATCGACCTTGTCACCTGATCATGAAGGTCGTCGCGGAGATCGATCCGGGCGAGAGGACCGAGACGGGTCGACTCTTCGGCCGGATCTCCCATCTCGTAGGACGACATTTCTTTCACGAATTCGGAGGTGAACTCAGCGGCGATGTCGGCGACGACGATGAACCGCTTGGCTGAGATGCAACTCTGCCCATTGTTGATCATCCGGCTTGCAGCACATGACTTGGCTGCCGTCACAAGGTCGGCGTCGGCGAGGATCAGATAGGGATCGCTGCCTCCCAGCTCGAGCACCGTCTTCTTGAGCAGTGACCCCGCTTTCTCGGCGATCGCCCGTCCAGCTGGCTCGCTGCCGGTGAGCGTGGCCGCGACGATCCGGGGGTGCTCCAGGATCTCCGCGACATGTGTCGGAGCCAATTAGAAGTGACGAGAACAGACCATCGGGAAAACCCGCTTCCGAGATGATCTCCTCAATGGCAATCGCGCAACCGCTGACGTTGGAAGCGTGCTTCAGGACTCCGGCGTTCCCCGCCATGAGGGCCGGAGCGACAAACCGGAATACTTGCCAAAAGGGGAAATTCCAGGGCATAACCGCCAGGACCACCCCGAGCGGCTCGTGGTGGACGTAGCTCTTGGTTCTATCCGTGGCGATGGCAACGTCGGCGAGCATCTGCTCGGCGTTGGCGGCGTAGTGCCGGCAAACCCAGGCACATTTCTCGGCTTCGGCCCGCCCGGCCGCGACGGGCTTTCCCATCTCCATCGTCATCAGGCGAGCGAGATCGTCCTTGCGCTTCTCCAGCAGATCACCCGTCCGCTCCATCAACTCCGCCCGCTTTTCGAAGCCAACCCGGCGCCATTCCGTGAACGCGGCGTGGGCGGCCTCGATCCGGCCGTCGATCTCGGCCGAGGAATGCGGCTGGTATTCGGCGACGACCTCACCGTTGGTGGGATTAATCGATTTCATTAATTGACTCCATTGGGCGCCTCCAAAACTAGGTCCACTGCCTCGAGCAATGTCGAGGTGACTGGAACTCCAACTTCGTCGAGGTCGGACCGGTGATGCGAACCGCCGTCGTAGAGCACCACGCGGGCGCCGACTGCCAGGGCAGCAACTGCATCGTCGGGAGTGTCGCCAATGACGGCCACCGTTCCCGGTTCGTCGCCCCGGGTCAGGACCCTCAGATGGCGGACGAGATATTCCGTTTTGAAATCCCCGGGCGTTCCTTCGTCGCTGCGATGGCCGTCGATCCGGTCGAAGTAGTGACCGATCTCGAACCGATCGACCAGGGGCGTTAGTAACTCATGGGGAAGCATGGAGAGGAGAGACTGGGTGTGCCCGCCCGCCGCCACTTTCTCGAGTGCGAGCCGGGCATCACTGGTCAGGAACGCGGTATCGAGCGCCGCGACATATACCTCGTGAAAGTGGGAGTCAAGCTCCAGCCACTCCTCCATCGTGAACTCCCGTCCTACGAGCCGGTCATAGAAGAGCTTCACCGGCCGTGTGTAGTGAGTTCGATAGACGTCGGCGTCGATGGTCGGCCCTTCGACGGTGGCCAGGACCGCGTTCACCGAATTGACAACCACCTCGAGATCATCGAAGAGCGTCCCGTTCCAGTCCCAAACCAGGTGCACGGCCGCTCTCTAGTACGAGTTCCAATGCACGAACGAGTCGAAATCCATTCTCCCGTCGCGCTTGGACGGCCGGGTTGATTGCGTCGGATAGCCGGCGACGACGCCATAGCGACAGCGAGCTCCGGTCGGGAGGCCGAGCACCTGGCCCGCCTCGTCGCTCCGATGGAAGGTGACCGGGCAGGTGGCCACGCCAATCGAGCTGGCGGCGAGCATGATGTTCTGCGCCAGCCGGCCGATGTCGAACTCGTATCCGTTCGGTTCCTGGACTAGCGCGATCGCGAGTGGGGCGTTGCGAACCGGGTCGGTGAAATCGCCGCACGCCGCCAGCCGGTCTTTTTGCTCAGGATCGGTTACGACGACCAACCCCCAGTCCTGGCGGTTCTTCGAAGAACCGGTCCAGCGCGCCGCCTCCAGGATGGCGTGTAGGTCAGGATCGCTAAGCGGGCGCCGATCAAATTGGCGAAGCGCCCGCAAGGCGATGACGTTCTTATAGGCCTCGGACAGGCCAGCTGGTCCTGGCATGGTTTCCTCTCAGTCGAGGGCCGTCGCAGACATCTCCCGCAGCCGCCCCAGATTGTGACTGGCATCCATGTAGCGGATGGATCCCGTCTTGGATCGCATTATTACCGAATGGGTGGTGACCCTTTCTCCGGTGAAGTCGACGCCACGCAGATAGTCGCCTCCGGTGACGCCGGTGGCAGCGAAGAAGACGTTGTTCGAACCGACGAGATCACCCGTGGTCATGATTTGGTCGAGGTCGAGCCCGGCCTCGCGAGCCCACGAAGCCTCGTCCTCGTTGCGCGGCCAGAGCCGGCATTGCATCTCACCCCCCATGCATTTGAGGGCCGCCGCCGCCAGGACTGCTTCCGGTGATCCCCCGATCCCCATGAGCAAGTCGATGTTGGTCTCTGTTCTGGCCGTCGAAATCGCGGCCGCCACGTCCCCATCGCGAATCATGCGGATTCGGGCTCCCGCGGCCCGAACGGCTTCGACATAGCCTTCGTTGCGGGGTCGGTTGAGGACCACGACGGTCAGATCGCTGACATCTTTGGCGCGAGCCTTAGCCACCCGACGCAGGTTCTCGGCCGGAGGCGCGTCGAGTTCGATCTGGCCGGCAGCCTCGGGACCAACGGCGATCTTGTCCATGTAGACGAGCTCACCCGGCGCGTACATCAGGCCCATCCCTTCGGAGACGGCTATGACCGCAAGCGCACCGGGTTCGCCCTGGGCGGTGAGGGTGGTGCCGTCGACGGGATCGACCGCCACTTCCACTTTCATGCCGGAACCGGTCCCGACTCGTTCGCCGTTGTACAGCATCGGCGCTTGGTCTTTGGCTCCTTCGCCGATGATCACGACCCCATCGATGTCGAGAGTCGCCAGGTGAGCCCTCATGCCATCGACCGCCGCCTGGTCGGCTTTTTCCTTGTCGCCCCGTCCCATCCATCGGGCAGCAGCCATCGCCGCGGTTTCGGTCACCCTGACGAGATCGAGCCCCAGGTTGCGTTCGATCCGCTCAGCCATCGTCGTCGAGGCTACTCAGCCCAAATGAGTCAGCCCAGATCGAGGTCTCCTAGCCTGATCGGGTGCTGGTTTACAACCTCGATCACGTCGGAATTGCCGTCAAAGACCTCGACGCCTCAATCGACAGCTACCGCGACCGCTACGGCGTGGAACCCGCCCATCGAGAGATAGTCGAGAGCCAGGGAGTCGAGGAAGCACTGCTCCCGGTCGGTGGGAGTTTTGTTCAGTTGTTGACTCCGCTCGACCCGAACTCGCCGGTTGGACGCTTTCTCGACCGGCGGGGGGAGGGCATGCACCATCTGGCCTACGCCGTGCTCGACATAGAAGAGGCTTTGAAGCATCTCCGCTCAACGGGCGCGAAGTTGATTGATGAGACCCCGCGGACGGGAGGGCGAGGAGCCAAGATTGCCTTTGTCCATCCGGCCGACCTGGCTGGCACCCTGATCGAACTGGTGGAGCCGCAAAATGCCTGACATCGAGATCAAAGGCGGAGCCAGCGAGTACGAGGCAGCGGCGATCATGGCGGTTTTTGCTCGCATGAACGAGGAAGCAATTGCATTACGCGCCAGACTTCCTGGCCGCCGGCGACCGGCGGCGTGGGTCCGGGCCTATCTCGACGCCCACCCTGACGACCCTCTCCCGATGGTCACGCCTGATCCGCGCGGCCCAAGTCGTAACGATTAGGACGCAGCGACTAGCCCAAATCGACTAGTTCTGGGCTCTCCACCAAGCCGGGGTCGATTCCACAAGTCGGAGCGGACGACCGCTTACCGAAAAAACGACGAGCCCGATCAAGGCGGCCAGGAGGCAAGCGAGGAGGCTTTGCAGTGGACCCGCCTCGCCCACGCGATCGGTCACCCAGCGGATCGCCAAGGCCGCGGCAGCGGTCGGGACAAGCGCCCGAGCGATGAGGGACGCCAGCGGCTGCCAGCGGTCGACGCGCGCTCGCGACTCCAGGCGACGAAGAGAGCCAGGGTGTATAGCCACATCACCACGGTGCTCGCGACCGCGATGCCGCTCACTCCTCCCAGGATCGAGGAACCAGAGGGCAAGAGGGATGGCAACGGCGGTGGCTGCGGTTCCGATGACGACCGGTAGCCACATCCGTTGGTGGGCATAGAACCACCGGCTCAGGATCTGGTGAATGCCCCAGGCTGGAATCGCCAGGGCGAACCAAATCAATAGCCCGGCCACCAGGTCCGAGTCGGCCGATTCGAACCGTCCCCATTCGTAGACCAAGGTGACGAGCGGACGGGCCGCGCCGATCACGAGGGCGAGAGCGAACAGGGAGGCGACCGTCGCAGTCCGCAAGGCGCGGTCGGTGAGTCGGTCCGTCTCGGTTTCATCACCGGCCGCAACCAGGCGGGCCAGGAACGGGTAGCTCGCGACAGCCGCCGCCTGGGCGATGACCCCTACCGGCAGCATGTTCAACATCCGCGCCAGCGACAGAGCCGACGTGGCCCCGACTTCGGAGAGCTGTCCAAAGATTCGGGGGAACTGTTCGTCTAATACCGCCACCGATTGGCCGATCATCAAAGGCAGTGCCAGAGCGAAATAAGCAGGCACCGCTTGGCTGGGGCCGCGGGCAAATCGCAGCCCCGCCCGGTGAGCGCCGAGCCATTGCAGGAGCAGGGTGCCAGCGAGGGCTCCGAGCAAAGCTCCCCAGATGAAGCCGTCGGCGCGATCCCCGGTGTTGCCGGCCACCAGCAGCCCGCCGGCGATGATCCCCAGGTTGTAGATCAAAGGCGCGAGCGCCGGAATCAGGAATTTCCGGTGGACGTATTGATAGGCCATGAAAAGCGAACCCAGGACGAAACAGATTTGAGCCGGCAGCACGATCCGGGTGAGACGCACCACCTCGGGCAGGTCGGTCTCCGGGATCGAGGCGAACGCGATCCGGGCGACAGGCTCGGCGAAGATGAAGAGACCAGCGGTGAGCGCAACGATCGCCACCGAAACCCAACGAAACACGGCAGTGAAATCGAATTGGGCTTGCTCCGAGTTGCCCTCTTCGAGGCGGCGGGACAACAACGGGATCAGGGTGATGCTGAGGAAGCCGCCGGCGAGGAGATAATTGAGCAAGTCGGGGAGGAGGAACGCGTATCGATAGAGGTCACCTTCGGCGGTTACGCCCAGCAACGCGGCCAACAAGGTTTCTCGACCCAACCCGAGCAGGCGGGAAAGGATTACCGAACCGGAAACGATCGCGGCCGCGGTTCCGACGCCTACCGGCCTTTGGGTCATAAAGGTCGCAGCGGGTCGAGCAACTGCGGTGGCACTCGCAGATCCCCCCTCCCGATGCCCAGCTCGACTCCCGGTTTGTAGGTCCCGTGGAAGTCGCTCCCGCCCGAGGGGAGGAGGCCAAATCTCCCGGCCAGGGCTGCGTAGCCCTCGCGTTCGATCGGCGAGTAGAGCGGGTAGTAGCACTCCATCCCGACCAGCCCGGCCTTTTTGAGTCGGGTCAGGGTTGAGGCGACGGCCTCGGAGCGGTCAAGCGCCAGGGTGTGGGGATGGGCCAGGATCGGGACCGCCCCCGATCGCAGGGCGAGGTCGATTGCTTCTTCGGGGTCGAGCCGCCAGCGCGGCGCGTAGGCGGGCCGGCCGAATCCCAAGTACATGTCGAAGGCCTCGGCCATCGTCGCGACATAGCCTCGGCTCATCATGACCGCGGCGATATGAGGACGGCCGATCGACTCTCCTTGCCCATGAGCCAGCACTTCTTCGAGTGGAACGGGCAGGCCGAGGGAGGCGAGTCGCTCGAGAATCACCTTGTTGCGCGTCGCCCGGCCGGCGCGCATCTCGCCGAGGCGATTCTGGAGCGGGCCGGGAACCGGCGACAAGAACAAGACGACCAAATGCATGGCCCCGGTGGTCCAGTTGACCGACAACTCGGTGCCCGGAATGAGCTCGATGCCCGCATCGACCGCCGCCTTGCTGGCTTCCGCCAGCCCTCCGACCGAATCGTGGTCGGTGAGGGCGAGAGCGGTAATCCCAAGTTCCGCCGCCTTCTCGACTACCGCAGTCGGAGGGTCGGATCCGTCGGAAACGGTTGAATGGGTATGGAGGTCGATCAATCGCTGAAGGTGATCGATTCGATGTAGACCGTCTCGGTTGGCCGGCTCTGCTCAGTGCTGCCGACAGCTCGGGTGAGGGGGAGAGCGCTGATCGTCTCGATCGTTTCCTCACCGTCGGTCACGTTGCCGATGACCGAGAAGCTGGGGGTGAGAACGGATGCGTCATCTCCGGTGACAATGAAGAACTGGCTACTGGCGGCGCCCCCGCCCTCCGCCATCGCAACCACCCCGGGCTCATAGGTGAATCCCACGGGCGGGAGCTCGTCGGCCAGCCCGTATCCCGAGCCTCCGGTTCCGTTCCCTTCCGGATCGCCCGCGGTGATGGAGAACCCGGGTAGTACCCGTTGGAACACGAGTCCGTCGTAGAACCCTTGCCGGGCGAGAAAGACGAACGAGTTGACGGTGGCGGGAGCATCGGCGTTGAGAGCAATGATTATGGGCCCGCAGGAGGTTTCGATCGTGGCTGTGGAGGGGAGTTGACCCTGGTCCTCAGGGGCAGCGAACGAACGAGGAACCCATTCGGGAGGGGTGGCGGCTTCGCACGCGGTCGGCTGTTCCCGGAAGACGGTGTATCCCAGCGGAAGCGTCCCCTCGTCTTCGCGTTCCAGGTTGAAGAGGAGGAGACTGCCGACCAGGCTCACCCCGACGAGGATGGCGATGACGATCCGGCGGCGAAACTCGCGCCGGGTAGCAGCTTTGCGCTCCTCGACCCGTTTCTGGGCGCGAAGTTCCTTTTGGCGTTGTCGGCGATCAGTCACAGGCTTATCCGGGCTATCTATTTGGGGCTTATCTAGAGAAACGAGGGCGGAACGTAAGCTATCGGTTAGTCAGATACCACGCCAAGCCCACCCGAAAAATGCCACTAATCGTTCAAAAATATGGAGGTACGTCGGTTGCCGACCCTGACCGGATCTCGGCGGTGGCCGACCGGGTCTGTGCGACGGCCCGGGAGAACCAGGTGGTCGTCGTGGTTTCGGCGATGGGTCAAACCACTGACGAATTGATCTCACTCGCCCAGGCGATCACTCCGGACCCGCCGGCCAGGGAGATGGACATGCTGCTGACTTCTGGCGAGCGGATTGCGATGGCCCTGCTTGCGATCGCGATCCACGCTCGCGGCGTCTCGGCGGTCAGCCTCACCGGTTCGCAGGCCGGAATTCTCACCCAGGGATCCCACGGAGCCGCCAAGATCTCAGAAGTTCGGGCCGACCGGGTGCGCGAGGGGCTAGCCCAGGGCAAGGTCGTGATCGTCGCCGGCTTTCAGGGTGTCGATCCGGGTTCAAAAGAGATCACCACGATCGGGCGGGGCGGATCGGACACCACTGCGGTGGCATTAGCAGCCGCCCTCGAGGCCGATTCTTGTGAGATCTACACCGACGTCGAGGGCATCTTCACGGCGGATCCTCGGATCGCGCAACGGGCCCAGAAGCTCAATGAGATTTCGTTCGACGAAATGCTCGAACTTTCCGCGTCCGGGGCCGGCGTCTTGATGACGCGGTCAGTTGAGGTCGCTCGTCGTTTCGATGTTCCTTTGCATGTCCGGTCGTCGTTTGGCGACAATTCCGGAACCTGGGTCAAGGAGACGACGATGGAACAAGCAATCATCAGTGGCATCGCCCACGACCGGTCCGAGGCCAAGCTCACCGTGCGAGGCGTTCCTGACCAGCCGGGAGTAGCCGCAGCGCTCTTCGAGCCGCTGGCCGAGGGCGAAGTCAACGTCGACATGATCGTGCAGAACATCGGCCATGATGGGTCGACCGACATCAGCTTCACCGTTCCGCGGGCGATGGCCAGCCATGCGGCCGACGTCGCCGGCAAGGTGGCCGACGAGTTGGGCGCGCAATCGGTCGAGGTCGACGAGAACATCGGCAAGGTGTCCCTCGTGGGTGCGGGGATGAAGTCCCATCCCGGAGTCGCCGCCCGGGTGTTTCGCTCTCTGGCCGAGGCCGGAATCAATATCGAGATGATCTCGACCTCGACGATTCGTATCTCCTGCGTGGTGCGCGACGAGCAACTCGACGCGGCCGTCGTCGCTCTGCACGACGAGTTCTTACCTCCGCTGGTTTCGGACGAGGTCGGGGCATGAGCGATCGCCGGGTTGCCGTCGTTGGCGCCACCGGCGCCGTGGGCCGGACGATGGTTTCGATCCTCGAGCAGCGCGACTTCCCTCTGGCGGAGTTGCGGCTCCTCGCGTCGGCCCGTTCGGCTGGCCGTTCGGTCGCGACTCGGTGGGGTGAGATCGAGGTCGAGGACCTGGCTGAGGCCGATCCGGCTGGGATCGACGTAGCTCTCTTCTCGGCAGGGGGCGATAGGTCGAAGGCTTTCGCCCCGCGCTTCGCCGCAGCCGGGGCAGTGGTGATCGACAACTCGTCTGCCTTCCGACGCCAGCCGGAGGTTCCACTGGTGGTGGTCGGGGTGAACGACCACGCCGCTCGCTCCCATCAGGGAATAATTGCCAATCCCAATTGCACGACGATGGCGTTGATGATGGCCGCCGGTCCCCTCCACCGGGAGGCGAGGATCGAGCGGCTCACCGCCTCTTCGTACCAATCCGTCGGTGGCTCCGGCCAGGCGGGGATGAGCGAGTTGACCCGCCAGACGGGCCTGATGGCCCCGGATCCTGATGGGCTGATTGACGGCACCTTCGCCGACCCGGGAGGCAATCTCTACGTGAGCCCGATCGCTTTCAATGTCATTCCCTTCGCTGGCGCCGAGGCCGAGCAGGGTTACACCGAAGAGGAATGGAAGCTGGTGAATGAGACTCGCAAGATTCTCGAAGACGACGCCATCCTGGTTGAGCCGACCTGTGTGCGGGTGCCGGTGATGGTTGGCCATGGTGTTTCCGCTTCGATGTTCTTCTCGCGCCCGATGGATCGTGCCGAGGCGATTTCAATTTTGGGTGAAGCACCCGGTCTCGAACTTTGGACGACGCGGGTGCCAACGCCGCTCGACGCCGCCGGCAAGGACAATGTGCTCGCGGCCGCAGTCCGCTCGACCTTGGGCGAACCGGGAGGCATCAACCTTTGGGTAGTCGGCGACAACCTGCGCAAGGGCGCGGCGCTCAACGCGGTGCAGATCGCGGAACTGATCAGCTGATCGAAGGAAAGTCAAAAACCTGCCAGTCGGCAGGCGGCAGGAACGGCGACGCTCCGAGCAGAAGCGAGATCGTTCCATCGACGCTGACCACTGGACCAATTCGCAGTATCACGGGCGGGTCCGGCAGGGGTGCCTCCACCACTGGCGGTGGGGTCGTGACGACTGGAGCCGCGGGCGCCGTGACTTGTGCCGCGGTTGTCGTCGTCACTGGCGGTGGTGGCGGAGCAGTTGTCGGAGGTGACGTGGTCGGTGGAGCTGTAGTTGGTGGAGGAGCAGGTGCGCTCGCGAGTTTGCAGAAGACGACCGCCACCCAAAGACGGCCACTCGCGTCGCCTGCGACGCCGGTGCCCATCGCGTTCCACGAATTTTGTGTAATGACTTTCCAGTGACCGGGACTGTTGGCGAAGCCCTGCATGATCGAGCCGATGTCGGGTCCATAACCGATTACTTCACCGGCCGCACTGCACGTTCCCAGAATTCCTGACAAGTTCGAATGCACCAAAGATTGTCCGGCTAGCAACTCTTTCGGATGCGGCCTGCGCAAATGAATCGACTGCTCCGTTCAACTGCAACGGCGGGGAACGGACCGCGTTCACTGCGGCTCCGAGGTCGTCCGCTCGAGCTGGCAGCGCCGCCAAGAAAACGAGCGCGACCGCGAAAAATAAGACTCCGCGTCGCATAGGGGTCTGGCGACCTTAGGTCTTTAGACCTAGGCCCGCC
This sequence comes from uncultured Acidimicrobiia bacterium, assembly GCA_963840175.1. Classification (GTDB taxonomy): domain Bacteria; phylum Actinomycetota; class Acidimicrobiia; order Spongiisociales; family ZC4RG35; genus JACCTH01. Next base: position 146,832 of record CAWIXU010000003.1, read on the forward strand.
AACCAAGACGCCACTCTCTGTGAGGAAGCGCGAAATCTTTCTTTGAGTTCGCTACGCGCCCAGAGTGGGCAATCAGTCCGGGTAGAGGGCCCCCCGGAACTCCTGGGCAGTAAACGGCTTCAACAATCCGACGTCTGCACCGGCCCGGTGGGCCAGGAAACGATCGGCACTTCGGTCGAGCAGGAGGATCAAACGCGTCGGCTCGATTTGACCCATCGCCATCGCTTCCCGTAGACGGCGGACGACGGCCATTCCCCCCATGCTCCCAATTTGCATGTCGATCACGACGGCATCAGAGGGATGGTTCGCCACCGCTTCGACCACCACTCGCGGATCGGCGTGATGAACCGACCAATCGCTGGAAGGAAGCGAGGCCGACACATCGTTGCGGACCCAAGTCGAATCGGCGACCAGCACCAGTTGCACGCCGGTCAATGTAGACCGTGCCCACCTGGGCCCTAAGCTGGACCTATCGGGACGTAGCGCAGTTTGGCAGCGCGCAGCGTTCGGGACGCTGAGGCCGCCGGTTCGAATCCGGCCGTCCCGACTCAAGAACGAAACCTAAGGCTTGGTGCCGTGATTTTCACGGCTTACAGCCCGCGGTTTCGAGTTGGGGGCCCTACCTTCTCGGCTCGTAGCGCATCGCCACCGCTCCCGATCCGAACTCCAGCCGGCTCACGAGCTTCAAGTCGATCTGCTTCGATAGCCCTGCGAACAACGTCGGCCCATGGCCCGCGAGTCTGGGGTGCACCACGAACTCGTACTCATCGATCAATCCCAGCTCCGCCAGCGCCAGCGGGAGCTTCACGCCACCCACGAACAGTCCCTTGCCCGGCTCCTGCTTGAGCTGCTGAACCACCTTGCCCAGATCACCGCGCACGAGCTCGGCGTTCCAGTCGACCCGGTCCAGGGTGCTCGAGACGACGTACTTCTTTGCCGCGTCGATCGTCCGGGCGAACGGTTCCATCCAATCAGGCCTCTCCACCTTCTCTGCCGACGGTCGCCAGGCTGCCTCCATCATTTCGTAGGTGACTCGGCCAAAGACGAGGGCATCGGCCTGCGCGAGGTTCTCGACTGCGTGACGATGCAATTCTTCGTCCGCGATTCCCTCACGATGATCGCAGCACCCATCCAATGTGATGTTGATCGAGTACCGAAGAGGTCGCATGGCGCGAGCGTACCGACGAATCCGGCCTGCCCCGTTGGCTCTGTGTGTTGGCGGGGAACTACCGTTGCGCGCTAGCTAGGAGGAAGCACGAAGCGACTGATCCTGCAGCAGTTCACGACAGTGGATGGCCTCGTGGCCGATCCCGACGGCCAGACCGACTTCATCTCCGATTACTCGACCAAGCACGACCAGAGCTTCGAGCAGGGCGCCATGGAGTTCATGGACACCGTCGATACCATGCTCCTCGGGCGTCGAACCTACGAGATGTTCTCCTCGTATTGGCCCGAGGCAGGCGGCGAGGATGCCGAATTCGCGAGAAAGCTGAACTCGCTCAAGAAGGTCGTCGTCTCGTCGACCCTGAAGGACGCACCCTGGGGAAAGTGGGAGCCAGCCGAGATCATCTCGGGGGACGTATCCGGAGAAGTCCGCAAGCTCAGGCAGTCCGCAGGCAAAGACATCGTGATTTGGGGCAGCATCAGCCTGGCCGAGCGCGCTGCTGAAAGAAGGCCTGATCGATGAGATCCAGCTGCGCGTCGTCCCCGCTGCGATTGGACGCGGGCGCCAGCTCTTCGAAGGAGAGATGGAGCTCCAACATCTGGACCTCGTCGACGCCGAGTCGCACGACGCCGGCTTGGTGCTGCTGCGGTACCGCCCAGAGTCTTAAGTCAGGCGACGAAGGACCAGCCAGACACCCCCGACCAGGACCATGGCCCCGGCTCCGAGCCAAACCGCCGGCCAGTCGAACGGCGCCTCGGAAACTGAGGTGGTGGGCGGAGAACCCGGCCCGAGGGCATTTATCGCGGCGTCGGGATCGGCCGTTGCGCACAGGCTGGAGCTGAGTCGGCCTCCTTCCTCGCTGGCGAATACGGCGACTCGACTGCCGACTGGAGCCTCGATGCCGCAGGCCGCTCCGTTGGCGGCGGTGACGATCTCGACGAAGGCCGGTAGCTCGCCGGTCAGAACCGTGTCGACCTCGAAGGTCATCACCTTGTTATCGCCACCGGCGCCGATTCCGCTCACGGTTCCGACGAATGCGATTGGGCCGAACTCGAGCATTTGCTGGGGCTCGAGAGCCATGCAGCTGCAGCCGTGTGCCGGCATCGCCAGAGAAGAGAGTCCGACGAGGAGAAGAACTAGAAGGAGGACACGCCGCATCAACCTCTGACGTCGGCGGGCCAAACCCGGTTCCCCAACCAGAGTGGCCTCAAAGCTCGAACTGACCGGATGCCATCAAGACGGCGCTCCCGGCGACTTCCACCCCGGTTATGGCATCCCGATCGCCGTAAGCAGCCGCGTACAAGGTGCTCGGTCGGCCGATCTGGGCGCCCTGGCTGATCGTGATCGTTTGCCCGAACTCGATCAGGCCATGGCGGGCGAGATGACAGGCCAGTGGTCCGGCCGCCGAGCCCGTGGCGGCGTCCTCGTTGATCCCGCTGGCAGGAGCGAACATCCGGGTGGTCCACCCGTCGGCCGAGCCAGCGGCGCAGTTGATGCCCATGGAGGGTTCTCCGAGGTCTCGAGCAAGGCCCTCCAACGCTCCGAAGTCGGGCTGCAACGCAACCACGTCGTCGATGCGCTCGGCGATCGCGTAGACATGCTTCATTCCGTTGTCGTAAACCTCAATCGGCAGAATCGAAGCCGGCAGGCCGAGGGCCTTCAGTAGGGCATCAGGTGAGTCCAAGGTCGCGACAGTTGGGATTGGTTGGCGCATGGTCGCATAACCACCGCGCTCTTCTCGGTCGCCGATGGTCAAGGAAACGTCACCCCGACCAGTGGTGAGCACGACTGAATCGAGCCCTTGAGAGACGGCCAGCGCCACTGCGGTCCCGAGTACGGGATGTCCGGCAAAGGGAATCTCATGCCGAGGGGTGAAGATCCTGATCCGGGCGGTGGCCGGAGCTCTTGTGACGTAAACAAACACCGTTTCGCTGTAACCCATTTCCAGGGCCAGCGGCTGGAGGAGTTCCTCGGGAATCGCATCACCGTCGCTGAAAACCGCCAGCTGGTTGCCGGTCAGGGGCTTGTCGGTGAAAACATCGACGATCAGGAACGGAAAGCGAGCCATCAGAAGGCAACGCTACCGGTGGGTATCGTGCGCGGGTGAACGTCATCGGCGGGGACCTCGAGCCCTGCTCGCTCGATCCATTGACCGGATACCACCGCGACGGCACCTGCCGCACCGGCTCGGACGATGTGGGAGTGCACGTGGTGTGTGCCGTGATGACTGCAGAGTTTCTCGACTTCACCCTTTCGCAGGGAAATGACCTCATCACGCCTCAGCCTCACTGGATGTTTCCCGGCCTCAAAGCGGGGGATCGCTGGTGCGTCGTGGCAGCACGGTGGCAGGAAGCGCTCGAGGCAGGATTGGCCCCGCCGGTTGTCCTCGAGGCAACGCATGTCTCCGCCCTCGAGTTTGTCTCGGTGTCTGACTTGCGAGCCCACGCCGTTCAAGCTTGAGCCGGTTCCTCGCCTCTCTGGGTTTCCTTGTGTTGGTTGTTTCCTGTGCCTCTACCACCGCCGAGGCGGAAATCGAGGTGGTGGAGGTCAGCGGGTATCTCGACGACTCGACCCTCCGCTATGTGCGGGACTCGATCCTCGCGGCGGCCGATGCCGGCCGCGAGCTGCTGATCCTCCAGATCAACTCACGGGCCGTGGTCGGGTCGGAAGAAGAGCTGCTTGCGACGACCGACCTGGTTGCCGATCCTCCCCTCCCGTTGGTCAGCTGGCTAGGACCGGCGCCCGCTCAGGCGACAGCAGGAGTAGAGCGAATCCTCCAATCGGCGCCTCTCGTCGCGACCGCACCTGGAACCCTTTCCAGTTTTCCGCCCGACCTGCAGAGTCCATCATTGCGCCAGCTCGTTCAAGAGCTCGACGGAGAGACGATCGGTCAGTTCGCACCGGTGCGGACTATCACCGAAGTCCCCGACGACCAGGAAGGGGTGACCAACCTGCCGGTCGTGTTCACCCAGCCGGGCTTGTGGCATCGCTTCACCCATCTCGGCGCCACCCCCGAGGGTGCGTTCTTCTTTCTCGCGGTGGGCCTCGCCGTGGCCGCTTTCGAGTACTTCGCGCTTGGGCCCGGGGCTGGCTGCGATCGCGGCCGCTCTTTCGCTCTTCCTGGGTAGCTACGGGCTCGCCGTCCTTCCCATCAACGCGTGGGCGGTCGGCGGGGTCGTAGGCGCGGTTTGGCTCTTGGCCGTCTCCCATCAAAAGGGCGGTATCGCCTTCATCAACCTTGTCGCCACCGCCATCCTGGCCTGGGCCGGCTTCAACCTGTCGGCCGACCCTGCGGTCCCGGAAGGTCCCATCGGAGTCGCGTTCACGATCGCCACGGTGCTCTTCTTCTTTCTGCTGGCGATTCCTGCGGTGGGGCGGGCCCGTCTTTCGACCAAGACGATTGGCCGGGAAGGGTTGCTCGGTCAGACCGGGCGTGCCGACGCGGACTTCGACCCTGACGGCGTTGTCGAGATCAACGGCGCCCGCTGGCCCGCTACGGCACATCGCGAATCGGGCATCGTGGTCGGTGATCAGGTGATCGTCACCGGCGTGGCTGGCCGCGAGCTCGAGGTCGAGAAACCCCCCGTCTGAGACCGCGAAAATTGATCCTACAGCCTGGAAAGATTTCCCTGGCGGATCTTGCCAGGCGTCGTTAGCTTCCCGGTCGCTGTCCGACGCAGAACAGGGAGGATTTGTGCCGTTGACGGATGACTGGCAGGTAAAGGCGCTGTGCCGTGGCAACCATGCTCATCTGTTCTTTCCGCCTTCGACTTTCGAGCGGAAGGACGAAAGGGAGAGGCGCGAAGAGAGGGCAAAAGCCATCTGCCAGGTTTGTCCGGTAGTCGAGCCCTGTGGTCATTACGCACTCGACATCCGCGAACCCTTTGGGATTTGGGGCGGTCTCACCGAGCTCGAGCGCCGCGAACTGCCAGTCTCGTAGACGTCTTGCTCCCTGTCGTGCCGCATCCGGCGGCCACGATCGTCCTGCTCGCCGGGAGTGAGCCCTTTTCAGTCCTGATGGTCAAGCGCCCACCCGGCGGATTGTTCGGCGAGGCATGGGTGTTCCCGGGAGGACTGGTAGACGAAGCCGATGGCCTAGGTGACGACAGCCAGGGCGAAGCGGCTTACCGGGTCGCCGCCGTCCGCGAGCTGCAAGAAGAGGTTGCCGTCGAAGTCCAATCCGATGGCCTGGTCTATTTGTCTCGCTGGATAACCCCCGAGCTCGCTCCCCGTCGCTACGACACCTGGTTCTTTCTGGCCGCCATCCCCGAGTCGATCGAGGTTGCTCCGGTCACGGAGGAAATCACCGATGCTCGTTTTGTCACGCCGGCCACGGCTCTCGCGGCCCATCAGGCACAGCACTGGAAGCTCGTCTTACCGACCTTGAGCCATCTGCAATGGCTCGCTCGCCACTCGTCGGCGGAGAAAGCGCATGGCAGCCGCGCCCGCGTCGAGGTCGCCGGTCGAACCACGGCTGGCCCCCGATGGATCCGTAGTCGCACTCGACCTGCCGTGGTGAGTGGTCTTTCCATCGAGCGGGTCCTGGCACCGAACCCCGGCCCCTTTACCGGTCCCGGAACCAACACCTGGGTGGTGAGCAGTGGCGGAGAAGCGATTGTCATAGATCCAGGACCTCTGCTTGGGAGTCATGAACGGGAAATCCTGAAGACGATCGCCGGTTTCAAGACCGTTGCCGTGATCGTCACCCATGGCCACGAGGACCATGCTCCGCTGGCCAACCCGCTCGCCCGCGAGCTCGGAGTGGCCGCCCATGGCTCCGGGCCGGCACCCGACTTCCAACCCGACTTGCTTTTGGACGAAAGCAGCTCGCTCGACTTCGGCGGCCAATCTCTTCGGGTGGTCAAGACTCCCGGGCACTCCGACGACCACCTCTGCTTCCGGGTCGATCGGGTGCTTTTCAGCGGTGATCACATCATGGGAGGCTCCTCGGTGATGGTCGAGGATCTGAGCAGTTACCTCGATTCATTGCGCAAGCTTCAGCCTCTTGAGCTCGACCGCATCTACCCCGGCCACGGCAACGAAATCGAGGAGCCAGCGGAGACGATCGACTGGTACATCGCCCACCGGCTTCAGCGTGAGTCCGAGATCGTGCAAGCGATTGCGGGTGGAGCTCTCACTGTCGAGGAGATCGTCGAAGTGGTGTACGCCGGGGTCGACCCGGCCCTCCACCCGCTGGCCGCCATTTCCGTGGCGGCCCATTTGCGAAAGTTGGAAGAGTCGGGGCCCGGGTAGGCGTTCTACCTGGGTGGGTAGCCTCAAGAACATGGTTTCGGTCGACGACGTCTATGCCGCTCTGCGCGGCGGTGGTCGACCCCGAGCTAAACGAGAACGTCGTCGATCTTGGGATGATCACCTCAGTCGAGGTCGACTCCGGAAAGCGGAGTGGCTATCGGCCTGGCGCTCACCATTGCCCAATGCCCGATGCGGGGGTTCCTCGAGGGCGAAACCAGCCGCAAGATCTCAGCTCTCCCCGGCGTGACCTCGGTGGAGGTCCGCACGACGGCAATGACAAAGGAACAGCGGGCCAACCTGATGTCCGGCGCTCGTCTGCGGGCACGGGAGAACGCGCAGCCAACGAGGATCCACCCGACTACCCGAGTGGTCGCGGTCAGCTCGGGAAGGGTGGGGTCGGCAAATCCACCGTCGCGGTCAACCTCGCCGTCGCCCTTTCCCAGCTCGAATACCGGGTTGGGTTGCTCGATGCCGACATTTGGGGCTTCTCGGTCCCCCGCATGATGGGGGCCGGGGTCGATAAGTTGTCGGCGGATCAGACGACCCGGCTGATCGTGCCTGCCGAGCTGTACGGCATCAAAGTGGTCTCGACCGGTCTCATCATCGAAAACGAAGAGACCGCGCTCATGTGGCGAGGGCTCATGTTGTCGAAAGCTCTCGAGCAGTTTCTCAACGAGGTGGAGTGGGGCGAGCTCGATTACCTGGTCATCGACATGCCGCCCGGAACCGGCGATATCCAAATGGCGCTCGCTCGCCTCTTGCCGCAAGCAGAAATGGTCGTCGTGACCACGCCCCAGATTGCCGCCCAAAAGGTCGCGGTCCGGGTGGCCGACATGGCGCGTCGATCGCACATGCCGATCATCGGCGTGATCGAGAACATGTCGGTTTTCGTCTGCGAGCACGGCGATTCCTACGAGCTGTTCGGGTCGGGCGGCGGCCAGGAGCTGGCGAGCTCCCTGAGCGTTCCCTTGATGGCGCAGATCCCACTGGAGCCCGCGGTGGTCGTCGGTGGTGATGCGGGAGCGCCGATCACGAGCACCCAATCCGGTTCAATCGCCGCTTCACCTGCCTCCGAAGCTTTCCGGGAGGCAGCCGCTCGGCTGGTCGAAGCCCTGCCGCCTGTGACCGATGAGCACTGTGCCGGTCGGATCGCGAAGCTCTTGGAGCAGCTCGCGATGACCGAGCGCCGTCCCCGTGGCGCGGTGACTAGTCACTCGGCAGCAACCTAATACGGGTCGGGACTCACAGCGCTTTTTCACCGAAACTAGAAGAGAACGTGCTTGGGTAGATGCTGGTGGCTGGGAGGGGGGCAAATCTTCGGGATCCGGTTCCCCCAAACGGACCCCGATTGAACACGAGGGCCTGTCCCCCCACAGGCCCTCGTTCTTTTCACGACGGAATAGACCAAAGCGCGGTCTCGTTTAACATTGGTGACAATGACAACTCTTTCCATCAAGTCCGCCCGCCCGATTCCCGTGGTGACAGTCACCGATTCTGCCGCGGCCAAAGTCGCCGAGCTGATCGCCGCCGAAGGCGAGCCGAGCCTGGCTCTGCGGATGGCCGTGCGTGCCGGAGGATGCTCCGGCTTCTCCTACGAGATGTTTTTCGACAGCGAGATCGAAACAACCGATGCAGTGATCGAGCACGGCGGGGTCAAAGTCGTGGTCGATCCCGACTCTGCTGAGCGACTCAAGGGTTCCACCCTCGATTACAAGGACGGGCTCATGGGCGCCGGCTTTGCGATCGAGAACCCCAACGTCACCCGCTCTTGCGGTTGCGGCAACAGCTTTAGCTAAACCATCTTTGGCAACCGTCTGCGCGCCATTCCCGGTGGGCCTGCGCCGATCGGTCCCTACTCCTTAGCGGCTGAAGCCAACGGCTTTGTCTACCTGGCCGGTCAGGCAGGGGTGGAGAACGACGGCAGCATCTCGGATTCCATTTCGGAGCAGACCCGTCGGACGATGGAACGGCTGCGAGAGGTGCTGGAGGCTATGGGGCTCGGATTCGAAAACGTCGTCAAGACATCGATCTTTCTCATCGACATGGGCGACTTCGCGGCGATGAACGAGGTCTACGCGACCTACTTCGATTCCGATCCGCCCGCGCGGACCACGGTGGCGGTAGCCGCCCTCCCACTCGCCGGGCTCAAAGTCGAGATCGATATGGTGGCCTCGCGGACATGAACAAAGAACAAGTCTTCAAGGAGCTTGAACTCGAGGAGCACAACCCGGGCGTTTTCGCCGGCCGTTGGCTCCAGGGGTCTGATGGCGAGCTGACCGTCCACAACCCGGCCACTGACGAGGTCCTCGGGTACGTCGGTCAGGCTTCGGAAGCAGAGTACGACCAAGTCGTCGAAAGCTCCCTCGAGCGCCTTCGCCGGCTGGCAGATGTTGCCGGCGCCCAAGCGAGGCGAGTACGTGCGCCAGGTCGGTCACGCGCTGCGTGAGCACAAAGAGGCCCTGGGAGCCCTCGTCTCGCTCGAAATGGGAAAGATCCGGGTCGAGGGCGAGGGCGAAGTGCAAGAGATGATCGACATCTGCGACTTCGCGGTTGGCCTCAGCCGCCAGCTCTACGGGCTGACCATGGCCTCAGAGCGTCCGCTGCACCGGATGTACGAGCAATGGCATCCCCTCGGTCCAGTCGGAGTTATCACGGCCTTCAACTTCCCGGTCGCAGTCTGGAGCTGGAACTCGGCGCTGGCCGCGGTTTGCGGTGACACGGTGATCTGGAAGCCCTCGTCGGAGACGCCCTTGACTGCACTTGCCGTGACGAAGATTGCCGCCTCCGTCATGGACGGCACCGGTTACGAAGGTGTGTTCAACCTCGTGGTCGGCAAAGGATCCGTCGTGGGTGATCGCATGATCAACGACGAACGCCTGCCACTGATCTCGGCCACCGGCTCGACCCGGGTGGGCAAACAGGTAGCGCAGGCAGTGGCCGCCCGCTTCGGTCGTTCCATCCTCGAGCTAGGGGGCAACAACGCGATCATCGTTTTGGACGATGCCAACCTCGAGTTGGCGGTGCGTGCAGTCCTCTTCGCGGCAGTGGGCACCGCCGGGCAACGCTGCACTTCAACCCGGCGGCTGATCGTCCATCGGGCGATCGCGGACAAGCTGGTCGATCGACTAGTCGACGCCTACAAGCAGGTGCCGATCGGCAATCCCCTTGACGAGGGGACCTTGATGGGCCCGCTCGTGACCAAGCAAGCGGTGAAGGACATGCTGGCCGCGATCGAGACGGCCAAAGAGCAGGGTGGCACTGTGATCACCGGTGGCGACCAGCTCGATCTCCCCGGGAACTTCGTCGAACCCACGATCGTGAGGATCGACCCGAAAGCAGACATCGTCCAGGAGGAGACGTTCGCGCCAATCCTCTACGTCCTCGAGGCCGACGATCTCGACGATGCCATTGCCATCCAGAACGGTGTCCGCCAGGGATTGAGCTCGGCGATCTTTACCGATTCACTCCGTTCGGCGGAACGCTTCCTCTCGGCAATGGGATCGGATTGCGGGATCGCCAACGTCAACATCGGCACCTCCGGCGCCGAGATCGGTGGCGCCTTTGGCGGCGAGAAGGAGACCGGTGGCGGTCGTGAGGCCGGCTCGGATGCCTGGAAGTCCTACATGCGCCGCCAGACCAACACCATCAACTGGGGCGACGACCTCCCGCTGGCCCAAGGCGTCTCCTTCGGGTAGCGCCGCGAGGAGCTGACCGTCGATACGCCGTCAGCGTCAGCCGAAGCGGTAGCCGACCGAGCGGACGGTGGTGATCCAGCTAGCGCGGTGTTCGCCGAGCTTGGCCCGTAACCGGCGGACATGGACGTCGACGGTGCGGGCCCCGCCGTAGTACTCGTAGCCCCAGACCTTGGACAGCAATTGCTCGCGGCTCCAGACCCGGTGCGGGTGCTCGACAAAGAACCGAAGCAGTTCGTACTCCATGTAGGTGAGGTCGACCGGCGCCATCCCGAGGGTGGCCTGGTAGGTGAGGAGGTTCAGCTCGAGGTCTTTGAAATGGTGGACCTCGTCGTTTCCGGCTGCGTGGGTGAGTCTGCGGAGTCGTAGAGAAACTTCCTCCGGAGACGAGGGCAGCAAGAGGAAATCGGAAACGCCCACAGCAGTAGTCGAGCAGCGAGGCTTGTTCCTTCGTGGCGATCACAAGTACCGGGATCAAGGCTTCGACGCTTTCGATCGAACGCAGCCGACGCCGGGGCTCTTCTCCGAGGTCAACGATCAATGCCGCAGCTTCTATCGGCAAATCAAATGAGAGGTCGTGAACCGCCAGGGTGCTGAGCTCCTCCAATAGGGCGAGCAGCTCCTCTGACGCCTCAGGGGAAAACAGCGCAACCAGCGTGCGCTCAGAGGATCGGGAGGTAGGTCTCGAGCTCGAATCGGGAGACGTGGTGCTGATAGCGGTCCCACTCCTTGCGTTTGTTTCGTAGGAACCACGAGAAGACATGCTCGCCGAGCGCCTCAGCCATCAACTCCGACCGCTCCATCCGGTCGAGGGCATCGGCCAGCGTCTCGGGCAGGCGGGCGATTCCGGAGGCGGCCCGCTCCGAGGCCGTGAGGCGATGGACGTCGTCCTGCACTTCGGGGGGAAGCTCGTAGCCGTTGCGAATTCCCGCCATCCCGGCGGCGAGCACCGCCGAGAGCGCCAGATACGGATTGGCCGAGGCGTCCGGCGACCGGTATTCGACCCGGACGCTCGACGTTTTTCCCTTCTTCGCCAGGGGAACGCGGACCAAAGCGGATTGGTTGTTGCGCGCCCAGGAGATCCAGATCGGAGCGTCGAAACCGGCCACCAATCGCTTATAAGAATTGACCCACTGGTTGGTCACCGCGGTGATCTCCGCGGCATGGGTGAGCAATCCGGCCACGAACTGCTGGCCGACCTTGGAGAGCCCGTTGTCAGATCCAAGTTCGAAGAATGCGTTCTTGTCCCCTTCGAATAGGGAGAGGTGGAGGTGCATCCCCGAGCCGTCGAAGTCCTCGAGCGGCTTGGGCATGAAGGTGGCGTAGATGCCGTGCTCCATCGCCACTTCTTTCACGGTAAGCCGAAAGGTCATGATGTTGTCGGCCATGGTCAGAGCGTCCGTGTAGCGAACGATGATCTCGTGCTGGCTTGGCGCCACCTCGTGATGTGAGTGCTCGACCGGGATGCCCATCATCTCCAAGGCGTTGATCGTCTTTCTTCGATACTCCTGGGCATTATCGAGGGGGGTCAGGTCGAAGTATCCGCCGCGGTCGAGGACTTGAGGGTTCGGTCCGGAGTCCTCGAAATAGAAGTACTCGAGCTCGGGAGCGACATAGAACGTGTAACCAAGTTCGGCGGCGGCTTCCAGGTTGCGTTTGAGTACGCCGCGGGGGTCACCTTCGAAGGGGGCTCCGTCGGGGGTGACGAATGTCGCAGAACATACGAGCGACTTGCTGATCAGGGCGCCAGGGGAGAATCTGAAATGAAGACGGGTCGGGGCGGGCGAGCATGTCGGCTTCCTGCACCCTGGCGTAGCCGTCGATCGCCGAGCCATCAAAAGTCATCCCTTCCTCAAAGGCGACCTCGAGTTCGGTCGGGCTGATCGAGACCGACTTGAGAAAGCCCTGGACGTCGGTGAACCACAGCCGGATAAAGCGAATCCCCCGCTCCTCCACCGTCCGCAGGACGTACTCGGCTTGTTTGTTCACAGGCGTTCCCGAATTGTCATAGCCAGCCCGATCTTCTTGAACTTTCGATAGAGGACCAAGCATGCCACGACCATCAGCGTCAGGACAGCCGGGTATCCCCAGGTTTCGTCGATCTCGGGCATGTGGGTGAAGTTCATCCCCCAGATTCCAGCCAGCATTGTTGGGACTGCAGCAATCGCCACGTAGGCGGAGATCTTGCGCATGTCGTTGTTCTGACGCACGCTCACCTGGGTGAGGTTGGCGTCGAGAATCGAGGTCAGCAAGTCTCGAAAAGCCTCGGTCCGCTCGATGACTTTTACCAGATGGTCATGAGCGTCGGCGAAGTACTTCTTGAGATCGGGGTTGATGGCTGGATAGTTGTCCCGGCTCAGCTTTAAGAGAGGTTCCTCGAGGGAAGCGGTGGCCGCGAGGAATTGCAGGACTTCGCGCTTGAGCTTATAGATCCGTTCGGTGGGGTTTGCAGACGAATCAGAGAAGACCGTGCTCTCGAGTTCGTGGATGTCAGCTTCCAGCCCATCCAGCACATGGGCGTAGTCGTCAACTACGTGATCGATGATCCTGAAGAGCACGACGCTCGGCCCTCGGACGCAGCTCCTCGGGTTCGGCCTCAAGCTGCTTGCGAACCTCGATCAATTTTGAGGCCTCGCCATGGCGAACCGCGACCACGAAGCGCCGATCGACGAACAGGAGAATCTCCCCGATGTCGATTACCTCGATTGGGTCGACGTAGCGCGCCGGCTTCAGGACCACAAAGAGGGTGTCGTCGTACACGTCGAGTTTGGGCCTCTGATGGGCATGGATCGCATCCTCGACCGCTAGTTCGTGGAGGTTGAACTCCTGCTCGGGCGGCCTCGAACTCTTCCTCAGACGGCTCGTACAGGCCGATCCAGGCGAAGGTGTTGTCGTCGGCGCATTTCTCCAGCGCATTCTCCAGCTCGAAGGGTTCCGACCTCCTCTTACCGTCGGTGTACAGCGCGGCGTCGACGATCACGCTGTCACCGGGCCCTTGTCCATGTGCTTAGCCATCGACCGCACCCGTTTGCCCGCCCGGGATGCCCCATACAGGATGAGCGCACAGGCCAGCGGGAAGAACAGCTCGTTGACGCCTGCCCCCACCAGAGCCGGAGTGTCTTCGGCTGATTGGGTGGCCATGACCGTGAGAATCATCCCGCCAAAAAGGATTCCGACGAGCAGCCCGAGTCCGATGAAGGTTGTGGCTTTGACCCGGGGCCGCTTGATCAGGAGTGCGACGAGTGCGCCGAGGATGCCGAATTCGACCGCTTTGATTGCTCCGATCGTCCAGGTCACAGAAGTGATCTCGGTGACCGGGGCGTCGAGCACGGTCTGGATCCCCCTTTGGATGCCTTTGGCCGCCGCAAAACCGATAGGCGCGAACAGGAATCCCAACCCGCCCATCACCGCTTCGCTCGGGTTTGCGGCAGCTGTACCCAATGCCACACCACCGCAGACCAGTACGGACCAGGTGACACCCGAGCCAATATCGGCCATGACATTGGCTCCGGGCAGTGCAGCCTGCGCCGCGAACTTGGCTCCGAGCACCAGAAGCTGGACCACGAAGCCGGCGACGATCGCCCACCAGGCGACATAAAGCAACCGGCGCGGAGTGTTTCCGGGCGGTGGTGGGGTCGGCGGATTGATCGCACCTTCGGTCATCGCGGCGTCCTCTCGAGGACGCGTACTTTATTGAGCGACTTTCGCCCGCTCGTCGGATTTAGGCGGTCCCGGGAAGAACCCGTTGGTCCGGGCGACGTATTCGTCGTAGCCGGGTCGGCGACTTCCGATCGTCTTCTCGAGCAGGCCGGCGCCCGAGTATCTCATCAGCAACGCCGACATGACGAGCGTCCCGACGATCGTCCACCAGTGCCCCGCTGCCAACGCCACGAGGTAGATCCCCCACCAGACACAGAAGTCGCCGAAGTAATTGGGGTGTCGGGTGTAGCGCCAGAGTCCCTGGTCCATGACCTTTCCCTTGTTGGCGGGATCGGCCTTGAACTTCGACAGTTGCCAGTCACCCACCGACTCGAAGAAGAGGCCCACCAGGTACAACCCCAGACCGAACATCGGAAGCAGACCTCCGAGTCCGGCGCGCGGCTGATTCCCCACTGCACGGGCAACGACACCAGCGGTCATCAGCACGCCCTGTAGATAGAAGACCTTGAAAAGACTGTCGCGGGCGAACGTCTGCGGGCCCTTGTCCCGCATCGCCTGATAGCGATAGTCCTCACCTTTGCCGAGGTTGCGGCGACCGATGTGAATCGCCAGGCGAAGCCCCCACACGGTGACCATCCCGAGCAGGATTTTCGACCAAATGAGGCCGTCGGCATGCCGCAGATAGACGGCCCAGCCGATCAACACAAAGCCAAGCCCCCAGACGATGTCAACGATCGACGCGTCGTCGCCGGACGATGCTCACGATCCAGGTAAGGGTCATGAGCCCGAAGACCACGACCAGAGTGGTGAGGAGCTCAGCCATCGGCCGCGACGGCTACCGGACCCAGCTGGGCGAGCCAGTCGTCCATCTCCTGCCACAACTTGAAGAGCCATTCGGTCCGGGCAGTGCGTCCTGTCGGGATGTCCTCGTAGCGATGCGCCGGAGAGCAGCACCTGCACGTGCTTTGCCGACCATTCCCCCCGCCCAGATGTTGGCGATGTTGGCGAAGCCGTCGAGACCATGATGGGCGACCATCGACCACGTCGGCCGCGGCCTGCTTCGATGATGCGCGAGGGTCACCGCCCGGACGCGGCGGCAAGAACGTGGCGAAGGCCGCGGGACATCTCGAAGAAACGCGGGTTGCGCCGTCGCAAAATCTCGAACGACCTGCTTCTGCTTGTCCGCCGTGAATCTCGTTCCCTCAGGAAAGATCACCACTCCTTCATTCGTCTTGAGGTCGCGAGCAAGCCGACGCAACGGCTTCGAGTTCGCGGTCAGAATCGGAGCCACCGCGGTCGACGAAGTAGTTGGGCAGCCAGTTGCCGGCGATGTCGAGGCTCGGATCGACGAGCAGCTCACGCTTGAGCACATAACGCAGCCAGATCCGCTTGTGCCGGGTGAAGAGCTGGAAGGGGAGGATGTTGTCGACGATCGAGGCGTGACGACTCAGCACCACGAGCGGTCCGGGTGACGGCCAGGTCGGCATCGGTCACCTCATGCGCAGCCGGAAGATGACTTTGGCTGCTCCCCAAAGAGTGTTCGCCCACAGCAGCTGCAGCCGGTAGGTCCATGCCACCAGGAGCGGCTTCATGAGACCGAAACCCGAACCGATCCACATGAAGAGACACGCGACCAGCGCTCCGACCTCGGCGGTGAGATAGGTGATCAGATAGGCGAGCATTCGCCAGGCGGTTGGCGGGTACGCCCCTGGTCGCCCGCACTCCATCGACGACGAGGGCGAGCAGGAAAGAGGAGCGGGCTCAGGCCGCAGCGCAACGATCCAGAAGCAGCACCACGGCTGGGACCGTGACCAGTCTCCGCACCCAGCTCGGCAAGTCCTTCATTGTTAAGTCGCATTCTCGTACGTGCGACTCTGCGCCGATGCTTTCGAGCCTGAAGCTGAGCAGGCGGATAGCATTTCTGGGGTGGCCTCGATCATCAGCGGCACCGGCATCGCGATCCCAGAACCTGTCACGACGAACGATGACCTGGCGCGGATCATGGACACCGACGACGCAATGGATCTCGACCCGAAGCGGAGTCAGGCAACGTCACCTTTCGCTCCCCGGCCATGGATCCTCGGAGCTCGCGGCCGCGGCCGGTGCGGCTGCGATCACGATGCGGGATCTGCACGAGAGCCAAATCGACGCCCTCGTCACCGCGACGATGACTCCCGACTACTACGCCCCGGGAATTTCGGCTCTGGTGCAAGAAAGGATCGGACTGGGCGCCATTCCGGCTTTCGACCTGCGCCAACAGTGCTCCGGTTTTCTCTACGGGTTCGACCTGGCGGACTGTCTGATCACCGCCGATCGGGCCGAGAAGGTTCTCGTCGTTGGAGCCGAGATCCACTGCCGGTTTCATTCCCTGGGGTGAGCGCAACGCAGATGGCACCTTCCCCGAGCCCGACGACTCCCAGCGGCATCTCAACAACGGACCCGCGGCTGGTCGGTCCTCTTCGGGGATGGTTCCGGCGCCATGGTCGTGCAAAAGGCCGAGGGCGAGGACGGGGTGATCGCCTCGCGGCTGTTCACCGACGGTTCCCAGTTCGAGTTGATCCTCGTCCCCGGCGTGGGATCGCGTCATCAGCCCTACGTCGATCAGGCCCAGATCGACGAGAGGCTCCACCTCCCGGTGATGGATGGAGCCGGTCTCTATCGCTCAGCGGTCCGGCTTGATGCCTGAGGCGGTTCGTCAGGTCTGCGAAAAGGCGGGCGTCGAAGTCGATGAACTCGATCTGGTGGTTGCGCATCAAGCCAACGATCGAATTCTCGAAGGAGTTCGAAAGCAGCTCGGTCTCTCTGCGGAGAAGGTGCCGTCCAACATCGCTCGTTACGGCAACACGACCGCCGGGAACCTTGCCGATTCTTTTCCACGAGATGCGACAAGAAGGGCGAGTCGGCCCGGGCGCGCTCGTTTGCTTCACCGCCTTCGGAGCGGGAGCCCATTGGGGAGCGGTTCTCTATCGGGAGCCGGAAGCGAAGCCGCCGACCAAGGAACTGACGCAGGTTGGCGGTGACCTCGGCCAGGCGGTCGGGGGCAGCGATCACCGAGCGGGCGGCGGACATGGTCGTGTCGTGAATGAGTCGCCCGGCGAGATCGGGAGCCATGGCGCGAAACCGACCAGCCTCGACCGCCTCGAGGTAGAACCCGACCATGGCGGTCGAAAGATCGTTGTGAGCCATCCGGATCCGGTCCTGAGCCTCGAAACTCAATCTCGGGACCTCGCGATGCAGGATCAAGCCCGAGTACCGGATCGGTGGCGACAAACTCGACTGTCAGCTCGGCCAGCCGCAGCAACCGCTCTGCTAGGCTCGCGCAACGGCGTCGACATCCCCCATCAGGTCGGCGATCACCGACGGCAGCTCTTCCTCGACCGAGCTGATGCGATCAGGTCGTCTCGATCGCGGAAATACTCGTAGATCGTCGTGCGACCGATCTCGGCAATTGCCGCCAGTTCGGCCAGGTTGAGGTCGGCGTTCCCGTTCTCGGCCAGCAGTTCCCGGGTCGCGGCCAGGATGTGGCGCCGGGTGAGAAGCTTGTGCTCGTCGATCGAGGCGGCCTTGATGCGGGGCATGAGCATCCATTGTCGACCGTTTTGAGAAAAATTGGGAATTTGGGACAACCGACGACAGACGCGCCAAAATGTGCCGAAAGCGGGTTAGTGACTACCAAGACGAATGTCGGAGCGAGGTATCTGAATCGAGAGCTGTCGTGGCTCGAGTTCAACTCGCGGGTCCTCGCTCTAGCCGAGAACAGCCAGCTTCCCCTGTTCGAGCGAGTGCGCTTCCTTTCGATCTGGTCGTCAGAACCTCGACGAGTTCTTCCAGGTGCGAGTCTCCGGCCTCCAGAGTCAGATTGATCACCCGCTTCCGACTCCGAGCCCGGATGGATTGACGGCTTACCAGGCATTCGAAATGGTGCGCGACGTGGTGCACGAGCAGCAGGAGCGTGCAGTCAAGGTCTTCATCACCGACCTCGCCCCTCGACTTGGCGCGGCCGGTATCGGCTTCTCGGATTACTCGGGGCTCGACGAAGAGGACAGCCATTACATGGACATCCAGTTCCGCGAGCGGGTTTTCCCGGTGGTGACCCCGCTGGCCGTCGACCCCTCTCATCCTTTCCCTTACATCTCGAATCTCTCGATGAACCTGGCCGTGGTGGTGCGAAATCCGGAGACCGATGTGACGAGGTTCGCCCGGGTCAAGGTGCCACCGATCCTTCCCCGGTTCGTGGTGCTGCCGGACGGTGAACGATTCGTCCCGCTCGAACAGGTGATCGCGGCCCATCTCGGCGACCTCTTCCCTGGGATGGAGATCGTCGCCCACCATGTCTTCCGGGTGACTCGCAACTCCGACATCGAGATCGATCAAGGCGACGAAGGCAGCGATCTCCTGCTCACGTTGGAGAGCGAGCTCACCCGGCGCCGCTTCGGGGCGGTAGCCCGTCTGGAGGTGGGCCCCGACCTACCGGCCGACTTGCTCACCTTGCTCCTGCGGGAGATGGGTGCCAGCGAGCAGCAGGTGTACCGCGTCGAAGGCCCGCTCGACCTAGGCGGGCTTGTCAACCTGGCCAACCAGAACCGGCCCGACCTCAAGTATCCGCCGTTCATTCCGGTTATCTCACCGCGGCTCGCTCACATCGACGGGATCGCCCCGGACATTTTCTGCCGTGATCAGGGACGGTGATCTGCTCGTTCATCATCCCTATGACTCGTTCGCTGCCAGCACCGAGGCCTTTCTCCACCAGGCGGCTCGTGATCCGCAGGTCCTCGCCATCAAACAGACGCTTTACCGCACCAGCCGCGACAGCTCGATTATGGGCTCTCTGATCCACGCCGCCAACGAAGGCAAACAGGTGGTGGCGCTGGTCGAGTTGCAGGCCCGCTTCGACGAGGAACGCAACATCGAGTGGGCGCAGCGCCTGGAAGATGCCGGTGTCCATGTCGTTTACGGAGTGGCCGGCCTCAAGACCCACTCCAAGATTTCGCTGGTGGTCCGCGACGAGGCGTGAAGCCATCTCCCGTTACGCCCACATCGGCACCGGCAACTACAACGAATCGACGGCCCGTATCTACGAGGACGTCGGTCTCTTCACCCACGATCCGGACATTGGTGCCGACCTTTCGGACCTCTTCAACTTTCTCACCGGCTACAGCCGCCAGCGCCGCTACCGGAAGCTGCTCGTGGCGCCCGACAGCCTTCGGCGCCGGCTGCATGGAGTTGATTGAGCGAGGAAGCCAAGGCGCCCGACGGTTCGATCACGATGAAGATGAACTCGCTGGTCGACCCGGGAATGATCGAAGCTCTCTACACCGCCTCCGAAGCCGGTACCAACGTCGATCTGATCGTCCGTGGCATCTGCTGTTTGATTCCCGCGGGTGCCAGGCATGTCGTCGAACATCCGGGTGAGGTCGATCGTCGGTCGCTATCTCGAGCACTCCCGGATCTATCGGTTCGGCTCGCGCCATCGCCAGCGCACCTATCTCGATTGGTTCGGCCGACCTGATGCCGCGCAATCTCGATCATCGAGTGGAGGTGCTGACCCCGGTCGAGGATCGCGAGCCTGCAGTTTCGCCTCGATGAGATCCTCGAGCTGGGCCTGGCCGACGACGAGCTGGCCTGGGAGCTCTCGGCCGACGGCCACTGGTTCCGGGTCGGAGCCGAGCGTGGTGTCAACTCCCACGACACTTTGCAGGGTCTCGCCATCGCCCGGGCCCGCAGCCTCCACTGACCTCTAACCCCGACTGTCAAATTTGGCAAGCGAAGGACGTTTACCGACCGTTCACTTGCCGATCGGCCGCGTTAATGGTCGCTCCATAGCTTGGAACGCATCTCGTTCGAAGGAGTCAAAGGGAATGAAGATGTGAAATTCGGGCGTCCTAGCGATGTTGATCGCGATGCTGATTGCAGCTTGTGGAGGCACATCGACTACGCACCACGGAAGCCGGAACCCCAACGACTGGCACCGTCTGGCTGAAGGCGGTTCGATCCTTGTTTCCGGTTCTTCGACCGTCGAGCCAATCAGCGCTCTCGTCGCCGAAGGCTTCATGTCCACGAACCCCGAAGTAGGCATCACGGTCGAAGGCCCTGGCACGAGCGACGGCTTCGTCCGCTTCTGCGCCGGCTGAGACCGACATCTCAGATGCTTCTCGACCCATCAGAGAGGAAGAAGCACGCTGCCTGCGCGAGCAACGCGGAGTCGAGTTTGTCGAGCTCCACATCGCCACGGATGGTCTCAGCGTGATCACTTCCCCTGAAAACGCCGAAGTCACGTGCCTCAACTACGGCGACCTCTACTCCCTGCTCGGCCCCGAATCGGAGGGCTTCGCAATCCTGGAGCGACGCCAACGACCTCGCTGCCGAGGTAGGGGGAAATGGCGGGCTTCCCGGAGGCGCCACTGGTAGTGACCGCTCCTGGCGAGGAGTCGGGTACCTACGACACTTTCGTCGAGCTGGTGCTCGCCGACCTGGCGGAAGAGCGCGGCGCTGACGAGGCCGACCCGTGCCGACTACCAAGCTTCCGCCAACGACAACGTGATCGTCGACAACATCTCCTCGAATCCCATCCTCTCTCGGCTGGGTCGGGTACGCCTTCTTCGCCGAGAATGCGGACACCCTCAAGGCGATCGAAGTCGACGGTGGAGATGGCTGCATCGCCCCGACCACCGACACGATTGCCAGCTTCGACTATCCGCTCAGCCGCCCCCTCTATATATATGTGAGCACGACCAGGCTCGCTGAGAATCCGGCTCTAGGGGACTTTGTCGACTTTTACCTCTCGGCCGAAGGCATCGGTGCGGTCAGCGAAGCCGGATATGTCGATCTGCCCGAGGACGAGTTCGCAGCTACCGTCGCCGCCTGGGAAGGCGCCAAGTAGCAACCAGCAGATCTCGCAAATGACTGTCGCGTCGTTCTCCCGATCTCACGGGGGACCGGAGAAGATTGCGGCGAGAAGCCAGGGTCCGCAGGATCCTGGCGCTCGCGCGCTTCGTTCACGGTCGCCGTCTCGGCCGCCATCGTTCTGTCGCTGGTTTTCGAGGCCGTCAGTTTTCTTCGCCAGCTCGCAGCCGAAGAGGGCGGGCTGGGTTCGCTCGTGGCCGACGGATGGTTCCCACGTCGCAATCGCTTCGACCTCCGAACGATCGTGTGGCACACAGTGATGGTCAGCCTGATTGCGATGGTGGTGGCAACTCCGCTCGGGCTGGGCGCCGCAATGTACCTCTCGGAATACGCCCGCCCCCGTGTCCGCCGGATTCTGAAACCGATCCTCGAAGTCCTCGCCGGAGTGCCGTCGGTGGTGATCGGTTTCTTCGCCCTGCGGTTCATCACCCCCGAACTACTGGTCCCGGTCTTTCCGACCATCCAGCTTTCCAATCTGCTGGCCGCCGGAATTGGAGTTGGCATCCTGATCGTTCCCCTGGTCGCCTCGGTCTCGGAGGATGCGATGCGAGCCGTGCCGAGATCGTTGCGCGAAGCTTCCTATGGCCTTGGCGCCAAGAAGTGGCACACCTCGCTTCGGGTGGTCTTCCCGGCTGCCCTCTCGGGCATCGCCGCCGCACTGATTCTTGGCGTGTCGCGCGCGATCGGGGAAACCATGGTGGTGGCGATCGCGGCTGGTGCCACCGGGGGCTCGCTTCTCACCGTCAATCCACTGACCGGTGGACAGACCATGACCGGAGCCATGGCCTCGTTGGCGATCGGCTCAGATCAGGTCGCTGGTTCCAACGTGGCCTTTCAGAGCCTCTTCTTTGTCGGTCTTTTGCTCTTTGTCCTGACCTTCGCTCTCAACATTGTCAGCAACCGAATCGTCCGTCGCTTCCGCCAGAGGTATTAGCCAAGGTATGTATTAGATGGCCACCACCGCCCGCCCCTATACCGCCTCCCCAGAAATGGTTCGCCGTGCCCTGGAGGGAAAGAAGTTCAGTCCGGTCGATCTCGACCGTGAGCACCGTTTTATTGCTGGCGTTGCTGACATCGCTTGCGGTGCTAGTAACCCTGATTGTCGATGTGGTCGGAGAAGGCTGGCCGGTGCTGTCGACACGCCTCGGCGATTTCTTGTCCAGCCCACTCTCCGCTCGCCCCGAGACTGCCGGTCTTGCGCAGGGCCTCATCGGTTCGTTGATCCTCGTCGGATTCGTCATCGTGCTGGCTTTTCCCCTCGGGGTGGCGGCGGCGATCTACCTCGAGGAGTACGCCAAGGACACGCCGGTGAACCGACTCTTGGTTTCGAACGTTCGCAACCTCGCCGGGGTGCCTTCGATCGTCTACGGACTCCTGGGCCTGGCGGTTTTTGTAAAGACTCTGGGCGGCGTCACCAACGGCCGCACCCTGATCTCGGGTGGCCTCACCCTGGCAGTTCTCGTTCTTCCCATCATCGTGATCACGACCTCGGAGGCGCTTGCGGGCGGTTCCCAGCGGGTTGCGGGAGGCATCCTTTGGGGTCGGCGCCACGGGCTGGGAGACCATTCGCCACCACGTGCTCCCGATCAGCTTTCCGGCGATCCTCACCGGCTCGGTGCTGGCGGTCGCCCGAGCGTTCGGCGAGTCGGCTCCGCTGCTTCTGGCCGGAGCGGTCTTGTCGAATTTCTTCTCGGCTCCGGCGGGCACGTCGTTCCTCTCCCAGATGACCGAGCAGAGCTATACGGCTCTTCCGATCGTCATCTACAACTGGGCCCGGCAACCCCAGGAGGAGTTCGTCGCGCTGACCGCGGCAGGAATCGTCGTCTTGCTGGTCACGCTGTTGTTGGTCAACACCGCGGCGATCATCGCTCGAGATCGGTTTGAACGGCGGAGCGTACGCTATGAGCGACCGGGTAGCTTCTCCAGTTCCGCAGGTGACGAAACAGAGGTCGACGTTCGCGAGACGCCCCCACCGGTTTTCCAGCTTGAGGGTCTGTCCGTCTACTACGGCGATTTTCTCGCCGTGGCTGACGTCACTCTTTCGGTTCTGGCGAATGAGATCACCGCCTTCATCGGGCCTTCGGGTTGCGGAAAGTCGACGATTCTCCGTTGTTTCAACCGAATGAACGACCTGATTGAAATCGCGCGGGTCGAGGGCAAGCTCAGTTATCACGGGGTTGACCTTTACGGCCCCCAGGTCGATCCGGTCGAGGTGCGCCGCCGAATCGGCATGGTGTTTCAGAAGCCCAATCCGTTTCCAAAATCGATCTACGAGAACATCGCCTTCGGGCCTCGAATCGCGGGTCAGCGGAGCAATCTCGATGATCTGGTCGAGGAAACCCTGCAACGGGCTGCACTGTGGGACGAGGTCAAGGACAAGCTCGGGGATCCTGCCCTGGCTCTTTCCGGAGGCCAGCAGCAACGGCTCTGCATCGCCCGAGCGATCGCAACCCAACCAGAGGTGGTTTTGATGGACGAGCCGTGCTCCGCTCTCGATCCGATCGCCACCTTCAAGATCGAAGAGCTCATGCAGGAGCTGAAGAAGCGAGTACACGATTCTCATCGTCACCCACAACATGCAGCAAGCCGCAAGGGTGAGCGATCGCACCGCTTTCTTCTCGGTAGACGTCAACGATCTGGGTCAGCGCACGGGGCACCTGGTCGAGTACGACACCACCAACAAGCATCTTCACCAACGCCGAGCCGCCCCGAGACGGAGGCCTACATCACCGGGAGGTTCGGATGAGCGATATTCGTGCCCGCTTCCACAAGGAGATGGCCGATCTGGAGGAGGCACTGCTCGGGGTCGCCGATCAGGCCGAGCTGATGGTCGGCCTGGCAGTCGAGGCGGTCTGCATGCCGGACATGGATCTCGCCGCCCAGGTGGTCCAGCTCGACGCCAAGATCGATCGCACCTACCTCGACGTCCACAACCGCTGGATGCACGCTGATGGCCCGCAGCAACCAATGGCGAGCGACCTCCGCATGATGTCGGTGCTTGCTCCACCTCAACACCACTCTCGAACGAATGGGCGATCAATGCGTCAACATCGCCAAGATGGCCCAGGTCACCTATCGGCCTGCCCCGCTCGGAGACGATCGTCGCCCAGATCCGGGAGATGGGTGACCTGGTTCGGCCCGATGATTCGCACCGGCGTGGAAGCGCTGGTGCGCCGCGATCTCGACGAGGCCCGGCTGCTCCCGGCGATGGACGAGCCGATCGATCGCCTCAACCGCAACATGTACAAAGAGGTGGTCGACTGCGGTCCCGATCCCGGGAATGCTCGAGTGGGCGACCCGGATGATGATTGGTCAGCCGGGCCCTCGAGCGCATCGGCGACCAGGTGGTCGACATCGCCGAGCAAACCGCCTTTCTTCTGACCGGTGAGATGATGGAGTTCAACGAAGAAGGGTTCCCAGGCGGACAGCCCGGCGACGTCTGATCACCGGCCACGGGTCCTAGTGGTCGAGGACGAGACCGGCGATCGTCGAGGCTGTCAGCTACGCCCTTTCAGTTGGAGGGCTTCCAGGTCTAGTTCGGCCACGAGCGGCCGGGAAGGCCTCGAGGCAGCCCGTCGTCTCAATCCGTCGGTGGTGATCCTCGATGTGATGCTGCCGGGGATGTCGGGCCTTGACGTCTGCCGGCAGATGCGAGCGTGAGTCCGACGTGCCGATCATCATGCTTACAGCGAACGAGAGCGAGGCCGACAAGGTTGCCGGGCCTCGAGCTCGGCGCCGACGACTACATGACCAAGCCTTTCTCGATGAGGGAACTGGTCGCCCGGGTCCGAGCCCAGATCCGCCGGTCGGTCGAACCGGTGCCCTTGTCCGGAAGTAACGAGGTTTTGCGCGGCGGAGTCGATCGAACTCGATGTCGACGCGCACGAAGTGCGGGTTGGCGGGTGTACCGGTTCCGAGTTCGACCCAAGGAGTTCGATCTGCTCGAGTCACTGATGCGGCGTCGGGCGGCTCGCGAGCCAGGGAAACCTGATCGACGAGGTCTGGGGTCCCGACTACTTCGGTGGCACCAAGACTCTCGATGTGCACATCAAACGGCTCCGCAGAAGGTGGAGCCAGACCCGGCCTCGCCCGCGGCATATCGTCACGGTGCGTGGGCCTCGGATACAAGTTCGTCGATTAAGCCTCGTGTTTAGATCGGCCGTCGATGCGCAGGCCGATCTTGACGAAGCAACTCGCCGGAGCCAGCGGCGCTCTGGCGGACAGCGAGGCCGCAACGCGAGATGCTCGAGCAAGCCCTGCTGAGAGGTGCGACAGGGAATCGTCGTGATCTCCGCCGACGACGCGATCGCCTTCACGAATCCGGCCAGCGAGCAGCTGATCCGACCGGCGCCGACCTTGAGTCGACTGACTCCCCACACCCTGCAAGGCACTGGTTCGCAGAGCGCGCGAGAGCTGGGAGATCCTCGAGCAGGAGCTGGAGATCGGTCATCCCGCCCGAATCGTCGTGGCAACGGCGTCACCGCTCAATGACCAGACGCGTCTTGCTGGTCCTCAACGATGTCACCGAGAGTCGGCGCGTTGAGGCAGTGAGGCGCGATTTTGTGGCGGCCGCGTCGCACGAGCTCAAGACTCCAATCGCCGCGGTCCTCGCCTCGGTCGAGGCATTGACAATGGCTCTCGAGCGAGATCCCGCTGCGGCAGAATCGTTTGCGTCTCAAATCGAATCCTCAGCTCGCCAACTCGGTCGGTTGGTTTCCGATCTTCTTGACCTGTCTCGTCTCGAGGCCCAGCGAACGTCTCAAGAGGAAGTCGTCTGGACGACCTGGTCAAAGAGGAGTTGGCGAGCATGTCGGATCGGCGCAAGCAGGCGGAATCGAGTGCCAGCGAAAAGTTCGGTCACAGTGAATGGCTCCCGGTCAGATCTCGGCCTGGCGGTTCGAAACCTCTTCGACAACGCGCTTCGTCACACGCCGCGGGGCGGAAAGGTCCGGGTTGAAGTTGCCTCTGACGGTCAAGGCGTGAAGCTCGAAGTGATCGACACGGGCGAAGGAATTTCGTCGCGCGATCTGCCGCGGGTCTTCGAGCGGTTCTTCCGGGTCGACTCGGCCCGATCCCGGGCGACCGGCGGCACCGGTCTGGGTCTGGCCATCGTGCGCCACGTCGCCGAGAGTCATGGCGGATCCGTCGAAGCCGAAAGCGAGCTAGGCGCAGGCTCCACCTTTCGCATCCGTCTCCGGTGCACCCGACCCGACAGACCGCGTCGGCGGCCGACGAGCGTCAAGCCGTGATGTTTGCTTGTGTCCACAACGCCGGCCGATCTCAGATGGCGGCTGCGTGTCATGAAGCACTTCTCCGAAGGACGAGTCGAGGTCTTCTCCGGGGGATCCGAACCCGCGAGCCGGGTCAATCGCGATACGTCGTCCAGCCATGTCCGAGGTCGGCGTCGATGTCAGCTCCGACGTTCCTTGCGCGCTGGACCGGAGGAAGCATCTGCGGGCCGCACGCCTGTCCAATGAGGTGACTTCTATGGGGACTGTGGTTGATGGCGAATGTCCGCGTCTACCCCGGCAACGAACGCATTTCGAGGACTGGGCAGGTCGAGGACCGGCATCCGACCAGCCGATCGAGGTCGTCGCAGCAGGGTATTGCGAGAGACGACGTTGCGGACCGGGTGCACAGGTCGCGTCGTCGGAAACGAGGGACTTGATCGCGTAGAGGCTGAATCAGATGGCGGGGCGACCTGCCGTGTACGGGCGAGCTCGGCTTGGTTCCTGGAACGATGGCGCAGCCACTGGCCTCCTAGGACCTAACACCAAGAGAGGAATAACGGCCGAATGACTTCCATCAGCCGGCACTAAAACATCTGCGATTAGCCTTCGGCTGGTTCTGAGCCAGCTGGAAAGGCTCGAGCCCTCGTTCGATCGACGATCAAAGGAACTAGAGCAAGCTCTTGCTCGTCGTTCTCGCCCTCGCATTGCGGCGGCCTGCGGTGGTGGCGACGGTGCCGCCACGACCGCCGGACGGAGCCACCGACACCACCGGCGCCGCCGACCGGCGACCTTGCCCGATCTTGGCGGCCGAACAGTCACCGTGGCGGTGGAAAACGCCTACCTGCCCTTCAACTACATCGACCCCACCTCCGGAGAGGCAGCCGGTTGGGACTACGACGCTGTGGGTGAGATCTGCAATCGACTCAATTGCGTCCCCGAGTTTGTCGCGACCGGTTGGGAAGGCATGATCATTGCCGTCTCCGAGGGCCAGTTCGATATGGCGGCCGATGGAATCACCATCACCGACGAGACGAGCCGAACAGGTGGACTTCTCCGAGGGCTACATCTCGGTCGAGCAGCGATTGCTGGCTCGTCTTGACGAGGACCGCTTTACGACCCTCGAGGAGTTTGCGGCCGGTGATTTCATCGTTGGCACTCAGACTGGAACAACGAACTTCGAGACGGCCAGCCGCGGAGTATGGCGAAGACCGCATAGTGGCCTTTGACGCTTTTCCAACCGCGATCCTGGCCCTAATCGCCGGCGATGTCGACGCGGTGATCATCGACGACACCGCCGGCGTCGGCTACCAGGGGGAGAACGCCGACCAGCTCAAGCTGCTCGACGGATCCCTCGCCTCAGACGCCCTTGGGTTCATTTTCCCGAAGGGCTCGGAGCTGGTCGACCCCTTCAATGCCGCCATTGCCTCAATGGAGGCAGATGGAACGATGGACGCACTGGCTGAGAAGTTCTTCTCGCCGGCGTTCACCATCACCTACGACGACCTCGGTTAACGAACCAAAACCCATCGAGAGAAAGGCGCCGGACCGCCCTGGTCCGGCGCCCTCTGTTTGAATGCGGGCCGTGCAGGGTCCCGGCGCCGCTGAAATCGAAACCGACCCGCTCGGTATCGAGGCGGCACAAGAAAAGGGCGAGTTTCCGTACTGGCTTCTGCTGATGCTCGTGATCATCGGGTTCTTTGCCTACCTGACCTTTTTCGATCCGTCGTATAGAGGAGCCCGCCGGGCGATCCTCCCTGGCCTTCTGATCACGATTCGGGCGACACTGATTGCGTTTGTCGTTGCCTTGGTCATCGGACTGATTGCCGGGCTGGGGCGGATCGCTCGCAACTCCGTGGTTCGCACTCTGGCGACGACGTATGTCGAGTTCATCCGCGGCGTACCGATGCTGGTTCTGATCTTGGCCGTTGCGCTGGTCATCGTTCCGCTCGTATCTGATGCACTCGGAATTTCCAACCGCTTGCCGCAGGAGGCTCGAGCAATCATTGCCCTGGCGCTCATCTACGGCGGATACATCGCCGAGGTTTTCCGGGCCGGCGTCGAGTCGGTGCACCCGGGCCAGCTGGAGGCGAGCCGATCGTTGGGGATGCCTCACTCCTCGTCGATGCGACATGTGATTCTCCCGCAGGCGGTTCGAAACGTCCTTCCGGCCCTGGGCAACGACTTCATCTCCATGTTGAAGGACTCGTCGTTGCTCTCGGTCCTTGGTGTTACCGAGATCACTCAAGAAGCTCGATTGTTCGCCAGCAGCACCTTCCAGTTCCGGGAAACGTTCCTTGTGCTGACGTTTCTCTATCTCACCATGACGCTGGTTCTTTCACTTCTCGTCGCCTGGTTGGGTCGAAGGCTGAAACGTGGTTGATCGACCCGAGATTGGCGAGAGTGACCGCGTCGTCGTCCATCGCCTCTCCAAGAGGTTTGGCAACGTGCAGGCGGTTTCAGATGTCAACCTGCGGGTCCGAGTCGGCGAGGCCATGGTCATCGTCGGGCCATCGGGATCGGGCAAGTCCACCGTGCTGCGCTGCATGAACCATCTCGAGGAGCCCACGAGGGGGTCGGTGTATATCGACGGGGTCCATCTCGAGGACCCGAAGACCAACATCAACGAGGTCCGCAAAGAGATGGGAATGGTCTTCCAGCAGTTCAACCTTTTTCCCCATCTGACCGTGATGGGCAACCTCACCCTGGCCCAACGAAAGGTCCGGGGACGGTCAAAGAAGGAGGCCGAGGAGATCGGGATGCAGCAGCTGCGGCGGGTCGGCATCCCCGAGAAGGCGAGGATGAAACCCTCCCAGCTTTCCGGTGGTCAGCAGCAACGGGTGGCGATTGCCCGGTCGTTGTCGATGAACCCGAAGGTGATGCTTTTCGACGAGCCAACTTCGGCCCTCGACCCCGAGATGATCAACGAGGTTCTCGACGTGATGCGCGAGCTGGCTGCTTCGGGCATGACGATGGTGGTGGTGACTCACGAAATGGGCTTTGCCCGCGAGATCGGCTCCCATCTGGTGATGATGGACGAGGGCCGGGTCGTCGAGGAAGGCATGGCGGCCGAGGTCTTCGCCAACCCTAAGCACGAGCGCACCAAGGCGTTCTTCTCGAAGATCCTCTAAGAAATCAGACATCAGACATCAGATCGCCCGCCGGTGGCGGGCTGTCAGATCGGATCTGATGTCTGAAATCTGATATCTGACGTCTTCTAGTCTGATCCCTTGTGACCGTCCTCGATCGCGTCCAATCCCCTGCCGACCTCCGGGAACTGAGCGACGACGAATTGGTCGAACTCTGTACGGAGATTCGGCAATTCCTCGTCGAGAAGATCTCTCAGACGGGCGGCCATCTCAGCCCCAACCTCGGCGTCGTCGAGCTGACGGTCGCCCTCCACCGAGCCTTCGACAGCCCCACCGATCGGATTCTCTGGGATGTGGGCATCAGTCCTATGTGCACAAGCTGATCACCGGGCCGGCGGAGCGGTTTCGACAACCTCCGTCGCTACGGAGGCATGTCGGGATACCCGAGTCGCGAAGAGAGCGCCCACGATTTCATCGAGAACAGCCACGCCTCGACCGCCCTGTCATACGCCCTGGGACACGCTTTGAGCAATCCCGAGTATTGGACGGTGGCGGTCGTGGGCGATGGCGCTGCTCACCGGCGGCATGGCCTACGAGGCGTTGAACCACATCGCGGTGATGAGACCAGCGAAGCTGGTGATCGTCGTCAACGACAACGGACGGTCTTACGCGCCCACGGTCGGTGGTCTGGCCGCGTTCGCCAATCTCGCCCATCTCCGCCTCGACCCCCGCTATGAATGGATGAAGCGAACCTTCGGCCGCATGCTCCGCGGATTACCGATCGTCGGTGAAACCGCTGACGAGATGGCGAACAGGTTCAAGGAAGCCGTGAAACAGATGGTCGAGCCTTCCACCGTTTTCGACACGCTGGGTCTGAAGTACTCGGGTCGTATCGATGGTCATGATTTGAAGCAGTTGGAGACCACGTTCGCCAAGGCGCGCGAGTACGGCGAGCCGGTGATCGTCCATGTCGTCACCGAGAAGGGGAAGGGTTACCCGCCTGCGGTGGACGACGAAATCGACAAGCTCCATGGAGTCAGCTCCTTCGATGTTCTCACCGGCCGGGCCCTCAAGGAGGAGCTGAAATACACCGATATCGCCGGGAGCGCCGTTTTAGCCGAAGCGCGCCGTCACCCGGAAGTGGTTGCGATTTCGGCAGCCATGGTCTCGTCGACCGGCCTTCAGGAAATGGCCGCCGAGATGCCGGACAGGGTTTTCGATACGGGTATTGCCGAACAGCACTCGGTGACAATGGCCGCGGGGATGGCGATGGCCGGACTACACCCAGTGGTGGCGATCTATTCGAGCTTTCTTGCAACGGGCCTTCGACCAGATCGTGACCGACGTGGCCCTGCACGATCTCCCGGTGACGTTCCTCATCGATCGGGCCGGAATCACCGGACCTGACGGCCCTTCTCATCACGGGGTGTTCGACCTCTCCTACCTGCGCATGGTTCCCAACCTGGTGATCGGGGCGCCTGCCGATGCCAGCGAGCTGGCCGGCATGCTCGCCACCGCCGTCACCCACGACGGCCCGATGGCGATTCGCTTTCCCAAGGCCGCTGCAGCGTCGCTCCCGGCACTGCCTGCATCGTCCATTCCGATCGGGGAATGGGAGGAGCTGAGCGAAGGCGAGGACGTCCTCATCCTGGCCAACGGCCGCCTCGTCGAGACCGCCCAGAAGGCGGCCACCGAAGCAGCGACCCAAGGAGTGTCGGTGGGGGTAGTCAACGCTCGCTGGGTCAAGCCGCTCGACGATCGTCTTCCGATCTGGGCCGCTTCTTATCGAGTGGTGGTCACCCTTGAGGACAATGTCGTGGCCGGCGGCTTTGGTGCCGCCGTCCTCGAGGAATTGTCGAAGTCGGGATTGGCCGGAAAGGTTCGAATCCTGGGTGTGCCGGATCGGTTTCTTCCCGCCGGATCGGTCGACGAGCTGCTCGCCGAGATCGGCCTCGATGTCGATGGCGTAACCCGCTCGATCCTGGCGTTGGTCGCAAGCTCCTAGAAAGGAACGAGTCGAACCGACGGGTGGGGTCGGGGTCAGGCATCAGCGAAGGCCACGAAACGTGAAGCGCCGCGAGCGAACGGCACGAATGTCGGAGCGGGGTCAGGCACCTCCACTGCTTCGAC
The DNA here is from genome assembly GCA_963840175.1 of uncultured Acidimicrobiia bacterium. Classification (GTDB taxonomy): domain Bacteria; phylum Actinomycetota; class Acidimicrobiia; order Spongiisociales; family ZC4RG35; genus JACCTH01. The sequence goes on from CAWIXU010000003.1 coordinate 177,952, forward strand.
CCACGAAGTGACTCGTTCGATGGAAGAACTGTGGGAGGAAAGGTCGTTCGTGACGATCGATTGCTCGGACTGAGCAGTAATGAATGTCACTGCCAACAACACTGCGACAGTCACGCCCGGGAAAACCGGCCGCAGAATCGTGCGCCCCAGGCCATCAAGAAGCCTTGTTGCCCTGGGACGCCGAGGGGGATTTCGTTTGATCTCCTCGCGAAGCTCGAACTCCAGCCCGTCGATGAACGAGTCGATTTTCGGTGGTCTCGGGCGCTGGAAGCGCGGCAGGTCAGAACGCATGACGGGCCTCGGGTTCTGGATTTGGATCGAGCATTAGACGCAGGTGGCGACGTGCACGACTCAGACGTAATCGAGCCGCGTTGGGGCTGAGTTGCAACGCCTCTGCCACCTCGGTCGGCGTCAACCCGTCATAAGCCACCAGTTCGATCACCTCACGCTCACCGGCGCTGAGCCGAGCGAGGCCGGCTTCGAGAGCTGGACCCTGGCGAGCGGCGTCGATCGCCGATGCAACCGCGTCGTCCTCGGCGCTCGTGAAGAGCAGATGACTGTTGCTGTTCTTGATCAGCAAGCGACGAGTTCCCGCCCGGCGACGCCGTTGCTTGGCCAGAATCCGGCGCGCGATCCCAAAGAGCCAGGGGAGAGCAGTGTCGGTCTCGGGCACATAACGTCCCGCGGCCTGCAGGGCGACAAGAAACGTTTCCGCCACCAGGTCACCAACGTCTTCGGGATCGTCGCATCGTCTCACCGCGTACAGAGTGATCGGATCGACGTGCCTCCGGAAAAAGCAGGCGAAGCTATCGGCGTTACCGCGCGACGTCTCCACCAGCAGACTGGCATCGGCTCGATCGTGTCATGACTTCCGTGTTCGTTATATGCACGATCTTGCCATATGTTGTCGTCTCGGCCATGTTGCCCGATTGGCGGATTCTCCGAAGTCCAGCACGGATTCTGGACTATGGTCGGGGCAGGTTCTAAGGAGCCGAGAAAGGGAATTACATGAAACTGAGAATGATCACGGGAATGGCGGTACTGCTCTTGCTAGCCGCCTGTACGCAGGCCGTCGACACCACGACAACGGCCGACGGAGCCCCAGCCACGACCGCCGATGGTGGCACCGCCACGACTGCGGGCGGGCCGGCTACGACAGCCGCTGCCGGCGACACGACGACCACAGGAGCCGCAGCCTCTGGCGACGGTCTCCTGGCCGATATCCAGTCACGCGGCTCGGTTCGCTGCGGAATCAACGAGGCCGTGCCCGGCTTCGGTTTCCTCGAGGCGGACGGCACCCGCTCGGGCTTTGACATCGACTATTGCCGGGCCGTCGCGGCCGCAGTCTTTGGCGACCCTGAAGCGGTTGAGTTCGTGCCCTTGACCGCACAGCAGCGCTTCACCGCACTGCAGGCGGGTGAGATCGATGTGTTGATGCGCAACACCACCTACACGGCCAGCCGGGACGGAGGTGAAGGCGCCACGTTCCTGCGCACGACGTTCTACGACGGCCAGGGAATGATGGTTCGCAGCCGACTCGGGATTCACTGTCATGGAAGATCTCGCCAACACCGCAATCTGCGTGCTGTCGGGAACCACCACCGAGTTGAACCTCGCCACTCGCTTTGTCGACATCCCCTATGAGCCGTTGACCTTCGAGGAGAACGACGTCCTCCAGGAGGCGTTTGTCGCCGGTCAGTGCGATGGCTGGACGTCGGACAAGTCACAGCTCGCCGGCGTCCGCTCAGCCTTCCCGGAGGGCCCCGAAGCGTTGTTGATCATGGACGAGACCTTCTCCAAAGAGCCTCTGGGACCGGCCGTCCGTGACGGCGACTCGCAATGGGCCCAGATCGTCGACTGGGTCATAAACGTCACGATCATCGCCGAGGAGCTGGGGATCGAGTCCGGCAACGTCGATACGTTCGCCGACACCGACAACGCCGAAATTCGTCGTCTGCTCGGCCTCGAGATCGAGAGTGATGACGGGGTCGCAGTGTTCGATGCCGGTTTGGGCCTCGAACCGGGTTGGCCCGCTGATGTGATTACCGCCGTTGGCAACTACGGCGAGATCTTCAACCGCAACGTCGGTCCCGACACGCCCCTCGGTCTGGAGCGCGGCCTCAACGCTCTCTGGTCCGAAGGCGGTCTGATCTACGCCCCGCCCTTCCGTTAATCAACTGAGAGGGCGCCGGTCGACCGACCGGCGCCCTCTCCTCAACTAGCGATGCCCCAAATGGTTATGTCTCGGGCCAGGCCGCCCTTTTGGCGCAACGTCAGGTTCATCCGCGCCGTACTGCAAGTCATCGTCCTGGTCGGCGTGGTCGCGGTGGCGTACGTGCTGTTCTTCAATGTCACCAACAACCTGCGAGCGAGGGGGATACGGACCGACTTCGACTTCCTCGATCAACCATTCGGCGTCAGAATCGCCGGCTCCGATCTCAGCCCCGGGGCGCCGGTGCGCGCCGCCCTCATCAATGGCGTGAAAAATACGTTTGCCTTGACGGTCGTGGGTTTGCCTTTGTTGACGATCCTCGGTGTCCTGGTTGGAGTCGGGCGGCTTTCCGCCAACTGGCTCGTTTCCAAGGTATCGACGGTGTATGTCGAGATCCTGCGCAACCTGCCACCGTTGCTTCTAATCGTCTTCGCATTCCAGGCCGTGATCCTGCGTTTGCCGCCTGCCCGCAGCCCGGCTACCCCATTTGGCTGGTTTGTCATCAGCAACCTAGAAACCCATGTGCCCGGATTTCGGGCCGGCCCGGGCTACTCGACGTTCATGCTCGCTCTCGGGGTCGGGCTGCTGGCTGCGGCTGGCGTCTGGTGGTGGCGAACTCAGGTCCAGCTAAAAACTGGAGCACCTCATCACCGCTGGGCCTGGAGCCTTGGTTTGCTCGCCCTGGTCGCGGCGACGGCGTATCTGTTGATCGGCCGCCCGCTGACGATTGCTCGACCGATTCTCACCGGGCGGGTGGTCGAAGGCGGGTTTCGGGGACTCGGTGCCTTCTTCGCGGTTATGGGAGCTCTGGTCCTCTACACGTCGTCGCACGTGGCCGAGATCGTCCGAGGTTCGATCCAGGCCGTTCCCAAGGGTCAGACCGAAGCCGCAACTGCCCTGGCTCTATCGGGTTTTCAGCGACTGCGCTTCGTGGTGCTCCCGCAGGCAATGAGGATTGCTTTGCCTCCGGTGATCAACCAGTACCTCAACTATGTCAAGAACACGTCGCTCGCGATCGTGGTTGGGTTCGCTGAGGTGACACTTATCGCCTTCCAGGCGATCGGCAATGGCCAACCCGCGCCCCAGGTGATCATCATCCTTATGGCTGCCTATCTGACCTTCAGCCTCGTGATTTCGCTCATCATCAACATCTTCAATCGCCGTCTGCGGCTCGTGACTCGATGACCATCGCCGCGACTCGACCGACCTGGATCAGAAAGCACCTCTTCGCGGGTGTGTGGAGCTCGCTGGTGACCGATCGTGCTCGGCCTCGTGATCGGATACGTGGCCTTCGGTGTGATCCGCTTCTTGGCTACGTCCGACTTCACCATCCTGCGGAGAAACTTGGCCCTCTTCATGGTCGGGGCATTTCCGCAATCCCAACTCTGGCGGGTTGGAGTCGCGGTGTCGTCCTCGCCTTCGGGGCAGGAATTGCCAGTGGGCTGATCAACGCCGCAGCCCGACTGCGCCTCCAACGAGCGGGCCTACCCGTCGCCGCACCGCCAGGTCCGCATTCGCTGGTGAACAGCCTCCGACGGTATTGGCCCCTTGGCCTGTTCATGGTGGTGTGCTTGCTCCTGACTCAGACCATCACGCCGACGCTCGTAGTCATGTCCGCACTGACACTGCTGATCGGGGCGACGTGGGTCGTTGCCCGGCTGCCGATACTCGGGTTGGTCCTGGCTGGGCGTAGCCGCCTTCCCGTTGGTTGCCTACTGGGTGCTGACCGCCTCGGGTCTCGGCTGGGATGAATGGGGTGGGTTCATGCTCAACATCTTTCTCACCATTGCCGGCATCCTCTTCGCGTTCCCGATCGGCTTGGCCCTGGCGCTCGGCCGGCGCAGTTCTCTCCCCGATGGTCCGCGCTTTCTCCGTCGCCTATATCGAACTCTTTCGCGGGGTGCCACTCATCACTTTGCTCTTGATGGGAGTCTTCGTGCTCGGGTTCTTCCTCCCGCTGCAGCTGCGTCCCTCGAGCGTCACCCGGATCCTGGTTGCGATCACGATCTTCGAGGCTGCCTATATCGCGGAAGTGATTCGGGGAGGGCTGCAGTCCGTGCCACCCGGCCAGGTCGAAGCGGCATCGGCGCTCGGACTGTCGACGTGGAAGACCACCCGTCTGATCGTTCTTCCGCAGGCTTTGCGCGCCACCATCCCGGCGATGGTCGGTCAGTTCATCAGCCTCTTCAAGGACACCACACTCGTCGCCGCCGTTGGACTCACGGACATGCTCAACACTTCAAGCATTGCCACGTCCCAGCCCGACTTCAACGCGCCGCGGACTTGCCCGGATCACATTGCCCTTCGTCGCCCTGGCTTTCTGGGCGGGGTCTTACACGCATGTCGCGCGAGGCCCGGCGTCTCGAGCGGCGGCTAGGAATTGGAGAGAGATGACCGACACCAAAAGCACGAGCCGATGATCCAGCTGGAGAAGGTCGACAAGTTCTTCGGAACGCTTCCAGGCGCTGAAGCGACATCGACCTCGTCGTGGGCCGGACCGAAGTCGTGGTTGTCATCGGGCCGTCGGGCTCGGGCAAGAGCACTCTCATCCGTTGCATCAACCGTCTCGAGAAACACGACGACTGGTCGAGTGATCGTCGACGGAATCGAGCTCACCGACGACGTCCGCAACATTCAGGACGTCCGCAAGGAGACCGGGATGGTCTTCCAGCAGTTCAATCTGTTCCCGCATCTGTCGGTGCTCGACAATGTCAGCCTGGCGCCCCGGCAGGTGCGGCGGATGGCGAAGGACGAGGCCGAGAAGATCGCGATGAAAATGCTCACCCGGGTGCGGATTCCCGAGCAGGCGCGGAAGTTTCCCGGCCAACTCTCGGGTGGCCAGCAGCAACGAGTCGCGATCGCCCGGTCGCTGGCGATGCAGCCCAAGATCATGCTTTTCGACGAACCGACCTCGGCGCTCGATCCGGAGATGATCAAGGAGGTTCTCGAGACGATGGAGGAGCTGGCCGCCACCGGAATGACCATGATCGTCGTGACCCACGAGATGGGCTTCGCCCGGGCGGTCGCCGACCGAGTGGTGTTCATGGCCGATGGCCAGATCGTCGAGGTCGGCACCCCCGAACACTTCTTCACGGATCCCGACCGAAGACCGCACCAAGCTCTTCCTCTCCCAGATCCTTTAGCGAACCCAGGGTTGCATCGCCTCGGTCTGGGCGATCCGCAGTTGCGTTGGCGTTAATCAGTACTCTGCCTGTGCTCAGCCGGCAAGCCGATTGTCGTTCGTGTGCCTCGCTCCCAGCGCAGGCTGAGCCGACGGCGGTTACGACGACTCACTCGACGATCCACAATCGCCCACCACGACCACGATTGCACCCACCACGACTGCGGTCCCCACGACAACGCTCCCTGAGAAGGGGTGGCTTGTGATCCAGGGAGTAGGGGATGTCAACCTCGATCCCGACCTACATCCCGGCTCTCGCCGACCGCGGCTACGACTGGGCGTGGAGCGGTCTCGACGGGTTCTTCCTCGATGACGACCTCACGGTCATCAACCTCGAGTGCTCGCCGTCGGAAATGGGCGTGGCCGAAGACAAGGCCTTCACCTTTCAGTGCCCCGACGGAATGCCGGAGATGGTCGCGGCAGGGGTTGAGGTGACGAACCTCGGCAACAACCATTCCCAGGACTTCGGCAAAGAGGCCATGCTCGACGGCCGGCAACGGCTGCTCGACAGCGGGTCTGCAACCGGTGGGGGCCGGGGCCGATGTGACAGAAGCATCAGACTTTGCCCGCTTCGAACTGAATGGATGGAAGGTGGCGGTGGTTGGATTCGGCGGGGTTCGGCCGCACGATGGATGGATTGCCACGGCGGATGTGGCAGGGATGGCTGACGGCGACACCATCGAGATCGATGACCGCGGCGGTCAGTGCTGCCGACGAATGGGCCGATTGGGTCGTCGTCACGGTTCACTGGGGGAAGGAACTCGACCGCGAGCCGCGACCTGACGACGTCGAGCGAACCCAAGCCATGATCGACGCCGGGGCCGATGTCATCTTCGGTCACCACGCGCACCGCCTGCAGCCGTTCGAAATTGTCGGCGAGCGGCCAGTCTTTTGGGGCCTGGGCAACTTCGTGTGGCCGAACTTCTCCGGGGCTGGCTCGGAGACCGGAGTCGGCCGGGTCGTGATCTCTCCCACCGGCGAGATCAGCGGTTGTCTGGTCCCGGCTGTCATCGAAAGCTCGGGGCATCCTGTGTTAACCGCGCGAGCCTTCGTGTGGAGTCGACTCGTGAATCGCCGCCGCAATGTGCTTCTCGTCATCGCCGGCCTCGGAGCAGCGCTTGGGCGTCGCCGCCTTCTCTTGCGGCGCCGGACCTGCCCCGTTTCGCGGCTGGCCGCTTCCCCTCACCTCGACCACGCAGCCGATACCCACGACCACCGCTTCAACCACAACGACCGCCCCCACGACGACCCTCGCCCCCACCACCACGCTTCCGCCCCGGGAGACAGGGACAGTCCCGGGCTTCACCGTCGGCCAGCCCTGGGGATCGGTCGTCGGGCTTGACCATGTTTCGGGGCAATCCCACCCGGACCTACTACGGCGAAGGCCCGCTCCCAGCCGACACCCGGAGGTTCTTTGGACCTATCCGGACGAGGGTCTGATGTGCGGCTCGTCATCTGTCGGGGGTGTCTCGAGCCAGTGGTGCGGGAGCGGCTGGACCGGACAACCGGTCGTTTGGGAACGACCGGACGGGATCACCGAGGTGATTTTTGGCGCGTACGACAAAGCGGTGCATTTCCTCGATGCCGATACCGGAGAGGAGCTGCGCCCATCGTTTCTCACCGGCGACATCATCAAAGGTTCGGTCACGCTCGACCCGGACGGGTTTCCGCTGCTTGTACTTCGGATCCCGTGACAACAAGCTGCGAATTGTCGCGCTTGATCGCGAAACCCCGACCGAGTTGTGGAGCCTCGACGCCGACGCCGTCGACGGAATTTGGAACGACGACTGGGACGGCAACCCGGTGATCGTCGACGACATGCTCTACGAGGGAGGCGAGAACGGTTGGTTCTTCGCTATCAAGCTCAACCGAGCTCTCGGTGTAGGACGGGCTCGTCACGGTCAACCCTGAGATCCTCTTCTCCACCCCCGCCTGGAATTCAGATCTGCTCTCGCGGGTCGGACGCAATGTGTCGATCGAGAGCTCGGTGATGGTGCATGACCAGGTTGTCTATATGGGCAACTCGGGCGGTCGGATCGTCGGATTCGATGTCTCGGACGTGGCGAACGGGAACGTTCCAATTGCCTTCGACTACTGGGTCGGCGACGACACCGACGCCACTCTTTCCTCCGACAGCGAGGGAATGATCTATGTGGCGGTCGAAGAGGAGCGCAAGAACGATCGCAGCCAGGAACTCGGTCAACTCATCAAACTCGATCCCACCGCTGAGGACCCTTACCTTTGGGGAGTGAAAGTTCCCGGGGGCGATCAGCCCGGGGGACTGTGGGCAACTCCTGCGATCGGATTCGGGATGGTCTATGCGTCGACCGAGCCGGGTGATTTGCTCGCGGTCGATGCGGACTACCGGTGAGGTGACCTGGACCGAGGACATCGGCTTTCACGCCTGGTCTTCTCCGGTGATCGTGGGCGACGAGTTGCTGGTCGCCACCTGCACCGGTGAGCTCCGGGCCTACTCGCTCGCCGACCCTCGACTCCCGAACTCGACGTGGACGTTGAAGGTGTCTGAGTCGTGCATCGAATCGACTCCTGCCGTCTGGAAAGGTCGAATCTATGTAGGCGTGCGGGACGGAAGTTCTACGCGATCGGCTAAACGCTCAGGTCGTCCCACCGATCGTTTTCGGCCACGTCGAGCACGGTCCAGGCCATGGCGACGGCTCCGTCGATGATCGCCTTGTTGCCCGCCTCGGTGATTGTGGCGGCGGCGAACTCCGGCTGATGGTTGACCGCCGGGAGCGAGTCGATGTTGAGCATCGGGTGGATCGAGGGAACGATCTTCGAGACATTGCCCATGTCGGTTGAACCGGAGACCGTGGGTGGGAGTTCGTACCCACGCTGCATGGGCCGCCCCAGCGCCTTCGAGTTGGCCTCGAAGTAGTCGATCAGGACTTCGTTGCTGATTCATGTCCTCGTAGGTGTGACCGATGCGCTCGAACTCCACCTGGCAGCCAGTTGCGAGTGCCGCCGCCTCAAAGCAGGCCTGCACCTTTGGCAGCAGAACATCGAGACGGTCTTGCTGGGGCGCCCGCACGTACCAGGTGGAGCGGGTGAACGATGGAATGATGTTGGCCGCGTCACCACCATGTGTGATGATTCCGTGCACCTTGTCCGTCGGCTCCAATTGCTGACGCAGAGTCGAGACATTGACATATGCCTGGACGAATGCATCGAGGGCGTTGATGCCCTGCCAGGGATAAGCCGAGGCATGGGCATCCTTGCCGTGATAGAGGACGTCGATATGGGCAACGGAGATGATGTTGGGATCGACGACGTCGTGGGTCGAGGGATGCACCATCATCGAGAACGTGGCGTCACCGAACGCTCCGGCGTTGATCAGATCGACTTTGCCGCCGAACTTCTCCTCGGCCGGGGTGCCGAGCACCGTGACCCGGAAGCCGAGATTCTCGGCTGCGGCGACCAGACCCAAGTCCAGCCCCTACGGCAGAGGTGGCGATGATGTTGTGACCGCACGCGTGACCGACGCCCGGGAGCGCGTCGTACTCGGCGCAGATGACGACTTCGGGGCCGACGCTGCCAGCCCGGGCGACGAAGGCAGTCTCGAGCCCGTAGGCGGGATACTCGACGGCGAACCCGTTGCCGGACAGAAATTCGGCGAGTCGGGCTGAGCTTTCCCGCTCCTCGTAGGCGATCTCAGGATGCTCGTACATCCACTTGCTGATGTCGATGAGAGCGTCGGCGGTGGCTCTCGATGACGGTGCGGGCAGCATCCTTGTGGCTCATCTGAGCCACCCTAACGCTGGCCCGATCACGACCCGTTACGAGCAGCCCGATGACGACAAGTGCCGACTCCGGCGAGCTGGAGAGTGGACGGGGTTTCGGCGAAAATCAGCCGTCCGAGCAGCACTGACGCCACCGGCTGGATCGTCAGCAGCACCGAGGTGACCGCGGCTGGCAGACGGGGTAGGCCGATGCTGATCAGCAGCCATCCGCCTGCATGGACACCGAGTCCGAGCACCAACAGCCACCCATGTGCCGGCCAGGTCATGGAGAGATCAATCGCATCGAGGAGCCAGCCGACCAACAACGAAGCGAGCCCGCCCGCGACTGGTGGCAACGAGCAACGGACCAGCCGGGCGGCGGTCATCTCGGTTGGCGCTGCGTTGGACGAGGATGAATCCGGCGTAGGAAAGGCCGGTGGCGATCCCAAAGATCACCCCTAGACCGGGGTTGCGACCGTACGCATCGGAGCCTCCGATGCCAGAGATAAACACCACCCCGACCATCACCAATCCCACCGACCACATCAGCGCATTGGCAGGTCGCTCCTTGAGAACCATCCAGGCAATCAGCGGAACAAACACCACCTGGGTATTTCCGAGGACAGTGGCTAGTCCCGGCTCCGACTTCCTCGATGGCGTGATGCCAGAAGATCAGGTCGGCGCAGAAAAAGAGTCCGGCGACTATGGCCAATCCCAGAACCCGGCGGGGCAGGGGTCCGTAGGTGTTGTTCTCACGCCGGGCCAGCAGAGCCAGGAGCGGTAGCGCATAGAAACATCGAAAGACCGCCGCAGTCTCGGGGGTCACCTCGGCGAGACGAAACAGGATCGCCGAGGTGGCGATCACCAGTGCCCCGAGGATCGCGGCGACGGCCGGCCGTTCCGCCAGCCAGCTCACTGGCCACCAAATTTGGCGCGTGGCGACCGCCTAAAACCAAATTTGGCGCCACAGTTGCGAAAAACGACGCTGTGGCGCCAAATTACGTGCAGACCGTTCGCCACGCGCCAAATTATGCCGACCAAGGCAAAACGGCTCGACGCGATATCTTGAACCCGTGCGACTCCGCCTGCTCCAGATCACCTTGCCTTTGTTGATGATTCCTTTGTTGACAATTTGGGCGTGTGGCCAAGCGGCGATAGAACCCAGCACGAGCACTTTGAGCTCGACGACAGCTGGGCCAGCAACAACTGGGAGCATTGCACCCCTCGTCGAGTGTCCGCCCATCGAGTACCAGGTCACCGAGCTTCCGACCCGTGTGACGGGAGAAGCGGCCGAGCTCGGTGAAATCGAGCTCGACGAGTTCACTGCGATCGGCGGAACTCGGTCGGTGTTCTGGCTCACGAGCGATGGCGACCTCGCGATCGCTCTCATCAGGGGAACCCTTCCTCCCGAAGACTGGCCCGGCGATCGCGGCCAGGTCGATGTAGACGGGGTCGATGCAGTCGCCGGTCCCTTCGACGATGGCAAATGGGTAGCCGCCTGGTTCGAAGGCGACGGCACCGACCGATGTGACCTCTACACGATGGTTTTCTATCCCCCGGTCGAGCCGTTCGAAGTCGAAACGACGCTGCGGGGGATTGTTCGTTGACCTAGGACCGGTCGCGGAAGAGCTCTCCGGCGGCGGCCAATGCACCCATTGCTGCAGTCGAATCCAGGGGCAGGAAGATCTTGGTTGCCTGACCGTTGGCAACAACCTGCAAAGCCTCTAAGTACTTGATTGCGACCAGATCGGGAGTTGGGTTGCCGGTGTGGATTGCCCCGTAGACCCGTTCGATCGCTGCGGCTTCTCCCTCCGCCACCGTCTCCTGGCGATAGCCGCTCGGCGTCGGCAACGCGTTTGATCGCCTCGGCTTGGCCCTCGGCCTCGATGATGGCGCTTGCCTTTACGCCTTCGGCTTTGAGTACGCGCGATGTCTTCTCACCTTCGGCTTCCGTCACCACGGCCCGCCGAAGACGTTCGGCCTTCATCTGGCGGTGCATCGCTTCGGTGACATCAGCCGGCGGTTCGATTCGCTGGATCTCGACCCGGACGACTCTCGTTCCCCATTTGTCGGTGGCGTCGTCGAGGATTTCCCGCAGCTTCATATTGATGAGGTCACGGCTAGTCAGGGCAGTGTCGAGGTCAAGGTCGCCGACAACGTTGCGGAGGTTGGTCTGGGCGAGCTTCGTCACCGCAAGCGAGAAGTTCTGGACGTTGTACTTCAGCTTGACCGGGTCAGTGGCCTCGAAGTAGATGACCGCGTCGACGGTGACCACCACGTTGTCTTTGGTGATGACCTCCTGCGGTGGGACGTCGACCACTTGCTCGCGCATGTCGACTTTCGCCAATCGCTTGACGAAGGGCATCACCCATCGCAGACCAGACTCGACGGTCTTCTCGTAGCGGCCGAGAAACTCGACGAGTCCCCGCTCGAAAGGGCGCACGACCCGAAAGCCGGTGGCGGCGATCAGGATCAAAGCGAATGCGACCACTACGAAGAGCAGTACCAGCGCATTGTTATCCATTACCGAAAGTTCCTTTCATTGTTCCTGGCTGACCTAAGGCTGCAGGGGAGTGACGACGAGCTTGGACCCGGTCACCTCCCGAACGATGACCTGACTTCCTGCGGGAATGCTCTGATCGGAGGTTGCTCGCCATTCCTCGCCGCCGATGCGAACCATCCCGGCCGAGGTCAGACGGATCGATTGCCTCGAGAACGATTCCGCGGGTGTTCGCCCAACGATTAGCGCCGACCGGCTGCTGGACCTCCTGGTCCTGGCGCCTGATGAATCGTCGGAGGTAAACCATGGCGATGAGCGAGACGCCAAAGAACACCAGCCACTGAGCCATGATCGAGACACCGATCCAGGCGAGAACCGCAGCCGCAGCCGCGCCAATGGCGAAGGGGAGCAAAAAGAATCCGGCTGTGAAAATCTCGCCAATTCCCATCACCACCGCAAACCCCGTCCACAGCCAACGCCAGATCTCATTGTCCACGGTTGCATCTCCTTCAGATACGGCCACGGCCCCGACCAACGCAACGATCCCGAGGCCGTAGAGGAACATTTCTCTTTGTCCTGACCGCCGGTTGGCACGCGCCCCACTGGCCACTTCCATCCAGGCTTGCCGGGGAGCCCGCGCCCTGTATTCGGCGGCCCAGTTTTCGGCAAACTCCGCGAGGTCGCTGCCGACCACACGGTCGGGGGTGTTGCCGGCATTCGTTGCTTCTCGCAAGTGCTCCGCGAGTTGATCACGCATCTCGGTGATGACGCCGGTGGAAAGCCCTGTTTCGCGCCAGTACCGGACGCATTCGGAGAGGATTCGCGCGATGGTGCCCTGGTCAGTCATGATCGTGCTCCGTTGATTACTCCATTGACTCCGGCGGCCATTGCATTCCAATCGGCCACCCAGCTCGAGAGAGTGGCAGCGCCGGGCGGGGCCAGCCGGTAGTACTTGCGTGCCGGACCACCGGCGGATTCGACCAGATATCCCTCGACCAGACCTTGCCTTTGGAGGCGGGAGAGAAGCGGATAAATGCTTCCTTCCGAAGCCAAGTGGAGCCCGCGCTCCTCAAGCTTGCGGGCCATCTCGTATCCATACGTCGGCCGCTCGGCGACCAGCGCCAAGAGACACATGTCGAGCACTCCTTTCAGCAACTGACTTGTATGTTCCTGCCCCACCTTGGGGTGGCTAGGTACCATGCGTTGCATGCTACTCATCTAAGCCATGTAGTCAAGGCCCAATGAGGGAATTCGACATGTCGGCTATTCGTCTGAAGGAAAAGGTGGGCTAGCGAGATCGCAAGCCGTCGCGGATTTCGCGTAACAAGACGATGTCCTCGGTGGCTTCTACCACCGCTTCTCCGGCGGGCTTCTTCATTCGGTTGTAAGCCTTCACCACCAGGAACATCACCCAGGCGACGATGAGGAAATTGATGATCGACTGAAGAAAGGCACCCACACTCCCGTTGTCGCCAAAGGTACCCATCGCGCTCATGTCGCCGAGTTGGAACACCAACCCGATCAACGGAGCCACGATGCGATCTGTGAACGCGGCAACGACCGACGCAAAAGCGAGGCCCAGCACGAACGCGACGGCTAGGTCAACCAGATTGCCTCGGCTAATGAACTCCTTGAATTCCTTGATCATCTCATCCTCCTCGGAGATCGTGGGGCCGAGACGCTAACCGTTACGCTGGCTGAATGGCCCCTCGACCCGCTCTCTCCACGATCGATCAAAAGCTGGTTGGCGAGCGGGCTGTCGTGGAAGTGACGCTCACCTCCCAACACAGCCAGTTTCGGGGTCGGGCCGAAGGCGACGGGGGCCCTTCCCACCGACACCGACTAGTGGGCGAAGCGACGCTACGAGCCGTTCGCAGCCTCTCGCCGAACTTGGCGCTCGATCTTTCGGCGGTGGGATCGTCAGACCTGGGCAACTTGCGTATCGCTCTGGCCCAGGTGCATCAAGGAGGCAACGAGCTGGTCGGGAGCGCCATCGTGCGCGGCGGAGATCCAGCGGTTGCAACTGCCAAGGCCGTCCTCGATGCCGTCAACCGGCTGCTCGACCGCTGACGTCGTAACGATCCCGTAAACGCTACGTGGCATAGTTGGCCGATGCGACGAGTCGTTGCCGGCGTCCTTGCGTTGCTGACACTTCTCGGGGTGGTCGTACTTGTCATCGACCGCCCACTCAACTCAGGATCCTTGCTCATGCTGGCCGCGCTCGTGTTCGTTGCTGTGGGCACTTTGGTCGTGGTCAAAGCCGGGAACCGTCTCGGGTGGATCGTCTCGCTGATTGGGATAGCGCTGATTGGGGCGGGCGTGAGCGAGTTCTGGATCGACCGCGGATACGTTGCGGCTGGGGCTATCGGTGGAACCCTTTGGTTCTCCTGGTTCGTCCTCGCCGGCTTCCTCATGCTTTGGTTTCCGACGGGCCGGGTTCCGAGCCGGCGGTGGCGTTTCGTCGAGTGGTTGGGGTTCGTCGGAGTCCTGGTTGCGCTGAGTTACATGTTCTCGGCCCAGATCTGCACGGATTCGGGTGACGACGGCCTGTGTCGCATCTGGGTCGACAATCCGATCGGATTGTCCTGGATGCCCAACCCCGAATATGGACCTCTGGCGAATCTCAACTACGCCGTGCTCGGCGGGTTTGTCCTTCTGGCGTTGTCAGCGATCGTTTTCCGCTTTGTCAGGTCGCGAGGCGTGGAGCGCCTGCAACTCAAGTGGATGGTCAGCTCAGCCGTCTTCATCGTTGCGCTGGCCTTCATTGAGGAAGGGCTCGAACTACCGCTTTGGATCGATGACACGCTCTTTGCTGCGGGTGTGGCGGCGTTGCCGGTGTCGATGGGTGTCGCGGTTCTCAAATACCGGCTTTACGACATTGATCGAATCATTTCCCGGACGCTGGGATACGCGTTGGTGGTGGTGTTTCTCGGGTTCGTGTATGTAACTGTCGCGGTCTGGCTGCCGACGCGGCTAACAGGGGAGCAATCGCCGATTTTCGTTGCGGGAGCGACGCTGCTGGCTGCCGCGTTGTTCAATCCACTGCGTCGTCGAATCATCCACGCGCTTGATCGCCGGTTTCACCGGTCGCGTTATGACTCGGATCTGGAGATGTCCGACTTCGCCGGACGGTTGCGTGAGCAAGTCGACATGGAGCGGCTCACGTCGGATTGGCTGGGCGTCGTGATTCGGACGATGAGCCCCGCCACGGCGGGAGTTTGGATGCGGGAACGATGAGCTTGTCACCGGGGACCTGGTGACTCTGGTTAGCGGAACTTTGCGCCCAGCTTCGGTTGGCCTCTGGCTGCGCCAAAACTGATGAGTGCTGGCTGATGAAGCGCTGGCTGGCGAGTTTTCTGGGGATCGGATCGTTGTTCTTGATCTATGGCCTCACGACTCTCGAGGTCGACTCGGCCAATCTTTTCACGGAAGTCATCAGCGTTGTCGCCTTTGTCAGCCCGTCGCTAGTTGGGACTTATCTGGCTTGGAGAGTCCCCGACAATCCACTCGGCCTGATCCTGGGCGGATTCGGGTTCAGCTTTCTATTGGGCGTCTACGGCGAGACCCTGGCTGGCACGAATAGTCCCTGGGCCATCTGGGGTGCCTGGTTCGGAACCTGGCAATGGGCCTTGAGCATGGTGCTGCTTTTGGTGTTTCTCCCGCTCTTCTTTCCAGACGGTCGACTGCCCACCCGACGCAGCCGGTGGATCATTACGAGTGCTCTGGGAGGGCTGAGTTTGCTGATTGTCGGAAACGCCTTCCGGCCATCGCTCGCGCTCGGCGACGAAGGGACCTTCGCATCGCCGGTCGCGCTGCCCCTTTCCAGCGAGGTATTCGACTTCGCCGCAACGCTGGGCATGGTCTTGGCGCTGATTGCGATCTTCGCCTCGTTGGCGATGGCTGTGGCGCGTTATCGACGATCGGTGGGGATCCAACGCCAACAAATGAAGGTGTTTGCCGGGGCGATCCTCTTCGCCGTGATCGGCGCGCTCATAAACCTGGTGGCATACGAGGCGGGTTTGGAAGAAGTCGGCAACACCATCTTCGCGCTGCTGATCATCGTCGTGATCTCTTCCATTGCCGTCGCCGTGCTTCGCTATCGCCTCTACGACCTTGGTCGCCTGGTCAGCCGCACCGTTTCCTATGCGATCGTGGCCGCAATCGCTATTGCCACCTATGCCGCCACGGTTTTTGCCGTCGCTCAGTTTGCGGCCGGATCGAGCAACAACCTCGCGGTGGCCCTGGCCACTCTTGTGGCTGCTGCCGTATTCCGACCCGCCCTGACGCGTGTGCAGGGCTTTGTAGATAGGCGCTTCAGCCGCCAGAAATATGACGCTCAGCAAACCATCGACTCGTTCGGTGCCCGCATGCGTCTCGAGACCGACCTCGAGGATCTAACTCGTGACCTCGCGGGTGTAGTCGACGACACCATGCGCCCCGACCGGCTAACGGTCTGGCTGGCTTAAACGGGACTCACGGTCAGATCTGGTCGCCGATCTCTGACCCCTGACCTTTGGTTTGATCCAGGGTCCATTCGATCTGGCGGCCGAGGTCGGGGCCCCCGGGGAGGAGGCCGTCGAAGATTGCTCCGCCGATCGTGAATGCCCAGGCTCCGGCGCCTTCGACCGACCTCGATGCGCGCTGCACCGTCGATCGAGCCCGCCACCACCACCGGACTGCTGACTGGAAGCAACCACCGCTCGGGTCAGCTCGACCGGATCGACGCTTCGGTGCCGAAAAGCCAAGAGGTCCAACCCGTGCACCCCGGGCCGACTCGTCAATTCGGAAGCGTGGGCGGAGATTTCGTCGATCGACCCCTGCAGCTCGCTCGGGTGGCCGACAACGGTCCCGGGAAACGGGAAGTAGCGGACCGGAGCTTTCCCGATCAGGTCCAGGGCGGCGTCGTGGTTGGTGCCGCCCATGAGCACGTCGACGCCCAGCTCGAGGCCCGCCTCGATCGATCGCAGTTCGTCCTCCCGGCTGGTGGAAACCACCTCGAGAAAGACCGTGCGGCCGTCCTCGTGCATCAAGTCGGTCAGGCGACGCAGAGTTGCCGGGCGTACGCGCCGACATCCTTGAAGCCGACCAGACGGAGGCCGGTCGTTCGAATCGATTCGTACACCTCGACCGCATCGGCCACGGTGGCGTCGTGGTTGGTGAGCATGAAAATGAAGTCCATCAGTCCCTCTCCTCGAGCAGACCGGCGATCGTATCGAGTAGATAGGTCGGGCGGAGGTCGGAGCCGGCGAGATCGTCCGCCTGGCTGTCACCGCTGAGCACCAGGGCCGAGGCCATCCCCGCCGCTGCCGCCATGGCGATGTCGGTCGCCGAGCCGATCACCCACCAACAAGCACTCGTCCGGGGGCAAGGCGAGCCGGTCGAGGGCCGCCTGGCCATGTGCCGGGACGGCTTGCCGACGACGGCTTCGGCTCTCACCCCGGTGCAGGCCTCGACCGCGGCAAGCATGGCAGCGCAGTCGGGAAGTCCGCCATCGGCCGTCGGACAGAACCGATCGGGGTTGGTGGCGACGATCCTGGCTCCGGCATTCAATCGCCCGGTAGGCGGCGTGCAAGTTCTGATAGTCGAAGGTGCGATCGAAGGACACCACCACGACCTCGGCCGACTCTGCGGCAGTCGTGCGGGACGACCTCATGTCCCGCGTCCGTCGAGCACCTCGAGCCACGAGCGGTTCCGAGACGCACAAGAACCCGCGCCCCGGGTGCGTTGGCCGCCAGGTAGAGGACCAGAGCATCGAGCGAGGACACCACCTCGGTCGGCGGTGGTGGGAACGCCGAGCCGAGTGAGCAGCCCGGCATAGACGGCCGATCGCTCGAGCGGCTTGTTGGTCACGAAGACATGGGGTGCTGCTCGTTCCCGCACTGCTTCGAACGCGGCTGCTGCTCCTGGCAACAGCACCTCATCGAGATAGACGGTGCCGTCCAGGTCGAAGACGAATCCCGCGTATCGATCGACCAGCCTCACAAGCCGCCCCCGACCTCGCCGGCCATGGCCAAGGCGTCGTCAACCACCTGTTCGAGGTCGCCACCGGTGAACACGACCAGATCGAGAATCGTGAACCGACTTCGCAGCAGATGCGCGTTGGCGCACGGCCCAGCGGGCGGTGTCGGGTCGACCGGAGGATCGAGTTCTGAGAATCGAGTCGGTGCACCTGCCGCCGCCAGAACCGCGCTCATCTCGGCGGCGATCCCAACCAAGCTCGCAGCCTTATCGGCGAGCGCGGCCAAGGACCGGCGGTCGGGAGGTGCGCTCCGCCAATGCGCCGGCTTCACCCGATAGTCGGACCAGCATTCCTCGACCGTGTCCGGCGCCCAACCGACTGAGGGCGGCGGTGAGGCGTTCAGCCAGACCGCGATCATCGGGAATCGAAAAGTCCGTATTCGAGGTCGAGACGGTCGAGGGCAACCTCCCACAGACAGGCCGCCACCACCGCCGCCACCCCGACCTGGGCACCGTGGAGCCCATGATCTCGACCAGCGGCCATGTCGAGCAGATGGCTGACCGCATGCTCGGTCCCGCTCAGCGGAGCGGTCTCGCCCTGCCCTCCCCATCGCCAGCCCGGCGGCAGTGAGCAGCCGAAACAGTGCCGCCAGCGTCTCGGGATGCCGCGCGATCGATCCCAGCGGCGAGATCCATCAGTGCGGCTAGCCGGGCGGTGGTAGCTCCTGACGATCTCGGCGTCGTAGGTCGGGTCGGCGCCGATCGTCGGCGGCCAAGCTCCAATCGGCCGGGGCCACGATCGCTCCGACACATTCGCCGAGCCCGGCTCTACCCATGGCGACCGGTGCCCCGGCCAGAACCCGATGATCGACCACCAAGGCCGCCGGAGATGCAGCTGGCACCGTGCGTTTGGCCCCTGCCCGCAGCACCACGGCGAGATGGTCGGAGTAGCCGTTGACCGAGGCGGCCGTGGGGACCGCTACCAACGGGACGCCGGTTTGATGGGACGCCAATTTCCCCAGGTCGGTGATGGTGCCCGACCCGACGCTCACCAGACAACCAGCGCCCTTCCCGGCGGCGACTGCGGCGGCCACGTTGGTTTCGTCGGCCAGCAGCGGTCATCGGCAACACCGAGCACCGTGACAGTCCGCATCGGGAAGCAATGCGAGCCACCAGATCGGTCAGATTGCGATCTTCGCCGGCGAGAAACTTTGGGGTGGCATCGGTCAGCACCACAGTCGGGCCCGGGCGCCGGTGAGCTTCGACTTGATCCGAGAGCGACTCCAAGGCGTCGGGGGGAGTCGATCACCACCGGCAGACCGGCTCACTGGTAGGTGGCCTCGAGGGCGTCGAACACCTGCCGGTAGCGGCGGTAGGCATCGTCCAGCGCTTCCGAGCCGGTTGGCTCCACCGGCTCACCCAATTCCACCAGGTCGTCGGTCGCTGCACCGAGGTCGGGATACCACCCAGCGGCGACCGCTGCCAGGCAGGCGGCCCCACTGGCGGTGCCCTCTCCGTGAACCGGTCGCAGCGCCCGATCCAGGACGTCGGCCTTGATCTGCATCCACAATGGCGACCGGGCGCCACCGCCTGTCACTCGCACGTCGTCGGTCGCGAGTCCCATCTCGGCCATCCGGTCGACCACATCGCGCAAGGCAAACGCGCAGCCTTCGAGCACTGCCCGCGCACCATTCGGCGCGTCCGTGGTCCATCGACGCGCCGGTAAACGAACCGCGGGCGAGGTCGTTCCAGCGCGGCGCCATCGACCCGGACAGCGCCGGCACGAAGACCAGGCCTTTGCAGCCCGCTTCGGCGGTCGCGGCCAGAGCGAATATCTCGGCCTGGCTAACCCCGAGCAGGTCGGCGCACCACCGGGTGCTGCCCCCGGACACGAACCCGGGATTCTCGATGAACCACAAGCCGGGAACGGCATGAGCATGGGTTTCCACCAGGCGATCGATCGTGTCGAACACCGGTCGGATCGGCCGGAGCACCGATCGGTTCGGCGGTCCCGGTGACGTCCGCCACCACGCCCGGACGGACCGCCCCGGCTCCGACGGCGGCGGCGTGGTCGTCGCCGGTTCCGACCAAGACTTCGCACCCGACCGGAAGCCCGAGCTCGGTCGGCGAGCTCTCGTCGGACCGGGCCGAGCACGTCGATCGCCTCGCGGACCGGCGGCAGGAGCGTCGGCTCGATCGGCGGCGGCCTCGAGGAGATCTTCCGACCAGTCTCGTTTGGTGACGTCCCACAACATCGACGAGGAGGCGTTGGCGTGGTCCTGGGCCACCTCGCCGGTCAGCCAGGAGGTGACCACGGTCGCCGGTGGGAGCAACCAGCGCGGTGGCAAGCGCTCGAGGAGCCACGCCATCTTGGGTGCGCCATGCGAACTGTCGCAGTTGAGCCCGGTGATCTCGAAGAGCCGGTCCGCTGCCGACCGCCGCCTCGATCCGCTGGGTCTGCTCGAACGGCCCGCCGATCCATCCAGATGATCGCCTCGTGCAGGGGCCGGAGGTCGGAATCGACCGCCACCACCCCGTCGACCTGGGCGTCGACCGCCACATGAGTGATTCCGGATGCGGCCCGAGCCAGCCTCAGTCGTGAGAGAGCCGATGACGGTCGCCACGGCGTTGAGCCAGTCACTGGGGTCCTGTTGCGGCCCAGTTGGGAGCGGGGAACGAAACGTCGTGAGGACTCGGCCGCGGTGGCGATGACCCCCCGGCCGGCCTCGACCAGGACTCCTTTGCTGCTCTGAGTCCCGACGTCGATCCCGATGACGAGGCTCACGAGCACACCACCGGAATCAAGAAGCCTCCCGATTCACGGTCGGGAGGCTTCTCGGAGAGTCCCAGATCGCGGGAGTTGGTCAGGCGAGCTCGCCTCGGCCGCTCGCACCAGCGCCGCCTCCTCCTCGGGCGCCTGGGCGACCAGGTGGTGGCGGCTGTAGAGCAGGTAGTAGATGAACATCGCCACGATGAAGACCAGGATGCCGATGGTGGCGATGCGATACGCCTCGATCAGCAGGGTCGAGACCAGCGCCAGGATCGCCAGAATGGCACCGACCACACCCCCGGCGATCCCGAGCGGGCTCACGTACGGCCGGGGCATCTCCGGGCGCCGGACCCGCAGGACGACGAAGTCGATCATGACGATCGCGTAGGAGATGACTGCTCCCGTCACCGCCATGTTGAGCAGGGCCGCACCCAGGGGAGCATCGATGAACGCGTCGATGAGGAACGCCAGACCCAATCCCACCACTCCGCCCAACAGCAGAGCCCGGGCGGGAGTGTGCCGGGCCGACGTCACCGAGATCGATCTCGGTAGGTAACCGGCCCGCGAACCGGCAAAGAGCACCCGGCCGTAGGCATAGATGATGGCGTGGAAGCTGGCGATCAGACCGATTAGGGCCAACACCGCCAGGAACGTCGTCCCGATGCCATCACCGAAGATGGCCCGGAACCCGAGCATCACCGGCTCGAGCGAGCTTCCCACCTCTGCGGCTCCTCCGGCTATACCGGTATTGAAGACCAGGGTGAACACCGAGAAGCCGAGCAGGGTGACGATGCCCCAGATCAACGCCTTGGGCATGTCCCTGACGATGTCAGTGGACTCCTCGGCCGCCAGCGGGAGTTGTTCGATCGCCAGGTAGAACCAGATGGCAAACGGGAACGACGCCAGCACTCCGAACCAACCCAGTGGAAGGAAGGTGGTGGCACCGGCGCTGGGAGGAGTCAACCGGCACGTTGTTCAGGAGATCGGGGCTCCAGGCACCCGAGAAGATCGCCGCCAGGTAGAAGAAGACCAGCACGCGCCATCGCGAGAATCGCGGCAATGAAGGAGACCCGGAAGCTGAGCTTGGTTCCCCAGATGTTGATCGCCGACGAAGACGCGCGTAGAAGCCGACCCACCAGATCCAGTTGGGCAGGTCGACGATGTTGTCGGCGTACGCCGCGATCGAGATCACCACCACGGCCGGAGTGACTACATACTCGACGATGTCGGTGACGGTGTTGACGAACGCCATCGATGGCCCCATGGCGTTGCGGGTGAAGGCGTAGAACCCACCCGCGAAGGGAAGAGCGGTCGACAACTCGGCGATGCAGAGAACCATGCACACGTACATGATCGCCATGAGCACCGTGGCCACGAGGAGTCCCCCGAAGCCACCGGTGGCGAGGCCGTAGTTCCATCCGAAGAAGTCGCCGGAAATGACCGCCGCCACTCCCAGGGCCCACAGCATCACCCATCCGGCGCTCTTTTGGAGCTGTCCGCTGGGCGAGATAGTCGTCGCCGACCTGGCGATACGTAGCTGAACCGACCTTCACGTCTGGGCTGTTTCTGTTGCCCGGTGTCCACTGGCTCTCTCCCTCCTAATGGTGTGCCCGGAGACTAGAAGCGCGGCCTCTCGCGGCGCCTTCCAGAGTGGGGAGTTCTGATCGACAGGCTTTCCTCGCGCTCCCTAGCCTCCGATCGCAGCGAACGGAGGAGCGAGAGAGTGCGCGGGCTATTGAGCCTGGAGGCGATGGGAGCCAAAGTCGAGGCGGGAGAAATCGACACGATCGTGGTGGGCTTCACCGATCACTACGGGCGGGTGCACGGCAAGCGTTTCGACGCCGAGTACTTCCTCGAGCGACATCGCCTCCGACGGCACCCATGGCTGCGACTATCTCCTGACGGTCGACATGGAGATGGAGCCGGTGCCCGGCTACACCGTACGCCAACTGGGAGCTCGGCTATGGCGACTTTCACATGGTTCCCGACCTCGGCACGCTGCGGGTGGCGAGCTGGCTCGATCGCACCGCTCTCGTCCTGTGCTGATCTCCACGACCCGCATGACCACGACTTGGTCGAGGTCGCTCCGCGGTCGATTCTGCGTAATCAGCTGGACCGAGCGGCCGAGTCGGGTTACACGGCCCAGGGGGCATCTGAGCTCGAGTACTTCATCTACCTCGACTCCTACCGACAGGCAGCTGCCAGCAAGTATCAGGACCTAACGCCGGCCGGTTGGTACATCGAGGACTACCACCTTCTCCAGGGAGCCCGGGAGGAGCACTACAACGGCGCCGTCCGCCGCCATCTCTCGGCCTCGGGCATCCCGGTCGAAAACTCCAAGGGAGAGTGGGGGCGCGGTCAGCACGAGATGAACATTCGCTACACCGACGTGCTCGGCATGGCCGATCGGCACACGGTCATGAAGCTGGCGATGAAGGAGATCGCCGATAGCCAGGACCTCTCGGTGACCTTCATGGCCAAGCCGCAGATGTCGGAGGCCGGGTCGTCGTGCCACATTCACCTGAGCCTGTGGAGCGGCGACGACAACGCCTTCCCCGGCGACATCGAGGAGGGCCCGATCCAGGTCTCTGCGGTGTTCCGCCATTTCCTGGGCGGATGGATGGCTCACGTCCCCGAGGTGATGCCGTTCTTCGCTCCCACCATCAACTCGTACAAGCGCTACCAGGACGGCTCGTGGGCGCCGACCCGGATCGCCTGGTCGTATGACAACCGCACCGCCGGTTTCCGGGTGGTCGGGCATGGCTCGAGTCTGCGGATCGAATGCCGGATCCCTGGGGCCGACTGCAATCCCTATCTGGTCTATGCCGCGGTCCTGGCGTCGGGACTCGACGGAATCGCCAATGAGATCGAACCGCCCGGCTCTGTTCAGCGGCGACGTCTATCAGGCGGCCGAGCTTCCACGGGTTCCCTACACCCTCCGGGACGCCACCGACCAGTTCGCGGAGTCGGAGTTCGTCGCCTCGGCCTTCGGCGAAGGATGTGCAGCGAGCACTACACCCACTTCTTCCGCAAGGAGCAGCGAGGCGTTCGACAACTCCGTCACCGACTGGGAACGGTGGCGCTACTTCGAGCGGATCTGATGCGACTCGAAGGCAAAGTCGCCTTGATCACCGGCGCGGCCGGAGGCATCGGCCGGGAAAGCGCGCTCCGTTTCGCCGCCGAAGGCGCCCGGGTGGTGGCCGTCGACCTCGAGCCATGACGCGGTGACAGCCGTCGCCGCGGAGGTCAACAAGGCGGGCGGCAAGGCGACCGCGGTCACGGCTGACGTTTCGAAGGCCGCCGACTGCGAAGCCATGGTCGCGGCGGCCGAGGCCGAGTTCGGCCGCCTCGACGTCATCTTCAACAACGCCGGGATCATGCATTCGCCGACGATGACGCCGTCGCCACCGAGGAGGCGATCTGGGACCTGACCATGAACATCAACGCCAAAGGTGTCTTCCTGGGTTGCAAGTATGCGATCCCGGCCCTGCGCCGGGCGGGCGGCGGCTCGATCATCAACACTGCTTCCTTCGTCGCGATCGTGGGAGCGGCTACACCGCAAGTGGCCTACACCGCCTCCAAAGGAGCGGTGCTCTCGATGACGAGGGAGCTCGCGGTGATCCATGCCCGTGAGAACATTCGCGTCAATGCCCTTTGTCCGGGGCCGCTCAACACCGAGCTCTTGATGAAGTTGCTGGACACCGACGAGAAGAAGCAACGCCGACTCGTCCACATCCCGATGGGTCGCTTTGGCGAGGCGAAGGAGATGGCCAACGCCGCCCTCTGGTTGGCCTCCGACGAATCCTCGTTTACCACCGGCGCCACTTTCATGGTCGACGGCGGACTCACCTCTGCCTACGTGACGCCCCTTGTGACCACGCTCCTGAGCCCGGCGACCGGCGAGTCGATCGGCGAGGTTCCGACTCAAGGACCGTCCGAGGTCGATCAAGCAGTCGGAAAGGCAAAGTCGGCGTTCGGCGAGTGGAGCCGGGCGTCGGTGCGCGAGCGACGCGACGTACTCCGCCGAGTCGCCGATCTCGTCCGTCGCGATCAGGAGCGGTTAGCCGCACTCGAGTCGACGCAACACCGGCAAGCCAATCTCGGCTGGCGCGGGGCGAGATCGGAGCCGTTGCCACCACCTTCGACTTCTACGCCGGCGCCGTCGACAAGTTCGGTGGCCAGACCATCCCCGGCAACGCCGCAGGGCACGCTTCTGACCTGGCGCCAGCCACTCGGAGTTTGCGCGGCCATCGTTCCCTGGAACTTTCCGATGGTGATCGCAGGGTGGAAAGTGGCTCCGGCGTTGGCGATGGGCAATACGGTCGTCCTCAAACCAGCCGAGATCACCCCGCTCTCGGCCCTCGCGCTGGCCGAATTGGCGCTCGAGGCCGGATTGCCCGAGGGAGCGCTTGCGGTTGTGACCGGTCGGGGCTCCCTCGTCGGAGAGGCCCTCGCTTCCCATCCCGATGTGGCGAAGGTTTCCTTCACTGGCTCGACCGAGGTTGGAACCCGAATCATGGAACTCGCCGCGCCGACGATCAAGAGGATCTCCCTCGAGCTGGGCGGAAAGTCGGCCAACGTCATCTTTGCCGACGCCGACCTCGACGTCTGTCTTCCCTCCTCGTTGTGGTCGGTGTATGACAACGCCGGCCAGGATTGTTGTGCGCGGAGCCGGCTGATCGTCGAGCGTTCGATCTACGACGAAGTTCTCGAGCGATTCGTCGCCGCGGCAGAGGCGATCAGACTGGGCGATCCTGCTCACGAGGAGACAGAGATGGGTCCCCTGATCACGGCTGCCCATCGAGAACGAGTCGCCGGATACCTCGACATCGGGCGAGACGAAGGAGCACAGGTTGTCACCGGTGGCAAGGTTCAGGATGGTCCGGGCAACTACCTGACGCCGGCGGTGCTGACCGAGGTCGATTCCCAAGATGCGGGTCATGCAAGAAGAAATCTTCGGTCCGGTCGTGGGGGTGATTCCCTTTGACAACCGAAGAAGAGGCGATCAGGCTCGCCAACGACTCGATCTATGGACTCTCAGGTTCGCTCTGGACCCGCGACATCGGCCGTGCTCTGCGAGTGGCGAAGGCGATCGAGACCGGCATGCTCTCGATCAACTCGTCTTCGAGCGTGCACATCGAGGCACCGTTCGGCGGAGTCAAGCGCTCGGGTTTCGGACGCGAGCAGGGCATGGTCGCCCTGGAGCACTACACCGATCTGAAATCGGTCTTCATCGCCGAGCAGGTAGCTCTTCTCGCTGCCTTCTTCGTTGGGGAGGGCCACCTCCCGTTCTTCTTGGCGGCCTCCATCAGCAGGTATTCGATCTGCGCGTTGATGCTGCGGAGATCGTCTGCGGCCCAGCGTTCGAGTACCTGATGCAGCTTTGGATTGAGCCGCAGAAGAAAACTCTTCCGCTCCGTCATCCCGGATAGAGAGTGCCCGCATTGACCACCGGCTGCACGCTGCGGTCGGCGGTGAGCACGACCATGAGGTTGGAAACCATCGCGGCTTTGCGTTCTTCGTCGAGCTCGACGATGTTCTCGGCTGCGAGTTGTTCGAGGGCATCCTGGACCATCGACACCGCTCCGCGCACGATGAGCTTGCGGGCCGCGATGACCGCCCCGGCCTGCTGGCGGCGCAGCATTTCGCCGGCGATCTCGGGCGCATAGGCCAGTCGACGCAGGCGACAGTCGACGCACAGAGACCCCGGCCTCATCGAGGCGGTCCTGAAGCTCGTTTTGCAAGAGTGGCAGTGACGTCGTCGGCATTGGCGCGCAGCGATAGGCCCCTCGTCTTCGACATTGTCATAGGGATATTCACTCGCGACGTGGCGAATCGCGGCCTCGGACTGCACTTTGACGAAGTTCTCGTAGTCCTCGACGTCGAACGCGGCCCGTGCAGTGTCATCGACCTGCCAGTTGATCACTGCGGCGATCTCGACGGGGTTGCCGACGGCATCGTTGACTTTGAGCACGTCCGAATCGAACGTTCTGATTCGGAGGGAAACATGCTTGCGAAGCGTGAAGGGATTGACCCACCGAAAACCGTTCTCACGCACCGTTCCCACGTATCGCCCGAACAACGTGACGACTCGCGACTGGTTCGGCTGGTTGATGAAGTGACCCGGAAGTAGCACCAAACCGATGAGAAAGAGGCGAGCCCAAGAAAACCCATCCATAGCGATCCGGTCGCCAAACCCGTTATGAACAGAGGTCGAGACCCCCGAGCAGAACGACCCCAGCGCGATCGGCAACATGACCCAACCCGACTGTCCGCTGAATCAGGCGCTCACCTGACACTTTTACCTCCTGGTATATCAAAATGATATCACCTCCATTCTTGGGGATTTACTCCCGGGAAGAAGGGTGCAGATATACGCAAGAATGGAGACATGGATCTTTCCAAGCTGACGACCCGGAGCCAGCAGGCGCTGGTCGCCGCCCGGGATCAAGCCCAGGCCAGAAATCACAGCGGGATCTACTCCGCGCACCTGCTGCGGGCGCTGGTCGCCCAGACCGAAGGCTTAGTTCTGCCGGTGCTCTCTGCTTTGTCGATTGCCCCTAACGATGTTCGCCAGCTCGCCGAAACGGAGCTCAACAAGCTGCCCAAGGTCTACGGCGGGGCCGAACCGCAGATGACGCCGGATCTCGCCCGCGTCCTCGAAACGGCCGACAAACGCCGAATCGACTTCGGCGACGAATACATCTCGCTCGAGCACCTTTTGATCGGCTTGGCCGAGAGCCAGGACAGCGTCGGAGCCGGCCTGCGCAACCTCGGGGTGACCGCCAACGCGATCCTCGAGGGGCTCAAGGGCTTGCGTGGGAACCAGCGGATCACCAGTGCCGACCCCGAGGCCACCTTTGCCGCCCTCGAGCAGTACGGCCGCGACCTCACGTCCATCGCCGAACAAGGAAAGCTCGACCCCGTCATCGGGCGAGACGACGAGATCCGCCGCGTGATTCAGGTTCTTTCGCGAAGAACCAAGAACAACCCGGTGCTTATCGGCGAGCCCGGCGTCGGCAAGACCGCAATCGTCGAAGGCCTCGCCCGCCGCATCGCCGACGGCGACATCCCCGAATCTCTCAAAGGTCGTCGGATCGTGGCGCTCGACCTGGGGGCGATGCTCGCCGGCGCCAAATACCGGGGCGAGTTCGAGGAACGGCTCAAGGCCGTTCTCAACGAAATCAAGTCCTCGGAAGGCCAGGTGATCACATTTCTCGACGAGCTCCATACGGTGGTCGGCGCAGGTGCGGCCGAGGGCGCCATGGACGCCTCCAACATGCTCAAGCCGATGCTTGCCCGCGGGGAGCTGCGGATGATCGGCGCCACGACCCTTGACGAGTACCGCAAGCACATCGAGAAGGACGCAGCGCTTGAGCGACGATTCCAGCCGGTCCTGGTCGAAGCACCCTCGGTCTCGGACACGATCGGCATCCTCCGCGGACTCAAGGAGCGTTACGAGGTTCACCACGGAGTGCGGATCACCGACTCGGCCCTCGTAGCGGCCGCAGTCCTGTCGGATCGATACATCACCGCTCGCCATCTCCCCGATAAGGCGATCGATCTCATTGACGAAGCGGCCTCACGGCTTCGGATCGAGATCGACTCGATGCCTGAAGAGATCGACGAGCTGACCCGACGTCGTATCCAGCTGGAGATCGAACGGGAAGCCCTGAAGAAGGAGTCCGACTCTGCGTCGCGGGACCGCCTGGCGGGAGTTGAGAAGGAACTGGCTGACCTTTCCGAGCGGATTGACGGCCTCACGGTGCGCTGGAATTTGGAGAAGGACGCACTTGGCGCGATTCGACGAACCAAAGAGCAGATCGACGAGAACCGCACTCAGACCGAACGGGCCGAAAAGGAAGGGGACCTGGCGCGGGCCGCGGAGCTTCGCTACGGGCGCGCTCGCGAACTCGAAGCGGAGCTCGCCAATCAAGAATCCGAACTCGATCGGCTCCACGCCAACGGACGAATGCTCTCCGAGGAAGTCACCGACCAGGATGTCGCCGAGGTTGTCGGGCGGTGGACCGGGATTCCGGTTGCCAAACTAATGCAGGGCGAGATGGAGAAGCTGATCCATCTCGAGGAGCAGCTCCACGAGCGGGTCATCGGACAGGAGGAAGCTGTCTCTGCGGTCGCCGATGCCGTGCGCCGCAACCGCGCCGGACTCGCCGACCCCAATCGTCCGATCGGTTCGTTCATCTTTCTCGGGCCGACGGGAGTTGGAAAGACCGAGCTCGCTCGCGCTCTAGCCGAGTACCTGTTCGACGACGAACGCTCGATGGTCCGTATCGACATGTCCGAGTACATGGAACGCCACTCGGTCTCAAGGCTCATTGGAGCTCCACCCGGCTATGTCGGCTACGACGAGGGAGGCCAATTAACGGAAGCTGTTCGGCGCCGCCCCTACTCGGTGATCTTGCTCGACGAAGTCGAAAAGGCTCATCAGGATGTCTTCAACGTTTTGCTGCAGTTGCTCGACGACGGGCGCCTCACCGATGGTCAGGGCCGGACCGTCGATTTCACCAACTCGGTCCTGATAATGACCTCGAACCTTGGCTCCGAGTTCATTTCAGAGGATCTCGCACCAGAAGTTGTCGAAGAGCGGGTTATGAAAGCGGTTCGCAGTCACTTTCGTCCCGAGTTCTTGAACCGCGTCGACGATCTGATTGTCTTCGGACGGCTTACTCCCGGAGAGTTGCGAAGGATCGTCGACCTTCAACTCGATCGTCTTGTCGAGAGATTGCGCGATCGTCACATCACCATCGAGTTCAGCGACGCGGCGAAGGACCATCTCGCTGCCGAAGGTTTCGATCCGGTCTACGGCGCCCGGCCGCTAAAACGGGTGATCCAGAAGCAGGTCATCGATCCACTAGCGATGAAGCTCCTCGCGGGTGAGTACGGCGACGGGGACACGGTCACAGTGGACTTGAGCGCAGGCGAGCTCTCTTTCACCCCGAGCGAGGTTCTTCGGGTTTAGATCGTCCGGCGGGGCGAAGAACAGGGCCGCTCTGTACGATCGGGCTCAGGAGGTGTCAGATGGCGAAATACATGTTTCAGGTTGCCTTGAGCCTCGATGGGCTCAAAGGAACGGTTAAAGAAGGGGGAACGGCCCGCCGCAAGAATCTGGAGAAAGTGCTGGACTCGGTCGGCGGCAGCCTGGAGGCCTTCTACTACGCGTTCGGCGAACATGACGTAATCGGCATCGTCGATTTGCCAGACAACGTGGCTGCCGCCGCACTGGCAACGACGCTTGCTGCGAGCGGCGTTGGCGCCGTCAAGACCACCGTGTTGCTCACGCCCGAGGAAGTGGACGAGGCGGCGAAGCGCAAAATCAAATACACGCCACCCAAGGGCTAAGGCTCACGCTCTGATCCAGAGCCGCGCCCACGAAGGCTGGATCGTCTGATGGACCAGAAATCGGCGCGACACGGGCCGAACGCTATCGAGATGCCGTTACTGAAGCGTTCCGGTCATCCGAACACCCTCGTCATGAAATAGGCGGCGCCGAAGCCGACGATCGCCGTCATGACCGCGCCCCACAGCATGTCGACCACAGTGACCGTCATCGGCCAATCGTTGAGCGTCGCCTGGTTGGTGAGGTCGTACGTGGCATAGGCAACCACACCAAACAATGCTCCTCGCCACAAGGCGTTGGTGGGACGATCGTCGGCAATCGCCGGGTTGACCACGAAGTACGTCACGCCGATCGTGTAGATGAGATAGAAAATGCCGGCGGCGACCCAGTTTGGCCGAGCTGCCATCATCGAGCCCAGTTGCTGGCGATAGAAGTTGCGGGCGACCAGACCCAGCCAGAGCCCGTCGAGGACCGCCATCAATCCGAGGGTCGAGAGGAACGCTCCCATGCCCTGACATTAGGGTCGGCAGCTGTGATCACCGACGTCGAATGCCGGGAGCTTGACAGCAAGGACCCTTTGGCTTTCGTCCGCGATCGCTTCGATCTGGTCGACGGAGTCGTCTATCTCGACGGCAATTCACTCGGGCCACCGGTACGCGCCGTCGGAGAAACCATGGCGAAGTTGGGGCGCGACTGGCAGCAACTGCTTATTCGCGGATGGTGGGACGCGGGATGGCTCGATCTCCCGCGTCGTGTCGGTGATCTCATCGCACCGCTCATCGGGGCTGGCACCGGCACCGTGACGTGTACCGACTCCACCTCGATCAATCTCTACAAAGCGGTCCTTGCGGCGACTCACCTGGTCGAAGGCGACATCCTGACCGATTCCGGCAACTTCCCGACCGATCTTTATGTGCTCGCCTCGGTAGCCGAGCTCACCGGACGCCGGCTTCGAATTGTCGAACCTGAAGAGGTGGCCGATTCGATCGAATCCGGGGTGTTGTCGCTTACGCAGGTCGACTTCCGGACCGGGCGCCGCCACGACCTCGGGGCTCTCACCAACACAGCCCATGAAGCAGGCGCGGTGACGGTTTGGGATCTCTCCCACTCGGCTGGAGTCATGCCGATCGAGCTCGAACGGCATGGTGTCGAAATGGCTGTGGGTTGTGGATACAAATATCTCAACGGCGGCCCCGGCTCGCCGGCATATATCTACGTCCGTCCCGATCTAGAGGTTGCCAACCCGATCAACGGCTGGTTCTCCCATCGGGCCCCGTTCGACTTCGACCCGGCCTATGTCCCGGCAAGAGGAAGCGAACGCATGCGATCGGGCACTCCGCATGTCCTCTCGATGGCCGTCTTTGAGGCGGCTCTCTCCGCATTCGATGGTGTCGAGATAGCTGCTGTGCGCGCAAAGTCGGAGACTCTGACGTCGATATTCATCGACCTTGTCGCTGAGGTTGGCGAGGTAATCACACCAACTCATCCACACCTGCGGGGCGGCCAGGTGAGCCTTCGGGTGGAGGGTGCGGAATCGCTGATCGACGACCTCATCAAGGCGAGAATCATCGGCGACTACCGGCCGCCAGACGTTGCCCGCTTTGGCTTCGCCCCCCTTTACGTCGGCTACTCAGATGTCTGGAAGGCCGCAACCGCTATTCGGGAATGGCACCGACGGCAGAAAGACCGACGACTCGCGAGGTAGCCATATCCCCTTTGACACTCTCGGGGATCAACTGCGCCCGGCCTGTCTGATCTCCCATCACCAGGTTCACGACCAGGGCCTTGCCAGCCACGCCCGTTCCGTTGAGCACCGAGAGAGTCCCGACCCAGGTTCCCTGTTCCGGGTCGTCATCGACCTCGATCGTGCCAACGGTTAGAAGAGGCCCATCGGGCAGATGAATTCGAACCGGACCGGAATATTGCATCTGGCCCGAAGACTAAAGACCGGAAGACAGGAAGACCGGAAGACTTGAGAAAGAGAAACTCTTCGGGTCTTCGAGTGGGCTATCCGCAGCGGCTGGGCTCGCCGGGGGAGAACACGGCCACCGGCGTCCCGTCGGCGAGATTGAACTCGACCGTTTCCTCGTCGACGACCGAGAGCACGCCCTCGATGGCCGCATCGGGCCCGTCGACCGGGCTCTGGTTCATCAGCTCGACCGGCCAATCGGCGGGGTAGTTGGGATGCTCGAAGAATTTCTCGGATGCGACCCACCACGACCCGTTGGCCTCGAACGCCTCTCCGCAGGTGACGTACATCGTGTAGGAGAAGTTCTCTCCGACCTCGATAGTCGACCCCTCGGTGAAAGGAGGTGTCGGAGTGGTCGTGCCGATGATTCCACCGCTGCAAGCAGCGAGGACGAACGCGAGCAAGATTGGTTTAGGCAAGATTCTTTTGGTCATCGCGCCTTCGACGTCAACGTTGCCGGCGCGGTTCCGGCTGAGCCCTTTTCTCCAGAGCTGTCTCGGTGCGGAGGACGATTTCCCGACGATACGACTTGTGGACCTCGCTGATCCTTCTTTCCAAGTCCCGCTGCTGGTTTCGGATCTCGGCGTGGAGCTCGTCGACCATGCCGCGCAGCGTTTCCACCTCGTTCTTCAGATCAAGCACTTGTCGGACTCCCTCCAGGTTGAGACCGCGGTTGGTCAGTTCCTGAATCAAGGTCAGACGCTCAATGTCCGAGGCCGAGTAGCGACGGGTGCCGCCGGGAGTCCGGTACGGCTCGATCAATCCTTTGCGCTCGTAGATCCGCAGAGTCTGGGGATGCATGCCCGCCATCTCTGCCGCCACCGAGATCACGAAGACCGCAGTTTGTTGACGGCCGGCCATCATGTCCTCAGATGAGCTCGAAGGTCCTCACGGTCGAGGGCACCCAGCTCTTCGAGCAACCGCTTTTCTTCGTTGGAGATCTTGGCCGGCACCACGACCTCGACTTTGACGTAGAGGTCTCCAGCCGGGCGCTTACCTGCCTTGATGCCGCGACCTTTGACCCGAAGCGTCTTACCGCTGGCGGTGCCGGCGGGCACTTTGATCGTCACCTTGCCCTCCAGGGTGGGGACTTCGATAGTGGTACCAAGAGCTGCCTCGGTGTAGCTCACGGGCACGGTCAGATGGAGGTCGTCTCCGCGCCGTTGGAACAACTCGTGGCTTCCGACGTGGACTTTCACAATCAGGTCACCGGGCGGTCCTCCCGCCTGGCCCGGGGCTCCTTTCCCGGCCAATCGCACCGTGGCTCCGTCTTTGATCCCGGCCGGGATCTTCACCTTGATGTTGCGGGTGCGGACTTCGGTGCCGCGCCCCCGGCATTGACCGCAGGGCGTCGTGATCAGACGGCCGCTCCCACCGCATTGTGGGCAGGGCTGGCTGAACGAGAAAACACCCTGGTTCGATGCCACCACTCCGTCGCCGCCACAGGTTGGACACACATCGATCGCGGTTCCGGGCTCGGCCCCCGAACCGCCACAGCGACTGCAAGGCGCTTCCCCCCGGAGGGCGATCTCGGTCAACAATCCCGCGACGGCATCGTCGAAAGAGATCGTGAGATCGGTCGAGGTATCAGCACCCTGCCGGGGGCCTTGTCGCCCACGCGAGGCTCTCCCGCCGAACAGGTCACCCAGCCCACCGCCAAACAGATCCTGGAGATCTTCCACCCTGAACCTTTGGCCGCCGGCGCCAAAGGGACTTCCACCTCGCTGGCCGCCGTCGAAGTTGCGATACGCGCCCGATTCGACCAGACGGCGAAGTTCGTCGTACTCCTTGCGCTGTTCAGCATCCGAAAGGATGGCGTTCGCTTCCGAGATCTGCTTGAACTTCTCCTCGGCTGCGGAATCGCCCGGATTCGCGTCGGGATGAAACTTTTGCGCAAGCTTGCGGTAGGCGCGTTTGATCTCCTCGGCGCTTGCGCCCTTGCTCACCCCGAGGACCTGATAGAAGTCCTTGTCGACCCAGTCGCGGTTCAAGGTCTAGGCCTCGCGATGGCCGACCCCGACCAGGCTCGCCCTGAGCACCTTGCCTTTGAACAAATAGCCGCGCCGGTATTCGCTCACCACAACTAACGGACCGTCACCGTCTTGATCCGTGGTGACTGCCTCATGGAGAAGTGGGTCAAAGGGTTCGTCGATCGCCTCGATCGGCTCAAGACCTTCACGCTCGAGCACATCGAGAAGTTGATCGCGCGTTCCGCGAACTCCGGCCTTGAGCATTTCCTCTACCTCCGTTGAGGTTTCAATCGCCAGTGCCGCGTCGAGGCTGTCAAGGACAGGAAGCAACGACGCGACTACGCGTTCGGATGAGCGTTCGAGGATGCTCGTGAGCTCGCGCTGGGTCCGCTTGCGGTAGTTTTCGAAGTCGGCCGCTACCCGGCGAAGGTCGTTTAAGATAGGACTCGGCCTCGAGCCGGGCTGTGGTTAGTTCGTCAACCTCAACTGGTTCGGCCTCTACCTCAAGAACTGGCTCGTCA
The DNA here is from genome assembly GCA_963840175.1 of uncultured Acidimicrobiia bacterium. Classification (GTDB taxonomy): domain Bacteria; phylum Actinomycetota; class Acidimicrobiia; order Spongiisociales; family ZC4RG35; genus JACCTH01. The sequence continues at coordinate 212,128 of CAWIXU010000003.1, forward strand.
GTCTCCACCCAGCTGGCATCAACCTCTGGGAGGTCCTTACCCATTGTCGCCCTCGTCGATGATCTCGGCCTCGACCACGTCATCGTCGTTGGCGGTCTCGCCGCCGGCGCCACCAGCCGTGTTGGCTTGAGCTGATTCCTGGTACATCCGGCTGAACGCACCCTGACTGGCGGTCACCAGCGCGTCGATGCGAGTGCGCAAGGTCGTTGTTTCGGCATTCGTGTCCTCGAGCGTTGTCTTGAGCTCGTTGAGGGCCACGTCGATGCTGGCGCGCTCTTCCTCGTTGAGCTTCTCGCCTTGTTCGGATAGGACTTTCTCCGTTTGGTGGACCAATTGGTCGGCCTGGTTCCGGGTCTCGACCTGTTCCCGTCGGCGGCGGTCCTCGTCGGCGTAGGCCTCGGCATCCTTGACCATTCGGTCGATGTCGTCCTTGCCCAGAGCAGTTCCCCCGGTGATCGTCATCGCCTGTTCGCGGCCCGTTGCCATGTCCTTGGCGGACACGTTCACGATGCCGTTGGCGTCGATGTCGAATGTGACCTGGATCTGCGGCATCCCCATTGGTGCCGGGGGAATGCCGGTGAGCTGGAACCGGCCGAGGCTCTTGTTATCAGAAGCCATCGCCCGCTCGCCTTGCAGGACGTGAATCTCCACCTCGGGCTGATTGTCTGCCGCAGTGGTGAATGTCTCAGTTCGGCGGGTCGGAATCGTCGTGTTCCGCTCGATCATCTTGGTCAAGACTGCGCCCTTGGTTTCGATCCCGAGGGTTAGCGGAGTCACGTCGAGCAGAAGGATGTCCTTCACGTCCCCCTTCAACACGCCAGCCTGAATGGCGGCGCCTGCCGCCACAACCTCGTCGGGGTTGACACCCTTGTGGGCATCCTTGCCGGTTAGGCCCTTGACCATTTCCTGCACGGCCGGCATGCGGGTGGAACCACCGACGAGCACAACGTGGTCGATGTCCGCGACGGCAATCCCCGAGTCCTTGATTGCTTGCTGGAAGGGGCCCTTGCACCGCTCAAGCAGGTCCTCGGTCAGCTTCTGAAACTCCGACCGCGTGAGCTTGCGCTGGAGGTGGAGCGGGCCTTCGGCGGTGGCCGTGATAAAGGGGAGGTTGATCTCGGTTTCCGCAACCTGAGACAGTTCGATCTTCGCCTTCTCAGCGGCCTCCTTCAAGCGTTGGTTGGCCATCCGATCCTTGCTGAGGTCGACGCCATTGTCGTTTTTGAAACCAGTGACCAACCAGTCCACGACCTCTTGATCCCAGTCGTCTCCACCCAAGTGGGTGTCGCCGGAAGTGGCTTTGACTTCGAAGACCCCTTCTCCGATCTCAAGGACAGACACATCGAAGGTCCCTCCCCCGAGGTCGAACACCAGGATCGTGTGGTCTGCAGTCTCCTTGTCGAGACCGTAGGCGAGCGAAGCCGCGGTGGGCTCGTTGATGATCCGCAACACGTTGAGTCCCGCTATCTGTCCCGCTTCCTTGGTCGCCGTTCGCTGGGCGTCGTTGAAATAGGCGGGGACGGTGATGACGGCGTCGGTGATGGTGTCACCGAGGAACGCCTCGGCGTCCCGCTTCAGCTTCATCAGGATTCGGGCCGAGATCTCCTGGGCGGTGAACTTCTTGCCCTCGATCGCGATCGACCAGTCCGTGCCCATGTTGCGCTTGACCGAGCGAATGGTGCGATCGGGGTTGGTGATTGCCTGACGCTTTGCTACCTCGCCCACCAGGACTTCGCCATCCTTGAAAGCCACCACCGACGGGGTGGTGCGGGCGCCTTCGGCATTGGGGATGATCGTCGGGTCGCCGCCGTCGAGGGTGGCGATGACGCTGTTGGTGGTTCCGAGGTCGATTCCGACGGCACGAGCCATGTACATCTACTCCTGTGATGGGTTCTAAGCGTTAGTGGTGAGCATAACCTGAGTGTCATATTGTCATATTCCCAAAGAGCAGGAATAATCAGGGGCTAGACATCCGTTCTAGTGATCCTTTGATCAAGAGGAGTTTCGTGAACCAAGACCTAGAGACCCAGAGTCTTCCCGTCCTGCCGTTGCGCAACGGGGTGGTGTTTCCCCATATGGTGGTCACCTTGCGGATTGAGACGGCCGAGGGCAAGACCGCCCTCGCCGCCTCCGCCCAGGCCAACGACCGTCTCATCCTGGTCCCGCGCGTGGGGGGCCGCTACGCCTCCGTCGGCACGGTGGCCGAGATTCAGCAAACAGACGACGAAGGCAATGTCGTGGTGTCCGGGATTGCCCGGGCCCGCGTGGGCAGCGGCTCCACCGACAGTGCCGGCGCGCTCTGGGTCGAAATCGAACCGTATCCCGAAGTCGATGTCCATGACGAGGCCCTCGACGACCTGGTGGCCGAATACCGAGCCGTAGTCACCGAAGTGTTGGACCACCGCGGCGTAGGCGCCATTGCGGATCGCATTCTGGGCATCGAGAACGCAAGCCAGCTGGCCGACCTTGCGGTCTATTCGCCCGATCTCTCGCTCGAGCAAAAGGTTGAGATCCTTGAAACCCTCGATGTGCGTGAGCGCCTCGGCAAGCTATTGGTCTGGATGCGTGAGGTCCTGGCAGATCTCGAGTTGCGCCGCCGTGTGCGTGAAGACGCCGCCGAGCGAATCGACAAAAGCCAGCGCGATTACTTGCTCCGTCAGCAGATGGAGGCAATCAAGAAGGAGCTCGGCGAAGAAGCCGGCGCCTCCGACAGCTACCGCGCCCGACTCGAAGAGACTGCGTTTCCGGAGAAAGTCAAAGAAGCAGTCACCCGCGAGATCGATCGACTGGAGCGGATGTCAGAGCAATCGCCTGAGCATTCGTGGATCCGGACCTGGCTTGACACGATGTTCGACCTGCCATGGGGCGTCAGCTCCGATGACCGCCTCGATCTCAACGAGGCGTGGGCGGTGCTCGACGCCGACCACACCGGGTTGCACGATGTCAAAGAGCGAATCGTCGAACACCTGGCGGTACGCAAACTTCGCCAGGAGCGCGGGCTCAACGAGGCGAACACCCGCCAGTCGGGGGCGATCCTGCTTTTGGTCGGCCCGCCCGGAGTAGGCAAGACCTCCCTGGGTGAGTCGGTGGCTCGCGCACTGGGCCGGAAGTTCGTTCGAGTCGCCCTCGGTGGCATTCGCGACGAAGCCGAGGTCCGGGGACATCGGCGCACCTATGTGGGGGCTCGACCGGGAAGGATCGCGCGAGCGCTGACCGAGGCTCAGACCATGAACCCGGTTTTCTTGCTCGACGAAATGGACAAGGTGGGCAACGACTGGCGGGGAGATCCTTCCTCGGCTCTGCTCGAGGTCCTCGACCCTGCACAGAATCACACGTTCCGCGACCACTATCTCGAAGTCGACCTCGACCTTTCGGATGTGCTCTTCATCGCCACGGCCAATGTGATCGAGACTATCCCGGCGCCATTGCTCGACCGCACTGAAGTGATACGACTCGACGGTTACACCGACGATGAGAAGGTTGCGATTGCTCGCGATCACCTGTTGCCGCGTCAGATTCGGCTGGCGGGCCTCGAACCCGAGGAGATCTCTGTAACCGAGCCCGCTCTGCACACAGTCGTGGATCGCTACACCCGCGAGGCGGGCGTGCGTTCACTCGAACGGGAGCTCGGCAAGCTCTCGCGCAAGGCCGCGACCAAAGTCGCTCGAGGTGAGGACGTTCATATCGAGATCGGACCTGAACAGGTCTCGGAGTTTCTCGGCAAGCCCAAGGTCTGGCACGACGAGGCCAAGGACCGCACCGATGTCCCCGGCGTCGCCACTGGCTTGGCAGTCACGGGTTCGGGTGGTGACGTTCTCTTCATCGAGGCGTCACGCCACGGCGGGCGAACAAGGTCTGACTTTGACCGGTCAGCTGGGCGATGTGATGAAGGAATCGGCGCAGATCGCCCTCTCCTACGTCGAAGCCCACGCCGGTGAGCTCGGGATCGCTTTGGACGATCTCAAACGGAGATTCCACGTCCACGTCCCCGCCGGTGCTATCCCCAAGGATGGCCCGTCGGCAGGCGTGACGATGGTCACCGCGGTTACCTCGCTTCTCACCGGCCGCAAGGTTCGATCCGATCTGGGGATGACCGGCGAGGTCACGCTGCAGGGCAAGGTCCTTCCGATCGGGGGTCTCAAGCAGAAGGTGCTGGCAGCCCACAGGGCGGGTCTGACCCGGGTGGTCTTTCCGCAAAGGAACGAGATCGACCTCGACGACATCCCCGAATCAGTTCGGGAAACGATCACCTTTCATCCGGTCGAGTCGATCGATCAGGTGCTGGAGCTGGCGCTCGAAGCTCTTTAGCCCCGCGGGTGGGACCTACTTCTTGTTCGCGAACCAAATGGTCGGAGGCGCCGCGACCCCGGCTTGATCCATAGCCTCGCGGAGCTGCGGTGCCTCTGCCATTGCTTTGGCTGCGCCAATGTTGTCGAATACGTGCATGACTGTGATGTCGTTGGGGTCATCGGCTGACTGAAACACGGTGTGCGATCTGACTCCGAACTCCTCCCGCAGCGCATCAGCATCGTCGTAGACTTGCCGCCAAAGTTCGTAGTCCTTGACAGGGTGGCGTACAAATAGGTGGGCCATCGTTGTCCTTTCAACAGGTGGCGCGAGAGTATCGACTTGCGAAGCCTGACGGCGAACTAACTGTCGCTGCTGACGTTCTCCAGTCGACGTTTTGCAAGCGATATGTATTCGGGCTCGGTGTCGAATCCCACAAAGTGGCGGTCGCTCATGGCGGCCGCCACTGCTGTTGTTCCGGAACCAATGTAAGGATCGAGGACGAGGTCTCCCTCGTACGTGTACAAGTCGATCAGCCGGCGGGGAAGTTCGACCGGGAACGGCGCGGGATGGCCGATTCTCACCGCACTCTCCGATGGGATATCCCACAGATCGAGGGTTGCGGCCATGAAGTCGTCGGCCGAGATCGTCGCCTGGTGGGGAAGGGCGGCAGCTTGACGCTGTCTGCGGTTGAGGGCGCGGTCAAAACGCCCTTTCGAGGCGATGATGACCCGCTCGGTGAGGTCTCTCAACACCGGATTGGCCGGGCTGCGAAAGCTGCCCCAGGCGCACGATCCGCCCGCGCCGAGCGCTTTGCGCCAGATGATCTCGCCGCGGAGGAGCAACCCGAGGTCGTCCTGCAGAATGGAGATGACATCGGCCGACAACGATCGATAGGGTCGCCGGCCCAGGTTGGCAACATTGATTGCCATTCGACCCCCTGGCTCCAGCTTGGTAACGCAAATCGCCAGCACCTCAGCGATTCCTCGCAGGTAGTCGCGAGTACGCGGCGGCGCACGTCGCTTTCCGCAATTTCCTGCTCATAGGCCTTGCCCGTGAAGTAAGGCGGCGAGGTGATGAGCAACGCGACCGAGTTATCGGCAACCTGTTCCGGGGTCATGGCGCGAGCATCTCCGACAAACAACTGATCGACGCAGGCCGGGGGATTGATGGTCGCTTCGGGTGAGATGACCGGCTCCGGAAAACGGCGGTAGAAACGGGAGGAATCGTGGCTTTCTCGTCGGCTCGAGCCGAATGATGTCGTTGCCGTGGGGCGCCGGGCCATGGCGGGACGGTAACTGAGCTAGGACCTTGCATGCGGTATGCTTGCAATTGCAAGCATGTTCGAAACCACACTTTCTGACGGCACCACGATCCTGGTGCGAGCTATTCGGCCTGAGGACAAATCACTTCTCGAGACGGGCATGGAACGGCTCTCAGAACGTTCCCGCCGGTTGCGCTTCCTGACCGCGACCAATCGGCTCAGCCGCTCTCAGCTCGCCTATCTCACCGAGGTCGATGGTCGCAACCACCAGGCCTGGGGAGCTTTGATCAACGACGAACCGGTTGCGGTGGGTCGTTTCGTCCGCGGCTCCGATGACGACGCCGAGGTGGCGCTCACGGTCGTCGATGAATGGCAAGGACGAGGGATCGGCACTCTCCTGCTGAAGGTCCTCGCCACCGAAGCCGAGAAGGTCGGGGTCGAGCGTTTCACTTTTGTGGCCCTCCCCGAGAACGACGGAATCAAGCGATTGCTGGCTCGTTTCGGGGTAACGGGCGAGTTCGAAGATGGCCTCCTTACCGCCACTCTTGAGACATCAGATATCAGACGTCAGATCTCAGATCCCAATCTGATGTCTGATGTCTGATCTCTGATTTAACAACTAGGCAACACGCTCGAAACACAGAGCCACCCAACTGTCGTCTTCCGAAACGAGGAGTCGACATTGAGTGAAGGAACCATCGCCTGGCTGCTGATCAGCTCCGCGCTGGTGCTGTTCATGACCCCGGGCCTGGCGCTGTTCTACGGAGGCATGGTGAGGTCGAAGAACGTCCTCAACATGCTGATGAAGAACTTCTTCACGATCTCGATCGTGACCGTGATCTGGACAGTGATCGGCTACACGCTCGCCTTCGGGACCGATCTCGGCGGTTTCATCGGAGGGTTCGACTTCCTCGGTCTCAAAGGCGTCGAGGGAGACGCTCTCCTCTTCATGGTTTTCCAGATGATGTTCGCCATCATCACTCCGGCCCTGATCACCGGGGCCGTGGCGGAGCGGATGAAGTTCTCCGCCTGGGTGCTTGTTCACGACGCTTTGGGCGTTGATCGTCTACCCGATCGTCGCCCACTGGGGATTTGCGGCCGATGGCTGGCTGTTTCGCCTGGGGAGTGCGCGACTTCGCCGGGGGGCTGGTCGTGCACATCAATGCCGGCGTCGCTGCGCTGGCCTTGGTCTTCGCGCTCGGACCCCGAAAGGGTTCGGGGTCGAAGCGATGAGGCCCCATTCGCTGCCGTTGACCCTGATCGGCACCGGCATCCTCTGGTTCGGATGGTTCGGATTCAATGCCGGCTCGGCGCTGGCCGCCGACGGCATCGCTATCAACGCCTTCGTGACGACTCAGATCGCGGCCGCGGTTGCCGCCCTTGGCTGGGTGGTGGCCGAGTGGATGAAGACCGGCAAGCCGACAACCCTCGGTGCAGCCTCGGGAGCGGTGGCCGGCCTGGTTGCGATCACGCCGGGGGCCGGTTTTGTCTCACCGATGTCGGCCATCGCGATCGGCCTAATCGCGGGCTTCGTCTGCTTCTGGGCGGTGAGCCTCAAGTTCCGAGTTCGGCTACGACGACTCCCTCGACGTGGTCGGCGTGCACCTCGCCGGTGGCATCGTCGGATCGGTGCTGCATCGGCGTCTTCGCCCAGAGTTCGATCAACGAGTTCGTACCCGATGGCTTGCTGTTCGGCGGAGGCGCGTTCTTCATCAAGCAGGTGGTGGCGGTGCTGGCGGTCATGGCTTTCACCTTCATCGTTTCCTACCTCCTGGCTCGCATCGTCAAAGCCATCACCGGCTTGCGAGTCGATGAGCAGGAAGAGACCGAAGGCCTCGACATCTCGCTCCATGAGGAGCGGGGATACGTGCTCTCGGAGTAGGAGAAGCCAATGAAGCTGATAATCGCATTCATCAAGCCGTTCAAGCTCGAAGAGGTCAAGGACGCCCTCAAGGGCGTCGGGGTCACCGGGATGTCGGTCGGGGAGATTCGCGGCTTCGGCCGGCAGTCCGGCCAGACCGAGGTCTATCGGGGAGCCGAGTACAAGGTCGAGTTCGTGCCCAAGACCCGGGTCGAGGTGGCGGTGGACGATGGAGACGTCGACCGGGTCGTGTCGGCGATCGAGACCGCGGCGCGGACCGGAGAGATCGGCGATGGCAAGATCATCGTGGTTCCGATTGAATCGATCATGAGGATCAGGACAGGAGAGCGAGGAGTGGACGCAATCTGAGCGAACCCGATTCCAAACCGGGGGCGCTGGCCGGTTTTCTGGAATTTCGCTCGGCGCTCGCGAAAGGGGAATCAGCGGATGCGTCGGGCGGGGCCCTGGGCCGGCTCCTTTCGGATCGCGCCGATGCAGCTGTCAGCGAGCTAGCCGTGTCGCACCCGGAAGTTTCGGTCGTCGCAGTGGGTGGGTTCGGGAGGCAGGAACTGTGTCTGTTCTCCGATCTCGACCTGCTCCTGCTTCACGAGGGTCTCGCTCCCGAAGAAGCAGTGCGTTCCATTCTTTACCCACTCTGGGATGCCGGCCTGAAGGTCGGGCATGCCACCCGTACCGTCAAATCGACGGTGGCATTTGCCCGGGATGATCACAACACGCTGTGCTCGCTGCTCAGTGCTCGCTGGCTCAGCGGCCCTGCTGAGATCGTCGACGAACTGGAGGCTGGCCTAGCTCGACTTCTCCAGACGATGCGCGGAACGTTCGCCGAACGCCTGGCCGCTGAGGAGCGTCGGGTTTGGGAACGCGAGCCGTTCGCGCTCCAAGAACTCGATGTCAAGAACGGTCGCGGGGGTCTGCGGAGCCTGCACCGCTTGGCGTGGGACCGAAAGCGATCGCAGCTTCTCGGCGAGGACCCGGCGGTGCCAGTACGGGCGAGCGAGGCGGCCGCGAATCGTGTGCTGCTCGAGGTCCGGCAGGCGCTCCATGCGGTGCAGCAAAGGGCTGCTGATCGTTTTCCGATCGAGCTCAGGACTGCTGTGGGTGCCTGGCTCGATCGTGATCCACTCGAGGTGGCGACCGAGGTTTATCAGGCTGCCCGAACCGTTGATGGGCTGGCGGCGCAGCGCTGGGCCCAGGTACGACCCGCCGGCACCGATCCCATCGCTCACGCCGGTTTGACGGTGATCGGGCTCGTCCGGTCGCGGTGGGGCCGGCGAGCTCAAATGGCGACCCCCCTCGCCTTCGCTACCGCGGCGGTCACGACTCATGCCCGCGGGCGTCTCTCTTCTTGGGAGCAGGAATTCGCCCGTCGCGCCGGCGCTCCCGACTGGAAGGAAGGGGATCGCGCTGGGCCTGGTGTCTTTGCTGGCATCAGGAGCGGCCGGGTGGGAGGCGATCCTCGGTCTGTGGGAAGCCGGATGGATGACTCGCGCCCTCCCCGAGGTCGCCCACCTTCGCGGACTGGCACAAGCTGCCCCGTTTCATGTCCACCCGGCCGACGCCCACCTGGGAGCGACCGTGGCCGCCGCAGTCGATCTTGCCGAAGCGCCTTACGGTTGGATCGGCGAGCTTGTCGAACAGGTCGGCGGACTCGACGAGGTTCTCCTTTCCGCGTTTCTCCATGACCTCGGCAAGGGGTTGCCTGGTGATCATTCAGAGACGGGAGGTGCGTTGGCAGAATCGATGCTGTCTCGTGTGGGGTTTCGTCCGGGAACGGTCGAGCTCGTCGCAAGTGCGGTTCGCCATCACCTGTTGTTGTCGGAGACCGCGGCCCGCCGCGACGTCGAGGATCCCGAAGTGATCAAAGCCACCGCCGAACGGATCGGCAATGTCGATCTGCTGCGGGTCCTCGCCCTGTTGAGTGTGGCCGACGCTCGAGCCGACCGGACCCGACATGTGGTCGCCGTGGAAGGAGTCGCTGCTACGCGTCGCTCGTCGGCAATATCGAACCACTTCTTGCCGGCACCTTCTCAGAACTCGGGGGAGAGCTGGTCGACGACCTGCGAAGCCTCTTGCCGGAGATGAATCGAATGATCATCGATAAACACCTGGAGGCGATGCCGCCGGGCTACCTGGCGCGGTTTGGTGCCGACCTGGTTTCCCAGCATCTTCGTCTCCTAACTCCTCCGCCCCATGCGAGGGAGGTGCGCACGGCCGTCATTCCCGGCGCCCCGATCTCGACCATCGTCGTCGCTACGGTCGACCGGCCGGCGTTGCTCGCGGCTGTCGCCGGAGCGTTGGCATTACGCAACCTCAATGTGCTGGAAGCGCGAGCAGTGACCCGTGCCGACGGACTGGTGGTCGACACCTTCCGAGTGGAGGATGCCCTTGGTTCGGATATGGTCGGCGCCGCCCGCTGGCCGGCGGTACGTGAGGAACTGAACTCGGCGATCTCTGGCATGGTTGATCTGGCGGACCGTCTGGAGGCCAAGCGCCGTGCCTACCCAGCGAAGCAGCCAACTGCTCCACCGGTTGTCAGAGTCGAGGGCAAGTACGTCGACGTCCGTGCCACGGACCGGATTGGCCTTCTCTACGACCTCGCCTCGGCGATGGCGGAACTCGGTCTCGAGGTGCAGCTGGCCAAGATCGACACACGGGCGGGCGAAGCGATCGATGTCTTCGAAATCGAGAACCCTCACCGGCACCCCGCGGAAGTCATTCGAGCGCGTCTTTTGCGAACCCTGGGTTAGTAGCGCCGTTGGACGGCGCTACCAACCCTGGGTTCGCTGTAAACGGTCGACAAAGGGGATTTGGGCGGGGTTGAGGAGACGGCGGGCTTCGTCGACTTCGCACCAGCGGACCCGGTCGATTTCGGGAAATGTCTGGTTGCGGCCATGCCAGAACATGGTGAAGTGGCCCGGGTCGAGGGACTCGGGATTGAAGTCGGCCTCGACCCCCCAACCGAGGACGGTCTTGCCCGATCTAAGTCGCACCGAGCCCAACTCGATCCAGTCGTCGACGGGACACACCCAGCCGGTCTCCTCGGCAAACTCGCGCGCCGCGGCTGTCTTGACGTCCTCTCCAGGATCCACCTCGCCCTTGATGAGGCTCCAGGACTTGGCATCCTTGCGAGCGAAAAAAGGACCGCCGGGATGAGCGATGAGCACCTCGCGGGTGTTTCGAAAGGGCAGCAGTCCGGCACTGGTCGGCATGAGCTGACACTATCGGGCGAGCATGCAATTTCGGTTTGGCGACAAACTCGCAAAACTTGTCGAAATTGGGGAAGGCTCGTTCGTCGTAAGCCAGTTAGGTATCCACCCAGGAGAAAGGAAGCCAGGATGCCGTTATATGCAGCACTCATCTATTCGGAGGAGGGCGCAGCCACGCCTGAGGAGTGGGCCGCGGTCATGGCCGAGTACAACGAGTTCGGGGAGAAGGCTGGGGCGGCTGGCGTCATGACCGGTGGCGAAGCTCTGCAAGACAGCACCACCGCTACGACCGTCCATGTGCGAGGTGGCAAGGGGGGCGAAGTGATCCAGACCGATGGCCCGTTCGCCGAGACGAAAGAAGTCTTGGGCGGCTTCTACTTGTTCAAGTGCGATGATCTCGACGAGGCAGTGTCTTGGGCCGCGCAAATCCCAGGGGCGTGGCACGGTCGCATCGAAGTGAGACCCTGCATCGACTTCGCTCAGGAGTAATGCTCGAGGAGGTACTGCGAGATGAGGGTGGCCGGGTTCTGGCCACCCTCATCCGTCTCACCGGCGACATCGATCTCGCCGAGGAGGCGCTGCAAGACGCCCTCATGGTGGCGCTGGAGTCGTGGCAAAGCGAAGGCTTACCGCACAACCCTGGCGCCTGGCTGACGACAGTCGCCCGCAACCGAGCGCTCGACAATCTCCGGCGGGAGTCCAGGCGGCGCCAGAAGGAAACCGAAGCATTGCTCTCATTCGTGCCCAGCGAGGGCGACGACCGCCTTCAACTGATATTTACCTGCTGTCACCCTGCGCTCTCCCTCGAGGCGCGAGTTGCTCTCACTCTGCGCCTTGTCGCCGGCCTCTCGACTTCCGACATTGCTCGTCTCTTCCTCCAGCCGGAGGCGACGATCGCGCAGCGGATCAGCCGTGCCAAGAAGAAGATCTCGCTCGCCCGCATCCCCTATCGAGTTCCACCCGATCACGAGCTGGTGGATCGAATGGGAGCTGTGCTCGCGGTGATCTATTTGATCTTCACGAGTGGGCATCATTCGCCTGAGGGTCAGCTCGATTCTCGATTTGATCTGGCCGACGAGGCACTTCGATTGGGTCGCCTGCTGGTGGCGCTGATGCCTGACGATGCCGAGGCTCAGGGACTGGTGGCGTTGATGGCTTCAACCAATGCGCGCCGCCGCGCACGCCTGGACGCCAAAGGCAACCAGATTCTGCTCGCCGACCAGGATCGCAATCTCTGGGACCGAGCTGCGATCTCCGAAGCTTCCTCGCTGCTCGAACGCGCCCTACGAAGGCGACGCCCGGGGCCGTATCAGATTCAGGCCGCAATTTCGTGCCTCCACAGCCTCGCTCCAAGTGATGAAGAGACTGACTGGTCGCAGATTCTTTCGCTGTATGACATGCTCCAAGATCGACACCCGAGTCCTGTGGTCTCAGTGAACCGGGCGGTCGCACTCTCGAAAGTCGCTGGCCCGCAGGCGGCGCTCGCTTCCATCGAGCAAATCCGTGGGGCAGAGAGATGGCACCTCTATTGGGCCGCCAAGGCCGACTTCCTTCGTCAGCTTGCTCGGACGGCTGAGGCCGTCGACAGCTATCGCGTGGCGCTGACACTGGATATGAACGAAAGCGACCGGCGACTTCTCTCCGGCCGTCTCGCTTCACTCGGTCCTGGTTAGCCGAGTGCTAGTTAGCGCCTTGTTAGTTAGCCTTTGGGGCTCGTGGCACACTTGCCGGCCTTGCCGAACGCACCTGACTTCAGCCTGACGCCGGGCGAGACGATGGCGCGCAGCCTCAAGCGATTATGTCTCGACCAATTCCAATTCTCGCTGACCGGGCTCAGCTCTGGCGAAGATCTGAACGCGGCCATCCATGAACTTCGCAAGTCGAACAAACGGGTCCGAGCGTTGTTGCGGATGGTGCGACCCGTGATCGGCGACAAGATCTACCGGGCAGAGAACTCTGCCCTCGCCAACGCGTCGCGTCTCGTCGCGCCGGCCCGCGACGGCGCGGTGATGGTCGATGCGATTGTGCGACTTCGAGCGCGGCTACGGCCGATTGCTCGCCCCAGGGACCTGGGAGGTAACCGAAAGCCGGCTCCGGAGCCGCCACGAACGGATGATGAGTCGAGTCCTGGCCGACGACGAATTGCTTGCCTCCGTGGCCAAGGCCATCTATCGGGCGAGATCGAGGTACGCGGCATGGCCGGTGGACGCGGACGAGCCGAGGATTGGACCCCGACCCCTCCCGGACTCTTTTCGCAGCGTCGGGCCGGGCGTCGGCGACACCTACGAAAGAGGGCGCCAAGCCATGCGCAACGCCTACGCCAACCCTCGACCCGAGAACTTTCACGAATGGCGCAAGCAGGTCAAGTACCTCCGCCACCAGACGGAGATTCTCACCCCGCTGTGGCCGGAGGTGATCGGTGGTCTTGCCGGATCCCTCGCTCAGTTGAGCGACGTGCTCGGCGACGATCACGATCAAGCGGAGCTCGTTCGCATGGTGGCGACGCTCCCCGAGTTCGCTCCCGATCCCGACGAGAGGCATTTGCTCGTTGCCCTATCCAACGAGCGGCGGCGCGAGTTGCAGGCGGCGGCGCGGGTGATGGGTGGACGCATTTACGCCGAAAGCGACAACCAGTTCACGAGCCGGCTCAAGGCCTACTGGACTGCCTGGAATCACGGCGAGTAGCACCACAACCTCAATGCAGGTGATCCCGGATCCCGCCCTGGTGGTGCTGGTTGGACCTTCCGGGTCCGGAAAGTCGACCTGGGCAAGCCAGCACTATCGACCGGAGGAAATCGTCTCGTCCGATCGCTTGCGAGCGATGGTGGGGAGCGGGGAACACGACCTGGATGCGAGCGCCGACGCTTTCAGGTTGCTCGATGAAATCGTCGCCGCACGGGTCGCCCGGCAGCTGACGACCGTGGTGGACACTCTCGGCTTCGATGATGAACGAAGGCTGCGACATCGCGATGCAGCGCGGTTGGCAGGGTTGCCCGCAGCGGCCGTGCTCTTCGCCGAAGCGGACGAAGTCTGCCGGGCGCGCAATCGCGCCCGTCCGCGTCCGGTCCCGGCCGCGGTGTTGACCAGCCAGTTTCGACGCTTTCGCCAGCTCGATGTCGACTCCGAAGGTTGGGACTTCCTACTTCGCCCCGAACCATCCCGTGTGTCGACGATCAACGAGCCGGCAACGACTCAAGCACCTCAACCAACCCAAACTCGTCAGGATTTGGGAGGGTTCTTCCTCCAGCTTTCGCGGTTTCCCTCCAACCGTCCTCTCGGGCCCTGGCTGAGGGAAATGGCCGCGGAGGCGGAGCGGATCGGCTTCGCCGGATTGGCGGTGATGGATCATCTGATCCAGATCCCGCAGGTCGGGAGGGAATGGGAGCCGATCCCCGAGGCGTATGCCGCCCTCGCCTTCCTGGCCGGCACGACCAATTCGCTGGAGCTGGGTTGCCTTGTCACCGGGGTCCGCCTCCGCAATCCGGCCCTCCTGGCCAAGACGATCGCGACGCTCGATGCGATCAGCGGGGGCAGGGCCTTCTGCGGGTTGGGTGCTGGCTGGTTCGACCACGAGCTGACGGCCTATGGCTACAAGGAGACCGGCCGCCGCTTCGAGGGGCTCGAAGACACCATCCACATTCTCCGCAAGATGTGGTCGCCGGGTAGGGCCACTCATGCCGGCAAGGTGCACTCAATCGACGGAGCCGTTTCTTATCCGAAGCCATTGCACCCGATCCCGATCCTGGTTGGCGGAAACGGGGCTCGCACCCGCCGGGTGGCGCTGACGTTGGCTGATGGCCTCAATCTGGTCGGGATCAACAACGCGCAGCGCCTCGTCCCAATCGTCTCGGAAGAAATCAAGCGATCCGACCGGAAGGAAAGCTTTTCGCTCTCGCTTCTCGACACGCCATTGATCGGTCCTGACCGCGCGGAGGTTGCGGCACGGGTGGAGCGCTGGCGAGGCAATCGGTCGGCCACGACGTTTGCGAAGACCCATCACGCCTCGACCGCAATCGATCACATCGCGCTCTACCAGCAATTGCAGAGCGAAGGGCTGGACAAGATCTTCCTCGCCCCGGTCGGCCTCGAGGAGCCCGAGCAACTCTCCGACTGGGAACCCGTCCTCGCGGCTTTTCGCTAGTTGGTTGTGGTGGCGGCGACCTCAGGGCTGACCGCGAGCGAAAGCGAATTTGACGCCTGGTCGTAAAGCAACCGGTAGCTGAGCCCGTTGTATGCCAGCGTGCCGTCGATTCCGGCCAGTTCGGGGTCGTTGACGTCGAGGCCAAGCTGGGCCAGCAATGCCCTTCTATCACTGCCATCGAGAGTGGGATCGGCGGTGGCAATCAAGAGTCCGAGGGCGGTGAAGATTGGAGCATCGCCTTCGGGGGTGCCGGTCGGGGCTGCCCGCAAGGTGACGCTCCCCGTGACCGGATCGAGCACGCCTTCCAACGTGACATTGGGCGTCAGGAGCAAGAAGAACGGTGAGGGCAACTCAGGCGGGAGGTAGATCGGCAGCTCCGAACTCGCCGCAAGTTCGTTCCATCGTTCAATCAGAATCGGCGTGTCGGTTTCGAAGAGCGTCGTCATGGCCGGGGGAAGAGTGGTCGCCACTGTCGGGGGAGGAAGCGTGGTGATGAAGATCGGCACACCGGTCGTCGGTGGGTTCTCCAGCGTCGCGTCCGTGGTCTCGTCGCCGATCTGCCCGGTTACGAGCAGTCCCAGATAGACGAGACCGGCCAGGACCGCAGCCACCACGAGGAACACGCCAACCTTGATCAGGGCCGCCTGCGGAGTCAGCGAGAATCGACGAGCTTTGACTGACTTTGAGGTGCTGTGGGCGCGCACCGAGTCGGCAATCGTCTCGAGCTCCTCTTCGTCTGGCAGGTCAATCTCTGGTGCGGGTTGCACCACCGGCACCTCGGCCACCGGCTGCGGAGCCGGTAGGAACGACTTCATCTTGGACCGCTTGAAGCCACCTTCGGACGGCGGGGCGACCAGGTCGGGAGCAACTTCGGCGGGAGCCTCAGTATCAGCCTCGGCGATAGCCGGCACTGCCTGGGCGATTGCCTGGTCGAGCGACGTTGGATCGTCGGCGGTGAAAGTGAGCGTGTCGCCTTCGGCTTGAATCGCGAAGCGGGCATAGGTGAGGCGAGCGATCTTCGCCTCGTTGTGGTTCCAACTTCCGATCTCATGGCCGCCTCCCCACAACACGATGATCTCCGGGCTCACCACCATCGACGCGGTGAGGACTTCGTCTCCTGTCACGAGGGTGCCTTTGAACCCTGGAGTTTCCGCGGCGGGCGGAGGAGCGGTAGACGCATCCTGACTCGAGTTGGGCGAGGATCCACGCTGCCGGCGCTTCGGTGGCCGCAGTCTCTGAAGCCTTTGGAGCGGGCTCTTCCGCAGGTGGCTCCCAGGCTGCGCCTGACCAGAGCTTTTCGTAGTCGGGATTGGCCTCAGTCAATGGGCCCCATTCCGCGGTCTCAGTCTCGTCGACCGCGAAATCGGGCACCAGCTTTTGCGCGGATGGCTTTTGTTCGGAAGGCTTTTTGGAATCTGACATACGAGCTCGGGTGTCTACTAGTTATCGCCCGGTCGCGCGACCATTTTTAGGCAAACCTGGCCAGATTTGAGGAGCGAGAACTATGCCGGCCGGCACCGGGCACAAGCGCGATACCCACTGGCAATGGCTTCGCCTTCGGAGTGAAACCGAGCCAGATGGGCAGGAGCGATCTTCCTTGCCTGGGCGCAGGTCGGGAAGCAATAGATATGGGTGGTGTCAGATCCGACGAAACGCACTCCGTGTTCAGCCTCTCGTTGCAGAGAGACCGGGTCGGCCCCCTCCGATGCGAGCAGCAGCCATTTGTTCTCTGCCCCGCCCAATGAATAGGCGCCGATCGTGCCGTCCGAGCGCACCACGCGATGACAAGGAACGATCAACGGCACCGGGTTGTGCGACATGGCCGACCCGACCGCTCGTGCCGCCCCGGGCTTTCCGGCTTCCTGGGCCAGCCAGGCGTAGGGGCGCACCTGTCCGCGCGGGATCGTCGTCGCAATCGACATGATCTGCTGACGAAACGGGCTCAACGTGCGCAGGTCCAAAGGGAGTGGCCCGGGCCGCCCGGCCTCGATCGCTTTGCCGATCAGTTGGTCCCAGCCCTTGGGAGGCCTCGCCAATACCACCCGGCGGTGGTAACGCTCCGAAAACTCAGAGACAAAGTCTTCGCTCGCAAGTCGCACTGTCGAGACGCCGAGTGGATTGAAAGTCACGGCCACATCTCCGACCGGGCTCTCGTATAGCCGATACCCGTCGGCCAGACCTGTGGCCAGGTCGACGTTGACCGGCAAAGTCGGTGGAGCCGTGTGGCGCAGTTCGGCAAGGGTCGATTCAATGTTCATCTTCATCCTCCATCATCGTTCGTAGTCGTTCCAGTCCTCGATGGACGTCGGCTTTCACCGTCCCGACTGGGCGCTCAAGGGCGATAGCGATTTCGTTGTACTCGAGACCCACCACGTGCCGGAGCACTACCGCCCGCCGCATTGGGACACTCAGCTTCTGGAAGCGTCCCTGCCAGGCGACGAGGTCGATTGGTTCAGGATCCGTATGGCCGAAGTCGTCGAGTTCGACCGCGCGGGGACGGCGGTTCCGCGACCGCAGGTGGTTGCGACCCAGGTTGAGCGCGATCGTCCAGATCCAGGGACGCAAGCTCATCTGGGCCACCCGGGCCCGCGGGTAGGTGCCCAGCGCTTGATAGGCCCTGACAAATGTCTCCTGGGCTAGATCCTCGGCGTCGGCACCGGCCAGCGATCGCAGCCCCGAGAAGATCTCGTGCTGCAGATTGCGCACCAGCTCCGGGAACCAACGATCGAGGTCTTCGCTCAGCCGGGAAGGGAGGTTGTCCATCTTGTTCTATGAACACCGCGACGCGCCGACTGGTTGCATCTAGATCGTTTCCCAGAACCGGAGCGTGACGCGCCGCCAGATGATTCCAAATCCCACGGCCGCGACGGCAAGCCAGAAAAAGATCGTGGTGATTGGAGTGCTGATTGCCAACCAACCAAAGAGCAGCTGTGAGGCGGTCGAAGTGAGCGTCACCGCGGCGAAGTCCAGACCGAAGATTCGGCCCTTGAGCTCCGACGCCGTATACATCTGCAGCCCGAAGGAGGAAAAGCTCCATTGACTTCCGGCCCCGGCGTGGCCGAGGAGCACGCAGAGAGCCGCAGTCGCAAGGGTGGGGGCAAATGCCAGACCGAAATACGAGATGCCCCACAGGGCCATGCAGAAACCGATTGCGCCAAGGATCGCTCGATTCTCGATTTCCGACCCAGCGGCGGATGAGGAATGGTCCGACTAGTACTCCCACCCCGCGCATTCCGAGTAACCAACCCACCCCGTCGTCTCCGGCCTGGAATTCCTCGAGGGCCAGCGTCGGGAGCAATGCCACCGCACCGGCGCCGAAGATCGCGAAACCTGCCTTTGCGGTCATCAATGCCCGGACCGCCGGCCGTTTGCCCAGGTAGGCGAAGGCAGCGCCGATCCGTCCCGCCGCATGCCCGAGCGTGTGCTGCGGGGCTCAGCCGCGACTTGATCCGGATGGTGAGCAGTGCCGCGAGCAGGAACGAAATGGCGTCGATGGCAATTGCCCGTTCCCGTCCCAGGTTGGCGGCGACCAGCCCGCCCAAAGCGGCACCCACGGCTGCCATCGTTCCCCAGGTCGACTCGAGCAGAAACGATCCATCGGCCAGGTCTTCGGGTGCGACCACCTGTCCGAGTGACGCCGATGTGGCGGGAGTGATGAGTGCACTCAGCCCGGCCAGGATCGACATCACTCCGAGAACCATCGGCACCGCAATACCGCGTTCGGTCACAAACGGCGTATTGATCGTCAGCAGAGTGCTGGTTGCTGCGGCGGCGGCCAGGCTCGACCAAACAACGATCTTCTTGCGGTCGAGACGATCGGCCAGCACACCCCCCAAGGGAGAGAAGAGAAACGCCGGCAGAGTGTTGGCTGTGAGGACGGCCGCGGTCAGCAGGGGTGAGTCGCTCAGTTCGTGAACCAGCCCCAGCATCGGAACGAGAAGGAACCAGTCTCCACCGAACGACACCAGTCGCGCGAGGTACAGGCGGCGGAAATCCGGATTCTCCGCCAGAAGCTTGAAGTAGCGGCCCCTCAAGACGTCAGACCGATTTCAGACATCAGATCGGAATCTGAAATCTGATGTCTGACATCTGATGTCTGATCAAGAGGAATCGATCCGTCTGTTTCATGCATGTGCTCGTGCGTCGCGATCAATGAGTCGAAGTCAGGGGGACTCTCGATGTCGACGGCCAAGAGGTGGCGAGCACGGGGTCCGCCCTCCTGATCGAAGGAACGCGCCTTTCTGATCAGTGCGGCGGAAGCATCATCGATTCGCCGGTGCTGATTGAGGTGCTCGCGCCAGGAGACGACGAGGAACATTTCGGTGAGTCGCTTGGGGTCGGAGGCATCGCGATAAAGCCTCCAGCGATAGGCGCCCGTGCGAAGTCGAACAAGACGCAACTCGTTCATCGCCTCGAGAAACTCTTCAACCTGATCCGGTTCGATGGCGAAGGTGTTGAGGACCATTACCGGTCCGCTGTCGAGTGTCTCGACATGTTCAGGAGCCGGTCGGGTCGAGTCGAATTCGGGCGGGATGATTTCGGCGAGGACCGGGATGCCGGATCTTGTCGCCACTGCCCCGAGCCCGATGCAGGCCATGGAGATGAGCACATACGCCGAAGCCGTGTCGAGCGCGTCGGCGACTGCGCCGGAGAGGATGGCTCCGATCGGGTAGACCCCGGCAAAGGCGAGAGACCAGAGGCTCATGGTGCGGCCTCGCACCCAGCGCGGGCTGAGAAGCTGCGCAGTCGAATTGAGTGTGGTGGTGGTCCAGACGAGACACGCACCGGCCAGCAGAAGACCCGGCACAGCCCAGGCGACAGAAGGCGCAGTTCCCACTGCGATACCTCCGATGCCGTAGCCGGCGATGGCGAATGGAAGGGTCAGCTTCCCGAGCCTCTCCGCGAGCCGGCGGCGAGAGAACGCGGCGGCAATTGCCCCGATTCCCATCGTGCCGAGCAGGATGCCGTAAGCCAATGAGCCACCTCCGAGGGTCGCGGTGTGGCTGGGAAGCACAGTGGGAACCACCGATGAAGTCAGCCCGAAGAAAGCGCCCACCAGCAGCACCCGCCGAAAGGCCTTGGTGTAGCGGGCGAATCGCCAGCCGAGCGCCATGGCAGTCGACAGAGGGGCGCTATCGGCGGGCGAAGTCGTCTGCGTTCGCCCCATGGCGACCAAGACGGCCACCATGGCGAGATACGAAATCGCGTTGAGGGCAAACCCCGCCTCAGCCCCAACGGTGGCGATAAGCAAGCCCCCCAAAGCGGGTCCCACCGCCCGGGCGACGTTGAACGACACCGAATTGAGCGCGACCGCACTCGCCACCATCTCGCGCGGCACGAGGTCGGGAACCAGGGCCTGCCAGGCAGGCAGGTTGAAAGCGGCGGCGACTCCGATGGCGAGGCCGAGGGCCAAAAGGCGGCCGGGAGTGGCCTCACCGAGAAACGTGATCACCGCCATGATCCCGGCAAAGATCGACATCGTCACCTGTGTCACGAGAAGGATCCGAGCTCGATCGGACATGTCGGCGACCGCACCCGCCAGGAGGGCCAGGGCGAGGAAGGGCAAGGTGGTCGACGCCGAGATCAGGCCGACCCAGGTGGCCGACCCGGTGAGATCGAGCATGAGCCACGCCGCCGCGGACGCCTGGAGGAATCCACCGATATTGGAGAACACCGAAGCCGCCCAGAGGGCGCGAAAGCCTTGGATTCGAAGGGGAGCAACCGAAGAGGTCATTGAGCGAGCGAGTGTAAGGGTCGGCCTCAGGGGCCTACCGGAGGTCTCGACGAGTAACGCTCGATCAGCGCGACCGCGCCGATGACGAGCACCCCGCCGAGAATTTGGGTCGGACCGAGCTCCTGGCCGAGTCCGACCCACGCGGCGGCTGAGGCCACCAACGGCTCGAACGTTGAAATCACTCCGACCAAACCGGGATCGACGATTCTCACTGCGGCCATATGAAGGAGGAAGGGCACGACGGTTCCCAGAATCACCAGCCACGCCAATTCACCGAGCACGAGCGGAGTCGCGGGAGGCAGCAGAACGGGGTAGGCAGCGAGGAGAACAAGAGCGGAGAAGCCAAAGCCGAATGCGGCGGTCGTCAGGATGGAGAACGAGCGTCCGAGGTAGCCGGTCAGGAGAATGTACGCGGCGAAGGCGACCGAGGAAACGCCAGCGGCGAGAAGACCGGTCGGATCCAGCCCAGTTCCATCTGATTTGGTCGCCATGCCGACCTGTGAAACCAGCCCGACTCCAATCAGGGCAACCAAAGCGGCGATCCAAGCCGGCCAGGACACCGGTCGTTTCTCAACAAAGCGCTGCCAGGCCAGCACCAGGACCGGACCGGTGAACTGAATCGTTACTCCCGGACCGACTCCGAGCCGGGAAATGGAAATGAAGAAGGAGACCGTTACGACAGCCAGCGTCAGGCCGAGAGCGGCGAACACCAGAAGCTTGCCGCGACTATGTCCGAGCCGTCGCCGGTAGGCGATCGATCCGAGGATCAGCGCGGCCAGAACCGAACGAATCTGCGCAACGTTGCCGGCCGGAATCGTACCTCAGAAGATCACCCACGACGGCGCCGTTGATTCCGAACAGGGTCGAAGCGGTCAGGACAAAGGCCACTCCACGCCGAACGGCGCCGGCAGGTTTGTTTGAGGCGAGGGTCACAATGGTCTCGATGTCTGGCTTGGCCTATTTCGTCGGTCCCGAACGACCTGGTCCCCCCGTGCTGCTGTTGCATTCCTGGCATGGAATGAATGCCGCCAGCAAGCGCTTGGCCGATCGGTTGGCCGACGAGGGGTTCACCGTACTCGTCCCCGACCTGCTCGCCGGCGCACAGCCAGCGACCCAAGAGGAGGCCGAAGCTGCGCTCGCCGCCTCCGATCCGAACGAGCTCGTGGCGGCGACTTTGGGTGGCCTCGGGGTGCTCGGCCGCGCCGCGGAGACGCCGATCCGGGTGGTCGGACTCGGGATGGGAGGCTCGCTCGGTCTCTGGCTCTCGGTCCGGAGAGCTTCCCAGGTCGTGGCCGTCGCGTCGTTTTATGGAACCCAGTCGATCGACTTCGACGGCGCGAGGGCCCGCTATCAACTGCATTTTGCTGAAAGGGACCCGTGGGTCAACGTGGACGACGCAGTTTTCACGGAAGCCACGATTGGCCTTTCGGATCTGGAGATCGAGTCGTTCACTTATCCAGGGACGAGTCCCGGTTTCTTCGAGGAAGGCGAGTTCTTCGACGCCGAGGCAGCCGGTCTCGCCTGGTCGCGTTTGCTTCCATTCCTCAGGTTGGAATCTGATCCCTGATCTCTTGGGGTAGCGGGAACCAACGGAGTTGTTCGGCTTCGGCCTCGAGAATCTCCTCGGCCGATCTCGACGCTTGCTCCGGCCGTGGCGAAGAGGCGATGGGCCTCTTCGATGTAGGTGACGTAGTCGGCTCGTGAAGCTCGGGTTCTCTCCGCGTGGGCATGTGCCAGGCCGTCTCGGCTGTAGTCGATCTCGTGGAGTGACATCGGTGCCGTGGCCAGCCCGCTGTCGGTGCCGCCACACGGCAGTCGAGGCCTCGAACCGGTAGTGGGGCAGCAGCCTCCAGCCGTGTTCGGCGACGAGGTGAACGGCCTCGAGGATGAACTGGAATTCCTCTTCGCTTATGAAGTAGTTGAAGTTGACCCGCACCCATCCGGGTTTGATCACCTCGCAACCACGATCGATTTGCGCCTCGATTTTGCTGCTGGTTTCCTCGTTGATCCCGAGGAGTCGGTGGCCGTAGGGACCGGCACACGAACAGCCCCCGCGCGCCTGGATGCCAAACAGGTCGTTGAGCACGGCCACGACGTAGTTGTGGTGCAGGTAGCGATCGCCAAAGCGGACGACAAACGACACGATGGACAGCCTCTCGGCTTTCGGATTGCCAAGAATGCGGATGTTGGGGTTCTGGCCCCACGAGTCGATCGCCCTGGTGATGAAGTCTTCCTCCCGCTCGCGGATGAGAGGAACACCAACCGCCTCCTTCAGTTGGAAAACGAGGCCAGCACGAATCGACTCGATGATCGCCGGGGTGCCACCTTCCTCGCGGTGTTCCGCGTCAGCCGAGTATTTGTGGACATTCGCATTCACGTAGGTGACCGTGCCTCCGCCCGGAACCGACGGGACCCGGTTGGCGAGCAGCTCCCGGCGCGCAACCAACACGCCAGGTGTGCCAGGTCCACCGATGAACTTGTGCGGAGAGAGAAAGATCGCGTCCTTGTAGTCAAAGCCGTCCGTGGCCGACCGCATCGCGATTCCAACATAGGGAGCGGCCGCGGCGAAGTCCCAAAAGGAGAGGGCCCCGTGCTGGTGAAGGAGTGTTGACACAGCAGATGTGTCGGTGATGATGCCGGTGACGTTTGATGCCGCCGAAAAGGAACCGATCCGTAAGGGGCGGTCGGCGTAAGCCACGAGCATCTCCTCGAGATGATCGAGGTCGACGTGACCATCGCTGTCCTCGGCGATCTCGACCACATCAGCAATCGACTCTCGCCACGGAAGCTCGTTGGAGTGGTGCTCGTAAGGTCCCACGAACACCACAGGCCTCTCTTGGGGCGGGATGACGTCGGTGAGGCGGTAGCGGTCATCGAGATTGGCGGGAATGCGAAGACCGAGGATGTTGATCATGCGATCGACCGCACCAGTCGAACCGGAGCCGGCAAAGATCACCGCGTGCTCCTCGGAGCCGCCGACACACTCGCGGATGAGCCGCCGGGCCTCTTCGCGGAAATGGGTGGTTTGCAGGCCCGTGCCCGACGTCTCGGTGTGGGTGTTGGCATAGAGCGGTAACACGGTTTCGCGGATGAAGTCCTCGATAAACCCGAGCGACCGACCCGAAGCGGTGTAATCGGCGTAGGTGACAAGTCGCACTCCATAGGGGGTGGTGACGGCGGTGTCGACTCCAATCACCGATTCCCGAATGGTTTCGAGTAACCGGCTCATAGCCTTCAGGCTAACGGGCTTTCTCACCGGAGCGGGGAGAGCCGCCCAAGGCGGGAGTAGGGCGAAGCGCTTTCTCTGAAACGTTTTAGGCTCACGGTTCGCATGACCGATGTCGAAGCCACGCCGACCCCGATGACCCATCGCCAGGTGATGGCGGTGCTGTGGGGTCTCATGCTCGGCATGTTCCTCGCCGCGCTCGACCAGACCATCGTTGCTACCGCTTTGCCCACGATGGTTGGGGAGCTGGGCGGTCTCGAGCACCTCTCATGGGTGGTGACGGCGTATCTGCTCGCCTCAACGGTGACATCGCCGCTGTACGGGAAGATCTCAGACCTTTACGGACGAAAGATCGTCTTCCAGGCCGCAATCGTCCTTTTCCTGGTCGGCTCGATCCTTTGTGGACTGTCGCAGAACATGATCCAACTGATCTTGTTCCGGGGACTGCAAGGCCTCGGGGCTGGAGGGCTGATGGTTATGGCGATAACCATCGTCGGCGACATCCTGTCGCCGCGCGAGCGCGGCCGCTATCAGGGTTACTTCGGAGCGGTGTTCGGAGTGGCGAGCATCGGCGGGCCCGCTTCTCGGCGGCTGGTTCGTCGACAACGTCGATTGGCGTTGGGTGTTCTACATCAACCTGCCCATCGGGCTGATCGCTCTTTTCGTGACGGCCTCTGCGCTCAACGTGCCCTTCCATCGAAGAGAGGCGCGAATTGACTATCTGGGAGCCGCACTCCTGGTCGGAAGCGTTTCGTCCCTGCTGCTGACGATGATCTGGGGTGGTAACGAGTACGACTGGACCTCACCGTTGATCCTCGGACTTGGTGCCACTGCTCTGATTCTCGGTTTCATCTTCGTCTGGTGGGAGAACCGCACCCCTGAACCGATCCTCCCTCTCCGCCTGTTTCGCGACCGCACGTTCACGCTGACCTCGGCGGCAGGGTTCATCGTCGGCGTGGCGATGTTCGGCAGCATTGTTTTCCTTCCGCTTTTCCTGCAGGTCGTGGTCGGAGCGAGCGCCACCAATTCCGGTTTGCTCTTGGTTCCGATGATGTTCGGAATCATTGGTGCCTCGGTGACAAGTGGCCGCGTAATCACGAAGACCGGTCGCTACCGCTGGTTTCCGATCGTCGGCGCCGCAGTAGCAACCATCGGTCTCTTCCTGCTTTCGACAATGGGCATCGGCACGACGCTCACAACTGCGTCCATCTATATGTTCCTCGTCGGCGCGGGCATCGGCATGATCTTTCAGGTTCTCGTGCTGGCCGTACAGAACGCGGTTGACTTCCGCGATATGGGGGTGGCCACTTCGGCCAGCACTTTCTTCCGCTCGCTGGGAGGGTCAGTCGGGACCGGCCTCCTCGGCGCGATCTTCGTCAGTCAGCTCCGCTCCAATCTCGGGCGACTCTTGCCCGAAGGAAACGTGCCGACCGGCGACCTGACCTCTGGTCCCGCCGCCATCGCCCAACTGCCCGACGCTATTCGGGGCCCGGTGATCGAGGCGTTCGCAGGTGCGGTGGGCTCCGTCTTCCTGATCTCCGTGCCGATCATGGCCGTGGCTTTGGTTCTCGCGTTCCTGCTTCCCGAGATTCCCCTGCGCGAGACGGCCAGCGTCGGAGCCGCCTCCGAGATCTGAGTGCCAACCAAGCTGATCCTCGACGTCGATACGGGCACGGACGACGCCGTCGCCCTCATGGTCGCCGCGCTCTCGCCCGACATCGAGCTCGTGGGCGCGACGACCGTCAACGGCAACACCACGATCGACTTCACGACGGAGAACACGCTCCGCGTGTTCGACTGGATCGGGAGGCCGGAGATCCCGGTCTATCCGGGGCCTGGATCGGCCCATCGCCCGGCCCCAGGTCGAGCGCGGCATGGCGGCGGATCCACGGCGACCTGCTCGACCTTCCGGCCGCCTCGCACGGTGCCACGCTCCAGCCGGGGCACGCCGTCGACTGGCTGATCGAGACCTACCTGGCGTCGGACGGCGACATCGTCCTGTGCCCGGTCGGGCCGCTGACCAACATCGCGATGGCGATCCAGAAGGAGCCGCGGATCCTCGACGCGATCCCGGAGATCGTGATCATGGGCGGCGCCCACCACCACGGGAACGTGACGCCCTCGGCCGAGTTCAACGTCTGGCTCGACCCGGAGGCCGCGCGGATCGTCGTCAACTGCGGCCGGCCGATCCGGATGGTCCCGCTCGACGCCACCCACCGGGCGCTCGTGTCGCTCGAGGACGCCCAGCGGCTCCGCGCCCTCGGCACGCCGGCCGGCGAGGCGGCCGCGCGGTTCGTCCAGCAGCGGATCGACGGCTACGACGCCACGCAGCCGATGCCACCGCGCCGGCGCCGCCCCGGTCCACGATGCGCTCGCGGTCTGCGCGATCATCGACCCGACGATCCTGACGACCGAGTTCATCCCGGTCGACGTCGAGGTCCACGCCGAGCTGTCCGCCGGGCGGACGGTGTGCGACTTCCGGTCGCGGCACGAGCAAGCCCGCGAACGTCCACTTCGCGACCGACGCCGACGAGCCGAAGTTCGTCCGGATGCTCATGGACATCCTGGGCCGAACTGCCTGACCCCTACTTCTCGCCGACGACGCCCCATTGGTACGCGAGGCAGATCAGCTCGCCCAGCTCGTCGTCGAGCTCCTCGAGGCGGTTCACCCGGATGTCGTGAATGTATTCGTGTGGGCCGACCTGGAACACCTTGCGAAAGCGAGGGTGCTCGTGCGCCATCGCCATCGAAAGCATGAAGGAGACACCACGATTGCTCAGGGTGTAGACCGTCAGGAACCGCCCCGCACGAGAAAGGCACTCCGGGTCTTGCCGGCGGCGAATTCGAAGGGTCCGCAGCGCTCCGCCAGGGCAACGAGCCCGTCCCAAAACTTCCGACCGCTCTCGTGCTCGGTTAGGAACTGCTCGATCGTGTAACTGGCCCCGAACTCGGGAGCTCCGGCAGTCTCGACATCGTGGCGTTTCTTTGAGGGCTGCACCCGGGTCGGCTCACCTGCCACCTTGGGATATTGCGGTGGCCAGGGAGCGTCGCCCAGGCCGTGTTCCTCCTGATCCCGGGTCACCCACTCCAACAAGCGTTTCGATGCGACCGGCTGATTCGTCGATGCCGTCGGTGAGGTCGCCGACCTCGCGGTAGCGCTCGGCGAAACCGTCCAGGGGGAACCGCTCGATGGTGATGTCGGCGATTTCATCCCATCGAAAAGGAGTGGACACAAAACCGGTCGGTCGGACGCCATACGCAGACGACACGGTCTTGTCGCGTGCGTTCTGGTTGTAGTCGATGAAGACTCCGGTTCGTTCCTCCTTCCACCAGCTCGTCGTCACCAGCCCCGGCATCCGCCGCTCGAGCTCACGGGCGGCAGCGAGCACCGAGCGTCGGGTTTGGAAGAAGTCCCACTCCGGTTCGATCCGAACGTAGACATGAATGCCACGACTTCCTGAAGTCTTGGGCCAGGAGACCAGTCCGGCATCGGACAGCACTTGCTTGAGGCCGACGGCCGCCTCCTTGACATTGGCGAAGTCGAAACCCGGCGTCGGGTCGAGGTCGAAGCGAAGCTCGTCGGGGTGGTCGGTGTCCTCGGCTCGGGCCGGCCAGGGGTGCAGGTCGAGGCAGCCCCTCTGGATGAGTCGAATCACGTCAACTTCGGTGCGCGGAACATTCATCAAGCCCGGCCGCTGCGACGGGAACTTGACCTCGACGGTTTCGAACTGCGAGTTCGGCTCGGCCCGCTTGTGATAGATCGGGTCGACCTCCACGCTTTCCATGTAGCGCTTGAGCATCGTCGGACGACCGAAGACGCCGCGCAGGGCGCCTTGGGCAACCTGCACAAAGTGGTTGACGACATCGAGCTTGGTCCAGCCCTGGCGGGGAAAGAGTCGCTTGTCGGGGCTGCTGATGCGGACCGGCTCCCCGGCCACTTCGACAGTCGTCTCGCTCGCCATCACCGCAACCTATCAGGGGACGTCTCCCCCCAGCGAGCGAAGCGAGCGTTGGGGGGAGTACTCGAACGAAGTGAGGGGGTAGGGGGCTTAGGCTCGGGGTGGCATGGGCTTTCGCTTGTTTGGCTTCCCGATCCGGATCAGTCCCACGTTTCTGATCCTGGGACTCTTCTTGTTCGACGCTCGTCTGGGTTGGCAAGGGATCGTGGCGTGGGTCGGCGCCGCCTTCAGCTCGGTGATCATCCATGAGCTCGGGCATGCCTTTGCCGTGCGTGGGTATGGCGGCCGGGTCGAGCACATCACCTTGCACGGCCTCGGCGGCGCCACTGCGTGGAGCGATCCTGAGAAGCGGATCGACTGGGGTCGTCGGATCGGCATCGCCGCTGCAGGCGCCGGTCTCGGGTTCGTTGTTGCGGGGGCCCTCTACGGGTTGGTTCAAGGCAGGTGTATTCGGCCGGGCAGCCGACCTGGTGATCGAGACTCCATTCCGGGTCTTCCTCGGCACGGCCGCCAACGAAGGGCTCTGGCTGATCTTTTTCCTCGGTGCCTTCATCTGGGTCACCATCGCCTGGGGGTTGATCAACTGGCTCCCGATCGGAGGCCTGGACGGATGGCACATCCTTTCCGAGCTGCTCGAGAAGTGGCTGCCGGGCCGGGGCAGGCAGGTCGCCGCGGTCATCGGTTTGATCGTTGCGTTGATCGCGGCTTTCTTCCTGTTCCGGCTGGGGATGACCTTCGGGGCCATCATCCTGGTGCTGTTTGCGTTGCAGGCCCTCGGCGGACGCTAGACCACGACGTCGGAAAAGCCGACCCCGCTCGGTCTTTCGAGCTGGTCCAGCGTGCAGGAGCGAGCATCCTTGTCGGGACGCCAGCGGTGAAAGCGGGTGGCGTGACGAAAGCGTCCCTCTTCGAGTTGGTCGTAGCTGATCTCGGCTACCACCGCGTTCTCTATCGGGATCCAGGAAAGATCCTTGTCACCAGTCCAGCGGCTGATGCCCCCGGGAACCCGCACCCCTTCACCAAATGATGCGTCGGCCCGCAGCTCCTGGAATCGGGCGAAGATCTCTTCTCTTTGTCCGTCGGGAAAGCCCGAACAGTGTCCGATGAAATGGAGCTGTCCCTGCGTCGTTATAGAGACCGAGGAGAAGCGATCCGATCTTGCCGCCGTCTTTGTGCTCGCGATAACCACCGACCACACAATCGGCTGTCCGGCGATGCTTGATCTTGATCATGGCTCGCTTGCCGTGCACGTAGTGGAGGGCGAGATCTTTGGCCATGATGCCGTCGCAGCCGGCTGACTCGAAGTCATCGAACCAACGCTTTCCTTCTTCTTCGTCATCGGTTGACGGCGTGAGATTCCAGGGGTGACCAAGGCCCGGAATCAGCTTCTGCAGCTCTCGGCGCCGGTCGGCAAAAGGCTGTTGGCGCAGATCGGCTCCCTTGAACCCCAAGAGGTCGAACGCGACCAGTTGAGCGGGAAACTCCGCCGACAGGCGTTTGATCCTCGACTCGGCCGGATGAATCCGTTGCTGGAGGGAATCGAAATCGGTCACGTCATCGACGACAACGACAACCTCGCCATCGACGACCGTCCCCTTCGGCAACCTGCTGATCGGCTCTCTCTAATTCGGGGAAGTAGCGGAGGAGATCCTTTTGGTTCCGCGAGTCGAGTCGGATCTCGGCTCCATTCCAGGAGACCGCTCTGAATCCATCCCACTTCGGTTCGTAGGCGAAAGTGCCCTTCGGCCACGCCTCGAGGACCTTGGCTTCCATCGTTTCGATTGGAGGGGGGAAAGGCCACGTCACTCCTGGCACCGTAATGGTGTACAAATAGCCGGTGGACCTCCTCAAGGCCGGGTGGGCGCGATTCTCTGAGCGAAAGGGCACCACCTTCGCCGCCGCGATCGGCTACCGAGCGATTTTCGCCTTGGCCCCGTTACTGGTGGTCGTGGTTTCTGGGGCCGGCATGCTTTTCGGGGAGGATGCCTCTCAGGGTTTACTGACCGGGAACCTGGTTCGGTTGCTTGGTTCCGATCTAAGCGAGACGATTCAGGAGCTGATTGCCTCCGCCCAGGGTCAAGGCGGTGTTGGCGTCGCTCGGTTTCTTACTGCTCCTTTGGGCGGGGAGCGGGCTCTTCAACGAACTCCAAGGCGCGATGGCGTCGATCTTCGGCTTGGTTCGACCGGAAGGAATCAAGAAGGCAGTTGCGACAGCGGCTTATCACAATTGTCGCCGTCCTGGTCCTCGCCCTTGGCTTTGCGGTGCTCGTGGCGATGGCCGCGTGGATTCCGCATCAGCGGGTCGGTCGTGGCTTCAGTGGGGACGGCAGCCTTTCTGCTGGTTTCGGTCATGATCGGGTTTCGCTATCTGAGCCTTCATCGGCCCGGATGGAGATGCGACCACGATCGTGGCGATGGGAACCGTGCTCACGATGGGCGTTGGCCGCCATCGCGGTGGGACTCTTCGTGACTCGGACGGCAAGGCGCAACGGCTGCTGGCCTCGCCGGTTCCGCAACCGCTGTTCTCCTCTTGGTATATGCATTGGCGGCGGTTTTTCTTCTTGGCGCGGCAATGTTGCGCGAGGTCGAGCTTCGCGGCGGACCGCGCCCGAGCCGCCGATCAGCCAGCGCTCTCTAGGCTGGCTCGCCAATGGCCATAGACATCGCCGGCTTCGTTGCCGACCTCAAGAACCACGCGATCGAGCATGGTTTTCACGTCCACGACGAGCGGCATTTCATGGAGACCTACTCGTTGCGGCAGAGTTGGGAGGTCGATGTCCATCCCGAGGACGCCTGTGGTGGACCGCTCGACCTCCACCTCAGTCTCGATGTCGACCCCCGGGTCGTTCTCTCGCTGCAGGATCGGCTCGACGAGATGGACGACGAGTGGGAGGAGCCCGAGGATCTCTATCGGCTCGACCTCTACTTCAACTGGCAGTTGCCGAGCCTCAAGGCGCGTCCCGATCTGCTGGTCGTTAGCACCGACCTGGCCGGTCTCGGCGGGGTTGAGCTGCCAATCACGGTTTCTGCCAACGAATCGATTGAATCACTCGCGTCGCTCACCGATCCCTCGATTCGAACGTTGCAGGTAGTGGGGAAATGCCAGGTGTCTCTCGTGGATGTGCTGATGGCGCGCGAGCAGCTATGTGACGAGCTCGATCGGGCCAAGGCTGTTTCCGGCTATCTCGTCGAACGAGTGACGGGCTGGCTGGAGAGCTCGACCTACCGGCGACCCTTAGGAGGTCGGCTTGCCAACACGCCGTTATCGCGATGACTTTGCCGTTTATGGCAATCCGGGTGACGTCTCTCCCCGCGACATCCGTTTCGATCCCAGGCAAAGAGCATTTCTCGATCGGGACCGTGACGGTCGCTATCGTTTGCGGGTGTGGACCGAGCCGGACTTGCTCGATGCCAGTCGTCGTCGTACGTCGGAACGGTGCGGTCGTCGGCCACTCGATGACGCTGGTCGCGACGACGGATCGCTTCGTCTTCTGGGAGTTGGTGGCTCCTTTGCTTCCGGGCGATGAATTCAGCCTGGCCTTTCGAACCTCAACAGCGGAAGGCCGTCTACTTCGTCCCGTCAGGAATCACCAACGCGGTCGAGCGAATCGATCGCTGGGCGCTGCCCGACCTCGATCCGATCGACGTTCCGGCATGGGCCCGAGGCAGCGTGATCTATCAGATCTTCCCCGACCGTTTCGCCAACGGCGACTCCACCAATGACCCTGTCGATAGCGAGCCGTGGGGATCGCCTCCGAACGGCACGGGGCTTTCAGGGCGGTGACCTGAACGGCATCGTCGACCGCCTCGACTATCTCGAGCGTCTCGGAGTTGACGTCATCTATCTCAATCCGGTCTTCCTTTCCCCGTCGACCCACCGTTACGACACGGTCGACTACCACCAGGTCGACCCCCATCTCGGTGGAGACGAGGCATTGCGGGAACTAGTCGAAGCGTCTCACCGCCGGGGGATGAAGGTCATCCTCGATGCTTCCTTCAATCACTGTCATCCGCGCTTTTTCGCCTTCGAGGATCTCTTGGAAAAAGGTCAGCAATCGGAGTATCGAAACTGGTTCAAGATCAACGAATGGCCAATCCGGATCAAGGTGCGATCGCCTTTGCGCGCCTGGCAACGCGAGTGGCTGCCCGTTTGGGCCGGTCAGGCCGGGCTCGAGCTCGACTACGTCGACGACGAAGGGCCGGCGGTCGAGCCGACCTATGACACCTGGTACGGCGTCGCCACCATGCCCCGTGTCAATCTGGCCAACCCTGAGGCGAGGGCATACATGCTCGAGGTGGCAGAGAAGTGGCTGCTTGATCCGGGCATTGATGGCTGGCGGATGGACGTGGCGCGCTACGTCGACCACGACTTTTGGCCCGAGTTCCGACAGGTCGCGCGGAAAGCACGATCCGACGCATACCTAATCGGTGAGTTTCTTGGTGACGCCAGCATCTGGCTGCAAGGAGATCAGTTCGATGCCACGATGAACTATTCGTTCCGCGATCTGTGCATCGCGTTCCTGGCCACCGAACAGATCGACGGAACGGAGGCGAGTGCGCGCTTCGCCCGGCTTTGGGCGCAGTATCCCTGGACCGTGTCCTTGGCCAATCAGAATCTCATCGGCAGCCACGACACTGCCCGATTCCTCACGGTCGCCGGGGACGAGGCATGGCGACTTCGGCTCGCGGCCCTCCTGCAGCTCACATTTCCCGGCGCGCCTGGCCTCTACTACGGAGACGAAATCGAAATGAGCGGGGCCACCGATCCGGGTTCGCGGCGGAGCATTCGACTGGGACCTGGACCCAGTCGAGCATCCGACCTTCAAGTTCGTAGCCAGCCTGACCGCGCTTCGAAAGAAGGTCCCCGCTCTGGTCACGGGCGACTGGCGTCCGCTGCCTTCGAGCGGAGACGTTCTCGCTTTCAGTCGCGGCAAAGGTGGCACTCGAGTCGGGGTCTTCTTCAACCGGGGGCGTCGCAGGACGCTGCGCTCATCCGGCGCGCAGAAGGTTCTGTTTGGTTCGGCGACGATCGATGGGGACAAGCTCCACCTTTCCGCCCGCTCGGGCACGATCGTCAAACTGGCCCGCTCTGTTTCCTTCGCCGGAAGGGGGAGTGGCCGGTAGGGCCATGGGGCGCAGCTCTAGTACGGAAGGCCAACCGCTTCGGTGAGATAAGCGCATGAACGGTCGAGGCGGTCTTGCACATGGCGGCGAAATCGCCGAGCAACCCGTCACTGGTCACCACGCGATCGGTCAAGCGGGCGCCGCCGATGAAGTCCTTCCGCTTGATGTCGTCGATCAGCGGATGATCGGCGGGGAAACCCTGTGGTGGGCGGGCCAGCGATTCGCCGTCGCTCGTAAAGGTGGAAGTGAATGCCTTGCTGTGAGCGGCCTTCTTCCAGCGCGCCGGGTCATCGACGATGGATTGCCTGATGTTTGCCGCGGCTGACGCCGCTTCCGGTCGCCACAGGCCGACCCCGGCATACGAGTTGGCCGGCTCGATGTGAAGGTAGAAACCCGGCGCATGGACGTCACCGCCTGGACTCGTGGCCAAAACGCATCGCCGACGTACGTCTTGTAGGGGGTCTTGTCCTTCGAGAACCTGATGTCGCGATAGATCCGAAACAGCGATCCACCTTGCGGCCGCGGGTCGGCCACGAAGTGCTTCGAGATCTTCGCCAGGCGAGGGGCAAAGTCCTCGATGAGCTGCAGAGCCGGTTCCTGGATCAGGCTGAGGTATCGCTCCTTGTTGGATTGAAACCAGTCGCGTTCATTGTTGGCGGCGAGGTCGCGCAGGAACTTCAGTGAGCCGGGGGTGAAGTAGGAAGCCATGTGGCAAACATATCGGCCCGACGGCGCTCAGGAAGGGGTCTGTTGCGGGAGGAGAGCTTGCAGGGTGTCGATCGTGTCCGCTTCGGCTGCCGTCTTGTCTGAGCGGTAGCCCTTGACGCGGGCAAACCGCAAGGCGACACCGCCGGGGTAGCGGGTGCTGGCCTGCACTCCGTCAAGAGCGATTTCAACTACCTGCTCGGGTCGGAGATAGACCGTCCAGCCGTCCCGATGCGTCTCGAGGGTCGGGAAGTGTTCGGTCTGCCAGGCCAGCATTTCGTCGGTCATTCCCTTGAAGGTCTTGCCCACCATCACGAACTCTCCAGTCTGCGGATCGCGGGCCCCGAGATGGATGTTGGAGAGATAGCCCGAGCGCCGACCATGACCCCACTCGGCGGCCAGCACGACCAGGTCGTAGGTGTGGACTGGCTTCACCTTGAGCCAGGACTTCCCCCGCCGTCCGGCTTCGTAGCGAGAGGACGGATCCTTGAGCATCACCCCCTCGTGACCGGCGGCCAGTGCGCTCATCGGCGAACGTGCTCGGCTTCTGTCGCGTCCTCGGTAAGAGTCGAGGGATTCGCCGATCGGCTGGCAACAGCGGTCGAGCAGCTCTTGCCGCCGCGTCAGAGACTCGTCGATCAGATCGATCCCGTCGAGATGAAGCAGGTCGAAGAAGAAGCCGACCACCGGCACCTCGGCGAAGGCGCGCTCCTCGGTGCCGAACCGGCTCATCGTTTCTTGAAATGGTTGCGGCGAACCGTCGCCCCGCAGGGCCATGGCTTCTCCATCGAGCACAAACGAATTCGACTCGAGACTGTTTGCCGAGCGAGACGACTTCTGTCATTCGCTCGGTGATGTCGTTCAGGTTGCGGGTGAAGATGGCGACGTCACCGTCGAGGCGGTGGACCTGGATGCGGGCACCATCGAGCTTCCATTCGATGGTGGTCGGTGCATGGAGTTTGTCTGGAATCGATGCGCCGGGCGAGGCAAGCATCGGTTGAATCGGGGTGAGCACCTGAAGCCCGATCGACTCCAGGCCCGCGACGCCGTCACGGGCCGCTACTTCGGCAACCTGACCGAGATTACCTCGCAGCATCGAGGCCCGCCGGACCAGCGGTCGGCCGGAATCCAAAGGCAAGCGCCACTGCTTCGGCGACCACGCCGCTCAAGCGCTCCCTGCCGCACCTCGCCCGTGATCACCTGGCGCAGGAACGCCTGCTCGGTCGCAGTGGCTCGTCCCATCAGTCTGTCGAGAAGGTCACTTCTCAGCTTCTGTGAGCCCGGCCCGATCGCCTGTTGCAGCGCGGTAAGCGTTTCGTCGACATCGCTGACCGTGAGTGTGGGCTGATCAGCAGGGTCGATGTTCACGTTGAAGACTGAGACATAGCCCACCCCGAGTCGACGCTGACGGGGCTGGCCGATCAACAGTCCGATTGCAGGACCGAGTTCGGAAACCTGCAACCGGCGAAAGAGATCGGCCAAGCAAGCTGGTCTTGGATTTGCGCGAGGCAGTCTTCGTCACCTCGGCCGAAGTCGCGACGACCTCGTTGAGCAGGCTGGCCAGGACTAGGCCCCGCAACCGCTCGCGAGCACTTCGAGAAGCCCCAGGTCGTCGTCCCGGTACTCGAAAATCGACGTCCCGTTGCCTTCGTAGTAATGGCTGTCGACGACGAGTTCCATCTTGTCATCGCCGTTGAGATCGGCCACGGCCGAGACGAAGTACGACACGACATAAGCATTGTCCGCCACTCCCTGGGAGTAGGCGACGATGAGAGTGGCCGGCTCGACATCCAGCTGCTTTCGCATGAGCACGAGGCTGTAGGCGTCGGCGTTGCCGATCAGCCCCTCGGGCAACCGGTTGAGTATCAGCAACTCCTCATCCGTCGCCGTCGCCCTCGAGATCAAAGGTCAGGTATTGGGCCACGTTGGGGTTCGGGTCGGCAAGGCCGCGGTCCTCGATGAAGGCGACGCCCTCGGCAATCAGATCCGCCGGAGGCGACGCCCCGGCTCTCGACGGGTCGCGGGGTGAGATTCCAATTGGCGCCGGCCACGGCAATCTCGCTCGGTTCCTCACTTGTGACGAGCAGTGGAGGGTCGAGCTCGACTAAAGGAGTTCCCGCGGGCTCGCACACGGTGATCTCGTTGCCGACGCTCTCGCCGACCTCACCGTCGAGGTCGATGACCTGATAGATCTCGCCGCCTTCCACCGGGCTGTCGAGATCGCTGCGGAACCCAGTGACCGTCCGTCGAAATAGCCGATCAGCCCGGCCGAGCTCACGATGAATGGCAGCGCCGACGTCTGTCCGAGAGTGGTGGTCGTGGCGATGGTGGTCGTGTGTCAGTGTCGCAGTAGTAGTGCTCGTCGCGGGGCTGGAAGTCGTCGCCGGCAGCGAGGTTGAGGAGGACGTCGAGGTGATCGCGGCAGGCGCCGAGCATGCGGCCAGGGCGATCAACACGACGACGACTCGACGATTCATCGACCAAGGATACGTGCCCACGGTCACGAGGCAGCATACGATCGACGTGTGGTACAAGCGTCCTCGATGAAAACGGACGAAGAGCTGTGGTCAGACTTTCTGGGCTTCATCCCCGAATGCTCCGTCGGCTGGTTCACCGCTCGAATTGTTCGTCGGATTCGAGGAGCACCTGCTGGCCAACGGGTCGACCCCGGAGGAGGCGTCCGCCGACCGTTGCCGCGTGCTCGGCCTCACCAACCAGCGCCGTGACTGGATCGGGCCGATGTTCGATCGTATCTACACCTCGGACACGCCCGACTTTCGACAAACGCCCAATCGTCTTACTCACCGAGGTGGTAACCGGCCTTCGCCCGGGAACCGCGCTCGACATCGCAATGGGCCAGGGACGCAATGCCGTCTTCCTGGCGACGCTCGGATGGGAAGTGACGGGGATCGACGTCTCATCCGCAAGGGATCGCGGTCGCCGAAGAGCAGGCAAGCCGGGCCGGAGTAACGATCGAGGCCATCGAGGTCGGGATCGAAGACTTCGACCTCGGGAAGGCTCGCTGGGACCTCATCGTCCTCACCTATGCCTTGGTGCCGGTGGCCGACGCCACGTTCGCCAACCAGATCATCGAGTCGATGACCCGCAACGGTCTCCTGGTGATCGAGAGCTTTGGCTCCGATCGGCGCGGCCGCAGCGGGCGCCCGGTCGACATCGATCCCGACAAGCTCCGCGATGCTTATACGAGAACTTGAAATCGTCCGCTTTGAGGACGTCGACGACATTCCCGAGTGGACCGACCGCTCGACTCGTGTGGTTCGAATGGTGGCGCGCAAGCCGGGCTAGACCCGACGGAACGAAAGCAGCTCGACACCGACCGCGCGACAGAGTCGGGCGGTCGTGTGCAGCGGCAATCCGACAACGCTCGAGGGACTTCCCTCGACCCGATCGACGAACAGAGCGCCAACGCCCTCCGAGGGCATAGGCACCCGCTTTGTCCATCGGCTCTCCACTCTGCGATGTAGTCGGCGATCTCGTCCTCGGTGAGCGGGAGGAAGCGAACGAGCGTCGACTCGACGGCTGAGATCAGCCGCTCGTCCAGTCGCACGGCAACGCCGGTGAGTACTTCGTGTGTGCTCCCCGAGAGGCGATCGAGCATGTTCCTGGCTTCATCGGGATGAGCTGGCTTGCCCATCAACCGACCCTCGCTCACCACAGTGGTGTCGGCGGCGATGATCAGCGCATCTGGTTCGGCCACAGTCGTCGCTTTTGAGTCGGGCGATTCGTTCGACGTAGTCGTAGGGCTCTTCAGAAGGGAGCCGCAGCTCGTCGACGTCGGGAGAAATCGTTGTGAACTCAAGTCCGAGCGAAGCCAACAGGTGCTGGCGACGAGGAGAGGATGAGGCGAGGACCAACTTCACCGAGTCACGCTCATTGGTCGACTCACGACGATCACGAGTTCTCATTCGGGAACGAAGTTGCGACCGAGGGCGGCAGGAGCCTCTGGAAGAAGCCAGCGGGAGATGCGGGGGGAACGGGCGAGCAATCGCCGGAGTCCGGCCGAGTTGACGATTAGCAGAGCGAAGATCATCAGCGGGAAGGGAATCGAAGGCAAGATCTGCGCCAGCCCCGGAAGTCGCGATTGCAACCGCAGCGCGACAACCTGGAGAGCACCGAAGAGGTAGCAGCCGAAAGCGACTCGGAGAGGCTGCCAGCCCCCGAAGATCACGATGGCGAGTGCGATCCAGCCAAATCCCGCCGTGGCGCCGTCTGACCAGCCGAGCTTTTGGTCGAGCGAAAAGGCGGCTCCTGCAACCCCGACGAACGCCCCGCCCACGAACGTCGCCAGGTATCGATAACGGTTGACGTTGATGCCACGAGCGTGTGCCACTTCGGGCCGTTCTCCCACCGCTCGCAGGGAAAGGCCACGCTGGCTGCGCGCCAGGAACCAGGCCGTGGCAACGACCAGAACCAACGAGCCATAGACCGACAAGTTCTGACCGAAGAGCGCGCGGCCAACGAGCGGGATTTCAGAAAGAACGGGGATGGGACGCGGTGCCACCGAGGGTCCGGGGATGTGGACGAATCCTTCACCCAGGTAGGAGGCGAGCGAGGCGGCGAGAAGAGTCAGGACGAATCCAACCGCGACCTGGTTGAGCCGCAGTCGGATTCCCGACCAGGCCACCAACAGAGCGACCAGGGCAGAAGCCCCCGCGGCAGCGGCAAATCCCAGACCTACCGACCCGGTCGTGAACGCAATCGCAAACCCCGTCATCGCTGACAAGAGGATGGAACCGTCGAGCGAAAGGTTGACGATCCCGGCCCGTTCCGTGATCGCCTCACCGACCGCGGCGTAAACGAGCGGAGCGGCGGCCGCGATGATCGAAGCGAGGGTGGCTTCCATCAGCCGACGACCTCGCTCCGGCGCCGCAATGCTCGAGTCGCTTGCCATCCGGCGTAGAGAACTGCGCTCAGAACCAACACGCCTTGAATGACCGCGCCGAGCGACGAGTCGAGGTCGAGCCGTAGCTGCAGTTGTGATGACCCCACCGAGATGGCGGCGAAGAAGAGGGCGATGGGTGCGACCCAGGTCACCCGACTGCGAGCGAGGAGCACGATCAGAACCGCCAGGAACCCTCGTCCGCCGGCAATGGCCGGCACCAACTTG
Organism: uncultured Acidimicrobiia bacterium; assembly: GCA_963840175.1. Taxonomy (GTDB): domain Bacteria; phylum Actinomycetota; class Acidimicrobiia; order Spongiisociales; family ZC4RG35; genus JACCTH01. The sequence continues at coordinate 250,784 of CAWIXU010000003.1, forward strand.
TGCTGAAGACCGGCGACGATGAGACCGCCGGCCAACCCCGCGAGGCCGCCGCCCCACAGGAACGCTTGGAGCAGGGTGGAGTTGGCCGGAACTCCCAGCAGGCGAGCGCTCGCCGGGTTCGAACCTACGGCTCGCAAGCGGAGGCCAAATCGAGTGCGGTCGAGCATCACCCCTACCGCGATGAGCGACAGGGCCAGAAGAATTAGTCCGACCCACGAAAGCCGGGTGTCGCCAACCGTCGGGAGCCAGGTTTCGTCTCGAAATGGTTCGGTGCCTGAGGTGGACGCGATCCCGGGTCGTTTCCACGGCCCGATGACGAGATAGGTGGCGAGGGATTGAGCCACGAAACCGAGACCGATGCCGCCAAAGATCTCATTCACCCGGCCTTTGACGCGCAGAAGTCCCGCCAGCCATCCCCACGCGGCCCCTCCTGCCACGCTTGCCGCCAGCACCAGCGGGATCACCACCGCGGAGCCGCCGCCCACCGATCGGGCGATCGCCGAGGCGGCGATCGCTCCGGCGATGATTTGTCCTTCGACCCCGATGTTCCACAAACCGGCCTTGAAGGTCACCACCAGACCGGCGGCCGCAATGCCGAGAAAGATCCACGCCATGAGCGTGTCCGCAACTCGTCCCCACCCTCCAAAGGCTCCTTCGCCAATGAGTTTCAGTGCCTCAAGTGGAGGCGCACCGGCGGCAATCAGAAGCAGGGCCGTGATGACGAGGGCCACCGCCACCGGGACAACGAACGCCATGATGCGACGGGTCATTTGGTCAGTACTCCGCCGATGAGGCTCCCGAGCTCATCGGCGGAAAGGTCCTTCGCGAGGCGAACGGCGATCACGCGTCCGTCGAAGACCACCACCACTCGATCCGAATAGGCCAAAATCTCGTCGAGGTCCGAGGAGGCAAAAACAATGGCAGTGCCCTGGCGTCGTCGCTCGAGGAGCCGATTCCAGATGTACGCCGCGGATTCAACGTCGAGCCCGCGAGTGGGCTGTTCCATGACGAGCAATCGGAGCTTTGGCGGGAGCAGCGACAATAAGACTCGTTGCTGGTTCCCCCCTGAAAGCGAATCGACGGAGGTGTCCGGTTCGCCCTTGATCCGGTAGGTACCGATGCTCTCCTTGGTGCGATTGCGGGCTTGATCCCAATCGATCAGGAAGCGTGTGCCATTGGCCAGTTCGAGATGTTCGGCGATGGACAGCCCGGGTATGAGGCCCTCTTCGAGCCGGCCGCCCGGGAGGAAGGCGACGCCGCTCTGGCGAAACTCCCGCTGCCTCTTCGGATTGCGCCCTCCGACAGTTAGGCGACCCTGGCGCAGCTGGATCTGGCCGCACATCGCACGGAGCAACCCTGCCTGTCCGCTTCCTTCGAGCCCTGCGACTCCGATGACTTCCCCCGTGGCGATCGTCAGGTCGACGTCGTCGATCGATCGGCGCCCGAACCCGGCCGAGATGCCCTTGAGTTCAGCGGCCGCTGACCCGTCAGATGCAATGAGTGCCCGATCGGTCGTCGGAGCCGTCGATCCGAACATGAGGCTCACCAGCTCGGATTCAGGCTTGGGAAGATCGGTCTCCCCGACGACCTTGCCCCGACGCATCACAGTGACGGTGTGGCACAGCTCGTTGACCTCTTCGAGTTTGTGGGAGACGAACAGAACCATGAGGCCCTGAGCAGCGAGCTGATTCAACGCGTCAAATAGCTGGTTGCGCTGCTGACCGGTGAGACCCGAAGTCGGCTCATCGAGGATGAGCAGTTTGATCCCCCGCGCCAACAGTCGCACCATCTCGAGCTGCTGGCGCTCTCCAATCGAAAGGGTCCGTGTGATCGCTCCCGGGTCGAGCCGGAACCCGAGCTTTTCGCCGTGTTGTCGGAGGAGTTGGGACGCCTGGGAGAGATCCCACTCACTGCCCGAGTCGAAAGTTCTCCCGGTTGGTGAATGGCAGGCAGACGAGGGGCTCTTGCGCCAGCATCCCGATACCGGCTGCGAGGGCATGGCCTGGCGATCCGGGAGGGATCGGTTTGCCGTCCATCGCGATCTCGCCCTCGTCCTGGTGAAGCGTCCCCGCGATCAGCTTCATCAGGGTCGACTTGCCGGCCCCGTTCTCGCCGAGGACAGCGTGCAGAGCGCCCGGCGCCAACTCAAGGCTGATCTGAATCGTTGGCGACCAGCGCCCCGAACCTCTTCGTGACGTTCGCGAACGGAGAGAGACATCAGACAAGAGGTCAGATGTCAGAGGTCAGAGGCCAGATTCTGACATCCGATGTCTGATCTCTGACCCCTGATGCTCTGATCGTCATTCCGCCGAGGAGGCTCCTTCCATGCCCTCAAGGAGTTGCTCCGTGTACCAAATCTGTTGGGGAGTGGCGACTTCGCCGTCAGCCAGGTAGGGACTTCCGTCCTGGTAGTTGAGCGGGCCGGTCCAAAGGTTGATCGATCCGTCGCCCAACCCGGCGATGAACTCGTCGAGATTGGCTGCCGCCTCGGCACTCAGGGCCGGTCCCGGGGTGAAGCCGATCATCGACGTGTCGGGGTTGTTGATGTCGCTCCAATCGGGCCCGAGCCATTGGAAGGTCAGGAGCAAATGTTCCGTCGATCACGGATTGCCCGACCTCGGCATACGCCGGGCCCCAGTTGAAGAACGGAACGCCGAGACAGGCGTCCGGGCGCTTGATCACAAGCGTCGCGGAAGTCGAATGGGATTGCCCAAACGGATTCACCCGCTTCGGCTCGCTGGCGCGGTGCGAACAAGCGCTTCGGTGGTGTCGATTCCGGAGATCAGAACATCGGCGCCGCCGTCGATGAACTCGTTGGTCACCTGGGTGGGGTCGAGCGTGACCCCAGGAATGTTGAACCAGAAGCCGATCCAATTCACGGCGAATTGAATGGCGTTGGGATCTTCACCCCGGTAGTTCTCGTAGCAGTAGCGGGCACCGAGGTAGGCGGCGTTGGCCAGTCGGCGGGTTTCGTCGTTGATCAGCGGTCCGACATAGCCGATCGAACCGGTTTGGGTCGTCAGAGCGGCTGCGCAGCCGGCCATCATCTTTCCGTATTCGATCTCGCCCATGATGTTGCCGAGATTTGTCAGATCAGGTTCGTACCCCTCGCCCTCGGTCCAGGCGCTGTCGCCCGATGCCCAGATCATCGGGACGTCGGGATGATTGGCAGCGCCCGGCCAGGATCCCGTCTCGCATGTCATCGGAGGTAGCGAAGATCAATTGGGCGCCCTGGCTCACCATGTCGTCGACGACTTGCTCGACGGTGGTGTCGGGACGATCAGCCACGTTGACCTTGTCGAGCACGATCATCTCGGCCCCGAGCTGCTCTTCCATGTAGAGCCCGGCCTCGTAGTGCGCCTGCGACCAACCATGGTCGTCCTGGGGACCGACCAGGATCATGCCGAAGACCAGAGGTTCGCCCGTGGCGACCGGCGGTGGTCGAAGTGTCTGGGGCAGCGGTGGTCGTGACCGGGCTCTTCGCCCGCGGTGGTTGGCGTCGTAGCTCGCAGCCGTCGGTGGTCGTTGTCGTGCCAGCGGTCGCCGCCGCACGCCGCCAAGACGACAATGAGAGCTACAAGCGATCAGGATCGGTTTGCGAAAGTTCATTTCGGGTGCTCCTCCTCGTTCGGAGCAACTTACCCACCGGATCCAACCACTGGCATCGTTAGACGTCTTCAGACTCAGAACATCGAAACCTAATGCCCAATTGATAGCTGGGCCGTTCAATCACGGCGCAGTAGATTCGGACCTTAGGTTTGGGATCGGCTAACCCGGCGACGAGTCTTGCGAACGGCCCCGTCGAAGGTGAGGACGTAGAGCTCGCCGGCGGAGTCTTCGCCGAAAGAGGAAACCGTGCCGAGGTTGCCTAGTTCGGTCCAGACCTTGCTGTCGAGGGCGGCGCTGCCATCGAAACGGAACGAGCGCAAGGTTCCCTCGCAGAAGTCTGAATAGAAATAGGTGCCGGCCAGACCAGGGATCGCCGAGCCGCGATAGACGTAGCCGCCGGTGATCGAGCAGCCCTGGTCGTGGCTGTATTCAGCGACCGGCAAGACAAAGCCGGTGCGATTGCAGCTGGTGCCGGTGAGGCAATGTCCGCCTTCCATGACGGGCCATCCCAGGTTGGGCGAATTGGCCGAGGTGGAGATCACGTTGATTTCCTCCCACCGGTTCTGTCCGACGTCGGCCACATAGAGCAGGTTTCCGTCGAATGCATTGCGCCAAGGATTGCGCAACCCCGTCGCCCAAATCTCGGTGTTGGCGTTGCTGACATCCATCCGCAGGATCTTGCCGAGGAGGCTCGTGGGGTTCTGTCCGTTGCCGAACTGGTCGTTCCCACCGCCGCCGTCGCCCATGCCGATATAGAGGAGCCCGTCGGGCCCGAAGGCAATCCAGCCGCCGTTGTGGTTCGAAGCCGGTTGGTTGATCGTCAGGAGAATTTGGCGCGCTGCCGGCTGACGCCTGCTCGGGGTTCGGACGACGCGGGTGTACGACACGATGCGAGTGTTCCCGTTGTTGTCGGTGTAGTTGACGTAGAACAAGCCGTTGGTGGCGTAGTTGGGATGGAAAGCCAGGCCGAGGAGCCCTCGCTCCCCGCCGTCGGATGCCAGCGCGCGAGAGTCGAGGAAGGTTCCGCCACCGACGATGCGGATCCGGCCGCCTTGCTCGACCACGAAGAGACGTGAGTCACCGGGGGGTGACGTGAGAAATAGGGGCCGATCGAATCCTGAAGCCACCAACTCCAGGGCGAGCCTGTTCGCCCGCGGCGGCGGTTGGTTCGGAGTGAGCCCGAATGCTCTGGTCACAAACGTCGCCATTTGATCTCGCAAGACCCAGTCGTTGGGGCAATAGCGGCCTACCGCCACAGCCAAGAGTGATTCCGATCCGCTGCAATGCGCTCAACCGCTCCCGCGAAGAACGCCGACGCCGGACACGTCGCTGAAGGTTCCCTGATGCGCGAGTGGCGTGAGATCGAGGGCGCGGATCAAAAAGAGCGCCATCTCTCCCCGGGAGACGGCCAGGTGGGGTCGGAAGGTGCCATCGCCATAACCAACGGAGATCTCCAGGGCGGCCAATCGCTCGACAAAGCCGGTGTACCACTGGCCGGCAGGCACATCCGAAAATGTGCCGGCCGCGGGGGCTGGTGACTCGCCGAGGGCGCGGATCAGGAAGGCCGCCATCTCGGCGCGCGTTACCGCCCGGGTTGGACAAAACAGATTGGCAGGCGCAACCTGAGGTGATATCGGCTGCCGCAATCGCCTCGATCGCACCTTCGTGGATGCTTCCGTCGTCGTCGAAGAATGTCCCGCCGGGAGGGAGGGTGGTTTGGGCGGCGGCCGGCAAGGGTGCAACGGCGAGGAGAAGCGCCAACAGAAGCGTGATGCGGCGGACAGGCATCAGGAAACCCTAAACCCGAACCTGGAATACCCCGCCCGGGTCGAAGATGACTTTGCCGGCGCGAATACCGGCAGCTGGCGCGGCCAGCACCGAGACGTCGATTGCTGGATCGCTTTCAAAAAGCAGCACATCGGCGGTTGCACCCTTGGCGAACGGGCTCAAACCCAGGTAGCGATAAGCGGCGGGGCCCGCGGCGTCGACAGCAGCCGAGTCCGTCCAGGCCATAGTGGTTGAGCCGGATCGCTTCGGTTGCCACTTCGCCGTGACTCGAGTCCGAGATCGGTTCCCGCCAGCACCGACACCGCGGCCTCAGCGGCGAGCGGAAGCAATGTCCGCAAGTTCTCGAGACCCTCCCCGAGGACCCGTGCTGCCGTGGAGCCCGGTCCGAATCCCGACATGACATTCTCGACGTTGGCGACCGTCGGCACCCAGGCACCGCCTCGCTGACCTAACTCCTCCAAGTCGGCCGCGGTCAGATAGAGGCCATGCTCGATCGAGTCGACCCCCGCCCGCACCGCGCGACCGGGAGTATCCGGAGCCATAGTGTGGATAGCCACTCGGGCTCCGGCCTGGTGAGCGATTTCGCATGCGCGGGAGAGGGCTTCTTCGCTGAAGTTCACCACCGGGCCGTGACCTTTTTGCGGCCAGTCACCCACCAGCTTGATCCAGCCGCCTTTGGTGTTTGCTTCGGCGATCGCCCCGGGAAGCGCGTCATCATCGACCTCGACTGCGAAGCCGGAGAAATAGCCGTGGACACCCGTGATGATTCGCGCCGCCGCTTCGAGATGGGGCCGGGTCGCAGGGGGTTCATCGAGGAGCCGGAGCACGACGTCGTCGCGCCAGCCTTTGTCGATCACGAGGAAGACCCCCCGATCGAGTTGGGCAAAGGCGCGCCGCTTGACTGCTTCGATCTCCCCGCCGACGTCCACTGTCGCCAGAGAGTCGGCGGCCAGGTGAGCATGGCAGTCGGCCAAACCGGGCAGGGCCCAGAACCGGCGAAGGTCGAGAAGGGCCGTCATCGCCTGGTTCCGTCCAGATTCCTTCCGCGACTCCAAGCTCGAGTTCGGTGTCACCCGACCGAAAAGCGATCCTCATTTTCAGGGAACGTAGCGCCGATACCCTCAGCTAGGTGAAAAGGAATGGCGCCGTCGTAGCCCTCGTCGCCCTGCTGAGCTGCGGCAGCGGGACGGCTGCCACGACTGGCTCCACGGCTTCGACTGCCTCGACCAGCACCACTGTCGCGCCCACCGACCACGGCGGCGCCTGTTCTGATTCAGGATTGCTCGGCGCCTCCAACCACCTTCTCCGTTCTGTGTGAAACCGTCGGAACACATTCTCGAGGCAGCATTACCAGCCGCCGGAGGCTCGCTACGATGGCAGCGCGGAGCACTTGGAAGGAGTCTTGGCGGCGACTCCGGACGCTTCGATCGAACCCACCGGACGGGTGACTTGCGCGGTACCGACTCCCGACTTCAACCCGACCTGTGAGGCGATCGACGCCAAGGTTCACGAGCGATGGCGCCCCGCTCGAGTCGATGGTGACCGCCGCCGTTGACGGCGTCCTCTCGATTCTCGATCCTTACAACATCTATCTTCCGCCGAGCATTGCCGATGTGGTTGGCGACGAAGGGGTGGTGCCGGGGGTTGGCGTCATCATTGGCGCGCTCAACGCCGCTGGTTCTCCCTGCGTGCGCGTTGCGTCCCTCGTGTCCGCTCACCGTTGCGACGGTGGTGGGAGGATCGGCCGCGGCCGATGCCGGGACTCGTTGCCGGTGACATCGTTGAAACCATCGATGGCACCCGGTCGAGGGTCTGGCTGTGGCCGAAGCTGCCGCGCTTGCTCGCCGGAGACCCCGGCTCGATGGTCTCGGTCGGCCTCACCGATCGGATCGTGAGTATTACTCGCATCGACGACACCCAGGTCGCCGTTTCGGGAGAGATGGTCGGCGACACGGCCTACATCAGGCTTTCGGTCTTCGAGGTCGAAACCCATCTGCTGCTGCATAGCTACCTCGACGTGCTGCTCGACGCAGGAGCCAGCCGCATCGTGCTCGACCTGCGCGACAATCCCGGCGGCTATCTGTTCTCGGCTTCACTGGTTGGCGTCCGAGTTCGTCGGGAACGGTGATCTCTATCTGACCCAGGATCGGGCCGGGGTGTTGCGTTATCCGGCGGTCGAGGGAGGCATCGCCACCCGCATCCCGCTCCTGGTCGTCGTCAATGAATACACCGCGTCCGCAGCCGAGATCCTGGCGGCGGCGCTGCAGGAACGGGATCGAGCCACCATCGTTGGAGTGCCCACTTTCGGCAAGAACCTTGTCCAGGTTCCATTTCCGCTTCGGAACGGAGGAGTCCTGCGACTTACGATCGGCACCTGGACGACCCCGGACGGATTCTCCGTGGCGGAAACCGGGGTGGTGCCCGAGGTCGCTCTGACACTCGATCCAGCCTCGACCCCCGCCGCGACGGTGGAAGCCGCCCTCTCCGTTGCCGGTTAACTGGCGCTTTATGAATCAACCAGTTGGATTCGACTAGTGAAAGTCGCCCGGCTGCTCCTTGTCGTCGCGCTGCTTGCGGCGTGCCAGGAGCCGACCGTTTCGTCTGATTCGACAACGACCAGTACGACGGCCGTTGGCACGAGCGTGGCCCCTGTCACGACAACCACAGGCGCCATTCCGACGACCGCAGTGGTAACGACGACCGCGCCGCCTGTTCCGATCGACGCTCAGATCTGTGCGGACGATGAAGAGAGGCTGCTGTGCGAGGTCTACGAACTGGTTGTCGGCCGGTACGTCGACCCCATCGTCGATGCCGAGCTTGCCGCCGGTGCAGCAGCCGAGGTCGAAGCGCTCGACGAGAGCACCGGAGCGGTGCCCGAGTGTTTCGTCCCGACGGAAGCATTCGAAGTCGTGTGTGAAGCGTTGGCCGGAGAAGGTGTTTCCACTGAGGTGGCCGAAGTTGCGGCGATCACGGGTCTGATCGGCACCCTCGATCCCAACAGTGTCTACCTCTCGCCAGACGCCCTCCGCCTTTTGGAAGAGGATCAAGCCGGTTCTGTAGAAGGCATCGGTGCGCTGGTCAGCGCCGAGGATCTCACGGCTGCCGACCCTTCGACTACGACCTGTGCAGTGATCTCAGAGACCTGCCGGCTGGTCGTCCTCTCGACCTACGCCGAAGGCCCTGCCCGGCTCGCCGGGCTTGAATCGGACGACGTTCTCATCGAGGTAGATGGAGAGTCGATCATCGGCTGGACCGTTGATGAGGTGACTGCGGCTGTTCGGGGGCCGGCTGGAACCACGGTCGTGCTCGGGGTTGATCGGGCCGGGGCTTCGGTCGAAATTTCCATTGTTCGGGCAGCCATCTCGATTCCGGTGGTTGAGATCGATCAAGTTGATGATGTCGGCTACCTGCGTCTCAACCTCTTCACCGACTCCTCGGATCGCCAGGTCCACGACGCGATCGACAGCCTGCTCGCTGATGGAGCGGAACGGCTCGTGCTCGATCTACGCGACAACCCGGGTGGGGCCTTGTTCGCGACGGTTGAGATCGCATCCGAGTTTTTGGCGGATGGGGTTGTCGTCAGAACAGAAGGGCCGAGAAGAATCCAGGGCTTACCGGGCAGAAGAAGGCGGCCTTCTCGTCGACGGCACGCCAGTCATCGTCCTGGTCAATCAGGGGAGCGCGAGCGCTTCCGAGGTGCTCGCCGCTGCCCTCCAGGAGCGGAGCCGGGCTCTCGTCATCGGCACGCCGACTTTCGGGAAGAACACGGTGCAGCAGCGTTACGGGTTGTCTGATGGAGGTGCACTCAAGCTGACCGTTGCTCGTTGGGTAACCGACGCAGGCTCGGACTTTGGAGAAACCGGGGTATTGCCCGACATCGAGGCCGAGATCGACCCGAGTCTGAGTGTCGACGAACTGGTCGCCGAGGTCAACCGGCTATCGGGCTGGTAAATCCCAGCTCAACCGTTGGGCCAGTGGTCAGGCTGAGCAGCTCACTCCGGTGCCGCCCAGACCGCAGTAGCCGTTCGGGTTCTTGCCCAGGTATTGCTGGTGGTAGTCCTCGGCGTAGTAGAAGGGTCCGGCCGGTTTGATCTCGGTGGTGATGCGGCCCACGATGTCCGGCCTTCTCGAGGTCCTCCTGATAGGCATCGCGGCTCTTCTCGGCCTGCTCAAGCTGATCTGGGCGTCGTGGTGTAGATCGCTGATCGGTACTGGGTGCCGACGTCGTTTCCCTGCCGCATCCCCTGGGTGGGCTCGTGTCCTTCCCAGAACTTGCGGAGGAGTTCGTGTAGGTGACCTCGGCCGGATCGAAGACGACCAGGACGACTTCGGCATGACCGGTGCGACCGCTAGCAGGTTTCCTCGTAGGTCGGATTAGGGGTGGTGCCGCCGGCATAACCCGCGGCCGTGGTGTAGACGCCCGGCGTCTGCCAGAAGCGTCGTTCCGCTCCCCAGAAACAACCCATGCCGAATACCGCGGTTTCGAGATTCGTCCGGGAAAGGGCCGACGATGCGGTTGCCGTTGACGAAGTGGTTGCGCCGGGACCCTCAGCGATTGTCGCGTCCCGGCAGGGTCTCTTTCGGGCATTTCGGTCTTTGATCGTCCAAACATTAGTGCTCCTTCTACTCCCTGAACCTCGTCTGCAGAGAGCAATGTTCCCCGCCAATCTATTGGTGCCAGGGGTTGAAAACATCGCTGTCTGGGTACCATCACCATCGATATGGTGCGATACCGAAAGCCAACGGAACGATCCGGCGACATTATCGATGTGCGTGGGAGCGGGGGCGGTCGCCGTCCTGGTCTCGCCATCGGCGCCGGAGGTGGTGGCCTCGCGATCATCATCGCCATCATCGTGGCTCTTGCTCGGTGGAGGCGGCGGCGGTTCGGGTTTGGAGGACGTCCTCGACCAACTGCAGCCTGCCACGCAAACCTCCGACGGCCGAGGCACCGCTCGATCCGGCGACGGATCCGCAAGCCGACATGGCCGATTTCATGTCGGTGGTCCACGACGACAACAACGCCATGTGGGCCGAGATCTTCAGCCAGTCGGGGCGCCAGTACAGCAACCCCCAGTTGGTGTTGTTCACCGGTTTCACCGACTCGGCCTGCGGTGGCGCCGATGCCCGGATGGGACCGCACTACTGCCCGCTCGACTAACGCGGATCTATCTCGACATGGACTTCTTCGCCGAGCTTGTCGTCACGCTTCGGCGCCACCGGCGACCTGGCACCGGCCTACGTCCTCTCTCACGAGATCGGACATCACGTGCAGAACGTGCTCGGAATCAACGAGCAGGTCCGCAGCCTGCAACAGCAGAATCCGGCCGAAGCCAACGACCTTTCGGTGCGGATGGAGTTGCAAGCCGACTGTTTCGCCGGCGTCTGGGCCTCGACTGTGTTCGTCGGGCAGCTCGAGACGGGCGAGAACCTCGCTCTCGAGCCCGGGCGAGATCACCGAGGCAATGGAAGCCGCTGCCGCCGTCGGCGACGATCGGATCCAGATGACCGCCCAGGGCCGGATCGACCCCGAGTCCTGGACCCACGGGAGCGCCGAACAGCGCCAGCAGTGGTTCCAGGCCGGTTACGACTCGGGCGACCCCAACTCCTGCGACACCTTCTCCGGCTCCATCTGACCCCTCTCAATTCGCCGGCCTAGCCTGGGCCGCGAGTCATGGGCCCGCGTCGGGCAGGAGTCGCCCTATTCGTGCTGATTCTGGTTGCAGCGATGCTGCCTTTGGTCAGGTCGCGCCCAGACGGCGGAAGAGGAGCGAGATCGTGCCTATTCGTTGCTCTCCGAGGCCGTGGCCAATCGCGATGAGATCGAGCGCGCAACTTGACTCTGGCTATGGAGGACTATCAGCGGGTCGCCAATGAACTCGCAATCAAGGCCGCGAGTGCGGATCGGCTGGCCGGTCTGGTCGCCTCGACCCAGGCCGAGCTCTCGAGCCTCGACCAACTCGCTTCTGAGCAGGCAGTCACGGCGTATATCGAGGCCTTGGTCAGCCCCAGCGGCGTTCGTCTTTCGGAGCTCGTCGCTGGAGCAGGCGATGGTGCTAAGTCCGACTCTTGAGGTTCTCTCCGGCGAGACCTCGGCGCGAACGATGAACCTCACGGTCACCGATCGCGACCTGCAGAACCTGCAGTCCCGGCTTGCGGCCGAAATGGTCGAGGTCGAAGCGCTCACGATCCTGGCCGAAACCACCGCCGAGAGCCTCGCCACCCTTTTCGCGACTGCCGATGCCGAGGTGGGTCTGGCGATTCAGAGCGCCGTCGCCGCCGATGTCGCCTACCGAACTGAGCTCGATCGGATCGAAGCTGCGCAAGCAGAGGCGGCTGAGCAAGCCCGGCAACAAGAACGCTCGAGCACCACAACTGTCACGAGCCCGCCGGTCGGAACGGTCACGACTACGACTCTGCCACCGCCACCCTCGATCGGCGACCGCCCGCTCAAGCCCGCCGTCGAACAATGGCGATCAATGGTTGCGGCCTACTTCCCGGGCGACAATGGTCGAACCGGCCCTGCGCGTCATCCAATGCGAAAGCCTGGGCGACCCTGAGGCCTACAACCCCTATTCCGGCGCCTCCGGATTGTTCCAATTCCTGCCCGGCACCTGGGCGGTGATTGCCCCGAAGGCGGGTTTCGATGGAGTTAGCGTGTTCGATCCTGAAGCCAATATTGGGACCGGCGGCGTGGCTGACCGCTTACTACGCGGGCCTCGGTCGCGATCCCTGGACTCCCTGGTACTGCACCCCCTAGAAGAACGCGGCATCGGTGGCTGAACAACAACCTTCTGATTCGTTGGGCGCCGTCCTGACGCCCGAGGGTGTCCAGTTCGGCGTGCATGCCCCGTTCGCGGATCGGGTCGAACTCTGCTTGTTCGGACCCGATGGCGAAGAGCGAGCCGACCTTTCGGGAGGGGACAGCGGCATCTTCCGGACGACCGTGGCTGAGGTCGGTCCCGGACAGCTCTATGGATATCGGGTCACGGGTCGTTGGGATCCCGATCAGGGAATCTGGTCGAACCCGCAAAAGCTCCTGGTCGATCCCTACGCCCGGCAAATGGTGGGATCTGTTAGCGGGCACGAGGCGTTGCGAGCCGGAGTCGACGATCCGGACCGCCGCGACAGCGCCCGCCACACGATGCGTGCGGTTGTCGCCAACGGAAGTTTCGACTGGTCAGATAGTTCGAAACCGAATCGAGCCTGGTCCGAGACCGTCCTCTACGAAACCCATGTCAAGGGAATGACCTTCACGCACCCCGAGGTGCCACCCGAGCTGCGCGGCACCTACCTCGGGATCGCCAGCGACCCCATCGTGGACCACCTCACTTCGCTCGGCGTCACCGCGATCGAACTGTTGCCGGTCCACACCACGGCTAGCGAGCAGACCGTCACCAATCGCGGCCTCACCAACTACTGGGGCTACTCGACCTTGGGCTTCTTCGCCCCTGACCCACGCCTGGCCGCAACGGAAGACCCGGTGCACGAGTGGAAGGCAATGGTCCAGCGACTACATCAGGCCGGGATCGAGGTCATTGTCGACGTGGTCTACAACCACACTGCCGAGGGCAACCACAAAGGCCCGATTCTCAGCTTCCGCGGTTTCGACAATCCCGGTTTCTACCGGCTCGACCCCGAGAACCCTCGCCTGTATCTCGACACCACCGGCACCGGCAACAGCCTTGACCTCACCCAGCCGTGGGCCTCCCGCCTCGTCCTTGAGAGCATTCGATATTGGGTCACCGAGATGGGGGTCGACGGGTTCAGGTTCGATCTGGCGCCGTCGCTGGCCCGGAGCCCGGAACACTTTCATCCCGACGCCGAGTTCTTCATCCGACTGCGCGAAATGCCTGAGCTGGAGACACGTGAAGCTCATCGCCGAGCCGTGGGACATCGGACTGCACGGCTATCAGCTCGGACAGTTCCCCGACAAATGGCGAGAATGGAACGGCCGCTACCGGGACACGATGCGCGAGGTGTGGCGAGGGACGCTCGGCACCATTGACGAGTTCGCGGACTTCTTGATGGGAAGCTCGGGCGTGTTCGGGGATCGCGGCCCAACTGCCTCGATCAACTTCATCACGAGTCACGACGGCTTCACGCTGGGCGACCTCGTCTCTTATGACGTCAAGCACAACGAGGCAAACGGCGAACGCAACCGCGATGGGGAGAAGAACAATCGCTCTTGGAACAGCGGGACAGAAGGCGAGACTGACAACCCCGAGATCAACGATTTTCGGAACCGACGCGTTGCCAACTTTCTGCTGACGCTATTCATCTCCCAGGGAGTTCCGATGCTCCTTGGAGGCGACGAGATTGGACGCACCCAACGGGGAAACAACAACGCCTATTGCCAGGACAACGAGATGTCGTGGTTCGACTGGCAGCACGCGGATTGGCAACGCGTCGAGTTGGTCCGCAAGCTGGCGCAGATCCGACGCGACCATCCGGTGTTCAGGCGCACCGAGCACCCCCGCGGCGAGCCTGACGAACGCGGGCTTCCGCAAGCCGGCTGGTTTACGCCCGCCGGCCAGATCATGACCGAGGCTGACTGGCAAACGGTGTGGGTGCGGACGCTCGGCGTCTTCTGGAACGGCACGCGACTTCAACGACGAATCGTTCTATCTGATCATGAACGCCAGTTCCGAACTCACCCGCTTCCATCTTCCCGACATGCTCGACGAGTGGCAATGGGAAGAGATCGTCTCCACCGGACCATCCCAAAGTGGCGACCCCAATCCGGTGCTGTTGCCGTTTTCGATGGCTCTCTATCGGACGCGCTAATCGACGATGTCGCCTTTGGCGATCGCCACCACGCCGCCCGGCGACACCTCGAAGCGCGCCCGATCCCGCTCCTGATCGACCCCGATGCGGTATCCGGCCGGGATGACCACGTTCTTGTCGATGATGGTGCGACGAAGGACGGCCCCGGCGCCGACGGTGACATTGTCAAACAGGATGCAATTCTCGAGGACCGCTCCCGGCTCCACCCGGACATTCGGTGAGAGCACACAGCTGCGCACGTACCCACCCGGAAATGATCACCCCGTTGGAGAGGAGCGAGTCGGCAATCTGGCCGGGACCATGTTGCGCGACAGCAACAACCTTTGCCGGTGGGCGCGGTCTTCCATGCGGTAAAGAACGGCCAGGCTTCGTTGTAGAGGTTGAAGATTGGCTCGGTCGCGACAAGGTCCATTGAGGCGTCGTAGTAGGCATCGAGATGGCCGACGTCCCGCCAATAGCCGCGCTCGCGGTCGCTGACCCCGGGGACGTCGTTGGAGTTGAAGTCATAGACGTGGGCGAGACCTTTCTCGACCATCTGCGGGATGAGGTTGCCGCCGATGTCATGGCGCGATGATTCGTCCTCGGCATCAAGGGCTAGCTGCTCGAGCAGCACCGAGGTCGTGAAGGCGTAGTTGCCCATCGACACGAACGCATGGGCGGGGTCGCCCATGATCGGCTGCGGATCCCGCGGCTTCTCGCGGAAATCGATCGATGATGCTGTCGTCACCGGTCTCGATCACGCCGAACTGATGGGCCTGGTCGAGGGGAACCCTGATCCCTGCCACCGTCACTCCGGCTCCCGAATCGATGTGCTGTTGCAGCATTTGCTCGGGATCCATGCGATAGATGTGATCGGCCCCGAAGACGAACATGTAATCGGGGTCGGCGTCGTCGACCAGGTTCAGGTTCTGATAGAGCGCGTCGGCCGATCCCAGAAACCAGCGCTGTCCGAGCCGCATCTGGGCCGGGACCGAAGTGACGTAGTTCCCCAGAAGCGTGGACATCCGCCACGTGCGCGAAACGTGGACGTTCAGCGAGTGGCTCTTGTACTGGGTAAGAACCACGATTTTGCGTTGACCGCCGTTGACCAGATTCGAGAGGGCGAAGTCGATGAGCCGGTATTGGCCCCCGAAAGGAACGGCAGGTTTAGCGCGGTCTCTCGTCAGCGGCATGAGCCGCTTTCCCTCGCCACCGGCGAGAACGATGGACAGGACCTCGGGTCGCCTAGCCATTGCCTATTCCATTTCTTCCAAGCTCGTTTCTATTGGGCTCGTTTCTAACAAGAAGAACGGCCGAGAGCGGAGGAAGGTCAAGCATCAGCGAATCCGGTTGACCCTGGTGGCTCGCGCCCCGGGTGGTGATAGGTCCTGGGCCAACCAAACCTTCACCGCCGAAGTCGAGCGTCGTCGCTCGAGAGCAGTACGGACCATTCGCCGCTGGCAGGGGCACCAACTAGGTATCGGTTCCAACGGACGGGGGTGAAGTTGAGCACGACCATCACCGGGCGGTGGCCTTCTGCCCGGCGGAGATATGCGAACACTGCCCGCGGATAGTCATCGGCCTCCAACCATTGGAATCCGCTGGGAAGGTTGTCGTCCTGACAAAGCGCAGGCTCTGTCTGCAGCAGGCCGTTCAGAGTCTTGACCCAGGCGAGCAACTGTCGGTGGGCCGGTTCGTCGAGCAATTCCCACTGCAGCGAGGCGTCGTGATTCCACTCCCTGTTTTGCCCGAACTCGCCGCCCATGAACAGCAACTTCTTGCCGGGCGTTGTCCACATCAACCCAAACAGCGTGCGCAGCCCGGCGAGCTGGGAAGACGGTGGCCCCCACTGTTTCTCCACCAGAGACCTCTTGCCGTAGACAACCTCGTCGTGGGAGAGCGCCAGCGTGTAACGCTCGTTGTAGGCATACATCGAGCGAAAGGTCAGCAGTCGGTGGCTGTCGGGATGGGAGCGAAACAAGGGATCGAGGGTGGCATAGCGCAGCGTGTCATTCATCCACCCCATGTCCCACTTGTAATCGAACCCGAGCGCGAGCTCCCCAGAGGTACCGGTCACATGGGGCCACGAACTCGATTCTTCGGCCATCATCGCCACCCCCGGGAACATGCGATGAACTCCGGCGTTCATCTGGCGGAAGAGCTCGACTGCACCAAGGTGTTCTCGCCCGCCCTTCTCGTTGGGAATCCACTGGCCGGGTTGGCGCGCGTAGTCGAGGTAGAGCATCGAGGCCACGCCGTCGACACGCAGGCCATCGATGTGGTAGCGATCAAGCCACGAATACACCGAAGAGATGAGAAAGCTGCGAACCTCACCGCGGTCGTAATCGAAGATGAGTGATGTCCACTCCGGGTGATATCCCCGGCGCGGATCGGGATGCTCGTAGAGGTGGGTGCCGTCGAAGTAGGCGAGCCCGTGGAGGTCGGTGGCGAAGTTCGAAGCGACCCAGTCGAGCAACACGCCGATCCCGTTCTGATGGAGATGGTCGACCAAATACATCAGGTCTTGTGGGGTTCCGTACCGGGCCGTCGGGGCGAAGAAGCCTGTCGCCTGGTAACCCCAGGATCCATAGAACGGATGCTCCATCAGCGGCAGGAACTCGACGTGGGTGAATCCGTTCTCGAGCACGTACTCGGCGAGCTCGGGGGCGATCGTTCGATAGTTGACGTGGCCGTTGTGTCGCCACGAGCCGAGATGTACCTCGTAGATGCTGATCGGACGCTCGGGTGCCATGGTGCCTTTGCGCTCCGTCATCCACTTGTCGTCGTTCCATTGGTAATCGAGATTCCAAGCCCGGGAGGCTGTCCGCGGCGGAACTTCGGCCCAGACCGCAAACGGGTCGGCCTTGTCGACCGAGCGGTAGCGGGTGCTGGTGATCTGGAACTTGTAGGCGTCTCCCGGTTTGACGCCCTCGATTCGGGCATGCCAGAAACCGTGGCCTTCTGAGATGCAGCGGGTTGGCATTCGCATTCCATGTGTTGAAGTTGCCGACCACCGAGGCCCACGCGGCGCTGGGTGCCCAGACCCGAAAGCTGGCGCCGCTCTCGTCCACGCGACACCCGAGAATCTGGTGGAGCGCGGTGTGACGTCCCTCGCCCATGAGCCAGCGGTCTTCATCGGTGAGGGGCCGCAACATCGAAGCGACGGTAGCCCTCGCCAAATCGAACCGACCTAGTCGACCAGCACCGGCGGCGTCGTCGACGCCGGCACACACCGCCCGCCCACGCCAGCTCCGCCAACCCCAGAGGGCGGCAGCGAAACAGGCGAATGCTCCGATGAGAATCGCGGCTCTCGGCCCGAAGCGATCGGCCACCCAACCCACGAAGGGAGCGCCGATCGGAGTGGTCCCCAAGAAGACCATCGCCTGGAGCGAGAGGACTCGGCCTCGAAATTGGGGATCGGCCGCCAGCTGCATCATCGCGGTTGAGGTTGTCATGAAGGCGATGCTCCCCAGACCGACCAACACCGCGATCGGGTAGGTGGTCCAGAGGGCGGGTGCCCCGGCGAGCAACAGCAGACCGATTCCGAAGGCGACAGTCGACCAAATCAAATGCCCGAACGGAACGGTTCGTCGGCGGGCAGTGGCGATCGCCCCAACCACCGAACCAACAGCCATCGTCGAAAGGACCAGGGTGTACGCCTGATCCGTGCCGTTGAGAGGGCCGGTCACGAGCAGGGGAGTGGTGACGGATAGGTTGAAAGCGAACGTACCGACGACAGCCATCATGACCAGCGGCACGAGTTGTTCGCGGGACGAAAACGCGTACTGCAAGCCCTCTCTAACTTGGCCGCGCCCCCGATTCGCTTCTTCTCCGGCCGTTGTTTTGACGGCCGGAGGTTTTGCAAACGGCAGCTCCTGGCGACGCATCATCGCCAGGCCGGCAATCACCGCTAGATAGCTGAAACCGTCGCCCAGAAAGCACCACGCATAGCCGACCCAGCCGATCAAAAGTCCCGCCAGAGCGGGCCCGAGCACGCGTGCAGTTGTCATCAGGGTGCTATTGAGGCTGACCGCGTTGGCGACGTCGTCTGCCGGCACCATCTCGACCACGAACGCGCGCCGCGCGGGATTGTCGAATGCGGTGATGACTCCCTGCACCGTCGCCAGGAGGAGAACGCTGGTCACCGAGGCGTTGCCGGTGAGCACCACCAATCCCAATACCAGCGACTGGACCATCGCCCCAACCTGGGTCGCGAACAAAATCGTTCGCTTGTCAAAGCGATCGGCGAAGGCGCCTCCCCAAAAGCCAAGCAGCAGCACGGGGCCGAACTGCGCGGCAGCCAGCAGACCGAGCAACACACCCGATCCGGTGAGCTCGAGGATGAGGAGAGTTTGCGCGACCATCGTCATCCAGGTTCCGGTTTGGGAGATCGTCTGGCCGATGAAGAACAACCGGAAATTGCGGACCCGGAACGACCGAAACGTGTCCCTCAGCATTCCCTGGCCCATGCTCGCAAACTACCAATTCCGGCGATGTCATAAACTCCTGCCCCCCGATGACCACCCGTCAGACGTCAGTCGATCCCTTGCACCGCGATGCGCCCTCCGGTCGTGAGTGGCTCTACATGGCCTTGGCGATTGCCGCCGCGATTCCGGGAGTGGCAATACGAATCACAGGCGCCCATCCGGCGCCCGCGCTTTCCGCGCTCCTCTTCGGGATCTCGATTGTGGGGGCTGCATTCATCCTTTCGTGGGCAGCCGAAGTGGTCCAGCTCGACATCGCCGGGGGTCTGGCATTGGCGATCCTCGCTTTGATCGCCGTTCTTCCCGAATACGCGGTCGACTTCGTGTTCACGTGGAAGGCCGGAACTGATCCAAGTCAGGCTCCCAACGCCCTCGCCAACATGACGGGTGGCAATCAGTTGTTGATCGGCTTCGGTTGGCCCCTGGTAGTGCTGCTCGCGACGTGGCGGGTCAAGCGTCTGCACGGGAGAGGCGTCCGGGTCGGAGGAGCCGATGATCAGGCGGTCCACCTCGATCGCATCCAATCGATCGACGTCGCCTTCTTGACCCTGGCCTCGATCTACGGGCTCCATTTCTTTCTGCGTGACAGCTTGACTCTGCTTGACGCGGTCATCCTGGTCGCGCTTTACGCCGTCTACCTCTGGCGACTCTCGAAGGCACCTCCCGAGGCTCCTCATCTCGTAGGCCCTGCTGCCCGGATCGCCGAACTCGGTCAAACCAGCCGGCGGTGGGTGAACCTCCTGATGTTCATCGTTTCGGCCGGGGTGATTCTGGTGGTCGCCGAACCGTTCGCCGAAAGCCTGGTCGAACTCGGCGAGGCCTATGACATTCCGGAATTCCTGCTGGTGAAGTGGCTCGCACCTCTGGCCTCGGAGTCCCCGGAGTTGCTTGTGGCCGCATTGTTCGCATGGAAACTTTCGGCCCGGACCGGATTTGGAGCTTTGCTGTCGTCCAAGGTCAATCAGTGGACGTTGCTGGTGGGCACTTTGCCGCTGGTCTTCGCCATCTCCTCGCAATCCTTCAATGGCTTGCCCCTGGGCGTCGAACAACGCGATGAGCTCCTCGTCACGGCGGCCCAATCGATGTTTGCCGTCGCCATCCTCGCCAGCCGGTCGATGGATCGAAAGGAGGCCTGGGTGCTCCTGGGTTTGTTCATCGCCCAATTGCTGGAGTCTTTTTACGTGTCGATCGTCCTGAGAGACGACTACAACCCGGCCGGGCGGATTGGCGTAGCGGTGGTCTTCCTTCTCGCCGCCGGTTGGGTCTTGTTCCGCCATCGCGGCCAGCTCCGCCACACAGTCGACGAAGGTTTGCGCGCCCCGATTGCAGATTTGATACGAGAGGACGCCCCATGAAGTTTCGGACTCGCCAGATTCACGCCGGAGTCGAACCGGATCCGACCACCGGCGCGATCCTCACTCCGATCCACCAGTCGACCACTTTTGTCCAGGACTCGGTCGAGGACTACATGGCCAAGGGCTACTCCTACTCCCGGGCGGGCAACCCAACTGTCGCTGCCTTCGAAGAGAGAATCAACGACCTCGAAGGCGGTGCCGGGGCCGCGGCGTACGCCTCCGGCATGGCGGCCACGGTGGCCGTCCTGATGGGATTCCTCAGTAGCGGAGACCATGTCGTGTTCTCCGACGTCGTCTACGGGGGCACGCATCGATTCGCTACCAGAGTGCTGAGCCGATTCGGCGTCGATTGCGACTTTGTCGACACCTCCCGGCCCGAGATCGTCGAGGCTGCTTTGAGCGAACAAACCAAGTTGCTCTTCACCGAGACTCCCGCCAACCCGACACTGAAGCTGACCGATCTGCGGGCGATGTCGGACCTGGCCCGGAGCCACGGCACGTTGCACGCGGTCGACAACACCTTCCTCACCCCTTACTACCAGCGCCCGCTCGAACTGGGTGCCGACCTGGTCATTCATTCGACGACCAAGTATCTCGACGGCCACAACGCCACCCTGGGGGGAGCGGTCGTGGCGGCGAATGCCGACCAGGCCGCCCAGATCAAGTTCATGCAGAAGGCGGCGGGTTCGATCATGTCGCCCTTCGTCGCCTGGCTGACGTTGCAGGGAACGAAGACTCTCGCCCAACGAATGGATCAGCAATCGCAGAACGCAATGGAGGTCGCCGAGTTTCTGGCCTCCCACCCGCGGGTCTCAGCAATCGGTTACCCCGGTCTCGAGAGCTTTCCGCAGTACGACCTGGCCAAGAGGCAAGCGTCGGGGTTTGGGGCCATGATCTGGTTCGAAGTTGAAGGTGGGCTGGAAGCCGGGCGGGACTTGATGCGATCAGTGAAACTGTGGTCGCTGGCCGAGAACCTCGGGCAGGTCGAGTCGCTCATCACTCATCCGGTCACCATGACCCATTCCGAGATGACACCCGACGAACGCGCCCGGGTTGGCATCACTGACGGGTTGGTTCGTCTCTCGGTCGGCCTGGAAGACGTCGCCGACTTGATCGAAGACCTCGACGCGGCCCTCAAATAGACGTCAGATATCAGACGTCAGACATCAGATTCGTGTCTGAAATCTGACGTCTGTTGTCTGATGTCTGGTTCAGAGGCGCTCGGTGAGCCTGATTTCCACTGTCTCCCCTGGTCCCTTAGCGATCATCTTCCTCAGGTCGGCCTTGATCGGCAGCTTGTGAGTGCCATCGCCCAGAGCCATGAATGAGCTCTGGAACGGATGGCCATCCACGGTGCCGGCGACCTTGACCAGCCCACGGGTTTCGAAGAACTCCGCCGACCAATCGGTCACGACATAGGTCCACCCGCCTTTGGCGGGACTCTTGACGAGTTTTGCTTGGAAGGTCTTGTGGAGGCCCGCCATCAGTTGCCTAATGCGTACATCAAGGAGCCGGGGGTGGTTAGCAGTTCGCCGGTCTCGAGCCAGGTCTTAAGCCCGGAAAGGATCATCGGCCAGCCGCCGTAGAGCTGATCGTTGGCGCCTTCGCGCAGTTGGTCATGGGTGACTGTGAGCCGGCAGGAATCTCCGACCGGTTCGATGTCCCAAGTCACCCGACTCGTTCCTTCCGCTTTCACATCTTCTCCCCACAGAGCCACCATCGTTTGGACCAGTCGACGGGGCGGGTCAACTTCCAAATTGACTCCTTCACCCAACAGACCGTCGGCCGATGGATGGACCATCTCGAATCGAGACCCCGGTTTCCAGTCGGACACGTGGCGGGATCCGAAGTTGTACTTGCCGCGAATCTCGGGATCGGTGATTGCCTCCCACAGCCGTTCGGGCGTGGTCTTGATGTAGATCTCGAACACCTTCTCCATTGTTTTCTCCATCTCGCTCTTGAGGTCGACGAGCCCGGAGGCCCATCCCTCGGTGTACTTGCTGACCCAACGGTCGTGAACCTGGCGAATTGGGACGGGGTTCAGGTAGTGCAGTTTTTCGCGACCACTGCGCCTGGTCACGACGAGACCGGCTGCCTCAAGCAATCGCAGGTGCTTGGCAACACCGATCCGGCTCATCTCAAACCTCGCCTCCAAAGCCTTCTGGGTTTGGCCGTCTTCACGAAAAAGGGCATCGAGCAGCGCTCGTCTCGTCGGATCAGCCAGGGCTCGGAAAACCAGTTCCACGCTCCCGAGTATATGAAACCAAAAGGTTACCTGTCAAGGAGTCAGGGAAGATCTGATCTGATCTCTGAGCCCTGATCGCTGGTCACTGTCTCCTGTTCGACAAGGACCTCTTCCAACTCCCGTCGGCCCAGCACGATCGGCACCGACATCATGACGATTGCCATCAACCCCAACGCCAGGAGGAGCACGCGGGCAAGCAGGAACTGGCGGTCGAAGCTCTCCGAGATCTCGGCGACGATCTGGTTGGCGTCATTGGCTGCCTCCTGATACGAGGTGACGAGGTCGCGGCTGCCCGTCAGCTGTTCGGTCATGGAGCGAACGCTCTGGCCAACCTCGTCGACGGATTGACCGACGACGCGAAGCTGGTTGGCGGCTTCGGCCAGCGGAACCGACTGCGCGCGCAACTCTTCACTCAGGGGTCCGAGCTCATTGGCAACTGCGGCCAAGGACCGATCGAGGGGGGTCGCCGGTTGGTATTCAATCCCGAGGAACGCCAGGGCGTTCATCGTTCGGTCGATCACCCGCGCGGTGTCGATCATTCCCGGAAAAGCCGCGGTGATCGAGTCGATGGTGTCGGGCACATCGCCCGCCAGCAGGAACGCGGTGTTGGTTAGAACATCACTCATCTGCGTGAGGCCGCCGCCGGCGGCGCCTAATGCGATTTCGGCTTCGAGCATGCCCTCCTCGGCGAGGGCCAGAGTCTCGAGCGCGGTGGTAGCACCATCCACCGTGGTGGCGAGGGTGGTTGTCAGGAGATCGAGCGTCTCAGCAGTCGACCTGCCGAAGCTCGAGAGAAGCAACCAGCTGGCGATCATTGCCAGGATTCCGAGGAATACGCCGGTGATGCCTCCCCAATACCAGACCTTGGCCAGCCATATCGGCGGGTCGTAACGCCGCCAGCGAGTCGTCACCGGCTCGACCTTCGTCCCAGAGTGAGTAAGGCCAGGGCCACACCAAGCAAAACCGCTCCGATGGCGGCCCAAATCGACTGGCCGGTCATGAAACTGCCGTCGATCATTCCCATGCCTTGGCCCACGAAAACGAGGCCAATCAGAACGAGAAGGCCGATCGTGACCAGCCGTGGTTTCGACATCGGGTAATCCTGCTCCGTACGCTTTGTGAGTGACCGACACTAACTATCGCCCCGGATTGGAAGGGGTGGTCGCGGCCGAAACGGCGCTCAGCCAGGTCGATGGTCAAAACGGCCGGCTCGTCATTGCCGGCTACCAACTCGAGGACATCGCCGCCCGGGCCATGTTCGAAGAGGTCTGCTTTCTGCTCTGGCACGGCCAACTGCCGAACTCAACGGAGTTGGAAATGTTTCGCTCGACGATGGCCGACTTCCGGGTGCTTCCGTCCGCCACGCACGCCTTGCTCGAACAGGCAGCTCACCACAAGGTCAATCCGATGGATGCGCTGCGGATGGCCGCCGCCACTTTCGATCTCGATCTAGGCGAGGGACAAGAGATCGACGACCTGACGCGGGCCAAAGCCATCACTGCCCGGGTCCCGCCGGCGATCGCAACGTACTGGAGGTATTTGCAAGGTCTCGAACCGATCGGGCCTCGTCATGAACTGAGTCGCAGTGCCAACTATCTGTACATGTTGACGGGCCGCGAGCCGGGTCCAGCGACGGTCCGGGCGCTGGAGACATATCTCAACACCGTCGCCGATCACGGACTCAATGCCTCCACCTTCGCCGCCCGCGTGATCATCGCCACCGAGTCCGACATGGTGTCGGCGGTGACCGGTGCCATCGGTGCGCTCAAAGGACCGCTCCACGGCGGCGCCCCCGGACCAGCGCTCGACATGGTTTTCGAGATCGGCTCGGCCGATCAGGCGGAGTTCTTCATCCGCGCCAAGCTCGCTCGCGCCGAACGCCTGATGGGCTTTGGTCATCGCGTCTACAAGGTCCGCGACCCGCGGGCCGACGTTCTCGCCGAAGCCGCCGAGAAGATGTTCTCGACAGAAGGCGACATGCATCTCTACGACCTAGCGAAAGATGTCGAATCGACCGCGCTCGAACTGCTCGAGGAGCACAAGCCGGGAAGAAATCTGAAGACCAACGTCGAGTTCTTCACTGCGCTGCTGCTCCACGGCATCGGCCTCGAGATTCCGCTCTTCACTCCCACCTTTGCCGCCGGCCGTGTGGCGGGATGGATCGGCCATTGCCTCGAACAAAAGCGCACGGGGCGCCTGATTCGACCCGACTCGCGTTATGTGGGCCCGACCGGGCTCACCTGGGTCCCCCTCCATCAGCGTTAGCGAGAAACACCTCGACCATCGGCGCGCGCTCGACCATCGCTTGCAAGCCAGCCTGGTTGGAGTACCACCGGGTCTGGCGGCTTTCGAAGAATCGTCGTCGGAACGCAGGGTCGGAAATCTCGACGGCTTCGCCAGGAAAATCGCCCTCGGGCGCATGAATGACCAGTCGCGGATCGGCTCTGAGGTTCGCGAGCCAGTCGCGCCGGCCCGGTGTCCCGGTGATGATGAGCTTCTCTTCGAAGAGAAACCACCAGATCTCGATGCGGCGCCACTGGCCGCTGCGCCGGCCCATCGTGGAGAGGTCGATCGTGCGATGACGAGCGAGCCCGGCGGGATCGACCATGGCGACGTACTCTCGCTGGGATGAGGTTTGGTGTCCAACTTCCAGAAACCGAGTATGAAGCCAGCTGGCGGGAGATGGTCGAGATGGCACGCGTCGCCGAACAGGTCGAGCTCGACTCGCTCTGGGTTGGTGACCACCTCTTGTACGAGGATGGAGACGCCCATAGGGGACCTTGGGAGGCATGGTCGCTCCTCGCCGGTCTCGCCGCGGTCACCGAGCGCATCGAGCTCGGGCCGCTCGTTGCCGCACTTCCGTTCCACTCGCCGGCCGTCTTGTCCAAAACCGCGGCGACGATCGATGAGATCAGTGGCGGGCGCCTGATCTTCGGCGTTGGCGCCGGCTGGAACGAGGTCGAATTCAAGGCATTCGGGCTCCCATTCGATCGACGGGTCAGTCGATTTGCCGAGGCCTTCGAGGTTGTCCGGCGCCTGCTCGCAGGCGAGCGCTTCGACTTCGACGGCGAGTTCTACCAACTGGTCGATTGTGAGCTCGTGCCCGCGCCCGCCCCGTCCCGGGAACATGGCGTTCATGATCGGTTCCAACCGCCCGCGCATGCTCTCGCTGGCGCTGCCCCACGTCACCTGGTGGAACTCGTGGTATTCCGGTTTCGACAACGACCCGGCTCGGGTCGCAAGCCTGGTCGACAAAGTGGAGGCGGCGTGCGTCCAGGTCGGGACGCGATCCGGCGACCCTCAAGAAGTCGGTCGCGGTCTACCTCGGCTTCGGTGGCCAACCCAGCCGCCGTACCGGCGGCACCCCCTGGTTCGGCTCCGTCGATGAGCAGGTGGCACGACTGCGTCAAATCGAAGATGCCGGAATCGACGAAGTGCAGGGTGTGCTCGATCCGATCACGGCCGAAACGATCTCCAAATACGGCGAGATCGTGGCCGCGTTTCGCTCGTCCCACTAGGACTCCGGGCATTAGCCTCCGCCCAAACCCGGGAGGCTGGCATGCGCAACATCTTGCTTTGGTTCCACATCATCGGCGCCGCCATGTGGCTGGGTGCCAACGTAGCCCAGGCTTTCATCGGTCCGAGGTTGATGGCGAACCGGGAGACGGGGCCCGGGTGGCTTCGTGCGGTCGGAGAAGGCCAGCGGCCCGCTTTACGGAATCGCTTCCGCCCTCATTCTCATCAGCGGGGTAATCCTGATCCTCACCTCGGACGGCGTCTACCGATTCAGCTCGCTCTTCGTCACGATTGGGTTCGCGGTCCTGATCCTCGGTGGGGCGCTGGCCGGTCTGGTCTTCGGCCGGAAAACCAAGCAGATGATCGGGCTGTACGACGCTGGCCAGGACGCCCAGGTGCCGGCGATCTATCGCTCGTTGAGCACCTGGGGAATTCTCGACTCGCTTTTGGTCGCGTTTGCCATCCTCGCCATGGTCTCGAAGTGGGGCGCCTGAGCCAACCAGGAGAATCGATATCAGACATCAGATATCAGATGCCGAAGTGTTTCCGGTCTGACATCTGAAATCTGACGTCCGATGTCTTCATTAGGTGCCTGGCTCTCCACCGGTTGAGAGCTCCAGGGGACGGAGGCCGCTCGTCGAAACCCGATCGCGAGCAAGTGAAAGCCGAGCGTGAGCAGAGTCAACGCCGCCCCGGCGGCGAGAATCACGTGCCACAACAAAGCCCCGGTGAAGTCGCGGGTGACTATCGCCCAGTAGACCAACGTGCCCCAGTCGTTGTAGGTCGCGGTATACGACAGCCAGGAAAGAAATCCCTGGGTGATGACTGCGCCGGCAGCGGCGAGGACGACGTATGCAGCCGCGACCGGTACCAGGGCAGGGATCAGATGGCGCATGATCACCTGGCGCGTCGAGGCCCCGGCGATCCGCGCCGCATCGACGTAAACGGAGCTCATGACCGGCATCGCTTGACTACGCATGACGAGAGCCGCCGAAGAGATCCCCGTCAGCAGGCCGAAAATCAACCCGAACATCAAAGGAGTCAGCCGATCGGCTCGCGGGTCAGCTCCCAGAATGAGCATCACCACCGGCACCGGGAGATAGAGCCCGGCGTCGACCAGCACAGACAACAACCGATCAGCGGTGCGGAAACCGGCCGAAAGCGCAGCCACCGTCAGCGCAACAACCGCGGTCACGACCGCTGCGGTTAGCGCGGCAACCAGCGCCGGACCGGCTCCAGCCAAGAGCATCGAAAACGTGTCTTTCCCGAATGCGTCCGTGCCCAAAAAGTGGGCGGATGATGGTGAGGATGGGTGGCTGAGCGTGATGTCGTAACCCGCCCTCGGGTCGTAGATACCCCGGACCCATACCGTGTCGAGCAAGATCGGATGAGCCAGAGCGGCCAGGGCGAACAGCCCGAGGATCGCAAACCCAGCCTTGCTTTCGAAATAGCTGAGAACGGCTCGGGTCCATCCCCGCAGCCACACCCAACGGCTAGGCACGGACGACGACTTTCTCGAACTGAACGCGCGGATCGATCGTTGCCGCCGCCAGATCGAGACCGATTCGCAGCAGGAGCGTGAGCACACCGACGACGACCAGACCTCCCATCACGACCACCAGATCACGCTCGCGGAGGGAGCCGAAGAGGACCGAGGCCACGCCAGGAATGGGAATGCGATAACCGCCCAGGCGGGCGAAGCTCGCTTCGATGATCACCAGCCCGCCGAGGGCGAATGGCAGGTTGGCCGTGAGCCGGGATAGGGCGGGAAGCAACGCGACGCGGCCGGCGTGACGGTACGAACCTGCCGGTCGGTGAGGCCTTTGGCACGAGCACTCAGGGAGAAGTCCTTTTCGGCCAATCCATCCATGGATGCCGCGATGACCAGGATGATGTCGCCGACCGAGATCAGAAACAGCACCGTCGCGGGAAGTAGCAAGAACAGCAGGACGTCGAAGACCTGGTCGCGGATCCCCATCCCCGACCAGACGAGGGGCAGGACTACGACTGTCGCAAGCAGACCGACCCAACGGGCCGCTCGCTGGCGGTGGCTAGCAAGTTGCCGGCTGATCAGGAACACCGCCGTCGTGGCGACGAGCACCGTGCCGATCGCCTGCCAAAGGACCACGGCGCGTTCGGGTCCGTCGTCCCACAGCTCGAAATCGAAGGCGGTGATGTCGTTGAACAACCGAAAACCGAAAAGGTTGAGTCCGAAGTAGAAAGAAAGGAATACGAGCCAAGGAGGGAACAGCGAGGTCATGGTCGCCGCTCCCAACGTGGTCGGTGTCGTCGAGCGTTTGCGCCACCCCGCCCAGCGCCCCACTTTGACTCCAAAGTAGAACGCACTTCCGAGCCCGAGGGCAAACATGGTGAGTGTCCACGGGAGAGCGGCGATCAACTGACTGGCTACGGTTGGCCCCCTGGGGGTACGGCCGAGGTCAAAGGTCAGCGTTCGTCCGATCCAGATCAAATACTGCTGCCAGAGGGGGGCATTGAGCCCGAGGCCCTCGCGGATCTGTTCCTGGATCATCCGCCTCCTACGAAGGCGAAGTTGTCGGCGAAGTCACCCGGAACCAGCAGGCGCACGCCGAAGAAGACAACTGTCAAAAAGACGATGATCCCGATGACACCCGCCAGGATCCGACCGAGCACGTACCGCCGCAGCACGAGGGCAAATCTAAACTCTTCGTGTTTCTTCCCGGAGGGGAAGTACCCGAGCGAAGCGAGGGGGAGGGGGCGCACCTTGATGCAAGAAAACGCCCCCCTCCCAGGTTATTTCTCCCCCTCGGGGGAGAAACACTGAATTGTCCCCTCTGGGATCTCAGGGCTTTAAAAGCTTCTCGAATCGCCGACGGGTGACGGCCATGCCCACCGCGCCCATCACGATCAGAAAAGCAAGATGTCCAAAGATCGAGAGATCGAAAATGCCGAGGGTCGTGGCCCGCATCAGTTCGACGCCGTGATAGAGCGGCGAGAGCCAGGCCAGTCGCTGCAAGCCGATCGGATAGGCGGTGATCGGGAAAGAAGGTGCCCGAGAAGAGAAAGAGCGGTTGCGTGACCAGCTGGACCAGGTCGAAGTCCTGCCAGCCCTTCATGAAAGTGGTGGCCGCCATTCCCACGCCGGCAAAAGCGAACCCGATGAGGAGCGCCACCGGGACCGCCAATATCGCCCACCACGATTCGATCAAACCGAAGACGAGCATCACGATCACAAAAGCAATCGAATACAAGGTGCCCCGAATCTGGGACCAGGCGATCTCGCCCAACGCGACGTCCATCGCTCCCAGCGGGGTGGCCAGCATCCCGTCGTAGATCTTCCCCCATTTGAGCCGGAAGAAGACGTTGAGCGTCGACTCGTAGACCGCCCCATTCATGGCCGACGAGGCGAGCATCGCCGGCGCGACAAAGGCGGCGTAGCTGACTGCTCTGCCATTGCTCAGGGTGATCTCGTCGATCAAAGCCCCGACGCCGAATCCGATCGAAAGCAGGTAGAAGACCGGCTCGAAGAATCCCGAGAAGAGGATGATCCAGATTCGCTTGTAGAGGATGAAGTTGCGCTCGAGGAGTCGCACTGCCCGGGCCCCGGGACGGTGCATCGGGGGAGCAATCCGAGGGGCGACGATGCTGCTCAAGTCCACAGCCTCTTGGTGAAGTTGCGCCTGGCAACGAAAAGTCCGACCGCAAACAGAGCGAGCAAGAAAGACGAGATGCACCCACCAGGGGAACTGCGGGCTCCCTTCCAGTCCGGCTGCTCCCCGGCTCAGTTCGATCCCATGAAACAGCGGTGAGAGCCAGACGATCGGCTGGACCCAGTCTGGTAGCTGGGAAACCGGATAGAACGTGCCCGAAAAGAGGAAGAGCGGCATGACTCCGAACCGGAAGAACGAGGCGAGCGCCCGATCATCGTCGAGCTTGGCCGCCCAGGCGATGACCGGGGTGGCGAAGGCGAGACCGGTCAAAGCAGCCGGGAAAACCGCTGCGACGGCCGGCCCGAGCTCCATTGCGTTCATCAAGACCATGACACCGGCGTAGACGAGGAGGTTGAAAAGCACGCGCACGCCGAGGAACCCGACCAGCCCGGTGACGAGGTCGGGAGGGGCGATCGGTGTGGCGAGCGCGGCGTGGTAGCTCTTGGTCCACTTGATTCCCGCCACCACGGGATACGTCGATTCCCCGACGGCGGTCATCATCGCGGTGGCCGCCAGCAGGGCCGGGCGCGACAAACCCGAGATAGCTGCCCGAGCCGGTGCCACCGCCGGCATCGACGAGACGGCCGAGACCTCCGCCCATCGCCAGCAGG
Organism: uncultured Acidimicrobiia bacterium; assembly: GCA_963840175.1. GTDB lineage: Bacteria > Actinomycetota > Acidimicrobiia > Spongiisociales > ZC4RG35 > JACCTH01. The sequence goes on from CAWIXU010000003.1 coordinate 280,844, forward strand.
GTGAAGATCGGGACAGCAAACGACGAGATGACCGATCCTCGCCAGGTCTGGCGATAGATCCGGGCGTTCGCCTCGGCTACGCGCAATGTCGCCGACGACATCACTCCACCAGGGTTCGTCCGGTGAGGTGCAAGAAAACGTCCTCGAGCGTCGACCGCCGGGCGAGTGTCATCTCCGGGGCAAGGCCTCGGCGGTGGACTTCTTCGAGAGCATCGTCGGCTTCGTCGGCGTAGAGCAACACCCGGTCGGGGAGCGGCTCCATTCGCTTTCCGATGCCCTCCAAACGATCGAGCACGGCATCCTGCTCTCCGGCCGGAAAGCGCAATTCGACCACCTCGCGGGTCGAGTGCTCCTGGATCAGGCGTTGGGGCGATCCTTCACCGACGATCTTGCCTTTGTCCATGATCACCAGGCGATCGCACAGTTGCTCGGCTTCATCCATGTAATGGGTGGTGATCACCAGGGTCGCGCCGTCTCGCTTGAGGCGATAGAGGCGGTCCCACAAGAAGGTGGCGCGGCTTGCGGATCGAGACCGGTGGTGGGCTCGTCGAGAATCACCAGGTCCGGTCGGTTGATTAGACCCCGGGCGATCGTGAGTCGCCGTTTCATCCCGCCCGACAGCGGTTCGACCTTGCTCTTCTTGCGATCTGACAGCTGGGCAAAGTCGAGCAATTGGTCGATCCGCTCACGGATCTCCTGGCGAGGAAGGTCGAAGTAGCGACCGTAGATAAAGAGGTTCTCCTCCACGGTTAGCTCAGTGTCGAGGTTGTCCTCCTGGGGGATGACGCCGAGGCGGGCGCGGATGGCTGCCCCGTGGGTCTTTGGATCGAGCCCGAACACGGATAGGTGTCCGGTGGTAACCGGCGATATCGAGGCGATCATCTTCATGGTCGAGGTCTTGCCGGCCCCGTTTGGTCCGAGAAAACCGAACGCCTCGCCGGGCGCGATCTCGAAATCGATGTCGTCGACGGCCAGAAAGTCGCCGAATTTCTTGCTCAGATTGCTGGCAACAACCAGCGGCTCGCTCACCTGGTGCAAGGTAGTCGCGACCGGGGACACGATCGCCGAGCCCCGCTGCGGGAATAGTGTCGTGATCTCGAAAGGAGCCGCAATGCCATCTACGTTGGAGCAATGGATCGAGGATTACCGGCTGGCCTGGGTAAACAAGGACCCAGAGGCAGCCGCATCGCTTTTCACCCCGGATGCGACATATCGGTCCAACATCTTCGAAGACCCACACCACGGTCAGGAAGGAGTCAGCGCCTATTGGACTGAGGCGACCGCTGACCAACGCGAACCGGAGGTTCGGATGGGCCAGCCTTTTGTTGATGGCCGGCGTGTGGCTGTTGAGTTCTGGACCACGATGGGGACGGGCGACGGGGACCTCACCCTGCCTGGGTGCTTGCTGCTCGATTTCGATGACGCCTGGAAATGTCGGGCTCTGCGCGAGTACTGGCACATCGGTCCGGGACGCTCCGAACCCCCCGCCGGATGGGGCGTTTGACGATCGATCAGTCTGCCTCCCCGACCTCGACTGTCGTCCCTGCTCGACGTCGACGGGTGGGCTGGGGAGGGCGCATCTTTCTTCTCGTGCTGGTGCTGCTGATCGCCCTTACCGGCGTGCGTGCTCTACACCCAAACCACGATGAGAGATGTCGGGAACCTGCGGCTCACTGGGCGGCGGGCGAAGGTGTCTACCTAATCGTCGGGAGCGACAGTCGCGCCAACCTTCCGCCTGATCTGGAAGGAAACTTTGGAGACTTTCCTGGAGCGCGCGCTGACGTGATCATGCTCGTCCAAGTCGTGGAGGGTCGCCGTCAGCTGCTCTCAATCCCGCGCGACCTAAAAGTCGACGTCCCAGGTCAGGGAACCCAGAAGATCAACGCGGCCTTCTCTCTCGGAGGCGGAGACTTGATGGTCGAGACAGTCGCCCTCGCCACCGGGATTAGAGCGAATCACTATCTCGAGATTGACTTCGGAGGATTCGCCGCGATCGTCGACGCTTTGGGAGGAATCGAACTCGACTTTCCCTTCCCAGCCCGGGATCTCAACGCCAACCTCTCGATCGAGACGACTGGCCTCCAAACCGTTGATGGCGCGACTGCCCTCGCTTACGCCCGATCGCGTGGATACGAGGAACTGCGCGACGGCACGTGGGTCGGCGAACGGACCGGCGACATCGCCCGTACCGGCCGGCAACGGCAGGTGTTACTCGAGATCCTGGACAAAGCATCGTCTCCCGCTGGCCTGGCGCGAAGCCCGCTCGTCATGGTCGCAGCAGCCAGGCATCTCGGTTCCGATTCGGGCACGAGCGTCATCGATCTTGGTGAACTGGGTTGGGCGATGCGGTCTGCCGACGTCACCGACTCGCTGACGCTTCCGGTTGAGATTTCGAGCGAGGGCGGGGTTTCCTACGTCGTTCCTGTTCCTCCCGCGGCAGATGTGTTGGCCGCATTCCTCAACCGACAACCTTTGCAGTGATCCGCGCGGTCGTCCTCGACGTGGGCGAGACATTGATCGACGAGAGTCGGATCTGGGCGCGCTGGGCGGAACGTCTGGGCGTTCCTTCCCTCACGCTGATGGGGCTTCTCGGCGGTATGGCTGCACTCGACCGCTCACATCGGGACGCTCTCGAGCTGATCCGTCCCGAGTTCGACCTTGCTCGCAGAACTCGAACTGTGGGCTGAGGAGAACCCCGACTCGCTACGGCAGCGCTTCGATGAGGTACGATCTCTATCCGGACGTCCGTCCTGCGCCTCGACGCGCTCTTTGCGGCCGGGCTCGCGATGCATATCGCTGGCAACCAGCCGTCGGAAGCACGAGAAGCGCTGCTCAGGATGAACCTGCCGGTGGCGAGCATCTCCAACTCGCACGAACTCGGAGCGGAGAAACCGACGCCAGCTTTCTTTGCGGCGGTCATCGACCTGGCCGGCGAGGAAGCCGCGGCGATCTTGTATGTCGGTGACCGTCTCGACAACGACGTCCTCCCCGCCCGGCGAGCCGGAATGCGGACCGTGCTGCTTCGCCGCGGTCCGTGGGGTTACCTCCATGCCGAAAGACCCGAAGCCGGGCTGGCGGATGCGATTTGCGATTCTTTGCTCGAACTACCCGCCGTCGCGGCCCGGCTCTAGGGTCCGCAGAATGGGTAACAGTCTGATTGGCTCGCGGGAGATGCCTGTGCGGCTCGGTGGATTACACGGTCACAGAAGAGTTACGCGATGTCGTCAACTGCCATTGCGAGCGGTGCCGACGGTTCACCGGCCACCACATGGCGGCGACGGCTGCACATCCCGATTCAGTTGTGATTACGCGACGATCTCGCAGCGCTCCGTTGGTACGACCCTGTTCCGGGGGTCCACTACGGCTTCTGCAGCCAGTGCGGCTCGTCGCTCTTCTGGAAGGCCGACGCCCACCCCGAGGACCTGTCGATCTGTGCCGGAACGCTCGAGCCGCCAACTCACCTGCGGACGACTAAAGCCTGGTGGCTAGCTCACCGAGAGCGATTACTTCAACCTCGACGAATCGATCGCCAGCTTCGAGTACGAGGGCTGAGATGCGACGTCGATCGCAAGGTCTTCGTGCCGATGCGCGACGGCATCAAGGTCGCGCTGACTACGTACCTGCCGGAAGGTGCCGGCCGGTTCCCGGTGGTCGTCGAGTCGGTGCCGTATCGCAAGGACGACGACTGTTACGCCCGCGACTGGCAGAACTACCTCTACCTCGCCGAACGCGGGATCGCCGGCGTCAGGATCGACATTCGCGGCACGGGTGCTTCGGAGGGGATCATCACCGACGAGTACACCGCCGCCGAGATGGCCGACACGGTCGAGATCCTCGATTGGGCAGCTGCCCAACCTTGGAGCAACGGCAATGTCGGGATGTGGGGGATCTCCTGGGGTGGGTTCAGCTCGCTGCAGACGGCGATGCTGCAGCCAGAGCCGCTCAAGGCGATCATGCCGGTCCACGCCACTCACGATCGCTTCGCCACCGATGTTCACTATGCCGGGGGATCGGTGCTGGCGGCGGAACAGGGCGATTGGGCCGCCTCGATGATCGCGTTGAACGGCCTTGCCTCCCGATCCGTCCATCGTCGGTGATCGGTGGCGGCAAATGTGGATGGAGCGACTCGACCAAACCCCCCAGTGGCTATTCGAGTGGTTCCGACATCAGCATCGAGACTCGTATTGGCTCCACGGCTCGCCGTGCTCCGACTACGAATCGATCCAGGTGCCGACGCTCCTTATCGGGGGATGGCTCGACGGCTATGTCGACGGGATGCTCACAATGTTCGAGAAGCTGCGCTGCCCGCGAAAGGCGGTGATCGGCCCTTGGGGCCACTACCGACCGGCGACGGGAGTGCCGGCCCCGACCTTCGACCATCTCGACCTCATGGCGCGATGGTTCGGCCACCACCTCCGTGGCGACGACAACGGAGTCATGGACATGCCCGATCTCATCGCCTGGGTCCGCATCGATCCGCCGTACGACGGTGAGTCGACGGCCGGATTTTGGCGAGGTGACTCCATCGGGAATCCCGGCGAAACGTGGGAGATGCCACTACCGGGAAACGAAACGGTTACCTGGCGCGGGCCGCAGTGGGTAGGGAGCCACGCGCCAGCCTGGGATCGAGCCGCCATCGGATCGACCGCATCGGATCTCGATGATGCTGCGTCTCTTCTCTTCGAAAGCGAGCCCCTGACAACCGAACTTGAGATTTTCGGACAACCGAAGGTTGAGCTGAGGGTTGCCAGTGATCAAGACGCCGGCTTGATCGCGGCGCGGCTTCTCGTCGTTTCTCCCGACGGTGACGCACATCTGCTGTGTCGGGGAAATAAGAACCTGGCCTTCCCGAGCGACCTCTCCGATCCTCATCCAATCGAGGCCGGAGAATGGAAAACAGTCGAGATTTCCCTGCTTGGCGGCCTCAGCGGTGTTACCGCGAGGATGGAGACTTCGCCTTGCTTTGGCAGGTGCTGACTTCCCCATACTCTGGCCGCCAGCAACCCGTTTCACGTTGTCGGTTGACCCCACCCAAAGCCGGTTGCTGTCTCCCGTTGATGCCGGAGGGCGGCGAGATCCTCGATATTCCTGGCTCACCACTGCCTCCAGAGTCACCGGTCGAGACGCTTACCTCAATCTCCGATTTCAAAGTGACGCGTGACGACCAGTTCGTGACGTTCGAGAAGGGCGTTGAGCATCGCGAGCGTCAACCCGACGGATTGTTCTACGACTCGAGGCAAACGTCCCACGTTGCCGTTGCCGGCGACGACCCGGCAACGACGACTGTCGAAGCGATAACCACTATCTCCCTCGAGCGACGTGACTGGCTCGTTCGAACCGACTCGTCATTGCGGATTACGGCCGACAAGTCGCACTTTCATATCGATATCCACCTTTCAGCCCGGGACCACCAGGCAGAAGTTTTCTCCCGGATTGGTCGGAGTCAATCGAACGCCGCTGGGCTTAGCTGCCTCCAACTCGTCGCTTCGCTTCCTCCAAACAGGTGAAGACCTCGTGGTCGGAGACCGGGGAGAAGTCGACGTAGTACTGGCTGATCGACATGAACCGATCTGAGGCCGGGCAGACCGTCTCGTCTGCCAGGAGCCTCAGTTTCGCGATCGCGCCCGTTGCGCCGATCGGAGCCGCGACAACGAGCCTTTCGACCGCACGCTGGCGTGCGACCTCGCATGCGGCTGCAACTGTCGCACCGGTGGCGATGCCATCGTCGACTATCAAGACGACTTGACCGGCCATGTCCAAGGGTGGCTTGTCACCGCGGAAGGTTTCGGCGGCTCTTTGCAGGTTCGCCTGTTCCCGTTCTTCGACGACCTGGATGTCTTTCTCGGTGAGACCAGCGTTCCGCACCATGGCCTGATCGATGATCCGCACCCCACCTTCGCCGATGGCCCCCATGGCCAGCTCGGGCTGAAAGCGCACGCCGAGCTTGCGAACCAGGATGACGTCGAGCGGCGCATCGAGGACTTTGGCAACCTCGGCAGCTACCACTACGCCTCCGCGTGGCAGCCCGACGACAACCGGGTTGGCCAGCTTTAGGTGAGCGAGTTGCTCGGCCAGCCTGATTCCCGCTTCGGCGCGGTCTCGATACCGCATACTTAGCCGCATGTCTGCCCTCGACCGGATCCGACAACTCTGGCAAGAACTCTACGACGGCGAGCATGAGGACGGGCTGGAAGCCTTTCTCGACGCGCTCGAGGGGTTCCGGAACGAACACCGGCTGGAGCCGCTCCCAGACCAGTGGTACAAGGATGTCGTCGTCTATTCGCTATACGTCGATGCGTTCAACCAGAGCTTCGAGGGACTCATCGAGAAACTCGATTACCTGAAAGACCTCGGCGTAACTTGCCTGTGGCTGCTGCCGATTCTCGAATCACCGATGAAAGACGCCGGGTTCGATATCAGCGACTACACGTCTGTGCGCGCCGACCTGGTCGCCTCCGAAGATCGAGATCCCAACGAAGTGTTCGATCAGTTCGTTCAAGCGGCTCACCGGCGCGGCATTGCCATTATCTTCGACGTCGCCCTGAACCACTCCTCGATCGAGCATGAGTGGTTTCAAAAGTCGAAAGACGACAAGAGCTCTCCATATCGGGACTTCTACATCTGGAGCGACACCGACGAGCTCTACCAGGAGGCGCGGATCATCTTCAAAGGAATGATGGAGAGCAACTGGACGCGCTATGGCGACCAGTACTACTTCCATCGCTTCTTCGACATCCAGCCCGATCTGAACTACCGCAATCCGAATGTGTTGGTCGTCATGAGCATGACCCTGCTCGGTTGGCTGGCCCGAGGCGTCGATGGGTTTCGTGCTGACGCCGTGCCCTACCTCTGGAAGGAGGCAGGAACAAACTGCGAGAATCTTCCGAAGACGCACATTGTCGTCAAGCTCTTTCGAGCAGCGATGGACCATGTCCGTCCAGGTGCGGTGCTGCTGGCCGAGGCGAATCAACCCCCGAGGGAGGTCGCCCGCTACTTCGGGGATGGCGACGAATGTTCTGCCGCCTACCACTTCCCGCTCATGCCCCGGATGTATCGGGCTCTCGCTGAAGCCGATCGGCGAGCGATCACCGAAACGCTGAGCCCCGACTTCACCCCCTCGATTCCACCAACCTGTCAGTGGTTCACATTCCTGCGTTGCCACGACGAACTCACACTCGAGATGGTGACTCCAGAAGAGCGAAAACTCATCTACGACCACTTTGTCAGTGACCCCCTTTGGGATTTCCGCGAGGGTGAGGGGATTTCTTCCCGGCTTGCCCCCTTGCTGGACAACGACCCGCGCCGGATCATGCTGCTGAATGCGATCCTCCTGACTCTGATCGGAACACCCGTCGTCTACTACGGGGATGAGGTCGCCATGCAGAACGACTACCGGCATCACGATCAGATGGTGGCCGCAACGGGCTACCCGGATTCGCGCCACCTCGTGCGGGGCTCGATGAACTGGGACGTGATCGAGAAGGACCTGGCGAACCCGACCAGCCTCGCCGCCCAGGTTTTCAATTCTCTCCGCGATCTCATCGCCGAGCGGCGTCAGCATCCGGCATTTGCGAGCGGCTCGCTCGGGTTTCTCGAAGTTGGCGACAACCGCGTCCTTGCCTTCGAGCGAGTCGACGGTGATGACCGGGCAGTCGTCATGGCGAACCTCTCCGCCGAGTCAATAGCGGTCGATCGACCATTCGAGGCCAATCTCGAGCCGTTCGCCGTCGCCATTCGGATCTAGCCTTCGGCGGTCGTGGAGCCAACTCTTGGGAGATCTGCCTATGTCGAGGCAGAGCATTTCGCGAAAGAGCAGGAGAAAATCTTTTTCCGGCAGTGGTTCTGCATCGGGCGCGATGAGGAAGTCCCCGCGCCGGGTGATCACGTGGTGTGCAACGTGGCCGGGGAGAGCGTCATTGTCACGAGGACCCGAAAGGGCGACCTGGCCGGCTATTACAACCTCTGCCGGCACCGCGGCTCTCTGATCAGCGAGGCAGCGGGGAAGCCGGAACAGATCGAGGTGGGCCCCAGCGGCACGTTCCGGGGCTCGATTCAATGCCCCTATCACAACTGGACCTACTCGTTTGGGGGCGAACTACGCGCCGCTCCGTTTCTCGACGAAGACCTTGACAAGGCAACTTTGTCCCTTCATCGTGTGGCGGTTCAGCTCTGGAACGGCTGGGTCTGGGTCAACCTCGAACCGACGACTGCGCCGAATCTCGAAGAACAGGTTGCGATCTCCGGCGACTACCTCGCTCGTTATCCCTTGACTGAGCTTCGGGTCTCTCGTCGCATCGTCTACCAAGTCGAAGCAAACTGGAAAGCGATCGTCGAGAACTACAACGAGTGCTACCACTGTGGTCCCATTCATCCCGAACTGTGCGAGTTGGTTCCCGCCTTTCGCCAGAGCGGGGGAGCGAATCTCGATTGGGAGAACGGAATCGAGCATCGCGAGGGAGCCTGGACCTTCTCCTTCAGTGGCACTACCAATCGGCAGCCGTTCGTCGGTCTGAGCGAAAGCGAGTTGACCCGCCACAAGGGCCAGCTCATCTATCCCAATCTGATGCTCAGCCTTTCCGCCGATCATGTCGCAGCCTTCACCCTTTGGCCACACGGTCCTTCATCGACGACGGTGGTTTGTGACTTCCTGTTCCATCCCGACGAGATTGCCAAGGGGGATTTCGATCCCTCCGACGCGGTCGAGTTCTGGGATCTGGTCAACCGGCAGGACTGGCGGGCCTGCGAGCTCGTACAACGAGGGATGACCTCTCGCCGTTTCGACCATGGTTTCTACGCACCGATGGAGGATTGGTCGAAGGATATCCGTCGATATATCGACGATTCGCTGAGGTGACCGATTACCGGGTAGTGGTTCTCGGCCTCGGGGGAATCGGGAGTGCGGCTGCCTACTGGGCATCCCGGCGGCTTGGTTCCGAGGTACTGGGACTCGAGCAGTTCGAGTTGGGACATGCCCGTGGAAGCTCCGAAGATCACAGCCGGATCATTCGCCTCTCATATCACCGCCCCGAATACGTCGAACTGGCCATGCACGCGTACGAATCGTGGGGAGCGGTGGGCGCGGACGCGGGCGGTCCGTTGGTGCTGGAGACCGGGGGGCTCGACCTTTGCGGACCTGGCAGCGCTATCGGTCTCGATGACTACCGCGGGGCGATGTCGGCGACCGGAGTGCCGTTCGAAGCCCTCGATGCAAACGAGATCCGCCGGCGCTGGCCTCAATGGCGAATCGACGACGACGTCGAGGGGATCTTCCAGCCGAGGTCGGGCATCGTGATGGCCAGCCGCGCCAACGCTGCCCATCGGCGCCTCGCGCGAGAGAACGGTGCGATGCTGCTTGAGCGGACGCCAGTTGCCGCGATTCGAGAAGTCGATGGAGAGGTCGAGGTTGTGGCGGGCGACCGCGCATATCGAACCGAGAAACTGATCGTTGCGGCGGGCGCCTGGACCAACCGGCACCTCGTTGACCTTGGCGTGCAGTTTCCTTTGGACGTATCTCTAGAGCAGGTCGTCTATTTCGAGTCGATCGAGCTCGAAGCTTTCGCCCCCGAGCGATTTCCAGTCTGGATCTGGATGGACGTGCCTTGCTTCTATGGCTTTCCTGTCTTTGGGGAGCCGGCGGTGAAAGTGTCATGGGACCGCTGCGAGGTTTTTACAGATCCGGACAGCCGTCCTTTTGCACCGGACCCGGAGACCACCAAGACGATCGCTACGTTCACCGAAGAACATCTCCCGGGAGCGAGAGGGCCAGTGCGGCTCGCGAAGACCTGTCTCTACACCCTCACGCCCGACCGCGACTTCATAATCGACCGAGTGCCGGGGACTGAGTCCGTGTTTGTCGCGGTCGGTGCCGGTCATGCCTTCAAGTTCGCCTCACTAATTGGACGGGCACTGGCGGATCTCGCCATCGACGGCCAAACCGATCTCAACCTCGCCCCGTTCCGAGCCGATCGAGCGATCCTTCGCAACCCCAACCCCGTTCGCTCCTTCATGGTCTGAACGAGAGGCCAGGGGTCAGAGGTCAGGCGTCAGATCCGAATCTGACCTCTGACGCGCGCCGCACTGGCGGAGTGTTGCCGGGTTTACTCTCATGGGATGGCCTGGCCACCACATGTCATCGTCGTTGCCGTGGACGGATCGGCGCAGAGCCAGCGAGCCGCCGACCTCGGAGCCGCACTCGCCCGTGCCCACGGATCACGACTGTTGCTGCTAACTGTCGTGCGCCCACCCGAGGGCTGGTGGGGTCTTGCGGGCCAGCCGCCTTCTCCGGAAGCCGTTTCGGACGCCATCATCGCTGGTCAACAGGAGATTCTTCGCCAGATCGAGAGCGCAACCGATCTCAACGGCGTCTCCTACGACACCGCCGAGGAGCTGGGAGATCCGAGGTCGGCGATCCTCGCCACCTGCGAAAGGGAGTCGGCCGACCTGCTCGTAGTCGGCCGCCGCGGCGCGGGCCTGGTCGAGCGAATGGTTCTAGGGTCGGTGGCAGATCGCCTCGCCCATGACAGCCCGGTTCCGATCCTCATAGTCCCCTAAAGCCATTCTTGCGTTGGATCCGGCCCCTAAATCAGGGGTTCAATCCGCAGGAATCGATCAGTGACCGCCCAGCAGGCGGCGTCGCGGGTGGCGTCGGCGGAGATGATGTCGGGGTCGTCGCCGCGGCAGCGTTCGGCGATGCCCAGGCGTTCCGCTTCGCCGGACTGAAGCACCGGGCAGCGAGGATGGAACCGGCACCCGGCGGGAATCCGTTTCGGATCGGGAATTTCCCCACTGAGGATCTGTTGCTCCAGGCCCTTGATCTCAGGTACGACGGAGAGCAGCGCCTTCGTGTAGGGATGCTGGGGACTATCGAGGAGTTCCTCGGTTGTGCCCACCTCGATGATTCTTCCCAGGTACATCACCGCGACCCGATCGGCGATGTTCCAGGCGAGCCCGAGATCATGGGTGACGACCAGCACCGACAGACCGGTGGTGTCGACCAGACTCCTCAGCAGGCCCAGGATCTCGCCCCGGATCGAAGCATCGAGGCTGGCCACCGGCTCGTCGGCCAGCAGCAAGCGCGGTTCGGTCACCATCGCCCCAGCTATCACAACTCTCTGGCGTTGTCCGCCGGAGATCTCGTGGGGAAACCGCCGCAGGAATCTCTCCGGCGGCCGCAATCCCGCCCGGCTCAGTGCGGTCGCGACAGCTTCGGCCTCGTTGCCCTTGAAGCCCTCGATGCGCAGACCCTCCGCAACGATCTCTGAGACGGTCCGGCGAGGGTTGAGGGCGCCGGTCGGGTCCTGGAACACCATCTGCACATCCGGCATGTGCCGGGCGTCGGCGGCTCTTGCCCTCGAACAGCACGCGGCCACTCGTCGGATGGGTCAGACCCTGGATCGCCCTGATCAGCGTCGTCTTGCCCGAGCCCGACTCGCCGACCAATGCCAGCACCTCGCCGGGCATCACCGCGAGGTTGACCCCGTCGACGGCACGGGCGGGTCCGAAGTGAATGTGCAGATCCTCCACCACAACTAGCGGTGCTACGGAGGTTGCTGAATCGGAACGGGCCTCGCGGTTCAAGAAAACGCTCCCTTCGGCCCTTGCGGGCCACTCCCCCCTCCGGGGGGAGAAAGCGGCACGACCATGATGCAAGCGGCTTCCTGCATCGGACCCGCCGGGAGGAGCGGAGGCTCCGCGTCTTTGCACTTTTCGATCGCCAACGGACACCTCGGGTGGAACGGACAACCAACGGGAAGGTTGGCGGGGTCGGGCGGATCACCTTTGAGCCCGGTCGGATTCATCCGCGAGCCTTGGTCGCCGATCGTCGGAAAGGCCGCCGCCAATGCGCGGGTGTAGGGGTGCGCGGGACTTTCGAAGACCCGATCGCTCGGTCCCCGCTCCACGATCCTTGCCGGCATACATCACCGCGAGCCGAGTCGCAGACATAGGTCAGGACGGAGAGGTCGTGGGTGATGAAGATCATCGACAGCTGCCGCTCAGCGCGCAAACCTTCGAGGACCGCCAGCACCTGCGCCTGCACCATCAGGTCCAGCGCAGTGGTCGGCTCGTCGGCGATCAGCAGATCGGGATCGCAGGCGAGCGACATCGCGATCAGCACCCGCTGGCGCTGCCCACCGGAGAGTTGATGCGGGTAGTCCCGAGCTCGGTTGGCGGGGATGCCGACTTGACCCAGTAGGTCGACGGCACGCTTCTCGGCCGCCTTCTCATTGGGTTCGGTTTTGTGGAGCAGGATTGGTTCGGTGATCTGGTCGATCACGCGTTGCGACCGGGTTGAGTGCGTGCAACGCTCCCTGGAAGACGATGGCGGCCCCGGTCCAGCGGACCGCGCGCAGCCGACCTGGTTTCATGGTGAGAACGTCCTCGTCGCCGAGCAGCACCTGGCCCGTTGTTTTCGTTCCGGCGGGGAGCAGTCGCAGGATCGCGTTGGCCATCGTCGACTTGCCGCAGCCGGATTCGCCAGCCAGTCCCAGCGAACCGCCCTTCTCCAACTCGAAGCTGACCCCACGAACGGCTGGCACCTCACCCTGGCTCGTCTTGTAGGTAACGGTCAGGTCGCGAACGGAGAGCAGGGTTGTCACCGGCGATCCTTGAGGCGGGGATCGACGATCTGTTCCAAGGTCTGGCCGATCAAGCGTGAAAGCGAGGACCACCAGGACGATGCCGATGCCGGCCGGCAGGTAGTACCACCAGGCATTGCGGGCGATGGCGCCATTGACGAACGCCTCTTCCAGACGTCTTTCCCCAGGAGGCGGTTTGTGGGTTGCCGAGGCCGAGGAAAGACAAGGTCGTTTCGGTGAGAATCGAGATCGGGACGGCGAGCGTCGTGTTGGCCAGGATCAAGCCACTCACGTTGGGCAGGATGTGCTGGCGGACGATGTGCCAGCCCGAACCACCGAGCGAGCGCGAGCGGTCGACGAAGGTTCGTTGCTTGAGCGTCAGCACCTGCGAGCGGACGAGGCGCGCGGTGGACGGCCAGGACGTGATCCCGATGACGAAGATCATGTTCCAGAGCGAGCGCCCGAGCACCGCGGCGAGCACGATGGCGAGCGGCAGGAAGGGGATCACCAGGAACCACTCGGTGACCCGCATCAGCGCCGAATCCACTTTGCCGCCCACGAACCCGGAGATGATTCCGACCGCCGAACCGATGAGGATCGTCAGAAAGGTGGCGGCCAGACCGACCAGAAGGCTGATCCGCGAGCCGTAGACGAATTGATCCCACACCGAGCGCCGGAAATGGTCCGTGCCGAGCGGACCTACCTCGGCCGGTGTGCCCCACTGCGGCAAACCGGCCGCCCTCGCCTTGACCGGGTTGATGTAATCGGTCCCGGCGATCAAAGGCGCAAAGATGGCCATGAGCACGAAGAAGGCGAGGATGATGACTCCGATCCGTCCCGAGCGCGACTGCCAGAACTCGCGGGCGACTTCGACCAGGTGCTGACGCTTGCGATCGCTGACCACGACCGTCATGCGCGCACCCTCGGGTCAAGCCGGCCGTAGACCAGATCGGCGATCAGGTTGAAGACGATCACGGCCGCGCTGAAAAGGAGGAACAGACCCTGCAGCATCGGCAGGTCCGGCCCACGAATCGCGTCGCTGGTGGCCTTGCCCAGCCCCGGCCAGGAGAAGACGGTCTCGACGGCGATCGCCCCGGAGAGGACGAACCCGAAGTTGATCGCACTCAGGGTCACCACCGGAAGAAGGGCGTTGGGGATTGCGTGCCGATTGCGCACCTTCAGATCGCGCAGTCCCTTGGCGCGGGCGACGATCAGGTAGTCCTCCTTCATCGTTTCGAGCAACGAGCTGCGGGCGACGATGGCGTACTCGCCCAGATAGGCGAGGGTCAGGGTCAGAGCCGGAAGAGCGATGTGATGGGCCTGATCGAGCAAGCGACCCAGGCCTTCCCGCGACGATCCCGGCATCGACCATTCCTCCGACGGGGAAGAGACCGGTGGTGATGGCCCCACCGACCAGGAGCAGCATGCCCAGCCAGAAGTCGGGCATCGAATAGAAGACCATGGTCGAGGTCGTGATGGAGTAGTCGGTCTTGCTGCCGCGTCTCCAGGCCGCGGCGACCCCGAGCCCCGTGCCGATGACGGCGGATAGCACGCTCGAAGTGCCCACCAAGGCCAGCGTCGCCGGGATCTTCGCCTTGATGTCCGTCCCAAACCGGCTGGCGGCTCTGATAGGAGAGGCCGAGGTTGAGCTGGGCGGTCTGCTGGAGATAGTCGACGAACTGACCGCCGAGCGGCTTGTCGAGACCGAACTCGGCCCGGAGCTGGTCGAGCCTTGCTTCGGGGATGTTGCGACCCCGGAAGAGCGTGGAGACCGGATCGGTTTGCACGACCCGAAAGAGAAAGAAGTTGAAGACGAGGACAAAAGCGAGCGTGAAAATCGCTCCAACGATCTTCCCGAATGCGAACCGGGCGTTCACTCCCGGTCGTCCGCAGTTGCCTGCTTCCTCCGGGCATTCATCACGAGGAGAAGGATGGCGGCGAGAACCACGGCTCCTCCGACGATCAGGACTACGGGGCTGATGCCCCCACCAACTGCGCCGCCTACCGGCCGGAGCTGGAAGTACGAAGGTGAAGTATTGGAGAACATCACCGGCCCGATGTCGGCCGGCTGGCGAATCCAACCTTCGAAACGATCCGATCGATACGCCTGCAGGTCGGGGGAGTAGTAGATCGGGTAGTAGACGCCCGCGTCGTACATGATCCGGAGCATCTCGTGGACGATTTCCCGACGCCGATCAGGATCGAGCTCCTGCTTCTGCTCCTCGTAGAGCGCGTCATATTCGGGGTCTGTCCAGTTGGCGTCGTTGTAGTTGCCGATCTCTGCGCTCGTGAAATAGGACAGCATCGGGTCGGGATCGACGAAGGGCGTCCATCCCCAAACGAAGGTGTCGTAGTCCCCGGCGACGATGACTTCGAACAGTTGCCCCCCGTCGTAGGCGTTGAGCTCAACGCCCAAGCCGATCGACTCCATCCAACCGGGCATCAGCTCGCTGATGGCAGGGTAGGTGTTGGAGTCGGTGTTGACGCCGTGGCGGAGCACGATGTTGTTGCCGCCTCCCGGCATCTCCCTCACGCCGTCGCCGTCGGTGTCGAGATAGCCCGCTTCGTCGAGCATCGCGTTGGCGCCGGTCACGTCGAAGGCAATTTGCTCGTCGGCAGGAATGTCAGGCACCCAGCTCGGATCGGCCGAAGGAGAGATCGTCGTCGCCGGCTCGCCGTAACCGGCGAGCACGTCCTCGATCACCGCCTCTTTGTCGATGGCCATGCCAATCGCCCGGCGCACGATCGGGTCGAGCAGGGCGGGATGGGGTTGCCCTTCGGCGGCGCCACCGTTGATAGCGAGCTCGTCAAATCCGCCCTGGTAACCGGCGATGGCGACGATGTTGGGGTCCTCATCGAGGGTCGCCATCGACTCTTCGGGCACGTCGTGGACCGCGTCGAGATCACCCGCCTGGAGGGCCGCCACCATCGCGTCAGGATTGGTGAAGATCTGGAATACGACCGTGTCGATCGCGGGCTCGCCCTTGCCAGTAGTTGGGGTTGGCCCGCATGCGGACGAACTGCTCGGGTTCGTACTGCTCGATGACGAACGGGCCGCTGCCTACCCCATCGAGGGCCTCGTACGAGGTGACGGCCTCGCCGTCGGGGGCGATCGGCTCCCAGATGTGCTTGGGGACGATGTACACGTCCATCGTCGGCAGCTTGGGATCGGGAACCGAGGTCGTGATCTCGACCGTGCGCTCGTCGATCGCGACCGCGTCGAGGTTCACAGTGGTGGCGACATGATTGCCCCAACCCTGGTCGCGCGAGGTGTTGATCGTCCAGGCGATGTCCTCGGCGGTCAGGGGAGTGTCGTCTGACCAAAGCAAACCTTCGCGCAGGGTGTAGGTGTAGGTGAGCCCGTCGTTGGATGCCTCCCATGACTCGGCGAGTCCTTCGATGGTCGAGAAGTCGTCGGCGGCCTTGTCGGTGAGGGTGGCGTACTGGAGGTTCCAGATGTCGTAGACCGAGACCTCGAACCCCGCCGTGACGTTCATCGTGGTCCACGGCTGGACGAGGCCAACTCGAAGAACGACACCTTCTTCGTCGGTTGTGGCCCCGGCAAACTGTTCGGTCACTGGCGAAGCGGCCAGCACCATCGTCAGGACCAAGACCAAGAGCATCCAACGCCTCACACGCACCTCCTCGAGTCTGGCGAGGGTAGGCCCACCTGAATGAGCGGGGCGCATGAGCGCGGCTACTTTCCTGCGGATGGATCTCGTCCGGGTCTCGGTTCTCGTTCTGTTTCTGACGCTTCCCCCAGGCGGCACCTTCATCGACGACGATCGGATGAGTGCCGAACCCGCGATCGAGGCGCTGGTCGCCGCCGGGATAACCCAGGGCTGTGCATCGACGACCTTCTGCCCCAATGGCGCCGTCACTCGAGGCGAGCTGGTGACCTTCCTCGGCCGGGCGTTGGGGGTGTCTCCTTCCGTTGCGCTAACGCCATTCCCGGATGTGACGGCGGACCTGTTCTATGCGGGGTTCGCAAGTCGTCTATTTGAACTGGGGATCGTGGCCGGCCGAACGGATGGGACTTTCGGCGGCGAGCGGCCCATCTCGCGAGGGGAGATGGCTGTATTTCTCGCTCGGGCTATGGAGCTTCCACCAGGGTCAGGGGCTCCTTTTGATGATGTCGAGGCCGGCCTCTTCTATACAGAAGCCGTGCAGGCGATTCGCAGCGCCGGCATCACGCTCGGATGTGGGATCAACCGCTTCTGTCCTCAAGATCCAGTCATCCGCCAGGACATGGCCCTTTTCCTGGCACGCGGCATTTCGGCTCGAGCTCGGTGTCGTCCCGGTTCGGTTGAGCCCGCTCGATGGCCTCCCCGCTCCCAACGGTTTCTCGGTCAGCCGGAGGATCCTGGCGGTCAAGGTCGACAACGCCGGTCCTGCCCGGCCGCAGTCAGGGATCGAACAAGCCGACGCGATGATCGAGCTCATGGTCGAAGGGGGCTTGTCGCGGATGATGGCGCTGTTCCTCGAGTCCGATGCCAACTACCTCGGGCCAGTGCGGTCGGTCCGTCCAACCGACGCTCTGATCGAGGCCCTCGGGGCGACGGTGGCGATATCCGGTGCCCAACCCTGGATCGCCGACCAACTGGTCGATGAGGGTGTCCCCATCATCCGGGAGACACAGGTGAAGCCACCGGCGATGTTTCGCATCTCGAGCCGGCGAGCGCCGCACAACCTCTACGCCAATACAGTGGAGCTCCGCCGGGAAGCGGACTCGCGCGGATACGCCAACAATCCACCGCCCGATCTGCTCCGCTGGGGCGCGTTCAGCTATCCGCAAGCTGCGGCCGCCGCAGTGGTCGACGTCTCCTGGTCAGATCCGATCTCAACCATCTGGCACTGGGATGGCGCTCGCTATCTCCGCTCGTCTAACGGCACCCCTCACCACTGGGCCGCCCCGGACGGCTCTTCCGGCCGGATCGCCGCTGACAACCTGGTGGTGATCTTCGGCCAGTACTACGAGGTGCCCGCTCCCACCGGAACCGCCCGGGTTCCCGCCATGAAAACCATCGGCTCGGGGCGGGTGGTGCTGTTCACCGAGGGCCGGGTGGTGGAAGGGACGTGGTCGCGCCCTGACAACGAAACGTGGTTCACCTTCTCGACTCCTAGCGGCGAACTCGTGGTCCCTCCGGGCATGACCTGGATCCACGTGATCCCCCACGACCGCCCCCTCACCTGGGAATGACTAGTCGAGCGAGTGCCGCAACCGGTCCAGCCGTTTTTGCCATTGGGCGTCGACCTTCGCTGCCCAATCGGTCATATCGGACAAAGCGGCGGGGTCAGCCGAATAGTTGACCTCACGTCCGACGGAGCTCCGGGTGACGAGCCCAGCT
This sequence comes from uncultured Acidimicrobiia bacterium, assembly GCA_963840175.1. Taxonomy (GTDB): domain Bacteria; phylum Actinomycetota; class Acidimicrobiia; order Spongiisociales; family ZC4RG35; genus JACCTH01. The sequence continues at coordinate 298,767 of CAWIXU010000003.1, forward strand.
TCGTCGAGCACCGCGAGATGTTTCTGGATTGCCTGGCGGCTGATCGGCAGACTGGCGGCCAGCTTGCTCGCCGACGCTGGACCGTCTCGAGTGAGCCGCTCGAAGACGTCTCGTCGAGTCGGATCAGCCAGTGCCGAGAACAACGTCTGCGGGTTTTTCACGCTGCACCGACGATCGGAGGTGAACCGCTGATTCGGTACTCCAACAGGCGCTCGATAACGGTGAGCCGGGAGCCAGCTTCGCTCGGCTCGATCGTGATCGTGACCTGAGAAGGGTCGCCGTCGGGTTTGCGCCACGACCAGCTGATCGATCGCTCGGGCACGACCTCCTCCACCGTGCCGATCACAGCTTCGTCGGGAACGACCACGGTGCCACCAACCCTTGGCTCCACCTTGACTCCCATCCATTCCTCGGCGAGCGCCCCGTCGATGATCTGCTTCCAGACCTCGGCGGGAGCCGCGTCGAGGTCAACCGAGCGCTCGATCTCCGGGTAATGCACATCTGCAACCTAGCAGTTGCAGATCGTGGTAGCTTATTGCAACCCATGAGTTGCACTTAGGTACGGAAGCGTGTTGATTCCAACTGTTATCGAGCAAACCGCCCGCGGCGAGCGTGCGTATGACATCTATTCCCGGCTTCTCGGCCACCGCTTGATCTTCCTGGGCAGACAAGTCGACGACGATCTCGCCAATCTGATCGTTGCCCAACTTCTTCATCTCGAATCGGAGGACCCGGAGAAGCCGATCAATGTCTACATCAACTCTCCCGGAGGATCGGCCGACGGAATGTTTGCCATCTACGACGCGATGCAGCATGTCAGCCCTCCGGTAGAGACCACCTGCATTGGCATGGCGGCGTCGGCCGCGGCTGTGATCCTGGCCGGAGGTGTCAGCGGGTCGCGGGCGATCCTCCCTCACGGCCGGGTGATGATTCATCAACCGCATGTCGGCGGCATCGGCGGCCAGGCCAGCGACATCGAGATCCAGGCGGCCGAGCTCCTCAGACAGCGTGAGCAAGCCAGCCAGCTTCTCGCTCGCCACACGGGTCAACCCATCGAACGGATCCGCCTCGACACCGATCGTGATCGGTGGATGACAGCGGACCAAGCCGTCGAATACGGGCTGGTCGATCGCATCCTCTCTCCGGCCACGGTGCCGCTCGGTCTCGCCACCTAGGTCCCCGAGCGCGATAATCGTCGCGCCATGATGATCGATCACCAACGGCCCCACCTGCTCGACGACGCCCCGGCCTCGCCCGGAGCCGACACGCTTTTTGAACAGGACGTCGCCGACTACGGCTATGTCATGAACCTCACCCGCCTTTGGGCCCACGCGCCCGCCGTCAAGACCGGTTGGAATGAGGTGATCAAGACGGCCACGCGCGCCGGTGAACTGTCGGTTCGTCAACGGGGGATCCTGGTAAGCGCCACTGCGGCCACCTTGGGCGATTCGTATTGCTCTATCGCCTGGGGCAGAAAACTCGCCGCGGAAATCGACGCCGAAACTGCCGCCAGCGTGCTTCTCGCCGAGGACGGCGATCTCACCGAGAGCGAGCAGATCATGGCGCGTTGGGCCCGCAAGGTCGTTTCCGATCCCAACAGCACCGATCAGGCCGACATCGACTCACTCCGAGCCGCGGGATTCTCTGATCGGCAAATTTTCGCCATGACGGCATACATCGCTTTCCGGATTGCGTTCTCTACCGTCAACGACGCTCTGGGCGCAGTTCCCGACGCCCAGTACCGAACCCTGGCCCCGGCCGCAGTGCTCGAGGCCGTCACCTGGGGACGGCCGATCGGCAGCTAGGCGCCAATTAATTGTCTGGGCCGGCCAGGTAGGCGGCTTTCCAGGCCTCGTCGAGATCGCCGAAGCGTTGCGGTGCGCCGGGAACAATCCACACATGCATCATTGAGTTGGTCGTCGGCATCGCCAGCGACCCGATCGGGCACAGGCCCGAGGGGTCAACCAGGCCGGTGAGTCCCAACGGCACGACCGAGAAGCAGACCTGCTCGTGCCGATGCCAATGCAGCTCATGTCCGCCGGACGATGGTGGCGAGCTGTGCAAACCTTCGGTTTCGAACATTGCGCCCATCAAGACCGGACCGTCCGGGCCCATCGCGTAGACGAGGTTCTCGGGTTTGGCCGGATCGAGCTCGCGTCCATCCTTCTGATAAGCCGGATTAGCGGCGTGAAAGTCGTCCCCCGCCAGCCCGTTCATCTGATATCCGGCTGCAGCGGCGTCCGCCGGGTCGGAGTAAGCGGCGATTGCTGCGGCAGTCTCGCTGAAGAGCGAGTTGGCGTATTCGATCTCTTCCAACGTGGGTGGATTGGGACTCTGATAGGCCATGACCATGCCCGGCGTGGGGTTCGTGCCGGCATGATGGCTCACCACACCGAGATCGCCACTTCCGGCTCGGAACGCCGCTGCCCAAACGAAAATCGTGTTGAGCACCACTGCCGAGATCAGGGCGAAGCCGGGAAGGATCCGTCGCTTGCCCGCCTGGTACTCACGAGCTCCCAGGGTCAAATAGAGGCCGACGATCTCGGCAAATTTGACGACTAGGCCGATCTGGTCGATCGGATGGCCACCCAGACTCGAGGCCCAGTAGCCGACCAGTGATCCGATCCACATCGCGCTCGCCAGGAGTCGCCATGGTCGACCCCCAAGGAAACATCGGACGATCCAGAGCGCGAACATCGACGAGCCGAGAAAAGCCAGACGCCACCCGGGACCCTCAGCGGTGATCGCCAGGCCGAGGTGAGCCCCGGCTGCGAAAAGCATTACTCCGAGCAAGAAGCGGTCCCGGAGCGGACGGTCGCGCCACGTGCCCCAGGTCGAGATGATGAAGGTGATGAAGAGAAAGCCAAAACCAAGGGCGAGCGCGGGCAGGTGGGCCGGGAGGTTGTCGTACATCAATGATCCGACCTCACCCACGCCGACGGGAGCCTCACCGCCGTGAGGCCAGAGCGCTCCCATCTAGGCCTTCCTCAGAACCAGATGGAGAATCAGGATCGGTAGACCGAAACCGCTGATCGCGGCCATGAGACCGATCCCGGATTCCATCAAAAAGACGGCCAGGGCCAGGTTGATCGTTGACCAAACGAGAAGCGATCCCTCGAGCCACTTGACGAGACGCCGGCCCTTCCCTGCTCCGAGCCGCCGGCGCGCCACCAGCAAAAAGGCCGCCCAACCAAAGGAAGCAAGGGCAGGTAGCGCTCCGGCTGAGTTGCCGGTCCCCGCCGCCATCAACGCCGCCTCGATCCCGGTGACGAAGGTCAGGGCGGCCTGAACCGAGAGCAGTGAGGCGGCGAGCCCAAGCCGTTCCAATTTGGGCTGCCGTTCGAGTTGGGGCCCTTCAACTTGGGGACGTTCGACGAGAACTGCGCTCATAGCGGTCACTCTCGGTGTCTGTGATTGAGCAGCGATTGGATTCCGATGAGAGAACGGTGAGAAACCGTCGCCGGAGGGAGCCCAAGCCCAAACCTAAGGCTTCAGGCCGTGGAATTCACGGCCCAAGTCAGTCAATTAGGGCCCGCGGTTTCGTTCCGGTTCGGGAGGGTGTCAAAACCGCGGGCTAGAAGCCGTGAAAAGCACGGTGCAGAGCCTTAGGTTTCGGTGGTTAGGCCAGTGGCAGCCTCAGGGTGAACTCCGCTCCACCGCCGGCCCGATTAGCCGCCACCAGCGAGCCACCTACCTGCTCGGCCAGCGAACGGGCGATCGCCAGGCCAAGCCCGGTTCCCCCGGTTGGTGGGCGCACCGGGTCGAGGCGGTGGAAGCGTTTGAAGATGGCATCGAGCTGATCGACCGGTATCCCTGGGCCGCGGTCACTTACGGTAAGCACCATCTCGTTAACCCCTTGAACGACTCGGAGTTCGATTGGTGGTGCCGCATGAGTTGCAGAATTGTCCAGCAGGTTGGTGATCAGTCGGGCGAGATCCTCCCGATTGGCATTTACGAATCCGTCCTCGATTTCGACGGCTGCAACCTCGGCGATGGTTCGGCTGAGCGCGTCTTCGGCCGCAGCTTTTATTGATACCGTCTCGCTGGGAGACATGACGCCGGCATCGAGCCGGGCCAACCGAAGCAAATCATCGATGAGATCGGTCATGCGTGTTGCCGCCCGGGAGGAATCGGCCATGGCGGAGACGCGATCTGACTTCGCTGCCTCGGGATGCGAATCGAGAAAGGACAGGTTGGCCCGGATTGATGCCAGCGGATTGCGCAGCTCATGAGAGGCATCGGCTACAAACCTTCTCTGATTCTCGAGGCTGTCCGACAGCCGCCGCTGTTGTTGCTCGAGGCGGTCGAGCATCCGGTTGAAGCTTGAGGTGAGGTTGCCGACTTCGTCGTCGTTCTCTGCTTGAGGGAGCCGTTCGGCCAGCTCGCCGGTGCTGGCAATGACGGAGGCCGTTCTTGCGAGGCGGTCGAGTGGGGCGAGGGCACGCTTGGCCACCAACCGGGCCACCAGCCAGGAGGCCAGTGCGGTGACGATCCCGGCGACGAAGAGCACGGCGCGGAGACCGCGCAGATTCTCGGCGGTCAGAGTGGTTGATTGACCGGCGACAGCCACGCCCTCGAGCCCGATGTCGGGGCGGCTGAAGGGGACCGCCGCGACCCGGAGCTCGACGCCCGGTGCGGGCGAGAACGTCGTCAGGCTGGTGCCTTCCGCGAGCGCGGTCTCGATCGCTGCCACTGGCACCGAGGGCGGAGCGCCCGCAACCTGACCCGTAGCGAAGAGGACCGTTCCGTCACGATTCACGACTGCCACGTAAGGCTCGGTGCCCGAAGCGACGTCGATCGGCACCGGGGGCAGGCTCGGCCCATTGAAGGTCTCTGCTGGCGCAGTCGCCAAGGAGCTGACGGTTCGCTGGGCGAGAGCAAGCAAATTCTGGTCCTGCTCCACCGGCCCGGTTCGCTGCGCCAGCGCATTCAGGAGGATCCCAAAGATCACGAGGGTCGCCGTCGCCACCGCCACCCCATACCAGGCGAGTCTCGTCCTGAACTTCACGGTGAGCGGAGCACGTACCCGACGCCGCGCACGGTGTGGAGGAAATTCGGTTCCCCTAGCTTTTGCCTGAGATAACGCACATAGACGTCAACGACATTCGACGACGTCTCCGCCTCGAGCCCCCAGACTGCCGACCGGATCTGCGGGCGGCTGAGCACCTGGCCACGGTGCAGCAAGAAGTATTCCAATAGTCGAAACTCCTGCGCGGTGAGGTCGATCTGTTGCAAGTTTCGCTGCACGGTGTGGGCTTGGGCATCAAGAGTGAGGTCCCCGTAGGACAATGAACGCGTTGCCTCGGGTTGCCGTCTCCTCAGCAGCGTCCGAATCCGAGCCAGCAACTCTTCGTTGGCAAAGGGCTTGACCAAATAGTCGTCGGCACCGCTATCAAGACCATGCACACGGTCCGCCACCGTATCCCGGGCGGTCAGCATCAACACCGGCAGCTGGCTCTCGAGGCGAATCCGGCGGCAGACCTCCACCCCTTCCATTCCGGGCAGCATGACGTCGAGAATTACCAAGTCCGGAGGGTTCCGCTTGACCTGATCGAGGGCGTCGACCCCATCCCCCCGCATCTCCACCTCGTAGCCCTCATATCCCAGGGCGCGCACCAAGGACGAAGCCAGCAGCTCGTCATCCTCCACCACCAGGATCCGCGTCATCGTTGCCGGATGCGAGCCATGCGACGCCAGCCAGTGAGGACTTCGAGGGGGTCGAGTGCGTCGGGGCTTGTACTCGACATTTCCGAATTGATCTCGTCGACCCAACGCCTCACCGCGGCTTCGTCGGGCAAGAGCCATACCTCATCCAGGCGCTCGATCAGCGCTCGATCGAGTTCGGCCTGAGCATCCTCGACTCGCATTCGCTCGATCAGCTGGCGAGCCCACCAACCAGGTCCGTCGTCGCGGTTCGGGAGTGGTTTCCCGGTGCCCGGGAGGTTGTCGAACTCGCCTCGCTCGATAGCAGCCCTGATTCTTTCTTCGATTGAACTGCTCGATTCCTCGACGGGATTCATGGCTAAGGCGACAAACGCGCTCGAGTTAACGCGGCGGCCAGGAAGCTCGCAGCTCCACCCACGGCCAAAGATGGGCCGGCTATCGAGCGTGGAGCCGCGACCCAGGTGACGATCCCGATCAGGGTCATGGCAATCAACGCTCCGAGCAGAACGCGCTCGTCGCGTCGAAATCGAGCCAGGAGAAAGCCGACGAGAAGCCCGTAGAGGACTGCGACGACCCAGGACGCGGTGTCCATTACTCGCCGATGTCCTCGAACCAGAGCTCGGGCTGTGAGTTGATGAAGTCCGCCATCATCGTCACACAATCAAGCCGGTCGAGGACCATCAGGTCAACCCCTCTTGAGCGCAAGTAACTCTCTGGCCCCTTAAAGGTGTGGTTCTCTCCAATCACGATCATGGGGATCGCATAGAGCAACGCGGTCCCCGAGCACATGTCACAGGGTGACAAGGTCGAATAAAGAGTCGCCCGTCGATAGGACGCGGCAGTGAGACGCCCGGCATTGTCGATCGCATCCATCTCCGCATGGAGGATCGGGCTGTCCTTTTGCACGCGGCGGTTGTGGCCCCGGCCGACGATCTCGCCATCGACTACGAGAACGGAACCGATCGGAATGCCGCCTTCGGCCAGGCCGGCCCGGGCTTCCTCCACCGCGGCGTCCATGAAGTCGACCACGGTCGCACCTTAGGTTTGAACCGCCAAGTTTGAACCGCCAAGTTTGAACCGCTGGGCCCGGTCGTCCCGTACGACTGACACATGAAGCGGATTCTCTTCACATTGATCGTTCTGCTAACGGCCTGCGCTGAGTCCGTCACGACCACTACGAGCGCGGGACCGAGTGGCGTTGCAACCCCGGTCGGGGTCTCCGACTTTTCCTTCTCACCATCGGCTGTCACCGTCAGTGTCGGTGACACGATCACCTGGAACCTCACCGACGGCAGCCATACCTCGACTTCTGGTACGCCGCCGGACGGAGATGGTCTCTGGTCGGAAACTCTTGATCCGGAGGCGCCGTTCGCATTCACGTTTACCGAGGCCGGCGAATTCCCTTACTTCTGCCGTTTCCACCCAGACTTCATGACCGGGGTGGTCATAGTCGAACCCTGAGGTAGCGTGTTTGGGTGACACTTCGTAGATTTCTTCTTCTCGTCTCGCTGGCCCTGGTCCTTGCAGCCTGTGAGGTTCGGACTCATCTCCTCATCGACGCCGGCGACCTTTCCGCCGGGACCATCACCGCAGTGGTCGGCTTTGACGAGGAATTTCGCAACCTGATGGAGGAGTCGGGGGGAGAGGGCGACGTCCTCGGCGAGTTGGAATCGTCGGCCGAGGATGAAGGCTGGGAGGCTGAGCCTTTCGTGGATGGTGACATCGAGGGATATGAAATCTCGCGGGATTTCTCCTCCCTCGAGGAACTGCAGGAGCTCATGTCGTCGAGCATGCTCAGCGAGGAGTGGGGTTACACCGATCTCAGCTTCACCGAGGAGAATGGCGACTTCGTATTCGAGGCCAGCGGCGGCAACCCCATGGAGGAGTTGGCTGGTGAGGGCGAGTTCGAGGAGATGGCCGAGTTCCTCACCATCGACTTCCAAATCGCCGTGACTTTCCCCGGCAACGTCGAAGAGCACAACGGCGTGCTTGACGAACGAACCGTCACCTGGGACCTCGATGATCTGGAAACCGACCCCGGCACGCTCTTTGGCCGATCGTCGATCGGGGGCGGGTTTCCCTGGGCGATCCTCGGTGGACTCCTGCTCGCTTTAGTTGTTGCCGGAGCCGTGTTCTGGAGACTGCGAGACTCGAAGCCCCAACCAACTGAATTGGCCACCGAAGTAGTGGTGATTACCCCAGAGGGACAGCCGGTGGCTGTTGACGTGGTCAGCGAGGATCAGCCGGTCACCGAATCAACGTAGAACGCCGTCGGTGCGTGCTTGGGGTGATCGCCGGAATCAGGGGATCACCTGATTGAGGATCTGATTCGGGGCGTCGATAGTGGAACCAGCCAGCCACTAACGAGAGGAAACAATGCCCACCGCCTACATCACCGCCGTTGGAGCTTTTCTTCCCGGAGAGCCAGTCAGCAACGAGGACATCGACCTCCACCTCGGCGCTCCTCCCTGACTCGTCACATCGGGTGCGAGAACGCATGCTGGAAGCGAACGGCATTCAGAGTCGCCACTACGCCCTCGACAATGTGGGCCGGCCCACGCTGCTCAACGAAGAGATCGCGGCAGCTGCGATCGAAGACGCCCTCCGCCGCCGGGGGAGCACCTTCGCTGATGTAGGGATGCTGGCCGTTGCCACCACTCAACCTGATCTGCCACTTCCCGGTTTCGCCTCGATGGTGCATGGCCGGCTCGGCGGCGGGCCTACCGAGGTTTTGTCTGCGGCTGGAGTTTGCTGCTCGAGCATCGCCGGCCTCAGCGCCGTTGAGCGGGCGGTCCGTAGCGGCGACCATCGTCTTCGGCGATGGCCGCCGCCGCGGAGTTGGTGTCGCGCGCGTTGACCGCGAACAGATCCTGCAGAACGGCGGTCGACGCACAACGGACGCATTCCCTTCGATGCTCTTTTCCTTCGCTGGATGCTGTCTGACGGTGGTGGGGCCGTGGTGGTCGAGGACCACGTCCTCGACCGGATGGGCTCTCCTTGCGAATCGATTGGATCCACCTGCGTTCCCATGCCCATCGCTACCCCCTGTGCATGTACGGAGGGGTGGCATCACCAACTGAAGTCAAGGCTGGCAGTACGTGGCAGGACCAGCCGACCCCTGCGGCAGCCGATGCCGCCGGAATGCTGAACATCCGCCAGGACGTCACAGTGCTCAACAACATCGTGGCCCTTGGGGGTCGAGGAGTACGTGACACTGGTGCGAGCGGGAAAGATCGATCCCGATCGAGATCGACCACCTTCTGTGTCACTACAGCTCCGAGTACTTCAAAGGTGACATCGTCAAGTTGATGAGCGAAGCCGGGCTGATGATTCCCGAGGATCGTTGGTTCACCAACCTCCACACCAAGGGCAATACCGGTTCGGCGAGCATCTTCATCATGCTCGAGGAAGCACTGAACGGAGGCGGTTCCAGCTCTGGCGAGCGGATTCTACTGATGGTGCCCGAATCAGGGCGATTCACGGTTTCCTTCGTCCACCTCACCTGTGTGGACGGAAGTCGACGACGGCTCAGCCTTGCGCTATCGACCACGTTCCCAGGTCGCAGCCGTGCTGAGCCGTCGCTGCCGAAGATGCTTCGTCCTCGCGGAGCGCTGGCTGGTCGAGGAGTTGGCCCTGGTCTGGGCGGAGTTCGAACGACGGCTGACGACCGTCCCGATTGTCGCTCGCATCGAAGCCCACGAAGGCGACAGTCGACGACTATCGACAGCTTGCTTCGCAACCTTCGCCAGCAGGTGATGGAGGGGGCGCGCTGGATCACCCGGGCAGCCTCGAGCCTCAGCGTCGAGCACACCGACATTCGAGCGGAGTTCATCCACCACGCCGCCGAGGAGCAGCGGGACTTCCGGATGCTGGAACGCGATTACGTCGCGGTCGGCGGATCACTCGCTGAGATCCAAGCTGGCGCCAAAGAACGTCGGGTCGGAGGCCCTTTCCGCCTACATGTTCCAGTGAGGCGACCAAACCCGATCCGCTCCACCTGCTGGGGGCGATGTACATCATCGAAGGACTAGGAGCGCGGAAAGCGGCGCGCTGGGCAGACTCCTGTCGTGACCAGCTCGATCTCGCTCCCGAACAGATCAGCTTTCTCCGGTATCACGGTGGAGCCGACGAGGAGCACACCAAGCTGATGTTCGAGCTCTTCGGCTCGCCGATCATCACCCCCGAGGTCGCGCGGCAGATCGTCAAGACGGCCAAGGTCGTCGCGCGGCTCTATGCCCTCCAACTCGAGGAACTCGATAATGCCTGAACCGAGGTCGATGGTCGACCGGCCCGGACCGGGAATTTTCGACGCTCTCCGGGGAGATCCTTCGCTCTACTTCGATCGTGATGCATTGCGGCTGTCTCGAGCTCGATCAGCAAGGTTTCGCCCATCGCTTCCTGCGAGTCCCGATCCGGCTGTCTTTCCCGACTTACTGGTTGGAGTGATCGTGTTTGTGAAACGGCTCCTGCCGTTCGAGTTTTCCGCGCACGACACCCTCGATCGTCTCGGCATCTGGTTTCTGTCGCGATTCGTCTCCCCGGCGGGGCCGCGCTGCTTCTCCGCCACTTTGTGGTGGAGACCAATGTGCTCGGCTTTCATCGCCCGCAACGCCGGAGTGACCGAGGCCACGTCTGCGGCCGGTGAGCCTCGATCAGCTTGACAACAACGCGGTCATCGACCATGACCTCAACGTCTACGAATTGCTGGCCAGCCTGGAAGGGCAAGGACCTTTACCAACTGCGGCCGCTACCCCTCGACTTATTCGATGCTCGAGGTCCCGGACGATCGATCCCGGCGAGCAACGGAAGATATCGCAAGCTCGACCTCGAGACGCGGCTTGTCCTTCATGAACATCGCATTCGCCGCCCTCACCACCAACCTCGAGTACCAGCGAGCCGTGCACTCGCTCCAGCTCGACGAGTCCCTGCTCGGGTGCCTGGCGGAACTCACTGGAGACGAAGCCTTTCGAGCCTGGCGGCCTCCCGGCTACGCGCTAGTGGTGCAGGACCAATCGTGATGTTCCCCGCTACCTGTACGGCCACGCCGTGGTTCATGAGTACATCCACGGCCGGCTGCTCTGGCACGCCCGCCGGGCCGAAGCTTCTCGCCGAACAGACCTCTAAGCGACGACGAGCAACAGGCCGATCAGCGCCGGAAATGCCTGGACCAGAGCAATCCGGCGGTTCACGGTGATCGCGCCATAAGCACCGGCGACGACCACGCAAACGAGGAAGAAGATCGCTATGTCTCGCCGATTGGCGATCGCCGCCCAAGCCAGACCGGCGACAAGGAAACCGTTGTAAAGACCCTGGTTGCCGGCGAGGGTTTTGGTGGTGGCAGCGTTTTCTGGGGTAAGACCAAAGGCTCTCCGGCCCGTGGGCGTCGTCCAAAGGAACATCTCGAGGACGAGAAACCACAGGTGCAACCCCGCGACCGCCAGGAGCGCGATTCGAGCCGGCCAGCTCAACGTGCGGCCTCGGCTTCGATCTCAACACGCCAACTGGGGTCGAGGAGCTCTTTGACGACCACCATGGTGGAAGCCGGCCGAATTTCCCCAAATAACTCGCCATGGGCGCGACCAACTGCCTCCGCGTCGTTGCGATCGACCAGGTAGGTGCGAGTCCGAATGATGTGCTCGGCGCCGAACTCGGCCTGGTCCAATGCTTCGAGGATGATCTCGAAACACCGTTTTGCTTGCAGGTAGGCGTCGTCGGGGCAGGCCCCGTTGGGCCAGATCGGCGCCGTTCCCGCAACGACGACCCGGTCGCCGATTCGCACCGCTCGAGAGAATCCGATGGTGGGCTCGAAGGGGGAGCCCGAGGAGATGAGTTGGCGATTCGTCAAACAGCCATCCTGGCCTGAGAAAATAGTGTCTCTTATGTTCATAGTGGGCGCTTGACCCGTTTCTTTGGGCCATCGTTCGCCATCGGCTTCGGTGGCGCCTTCGTCATCAACTTGTTGTCCCACAACTTGGGTTGGAGTGACGGACGCACGGGTCTGACGCTCGTTCTGTTTCTCGTTGGGCTGCTATTCGCCCGCAACCGAATCGATCGTGCCGCCATCCTGCTCACCGCAGCCGCTGAACTGATTTTCCTTGCCGAGCCATGGGCCTACTGGGCGTCCGTGCCCATTGGATGGATCGGGCTGGCGGGATGGATCACCTTCATGAACGGCAAAGCCCTCGCCCAGATCCGCTTTGAGCCACGTCCTGATCAGTTCGTCGCTTCTGGCGTACGTGACGATGTCGACCAGTACCGGGCCATTGGCTTTTCGATTGTTGGCTCTGCCGAGGTCCGCGGACAGGGCTTCGAGACGGTATTCACTTACCTGCTGTCGAATGACTTGCGGACGTACGCAGTCGCAACCGATCGAGTCCGAGCCCTCACCTCGGTTTTCGACCAGAGAGAGCTCCTGACAATCAGCGAGGCAGCAGCCATCGTTCCGGCGGCCGTGCTCCGACAGATGGTTGTTCGTGGATCGATCGAGGAGCTTGCAGCTGCCCATGACAAAGCGTTGACGGTGCTATCGCGGCTGGGACATCACCCGCAGTTGCTGTCTCCTCGTGAGGTGGTCGCCATCTCGATCGGTTTGGATCAACGAACTATCGAAGCAATCCGCGCCGCGCCGGCCCGACTCTTTGGCTACACACTTCGGGTGCTCCTTGGATTCCCCGTTCCCAACTCGGCCCTTCTCACGGATAGCGCGCAAAGCCGGGCCCGCATCGACGCTTGGGCGCGGGCCGAATAGAACCGCGAAACTTTCGGAGCAGGTCGATTTTCGCGTTGGGGTTGGGCTGTCTAGGTTGCCAAAGCCGGCATTTGGCGGTGACTTCCCCCGCCAACGCAGGAGCACTTCCCCCCATGAACGCCTTCATGGTTTGGATGGCTTTTCGCGGCTGTCGAGGACTCGCGAAAATCAACTTAAAAGGTTCTTGACCTATCACAACCATGTAATTACATTCGTGTATTCGCCCCAATAGGTTGTGGTCAGGCAGAGGGGTACCACAACATGTTGTGGTTTTGAGTCTTTACGCCAGGGTTCTCCGTCCAATTTCTGGCTTGGCAGGGGACCCGTGACTGCTCGAAGGGAGAGCCTATGTCCCGAAGGGAGAGATCATGAGCAAAGTCCCAGCCGGCAAGCAAGCCGAACATAGGGGCCTGCGGATTCCGCGCCGTTTCACCGTTGAGGGTCACGATCCTTACGAGTCGATCGAGTGGGTGAAACGAGACTCCCGGATCACCAATCCGGACGGTTCGGTTGTCTTCGAGGTGAAGGATGCCGAAGTTCCCTTGAGCTGGTCACAAGTGGCGACCGACATCGTCGTCTCGAAGTATTTCCGCAAGGCCGGTGTGCCCCAGACCGACGAATTGGGCAACACGGTGATCGGGTCTGAGACCTCGGCCCGCCAGGTTTTTGATCGGCTCGCGAGTACCTGGCGATGGTGGGGAGAGCAGCACAACTACTTCGCCACCGGTGCTGACGCGCAAGCATTTGAGGACGAGATGAAGTTCATGCTCGCCAACCAGATCGCTTCGCCCAACTCGCCGCAGTGGTTCAACACCGGCCTTGCCCATACCTATGGGATCACCGGCACCCCGCAGGGTTTCTGGTACGTCGACCCGCATTCCGGTGAGTTGACCTCGTCACCAGATGCCTATACGCATCCGGCCCCGCACGCCTGTTTCATCTCTTCGGTTTCTGATGACCTGGTCAACCCGGGCGGGATCATGGATCTGTGGGTTCGTGAGGCGCGTCTCTTTAAAATGGGCAGCGGCACGGGATCAAATTTCAGCCAGATCCGCGCCGAGAACGAGTTGCTCTCGGGTGGTGGCAAGTCGTCCGGCGTGATGGGATTTCTTCGCATCGGCGACCGGGCCGCGGGGGCAATCAAGAGTGGGGGTACGACGCGACGCGCCGCCAAGATGGTGATCCTCGATCTCGATCATCCCGACATCGAAGAGTTCATCGACTGGAAGAAGCACGAAGAGGACAAAGCTCGCGTCCTCATCCAGCATGGCGGCTATCCCGCCGACTTCAATGGTGAAGCCTATGCCACCGTCTCGGGGCAGAACTCCAACAACTCGGTGCGCGTACCGAACGATTTCATCCAGGCGGTACGCAACGACGGCGATTGGGAGCTGAAAGAACGCACGACGGGCAAGGTTCGCAAGACGATCAAGGCCCGCGACCTCTGGCGACGAGTCGCTGAGGCGGCGTGGGCGTGCGCCGATCCCGGAGTCCAGTTCGACACGATCATCAACGAGTGGCACACCTCGCCGGCCGGCGGAAAGATCCGGGCAACTAACCCCTGCGCGGAATACGTTTTTCTTGACGACACCGCCTGCAATCTTGCGTCGATCAACCTCATCAAGTTCTTCGACGACGAACGCGGCGCTTTCGATACCGAGGCCTACGAGCATGCGATCCGGTTGTGGACGATCACGCTCGAAATATCAGTGACGATGGCTCACTTCCCTTCGAGGGAGATCGCCCAGGGCTCATACGACTACCGAACGCTCGGTCTTGGGTATGCCAACCTGGGAACGCTGCTGATGCGCATGGGCCTGCCATACGACTCCGACGCAGGAAGAGCGGTCTCGGGGGCAATCACCGCCATACTCACCGGCTACGCCTATGCGACCTCGGCCGAGCTGGCCGCCTCCGTCGGGCCGTTCCCGCGCTTCGCGGAGAATCGAGAAGCGATGCTTCGGGTCATCCGCAACCATCGGCGAGCCGCTTATGACAGCGACCAACGCGAGTACGACGGGCTCTCGCATTACGTCATGGGGATCAACTCTGAGCTGACCCCGAACAATCTGCTTACGGCGGCGCGGCAGTCGTGGGACCTCGCTCTCGACATGGGAGAGCGTCACGGCTTTCGCAACGCCCAGGTGAGCGTCATCGCTCCCACCGGCTGCCTGGTGGGTGGTTCGCTGGTTCCAACCGAATGGGGTCTCGTTCGTCTCGGCACGATCGGTGATCCCGACGGGGCGAAGTGGCAGGACCTCTCGCTCGAAGTTGGCACCGACCAAGGTCCCAGGAAAGCCACCCAGTTCTATGTGAACGGCGTTGAGCCGGTTGTCACCATCACGACATCACGCGGGTTCCGAATCCAGGGCACTGCCACCCACCGCATCAAAGTTGTGGGCGATGACGGCCGTTGGGAATGGAAGCGGATGGCCGAAGTCGGTTTTGACGACCTCGTTCCATTGCAGCTCGGTCAACTCGTGGGACGGTCGCGGGAGACGCGGCTGGCAGATATCGGTGAGGTCACACCTGACGTCGCCGAGTTGGTCGGCTTGGTGGTCGGCTTCGGCCGCAGCAGCGAAGAGACTTTGCAGATCGGCGGCCGGAACCCGACCGAGGTGACGCTGCTGCTCAAGCGGGTCTTTGGTGAGGAAGCTCCGATCGCCTCGAGCGAATCGGTCACCCTCACCGTGACCGGCAAGCCGCGTCTGCGGGCCCTCGCTGCCTTGACTGCCGAGGGCAGGATCCCAGACGGGATCCTGTCAACCAACAACGCCGAGGTTTATCGGGCGTTCGCGTCCCATTTGATCGGCATGCCGTTGTCGGCCCGTCTTGCCCGCGAGCTGCAGACCATGTTGCTGGCGATTGGACAGCCGTCGCGGCTGGTCAGATCGGATGACAATTGGCGAGTGGTGGCCGACGCGAGTTTCACCGAGGCGTCGTTCATCCTCGACACAGTGGATTCGGCGAATCTCGGGGAAGAAGAATGGACCTACGACTTGGCGGTTCCCGAGAACGTCACGTATGTCGCCAATGGTTTCGTTTCTCACAACACGATCGGCCTCCAGATGGATTGCGACACCACCGGGGTCGAGCCTGACTTCGCGTTGGTCAAGTTCAAGAAACTGGCTGGTGGGGGCTACTTCAAGATCGTCAATCAGTCGGTCGCGCCGGCGCTGCGCAACCTCGGTTACGAGGAAGACCAGATTGAGGACGTTGTTCGGTACATCGTCGGGACGAGTTCGCTCGAAGGCGCCCCTCACATCAACCGGCCCTCGCTGATCGAAAAGGGGTTCAACGAAGAAGACCTCGCCAAGATCGAGAAGGCTTTGCCGACGGTGTTCGAGTTAAGACACGCGTTCAACCCGTTCGTTCTCGGCGAGCTGGCAATGCAACGCCTGGGCTTCACCGTCGACGAGTACGCGACGTTCGACTTCGACTTGCTGCGGTCGATCGGGTTCAGCTCCGCGAGATCAGAGAGGCAACCGCCTGGGTTTGCGGCCAGCAGATGATCGAAGGCGCGCCGCACCTTTCCGCCGACCACCTGGCGGTCTTCGACACGGCCAATCGCAACGGGCGCGAGGGTCGGCGATTGATCCACCACACGGGTCACATCAAGATGCTGGCGGCCACCCAGCCCTTCCTGAGTGGCGCTGCGAGTAAGACCATAAATATGCCGAACGAAGCGACCATCGAAGACATCGAGGAGAGCTACATGCTCTCTTACGAACTCGGGGTGAAATGCATGGCTCTCTATCGCGACGGGTCGAAGGCGAGCCAGCCTCTCTCGGCTGGTTCCGATGATGCCCAACCCGAGGATGAGCCTGAGGAAGTGACGCGGGCGCACGAGATCGACAAGGCGATTTTGTGGGGAAAGATCCCGGCGGGCATGTCTCCCACCCAGGCCTACAGCCAGGGAATGCATCCGCCACGCTTTGTCCTCCCCGGCCGTCGGGGTGGCTACACCCAGGAAGCAAGAATTGGTGGTCACAAGGTCTACCTGCGGACCGGCGAGTACGAGGACGGGACCCTGGGCGAGGTCTTCATCGACCTGGCCAAAGAGGGAGCCACCTTGCGAGGGATTCTCTCCTGCTTTGCCATTGCCGTCTCGAAAGGTCTTCAGTTCGGAGTGCCGTTGGAAGAGTTTGTCGACACGTTCACCTTCCAGACATTCGAGCCGCGGGGCATGGTCGAGGGACATCCCAACATCAAGATGGCCAACTCGATCGTCGACTACGTGTTCCGAGCGCTGGCGGTGGAGTATCTCGAGCGGGATGACCTGGCTCAAGTTCCACCGAATCGTGACGGAGAGCTGCCCGAGCCGAAGAAAGGTATGGCCATCGATGCCGGGGTCCAGCTCGACCTCACCGATGCAGTTGCCGAGGAGCAGGTGACCGCCGTGGTATCGGCGGTGCGAATGCTCGAGTCCAAGCCTGCGAGCGCTCCTACGGTGAGCAAACCAGCTGTGGTGGCTCCCGCAACGGTGCGCGACGCCGGCACGGCTGCGATGCAATCAGCTCTGGGCGGGATGATGGGTGATGCACCGCTTTGTGACACGTGCGGGCATATCACGATCCGCAACGGCTCTTGCTATAAGTGCCTCAACTGTGGGAACTCGCTGGGGTGTAGCTGAGCGTCAGCACGGAAGGGAATTCTGCCCGCTATCGCTTCTACGGCGAGCTGGCTCGCTGGTGGCCGCTCATCTCTCCTGTCGAGGACTACGCCGAGGAGTCGGCCTACGTCGGCTCGCTGTTTGATCGCGCCTCGATCCCGGTCAACAAGGTCCTCGAGCTCGGCAGCGGGGGCGGGCACGTTGCGTCCTACCTAAAGGGGCAGTTCGTGCTGACTTTGGTCGACCTGTCCGGGGAGATGCTCGATATCTCTCGACGACTAAATCCCACGTGCGAGCACTTCCTGGGCGATATGCGCACTGTTCGTCTCGATCGCCAATTCGACGCGGTCCTCATCTATGACGCGGTCGACTACATGACAACTGAGGCTGATCTCGCCCTGGCCCTCGAGACCGCCTTCATCCATGTCCGACCGGGGGGAGTCGCAATCTTTGTTCCCGACCACATCAAGGAGACCTTCATCCCGGGTTCCGACCACGATGGCTCCGACAGCCCCGAGGGACAGCGGGGTGCGCTTTCTCGAATGGAGCGTTGATACCGATCCCTCCGACACTCAGATCGAGACTGACTATGTCTTCTTGCTCAGAGAAAGCGATGGAGACGTACGGGTTGTCCACGAAACGCACCACACCGGTCTCTTCCCCAGGGAGACCTGGATACGCCTCATCCGCGAAGCCGGGTTCGGGCCGGAGCTCGTCACTGAGGAGACAACGGAAGATCGCCCCCCGCGTGCGATCTTTCTAGGGATTAGATAGCGCGCATGCGATTGTTGCGGGCATCGTGGGTGAGCTCGGCGAGACCCAGCTCCTCGAGGAGGGGCGGCAAGTACATGCCAAAACGTCCCCGATAACCCTTCTTCAACCCGTACCAGCCGCCCCGGGGATTTGACGGCGCGCGTCCCCAACCCTCGACGGTTCCGTCCTTGGCTTCCTTCTGCTCGTCGGCGGCGCCGAGGTCCATCCAGTCGCCATGGTCTTTCAGCATGGAATGCAGTTCGTCGATTGCCCTGAGGTCGTATTTCAGCTGGGTCGAACCCACCTGGCACACCAGCGTCGGAGGATTCGTCGACTCGTCCCGATACATCTGGTATTCGGACGTGCCGGGTGGGGTCTTCAGGACCCAGGGGTCCTCTTTGGTTCCTTTTGCCATGATTTTCCTTTCCTTGGTCGAGTCAGCCAGCGCCCCAGGCGTCGAATGATTCGCTGAGCCAGCTCTTGACTTGGTCGTCCACGTCTCTGGGTGATTGCAGATTCACGATGTGATAGATCTTGCGACCGCTTTCGAAGGGCTTGCGAGCGATCCGGGGGTGCGAGACGCGACGCATGAGGGGGAATGACAACGCCACCCATTTCGACAAAGGCCTGAGCTCGACGAAGCTGCCGTTGGCCTTGATGAAGATCCCGACCGAGACCGGTTCCACGGTCATCGGGCCAAGAGACTCCAGATGGGCGAGCACGGCCTCGAAGATCGGCTGTTCCCATTCCGGGCCAGTCGAGAAATACTCCTCGAGCGAAAGAGCGGGCGCGCATTCGTGCGACTGCCCCTTGCGGCGGAATGACCGCGAGCAGTTCGGACAGGTCCACGCCATTGCTCACGATGATGCTTCGTGGAGAGGGGTATCGCTGCTTTCGGCGTGGGGGTCGGGACCGGGATCGAGCCCGCGGGCAGCTTGGGTGAGGCGGCTGAGGTAGTGAAGCCAGCCGTGGCGGTGCCGAAGGTCCTCACCCGCTGGAAGTCCGTGATGAACCATCCGCAGCAAGGTTCCTTCCCCCTTCCGTTCAAACGTAAAGGTGACCGTGCTGCTCCCTGGTGGGACCGAATCCGAGCCTTCCCAACCCCAGGTGAACACCACTCGCTCCGGGGCACGGACTTCGAGAAACTTTCCCCGGGCCCGATTGCCACCGATGTCGACGGCAAATAGCCCGCCGGGCGATGGTTCGAGGAGCGCGTGCCCACCCATCCACTTGCGCATCTCGGCTGGGTCGACGAAGAAGGTAAAAACCGTCTCCGGGGAGGCTTCGATCAGGAGCTCCTCGGTGAAAGCAAAATCCTGCTCAGGGTTTGGCACCACCATGACGCTCCCTTCTCTCCGCCTGGCGCTTCAGCTCCTGCAATCGCGGGGACCAGAACGATCGCAAATGGTCGATGACCGCCTCCAACGCTTTCGATTCTGCCTGGTAAAGGCGCCGGCTGCCGTCCCGTTTCTCGGTCAAGAGTCCGGCTGTGCGCAACACGCCGAGGTGCTGGGATATGGCGGGCCGCGTCGAGTCGAAGTGGGTGGCAATCTCGCCGGCGCTCAAAGCTCGATGGGCCACCAGTCGCAGAATCCGCCGGCGGGTGGGATCGGCCAAGGCCCGAAATGCTGAGTCGACATCGGAGATAGGCATTTGATAGGGTTTGCTAACGTAAGCAGAAGCTTACAAGCACCGAGCTTATAAGTACCTAGGGAGAAAGGAACGTCATGCCCAAGTACGTCGTCCTCTACACCGCCCCGGTTTCGGCCTCGGCACAAATGGAAAACAACGATCCGGCCATGGCCGCTGAGGGAATGAAAGCCTGGAACGATTGGGCGGCGAGGGCGGGGAGCGGCATGGTCGATCTGGGTCTGCCGCTTGGCAACGGTCGCAAGGTGACCTCGAGTGGCTCAAAAGACGCCGGGACCGAGGTTGCTGGTTACTCGATCCTTTCCGCCGACAGCATGGACAAGGCGATCGGCCTGATGGATGGACATCCTCATCTCCAGATGCCCGGAGCCGCGATCGAGGTATACGAAACCCTTGACCTCCCCGGCGGAATGTAGGGATCCTCTACGGATTGCCAATTAGGGATTAATCGCGAGGAAGAGGAACGCGCCAAAGAGAACGAGGTGAATCCCACCTTCCTGCACTGTTGCCCGTCCTGAGGGGATCGTGAAACTCCCCACCACCACGGTGATCGCTAACAACACAATCTGAGTTGCCTCGAGCCCAAGGAGCAGCGGCCCGTCAAGCCAGAGAGTCGCAACCGCGAGAGCCGGAATTGTGAGGCCAATGCTGGCCATGGCAGAACCCAAGGCGAGGTTGAGGCTGGTCTGTATGCGATCGCGCCGGGCGTTGCGCACGGCGGCCAACGTTTCGGGCAGTAGCACGAGCAAGGCGATCATTACTCCTGCCGCCGAGAGCGGGGCGCCGATGGCGCGAACCGCGGTTTCGATAGCGGGCGATCCGGTCTTGGCGAGGCCGACGACTGCGACCAGAGCAACGACGAGAAGGCTCAGACTGAGCAACGTCTCGCGATTGGACGGCGGGTCGGCATGAGAATCGGGATCGGTGTGGTCCACTTCGACCGGCAAGAAGTAGTCGCGATGGCGGATTGTCTGCACGAATACGAACAGCCCGTAGAGAACAATGGACGAGATGGCGGCAAAGGCGAGCTGTTCGGGCGAGAACTCAGGTCCGGACCGGCTGGTCGTGAAACGCGGGAGCACCAGGCTGAGGGTGGCGAGGGTGGCCACTGTCGCAAGAGCAGTGGCGGTGCCTTCAGCGTTGAAAAGAGCTTGGGTCTGTCTGATCGCGCCGACCAGAATCGACAAGCCAACGATCCCATTGCAGGTGATCATCACCGCGGCAAACACCGTGTCCCGGGCGAGGCTGGCAGTTTCAGGGCCGCCCGACACCATCAAAGTAACGATCAATGCAACTTCGATCACGGTGACAGCCACCGCCAGGATGAGCGAGCCGAACGGTTCGCCAACTCTGTGCGCCACCACCTCGGCGTGGTGAACTGCCGCCAAGACGGAGCCCGCCAGAAACAGTCCAACCACCGACAGCACGAGACCCCCTGCATCACGTCCCCACGTGGCCGCAAGGACCCCTGCGCCGAGGACAGGAGCCAAAGTTGTCCAGCGTTTGAAAAACGACATGGGGCGAAGTTACGCGCCCTCCATGATCTCGGCCAGTTTCCGGACTGTGTTGCAGTTGCGAATCGTCAGGCCCCGATAGAGGTCGGTGCCGATCAAGCGAGACAAGCCGCTCTTCATCACATTCGCTCGATCCATCCGCAAAATGATCGCGCCGGGGACATAGACCACATCTACTAGTTCGCGTTTGATCGGCAGCCCCTTCACCACTCCAGGTTTGTCGTGCTCCTTCCACAGGAACAAGACATCACACCGCATGTCGGAGTCGTTGGTCCATTTGTCCGGCAAGGCTTTGAGCAGCCGGCGAATCGAGGCCAGGTCGCGCAACAACACCTTGATCGAAAACCCGAAGTCGGTCTCGATCGCGTCTTCGAGCTGGGCTTCCATCTCGACCCTCTTGCGTGAGCTCGACTTGAAGATGACGTTGCCGCTGTTGATGTAAGTGGAGACATCGGTCAGGCCGGCGTTTTCGAAGGTTGCCTTGAGCCGGGACATCTCGACCTTGTTCTTGCCCCCAACGTTGATGCCCCGCAGGAGCGCCACGTACACCATCTCGGCGTTTTTATCACGTGACGGGCGCAAACCGCTTCGGCATGTGCAAAATGCCGGTTGGCGAGAGCGGAGAGTCGGGAATATTTCGGGTTCTCCGCGCCTTTGGCAGCCATGAATCCGCAGGCCGCTCAGGTGAGACGCACCTATCTCCTGCTCACCCTCCTGACGACACTGGCCTCGTCGTTCATCTGGGGAATCAACACGCTTTTCCTGCTGTCGGCCGGGCTGTCCAACGCGGAAGCGTTCTTGGTCAACGCCTTCTACGCCGCAGGCGAGTTCATCTTCGAGGTCCCCACTGGCGTGGTGGCAGACACGCGCGGGCGGAGGATGTCCTACCTCCTCGGCACGATCACGCTGCTCGTTTCCACCCTGCTCTATCTCTTTATGTGGCAAACCCGGGCCCCGGTTTGGGGGTGGGCGATCGCGTCTGTCCTGCTCGGGCTGGGATTTACCTTCTTCTCAGGCGCGACCGAGGCTTGGCTGGTCGATGCGCTCGATGCCACGGGTCACGATGGCCCGCTCGAGTCTGTTTTCGCTCGCGCGCAGGTCGTCGGAGGCGGCGCCATGCTGGTCGGAGCTGTGGCAGGCGGTGTCGTTGCCCAAGCCTCGTCCCTCGCAGTTCCCTATGTAATCCGAGCGACTCTCCTCGGCCTGACTTTCATTGTGGCCTTTCGGTTCATGCACGACCTCGGTTTCAGCCGCCGGGCATCGACACGGATAACTGCCGAAGCTAGGGCGATCCTCCGGCAATCGATCCAGACCGGATTCGGCAACCCCAACCTCCGCTGGCTGATCCTGTCCTCTTTCTTCCTCACCGGGGTCGGCTTCTACGGCTTCTACGCCATGCAGCCCTACCTGCTGGAGCTTTACGGAAACGAGTCGGCCTTTGCGCTCGCCGGTCTCGCGGCGGCGGTATTTGCCGGGGCACAAATCGTTGGAGGTCTGACGGTGCCCTTCGTGCAGAAACTCTTCCGCCGCCGCACCACCGCCATCCTCACCGGGACGACGCTCGCAACCGTTTCCGTGGTCTTGATCGGGGTCGGCGACAGCTTCTGGCTCGTGGCCGCAGCTTTTGTTGCCTGGGCCTTCTTCTTCTCCCTGACCGGACCAATCCGACAAGCATTCCTGAATGGCTGCATCCGCTCGTCGGAGCGCGCGACCGTGCTGTCGATGGACGCGCTGGTCGGTTCAGCCGGGGGCGCGCTCACCCAACCAGTGCTGGGGCGCGTCGCCGATGCCAGCGGCTACGGGGCTTCCTACCTGGTTTCCGGCGCGATACACGCGCTCGCGCTTCCGTTCATCTATTTGGCTCGACGCCAAGATGCCCCCGGGGAGGTGGTCGACGACGTCGAACCGAACGTTTCTGGTGTCGTTTCCTAGGCCCGGGTGAACCAGAGCTGGAATTCGAGGATGCCTTGGTCCTCGAGCGACAACACGATCGGGGCTGACGGCGTGTCGACATTGAAGTCGGAAAACACGACATCGGTCGATCCCGTGACGATGATCAATCCTTCGACCAGCTTGGCTTCGATCGGGATCGTCACCGGCATTGTGACCCCATTGATGGTCAGGTCGCCGGTGGCAGACGCCGCCACTGTTGCTCCGGTTTCGGCTTCCGCCCCAAGGTCGATTGCCTCGGTGAGGACGAACGTGGCCTCCGGATTCGCCGAGGTGTTCAGTGCTCGCTGAATCGCGCCTTCGCGTCGGGACCGATCGCTCACAATCGAGGTGAGGTCAACGGTGATGTCGACTGCATCGAGCGTCGTGCCTTCGATCTCGAGGGTGCCGGCAACGTTGGGAGTACGACCGACGGCCACCGTTTCCCCGACGGCGTCGAGTACCTCGTTGACCCGGAATCCGGCGAATGTCGCTTCGGTGTCCTCAGTGACGGTGAATTCACCGACACTCGTATCAACCGTCCAGGTGCCTTGCACTCCGTCGACCGGCGTAGACCCGGTCGCTTCGTTGGTTCCTTCAGTCGCGGCGGTCGTGGTTATCGCCGCCGCCGCTGAATCGATGTCAACTTCCGAGGGTGCAGTCCCCGCGAAGAAATAGAAGAGGAGCGCCGCAACTCCAACGACAAGTATTCCAAGAATGATGAGGGGTGCGCGCTTACTGCGCCGGGGTGCTTTGGTTGTCACGTTGCAGGACCTCTCGTTTTTGGGGAGCTAGAAGTTTGGTCGATTCGGCTGGTCTAATTCTGAGACTTCGCCGGGAGTGGCCTGAGAGTGATACGTCTCGGGAGGGTGGGTCGGATCGAAGGTTCTTCTCTGCTGGCGGCACCGGCCAGAAAGGCCTCGCGGCATCAAGCGAGAAACGACGCCCTGAGTTTGACTACCGGCGGCTGGTGAGTGCCGGTTCCCGATCTAGAAGACGAGGACCAGCATTCCGCTCAGGAGCAGTACGACCGAGATGAGGACCGATTTTCCGGCGGTGATGTCGGCTGGCAACCGAGTCGCCACGATCGGATCGAGCATGGCTCCGGTGCCCAAGAGAAGCCCGAGCGAGCCGGAGCCCATCAGGGCGAATGCCAGAAGCGGGCGGGCGAAGATGCCGAGGAGGGCAGCCAGCACGAGCACCGCGATGCCGAGTTGGGTAGTCCGAGATCTGTAGTCAATGGCAGGGAGTTGTGCCCGAATACTTTTCGAGCGTCTCGGGGTGCGAGCGGCCGTTAGACCGGATTCTTCCAGGGCCCGGCTGTCTTGCCGGCTCCGAATCTCGCGTGTTCGTCGCGGTTCAGGGCGCCGAAGCGTTTTGGTCTGGATCGCTTCTTTGCGCTCTTGATCAAAAAGGCCGACGGCCTCCGCGAACCCGGACGCGTCCCGGGTGATAAATACGAACTCTTCTCCATCGACCACGAAGTGAAACCCGTCGGTCTCGACTTCGATATCTACACGTTCGAGGGGCCAGGCAGCAACCGCCTGGTCGCTGATGATTAGTGACATCGATCCGGCAGCGACTTCGATTCCCGCCCCCATCGTCTCCGAAGGTCGGTCGGCGAGTCTGAGTTTTCCTTGAAACGAACGCATTTTTCCCCCGCGAACGCAGGCAGGCTATCCGGGCTTGCGACCCTCTACTAGAGGGTCTTTCGACCCGTTCTGTGGGCTGGAAGGGAACCCCGGGGCAAGGAAGCCACCCGGGGGTTCGACCGTTCAAGAAAATCGGGGGCGGCGCCGATCATATTCATGGGGAAGGTCCTGGAATGGGATGGCAACTTGCTTCCGCACGACAGGAAAAGAAACCGAAGAGGTTCGATTCGCACGTCAGGTGTATACGCCCTGACGGCAGCTGCCTTGTTGCTGCTAGTCGTGGTCTCGCCTGCGGCAGCATCCTCCAGCGTTCTCTACCTGCAAGGCGATGGCGTTCCACAAGCCTCCCTGAACGACAGTATCCCCACTAATTCCACCCTTCCGAACTATGACCCCGGTCGCGATGCGTTCCCCGGACTGCTCTTGGAAAGGTCGAGCAACGGCGCCGATGAGTCCGACCCGGCCAAACATCAGATCTGGATGAGCGGGGAAGGGGGCCTGACCCTGGCCGGGCCGGCCAGTGTGACTTTCTGGTCCGCAATGAAGGGCTCCGCGACCGACCTTCACGGAGACGTGAATGCTTATCTCCTCGACTGCAATCTCTCCGGGGGCAGCTGCTCGTTGATTGAGAGTGGTTCAGCGTCGGCTTCGCCTTGGAGCTCGTCCGGCGATTGGGTAGCTCGAACGATCGACTTCGCTTCCGTTTCCCACACCATTGCCGGCGATCGGACGCTGGCGGTCAAGTTCACCGTTGACAGCAACTCGGATGACGATATGTGGTTTGCCTATGGAACCACAGGCGAGCCGAGTTCCCTGGCTCTGACGCTCGAGGACTCGACGACTACTACCGCCCCGCCCACGACTACCACCGAGGCGCCTACCACCACAACCGCTCCGCCGGCTACGACGACGACAGTTGCGCCCCCGACAACGGAAACAACGCATGCAACAACGACAACGAGTACGAGCGACAACTTTCCGTTTTCGACGACGTCAAACCCTGAGGGTTCTGGCCCGGATGGGACGTCCCCTCTTGGTGATGCGGGCCACACGGACTCCGAAATCATCCTTCCTCTTTCCCCGGGCGAGTCGACGACGACCACGACACTGGCCCCGTCAGGCGCAACGCCGGTAGATGTCATCGACCCGGCGATGGCTCCTCTGGCGATTAGTTCGAGTGCGGCTAGTTCGATTGCGGCGGAAGCCCCATCGGGCAGCTACTCCCTTGAGCTCATAGAGGGTCTTGAGCTGGCCGCGCCTCCTGCCGTTGCCGCCGCGATCCTGTCGCCCCTGCTCATCGTGGAGTTTCTGGTTTCAGCCACCGTTGGAAGCTTTCGGGCGGTCAGCCTTCCGGCGCTGCTGCTCGGGCTCGTGCTCCCATCGATGGTAAATCGCACCTGGATTCCGGCGTGGGCGCGACGCGACGCAGGTGATCCGGCGTGAACCTTTTCCATGATGATGCCGGCGTTCGTCAGCGGTCGAAGTGGCGCCTTGACCCGACGATCGCCCTGGTCGTGCTCTTCTCGGCCCTGGCCATCCTCTTCGGCACGGCCGATGGCACCTCGGAAACTTCGCGCCAGGGCATTCGGGGCATCCACGCCGAGGCGGTGCTGAGTGCAGCCACAGCCGCGCGCAATCAGGTCGCCCAAGCGCAAGTGCTGGCCGTCGCTGAGGAGCTCAGGGCCGCCACCGGGGTCGAGCGAGCCGAAGGGTTGCGGCTCGTCGACGAAAGCATGTCCGAGCTCGAAACTCGCCTAGAGAATCTTAAGGAGCTGATTGGCGCCGATGCCACGATCGACTCGGACTGGATTCGTTTCTCGACCGTCGTCCGCGACATCCTCGTCTCGATCCGGACCGGACGGCTGGATGAATCGCGGACCTCAATCGAAGGAGATCTCGACCCGATCTATCGCTCGTTCGTCACGAACCTGGCTGAGTATCGCGACGGCCAGTTGCTGGGACTGCAGCTGGCGCAGGTGAACGCCGGGCGCGTGGCTAACGCGGCGCGCTTTGCCGTCGCATTCCTTATTCCGCTGACCTTCGTAGTGGCTTTCCGTCGGACCACCCGCCGCCGGCAGGAGCGGCTGCGCCTACAACAGGAGCTCGAAACCCAGCGGGCCGTTGCTTTAGCCAAGGACGAAGCGATCGCAAACCTTTCGCACGAGTTGCGAACACCTCTCACCAGCATCTATGGGTTTGCGATGACGATGGTCGAGCATCCGGATACGGCTTCAGAGGAAATCGCACGGCTAATCGCCAGTGAGTCCGCCGACCTCTCGCGCATGGTCGACGACCTCCTCACTGCAGCGAAGTCCGACAACCAGGCCTTGATGTTCCGTCAGGAGATCGTGGATCCTGTGGCCGAGGTCAAGAAGGTGCTCGACCCGTTGGCGCACGTCACGGTGGTGCACACGGTCTTGGACGAAGGGCGAATCGCGGCCGACCGCTTGCGATTCCGTCAGGTCGTACGCAACCTCTTGTCGAACGCCATCAAGCACGGCGCCGCGCCAATGGCGGTGAGTGGCCGGGTTGACGGAGACTCCTATGTCATCGAGGTGGTTGACAGCGGGCCCGGAGTTCCGCAGGAGATCCGCTCGCGAATCTTTGAACGCTATGTGCATCGGGGTCAGGCGCCGCTGCTGACCGGCAGCGTCGGCCTCGGGCTGTCTATTGCCCGCTTGCTTTCCGAAAAGATGGGAGGCACCCTCGCCTACCGGCGCACGGTGGACCTCACCGTGTTCGAATTGCGCCTTCCACTCGCCCCGGACTTTGTCGCTTCCCGGCCAGCCGAACCGTTGGCCAGGGCAATGTCGGCCTAGGCACTCACTTCGCCAACAACAGCGCTAGCGCGAGCACGACGACTGCGGTCGCGAGAAGCTTCAACGGGCGTTCCCAGGTTTCCAGCACCTGGTCCTCGTCCCAGGTTTCCCTGACGGACCCGCTTTGCATGGTCATCTCGGCTCGCTCGACCGTCCGGCGGATCTTGCGAGCCGGGGTGCTCAGCGCGCGTTGTGCGAGCGAGAGAAGGGTCATTGCTGCCGCCATGAACACGGCCGCAAGACCGATCGTGCGGGTCTGGGCCCAAAATCCAACGAGCACCGGGAACGCTCCCCATGCGAGAGCGAAGCCAAGAGGGGTGTGGAGCGGGCGCGGCACCTCGAAGGCGTAGCCAGCGGCGAGGGCAATGCCTAGGACGGCCCAGGCCAGCACCCACGGCGACACGATCCGCATGCCTGCCACCGCCAGGACTAGGGCTACGACCATTCCGCCAACCCCAAGCCCAACAAGCACTGGCCGGCTCAATGAAGTGCGCAAAGGTCGGCCGTGCAACTCGTCCAGCGCGTGAGCCCCGATCCCTAGGCCAAAGAAAAAAGCCAGGAGCGTCCCGGTGAGGATCAAGGCGTCGACTTGAGGGGCAACGGCCGCGCCGGCGACGACGTGGGCCAAGTTCCAGGCGGTGTAGGGGGGATGCAGGAGCGCCAGGAGGTCGCGCGGCACGCTCCCGGGCGATGCGTAGAAGGCGGGGCGTTTCACGGGCCCAAGTTCATGGTCGTTGGGCCCAGACCACAACTCCCCCGCCCAGCGACAGCCTGGTCGCCTTGACCTCGGTCAAGCCCTCGCCGCGCCAGAGAGCCGCTTGATCGGGATGCGCCCGGTGGAAATCTTCGATCGAGGTTCGCAAGAAGCCGCCGACCTCGTGCCACCCCTGGCCGACCAGCCGGCCAACGAAGGGCAACAACACCCCGCTGTAGAGCCGCCACCACGGTTTCCATACACCTCGGGGCACTGCGAACTCGACCATTCCGAGTGTCCCACCTGGTTTGACCACCCGTCGGAGCTCGCGCAGACAGGCCGCGGATCGTCGACATAGCGGAGGAGGTAGCCGAAGGTAAGACCGTCGAAGGTCGAGTCCGCAAACGGCAGTTGTTCGGCCCGAGCCTGGACCCGTGCTGGTCCGGGGTGCTGGCGGAGCATTTCCCCGGTCAGGTCCAAAGCTATGACTTCGTAACCGCGCGCTCGCAGCAGCTTGCTGATGGAACCAGTTCCCGCCGCCACATCGAGAACTCTGCTTCCCGCTGGCAGGGTGAAGCCTCTCACGAGGTGGCGCCGCCATCGACCGTCTTGGCCCAGGCTGAGAATCCGGGCCCAGCGCTCATATGAGGTAGAGATGGGAGCAAAGAGTCGCCGCGCAGTCGCGTTCGGAGTCGAGATCACCGCTCTACTCAACGTCGCTCGTTGACCTCGATGACCGTTCCATTCAGTCGCGCTTCCTCGGCCAGGTAAGCCAAGAGATGACTCTCGTAGGACTCGGCTGCGGTGGTGACTGGCTCAGCTTGCCCTGACACCGCTGCCACAAACGACTCGATGATGCCCTCATCGCCCCCACCGTGACCGCTGCTGGCCGCCGGGATCGGAATCTTTTCACCAATTCCGCTCACGTGGTCGTAGACCTCGATCTCCTCAACCCGGCCGAACCGGCCTCGCAAAGTCGCGCGGGTTCCGTCATAGCGCATGGTTCGCTCCTCCTCGTGCGAGTGACCGTGGACGATCAGTGTGACGGTCGCACCGTTCTCGAGCTCCATTGAAACCGACTGGTGGTCGACGACATCTGATCCGGCCTTGTACGCGCACACGCCATAGGGTCCCTCAGAAATCGCCCGGTAACGACCCTCGGAGGAGAGGTCGTCAGTGATGACATGCACCGGCCACCCGGTTAGCCGCTCATCCAGATAGAGGCGGCGGGCATCGTAGGGACAGCCGACAACCGGACAGGGATCGGTGCAGCGTTCCGTGGCGCCGGCGGGTGCGCGCTCGGGTCTGAACTCGAACAGGCCACCTTGCGAACTCAGACGTCTGACTCGGCTCGCGAGGTTCCACTGCAAAATATCGAGATCATGTGTGCACTTGGCCACGATGAACGGCGGTGCGGTCGCTCGCCGGCCCCAATTGCCCCGCACAAACGAGTGCGCCATGTGCCAGGAGCGAACGTTCTCCCGGTGTTCAACCGTGACAATGTCGCCGAGGCGTCCGGAGTTCAGAACTTGGTTAAGGGTGTTAAAGAAAGGTGTGAATCGGAAGACGTGGCCGATGTGCAGCTCGCCGGGCGCCTCGGCGGCGGCGCTGACGAGCGCCTGGCATCCCTCCAACGAGTCGGCCATCGGCTTCTCGGCGAGAACGTGATAACCGGCGGCGAGCGCTGCTTCGGCGTGCTGACGATGCCAGCGATCGGGCGAGGCGATCACTGCCGCGGTCGCCAGGGCATCCTGAGCGAGAAGTTCGAGCGGATCGTTGAACCTGCGCTCTTGGGGGATGCCGTGGGGCTCGGCGAAGCGTTGGAGGCGGGTCGGATCAGGGTCGGCGACGGCGACGAACCGGAGACGGTCGGAATGTTCGAGGGCCCAAGGTCCGTAGACATAGTGCCCCCGCTGGCCCGCTCCGATCATGACTGCAGAAATGGTCATGGCTCGATGGTCATAGCTCAGGCGTCATGTTGCCCGATTTGTGCGGCAAGGCTGATGGAGGCATCGTCGACCTCGGGACCTCGATAGAACGTGTGGCCGGTTGATTGGCGGCAGTGGATCCCCCGGTTGTCTGCTGGCCGTGGATGGGTCGCGTAACTCGGTGTCGCCGATTCCCAGCCGTCCCCCAATCGGATCGGTCAGTCGGAACAAGTTGGTCCACCGCCTCCCGACCCGATCCGCGAGGACGGCCAACCGATCAGGTCCGAAGTAGGCGGGGAAGAATTTTCCGTAGAGACGCCCGAGTGGACTTCCGTGGGTGAGAAGGGCGACCCTGTTGCGGATCGTCGGCAGGGAGCCGGGCAAGCGAGGCAACGGCCAGTACCGAACCCTGTGAGTGACCCGATATCACGACCCTGGCACCTTCGTCGGTGAGTCGCTGGAGGCGGATCCCGAGCTCGGGTACCGCCCGTGCCGAGTAGGGCGGGGGAGCAAGCGGATGAAACCAGCGCGGCCAGAACGTGAGAATGTCCCACAACACTCCGACTCGCCGGCGCGTGCCCGGGTCGCGGAACGAGCGGTACATCGTCACCAGTGCGGCGAGGGGGAGCAAGCTCCCGATCCAGGACGCGGCGGGCACGAGGCTTTTCCAGGTGGCGGGCATGGGACCGATGGCATCGAGGGGGCTTCCGGACACGAAAGCCCGGACGCCATAGAAAGCGATGGCGCCAACGAGGACCAAGCTCAGCATCGCGAGCAACGCGTTTGCCGCCTGATCCGTGAAGCCGGCCAGAGCGCGAGCGCGAACGATACGTCGCAGCCAGGCCAAACCTTCGAGATCGGGATTCAGCTCCGGATACACCATGGCCACTTTGTCGATTTCTGCCGGTTGCGAGGTTCGACGACGAAGCGAGACATAGGCAATCAGAAAGGTGAGAAGAATTGCGAAGACCAGTGCCAACGAGGCGAGAGCGAACCAGTCATAGGCGAACGAGTAGCCGATGACTGCAGTCTGCGCGGTCGGGAGCCTGTCTCCCAACCAATCTGCAATGCGGACGTGAGAACCGGCCTGCAAGGAAATCATGGCCCACATCGCTAGCGCAGTCGTAGCCACCGGAAGGAAAGTCTCGGTCCCGGCGATGAGAAGCGACACCATCAACAACACCGCAAGTACGAGGCTGAAAAGCCCCACCGCCAGAGCCGGTCGGCTATAGCCGGGGAGAGCATCGCCCGGGACCAAATCGACCAAGGCCAGATCACTCGGCCCGGGTCGAATCAGATTGACGATCGTGGCCAATCCGAGCAGTAGCCATCCCGCGCTCGCCGCCAGCCGGCCCGGGCCCTTCCCGGCTGCTGCCGTCACGATGGCGGCAACAACGATGATTGCGACTGCCACCAGGAGTGTGAGTCGATCGAATGTGGCGTTCCAATCAGGACGACTGCGCAAGCGGCCAGTTCCGAGGGAGAAAGCGGCGACGACGACGGCAGTTGCACAAGCAAAGTGAGCGGACGCGAGCCGCGTCGTGAACGTTGCGGAATGCCAGAACTGTCGGTGGGCGAGGTTGGCTGCAAGCGACAGGTCACCGGAGAAACTCTCTCCTGACTCAACCGGTTCACCGCTGAATGCTTCCTCGTATCGCGTCCGGCCGAATTGGGTCGCCAGTCGCCAGGTGGCGATCAACACCACCGGGAGCAGGAGGCCCACGACCATGCGTCGGATCGGCGAAGTCGCAAAGAAGGGGTTGTCGAAGAAACTGAGCCACCAATGATGGTCCCGGCAGACCGGCTGAGCCCCACATTGGTAGGCGATGAGGTCGATGCCGATGCCCGTTGCCCAAAGGGCCGCCATCGCTGTGACGGCTAGCGAGAGAAGACGCGTTAGCGCCCGTGGGAGCTCCTTAGGAGTGGCCAGCATGAACCCGGCCGCGTTGGCCAGGGCAAAGGGAAGGAGCAAGAGCCAAAGCGCCCGACTGCCCGCTCGGGAGGTGATCCCTCCCCAGGAATATGCCTCGAGGGCATCAGAGTCGGGCGAGCGGTAAAACCCGGCCGTGTCGTCACCCGCAACCTGTACCGGATGGGGATTTGAGAGGAGCACCTCGGGTGTGGTTCCGCCGACCCCATGGACCCGCAATTCCACCGGAGCGGCCAACGTTCGGAGGCGATCTTCGGTCTTAGATTCTCCCGAGGCCATGTTGAAAAGCTAAACCTTCCCCCTGGCGGTCCGAAGGAACCTCATGTCATCCTTGGCGAATGACGCCCCAAATTCGCAACTGCCCAAGTTGAATCTTGCTTGGCGGATGGCGAAATGTCTTTAGCCCGGCCCCCCCAGAAGGAGAAGGCAAGCGCCGGGAGTCTGGTCGCCCGTTTTGTTGGATTCCTTCTGTTTCTCGGTCTCACGGGAGCCATCGTCTGGGCCTATTCGGTTACCTCGGGGATCGACTCATTCGAAATTGTTGACCCGGAAGAGAGCCCACCCGGCACCCTCGTCACTCTCTCCAACGGACAGTCGCTGCACTACCGCGAGATGGGCTCCGGCCCACCGGTGCTCCTGGTCCACGATTACGACGTTGCCGGCGGCTATCAGTGGCTGGCGGTTGCCGAAGCCCTGCCGAACTACCGCCTGATCATCCCCGACCAGATTGACTTTGGATTCGGAACCCATCCGAATGAGATGGGACGTCAACACACGGTCTCCGGTCGGGCGGAAACACTGTCCTTACTCATCGAAGAACTGGGGCTAGGTAGTACGACCCTCGTCGGCGCCGGCATGGGCGGCACAGTGGCTGCACAACTTGCGGCAGACGGTCCGGAGATGGTCGAGCGCCTCGTCTTGATTGCGCCGGAAATTTACGGTCCTACACCCACGTGGACCGAGACCTTCTTTCGACTACCCCTCGTGGGACCGGCGCTCATATTCACCAACCTCGGAGGTGGCAACCGGGCGGTCGAGAACTACCAGGCGGAGTGCATTACGGGCGGTTGGTGCCCGACGGCGGCCGACCTCGAGGTGAGAGAGGGAGCGGCGAGGGTTCAAGGCACTACCGCCGCCCTGTTGGCGATGGCTTCGACTCCGCGCGCCACGACCATTCCTGCTGACTTGGGACAGATCACCGCTCCAACCCTGGTCATTTGGGGCGACAACGACCGGGTCACTCCTCTGTCCGATGGCCGCCAACTGGTCGATGCAATTTCCGGTTCGAGCCTGGACGTTCTGGCCGGTGTCGGGCACCGCCCCCATCGCCAGGATCCGGCCGCCACAGCCGGTCTTATCGAGACCTTCCTCGGGAGCTCTGGAACCTAGAGGTTTCCGCGCGCTGCTTGGTCGCGCTCGATGGCTTCGAACAACGCTTTGAAGTTTCCTTCACCGAAGCCGGTGGCGCCGCGGCGTTCGATGAACTCGAAGAAGACCGTCGGTCGATCCTGCAACATGCGGGTGAAGATTTGAAGGAGCCCGCCACCTTCATCGGTGTCGGCAAGGATGTTGAGGCGGCGCATCTCCTCCTCGTCGACCTCCATCTCTCCGATCCGCTCCTCGATCTCGGCGTAGTAGCTATCGGGCACGTTCATCATCATCAGGCCCCGATCTCTCACTTCACCCACGGTGCGAAAGATGTCGTCGCTGAGGATGGCGATGTGCTGGACCCCTGGTGATCGGTAGAAATCGAGGTACTCCTCGATCTGACTCTTGCGGCGGCCCGGAGCGGGTTCGTTGATCGGCATCTTGATCAATCCGCTTCCGTCCCAGACCACTTTTGACATCAGTGCGGAGTACTCGGTGGAGATCTGTTCGTCGTCGAAGTGACGGAGCAACACGAAACCGAAAACGTCCTCGTAGAACGAGACCCAGCGATCCATGTCGCCCAGGCCGACGTTGCCAACTACGTGGTCGATGCGTGCCAATCCAACACCCCGGGCGACCTTGTCTTCGAAAAGCTGAAAGTCGGGTGGGGGCCAGCTCCCATCCGAGGAGATGAGGGAATGAATCGTCTCGCCGTAGGTGTGAATCCCGGCCCTGCCCCAGGTCTTGCCGTTACCGGTGAGGACTTCCGGCTTGTGCGCCGCCTCTGCGCCTCGCGCCACCGCCTGTTCGAACGCGGCCTCGGCATCGGGCACCGCGAGGGCAACATCGTGTACCCCGGGCCCGTGTTCGAGCACATGCCGGCTAATGGGGTGGTCGGGGAACAGCGCCCCCGTGACGATGAATCGGGCTTCGCCCTGGCGAAGGGCCCACGAGGCCGTCTCCTTGTTTCCGGTCTCGGGACCGCGGTAACCCTCGATCGCGAACCCCATCAGGGACCGGAAGAATTGCGCCGACTGATAGGCGTTGTCAGTCCAAAACTCGATGTGATGGAAGCCGTCGAGTGGAAAAGGATCCGATGGTGTCCCGCGTCGGGACATCGCTATTGCTCCTGTGAGATATTCATCTGAGCCTACCCGTAGTCGAGCTTTTGCAGGCAACGTATGCTCGGGAAGTGGACCAAATTCTGGTGGCTGTCGAGGTGCCTCAACTCGGTGATGGTCGCAGGCGTCACTGGGCGAAGCTTGTCACTGAGGTCGACACAACCAAGTCGACCGGCTGGGCATACCAGGGAGAGTTTGTTGCCGATGGAGGAGTTCAGGACCTTCCAGCCGGCGGGCTGTTGCTCGTCTACGGCGAAAAAGGCAGCGCGCAAAACCCACAACCGGAGGCTGCTCTCTACTTGGTCGCCTCCGACTCGACTTTGACGCTTGAGGGGCGGGCGTCGGGGCGGGCGTGGGCGAGAACCTTGCGGGATCGTGCAGCTGATCTGCTGGCAGCGCATGCCGGGCGCGAACCTGATTTGACCGGCATCGATAGCTGGCATCTGGCCGATGAGCTCTCCCGCCGCGGCTTTCGGGTCGAGCCTCCAGCTTGAGCTGAGTTGGCCGGACGCGGCCCAAATCGGACCCAGCCTGTGTCTCGCTCGGCCATTACCCTCCGAGCTGTGGTGACCCTCCGTTTGTTCGCTCATCTGCGCGAGCTCGCGGGAGCATCCAGAGTCGAACTAGAGGGTGAGACGGTCGAAGAAGTGCTCGCGGCTGCTTCGTCTCGTTTCGGGGCCAAGTTCGCGGCGGGAGTGCAGTCGGCCGCTGTCTGGCGCAACGGAGAGAGTGCGTCGGGGAATGACGCGGTGAGGCCGGGCGATGAGCTTGCCTTGATACCACCAGTTTCTGGCGGCAGTCTGACGATGCCATCGGGTCTCGTCGACTCGGCATTGGTGGTTGGCCTCGTTGGGCTCCTCCTGCTCATCGGTACGAACCTCGCCCCCGGTCCCTCATGGTGGGCCGCTGGTGTGGTCCTCCTCATGGCCATGTGGACGGTCGACGTCGCGGCGCGTCTCGAGGATCGAGGACGGGAGCCGGCCACCCTGGGAATCCTGATCGCCATCACCCTGGCAGTCGTCTCGACCCAGACCTTCGTTGGGGTGGGACTCGGTCTTACCCTCTATATCTCGGTGGCGGTGATTCTTGCCTGGGGAGTCGTTAATCGCCGCTTCCGAGAGTTGACCGACGTTGCGCCTTCAGTCTTGATGGCTCTGATTGTCACCTCTGGCACCGGATCGCTGATGCTGACCCGGTCGATTTATGAGGCAGAGCAGCACGCGATCTCGATATTCCTGCTTGTCGTCGGTCTGGCGGCGCTTGTGGCCGCGGTGCTCGATCGCTTGCGTGCTCCTCTGCTCGACCCCTACTCCGGGACTGCCCTTGCGGCGGTCCTCGGAGCCGCACTCGGAGCCCTGATCTGGGGTGAAGACGTTGTCGGTTTCATCCTCGTCGGGCTCGGGATGGCAGTGTTTCTCGTCGTCGGTCGCAGCCTCGGCTCAATCCTGCGGACGGGCCGCGTGGCCCTATCCGACTCTCCACCCGGGGCCCTGGTCCTCCTCGACGGGGCCGTGTTTGCCGCGGTGCTCTATTACCCGTTGGTGAGCCTGGTCCTCTAAGACTGGCCGGTCGGAAGACCCGCTTTCGGCGTACGCGCTACCCTTTCGCCCATGTCCGGCCGTTTCTTGCGGCGGCTTTGGCCACTCTTGACCCTGGGTCTGGTGGCCTCGCTGCTGTCTGGGAGTCCAGCCATCGCGATCACCAAGAGCGCGGTCGACCGCGCCTGCACGGCCTCGAGCGCGGCTTTGAATGAATACCGGGCCGCCTCGGCTCAGTTCGAAGAGGCCGCTCGGGCTTACGAGCAGGCAAGCCTCGAGGTCGACGGTGTCCTCTACCGCCAAGGCCGAACGGCTGAAGCCCTCGAGCTGCGCCGAGCCTCCATGGACGAGGCCGAGAGCCGCTTTCAGGACCAGGCGGTCGAGGCCTACATGAATGGCGGCGGCACTCCATCGACGCTGTTTCTCACCGCCGGCTCGATCGATCAAGTGATGCTGACCAGTGAGTTCCTCGCCGCCACGTCGACTAACGAGCGCGACGCAGCTTCGGACCTGGCAGCTTTGCAAGGGCGAGCTCAACACGCTCTCCGGCGAGTTGGTCGAGCTTGAAACCGAACTACGCAGCGTCGAGCAGGCTCGGCTCGACGCCAAGGATCTGCAGGAACAGGCGATGCTCGTTGATCAACGGACCTGGGAGAAGCTTGACGGAAATTGCCGTGCCGCCCAGAAGCAATATGAGATCGAATTGGCGCGAGCGGCCGCGGCCCGGGGCAGCGCCGCCGGCGGCGTGTCCGCCGCGGCCACGCCCAATTTTCTGTGTCCGTTCCCCGGTTCGTCGTTCACCAACTCTTGGGGGGCACCGCGTTCGGGTGGTCGCGGTCACCGAGGTACCGACCTGATGGGTCCTTACGGCGCGCCGCTCTATGCCTCGGCCTCGGGGACGGTGTACACGGGTAATAGTGGTCTGGGCGGCAAGACCGTTTGGCTGATCGCCGATTACGGGACCGGGTTCTATTACGCCCACCTCGATTCCTTCAACGTCGGGTCGGGTAGCCGGGTGAGCCGGGGGGATGTCGTTGGCTACAACGGAGCTAGCGGCAACGCGGACGGAGGGGCGCCGCATCTTCACTTCGAAATCCATCCGAACGGGCGCGGCTCCTCAGCGGTGAACCCCTACCCAACCCTCATCGCGGCCTGCCGGTAATCTGCCGTCGTGGAGAGTGAACGCCGCCGAATAGATCAGGTGCGGGACGCCGAGTTCCTCGACGACATCACCAGCATTTCGCTCGACGAGCTCCGTGGTCGTCGCGACCTCGCGGAGGAAGTCGAAACTGAGCTCTCCTATTACCGCCGCTTGTTGCATGGTCGTCTCGATGTGCTGGCTTTTGAGCAGAGGCGACGGCGAGGAGAGGAGGACCGCAGTCTCATCGATGCGCTCACCGAGATTCTGACGGGGCGTGACCGCGCGCCCCGACCGGGCCAAACCGCTGGGGCCGGCACCGGACGTCATCTCTCGCTCGATCTCCCCGATCTTCCCCTACAGGGTCGCCGCCACCTCGACCGAATCCTCGGCAACGATCTGATGATCCGGCTCGGAGAGATGTCGGAAGAGGAGCTGATCGAGGCGCGGGAAGAGCTGGCCAGTCTTGAGTCCGAGATCTCCTCACTGCGGCTCGAAGTCCAATCGATTCTCGATCGGCTTCAGGCCGAAGTCGTCAATCGTTACAAGATCGAGTTGGGCGGCGCCACCCTTCCCCTCCGAATTGCCGTCCTGAATTGCTGGCCGAGCAGGTCCGCTCGGGCCTGGTCGAGACGGTCCATGACGGGTCGCTCGCAGTAGTCGACGTTGATGGGGAGTTGGTCGCGTGGAGCGGCGACGTCGATCGACCTTTCTATCTTTCGTTCAGCGGCGAAACCTTTCCAGGCCGCGGTGTGCAATCGCCTCGGAGCCGCGCTAGCCCGGGAGAAGCTGGCCCTGGCCTGTGCGAGCCACGACGCCGAGCCGGTGCATGTGGGCTTGGTCGACGCCATGCTGACTGAGGCGGGTTTGAGCGAGGATCAATTGGCCTGTCCGCCGACGTGGCCTCTCCGGCCATCGGCGGCGCGTCGAGTCGCCGCCGCCGGGAAAGTCGAACCTCGGCGGATCTGGAACAACTGCTCCGGGAAGCACAGCGGCGATGTTGCGCGCGGTGCAGGCCTCGGGTTGGGACCTCGATGGCTACCTGTCGCCCGAACACCCCTTGCAGCGGGAAATCGCCACCTTCATGCGCGAGCTAGCCGGCCCGGTCGAGCCGATTGGGATCGACGGGTGCGGGGCACCGGTCTTCACCACCACCGCAAAGCGCATGGCTCAGGCTTTTGCTAGGCTTGGCAACGACGAGGAATTGGCCGCCGGTCTTCGAAGCCATGCATAGCTATCCGGCGTTGGTATCCGGATACGGAAATGTCGATGCGGCAATCGCGACTCAGTTCAACGCAGCCGCCAAACGCGGCGCCACCGGCTGTTTGGGCGTGGCGATGCGGGGCGGGTACGGGATCGCAGTCAAGGCGTGGGATGGCGAGCTCGCTGCTGCCGGGGTGGCGCTAGTAGCGACCCTCGAACAGCTCGGCATGCTCACCGATGTAGCCCGCAGCGGACTAAGCCCGATCGCCGAACCGGCCGTTTACGGCGGGGGGAAGCCCGTGGGACGTTTTCAATCACGATTGGAGTTGAGTTTCAAGTGAAGCTCAGCGAAGGGTTGCCCGTGGAAGAGGGGCGTGACCGGCAAGCAATGGCCCCGCGCACCGGACCGTTCCCTCATCGAGAATTTCTCACTGCGTGGCATGAAGAGCTGGGTCAGGGAGCCCAAGCCTGGCAGGCCTCCTCAGATCACGGTGAGCTGCTGCTGATGAAGCTCTCCGATGGCACGCTCGAGCTCTTGGGGGAAGGCGACCTGTGCGATTACCACAGTCCCCTGGGTGACCTGGATGTGGCCGACTTCGAGACACTGGGCACCGCCCTTTCGGGTCAGAGCCACCACCTGTCCTTCGATTCGCTTCCGGCCGAGGCATCCGAGCCTATGGCCAACGGACTGGCGGCGGCAGGATTTGACCCCGACGTCCGCCAGCATCAAAGCGCTCTGGTCCTCGAGCTCCCGAAGACGGTCGACGACTTCTACGCCAGTCTGGGGAAGAAAGAGAGGCACGAGCTGCGCCGGAAACGGCGACGATACGAGGAGTCGATCGGCAAGGTGTCGCTGCGCACCCATGAGGCGGCGCAGGTGTTGGGATTCGACGAGTTCGTCCGACTACATCGCCTGTCTCCAGGGCCGAAGGGGCAGTTCATGAACGGTGCCCGGGAAAGATTCTTTCGCCGGCTGGCCGCGCAGCCGGGCTGGCGAACAGATTTGCTTGAAACCCCCGCCGGAGCCTCTGCTTGTCTCTTCGGCTATTCGATGCGTCGAGCTATTACCTCTACAACTCGGGCTTTGACCCTGCGCTCGCCCACGGATCGCCCGGCCTGGTGGTGCTGACGGCGATGATCGAGCACACGATCGAGCAGGGTTTTGGCGTTTTCGATTTTCTCAAAGGCGACGAGGACTACAAGGTCCGGCTTGGCGCTTCGCCGCGGCCATTGTTCGTGATCGAAGCGAGGATCGACAACCCGTGATCAAACGCGTGGCCTACCTTTCGATGCATACGTCGCCGCTGCTGCAGCCCGGGTCGGGCGACGCAGGGGGCATGAACGTCTACCTCGATCAGCTCTCGCGCACCATGGCTGCCCGCGGTGTCGAGGTCGAAGTCTTCACCAGATTCGAAGATCCCAACGACCCCAAGGTGGTCGAGGTCGTCGAGGGCTACCGGGTCATCCATGTCGCGGCCGGGCCACCTGCAGCCGCTTCCGATCTCTGATCCTCCCGCGATATGTGCGCGAGTTCGCCGCCGCCGTTGTCGAAGAGCTTACGGCCCAACCCACCGCAGATACTGCACTCTCACTACTGGTTGTCGGGATGGGCCGGGTTTCTGGTCAAACGCGCCCTTTCGATTCCATTGGCGAACTCATTTCACACGTTGGGCCGGGTGAAGAACGAGAGCCTCCGCGACGACGACACCCCCGAAAGCTTGCTGCGCATTGCCGCCGAACACGAGGTGATCGCCGAATCGGATTGCGTCATGGCCTCGACGCCCGCGGAAGCAGCCGAATTGCTCGAGTTCTACGGGGCAGATCCCAATCGTCTCTGCACCTCACCGCCTGGAGTCGACCATCGCTTGTTCCGCCCCGGTTCGAAGCGACGGCTCGCGGCGACGGCTTGGCCTGGGATCGCAATCCCGGTGATGGCGTATGTCGGGCGCATCCAGCCGCTGAAGGGCGTCGACATCGCGATTTCGACGCTCGCGCTCGTCCATGACACGCATCCCGACACGACGCTTGCTCGTGGTCGGTGGGCCTTCAGGACCACAAGGCGAAAGCGAGATCGGCCGGCTGCGACAGCTTGCTTTGGATCTCGGGGTGGGAGCGAGAGTCAGATTCGTCGGTCCATTGCCACATGGCTTGCTCCCGGATCTGTATCGGTCCGCCGATGTGGTGCTCGTCCCGTCACGGACCGAAAGTTTTGGTCTCGTTGCGGCAGAGGCGCAGGCGTGCGGGGTACCGGTGGTGGCGTCCAACGCGGGTGGCCTCGTCTACGTCATCGACGATGGGGTGAGCGGATTCCTCATCGATGGTGTGAATCCCGAGCTGTACGCCGAGCGGGTCGTTGCCCTTCTCGATGACCCAGAGCTCGCCGCGAAGATCGGCCACGCCGCATCGGATTGGGCAAAACGTTTCTCCTGGGAAGGAACGGTGCGTCGTTATCTCGAGCTCTATCGCGATGTGCTGCCCCGCGAAAAGAACCCGTAGATTCTTTCCCACAAGAGGTTGTGAACAAAGACCTGTTGATAGCTGTGGAAACTGGTGATAAGTCCAAATAGCTATCGAGGTTGGTTGCACGACGAGAGAATTCGTTGCCTTACGTCACAACCCCGCAGCTTTCGACGACATGCGTCGGGGTAACGACATGGTTGACCCGATATAGGCGTTTCCGTACTGTCCCCATTGGCAAGCGCCCAAGGTGCTGATCGGTCGGAAAGCCCGTTCGGGGAAGTGCGGGGTCTCGGACCGAGAGGTTTCTTGGGCGCCTTGCTTTTTCTCCCAGAAGGGAGAAATAGCAGGTTTCTCCCCCCGGAGGGGGGAGTCCGGCGAAGCCGGGAGGGGGGCGTTTTCTTCGCGCGAGAAGTTTTCTGTCCGCGGCCATTTCGAAAAGAGCAGCGACTCGCACGTCAATGTGCGCCCCCTACCCCTTCGCTGCGCTCAGGGACTCCCCCCTCCGGGGGGAGAAACCGATCTCCCCGTGCGGGGAGATCGCTCTAGCTCGCCCTTTGGGCGAGTTAGAGGCCGAACATCAGCTCGCGGAGGTTGACGGGGCGGACATCGCCTCGTTCGAGGTCGAGTCGCAGTGACCCAAGGCGGAGACCCTGCATGCCTTCGCCGGCGTTGGTGAGCACCTTGAGGTTTCCGTCGTCGACCTCGAGCCGTCCCAATCCCTGACATCTGCCGTCTGCGTCGTGGACCCCGACGAGTAGACCGTCGAGCCGGTTCGGATCAAGTCCGCTGGGCAAAGTCGGGGCGAAGACGGTCGGCCGGACGCGCCAGGTCTCCAGTGGTGGGGCAAAAGCCGACTTGATTCGTTCTGCTCGCCGTCCCATTCGCTCATCGGGGCTCGAGGGTCTCACGTCTGGCTCCACCGGCGCCGTGTGAACGTTGCCTCCAAAGAATCTGCGGATCATCCCGACCACCGGTTCGAGTTCGCCGCCACGCTGAAGTGCGACTACCGCATCGGGCCGGCACAACTCCATCTTGTGATACTTGAGCGTCTCGCCGACGACCCCCGCGATCATCGGGCTTGTGTCCATCACGACCATGTCGGCTTCGTCTCGCGCCCGATCTACCAGCGCGGCGGTGGCCGTTACCTGCTGGAGAACCAACCGCTCCGGGCTGATCCCACCGACGAAATGGAACCGCATCCGGACCTCCGTTGCCGGAGATGTCACTCGACCGACGGAAGACGCGCATCGAGACGCAAGCCGGAGGGCCCATGCTCGAGTTGCCGATGTCGGAGTCGACGTAGCCGACCGAGCGTCCGGCGTCCAGAGCGGTCTCGATCAGACTCTTGGCCATCGTGGTCTTGCCGGTGTCGAGAGCTCCGATACACATCACAGAACTGGCTTGGCGCCAGCTCGGACGCGATTTCCTCGTGCTGGCTGACCATCCGGTCATCTTACGGATAGGTGTTTCTGCGCCTAACCTCGCCGCCCTTGGCCCTGCCGATCAGCTTTCTCTCCGACTTCGGCCTGCAAGACGAGTTCGTCGGAGTTGTTCACGGGGTGATAGCGAGACTGTCTCCGGATGCGCAGGTGATCGACGTCACCCACGGAATTTCCCCCGGCGATGTGCGCGGTGGAGCACTGGCGCTGACGCGCGCCATCCAATACCTACCGCAGGGTGTCGTCCTTGCCGTGGTGGACCCTGGAGTCGGCACGGCCCGCAAGGCCCTCGCCCTTGACACTGAAGCGGGCTTCTTCGTCGGCCCCGACAACGGACTGTTGTCGCCCGCGGTCGCCCTAGTTGGAGGCGCGTCGGCGATTCATTCGATTGAAAATCCCGATGTCATCATCCCCGCTCCGGGCGTCACCTTTCAGGGTCGCGATGTGTTCGGGCCGGCGGCCGCCCTACTTTCGTCCGGCGAAGCCACGCCTGGCCGACCTGGGACCTGCGCTGAATCCGGGATCGGTTATGCCGTTGATGCTTCCGCTGCCGAAAGGTCGAGCCACCTCTGGTCGAGGGCGAGGTGTTCTGGATCGACTGGTATGGGAACGTCGAAACCAACATCGGTCCCGACGACCTCGCCATCGCCGGCAGCGAGACCGGATGAAGTGCTTGAGGTGCGAGTCGGGTCGGGCTGGCACGACGCGGGTTCGTTCGTACTGTTCGGCGACGTTGCCCCCAGGCCAGCTTGCGGTTCATATCGACTCGGCTGGACTGATCGCGATCGCGGTGCGCGGTGAAGCGTGCCGACGAGGAGCTAAGCATCAGGGTGGGGATGCCGGTGGCGTTCCGCGTCCCCAGCTAGGGCCAAGAATTAGCTGGAACCAAGTATCTCGCCGAGCTGAAACACAAAAGCCAGGAGAATCAGCGCCAGCAGGATCAAGATCACAAGTGCGGTCGCCGGCCTCATTTTCGGACTTTATGCGAACCCAGGGTTCGCGTACCGCGAAGGCGCGTACTCCGCACCACAGAACGAACCAATCGCGACGAAGCCCCCGGGGCAAGGGGGCTTCGTCTGGAGAGTGACGGTTGCTCCGCTCATTAGGGGCGGGCTGGGAGGCTCCTGAAAACCCTGGGAATGAACGTGCCCGGGGTATCAGGTGCGGAGCCCGTTACCACTCTCTGTATCGAACTCTATATCGGTCAGTTGGCCAAACCGCTTTAGGGCAAATTCGGGGGCTCAGGGAGCCGTCGTCGTAGCGGCTGGAGCCATGGTCGTGGCAGTCGAACCGCCGGCCCCGACTTCGCCGGTGGTCGTCGCCGTCGACTCCTTCGGCTCCGGCTTCGGCCGGCGCTTCGACCAGTCCGCAGTCGGCCAGTACCGTCGTCGGGTCAGCTCCGCCGAAGCGCACCCGCTCGAAGGCGGCAACCGTCGCGATCTGTTCCGGCTGAAAGGCTGGCCGCAAAAGACGGCATGTTGCCGGTGATCGGTTTGTTGAGGTCCCCGTAGGTGGTGCGGCCCTCGGCCTGGAAGCCCGACGAGCCCTTGGTCACCCACTCGATGTGGTCGAGCGCAGGACGCAAACGTGGTCACCACGCCGGCCAGTGCGCGGACCAGTTCCCCCCTGGCCCGCAGGCCCGTGGCAGCCTGCGCAGTTCGCCGCCGTCACCACCTGGCCAGCGAAAACCTGGCCACCGAGGGCAACGAAGTCCGGTGCCCCCCCAGGTGCCCCCCGCCCTTCGAAGGGCGTCCCGTCGCAATTCTCGAGGACGCCGGTAACCCGGTCGACGGCTAGCTCGGTTCCCTGGCCGCAGTCGAGGCTCGAGGCCGACGCCAGCTGCAGCAAGGCCGAACAAGGGGAGGATCATGAAGGCGGCAGCCAGCCAGCGAGGGACCGACCCGACAGTCCGTTCCAGCAACCCGGCGCTGGGAACTGTGACGACCGCCGGATAGCGGAGCGCCTCCTGTGCGTTGACCTCGGTTGGTACCGGTGCTGCCTCGACGACGGTCTAAAGATGGCGGCGGCTCGGGGGTTGCAGCTACTGCGGCCGCGATAGGAGCAGTCTCAGCGGCAGCGGGCGCCGGCGTTTCTGTGGCGGCCGGAGCAGGCGGGGGAGTCGAGGCCGCGGGAGCGCTCGACCCGCCGGCCCAGGCGGCCAGGATTTCGTCGACACTCGCTCCCGATTCTTTCGCCCGGGCCTCCGCCGATCTCTTGACGATCGCTTCGGGCACACCCAGAGCGGCCGCGGCACCGGCGAGGTCGCTCACTTCGACTCCCGGAGGTAGGCAAGAAGGTTGGCCATGCTCTCTTCGCTGAGGCCAGTGGCAGCAGGGTGATTGCTTTCTCCGCGCAGCAACCCGGCCAGGGTTCCGGTGTTCTCGGTTCGACCACCGATCGCAGAAAGGTCAGGACCTATACGCCGGGAGCCAAATACCTGATTGCTATCCGACAACGTCACCGGTCCCAGTCTGGCGTCGGCAACGACGGCGCGAATCAACTGGGTGTGACAGCTCCCACAACCGTTCTCGTTGTAAACCAGTTGGCCGGTGAGCGCCTGGCGCGAATAGGCCTGGCGCGAGGTGCGGACGCCACTGGCAGGCTGGGGAAGCGAGGGCACCAGGAATGCGAGCAGGATGGAGAGAACGAGGATCACCACCGAGCCAGCCATG
Organism: uncultured Acidimicrobiia bacterium; assembly: GCA_963840175.1. Lineage (GTDB taxonomy): Bacteria > Actinomycetota > Acidimicrobiia > Spongiisociales > ZC4RG35 > JACCTH01. The sequence continues at coordinate 343,599 of CAWIXU010000003.1, forward strand.
ATCCCGTTGGTGCCCTCGTTGACCCCCACCAAGAGTGGTGGAGCGATGGGGCCGCTCGGCCGTGGTGGAGGAGGAGCTTCGACCGTAGGTGCGGGCGGGGCAGTTGCCGCGGCGGGAGATGGCGCGACCGGCGGCTCTGCCTCGACGGAGGCGGCCGCCGGAGCCTCGGCAGGTGGAGCCGCCGCCGCAGCAGAGACTGGCATCGCCCCACCTCCGGCCCACGCGGCGAGAAGATCGTCGACTCCGACCCCGTCGGCCTTGGCTCGAGCTTCGACCGACCGTCGAACAATGTCCTCTGGTAAGCCAAGGGCGCCAGCGGCAGCGGAGAAATCGCTCATGGTTCTTTGACCACCAGAACTTCCTGGACGGTGGCCCTGCCCGAGGTCAGCGACCGGTAGATCGAAACGGCGAGCCCGACGAACCCCCAGGCGAGGTAGAGGGCCATGGCGACAGCGAGTCCTGAGAAGATCCCGGCCAGCCCGACCCCGAGGGACCAACCTGCACCGATTGTTTCAAACAGCCCGGTGAACCCGGCCCCTGACCAGGTGACCCCGGCGGTGTAGCCGGAGACGACGAGCAGGAGACCGGTGCCGATGCCGCCAACTAGCAACCGCGTCGCCACCTTCCCGGCCGATCGGTCGACGCTCCGTCCGACCAGGTTGGGAACGGCGTGCCAGGCAAAGGCGGCAAAGAGCAAAGCCACTCCCGAAAGAATGAGCAGCTCGACGCCGTCCCAGAAAAGTGTGAGCCCGACGATGACGCTCGCCGAACGGAAGCCGGCCAGCGAAGCCAGGACCGATCCCAGCGTGACAAGGCTTGACCCGGCCACGGCCGCGAACAGCACCGGCTGGTCTTTGATCCCGGGCCACTTGGGACCGATAGTCAGGGCGAGGTTGGTGGTGTTGGCCAGCCCCGCGATCGGCAGGGCCAAACCGAGAACCGCTGCAATTCCTCCTAACCATTCGGGTTGCGGGCCGGCGGCGAATCGCGACGCACCCATCCACACGGCTCCGAACAAGAGCGACCAAAAACCAACCCGGGCCAGCTGCCGATTGGCCAGAGGTTGTCCGGAGGCCTTGGGCACGACGTAGTAGGCGGCGCCGATGGCGATTCCCACCGCCCACACATTGAGAAACCCAGCCGAGAACAACCCGCCGGAAAGGGCAGTCCCTAGCGCCGAGAGGTTCGGAAGGTTCCCGGCCACATACAGCGCGGGCAGCCAGATCGCGCCTGCAGCCACGAACCAGAGGGAGGGATACACGACGCCGCCGTCGCGCTTGGCCATCGTCAACATGGTTGGCCCCAACGCGATCGCGGTGAGCCCAAGCACCGGGAGGTCCAACCACCAGGGCAACGCGAAGGGTTCGCGTCCGTCTCCCAGCCCCAAACCCACGACGACCATGGCGGCGGCGACGATCAAGACCAACAAGGGCAATGCTCGATTGAGTTGCTTCTCGAGCGCGAGCGGTGCCGCCGTCAATCGCGGAAGCAAATAGAAAATCGCCGCTCCCCACCCAAGCACCAGCCACCCCAAACCGAGAGCGATCATCGCCATCGGACGCAGCCGGCCGAAGGCGAGCGGCAATAGTCCCGGGAATTGCATGGAGAGCATCGCGGCGAGCCAGGTCACCGATCCCAGTCCGAGCCACGCGGCAGCAGTGAACAGATAACGGGTCGCGGCGGTGTCGGGCGGAACCAGCAGCCACCGCGTTTGTCCGGTGTTTGTGGTGCGTTGATCAGCAGACGTTGTCGTCAGGTCGGTTCCCGGTAGGTCCGCCGGGAGCCTAGAGGCTCCACCACGCCCCGGGGCCTCACTAACCGGTCCGCACGCGCTGCTCAGCTCCAGGCGATCGATGCGACCTTGATCGGTTCAGCCACGCCTTTCAGGCTCACTTCTTTGAGCTCGAACGAGGACACGTCATCAACTCCCTCGAGGGCGTTGCTCGTGGCCCAGATGGCCGCACCATCGGCGAGCGCAGCTACCCGCGAGGCGACATGGACGCCGACCCCCGAATAGTTGTCCCCATGACGGCTGGCCTCGGAAGTGTGGATCCCGATACGAACCATCGGCGCGAACCCGGCCGTACGGCGATGGTCAGCCAGCTCGCGCTGGATCGCAACTGCACATGCAATTGCTTCTTGTGAGCTAGCGAAAGCCACGAAGAAGCCGTCTCCGGTTGAGCTGACGATCTCGCCCTGGTGACTCTTGAAGCACGTTATGAGCGTGTCGTCGTGCCACTGCAACAGGTGCGTCCACGCCTCGTCTCCCAGCGCCTCTGCCAGGTTCGTGGATCGGACGATGTCGGTGAACAGGAATGTCTTGCGAACAACGTCCCGCCTTGGAGCGATGGTCGTCTACCGACCTCTTTTCCTTGTCGATAGCGGCGAGGTCGAGAGCAGCGCCCAACCGTTGCGAACTCCTGGCGGGCGGTTTCGATCTCGATCTCGGCAGCATCGTCATCGTCGAGCATTCTCAATGCGGACGCCAGAACAACCCGGGCTCGCGACATTTCATATGGCGCTCCCAGCTCCCGCCAGAGGCGAATAGCAGGCACGCGTTTGGGCGGCAGCGGCGGACGCATCACCTTCGGCGAGACGCAGTCGACCCCATGCGTCGGCTCGGTTGGCCGTCATTGCCGGCAAGCCGTAGATCGATGCCAGCTGGTCGAACTCTTCGGCAGCTTGACTGCGCAAGTCCGAGTTCGCCCGCCGCGATCGCGACTTCGACGAATGCAGGCAGCAGTCTCGTGCGCGCCGCCTTGTCCCATTCCTGTTCGGCCAGGTCCGAGGTCAGGGCGGCGAGGGCCGGTCGAACCTTTCCTTGAGCCAGCCGGGTCAGGGCCAGGGCAGGCTGAGGACTTCGTCCGAGGCCATGAGCCTGGCGCAACGCTTCCTCGGCGCCGGCCAGGTCGCCCCGGCGCAAGCGGATCTGGCCGATGGCGTAGTAGCCGTCGGCCATCGGCGGCACCGCGCCGAAGCCACTGAGTTCCGACGTAGCTCGCAGAAGCTCCGCCTCGGCTCTCTCCCACGCGCCAGTAAGCGCCACCAGTCTCGGCCCGGTGGACCCGGCACACTCCCGGGAATCCGCCGACCGACTCGCGTTCGCACCACTTTTCGGTCGGCCTCGGTCCATTCCTGGGCCCGTTGGTAGTCGGTGAGGTCGCGGCAGGCGGCAATCATCGTGCAGGTAGTGGTGCCGGTGATGAAGGTGGAGAGTTCACCATTGACGGCCGCAACAGCGGCCTCTTCGAGCAGCTCGAAACCTCCGCTGACATCCCCGGCTCGCCGATCCGAAAGGATCCGAGCACCGTCATCGCGTGAGCGATGAGATCGGGATGCCGCCGGTGCGGTTTCCGATCTCGACGGCGACTGCCGCGAGGCGCAGGGCCTCTTCGATATCACCGGAAGCCCGGGCGGCAAACGCCTTGGAAACGGCGAGCAGCCGTGGGCGCTCGTCTCGGATTGCGCCTTCGAGGAGCTTCTCGCCACGGCGCATCCAGGCCGCTGAGATCGAAGCTTTGCCTCGATAGGTGTAGAGGTCGGACAGCTCAAAGGCGAGAGCAGCGGCGCGGATCTGGTCCCCCTGAGCCTGGTGGGCCTTGAACGATCGTTCCTTCGCATCGAGCGAAAGATCGGCCTGGCCCGCAAACCATGCAGCCTCGGACATCCGGTCCAGGTCTGCTCCATCGAGAGCCCTGTGAGCGATCGGCCTCGAGGAATAGATCGAGGGACTTCGCCCACTCGTGGCGAGCCGAGAGCTGGATCGCGCCTCGCCCAGATGGTCAGTCGGTTGATCAGCAGTCAGAGTGGGTTCCATCAGGCGTCCTTCGAGCTCGATTCTGCCATCAAACGATGGGGAGAAAGTACTTCGTCGATTCACTTCTTGGCGATGTTGGCGTGGTTCGTGCCACTCCCCGGGTTGTGGTAGAAAACTGCTAAATGCACCGACTGGCTGAGCTAAGCGACGAGCGCAGGAATCGACTCGGCTGGTTGCTGATACTGACCGGTTCTGTCGTCCTCGTCGTTGGCGGTCTGGTGGATCCATTATTCGAGCCTCGCCCGCACCACAGTGATCGATGGACAAACCGTTCCGCTGGTCGTCGATTACTTCAACTGGGTCCCGCGTGGGTGGTACTGGAAGGCACTCGGTTATCTGGCCGCATTCGGTGCCTCGCAGATGATGTTGCTCGGAGCGGCGATGGCCTTCGTCATCGGGCGGCCGATGACCTGGGCGCGGGCGGCGTTCTTCGCTTTCTCACCTGGATCGAGCTGGTCGTGATCTTCGGCATCGTCCCGTCGGAGTGGCTCAGCCTCAGCCAAACCGACCTCGACTGGTCGCCGCAGAAGATCTTCGTCACGATTCCCTCGTGGCTCGTGCTGGGCAATGAAGTTGCGATCAGCTACGCCGCGCTGAAGGACATCATCTCGGGCGGATATCACGTCACGGTTTCGGGGGTGCGATCGTCTTTCGCCTACAAGATTCAGGACTTCGGCAAACCCCGGAAGGTCGAGCAGATAAACCGCAGGTGGTCTCGCCATATGGCCGTCCTCTGGTGAGTGGGAGCCGAGTAATGCCAGCGCGGCGTCGTCGACGAAACCCCTCCGGTCAGAGACGACTATCAACTCGCTCTGGTGGATGAGGACTATTTCAAGGACAAACTACGTCCCAAGCAGTTCCTCCATATCGATCAATCCGAGTGCATCCTGTGCGAAGGCTGTGTCGACATCTGTCCCGTGGAAATGCATTCACTATTTGTCTCTCGACGCCATCGACGAGGCCGTGAATGTCGAGCACCCGGCCACCGACGGCACCAACTTCGGGTTCTTCATCGTCGACGAGGACGAATGCACTCGTTGCGCCCTTGTGCGTCGACCGGTGTCCGACGAACGTGATCACGCTGGGTAAATTCGAAGGGTCATTGGCCGAACAGGCCGAGCAGCTGGGGATGAATCGCAGTCCGTGGGAAGTCGACACCGGTCAGCGCGATTTCAAGAACGGGTATAGCTACGGGATGCGCTGGTAGGAGGAGCGGGCTTGCGCGAGAAGATCAAAGCGAGAGTTCAGGAGATGAACGAACGGCTGGCCAAGCAGCCAGCTCGTCGAGTCGATCCTGCGCCCAGGCTCGCCGTTCAAGAAGGGCTACACGCGATAGTCCCCGCAACCGCTCCTATGTCGTGATGAACAACGTGCTCTATCACCTGCATCCGGTCAAGGTGAAGCGGCACGGAGTCCGTCTCTCCTACACCCTGTGTTTGGGAGGGCTGTCGTTCTTCTTGTTCATCCTGCTCACCATCACCGGGCATCTTTCTCATGTTCTATTACACGCCGACTGGAGAACTGGCCTACTCCGACACCGCGGCTCTGTCTACGTCCGTGGCCTTTGGCTCGCTGACGCGCAACATGCATCGTTGGGGAGCGCACTTCATGGTGCTCTCACGGTGTTCCTGCACATGAGCCGGGTCTTCTATCACGGCGCCTACAAGCCACCCCGCGAGTTCAACTGGGTGGTCGGGGTGATTCTGCTTCTCCTCACGTTGCTGCTTTCGTTCTCGGGCTATCTGCTCCCTTGGGACCAGTTCGCACTGTGGGCAGTCACCGTCGGGACCAACATGGCGGGGTTCGTGCCCGGTGATGGGTGACCAGGTGAAGTTCCTGCTCCTGGCCGGAGCCGAGGTGTCGGCTTCGACTCTGTTGCGCTTTTACGTACTTCACGTTCTCTTCTTCCCGTTCGTGATCGTCATCTTCATGGCGGTCCACTTTCTGGCGGGTTCGCAAAGACGGCGGCATTTCCGGACCGCTATAGGGAGTTCAAATGGCAGAGATACCAGAGAGTCTTTTGCGCAGATCGGCCGAGGCCAAAGCCAAGGCCCTCGGTCTGCCGGTCGAGCAGGTGCTGGCCGAAATGAAGGGAGAGGCGCCGCCGGCTCCACCCGTGGTGGAGACCTGCCGACTGAGACTCATGCAGGGCCGCCACCGGTGGCCGACGAGGCTCCCACCGAACTGCCCGCGGATGAGCAGGTGGTGACCGAAGAGCCCGAGTCTCTTGGAGGCGGGCCCCGAGACCGAGCTGCCAGTGGTTGAAGAGCCGGCCGCCGAGCAAGAAAACGCCCCGCAGGCGCCTCCAGAGGGAGAAACCGACTCAGAGACGGCTGACGTACCCGAAAAGGAACTGGTCGCAGTCGGTGCGGGAGCGGCAAGCGAGGCGCCGGCAGCTGAGGCTGAAGTAGTCGAGGAAGCGCCACCGGCTCCAGCTCCGGAAACGCCTCCGGCCGAGCCGGCGTCGAATGGCGACGCCGCCAACGGGAACGGTCGACGAGCCGCGCTGGTCTCCACCCGACCAGTCGTCCCCGCCACGGGAACTCCCGAAGGAGTTCGCACCGCACGGCTCTTGACTGTGGTCAAAGCGAGGGCGATTCAGCAGGTCAAGACCGAACCAACCGACAAGGTCAACACCTGGCCCCACTTGATGCTCGCCGAGTTCTCGGCCTTGCTGGCCGTCACGGGTGTGTTGGTGATTCTCTCGATCATCTTGCAGGCACCGCTGCTCGACCCGGCCAACTTCAACGCCACTCCGAACCCATCGAAAGCACCGTGGTACTTCCTGGGGCTCCAGGAGCTGCTCTCCTATTTCGATCCTCAGATCGCGGGCGTGACCGTGCCGACGATTGTCGGGTTGATCGGGTTCATGGCGATTCCCTATGTGGATCGCAATCCATCGACCAAGCCATCGGACCGCAAGTTCGCGATCATGCTCTACACGCTGTTCATGGCAGGCTCGGCGACGCTCACCATCTTCGGCGTTCTGTTCCGCGGTTTGGGCTTCAACTTCGCATATCCCTGGACCGACGGCGTCTTCTTCGACGACATCAAAGACTGGGTCTCGTTCGAATGAGCAGCCAGACCCTGATCCTCGTCGCGGTCGCGGGGGTGGCATTGCTCGCCGCGCTGGGAGCGTTTGCCATCGCCTGGAAGCGTTCGACGGGAGCATCCTCCTGGCGATCGGCGGTGTCGCGGGAAACCCAGAAAGCCGATAAACCGGCGCGGAGCCAGGTAATGGTGTCGACCGTAGATTCGGGGCCGTCCGTCGACGAGGTCGAAGCGCCGGAGGAATCCGAGGTAGAGGTAGAAGAGCCTGAACTGGTTCTCGCCCACGAACAACGAGTCGTCGAGGTATCACCTGAGGAAGCGGGGGTCAGCCGTCGTCAGTTCTTCAACCGGGCCCTCGGGGCCACGTTCGGCTCGTTTGTTGCGATCCTCGGAATCGAGCTTCTCGCGTTCATGTGGCCGAAGCTCAAAGGAGGGTTCGGCGCAACCATCGATGCAGGCGCAGTCACCGACCTACTCGTGGCGACCAGAACTTCCGACGGCGGCACCATTCCGGCCTTTATCCCCGAGGCTCGCGCCTATGTCGTCCCCGTCAACGAAGCAAACCTTTCCGACCAGTTCGAAGGACGAAGCGTTGCCGCCGGAGGCCTGATGGCGCTGTACCAGCGCTGTGTCCACCTCGGCTGCCGGGTGCCGTGGTGCGCCACATCGCAGGGATTCGAGTGTCCGTGTCATGGGTCCAAGTACGACTCGATCGGTGAGTACTTCGGTGGGCCTGCTCCGCGCAACCTCGACCGATTCACCGTCGAGGTGATCGACGATCGCTTCCTGATCAACACCGGCGACGTCATTCAAACGCCGCGAGCGCCAGCACGGTCGGTGGCTTATCCGCAGGGGCCCTCCTGCATCGGCGCAGTAGTCGAAGAGCACTGATGTCCTCGAGCCTTGTCATCACCCTGGCAGTGATCGCCGGAGTGGCCTGGTTCGGCGTTCTTGGGGGTTTCCGCCCTGCGATCGCGGGGGAAGGAGCAGGTGCCGTCGCAACCTCAAGCCTGGTCGTACCGACGAGGAACTCGAGACGCGTCGACTCGAGCGGGTGCAGATGGGAGCAGTCGTCTTTGCCGGGTTTCTCGCGGTCGGTCTGCCGCTCTACTTCCTCGGTGAGACCCAACGGCAGGAAAGCTTTGTCGAGCAGTTCGCCGAGGAGTCGATCGACCGTGGAGCCGAACTCGTCGCGGAGTTCGGCTGCTTTGACTGCCACGGCCCGGGAGGATCGGGAGGCACCGCCAGCTATATCGAAAAACGCACGGGCGTCACCACGTCCTGGCACGTTCCCTCGCTCGACGACATTTTCTATCGCTACTCCGCCGACGAAGTGAACTTCTGGGTCACCTATGGCCGGCCCAATACGCCGATGCCGGCGTGGGGTCTCGCCGGGGGCGGGGCGATGAACGAAAACCAGGTCGATGACATCGTCAACTACATCCGGTCGATTCAGATCAGCCAGGCAGAGACGTTGGGCCGGGTGACCAGCAAGCTGAACTCCGAGCAACAAAGGCTGGCTGGAGCCGAGGCGACCATCACGAGTGCCATCGCCACCCAGGCCCAATTGGTCGCCAACATAAACGGAGCATCGGCCCTGGCTGGACGAGGCCTCCGCGATCTTCGACCGAGATGCGTGAAATTCTCGAGACCGCCGGCCAGGGAATCGATACCGACGGCGACGGGCTTTCCGACATCGCCGAGGAGAGCCTCACCGAGCTCTCGGCCGAATTCACAGCGCTGTGGGATTTGCCGGGCGTCGCATCGATTCGTTTCGACCCGGCCAACTCCCAGACCAACGACCGTCCCGACGCCGATGTTCTCGATGAAACGCTGGCCGGGCTCGGAGCGGCGGGTGAAGCCAACCCGATTCTCGCCGGCTTCATCGCCCGCATCGAAGAAGCTGTCGCGGCTCCGGGCGACGACGGCGATGCCGACGGAATCTCTGACAGCGCCGAAGCCCAAGTTGGGGGGCTGCTCACCGAAGCGCTCGCCGCGGTGCGGCCAACGGGGCTTTCGACTTTCACGCTCGATCCGACCCTGGAAGAGACCGTCACTGGCGAATCGGATCTGTCAACGGCCGAACTAGGCGTGTCGGCGGCGGAATCGAACGCCCTTCAGCTAACGGTCACGCGCGACAACAAAGATCGGCTCCTTGGTGTCGCCGAGAACGGACTGGCGGCCCTGCAAACAGCAGCAGAGCAGGAGTTGTGGGGCATCGACATCGAGCAAGTGGCAGCTTTGGGTTTTGAGGGCGATAGCGAAACCGCGAGCCGCGCTGTCTTCCTTTTCAACGCCTACTGCGCTCGTTGCCACACGGCCGGCTGGTCGGCCGGGCTGCCTTTCACACAACGAGCCGGTTCAGGTGGGTTCGGCCCAGCATTGTGGGACGGGCGGCCCAACGTTCAGTTCCTCACCCAAGAGGATCTAGTGGAATTCATTACTGAAGGCTCCTTCGCCCAGGCCGCGTACGGCGTCAACGGGATCGGCAGCGGCCGGATGCCTGCCTTCGGGGAGATCCTGAGCGCCGAAGATATTGAGCTGATTGCCACCTACCTTCGCTCCGGAGCTATGACGGGAGGCATGCCCGATGCGTGAATTCTTCCGGGAGTTGCTCTCGGCCAACCTTTTCATCACCGGCATCATCTTGACGGTGGCGGCATTCGCCATCTTCTACGGCACGATCTATCTGCTGCTCTACACGAACACGGGCCGCAGGCTGGGTTTGCTGCTCGCCGGCGCAGGCATCTTTGGCTGGCTAACGATCTCCTCGATGCTGTTCGTCATCTATGCCCCCCGGGGCCCCCGCCCCGCTGACATCGAGGGGCTCAACGCCTTCGAGGTGCGGATAATCCCCATCGCCTATCTCGTGGTGTCGGCCGCTCTGTTCACCGGTTTCCTGGTCGCGCTCAAACAGCACGAAGAACTGGCGGAGGGTTCCGTTTAGTCGATCGCCGAAGGGACGCCGTTCGGGGGACGGCCGCGATAGAAGCTGAGTATCTGTAGCTCGGTTGAGAGATCTACGTTTCTCACTTCCATGCTCGATGGTGCCTTTAAAACCGCCGGAGAGAAGTTGAGCACCGACCTGACCCGGCCGTCAGCCAGTCGACGTAGAACCTCCTGCGCGGCCTCGGCCGGAGTGGCGATGATCGCGATAGCAAAAAGGCCATTGGATGCATCCGCGGACAGGACGTCGAGGTGTCGAATCTGATAGCCGTGAATCAACCGGCCGACTTTGTTGTGATCGATGTCATAGAGGCCGGCGACGGTGAAGCCTCGGTGTTCGAACCCGCCATAGCCAGCCAGCGCCTGTCCGAGGTTGCCGGCGCCAACGATCGCCACCCGAACCCGGTCGACCAGCCCGAGCTCGCGCCGCAGGGCGGTGAGCAGATGGCTGGATTCATAGCCCACCCCTCTGATCCCTTGATGACCGAGGTAGGAAAGGTCGCGCCGCACCTGGGCTGCGCTAACGCCTACAGCTGAGGCGATGTCGGCCGAGGAGACCGTCGGCCGTCCGAGCTCTTCGAGACCCTGCAGGTAGCGGGCAAGCCTGCCGACCGTCGCTCGGGGGATGTCACGCATCGTTGGCCTATTTTGGTCCTCTTCCACGAACCCAGGGTTCGCAGCCGCGTACAGCGCGGATAACGGCCCACAGAACAGCTGGCCGATCAGTTTCAGCCTGTCGGTAACCTCTAAATCGTGACCGACTCTTCAGTTCTGGTCGTCGGTGGTGGGCCCGGAGGCTCGGCTGCCGCCTACTGGCTCGCCCGGCATGGCCATCAGGTCACCCTGGTCGAAAAGCAGGAGTATCCGCGCGACAAGACCTGCGGCGACGGCCTAACCCCGCGGGCGATTCACTGGATGACCGAGATGGGTTTTGACTTTTCAGTCCCCGAATTTCACCGGATCACCGGTCTGCGCTCTTATGCCGGCGACGAACTTTTCATGGAAATGCCGTGGCCCGAGCACTCGAAATATCCCAACTGGGGCGGAGTGATCAGGCGTCGGGATCTAGATGCTCAGGTCGCCGATCTGGCCCGCAAGCAGGGAGCCGAGGTGCTCGAGAACACCGAGGCCGTGCCACACATCGAGCAGGGACGCCTCGTTGGTGTCGATCTCCTTTCGGACGGAACGAGCCGGACAGTCGAACCGGCCTTCGTCGTCATTGCCGACGGCTCGATGAACCGGTTCGGCCGTGAGCTCGGCACCTCTCGGCGAAAGGACTATCCAATGGGCATGGCTGCCCGCGGCTACTACTCCTCGCCTCGCTCGAATGACCCGTTTCTCGAGAGCCAGCTCGACATGCGCGACGAAAAGGGTGACACGATGCCGGGGTACGGATGGGTTTTCCCTCTTGGGGACGGGACCGTCAATGTCGGCGTCGGTCTGCTCTCGACGGACAAACGGTGGAAGGGGGTAAACACCTCGAAGATGATGGCCGACTACGTCCGGGTCGCCCCCGACTACTGGGGTCTTTCGGACGAGTCGAAGCTATCCGAACCGGTCGGCGGCAAGCTGCTGATGAGCTTCTCACGGTCGCCCCTCACCGGTCCCAACTGGTTGACGATCGGCGATGCCGCCGGGGCGATCAATCCGTGGAACGGTGAAGGGATTTCTTATGCCTACGAAACCGGGGCCATCGCGGCACGTTTCATCGGCGAAGCCCTCGCTACGAACGAACCGAATCGCCTGGCCGGCTACGAGCGAACACTCGACGAGGAATTCGGGCTCTACTACAAGATGGCGCGGGTCTTCGTGAAATTGATCGCCAACCCGAAGGTCATGCGAACCCTCGCCCATGTCGGCATCCGCAACCGCCCCTTGATGGAGTGGACTCTGAAGGTGATGTCCAACTTGCTGGACGAGGACGAGAAGAAAACCGGTGAGCGGGCTTACAACCTTCTTGCCGCCCTCGTCCGTCCGCTGCCGGTTGGTTAACGCTCGGAGCCTGCCGGAAGCGACATGAGCACTACGACGGGCTAAGCAGGTGGTCTCGCCACGAGTGCTCGGGTTGATAACCGAGGACATGGCGAGCCTTGTCCACAGACAAGAGTGTTTGGTATCCCTCGAGTGGCCGACGCACCGATACTTGGGGAAAAACCTCGTTCGCCAGATCGCCGCTCGGACGGTTCATAACCGTGTCGGCGGCAGCAATTATGAACACTTCGGAGCCTGAGACATCGGCTTCCAAGGCAAGACGAGTTGCCTGAGCGACGTCGGCTGAGTCCACGTACCCCCACAGATTCCACTTTCGAAGGCGGGCGTCATCCCAGAAGCTCGGAAACTCTCGGTAATCGCCCGGCTCCATGATGTTCGAATATCGCAGCCCCACCAAGGTTGTCTCGGAACGTCGAGCGAATTGGGTCGCCATGGTCTCGGCCAATAGCTTGGAGAGGGCGTAAGAGGACTCAGGAAAGGGAGTCTGTCCTCGTCGAGCGGCAGGTAATCGGGTTGCTCGCGTTCGAAAGGGAGCCCCAAAATGGTCTCGCTCGATGCCCAGACCACGCGGCGAAGACCAAGCGCGCAAGCAGCCGAGAAGACATGATATGTGCTCATGATGTTGAGTTGGAAGGTGACCGCCTCGGTCCGAAGGTTGGGAGCGGGAATAGCGGCAGATGTACGACGGCGTTCGTGCCATCCAAGGCTTCATAGACCTGACCGAGATCGGTCAAATCCAAAGCAAGAAAAGGAACCTCGTCGTCGGCGCCGCCGACTAGATCGACATTGAGCACGTCGTAGCCGGCGCTGGCCAGCTCTCGTATGACAGCCCGCCCCGCCTTTCCTGACCCACCGCTGACGACAACTCGATCCAGTTCGAACTCCTCGTCGTAACCTACCGGCATGTACCTTCCGTCTGCGCAGCGGTACGGCGCCATGCCATATCGCCGCTGTGGACGCAGCGGGCTGATGTTGCCGGTGATTTCCCTCGGGCTGTGGCACAACTTCGGGCACGACCGGCCATTCAGCACTCAACAGGCGATTTGCCGGCGTGCCTTCGATCTCGGTGTGACCCATTTCGACCTCGCCAACAACTATGGACCCCCTTACGGCGCAGCGGAGGAAAACTTCGGCCGCACTTGTCAACCGACTTTTCGCCATACCGTGATGAGCTAGTCATCTCCACCAAAGCGGGCTACGACATGTGGCCGGGTCCATATGGCGATTGGGGGTCGTGTAAATACCTTCTCGCCAGCCTCGATCAATCGTTGCGGAGGATGGGCCTCGACTATGTCGACATCTTCTACTCGCATCGTGTCGATCCCCAAACTCCTCTCGACGAAACAATGTCAGCGCTTGCGACCGCCGTGAGCCAGGGCAAAGCCCTCTATGTGGGAATCTCGTCTTACTCGTCGACTCGGACAGCCGAAGCAGCAGTCCTGCTCGCCGATCTGGGAGTGCCGCTGCTGATCCATCAACCGTCGTACTCCATGGTGAATAGATGGATCGAAGGCGATCAACTCCTCGATACCCTGGAGGCGCTCGGGGCAGGATGCATCGGATTCTCGCCTTTAGCCCAAGGCCTTCTCACCGATCGATACCTTCGACGGCATTCCGCCCGACTACGGGTCGCTACAGGCGGCGCTATGAGCAAAGACATGATCACCGACCAAAGGTTGGCCCAGGTGCGGGGGCTTCGGTGATCGTGGAGGGGCGGGGACAGAGTACTCGCGCAACTCGCATTGTCGTGGGCGTTGCGTGACGAGCGGATGACCTCGGTCGTCGTCGGGGCGAGCAGCGTTGCTAGCTCGAGTCCAGCTTGGGAGCAGTGTCCAAACTGGGATTCGACCAAGGCGAGCTGACCGCGATCGACGAATACGCCATTGACGCAAACATCGACCAATGGGCCTCGTCGAGTCGTCAGTGACTCCGCAGGATTATCCGAACCCCGGCGACGCTCTGAAGGTGCACGTCGCGTCGTTCAGCGAAAGCGAAGCCAAGAGTGGAGTCGAAGTTGAGTACCTGACGTCCTGAAGGCATAACAATCATCCCATGCTGCATCGGGGGGACTGCGGCGAACACCTAGGCGGGCCCTCCTAAGCTCGGGACAGCACATGCAGCTGGTCGATTATCTGCCGATTGCGATCATGTTCGTTCTGGCCCTCGCCTTCGTCGGGGTCTCCCTCTTCGTATCGAAGTTCTTCTTCGCCTCACAACCCCACGCCGGAGAAGCTGGCGCCCTACGAATGCGGGATCCTGCCCGAAGGTGAGCCGGTTCAGCGTTTTCCGGTGAAGTTCTATCTGGTGGCGATGCTCTTTGTGATCTTCGACGTCGAGATCATCTTCTTGTTCGCCTGGGCAACCCGCTTTCCCCAACTCGGGTGGTACGGAGTAGCGGCGATGGGCATCTTCACGTTCTTCGTCCTGGAGACGCTCGTCTACGTGTGGAAGCGGGGGGCGCTGGACTGGAACGTGCGACGCCGAGCGCGCTATCTGCCCGGTCGAGGAGGACCGGGCCGCGTGAGCGTCCGCCGCACTCAACCGACCAACATCCTCACCACCACGATCGACAAAGCGGCGCGCTGGGCGCAGAGCCGATCGATGTTCCCGGCGACGTTTGGCCTGGCATGTTGCGCGATCGAGATGATGGCGACCGGCGCCGCCCACTACGACCTCGCCCGTTTCGGGATGGAGGTGTTCCGGGCCTCACCTCGACAAGCCGACTTGATGATCGTGGCCGGCCGGGTCAGCCAGAAGATGGCCCCGGTGCTCCGCCAGGTGTTCGACCAGATGCCCGACCCCAAGTGGGTGATCTCGATGGGCGCCTGCGCGTCCACCGGCGGCATGTTCAACAACTACGCGCTGGTCCAGGGAGTCGATCAGGTGGTGCCGGTCGACATCTACATCCCCGGCTGCCCGCCCGGCCCCCAAAGCCTCATGCACGGCATCTTGACCCTGCACTCCAACATCATGGCGGGCAAGTCGTGACCGATCAGATTGATGCTCCCGAGGCAGCGGCGGAGGAAACCAGACTGCTTCCCTCGGACGAGATTCTGCGCGGCTTGATCGAGCCTTTCGAGGAAGCGGTGTGGGCAGATGAGCGCCGGCCAGGACGTCGTCACCACTTCCTGCCGGACGATCTCCGCGCTTTCGCCGAAGCGGCCCTCACTGCTGGCTTCGAAATGCTCGCCGACGTCACCGCGGTCGACTGGCTGCACGCGCCAACCTCGCTTCGACGTCGTTGTCAGTCTCCTTTCGATGCAACACCGCCGCCGGCTGCGCGTGATCGTTCAAACCGATGGCGACGTTCCCTCGCTCGTTCCGGTTTGGCCAGGAGCCAACTACGCCGAGCGCGAGGTCTATCGACATGTTCGGAATCCAGTTCACCGACCACCCCGACCTCACCCGGATTCTGATGCCGGACGAGTGGGAGGGTTTCCCGCTGCGCAAGGACTTTGCGGTGGGGTCGGTTCCGGTCCAGTTCAAAGCCTCACACAAGGTGAATTGGAATGACGAAGCCCAAAGACATCGACCTCTGGATCTCGGGCACCGAGGAACCCGATTGGGACACGAGCACGACCGACGAGGGCGGCCAGGAGATGGCGTCGACGGAGACTGACTTTCGCCTGCGGGAGCAGCTGGGCTCCGTCGTCACCGACGACTACGTCTTCGACGACGAGATCTCCGACGACGAGCGGATGATCATCAACATGGGTCCGCAGCACCCGTCAACCCACGGCGTGCTGCGGCTGCAGATCGAACTCGAGGGCGAGATGATCCGCCGAACCAAGCCGGTGATTGGCTACCTCCACACCGGGATGGAGAAAACGGCCGAAGGGCTGACCTTCATGCAAGGGCCCAACCAACGTCACCCGCATGGACTATCTCGCCTCGTTCCACAACGAGCACTGCTTCTCGATGGCGGTCGAACGCTTGCTTGGGATCGAGGTGCCGCCCAGAGCCCACACGATCCGGGTCCTGCTGACCGAGCTCAACCGGATCTCGTCCCACCTGGTCGCAATGGCCACCAACGGCATGGACATCGGCGCCCTGTCGATCATGACCTATGGCTTCCGCGACCGTGAGCAGATTCTCGCCTTCTTCGAGAAGACGACCGGCGTTCGCATGAACCACAACTTCATCCGCCCCGGTGGGCGTCGCGGCCGATCTCGCGCCCGGCTGGCGAGCCGACGTCAAGGCCATCCTCGAAAACATCAGGGCGACGGTGGTCGACTACGACGACATGCTCAAGGAGAACCCGATCTGGAACGGGCGCACCCGCGGCGTCGGGGTCATCACCTCGCGAAGAGTGCATCGCCTACAGCATCACCGGCCCGACGTTGCGCTCAACTGGCAGTCGATTGGGATCTGCGCAAGGCCTTCCCCTATGCAGGGCATCGAGCAGTTCGAATTCGAGGTCCCGCTCGGATCACGAGGGGGATGTCTACGACCGCTATCGAGTCCGGATCGAAGAGATGCTGCAGTCAGCCCGGATTGTCGAGCAGGCCGCCGAGGCGATGCCGAAAGGCGACTACCGCTCCGACGATCGCAAGGTCACACCCGCCACCACGGATGAGGATCGACGAGTCGATGGAGGCTTTGATTCATCACTTCAAGATCTTCACCGAGGGATTCCGGGTCCCGGCCGGAGAGACCTACGTGGCGGTGGAATCTCCTCGAGGCGAGCTCGGCTGCTATCTCGTCTCGACCGGCGACGGCAATCCCTATCGGATGCACACCGGGCACCTTCCTTCTACAACCTGCAGGCGCTTGCCGATCATGATGGCGGACTCGCGTCGTGGCCGACACCATCGCCACCATCGCCTCGCTCGACCCGGTGATGGGAGACGTCGACCGATGATCGATCGCCAAGTCGGTTCAGGATTGGCTCGACCGGTACGTCGCCGCCTGGCGCAGCTACGACCGCGAGGACATCGAGGCGCTGTTCACGCGACGACGCCGAGTATCGCTATCACCCCTACGACGAACCGTTGGTGGGAGGTGCGGCCATCGCCGACAGCTGGCTCGAGGAGCAGGACGAACCAGGGACCTGGAACGCCACGTATCAGCCGCATTTGGTCGAAGGCGACTGGGCAACCGCGGTTGGCACCACCACCTACGGCGACGGCCGGATCTACTGCAACATGTGGGAGCTTCGATTTCGCCGCCGACGGCCGCTGCCAGCGGTTCGTCGAGTGGTTTATGCGCCGGCCCTAGCTGCGCCTGCTGTCTGACTGGCTGGCTCGCCGCGCGCTTCCGCCATTCGAGCGCCATGGGAAGAAACGAGATAGCGATGATCAGGACGATGATCGGCAGCAGGTAGCGGTCGATGTCGGGGATCAGGTTGCCGAGCCAGAAGCCGAGCAAGGTGACTCCGACCGCCCAGAGAAGTCCGCCGATCACGTTGAAGCTGAGGAAGGTCCGATAGGGCATGCCGCCCACTCCGGCCAGGATCGGAGCAAAGGTGCGGACGATCGGGCACGAAGCGGGCGAGGACGATGGTCTTGGCACCGTGGCGGGCGAAGAACTCCTGCGCCCGTCTCGACGTACTCCTGTTTGAAGAGCCGCGAGTCCGGACGGCGGAAGAGCGACGGCCCGACCCGCTGGCCGAACACAATAACCCACCTGGTCGCCGGCGACCGCGGCGACGAAGCAGCCCACCAGGATCAGGGGAAGGTTGAGCGTGCCCTGGGCGGCGAAAAGACCGGCGGTGAAGAGGAGCGAGTCGCCCGGAAGGAAGAAACCGAAGAAGAGGCCCGACTCGGCGAAAACGATCAGAAACAGGCCGATCGTGCCAAACGTGATCAGGAGTTGTTGGGGGTCGAGGAACACAGGTAGAGGCTATCAGGCTATCGGGCGCTCCGTCAGAGATTTCGCCTGTCTGGACGGGACTGGATCTGGCCGCGGTGCTCGGCCTCGTGCTGACGGAGGTGATGAAGCACCCACTGGGGGTGAGGTCGCCGCTGCCGTTGAGCGCACCATGGTGAATTCCGAGTCCGGCAAGTCGTTCAGCTCCGTGAGCAGGTGCGTCGCGCACCATCGCCATCGTCGCGAGATGAACCGCAAGCGGGCGCCGGGCCGGGACCAGGTGACCCTCTTCGTCGCGGTCGTCGTCGGGAAATGCCTCGTAGCATCCACTCCGGGTAGTCGAGCTCCGAGGATGTCGGCGTAAGAGCCAGTCGGCCTCGATGAGGGCGATGTGATGAAGCAACGCGCCGATGCTGTTGTCGAAACCCGCGCGGGACTCGTCAATGGTGGCGGTGATCAACCTCAGCGACCACTTCGAGGGTCCGCCGGCGGGTGTCTTCGAGTTCCCAAAGCGAACTCGGCCCACGCCCCAGCGGGAATTGAGTCTCTGGCGGTCACCGGCCAGCAGGCTACGAATTTCTGGGGTGCCTGATGCTCGCGTACTGCTCAGCCACGATGAGCGAGCTGGCCGGAGGCAGTGCAGGAAAGGGCTCGGGCCATCATCGCCCAGTACCCGAGCCGCCGCTCGGCCGTGATGCCGCTTCTCTATCTCGCGATGTCCGTCGACGGCTATCTGACCGAGGAAGGAATGGCCGAGGTCGCCGAATGGATCGGGATCACGCCGGCGCAGGTTCTGTCGGTCGCCTCTTTCTACACGATGTACAAGCTCGAGCCGGCGGGCCGCTACCTCATTTCCTGCTGTACCTCGATCTCGTGCATGCTGCTCGACGCCGACGATGTGCTTCACGCCCTCGAGGACGAAGCCGGCGTCGCTTCCGGTCAGGTCGACCAGGAAGGGTTGATTGCGAGTCGAACACGCCGAGTGCCTCGGCGCCTGTGGCGGGGCGCCGGCTGTGCAGGTGAACTACGAATTGATCGAGGGTGTCACTCCCGACAAAGCCCGCCAGCTCGTGCAGTGGCTGCGCAAGGGTCGGCCTGAAGTGGTCAACACCGATGAGATGCAAAGCCTCTTCGGTGGGCGGCCATCCTTCGACTGGGCGATTGCCGAGGAAGTCCGGGGCCATTGGTCCCGTTCCGGCCTATGAACCGTTCGGCACGGCGCGGAGCAGCGGCTCGTGAACGCACCGCTGGTCGTCACCAGGCGAATGACGGATCACCCGACTGACTCGCACACGCTCGGGCGGTACGAGTCCACCGGTGGCTACGTCGCGGCCAAAAAGGCGACGGGGATGACCCGCGACGAACTGGTCGAGGCAATCAAGAACTCCGGGCTCCTGGGCCGGGGTGGTGCCGCGTTCTCCGCTGGACTGAAATGGAGCTTCCTCGCTCCCGGACGTCCCTCGTATCTGGTGGTGAACGCCGATGAATCAGAACCGGGCACTTTCAAGGATCGTCAGCTCCTCGAACGAGACCCCCATCAATTGCTCGAAGGAGTGATCATCACCTCGATCGCCAACGAGGTACACCAGGCCTTCATCTACATCCGCGGTGAATACCCCAAGCCGGCACGACGGGTGCAGGCGGCGGTGGCGGAGGCTTACGGGAAGGGATACCTCGGGAAAGGCATCTTTGGACACCGACTTCGACCTCGAGGTCATCGTCCACCTCGGCGCGGGCGCCTACATCTGTGGCGAAGAAACGGCTTTGATCAATTCGCTGGAAGGCTTGCGCGGCGAGCCCCGCCTCAAGCCGCCGTACTTTCCGGCGGCCGTCGGTCTCTACAACAAGCCGACCATCGTCAACAACGTCGAGACCCTTTCGAACCTACCCCACATCCTCAACGACGGCGTCGACAGCTTCAAAGCACTAGGTCATGAAGCCGACACCGGGACCTTTCTGTTCTCGGTTTCCGGTCACGTGAAGAAACCCGGCAACTACGAACTGCCCCACGGCCTGACGTGGCGCGAGCTGATCTTCGATGTTGCCGGTGGAATCCCCGACGACCGCACGCTCAAGACCTGGATCCCGGGGGGCGCCTCAGCGCCCTGGTTCGTACCCGCCGACCATCTCGACTTGCCGATCACCAAAGATGACACTGCCAAGGCCGGATCGATGCTCGGCTCCGGAGCCGTCGTCGTGATGGACGATTCAACCTGTGTGGTGCGTGCTGCGGAGCGCGTGGTCAAGTTCTTTGCCCACGAGTCGTGCGGGCAATGCACGCCGTGTCGAGAAGGAACGAGCTGGCTCGAGCTGATCCTCCGAAGGATCGAAGGCGGCCAGGGTCGCGACGTCGACGTCGACCTGCTGCTCGACGTTTCCGACAACATCTCGGTGGGATTGGCGTGGCCGCCAAAGATGACCACGATCTGTCCGCTCGGTCCCTCCGCCGTATCGCCGATCATCTCGATCACCAAGTATTTCAAGGACGAGGTCATGGCTCACATCCACGAGGGCCGCTGTCCCCTCGCGAAGAGCGCATGACCCAGCCGGTGAATATCGCCTCCCGCAGCCGGACGCTGAGCAGGTCCGGGATCAATTCAGTCGTGGGCACCGAAACCGTCAAGGTCACCGTCGACGGGCAACAGTTTGAGGCGAACAAAGGCGAGATGCTGATCAAAGCCGCCCAGGACAACGGCACGTACATTCCCCGATTCTGCTGGCACCCGCGGATGAAGCCCGTCGGCATGTGCCGGATGTGCCTGGTCGAGCTCGAGACCCCGCGTGGCAAAGCGTTGATCACTGCCTGCACGAACGCGGTGGCCGACGGCATGGTCGTCGACACCAAGTCCGATGTCGTCAAGAAAGCTCAGGAAGGAGTTCTCGAGTTTCTCCTGATCAATCATCCACTCGATTGTCCGGTTTGCGACCGTGGTGGAGAGTGTCCCCTCCAGGATCACACGATCGCCTACGGGCCGGGCGAGTCGCGTTTTGTCGAAGAGAAGCGCCACTTCGAAAAGCCGATAGCCATCTCGGACCTCGTGTTCCTCGATCGGCGAACGCTGCATCCTTTGCGCTCGCTGTACTCGATTCTCCGACGAGGTTTCGGGAGATCCGCTGATCGACTTCATCGATCGGGGCAACTACACCCAGATCAACACCTTCCCCGAGAATCCTTTCTCGTCCTATTTCGCCGGCAACACCGTCCAGATCTGTCCGGTCGGAGCTCTCACTGCGACCCCGTACCGATTCCGGGCACGTCCCTGGGACCTAACTGCGATCGACTCCACTTGCCCCCATTGCACTTCAGGCGACCACATCACTGTCCAATCGAGCCAGAACGAAATCCTCCGCATAATCGGCGCCGACTCGCAGGCGACTAACTGGGGCTGGCTGTCGGACAAGTGCCGCTTCGGGTTTCAGTACATCAATTCCCCCGATCGCCTGACGACTCCGCTAATCCGCGGCGAAGACGGTTCGATGCAGGAAGCCTCGTGGGCCGAGGCGCTCGATCTGGTGGCGGCCCGGCTTTCCGAGATCAAGCAGGCTGGTAAGCAGATGGCAGTGCTGGGAGGGGCCCGGGGGACCAACGAGGACGCCTATGCGTTATCGAAGTTTGCGCGGGTCGCCCTCGGCACCAATCACGTCGATTGTCAGATGGACGACGGGCTCGATCCTCAGTTCCTCGCCGCCACCGCCGACCGCGCCCTCATCGCCGAGCTGGATACCGCCAAAACGATCCTCATTTGGGGACCAGATCTCAAAGAAGAGCATCCAACGCTCTATCTGCGAGTGCGCCACGCCGCCCAGGAAAGGGGAGCGAAGCTTGTCATCGTCCACCCCCGGGCAACCGGCCTCGACGATCGGGCCGCGTTGAAGCTCAATTACCGACCCGGCTCGGGGGCGGAGATGCTGACCCGCTTCAAGAGCGAAGAGGGGGAGCTGGTTGGTGTCCTGGACGATGCACCTCTGGTGGCGCTGGTCGGACGGACTGGCTACGGCGAGGATGGCCGGCTCGCCGAGGCGGTGGCCGCCTTTGTCCGCAGCCGGGGCGGCAAAGTGCTGCCACTGGCCCGGCGTTCCAACGTGTTCGGCGCCCTCGATATGGGATTGGCGCCCGGCCTCGCGCCCGGGCGGGTGAGACTGGATCAATTCACCGCGTGGGGAGACCTGCCGGAGGCGGCGGGCAAGGACGCAGCCGGCATCCTCGAAGCTCTCGTCGTCGGAGACATCCTCGGGCTGGTGGTAGTCGGAGCTGATCCAGTGCGCGACGTGCCGAACGGCTCACTCGCCCGCCAAGCACTCCAAAGGGCAAAATTCGTGGTCGCCCTCGATCAGTTCCTCACCGACTCGTCGCGCCTGGCTCATGTTGTGTTGCCCGTCGAGGGATTCGCCGAGAAGGAGGGCAGCGTCACCAACGTCGAGGGCAGGGTGCAGAAAGTCAACCGGGTGACGCCGGGACCCGGCCAGGCGCGGGCCGATTGGTCGATCCTCGACGACCTCGCCGAGAGGATGGGGGCTTCGATCGGTCTCGCGTCGGCCGATGCGATTGCCAAGGAGATCGCCGCCAATGCGCCGGCCTATGCCGGGATCACCTGGGATCTCCTGGGATCAGTCCCCGATGGGGTCGTGGTCCCCCACGGCGACGCCACCCAACCCCTTGTCTTCGTGCCCGCCGATGCCCCCGGCAAAGCGCCTTCCGGCGATCTCGTCCTGCACTACTCGCGGACCATGTTCGACGACGGGGTCTTGCTGCGGCACGGCTACGCCTTGGCCGAGCTCGCCCCCGGAGCGGCGGTGTCCCTTCACTCAGATGATCTGCGACGACTGGGGTTGTTCGCCGGCGGTCAAGCGGTGGTCAAGACCTCCCAGGGCTCGGCGCAGCTGACGGTCAAGGAGGACGACTCTCTCGCCCACGGAGTCGCCTATGTCCCGTTCAACCAACCTGCCACCCCGTCCTTGGGCAGCGACCCGGTCGTCACGGTTACTCCGGTCTGAATGGACCCCGAGTTGGTGGTTTCTATGCTCGCGAGCCGATGGACCGTAGTCGACATCCTGATCGTCGTCGGGCGGGTGCTTCTGGTTTTCGTACTTCTGCTCCTGACGACGGTCTTCAACGTCTGGCTGGAGCGCAAGGTCGTCGCCGACATGCAAAACCGGGTGGGTCCGGATCGAGCCGGCCCTTGGGGACTGCTGCAGACCGTCGCCGACGGGCTCAAGCTCTTCTTCAAGGAGCAGATCACACCCCGCAAGGTCGAGTACGGGATGTTCGTCCTCGCCCCGGTGCTAGCGGTGGTGCCGGCATTTCTCCTCTTCATGGTGGTGCCTTTCGGCCGGTCCTTCACGATCGCTGGCCGGCTGGTGCCGCTCCAGGGTGCCGAGCTCAACATTGGCGTCCTCTTTGCCCTGGCCATGTCCTCGCTGGCCGTCTATGCCGTTGTGCTCGCCGGCTGGTCGTCGGGCTCGGCCTATCCGCTTTTGGGCGGAGTCAGGGCCACGGCCCAGGCCATCTCGTATGAAGCGGCGATGGGCCTGGCCATGGTTTCCGTAGTCATGTTCTCGTCGACTTCGACGGTGGGGGGAAGCCTCTCGCTGTCAGATATTGTGGCCGGTCAGGCGGGCACCTATCTCGGATTCATCCCGCGGTGGAACCTCTTTCCGCAGATCGTCGCCTTCGTGATCTTCTTTCTCGCCATCATCGCCGAAACCAACCGTTCGCCCTTCGATCTCGTCGAAGCCGAACAGGAACTAGTCGGTGGATTCCATACCGAGTACTCGGGCATGCGCTTTGCGATGTATCAGCTCGCCGAGTACTGCAACATCTTCTCGATGTCGGCGATCTGCGCCACGTTGTTTCTCGGTGGCTGGAACGGTCCGACCTTCGATGGCATTCTGCCGGCCTTTGTCTCGGCGATCCTGCCGACGATCTGGTTCCTCGCCAAGACCTATGCAATCATCTTCGCCTTCTTCTGGATCAGAGCGACGATGCCGCGTCTGCGCTACGACCAGCTGATGCAACTCGGGCTGGAAACGATTGATTCCTGCTGCTCTGGTGTGGTTGATGGTGTCAACTGTTGCGATCTCGGTTCGACAGTTCGGCCTGCCGTGGAATTGAGCCAATCGCCGGGAGTCAGGCGATGAGCGGGATTGGCGCGTTCCTCAAAGGCCTGCGAGTAACCGGCCGGGTGATGGTCGACACCGTTTTTGGCGACGGCCTGGTTACTACCAAGTATCCCGCGGAGTTTCGTCCCAAGCCTCAGCGCTTCCATGGCCGTCATGTCCTCAACCGCTATCCCGATGGAATGGAAAAGTGCATCGGATGCGAACTTTGCGCCGGCGCTTGCCCGGCGCGGTGCATCTATGTGCGAGGACTCGACAATCCTCCCGAAAATCCGCTTAGTCCCGGCGAGCGCTACGGGTTCGTCTACGAGATCAACATGTTGCGTTGCATCTTCTGTGGCTTGTGCGTCGAAGCATGTCCGACCGAGGCGATCACGATGACTCACCTATTCGAAATGTCGACCTCGAAGCGGGATGACGCCATCTACACCAAGCGCGAGCTGTTGATGAAGCCCGATGGGTCGGTGCCGCACATGTTCCCGGAAGATCCCCTGGCGCGGATGTCAGAGCTTGACACGGCCGACGGGTGGATGCGCGCCACTGCTCCCAGCGGCATCGCCGCTTACGAAGGAGTGGAGGGGTGGCAAGGAACCCCCGGTCCGGCTTCGTGGGCACCGGAACCAACTCAGGAGGAACGTGACGCGTGAATGAACGCGTCATGGTTGAACTGATCGTCTTCGTCCTTATGGGCGGTGGGTCGCTCGCCGGGGCAGTCACCGTCATCAAGGCCCGCAATCCGGTGTACGCCGCCATGGGCCTGCTCGGCACCCTTTTCGCCATCGCTGTGCTCTATGTCATGCAACTGGCGCATTTCGTTGCCGCAGTGCAGGTGATCGTGTACGCCGGCGCGGTTATGACGCTCTTCCTCTTCGTCATCATGATGGTCGGGGTCGACAAAGAACAGGACATCCGCGAAAGCATTCCGCATCAGCGGCGGTTGGCGCTTGCCCTGGGGCTAATCGCAATCGGGATCGCGGTGGCCCTCGTGGCGCGGGGACGGTTCGTCTGGGTTCCGCTCGCCGTCACCGCCGCCGATCCGCAGGCGACGAACGGCACCGTCCAGGCTTTGGCCGAGCCTATGTTCACCGACTGGGTACTGGCCTTTGAAGCGACCGCCCTGTTGTTGACGATCGCAGCCGCCGGGACGATCGCTCTTGCTTCGTTCCGGCGGCCGGTGGCGGATACCCCTGCCGAGCGAGCCGGCTTGTGACACTCGTCGTCACGCCTGGTTGGTACATGACGCTGGCGGCGCTCCTGTTCGCGATAGGCGCGCTCGGGATTCTCATTCGCCGGAACGCCTTGGTGATGTTCATGTGCATCGAGTTGATGCTCAACGCGGTGAACCTCACCTTCGTCGCCGCAGGGCGGGCGCTGGGCAACCTCGACGGACAACTCTCGGTCTTCTTTGTATTGGTTGTAGCTGCGGCGGAGGTAGTTGTCGGCCTGGCGATCATCGTCGCCATCTTCCGGCGCAGGAAGTCGGCTTCGGTCGATGAGCTTTCCGAGCTGGCCGGTTGATGAGTCAGCTCCTCTGGGTGATTATCGCCCTGCCGCTGGCTAGCGCGGTTCTGCTCCATTTCGCTGGTCGTCGAATCGGTGAGCCGCGTGCCGGATATCTCGCGACGCTCGCCGTAGCCGGGTCGTTCGCGCTTGCGCTCGGCGCGGCACTGCCCTTCTTCCACGGCGATTCCCACGGTGTGACGGTTCGGATCTGGGAGTGGATGCCGGCGATCGGTGCGACGCTGGAAATCAATTGGGATCCGCTCGCCGCGTTGATGACGCTGATCATCACCGGTGTCGGCGCGTTGATCCATCTCTACGCGATCGGATACATGCACGGCGAGCCCCGGTTCTCGCGGTTCTTCGTCTATCTGAACCTTTTCGTCGCCTCGATGCTGACCCTCGTGCTGGCGGGCAACTTCGCCATGCTCTTCATGGGGTGGGAGCTCGTTGGTCTGTGCTCGTTCCTCCTGATCTCGTTCTGGTCGACCCGTCCTTCGGCCAACGCCGCCGGGAAGAAAGCGTTCGTCGTCAACCGGATCGGCGACTTCGGCTTCCTGGTGGGCTTGATGCTGATCTTCGCCAGCTTTCAGACGCTCTCGTTCGCCGGAGTCTTCGAGCGGGCCGAGGAAGTGTTGAGCCCCGGGATGGCGACGGCGATCGGGCTGCTCATCCTTGCTCGGTGCCGTCGGAAAGTCCGCGCAGATACCTCTTTACGTCTGGCTGCCGGACGCGATGGAAGGACCCACTCCGGTGTCGGCCCTCATCCACGCCGCCACCATGGTCACCGCCGGGCGTCTATGTGATCGCCCGCTCAGCAGTGATCTTCGAGATCTCGCCGATCGCCGGCCCAGTTGTGGCCACCGTCGGGGCGGCGACGGCGTTGTGGGCGGCGACCATTGCGATGGCGCAGAAGGACATCAAACGGGTCCTCGCCTATTCGACCATCTCCCAACTCGGCTACATGTTCCTCGCGGTCGGAGCGGCCGGCCATGTGGCGGGCGTTTTCCATCTCATGACGCATGCATTTTTCAAGGCGCTGCTCTTCCTCGGCGCCGGCTCGGTGATTCACGGCTTAGGCGATGAACAGAACATGGAGAAGATGGGCGGGCTGCGCAAGGCGATGCCCATCACCGCTGTCACCATGCTGGTCGGCACTGTCGCGATCTCCGGGATCCCGCCCTTGGCCGGGTTCTGGTCGAAAGACGAGATTCTCGGAGTGGCGTTCGCCCGCGGAGGCTGGTTCTGGATTCTTTGGATCATGGGGCTCGTCACCGCCCTGCTCACCGCGTTCTATATGACGCGCCAGTTCGTGCTCGTCTTCCTCGGCGAGCCGCGCTGGTCGGAAGGGGTTCATCCCCACGAGTCGCCGCGCACGATGACTTTGCCACTGGTCGCGCTCGCCGGACTGTCGATCGTCGGCGGCTTTCTCAACACGCCTTTTCGGACCACCCTCGAGCATTTCCTCGAGCCTTCGTTTGAACTCGTTGCGCTCACCCATCCCGCCGGAGGGATTGGGCATGTTCGCTCTCCTGGCCGGTCTTTCGACGATGGCGGGCTTCGCCGGAGTCGGTGCGGCTTTTCTCACCTACAACCGCCCCGCCGAACTTTGGCGCCGGTTCGAAGCGGCCTTTGGCAAGGATTTGGACGCTGTGGTCGGAGGGCTATCGAGTCGACGATCTTTACGGAGCGACCTTGGTGAAACCAGGCCTAAGGGTGGCCGAGGACGCCGCTTTTCGTTTCGACACTCCGATCATCGACGGAGCCGTCAATGGTGCCGGCCGTCTGGTGCGCGCCGTGGCCACGAGAGGTCGAGGCATGCAGACGGGCATGGTTCGCAGCTATGGCGCGCTGTTCGCGGCCGGAACGATCGGCTGTGATCGGCTGGATCATCTGGCGGGGTGCCTGAGGTGTTGACCGCACTGATCTTGCTGCCCGCAGCTCGGGGCGGTATTGATGGCGCTGTTCCCAGCTCGTCGCAAGGAATTGTTCCTACCCCTGGGAGTGGCGATCGCAATGGCTCCGCTTGACCCTGGCCGTGTTCGTCTTTACTTCGTTCGTTTCCGGCGAACCCGGGTTTCAGATGGTCGAGAGGTCGGTCTGGTATCGAGCCCTGGGGGCTTTCCTGGTATCTCGGCATCGACGGGATTTCGCTTCCCCTCGTCGTGCATGACGGCACTGCTGGTGCCGATCGTGCTCGCCGCCTCCACTGCGATCACGCATCGATTGAAGGAATTCGTCATGTACACCCTCTTGCTCGAAGCGGGATTCATCGGCGTGTTTCTCGCTCTCGACTTGTTTCTCTTCTTTGTCTTCTTCGAAGCGATCCTCATTCCGATGTACTTCGTCATCGGCATCTGGGGCGGAGAGCGACGGGTCTACGCCGCCATCAAGTTCTTCCTTTACACCGCGTTTGGGTCGGCGCTGATGCTGGCGGCGATCATCGGCGTCGCCGTCCTCGAACAGCGCCAGAACGGCGTCCCCTCGTTCGCCTACACGGACCTGCTCGACCTGAGCCTGAATCCCACGACGGCGCGCTGGCTGTTCGGAGCCTTTCGCCCTCGCCTTTGCGATCAAGGTGCCGATGTTTCCGTTCCACACCTGGCTGCCCGATGCTCATGTCGAGGCGCCGACGGCCGGGTCAGTTTTGCTGGCGGCGAGTCCTGTTGAAACTCGGGACCTACGGGCTGGTGCGGTTCAACCTCGGACTCTTCCCGCAGGCGTCGGTGGACTTCGTTCCGGTCATGGCTGTCCTGGCGGTGATCGGGATTGTTTACGCGGCGGTCGTGGCCATCGTGCAGCCCGACCTCAAGAAAGCTCGTCGCCTACTCGTCTGTCTCCCACCTCGGATTCATCGTGTTGGGCACCTTTGCCCTCACCTCAGGCGGATTGGCGGGAGGTTTGATCCAGAACGTCAACCACGGCATCACCACCGGAGCGCTGTTCCTCCTGGTGGGCATGATCTACGACCGACGGCACACGAAGAAGATCGCCGACTTCGGCGGCCTCGCCCGGGCCATGCCGATCTTCGCCGGCGTCTTTCTCTTCACGACATTCGCCTCGATCGGCTTGCCGGGACTGAATGGCTTTATCGGCGAGTTCATGGTCTTGATGGGCTCGTTCCCAACGCTGCCGGTGCACACGATCGTCGCCGCTTCGGGAGTGGTACTCGCGTCGATCTATCTGCTCTGGGCGTATGAGCGGGCATTCACCGGTGTGCCTGACAAGCCCGAGAATCAGAAGCCTGACCGACCTGAACTTGCGGGAGAAGCTGTTGCTCGCTCCGCTCGTGATCCTGATGCTTGGCTTCTCGGCCTTTACCCCAAGGTCCTGCTCGATCGGGTGCAGCCCTCGGCCGAAGCCGTTCTCGATCGCATCGAGGCCTCGACGGACTACGTCGTGCCCGAGCCCGGACGCATCGAGCATGTGCTGGTGATGGAGGGAGGCGAGTGATTCAGCCTCCCGAGATCAACTGGTTCGCGGTCTTGCCGATGATCGCCTTGGGCTTCGGAGCGGCGGTGGTGCTGCTGGTCGACGTCCAGTGGAAGCCCCATCCCCGCTGGTTGGTGCGACTCGGCGGTGCCATCCTCGTGGCCACTGCGCGGCGGGTCCTTGCTCGAGGGGTGGTGGCTGCGACGTCTCGAGGCCGGGCGAGATCACCGGCACCGCAGGCGCCTTTTGGCGCTTTGCTGGTCATCGACCGCTTTGCGATTTTCGGCACGCTCTTGTTGTCGGTGATCGCATTGTTGAGCCTTGGGGCCGGTCAGCGATTCCTCGAGAGTCTCGGCCGACGTGCGGCGGAGGCCCTTGCCTCTGCTTCTCCTCTCCACCGCGGGCTTCGTCATCATGCTCTCGACGCCCCACCTGGTGATGATGTTCCTTGGACTCGAGATCGGCTCGATCAGCCTCTACGTGGTGGCCGGGCTTTCCCGGCAGGAGCGTCAGTCGGAAGAGGCCGCAATCAAGTACTTCCTGCTCGGATCGTTCGCCTCGGCGATCTTCATCTACGGCGTCGCTCTGGTGTTTGCCGCCACCGGATCGCTGCAGTTATTCGAACAACAACAGCTGCTGCAGCCAGGTGATCTTTGCTCAAGCCCGGCGTGCTGCTGATCGGACTGGCGTTGCTTGATCGTCGGCCTCGCCTTCAAGGTGACGGCCGCGCCATTTCCACGGATGGGCTCCGGATGTCTATCAGGGAGCCCCGGCGGGAATGGTCGGATTCATGGCCGCGGCCGCCAAGGTCGGCGGATTCGCTGCGCTGGCCCGGATCATGGTGACTGCCTTCGGGTACTACCTCGACACCTGGGCAACGGTGGTGGCCGGAATCGCCGTTCTCTCGATGTTGGTCGGCTCCTTCCTGGCGGTCGTCCAGACCGACTTTCGGCGACTGCTCGCCTATTCCGGTGTCGCCCATGCCGGGTTCATCCTCACGGGAATCGTTGCGGGCGAGGCCGGGGTTGGTTCGATCTGGTTCTATCTGACGGTCTACGCGGTGCAACTGGTCGGCGCATACGCAATCGTCGCCGCAGTCAGCGGACCTGCGTCGGCGGGGTCGCCGCTTAGCCTCCTATAGCGGCTTGGCCAAGCGCCAGCCGATGCTTCGCCAATGGGCTGACGGTTCTGCTTCTCGGAATGGCCGGAATCCCGCTCACCTCGGGCTTCATCGCCAAGTTCGGAGTGTTTCAGGACGCCTTCCGAGCCGGGTTCGGCTGGTTCGTCGTCGTGGCTGTCCTCGCTTCGGTCGTCTCGTTCTTCATCTACCTGCGGGTGGTCGTCGCCATGTACATGCAGGATCCCGCCGAGACCAGAGTCATTGACCGTCACCGTCGCCGGTGCGACTGGTGGTGTGGACGGCTCTCGGCCGTGACCCTGGTGCTCGGGTTGCTCCCGGTGCCGCTGCTGCGGCTCACCGCTCTGTCGCTCCCGCTTTGAAGAAATCGTTCCGGCCTCGTAGCCGTTCTACTGTTGCCTGCTGGCTATTCCGCTAATCGCCCAGGCCGAGACCACTCAGTCTGATTTCGTCCTGGTTCGCGAAGGCGAGGTGGTGACCGAGGACCTGATCGCAGCCGGCAACTCGGTCCAGGTCGACGGAACGATTGAGGGTGACCTGGTCGCCGCAGCTTTCGAGCGAGTCGTCATCAACGGCGAAGTCACCGGTGACGTGCTCGCTATCTCCGGCCGGGTCGAGGTCAACGGGACGGTCGGCGGCTCGGTCCGGGGAAGCTGCTGGGACAGTCCTCGTGACGGGAACAGTCGGCGAAGACCTGGCTCTCGCCGCCTGGACGACGATGGTCGAACCGTCCGCCAGTATTGGGCGTGACGTGATCGTCTTCGGCAGGCAGGGGTCGGTGGCAGGGCAGGTCGGCCGTGACGTGACGCGGGCCGTTTCTCGAACCTGACGCTCAACGCCAATGTCGATGGATCGGTCGAGGTGACTACGTCGCGGTTCACGGTCGGGCAAGCTCACTCAGGTTGTCGGCGAGATTGCGTATCGCTCGTCCCGCGACGCGGTGATCGAGGCGCAGGATCCGGGAGGGGAGATCATCCATCGATTCCCACTTCGTCCCAACATCCGCGCGACCGCTCTCCTTTTCTTGACTTACGGTTTGCTGGCGTTGCTGCTCCTGGCGGGTGGCCTGGTGGCGAGCCACTACTGGCCGGAGCGAATCGAGCGAGCAGTCAGGCGCGGCCCGCCGACCTATGACCACCTGGCTCGCCGGCGTCGGCGTGGCCTTTTCGCCACTTGCTGGTCGTCGGCCTGTTGGCTGCGTTCCTGGCTTTCTCACCGGCTGCTGCGGCGATCCCGCTTGCGATTGTCTTCCTGCCGCTTGCCATCGGACTCGCCGGGTTCGTCATGTTGGGAGGTCTCACGCGGAATGGTCCCGGTGGCCGGTGCGATCGGGAGGCAGTTCCGTCCTCGCTTTTCCCTGCCTGCCGCGATTCTCGTCGGGCTTCTGATCGTGGTGGTGTCGCGCTCATCCCGATCGCTCGCTGGCTGATCCTCGCTCGTCGGAGTACCGGTCGGGCTGGGCTCCTGGTTGGCGCGGGAGAGAACGCCGTGAGCTCGGTCTTTCATCGCGCCGACCAGCCGCTGCAGGCGGCTTCTGCGGAGGGCTGTTGGATCACTGACGCCGAAGGCCGTCGCTATCTGGACGCGGCCGGAGGCGCGATCGTGACCGGCATTGGCCACGGTCGCACCGAAATTGGCGAGGCGATCGCGGCGCAGCTGCGCAAGGTGGAGTTTGCGCACGCCTCGGTGTTCACGACCGAGGTTCTCGAGAAATACTGCTCCTCCCTGGCAGCTTTGGCACCAATGGCCGGGGCGAAGATCTATCCAGTCTCCGGTGGCTCCGAGGCCACCGAAACCGTGTTGAAGATGGCGCGGGCCTATCAACTCGTCCGAAGGGACGACCGCAGCGCACAACGGTCCTGGCGCGTGAGGGCAGCTACCACGGCAACACCCTCGGCGCGCTCGATCTGTCCGGCCGACCGGCGTTGCGCCAACCCTATGAACCGTGGTTGGGACGATTCGTTCAACTCTCGGAAGTCGAGTGACCCCGAAGTCCTGGAGCGAAATGATCATCGCCCGCGACGACGTTGCCGCCGTCATGCTGGAGCCGATCAGTGGAGCCTCGCGGGCGGCAGCGGTTCCTCCCGTCGAGCTACTGGCCGGCCGTGGCCGAGATCTGCCGGCGCCATGACGTGCTCCTCATCGCCGATGAAGTAATGACCGGCTTTGGCCGCACGGGGAAGTGGTTTGGGACGGAGCACTGGGGTGTCTCGCCCGATCTCCTGACCGCCGGCAAGGGCGCCTCCTCGGGCTACTGGCCAATCGGTCTCGCTTTCGCTTCAGGTTCGGTTTTCGACGCGATCGGCGCTGACTTCGTCCACGGCTTTACCTTCTCCCACCATCCGGTTGGTGCGGCTGTTGGTCAAGCGGTGCTCGACATCATCACCAGAGAGCGATTGGTCGACGCCGCAGAAACGAAAGGAAAGCGGTTGCGATCGGCGCTGGTCGATGCTCTCCCCGGCGCCGAGGTCAGGGGAAGGGGGTTGCTGGTCGGGGTCGTCTGGGAGTCCGCCCAAGGCGGAATGACAAGGGGGACCAGGGCCATCGTCGAAAGTGCCCGTCGACAGGGTCTGCTCGTCTACCCCGCCGCGATCGAAAACGCCATCGTGCTTGGACCACCACTAACGATCGACGACTCTGAAATCGACGAGTTGGTCGACCGTTTAGTTGCCGCAGTGACGCCTCACACGTTTAGGGCCGAGGTTTAGCCAGCCGGCTCTAACTAGATTGCAAAGGGATGACCCTCGACGCCTTCGGGCGCCCGCTGCATGATCTCCGCATCTCGGTAACCGATAGGTGCAACTTCCGTTGCACCTATTGCATGCCCAAGGAGATCTTTGGACGGGATTTCGAGTTCTTGTCCCGAGACCTGGTCCTTTCCTTCGAAGAGATCGAAAGGATCGCGGCCGCATTCGTGCGAGCCGGAGTGCGCAAACTCCGCATCACCGGGGGTGAGCCGCTGGTGCGCAAAGGCGTCGAAAGCCTCATCGCCCGCCTGGCAGTCATGCCCGGGGTGGACGATCTCACGCTGACCACCAATGGTTCGCTCTTGGAGCGAAAGGCCGAAGCGCTCAAGGAAGCGGGTCTCCAACGGATCACGGTCTCGCTCGACTCCATGGACGACACTGTGTTCATGGCGATGAACGACGTCGGATTCCCGGTCCAGTCGGTCCTCGACGGCATCGCCGCGGCGGCCGCCGTTGGGCTTGACCCGATCAAGATCAACATGGTCGTCAAACGAGGCGTAAATGATCAGTCGGTGGTCGAAGTCGCCCGGCACTTTCGCGGGAGCGGGCACATCGTGCGATTCATTGAGTACATGGATGTCGGCACCACCAACGGCTGGCGGCTCGACGATGTCGTGTCCGGTCGGGAGATCGTCGAAGCGGTCAATGCCGAGTTCCCCCTCGAGCCGGTCGATCCCGATTATCGGGGAGAGGTGGCCCAGCGCTATCGCTACGTCGACGGAGCCGGTGAGATCGGTGTCATCACTTCGGTGACGCAGCCCTTCTGCGCCGATTGCACCAGGGCCCGGATTTCGGCGGAGGGAAAGCTCTACACCTGCCTATTCGCCACTGGCGGCACCGACCTGCGCGAAGTGATTCGCTCAGGTGCGACCGACGAGCAGCTCGATGCGACGATCGCACGCGTCTGGAGCGTGCGCCGCGATCGGTATTCCGAGATCCGGACCGAGCAAACCGTTCGTATCCGCCCCAAAGTCGAGATGAGCTACATCGGGGGCTGAGGCGGACCGAAGCGTTCGAGCCCTTGCTCGAGATCTTCGGGCCGGTCAACCGAGAACCACGAGCGGCCGTCTTCACCCCACGCCGACCAGGTCTCGCTGGGGACGTGGCTCGAATCGGCGACTACTGACTGCAACGACCCGTCGTTGTGTCCGAGGTCGAGATTCCGGGAATAGCGAGCACAGGTGACCTGGGCCACACCCTGGTCGAACGGCACCGCGGTGTGATTCAGCCGAGCGAGCTCGGAAAGCGTCGACCCTCGCACCCAGGGCTGATCGACCGCAACCAGTAACACATCGTCATCCATAGCAAGCGCCGCTGCCAGTCCGGCCAATGGGCCGACAAAGTCAGGGTGGTCGTCTAATCGTTCACGCCCTTCCCAGTTGCGCCCCGAGATCACCACTGGACAGACGGTTTCAAGCGCCCCAACGACCCAGGCGATCAGGGGTTGTCCGGCGAGTTCGACTGTCGCCTTGTCGATTCCCATCCTCTTGCTTGCTCCACCGGCCAGCACGACTCCAATCACCTATTCATTCCTTTTGGCATTCTTGCGTAGGATCGCGCCCCCTAGATGAATCAGATAGGGACGGGGGAAAATACGCAAGAACGAGTTGAAGGGTTGCGCACCACCGACGCAAGAGGACGATGGGTCCTCGTGGCGACGGTCGCGGCTTCGGCGATGGCGTTGCTCGATGCCACCGCGGTCAACCTGGCCCTCCCCCGGATCGGTGAAGAACTCGGGGCCACGTTTCGTGATCTTCAGTGGATCGTCAACGGCTACACGCTCGCCCTGGCCAGCCTCATCCTGCTCGGTGGATCGCTCGGTGATCGGCTTGGCCGGCGCCGCGTATTTCTCGTTGGGGCGGCCTGGTTCACGTTGGCCTCTGTTGCCTGCGCCCTGGCCCCGACGCCGATACTCCTAATTGCGGCCCGGGTGACCCAAGGCATCGGGGCGGCGCTCCTTACGCCCGGCAGCCTCTCAATCCTGCAGGCCTCCTTCGAGCCCGGGCGACCGGCCCAAGGCGATCGGCATCTGGTCGGGTTTCACTGGAGTGGGCGCGGCGATCGGTCCGTTTCTGGGTGGCTGGCTGGTCGAGGCCGCCTCGTGGCGGTGGATCTTTCTGATCAATATCCCTCTAGGGGCGGTCGTGCTTTGGGTCGGCAGAGCTCACATTCCCGAGACCAGGGATCCCGAGGCAGCAAGCGAACTCGACGTCCCCGGGACGCTCCTCGGAATCGCCGCGCTCGCGCTTCTTACCCTCGGTCTGACCGATCAACAGTGGATCGTGACGGGCGGGGGATTTGCAGCACTGGTGGCGTTCATAGTGGTGGAACGAGCTCGTTCTAATGCCCTGGTCCCCATGGAGATCTTCTCCTCTCGAACCTTCAGCGGCACCAACGCACTCACGCTCCTGCTCTATGGGGCGATGGGCGTCGTCTTCTTCCTGCTCGGCCTCGTGCTGCAAGGTCCGCTGGGGTACACGCCGCTCCAGGCGGGCGTTGCCACGGTCCCTATCACCATCTTGATGCTCGCTCTCTCGGCCCGCGCCGGCGTGCTTGGAGCGCGCATTGGCCCACGGATACCGATGACCGTCGGCCCGCTCCTTGTTGCCGGGGCGATGCTGTTGATGACCCGGATCTCACCCGACAGTCGCTACTTCACCGGAGTTTTTCCCGCCGTGGTTCTTTTCGGCCTCGGGCTCGTCCTAACCGTGGCACCGCTTACTGCCACTGCGCTCGGCTCTGTTGCAGATCGCCACGCGGGGGTGGCCTCAGGTGTCAACAACGCCATCGCGCGCACCGGCCAGCTACTCGCGGTTGCCGCCATCCCCGCAATTGCCGGTTTTGCCGCCGATCAGGAAGTCGGCGAGGAGCAACTGCTCGGTGGCTTCGATCGAGTGCTTTGGGCGGCGGCCGCGGCCATCATCGTCGGCGCCGTCACCGCCTGGTTGACCGTCGGACACAAAAATGAGCCGGTCGACCATGAAGCCCCTGACCACCGTGAACAAGATCATGAGTGCTATCACTGCGGGGTCTCCGGCCCGCCCCCACGCCTCCGCTCCGAAGCACCGTGAACCAGCTGGTTCGACTTAGTGCTAGGTGGGCCACCTACCCGCGCTCAGCTCGCGGGCAATGACGTTGCGTTGGATCTCTGAAGTGCCCTCGTAGATGCGCGGCGCTCTGACCTGCCGGTAAAGCTCGGCCAGCGGGTGATCGTGCACAAGCGCCCTCGCCCCCAGGATTTGCACCGCACTGTCCACCGCTCGTTGGGCGGTCTCGGTGGCATAAAGCTTCGCTGCGGCCGCGAGCGAGGTGAGTTGTTCTCTGTCTCCTCGATCGTGGGTGGCAGCCGCGCGATAGACGAGCAATTTGGCCGCCTCGATTTCGACCGACATGTCGGCCAACTGATGGCTCACAGCTTGGAAGTCGAGAATGGGCCGGCCGAATGCTTTCCGGTCGTGGGCATGATCGAGGGCTAAGTTGCGGGCAGCCTCTGCCATGCCGATGGCGAAGGCCCCCACCGAGGGTCGAAACAGATCGAGCGTTCTCATCGCGACCTCGAAGCCCTGGCCCGGGACACCGATCATTTGACTGCGAGTGACGGGCACGCCATCGAAAGCCAGCGACCCGATGGGATGCGGAGCGACGAGCTCGAGCGCCTCGCCGGAGAGGCCCGGCGCATCGCCCTGGACCAGGAAGCAGCTAATTCCCTGGCGGCCATCGGCAGGTTCGCTCCGAGCGAACACGGTGTAGAAGTCGGCGTCGGGGGCATTGGAGATAAAAGCCTTCTCCCCGGTGAGGCGAAAGCCGTTGGACCCGTCCACCTCCGCGCGGAGCTGGAGATGACCGGCATCGGATCCAGCGGCGAGCTCGGTGAGCGCAAATGCCGGCACTGCCCTTCCGCGACGGACCTCCGGAATCCAACGGCGTCCTAGCTCATCGGAGCCGGAAAGGATGATCGGATAGGCGCCTAAGCCCTGCATGGCCAAAGCCGTTTCGGCGTGAGCCGATTGCCGGGCGACGCCTTGGCGAAGCAGACAGAGATCGAGAGCGGAGATCTGGCCCTCAATCGGCAAGAGCCGATCGAGCAGACCGCTCTTGGCCAACGCGGTGATCAATTCGCGGTTTACCCGGCCGGGTGAGTTGGCGGCCAGGTTCGCCAATTCAGTTGCGATGCCTTCGGCCCGGGAGAGGAGCTCACGAGACTCGGGAGCGAGTTCGAAGCGGTCCACCGCCGGCACCCTACCGGCCTAGCCTCGGCCCTATG
Source organism: uncultured Acidimicrobiia bacterium (assembly GCA_963840175.1). Lineage (GTDB taxonomy): Bacteria > Actinomycetota > Acidimicrobiia > Spongiisociales > ZC4RG35 > JACCTH01. Next base: position 380,411 of record CAWIXU010000003.1, read on the forward strand.
CGCGTCGGTATCGGCCTTCCCAGTGCCATCCCGGCGCGGGACTCCGATCTCGTTGTGAAGTGGGCAGAACGCGCCGAGGCCGCCGGCTTTTCGAGCCTTGGGGTCCTGGACCGAGTCAACTATGACGCCTACGAGCCGCTCGTCACCTTGGCCGCTGCCGCCGCGATAACCGAGCGAATCCGGCTGGTGACGATGGTTGTGATCGGCCCGTTGCACAACGCGGTGCTTCTGGCCCGCCAGGCCGCCAGCCTCGATGCATTGTCTGGGGGTCGCCTGACCTTGGGTCTCGGTCTCGGGGCTCGCCTCGACGACTATGAGCACGCCGACGTGGAACACCGCGGGCGTGGACACCGACTGACCGAGCAATTGGCTCGCATCCGCGACCACTGGGAGGATGGAGAGGTCGGTCCCCGGCCGGCTACCAAAGGAGGACCTGACCTTCTCGTCGGCGGGAGCTCGGGTCCCTCATTGCTCCGTCTGGCACGCCTCGCCGACGGATACGTGCACGGCGGTGGCCCCGCCCGTTCTTTCGCCGCGGCCGCCTCGAAAGCCATGATCGCCTGGGAGGAGGTGGGTCGCCCGGAAGGCCGCAGCTCTGGGCGCAGGGCTATTTCGGCTTAGGCGACCCGGCATCCGGTCGGGATTACCTGCTCGACTACTACGGCTTCACCGGGCCGTTCGCCGAACGCATCGCGGACGAAAATCTCGAAACCCCCGAACGGGTCGCGACCTTCATTCGCTCCTACGAAGAGGCGGGGTGCGAGGAGTTGGTTCTGCTTCCGACTACCGCCGACCTCGACGAGGTGGACCGTCTGGCCGCTGTCGCCCTGCAATGAGAATGGCCGTTGTTGGTGGTGGCCCCGCTGGCCTCTATTTCTCCCTCCTCGCCGCGCAGGGAAACGGGCATGAGATCACGGTTTTCGAGCGCAACCCACCGGGGGCCACGTACGGCTGGGGCGTGGTGTTCTCCGAAGGCACTTTGACCGAGCTCGAAGGAGCCGACCCACGACTTTCCCGCCGCTTCGACCAGGCGCTTGTGCGATGGTCGACGATTCGGATCCATCGAGGTGGAGACGAGACCATCGTTGGCGGGCAACCATTCGCGGCCATCTCCCGCCGAACGCTCCTGGGACTTGCTCGCCGAAGCCGCCACCGAAGCGGGTGTCGAAATCCGCTACTCCACTTCCTTCGAGCCAAACAATCTGAATCGGGATGGCGACACCTACGACTTGATCGTCGCCGCCGATGGCGTCAACTCGACTCTCCGCGCGGTTGAAGCACGCCATTTTCGGCCCTCGGAGTTTGTTCACCCGACCCGCTACATCTGGTTGGGCCTCGGCCGGGCGCTACCCGGGTTCACATTTGTATTCCAAACGACGGCCTACGGCCCCTTCTGGGTCCATGCCTATCCCTATGAGGCACAGGCGTCAACCTTCATTGTCGAGACGACGGAGGAAAGCTGGCGGCGAGCCGACCTCGACCAAGCCACGGAAGCAGCCAGCCTGGCCTTTTGCCGGGAGACGTTCAACGAATACCTCGACGATGCTCGCCTGGCGTCCAATCGTTCTTCGTGGCTGCAGTTCGTGACGCTGCGCAACCGCAGCTGGATTCGCCAGGGCGAGCCACCGGTGGTTCTGGTCGGCGACGCCGCGCACACCGCGCACTTTTCGATCGGGTCAGGAACCAAGCTGGCGATGGAGGACGCGCTCGCCCTCGCTGAGGCGTTGCATCTCCAGCCCGAGAATCTTGGCCTCGCGCTGACCAACTACGAGGCAGTGCGCCGACCGGCAGTCGAGCGATTCCAACAAGCGGCTTTGACCAGCGCCGACTACTTCGCCCATGTGGACGATCTCGACCAACTGCCGGATCCGACCTTCGCCTTCAACCTGATCACCCGCTCGGGACGGGTCAATCATCTCGACGTGCAGCGGCAAGATCCGAACCTCGTGCTGGCTGCCAACGGCGCCGTGATGGACGCAGGAAGACCCCGCTGCCGCCAGCCCTGGCGCCGTTGTCCCTCGGCAACGGGAAGTTCGCCAACCGTCTCATTGGTGGTTCGCTGGGGATGACGCTGTCGCCACCGCTGGCGGTGCGACCGGATGGTCGTCGCAGTTCCGACGACCCGATGAGTCAATGACTTTCTCCAATGGGGCCGATGTGGTCGTGCTCACCCATGCCGGTCCCCGCGCCGGAACCCGGCCGCGGGGTGGACGGACTCGATCGTCCACCGCTTCGAAAGGCGGGCCACCACTCGCTGCTTCGCCGATCGCCTACACCCGATTCCACGTCACACCGCGAGAGGCGAGTCGACGACGACCTGGAGGAGATCGCCGAATGCTTTGGAGGCTCGGCGAAGGAATGGAACGGACGCACCCGGCTGCTGTTGATCGACGGCGCCAACGGGAACCTGCTCGCCAGCTTTATCTCGCCATTGACCAATCAGCGAGGCGATGACTATGGCGGTTCGGTTGAAGGAAGGCTGCGGTTCCCATTGCAGGCCGTCACAGCGGCGAGGTCGGCATGGGAAGGTCCGCTGGGCTTCCGTTTCTCGGCCACCGACTTTCGCACGGGCGGAATCACCGAGGAGGAGGCAGCAGCGGTCGCGTCGGCACTCGCCTTGGCCGGGGTGGATGTGATCGAGGTCTGTGGCGGGGGAGCAGTGGCGGAGTTCGACGCTCCCTTTCGAGCCGGATATCTCGTTCCGCTGGCGGCCCGGATCCGGAACCGGACCGGAGTGCCGGTTCTGGTCGGCGGAGGCATCACCACCCTCGATCAGGCGAACACGATCATCGCCGCCGGCCGCGCCGACCTGGTGCGGATGAGTAACTAGGTTTGCCGCTGTGCCGTTCCAGGGATCTGCTCGTCTGACCGAGGACTGGAACCATTTCGAGTTTGCGATCCGAGACGGCGTCGGCCAGCTCATATTTGATCGACCCGAGGTGCTCAACGCCCTCACCTTCGACGTATACGCCGACCTCCGCGACCTGCTCGGCGAGCTCGCCCACGACGGGCGCTGCCGAGCACTGATCATCACCGGGCGCGGGAAAGGTTTTTGCTCCGGTGGCGATGTCAACGAGATCATCGGAGCGCTGCAGGCAATGGGTACGGACCAACTGCTCGAGTTCACCCGCATGACCGGAGCCGTTGTCCAACGCATGCGAGAACTGCCCATCCCGATCATCGCCGCAGTGAACGGCACCGCAGCAGGAGCGGGTGCGGTCATCGCACTTGCCTCGGATCTGAGACTCCTCGCGGCTTCGGCCTCGTTCCATTTCCTCTTCACGAGGGTCGGGCTGGCGGGTGCCGATATGGGCGCCGCCTACCTTTTGCCGAGGATCGTTGGTCTCGGACGGGCCACCGAGCTGCTTCTTCTCGGCGATCGGATCAGCGCCGAAGAGGCGGCCGCGATTGGACTCGGCCGGGCCGTCGCCGACGAAGACCTGCAAATTGCGGCTGAGGCGCTCGCGGCGCGACCTCGCCTCTGGTCCTGCGTGGGCGGTCGGATCGACCAAGTCGCTTCTCACGCGCGAACAAGACATGAGCCTCGGGGCGGCGATCGAGCTCGAGGCGTGGGCGCAAGCCCTCCTGATGAAAAGCGATGACCATCGCGAGTTCTACCGTGCTTTCACTGCTCGCGAGGACCCACGGTTCACGGGTCGCTGATGGAGTTCCACAACCCTTCCGATTTGCCCCCGCCGAGAGGGTTCAGCCACGTGTCGGTCGCCGGACCCGGCAGGCTGATCACTGTCGCCGGACAGGTCGGCCAAGCTTCTGATGGAAACTATCCAGAAAGTCTCGTTGACCAGTTTCGCTTCGCCTGTGAAAACGTGGGCAGGGCCCTAGCCGCAGCCGGAGCCACACCCCAAAGTGTGGTCTCGCTACAGATCTTCACGACCAACGTCGACGGCTATCGCGAGTCGCTCCGCTCAATCGGAGAGGCCTACCGGGCGACGTTCAATGACCACTACCCACCGATGGCGCTTCTCGGGGTCAGCAGGCTTTTCGACCAAGAGGCCCAGGTGGAACTACTCGCGACCGCCTTTCTGGAGACGGAGTCGGGCTAGATCCGCCGGTAGGTGACCTCGAAGTCGGTCCTCCAAGCCTCGTTTGGCTCGCGGATTTCCCAGCGGCCCCGGATCGTGTCGTCGTCCACGAACTGCCCGCTGAATCGCTGGTCGAAAGGAGGTCCGTCGCGCCAGAGGTTCCAATCGTCGCCTTCGAAGCTCATCTCGTAAACGCGCTGGACCCCGCGAGAATCGAAGTAGTGCTGGCGAAAGCCACCTCCCGACCCCTTCGCTGACTGCGCATCGGGCGGGGCGTCGCTGAGGCCAATGATCGCTATCCCGTCGGGGGCTTCGGGCATTTCAACAGTCCAGCGTTGGATTAGCCAGGTCCTGCCCTCTAGCCAATTGAAGCTGAACCGAGCCTGTCCCGGCCAGGGGTCAGCATCTGGGGGACCGGCCTCCATTGTCCATTCGCCGACCAGGCGCTCCAAGAGTTCCAACTTTGCCATCCCGGTTCCCTTCCTATGACTGATTGCCCTCGACGTCGACAGTAGATCAAAGCTAGGTTCGGGACTTCCTCGAGAAAGGATCAGTCGACATGGCGGAAGTCACCAAGGTCGTCCTTGATGAGTCGGAGATCCCGGAGGCCTGGTACAACATCCAGCCAGACCTTCCGAGCCCGCTGCCGCCGGTTATCCATCCGGGCACGCATGAGCCGATCGGACCCGAGGCCCTTGCTCCTCTATTCCCGATGGCGCTGATTGCCCAGGAGGTCAGTCAAGACCGCTACATCGATATCCCCGGCGCGGTCCTCGACATCTACAAGATGTGGCGCCCAACTCCGCTCTACCGAGCGCGTCGCTTGGAGAAAGCACTCGACACCCCGGCCCGGATCTATTTCAAATATGAAGGAGTAAGCCCGTCCGGTTCACACAAGCCGAACACGGCCGTTCCGCAGGTCTACTACAACGCCCAAGAAGGGACCAAGCGGCTCACCACCGAGACTGGAGCCGGCCAGTGGGGAAGCGCCCTCGCCTTTGCTTGCGCGCAGTTCGGGATCGAATGTGAGGTGTGGCAGGTAGCGATTTCTTTCCAACAGAAGCCCTACCGGCGCACGTTGATGGAGATCTTCGGGGCGACGGTTCATTCGAGCCCCTCCGATCTCACCAATGCCGGGAAGACGATCCGTAAGCAGGATCCGGATTCACCCGGCAGTCTCGGCATTGCCATCTCAGAGGCGATCGAAGCGGCGGCCGGCGCGGAGGACACCAAATACTCACTCGGAAGCGTCTTCAACCATGTATTGATGCACCAAACCGTCATTGGCGAAGAGGCGTTGAAGCAACTGGCCAGCATTGGGGAGCAACCCGACTTGCTCGTGGGCTGCACCGGTGGAGGCTCGAACTTTGGCGGTCTCTCCTTCCCGTTCCTCCGGGAGAAGATGGCCGAAAAGATGAACCCGACCATCCGTTGCGTCGAGCCCACCGCCTCACCATCGTTGACCAAAGGCGTTTACGCCTACGACTTCGGCGACGCACTCGGGACGACGCCCCTGGTGAAAATGCACACCCTCGGCCACGATTTCATTCCCGATCCGATCCACGCCGGGGGTCTCCGTTATCACGGGATGTCGCCACTCGTTTCCCACTTGAAAGAGTTGGGGATGGTTGAGGCGGAGGCCATCGGCCAGGTCGAATGCTTCGAGCGGGGGGTCCAGTTTGCTCGCGCTGAAGGGATCATTCCCGCCCCCGAGCCCACCCATGCCATCGCTGCGGCGGTGCGAGAAGCGCTCAAGGCGAAGGCGACCGGAGAGGAGACGGTGATCCTCACTGCCCTCTGCGGACATGGCCACTTCGACATGGGTGCCTATCGCTCGTTCCTCGACGGCCAGCTCGAGGACTACGAGTATCCCGAAGCTGCAGTGCGCGAGGCGATGGCGAAGATTCCCGCGGTCGCCAGTTAGAGGAGTTCCAACAATCGGTCGACATCCTCGGGATCTTGGTAGATCCCGAAACCGAGCCGCAGGCGGTCGGCGCGATAGTCGGTCACAACTCCCATCGCATGAAGGGCGCGGTAATGATCACCGGCCTCCGGCGAGCGAAAGGTGAGGAAGTTGCCGCGCTCGTAATTGGGTGGCGGGATCAGTTCCCCGAGACTCGGCGCCGAAGCAAGAAATCGCTGCTGCAAGGCAAACGCGTGCGCGTGAATCGTGCCCGGAGTGATGTCGCGCTCCTCGAGCAGCGCGAGCACTGCATCGAGACGGTACAAACCGGAGGGATCAAAGGTCGCTCCGAGAAAACGATCGCCACCCGCCCCGTAGGCAACAGCCTCGGCCCGCTCCGTGAGCCCGCCGAAACCCGCGTACCAGCCAGTGTTCACCGGCCGCAATCCGTAGTCGGGTGGGCAATGCATGAAGCAGGCCCCCTCGCCGGCCATGGCGTATTTGTAACCACCGGCGATGTAGAAGACTCGATCTCCGATTCGGCCGAGGTCGAATGGCATTGCCATGAAGCCGTGATACCCGTCAATGACCACGAAGGCATCGTCACCGATTGATCCCACGAGGTCCTCTAGGCCTGGGACGACGAAGCCCGAATCGAAGAAGACGCTGCTCAGGTAGACGAAACCGGCGCCTCTGGCCGCCTTGCCAAACCGGTCGCCGAAGTTGTGCCAAGGCTCGACTGGCACCCGTTCGACTTGAACGAGGCTCGCTTCCCCCCAACGCCGCAACTGACGGTCAAAGGAGTGAAATTCCCCATCAGTGGTGACCACCCGGACCGGAGGTTGAAGACAACTAAAGACCCGGTTGACGAGCTCATGGGTGTTGGGGGCGAAAGCGATCGTCGATCCAGCCCCCAAGCCCAGCAGCCCTCCCAAGCGCTGACGAAGACGCGGCAGAAAAAAGTCAAAGAAAGGCTCCCACTTGTCGTCCATGAGTCGTGCCGACTCCTCCCACCAGCGGAGATGAGCGTCGTAGGTGATGTCGGGCCAGGGGTGATGGCTGTGGCTGGCAAAGTGGAGGCGGTTCGGGTCGCCGTCGAGGAATCGGCTGAAGAGGGTGCGGTAGCTCACGGCTCGTAGCGAAACCGCATCCGGCTCTCCACCTCATCGGGCAATGATGGGAGAGCGGAACGGGGAATCAAAAAAGTCGCCAGCTGGACCAGGTCGGTGAAGACCCGGTTTTTCTCGGCCGAGCGAGTGAGGAAGGCCGAGCCGGCGGAACCGCCGGTGCCGATCCGACGACCGATCATTCGCACTGTCATCAGCGCATGCCGGTAACGCCAGGCGGTGAACCCCTGGTCGATGTCGACGAGCCCCGACAGCAACTGGAACGGTCCCTGCAGGGCGGGTTCGTGCCGGTAAAGGTTGATGAATAGCGCGGCCTGGAAGGCGCGGAACGAAAAGCGGCGCTCCCCGCTGGCGACCAGCGCCTCGTGGCGCTCGGGATCGAAGATGGCTTCGTACAACTCCATGGTGTGATCGAAGGCCTCGAGCTGAGCCTGGCGTTTGTCTTCGGTGAGGTTTGCGTTGGACGCGACGACGGCCCGGTCACCTTCGAGCATGGCTCGCACGGCCTGCCGGTACTCCTCCCAGAAGTGGAAGCCGCCCTCGTCGAGGAAGGGAGTGCGAGAGAGCCACTGGTCCACCAGCTCGAAGAGACTTGCCCCGGCCTCGGCTTCTTCGACCGCCTCGCGATCCGTTTCGTCGAGGGCTGTCGTGTAGGGCGCTCCCGCCAGGCGAACTCGATCTTCCGGACGGACCCCGATCCGATTTTCAATCATCCGGAACTGGGCACTCTGAAAACCGGAAGCCGGGATCAGGTAGTTGCGGAACTCGAGAAAGTCGAGCGGCGTCATCGTCTCGAGCACATCGATCTGGGCGATCAGCAGCTTTTGGATCTGGACTATCCGTTCGAGGTGGGCGACGATCTGGAGCATCTCGCTTTCGTCGACGGAAGGGGCGCTGAGAACCGAAGTGATGGCCTCCAGCTCCCAGAGAATCTGCTTGAACCAGAGCTCATAGGCCTGGTGGACGATGATGAAAAGCATCTCGTCGTGGACTGTCTGTCCGGCTTGAGTCGACTCCAGGCGCTGTGCGTCGAGGAGCTTTCTCAGCTGGAGATAGTCGGCGTAATAGAGCGGCTCCACTGGGGCAACCGCAATCTAGGCTCGCCCCCAGTGTCATCAGACGGGCCCGGGAACCTGGTCGATTTCTTTCTGCTCGAGCGGCTCGCAGAGGGAAACGGTGACCGGAATGCGATTCACACCGACGACCAATCCTGGACTTACGGGCAGGTGGCGTCGCTCACCTGTGACTACATCGACCGTCTCACCGAGGTAGCCCCGGGCGAACGTGTCGTGATGGCCATGGCGGACGGACCCGACTACGCCGCCGCCCTCCTCGGGATCATCGCCAAGGGAGCGGTGGCGGTGATGGTCAACCCGGACATGACACCCGGCCATCTCAGCGCCATCTTCGACTCGGCCTCGGCTCCATGCGTGCTGGTCGATGAGCGCTTCCGTCCGCTGATCGAGCAAGCCCTGGCCAAGAGCAGATCGAAGACGGCGATCCTGGGTGTGACGCCCAGCAAATTGCCCGAGGCCCTGCGAATCCCAGCGACTTATCCGACCCAGCCAGACGATCCGGCACTGTGGCTCTTCTCGGGCGGCACCACCGGTTTGCCCAAGATCGTGGTGCAGCGCCATGGGTCATTCGTGAATACCACCCGGCGCTACGCACAAGAGACGTTGGGTTTTCTGGCCGATGACATCACGATCGCAGTCCCACGCCTTTTCTTCGGTTACGCCACCGGCTCTGCGCTCCTCTTTCCGTTTTCGGTAGGTGCCGCCACTGTTCTTTTCGATGAGCCGCCCACACCGGTGGCGGTGCTGGAGCGGATCCGTCGTCACCGTCCGACGATCCTCATTACGACCCCGTCGGCGATCAACGCAATGCTCGCGTTGGAGTCCGCTACCAGGGCTGACCTCGCCAGTCTCCGCTTTGCGACCTCGGCAGGGGAGGCGCTTCCCGAGTCGCTCTATCACCGCTGGGTGACCCGGTTCGGGGTGGAACTGCTCGATGGTCTCGGGACCGCAGAGATGTGGCACATATTCATCACCAATCGATCGGGAGAGGTGGTGCCCGGAAGCGTGGGAAAGGCGGTCAACGGATTCACTGTCGCTGCCCGTGACGAAGACGGCAACGAGGTGCCCCCGAGTGAAACCGGCCTCCTCTGGGTGGCCGGCGAATCGGCCGCGATCGGCTATTGGGAGCAACCGGACATGACCGCTCGCGCTTTTCGTGACGGCTGGGTGGTCAGCGGAGATCTGATCTCGATCGACGAAGACGGAATCGTGACCCACCGGGGCCGGGCCGACGACGCCTTCAAGGTCAAAGGCAAATGGCTGCGTCCGGTCGAAGTCGAGTCTTGCCTGCTCGAGCACCCGGCGGTGGCCGAAGCCGCGGTGATCGTTGTCGAGGATCAGGACGGTCTGGGAAAGCCGGTGGCCTTCGTAGTCAGAAAAGCTGAGGCCAGCGAGGAGGACCTCCGCCGACACGTGCTCGCCCAACTGGAGGCCTACAAACATCCGCGCCGGATCTTCTTCGTTGATTCGTTTCCGCTTACCCACCTGGGCAAGGTCGACCGCACCGCTCTCAAGAAGCTCGCCACTACCTAATCCCTTGTTCTGTGGGCTGGCGGCGGGGTTGTACACCGTCTCCAACCCTGGGTTCGCGTTAAATAGACAACGTGCCGACCGCTGCCCTCGTCGCCGTGCTGGTTGCCGCGTTGTTGCATGCCTCGTGGAACTTGTTGGTCAAGGCAAGTGGGGACCGGCTCGTCACCGCCTCCGCCCAACTGGTTCTGGCCGGCCTCGTGTCGGTGCCGATCGTGGCCTGGCGAGGGTTCCCGACTGAGGCGATCTGGTTTCTATTGGCGTCGAGCGTTGTGCAGGTCGTCTACCTCTACTCGCTCGCCACGGCCTACAACCGGGCCGACCTCTCCTTCGCTTATCCGATCGCTCGAGGGAGCGCCCCGATCATCATCGCATTGGGCTCGCTCGCCGGTCTCAGCACGGTTTTCGGCCTTCGCGGTTGGCTGGCATCTGGCTCTGATCTGTGGCGGCGTCGTGGGACTCGGGCTTGCATCCCCCAGCCGGCACGGTCTGGGCCCTTCACTTCTCACCGGTTTTCTCATCGCGGTCTACATCTCGATCGATGGAGCAGGGGTGAGGGCCACCGACGACGTCATCGGATACACGGCGTCGCTCACCGTGCTCACGTCACTGTTGCTCGTTCCAGTGATGCTGATCGCTCGCGGTGGCACTGAGCTCAGACGAGCCCTTAGTAGCGACTGGCCCCGCTTTCTCGGCGGGGGCTTGGCGACCCTCGGTTCGTATGCGCTCCTTCTCTACGCCAGCCGGCTGGCTCCATTGAGCCTCGTGGCCGCGGCACGAGAGACGTCGGTCGTCTTCGCTGCGCTCGGTGGCTGGTGGTTTCTCGACGAAAGCGTGGGACGTCGACGGGCCCTGGCGGTGGCTCTCATCGCGGTCGGCATGATCGTCCTGGCACTGAGCCGATGAATCTGGGCCGGTGAACCTGGATCCGCCCCTCTAAATAGGCTCTCTTGATGGAGTTCGAATTCTCGGACGAGATCTGGTACTGGCGTGGCCCTTCCCCCTTTCACTTCGTCACGGTCCCCGCGGAGCAATGCCATGACATCAAAGCGATCTCGGGATTCGTCACCTATGGATGGGGAATGATCCCGGCCAGGATTCGAATCGGAGACACCGAATGGAAGACTGCCCTATGGCCCAAGGACAGCCGCTACATCGTGCCGATCAAAGACGCGGTCCGCCACGCGGAAGGACTGGAACTCGGCGATGTGGTCACGGTCAAGCTGGAGGTATTGGGCCGAGGCGTGGCCCCTAAGAGTCGGGAAGCGACATGAAAACCGAAGTCCTGGAACTGCGGACTGGCAGCGAGCCAGCAGTCATCGATATCACCAACGAGGTGATTCGATTCTGCGACGGCGCGGGCGACGGATTGGTGAACATCTTTGTGCCGCATGCCACCGCCGGTCTGGCATTGATTGAGATCGGTTCGGGCACGGAGAAGGATCTGCTGGCCACCCTTGGCCGCCTGCTGACCGAGTCTGAGCCGTGGCTGCATCGGCATGGATCGCCAGGTCATGGGGCTGACCACGTCCTCCCTGCGGTGGTATCTCCGACGCTTTCGATTCCCGTCGTTGGCGGCCGCCCCGCGTTGGGAACTTGGCAGTCCGTGGTTGTCGTCGACCCGAATCGCGACAACCCCCAACGTCAGGTTCGGCTCAGCTTCGTCTCCGCCTGAGGCGCCTGGCTGCTGCTCCTGGCCCCGGAAGCCACCCGATATCCCGCCCAGATCAGGCCGGCCGCAACCAGCAGGGACAAGGCGAAAGCGGCTCCTTCGCCGATGGCTAGGCCGCTCCCGCCGGTGGACGCCGCTAGCGCACCAGCGACGATCAGGGCGTTGCCCCACACGAGACGCCGGTTGCGTTTCCAGAACCGGAAGATGCTCACGAGGCCGAGCACAATGAGGAACGTTGCTCCCATGCCTCCGCCGATTGCAGCCAGCAATCTCGGACCGAAGCCTTCCGAGATCGGGGGGAAGATGTCGTGGGGGATGCCGCCCACAGGCAATTCCCGGGCGAAGGGCACTGTGGTGGTGAGGGTGGTCGAGATGGCGGCGAAAGCCCCGGTGAGGATGAGCGAGATGTGGCCAGCTCGCCGGCCGACTACGAGAAACCACGAGCCAACCGCCAGCACCGGGATATTGATGATTGCCCCGAGGAGAAAGAACGTTCGGTAGGTCCAGCCCTCCCAACCGGCAGCCAACGCAACAGCCAGCGCCCAGGTTGCGACCGCAAACATCGAAATGCCGGCCGCATATGCGCCCGTGTGCGGTCGAGCTCGACCGAAGAAATCCGTCCACAGGTTGACGGCAAAGCCAGTTGCGACGAGAGCTGCCACGGTGGCAACTACTGCTTCCACTAAACGGGCGCCGCTCTACTGGACGGAAGGTTTGCGGGCACCCAACTCGCGATCGAGCATCAGGAGCGCCGGGCCGTCCTCCCCTGCCAGGTTGAGCTGGCCCATGATCTTTTGGACGGAGTCTTCTTCCTCGACTTGCTCGGTGAGGAACCAATCGAGGAGTGGAAAGCTTTCCGCATCCTTCTCTTCGCTCGCCATCGCATAGAGCGCCCGGATTGACTTGGTGACTCGCCGTTCTTGATCGAGCACCGCGGCGAAGGCGGACTTGGCAGATTCAAAGGTGGCTGTCGGGCTTTCGACGGTGCCGATCGTGAGCGCGTTGCCGCGGGCCAGCAGAAAGTCGATGAAACGAAGGGCGTGAGCCGTTCTCCTCCGTCGACTGGATTCGCATCCACGAGGCCATCCCGGGCAGGTCTTTCGACTCGAACCAGGCCGACATCTGGAGATAGGAAATCGAGGCCCAGAGCTCGAGGGTCACCTGATCGCTATAGGCGGCCTCGAGCGTGTCACTCACCCTCACTGCGTTGCTCCTTTTTCTGTAAGTGGTCTTTCGCCCGGATCAATGCCTCTTCGCTCCAGCGGGCAAGGGTCCAAAGGAGGTCGGAAAGCCGGTTGAGATAACGGACGACCTCGGTTTCAGGATCGCCCAAGGCGATCGCCTCCCGTTCCGCCCTTCGCACGACGGTGCGAGCGAAGTCGAAAAGGGCAGCGGCGGGTCCCGAGCCAGGAATCACGAACTCGGTGGGCATTTCAAATCCGTCGTAGTAGAGGCCAATCTGATCCTCCAAGGCCGTAACCATTTGCGTGGTGACCTTGGTGGTGCCTTCCACAAGCTTGTGCCGGTTGTCGGCCGCAGTCGCCAGCTCGGCCATGGCGACATAGAGCTCGCTCTCGAGGTCGGTGACCAGTTGGTTCTCGCGCGGAGCCAAGTTCCCGAGTGCGCGCGACCAGGCCTAACGCCGCCTGAGCCTCGTCCACCGCACCGAAAGCTTGCGGACGCTGATCGGATTTGGACACCCGTCCGCCAAAAAGCAGTCCGGTGGTGCCGTCGTCTCCGGTCTTGGTGTCGATCCTGGTCACGAACTCGACCTTACCCTCTCACTAATAGCGGAATGTCGACCTCGATCTTTCTCGACACCGCCGTGATAGCCCGCCAGCCGTTTGTCGAAGCCCCATGGCAGGATCACCTGTCCCGGTTGGGCGAGGAGAATCGCATCGGGGAGGCGCGAGGCGAGCTGGCGATGGGACTGTGCTGCGCCCAGCCAGGGCAGGAAGTCAGCCGGTTCGACCAAGCGGGCACCGGTGAGTTCGGCCAGCTCGCGGGTCAGACGCTCCGACCCTCTCACCATCACCGCCCGCGGGTCTCCCCAGAACTCGAGCGGGCGATAGCGTGAGTCGCGAACCAGGATCTTGCCGTCCTCGGGAATCGCCATCACTCCGTGATCGGCGGTGCCCATCAGAGAAACCTCAGCGGGGAGCCGGTGCACGATTCCCTCCCAAACCGCAGAAACCCAGGCGAGCGCTTGGGAGACTTCCGGCGACCCGGTCCCGAACACATGCGCCGCGAAGTCGACCGGCGGGAGGTAGGTAAAGACGAACGTGCCGGGTACAGAGGCGGCTTCGACGGTCCGTGCGACGAACTCATCGATCGTGGTCGCGCCGACGAAGCGACAGCCGCGGTACAGCGTTCGGGTCAGCGGCGTGCCGGCAAAGTCCGCGGGCTGCACCGTCACCGGTTCGACATCCCGAGGCCCGCAACCGTCTCCCAGAGATTCGGCGACGGGAGAACCGACTCGTTGTCGATCAACACCGCTGATCCGCTCAGGTCGACGAACTTGAGCATGTTGACGACCCTTCCGATCTCGGGCCACCAGAGAAGGTGTCCAATGATTCCGTGCGCGGCCGGAGCCAGGCCGGTCGCGAGGGTGGACAGGCTGACTGTTGTTGTCGAGGGGAAAGGAGCCCGGAGGGTGTCGGTCCAATAGGGAGCAAGGGCAGGGCTCCGTTCGTCAAGAAATTGTGTTCCGAGCCCGTCAAAGAGCACCAAGACGACACTTGTTTTGTCGCCTGTCAGCCTGTTCTCGATGTCGGCAATCAGGTCGACAAGCCCCGACTGGGGCGGAAATGCCATCTCCCTATACTCGCAAAAAGGCCTATGACCTCCTATTTCCAGGACTATCTCACCATCGGATTCTTCGCCGGACTGGGCGCACTACTGGTGATGATCATGCTGGGAGTGGCGTCGATCCTGCGACCGAACAAGCCCTCAGTGGCCAAGGCTTCGACCTACGAATGCGGGGTCGATCCGGTGGGCACGGGCTGGAGCCAGACCTACGTGCGCTACTACGTCTTCGGTTTGCTGTTCCTGATTTTCGACGTTGAGGCAGTCTTTGTCTTTCCATGGGCGATCCAGGTGGATGCACTCGGCTGGTTCGGACTGATCGAGATAGCGGCCTTCATCCTGATCCTGGTCCTCGGCTTGGTCTACGCGATTCGCAAGGGTGTGCTCCGGTGGGAGTAGCCCAGAAGTTCGGCGTTCCCAAGCCGGTGACCTGGCTTCTCAACTGGTCTCGCTCGTACTCCTTGTGGCTGTTCCAGTTCGGGTTGGCATGTTGCGCGATCGAGTTGATGGCGGCGTCGGGGCCGCGCTATGACTTCATGCGATTTGGCATCATTCCTCTGCCCGCTTCACCCCGTCAGGCCGACCTGATGGTGGTCGCGGGCACGGTCACCGACAAGATGGCCCCCGCGATCCGGCGGCTCTACGACCAGATGCCCGAGCCGAAGTACGTGATCTCGATGGGGTCGTGTTCCAACTGCGGCGGTCCCTATTGGGACTCTTACTCCGTCACCAAGGGCGTCGACCAGGTGATCCCCGTCGATGTCTATGTCCCCGGCTGTCCCCCCCGCCCCGAAGCGCTGATGGAGGGGATCGTCCTGCTGCAGAAGAAGATCAGGGGCGAGGACATCAAGGAAAAGTGGAACCGGCGTGACCACGAGCCCGTCTGACGCCCCTCCCGCGGAGGCGACCGAGGAGGCGCCCGCACCCGAAGATTCACCACTTTCTCAGCTCGCCAAACGGATCGCCGAGTCCGTTGGCGGGCAGAGCCGAGTATCAATTTCGAGACCGCCAAAGTGCGTGTCGACTCCGAGCGCTGGGTCGAAGCGCTGACCAAAGCCCGGGACGAGCACGGCTTGACGTTTTTCTCCTGGCTCTCGGCGATCGACTGGAGCAATGAGGTGTCGGTCGGGGACAAGCTCACCTCCGAGGTCGAGGAGCGCTATGAGCTGCTCGCTGCGGTGAGCGATCTCAGCGATGGTCACATCGTCATCTTCTCGACCGATCTTCCGCATGAGAACCCCGCCATTGCCAGCCTGACCTCGGTCTATCCCGGAGCGAATTGGCACGAGCGGGAGTCGGCGGAGATGTTCGGCATCGATTTCCAGGGCCACCCGCAGCTGGAAAAGCTGTACCTGCCCGAGGGATTCCAGGGCAACCCGCTGCGCAAGAGCTTTCCGCTCCTGAGCCGCGAGGTGAAGCCGTGGCCCGGCATGGTCGACGTCGAGAAGATGCCGGGCCAGGGTGACGACGACGAACCGTCGGAAGAGAATCCCGAAGCATGACGATTACCGAGCAAGATCTCGTACGGCATCTCTCCGAGGCCGCGGTGTCAATCGAACTGCAAACGCCGGAGATGACCCTCAATATCGGTCCGCAGCACCCTTCGACGCATGGAGTTCTGCGTCTGGTCGCCCAGGTCGACGGCGAGCGGACCCACAACCTGCAACCGGTCATCGGCTACATGCACCGGGGATACGAGAAGCTGACCGAGGTCCGCAACTACGCCCAGATCACGACGCTGATCAATCGCATCGACTGGGTGTCGGGTTACGCGAACGAAGTCCCGTTCATCGTCGCCGCAGAAAAACTCATGCAACTCGAGGTGCCCGAACGGGCGCAGTACATCCGGCTGATCCTCACCGAGATGGCCCGCATTTCCTCCCATCTCATCTTCATGGCCTCCTACCCCCTCGAGCTCGGCGCGGCGACCCCTCTCTTCTTTGCTTTACGCGATCGCGAACGAGTGCTCGATCTCTTGGAATCGGTGACCGGAGGTCGCTTCCATCCCAACTTCAACCGCATCGGCGGCGTCAAGCCCAACGCCGGGGCGGGGTCGACCCAACGCAAGGTGATCCAGGACCTGCCCAAGAGCTTTCTGGGTGAGACGAGAGCGGCGATGGACAAAGTCCTCGAGTCGGCCGACGAGATCGAGGACCTCGTGGCCGGGAACGAGATCATCCTCGCTCGCACCAAGGGAATCGGGATGATTCCCGCCGACGTCGCGGCATCGTTCGGGTTCTCCGGTCCCAACCTTCGCGCCTCGGGAGTCGGCTTCGACCTGCGCAAGGTCTCGGACTACCTGCCCTACTCGAAGTTCAAGTTCAATGTTCCGGTCGGTGCAGAACGGCGACTGCTGGGATCGCTGGTACATGCGCCTGCTCGAGATCCGGGAGTCGGCCGAGCATCATTCAGCAGGCCGTCGACAGCATTCCCTCCGGTCCGCTCCAGGCGAAGGTGCCCAAGATCATCAAGGTGCCCAAGGGCGAGGTCTACGTGCGGGCAGAGAATCCCAAGGGCGAGATGGGGTACTACATCGTTTCCGATGGAGGGCTCGGTCCCTACCGGGTGAAGATCCGCTCGGCCTCGTTCTCGAACATCTCGATTCTGCCCTGGCTGCTCGAGGGGGCGATCATCCCTGACATCATCGCCGTGATGGGATCGCTCGATTTCGTCCTGGGAGACGTCGACCGATGATGGAGTTCCTTTCCAACTTCTGGGTGCAGCTCGTCATCAAGTTGCTGATCGCGGCCCTGATCGTGCCGTTGGTCGGAATGGTCATCGGCTTCGCCGAGATGAAGCTGTCCGCCAAGATGCAATCCCGGGTTGGGCCTTATTTCGCCGGTGGTCGCTGGGGCTGGGCACAGCTCATCGCCGACGGGGTGAAGTTCTTCCAAAAGGAAGACCTCGTACCAGCCGAAGCCGACCGGCCGGTTTACAAATGTGCGCCGGTCCTGGTGCTCGTCTCGGCAGTTGCGATCCTCGTGCCCATTCCGCTGGGACCGGCGGTCGTCGCCAGCGACCTCGATCTCGGGGTCTTCTATGTCCTCGCGGTGTCGACGCTTGTCGACCATCGGGGTACTCATGGCGGGATGGTCGTCAGCCAACAAGTATTCGTTGATCGGCGGCCTGCGTGCGGCCGGGCCAGCTCATCGCCTACGAACTGCCGCTCATCCTCGCCGTCGTCGGCGCGGTAATCATGGCCGGGACGATGTCGCTGACCGGCATCGTCAATGCCCAGGCGACCTGGTTCTCCGAGCACGGCTGGGGCTTGGGGATGCCCTTTGTCGTCGTGCAGTTCGTCGGCTTCGCCGTGTTCATGATCGCCTCGCTGGCTGAGCTCGCGCGAATTCCCTTCGACATGCCGATCGCGGAGTCCGAACTGGTGATGGGATACGTCACCGAGTACAGCGGCTTTCGCTTTCTCTTCTTCTTCCTGGCCGAGTTCGCCAACATGTTCTCGCTCTCGGCCATCGCCGCCACTCTCTTCCTCGGCGGCTACTGGGCCCCGGGCCTGAGCGAGCGGATGCTCAACATCCTCGGGCCGGGCATTCTCTTCGCCAAGATCGGCATCCTGGTCTTTCGTCATGATCTGGTTCCGTTGGACCTTCCCGCGCTTTCGGGAGGACCAGCTGCAGACCATCGCCTGGAAGTGGCTGGTCCCGATCTCGCTCGCCAACATCCTCGCCACCGGGGTGATCAAGGTGATTGTCTGATGGCGACGACGCAACGGCCTCACGCGGCGACTGTCCAGATCCCCGGGATGGGACTGGCGAAGGGCATGGCCGTGACGATGAAGACGATGCTCCGGACGATCTTCCTCCCCGGGAAATATCTCAACACGGTCAACTACCCGGTTGTCAAGGAAACACCCGGTCGCCCGGGCCCGCGGGGTGATCGCGCTCGATCAGGAAGCCTGCACCGTCTGCATGCTCTGTGCCCGCAACTGCCCGGACTGGTGCATCTACATCGAAGGGCACAAAGAGGAGAAGCAACCCGACAAACCGGGTGGTCGGGTCAAGGTGAGGGCCACGCTCGACCGCTTCGACATCGATTACGCCCTCTGCATGTACTGCGGGATTTGCGTCGAGGTTTGCCCCTTTGACGCTCTCTTCTGGTCCCCGGAATACGAGTACTCCGAGCACGCGATGGGCGACATGATGCACGACATGGACAAGCTGCAGGATTGGATGACCACCGTCCCGCCGCCACCGGAGACCTGATGCAGATCGGTGACTGGATCAGCCAACCCGGTGAATTGGGTGTACACCCTGCTGGCGCTGGCTGCTGGTCTACTCGGGCATCAGGGTGGTGACGTCGCAGAACGTGATCAGAGCCGCGCTGTTCCTGGTCGGCGCGCTCGGCTCCACCGCCGGTCTCTTCGTTCTGCTCTCGGCCGAATTTGTCGCCCTGACTCTGGTGCTGGTTTACATCGGCGCAGTCATCGTGCTCTTTCTCTTCGGGATCATGATCACGCGAGCCCCATTGGGGCGCGATGTCGCCCTCGACCATCCGAGCCGAGCCGTCGGAGCGGCGGTCGCCATCGCGCTCTTCGGATTCCTGTCCTGGGGCTCGATCCAGGCCTTCGGGTCCGCCGAGGTTTCCGGGGTCGGGGAACGCCACTTCGACCGAGGTTCTCGGTGAAGCGCTGCTGGGACGTTTCGTCGTCCCCTTCGAGGTCGTGTCTTTCCTGCTGCTGGCCGCGCTGATTGGCGGCATCACCCTGGCGCGCAAAGACCTCTCGCCGGCCGAAGAGGAAGCGAGTGAGGCCACCTGATGCTGGTCAACCAGTTCCTCCTCCTCGCCGCTTTCCTCTTCTCACTTGGGGTTTACGGACTGATCGTCCGTCGCAACGCGGTGATGGTGCTGCTGGCAGTGGAGTTGATGCTCAACGCGGTCAACATCAACCTGATCGCCTTCGAGGCCTATCTGCAAACGCCCCAGGCAGTCGGACAGGTCTTCTCGATCTTCGTGATCACCGTGGCCGCCGCCGAAGTGGGAATCGGTCTGGCGATCGTGTTGATGATCTTCCGCAATCGCGCCTCAGCGAACGTGGACGACTTCAACCTGATGCGCTACTAAACCAAACCTAAGGCTTCAAGCCGTGAAATTCACGGCCCAAGTCCGTCAATTTGGGCCCGCGGTTTCGTTCAGAACTTCTAAGACACGCGAGTGAAGCGGCGATCGGGGATGAGCCAAATCAGGGCCACTAAGACGTATAGGGCGAAGGCGAGGGCGGGGCTGACGAACGCCATCGCGATGGCCACGGCGTAGACCAACGTCGACAGCCAGCCTTTGCGGTCGGTGCCGACCGCTCGGGCGACGAGCGAGTCGGGGCCATCACAACGGATGAGGGCACGGGTGAGGAGGAAATAGCAGGCGCCGGCCAAGAACAGCACTGTGCCGAAGGCCGCCACCGGCAAGGTGGTGAAGCCGGCCTCAGCGAACCATCTGACTACGAAGGGGAAAAGCGATAAGAAGAACAGCAGGGACAAATTCGCCCACAGGACGGCGCCGTCGATCTTCCTCACCGAGTGCATGAGGTTGTGATGGTTGTTCCAGTAGATCCCGACATGGAGGAAGGTGAAGGCATAGGCGCCTAGGAGTGGGAGGCTCTCCACCAGGCCTGACAAGCCTTCGGTCTCGGGCACGTGCAACTCGAGCACGATGATGGTGATGACGATCGCCAGAACGCCATCTGTGATGGTTTCGAGCCGGTTTTTGGTCAAGGGCTTCCCGGGTAGAGCGCCTCTTTATACTCGCCAATCGGTGACTCAGAGACCCTGCCAGTGTTAGCCGCGCTCGGACTCCTCGTGGCCTCGGTCACCGAGGAAGCCCACGAGCTTTCCGAAGCGGGGGTTTTAGCCCAGTTCGCGGGGATCCTCATGGTGCTGCCCTTCGTCGCCATGCTCCTGATCATCTTCTTCGGCAGCCGCATGAAGTACGACGGCGCCGAATTTGCGATCGGGGCGATGGCGATCAACTGGCTCTACGCCGTTGCTCTGTTTGTGCAGAACATCGCCGGTTCGGCTCCGAGCGAGTACGCCTACGAGATCGCGAACGTCGGCCAGGTCGCGGGCCACGACCTGATCTTCGAACTCGGGTGGGTGGTCGACGGCCTCTCGACGATGATGTTCGTCGTCGTCACCACGGTCTCCTTGCTGGTCTTCATTTATGCAGTCGGCTACATGAAAGGCGACGTCCGGGTCCCCAACTTCTTCGCCAACCTCTCCCTCTTCGCCGGTTCGATGCTGGTCCTTGTCGCGGCTCCCAATCTCGTTCAGCTGATCATCGGTTGGGAAGGAGTGGGCGTCGCCTCCTACTTGCTGATCGGCCACTACTGGGAGAAGCACGAGAACTCTTCTGCGGCGATGAAGGCCTTCTATGTCAACCGGACTGCCGACGTCGGGCTCACCCTCGGAACGGTGATCCTCGGTATCACTCTCGGCACGTTCCGCTTCACCGAGATCTTCGAGGCGGCTGAAGCGCATTTGCCGGCTCTCACCGGAGTCGCGGTCGCCGCCGGATTGCTGATCTTCTTCGGGGCGATGGGAAAGTCGGCCCAGTTTCCGCTCCATGTCTGGCTGCCTGACGCGATGGCCGGCCCCACCCCGGTTTCGGCTCTCATGCACGCCGCCACGATGGTCACAGCCGGTGTCTATCTCGTGGCCCGAATGTTCCCGTTCTACGAGGACATCGCGGCCGAGGCGCGGACCTGGATCCTCTGGATCGGCGCCATCACCCTCTTTGTCACGGGACTGCTGGCATTGGTGCAGAACGACATCAAGCGTGTGCTCGCCTACTCGACTGTGAGCCAGCTTGGCTACATGATGGCGGCGCTCGGCGCCGGTGGTTATACCGCCGGTCTCTTCCACCTCTGGACCCACGCCTTCTTCAAGGCGTTGCTCTTCCTCGGCGCCGGTTCGGTGATCCACGCCGTTCATTCCAACTACATGAGCGACATGGGCGGTCTCCGGAAGGCGATGCCGACTACTTATCGAACGTTCGTGCTCGGCGCGTTGGCTCTGGCCGGCATTCCACCTTTGGCCGGGTTCTTCTCCAAGGACGAAATCCTCGCCACTTTCAACCATGAAGGCGCCACCGCGGTGATGTGGCTCGGAATCGTGGCCGCATTCGTCACCGCCTTCTACACCTTCCGGATGGTCTTCCTCACTTTCCACGGGCCCTATCGAGGCCATGGCCATCCGCACGAGTCACCACGGGTGATGACCATTCCGCTCGTCGCCCTGGCGGTGGGAGCGGTGGCCGCGGGATGGGTGAATATTCCCGGCGTATTCACCGGTTTCCATCATTGGGTCGAAAACCGGGCCGTGTTTGTGGCGGAGGAAGCTGCTACCGGGTTCGATCTCGTTGCGCTCATTCCCGGCGTGATTGCCGGCGTCCTCGGCATCGCCCTCGCTTACCTGATCTTCTATCCGGATCGACAGAGCCAGGCCGAGCGAGATCGCCTGGAGATTCCGGTGTTCTACCCGTTGCTACGGCGCAAGTACTTTCTTGATGACCTGTACTGGTACGGCGTCGTTTCCCCGATCAAAGGACCGATTGCGCGCGGCATCAACTGGATCAACACGTATGTGATCGACGGGATCGTCAACGGGGTGGCCGGGGTTTCGTTCTTCCTCGCTCAGTTCGTCTATAAGGGACTCGATCAGCGGGGAATCGACGGGTTGATTGGTGGAGTGTCGGCGGCCACCGATGCGGCCGGCACTTCGCTGCGCAAGTTGCAAACGGGTCGGGTGCAGAACTACGCCACCGGGTTTGTGCTCGGAGCTTTGGTCTTGGTGGCGGCGATCGCGGTCTTTCGATAGGAGAGGGATAGACAATGGAACTGTTCGATCAGTGGGGACTGACCCTGGTGATCTTCCTGCCGATCCTGGGCGCGGTGCTGCTGGCTGCGATCCCAAGGTCCCAAGAGGAGAACATCAAGCGACTTGGCCTGTTGGTCACCGCCGGCACGTTCCTCCTCTCGCTCGCACTCCTGATCAGGTTCGATTTCGGTCGGGCGGCGGAATTCCAGTTCGAGGTCAACGCATCCTGGATCTCAGCGATCAACGCCAACTACCACGTTGGCCTTGATGGGATCAGCCTTCCGTTACTGATCCTCTCGACCCTCATCACCGTGCTGTGTGTCGTCTACTCGTGGAACCACTGGGAGGAACCGCACAACCCGAAGGCTTTTCTCATCCTGATGTTGATCCTCGAGACGGGGATGAACGGCACCTTTGCTGCCCTCGATCTCGTTTTGTTCTTCATCTTCTTTGAAATCGTCCTGCTTCCGATGTACTTCATGATCGGAATCTGGGGCGACAAAACGGCGCGCAAGATCCCCGGTTTTGCCCGTGAGACCGAGACCCGCCTATACGCCGCGATCAAGTTCTTCCTCTTCACGTTGTTCGGGTCGGCGTTCATGTTGTTGGGATTTCTCGCCCTCTACTTCCGGTCCGGGGTGGTGGGAAGAACCTTCGACATTCCTGAGTTGATCAGGATCGCCTCCGAGACACCCGAGGTATTCGCCGGACGGTTTGGCTGGCTCGTGTTCGGGGCGATGTTCCTGGGCTTTGCGGTCAAGGTGCCGATGTGGCCGCTCCACACCTGGTTGCCGGACGCTCATACGGCGGCGCCGACCGTTGGCTCAGTGTTGCTGGCGGCGATCCTCCTGAAGCTCGGGTCGTACGGCTTCATCCGGATCGCCATTCCGATCCTTCCCGACGCTGCTCGCGACTGGGCACCAGCAATCGCCATCCTGGCCGTGATCGGGATCATCTATGGCTCGCTGGCCTGCCTTGCCCAAACCGACATGAAACGGCTGATCGCCTTCTCCTCGGTCGGGCACATGGGGTTCGTGATGCTGGGCATCGCCAGCCTCACCGACATCGGGATCAACGCCGCCGTCATCGGCATGGTCGCCCACGGTCTCATCACCGGGCTCCTCTTCTTTCTTGCCGGCTCGATCTCGCATCGGTACCACACCAGGGAGATGGCCCGACTTGGAGGCAACATGAAGCTGATGCCGATCCTCGGCGGCATCCTCGCATTTACCGCATTCGCCTCTCTGGGGTTGCCCGGACTCGCCGGTTTCTGGGGAGAATTCATGTCCCTGCTCGGTGCCTACAACCCGGCGAGCGGGTTGTCGCTCACCGTGTTCCGCACGGCGATGGTCCTCGGGGCGATCGGGACGGTGCTGACCGCCGGCTACATGCTGTGGATGTTGCAGAAGGTCAATCTCGGTGAGCCCAACCCGGAGTGGAACGACCACAACTTCCATGACGTGGACCGTTTCGAGCTTGCGGCCTGGGTGCCGATCATCATCCTGATCGTCGTCGTGGGCCTCTACCCGCGGGTAATTTTCGGGGCCTCCACCGACGCCGTGGTACAACTTGTCGGCAATGCCTTCGGGGCAAATCCCACTGCCGGGTTGCCCGTGTCGGGAGGCTGATCAGTGGGATTCGAGATCGACTATCTCGCCCTGGCCCCGGAATTGGTGCTGGTGGGAACGATCGTCGCGGTTCTGCTCCTCGACCTCGTGCTGCCCAGGTCGGCGAAGTACCTGACTGCGATCCTCTCTGTCCTCGGAGTTTCGCTGGCGGCGTTGCCGCTGCTGGTAATGGCTGTCGACGGCACAACCCGTTCGATGTTCGACGGTTCGTACGTCGTCGATGTCTTCGCCCTCGTGTTGAAAGGTCTCTTCATTGTCTCCGCGTATCTGGTGCTGTTGATGTCGGTCTCGTACATCGAGGGCGAGCGCTATTACCAGGGCGAGTATTACTTCCTGATCCTCTGTTCGCTCCTGGGCTCTTTGGTGATGGCGTCTTCGCGGGACCTGATCGTCCTCTTCATCGGCCTTGAGTTGACGACGGCGCCGCTGTTCATGCTCGCCGGCTGGCGGAAAGGCGACCTGAAATCGAACGAAGCATCCCTCAAGTACTACATCCTGGGCGTGCTTTCCACCGCGCTGATGGTCTACGGGATGTCGCTCATCTACGGTCTTACCGGGGAGGTCAGCTTTGCGGGAATCAAAGCCTCCACTTCGAGTCCGGCGCTGGTGGGGGGTGACACCGCCCTTGGTCTCGCCATTCTCCTGATCATGGTTGGCTTCGGGTTCAAGGTTTCTGCGGTTCCGTTCCACGCCTGGGCGCCCGATACCTACGAAGGGGCGCCAACGCCGGTCACGGCTTATCTGTCGGTCAATTCCAAAGCCGCCGGTTTCGTCGGGATGTTGATCATCCTCTACCTGGCGCTGCCGTGGGCATCCGATATTTGGGCGCCGGCTCTCTGGATCATGGCCGCAGCTTCGATGACTGTTGGCAATCTTGCCGCACTTCGGCAGAACAACATTGTCCGCCTGCTCGCCTACTCGTCGATCGCCCAGGCCGGCTTCATGTTGGTTCCCTTCGCGGCCGCCGCGGTCGCCGGCGCCGATCTCGTCGAAGCCTTCTCGGCCACGGTGATCTACCTGGTGATTTACTCGATCATGAACCTGGGAGCGTTCGCGGTGGTGATCGCCGGGGCTCGCAAGACCGGAACGGGTGAGATCAGCGGCTGGGCCGGCCTCGGGTCCTACGACGCACGCCTTGGCGTGCTCGCGGCGTTGTTCTTCTTCTCTCTGGCCGGTATCCCACCCCTGGCCGGTTGGTTTGCGAAGTTCGTGATGTTCCGGTCGGTCATGATCGCGGGCGGCACCTCGACCGTGGTTCTGGCGGTGATCGCCGCAGTAAATAGCGTGATCGCTCTCTACTACTACGCCCGGGTCATCAAGGCCATCTGGCTCGACGAAGCTCCGGCGGAAGCCCATGTCGACGCCGACCGCGCGCACGTTCCGGCCGGGTCGCTGCGCCTCGCGCTGCTGATCGCATCGGCTCTGACCGTTGCCGTCGGGATCTACCCGACGCTGGCGTCGGTATTTGGCGACGCTTCCCGGGTTCTTGCCGCCGGCTAACCGTCGCTGGGGCGGCTATCCGGTATCACTTGCTCGGTTCTCAAACTCGTGGTCCAGCAGCGAATAAAGCATGTGGTCGATCCAGCGCCCCCGGATCAGAAGTTCCTCGCGCAACACGCCCTCCTGAGAAAAGCCAAGCTTCTCCGCAACGCGTTTGGAGGCTTGGTTCCCAACTGCGATTCGCAAGGTGATCTTGTGAAAGCCAAGGTCCTCGAACCCGACTTTCATGATGGCCCGGGTGGCCTCGGCGGCCAGGCCCTGGCCGGTGTCTTCTGTCCTGATCCAGTAGCCGATCTCGCCGGTCCGCGTTAGGCGTGATACCTGCCAGGTGGAGATGTTGCCGAGATGTCGACGTGGATCAGTTCGGCGCCGGATAGCCCAGTCGTAAGCCTTGGCTTCTTTCCAGGCTTCGATGCTGTCACGTATGTAGATCGAAGCGTCTTCCTTGCGGTAACCGGGATGTGCCCACGGCAGCCACTCGTTGAGAGCGGGGAGCGAGGCAAGCACGGCTTCGGTCATCGCCGAGATATCTCGACGTGTGAATCGACGCAATACGAGTCGTTCGGTCTGGATACGTTCGGAAGGCACGGAGTGGAGAGCCTATAACCTCAGTTAGTGCGCGATCGGCTGCAGCTTTTACCTGAACTTCCCCAGGCCGACGGCAAGCCCAAAGCAGCCGTGCTGGTGCCTCTCTTCGAAGATGAAGCCTCAGAACTCCGCCTTCTGATGATCAAACGCCCCGACACGATGCCGACGCACGCCGGTCACATTGCGTTTCCAGGAGGGCGCCCCGATCCGGGTGACCGCGATCCGATTCATACCGCGCTGCGCGAAACGCATGAGGAAATGGGAATCCCAGAGGACGCGATCGAGGTCATCGGATTTCTACCTGTCATCGACACAGTCGAATTCCCGCTCCTGGTGCACCCGTCGTCGGGATGTTCGATCGCGAGATTTCGCTCAATCCCTCACCTCGCGAGGTGTCGCGAGTCCACACTCCGTCGCTGTCCGAGCTAGCCGAACCTGACCGGTGGGTATTCGAGACTCTGGTTCGAGCGCACGGTCTGGTTCTTCGACCTCGACGGGGACATCCTTTGGGGGGCTACTGCTCGCATGGTCCGGATGCTCGTCGGCCTGGACCCGCTCCTCGATTAGCTCAGGCTCTGGTTCCTCCGCCTGGTGCGACTCCTCTTCGATCGACTCCTCTGCAAACGGCTCACCGGAGAGCTGCTGCTGGGCATTCTCCCGCCAACCTTCACGGACCATCCGGGCGACAAGTCCCGGCCAACGATCAGAGAGGATCTCGAGGTCGCGCTCGGTCAGCCGTGCCAGGTCTTCCGTGGTTTCGATGCCTTCGGTGATGAGGATCGAGGCGGTCTTCGGCCCGATACCTTTGATCTGGGTCAGATCGTTGGTGTCGCTGTTCTCGAAAACGACGACCATTTCCCGGTCCTGCCGCTTGACATCACCCCGATCTGCCAGAGCTCTCAAGAGCTCGGCCTGCTTCTCGTCGAGATCCCGCCGCAGCTGATCGCGATCAAGCTCCATGGATCGCATCCGGGTGTTAGCGCTCCGAATCCGCCGGTTGAAATTCTCGCGAGTGATCCTGCCCACCAGGTAGCCGGAGGTGGCACCAGCGACGAGGCCGAAGATCAAGATGATGATCGGAGGGGCGTTCAGCATTCTTTCTCCCGGGCCAGGCTAGCCCAGCCCGATTTAGCGGTAATCAGGGCTTTCGACGCAGCAAGCCCACCACGATGCCATCGACGAGAGCTTCCCATGAGGCCTCGATGACGTTGTCGTGAACCCCGATCGTGCTCCAGGACCGATCGCCGTCTGAGGTTTCGATCAGGACTCGTACCCGGGCGCCAGTCCCATCGGCCGAGTCGAGCACGCGCACCCGGTAGTCGGTGAGTCGGAGTTGGTCGATTTCGGGATAGAAGTCCCGGAGAGCCATCCGCAGGGCCTCGTCAAGCGCATTGACCGGGCCATTTCCCTCACCGGTCATGACGATTCGCTGGTCATCTACCTTGACTTTGACCGTTGCTTCAGCCACTACCTGATCTTCGGAACGACGCTCGACGAAGGCTCGAAACGATTCGAGCTTGAAAAACTCCTGCTCCCAACCCAGGGTGCGACGCACCAACAATTCAAACGAACCATCGGCGGCCTCGAATTGATAGCCCACATGCTCGAGTTCTTTGACTTTGGCCAACACTTGCTTCGAGCCGGCGTCGTCGAGGTCGAGGCCCAACTCCCGGGCGCGCTGGGTCACGGCCGCGCGCCCTGCCTGTTCGGAGACGACCATGCGGGTGAAGTTGCCGACGCCGGACGGAGGCGTGTGCTCATAGGCATCCGGACGGCGGGCCAGGGCCGATGTGTGGAGCCCAGCTTTGTGGGTGAAAGCCGAGGAACCAACGTAAGGACGATGAGGATCGAGGGCGATGTTCACGATTTCGGCGATGTGGTGTGAGGTTGGCGCGAGCTCTGCCAACCGGTCCGGGCTGAGCACCGGCACCCCCATCTTGAGGACGAGATCGGGGATGATCGTGGAGAGGTCGGCGTTGCCGGTTCGCTCGCCGTAACCGTTTACGCATCCCTGGATCTGGCGCACCCCAGCTTTGACCGCGGCGAGCGAAGATGCGACTGCGCATCCAGCATCGTTGTGAAAGTGCACACCAAGTTCGGCACCCGGGCAACGCTTGTTGGACATTCCCGACGATTTGGGTGATTTCGTCGGGCAACGTCCCCCCGTTGGTGTCACAGAGAACCAAGCGCTCAGCTCCGGCTTCGTGGGCAGCCAGGAGCGCCTTGAGGGCGAATTCGGGATGCGCGCGATAGCCGTCGAAGAAGTGCTCTGCGTCGAAGAACACCCGTCGGTCGCTGTTGCGTAGGTAGGAAACCGACTCGGAGATCATCCGGAGCCCTTCGTCGAGGTCGGTTCGCAGCGCCTCTCGCACGTGGTAGTCCCACGTCTTGCCGACGATGCAGATCGTGCTGGTTTCGGCATCGAGGAGGGCTTGCAGCTGAGTGTCCTGACTGGCTCGTCGACCCCGGCCGGCGGGTTGATCCGAACGCCACCAATGTGGCGTGGCGGAAATCGATGTCTTTTCGGGCGCGGGCGAAGAACTCATCGTCTTTGGGCAGGGCGCCCGGCCACCCACCTTCGACATAGGCCACTCCGAGCTCGTCGAGCAGCGAGGCAATCCTCAGTTTGTCGCCGACCGTCAGCGAGATGCCCTCTTGCTGCGAGCCGTCGCGCAAGGTCGTGTCATAGATTTCGAGGTCGGTCATTGGAAAGACATCAGACGTCAGAATTCAGATATCAGACTAGGAATTTGGAGTCTGATGTCTGAAGTCCCGACCTTTTGCCGATCTCGGCGTAGATCCCAAGCTCGTTCAAGAGCTCGAGAAGGATGGCATTGAGACGCCATTTCCGATCCAGGCGCTCACGATTCCGCGACGCCCTGGCCGGCCGCGACATTTGCGGGCAGGCGGAGACCGGGTCGGGGAAGACCCTCGCCTTCGGGCTGCCGATGCTGCAACGGATCATCGAGGCCGAACCGCGCCGTCCGCACGGCCTGGTGGTCGTGCCGACCCGTGAGCTCGCCAGCCAGGTCGCCTCGATTCTCCAGCCCCTCGGCCAGGCCATCGGTAAAGGCGTGCTGGCCGTGTATGGGGGAACCTCGGTCCGCGATCAAACCACAGCCATGCGCCGGCGGCATCGAGGTCGTGGTCGCCACTCCGGCTCGACTGATCGATCTGCTCGAACGACAGACGATCTTCCTCGACAGGCTGGCCGTCTTGGTGATCGACGAGGCCGATGAGATGGCCGACCTCGGTTTCCTGCCCCAGGTGCAGTCGATCATGCGCGAGGTCAGCGGCGAGCACCAGACGATGCTCTTTTCGGCGACGCTCGACCACCGAGTTCAGGTGCTCATCCGGAACTACATGACCGATCCCGGTCTTTCACCGAGTCGCAGTCCGGTTCGAGGACGGTCGAGTCCTCCGAGCATCGCTTCATCGAGGTGCAGGCAACCGACAAAGCCCGACTCACCGCCCGAATCAGCTGCGACGGCCGGGCGAACCCTGGTCTTTGTCCGGACCAAACGGAACTGCGATCGGGTCGCAGCCGAGCTCCGCGACACTCGGCGTGGCCGCCAAGGCGATCCATGGTGACCTCGACCAACCCCAACGACGAGCGCGCTCCTCAGCCAATTCCGAGTCGGCAAGCTGGCGGTCCTGGTGGCGACGAATGTGGCGGCACGCGGTCTCGACATCGAAGGCGTCGATGTCGTGATTCACTACGACTTGCCTGAGGACTCGACCACCTATGTCCATCGGTCGGGGCGTACGGCTCGCGCCGGCGAAGCCGGCCTCGTCGTCACGCTGGTCGCCAACGAGCAACTCGAAACCGCCGGATGGATCATGCGCGAAGCAGGCCTGCGAGTGCCGATCGTGAAGATGTTCTCGAACGATGAACGGCTCGACGATCTGAACGCCTTCGACCCGGGAGTCTTGCCCGAGCCGCGCAAACGACCGAGCAGCCGCAATCGCCGTCGGTCGCGCTTGCTGTGATTAGTTGGCCGCGAATGTTTGGCAAGTCGCGAAACCTGTCCCTAGGCTGCGTTTCTCGCTGAGGCCGCGCTGGCCTCGGCGGGCCGGATGAACGACCGGACATGACGTGTATTCGGGCGGGCATGGAAGTTGGAGAAGATCCGTGCGCCCAACCGATGCAACCGCCCAAGAGCGTCATATGGCGCTGTTCAAACGGCACATCGACGCGGGTGTCGACGTCCGGCCTGATTCACGTCCGAATCGATGACGAGACACCTTGACCCCGCATTCATCACGGTTGATGGTGAGAAGCTCGTCAACTTTGGATCCTGTGCCTACCTCGGACTGAATATGGATCCGCGTATTGCGAGCGGCGGCGGCTAAAGCCGTGAACGGTCATTGGCACTGTCTATTCCTCTTCGGCGGTCTACACCTCGGTCGGGCTCTACACCGAGCTCGAGGAACGATTGCAAAAGATCATCGGCGCTCCCGTGATCGTCGCGTCGACGACCACGATCGCTCATCTCGGGGCTCTGCCCAGCCTGGTAGGAGAGGGCGACGCAGTCTTGGTCGACAACAGCGCTCACGCTTCGTTGCACTTGGCGTCACGGGTACTGGCGTCAGAAGGCATTCCGATTCTTCCGGTGGCCCACAACGACATGGTCGATCTCGAGCGGCAGCTTTCAGACCTGAGCTGATCGTCATCGCCATGTCTGGTATCTCGGCGGACGGGGTTTATTCGATGTTCGGCGACGTCGCGCCGGTGTCGAGCCTGCATGGTTTACTCGACGCTTACCCGAATTTTTACCTCTATATCGACGATGCCCATGGTTTTGGCTGGAAGGGAAAGCACGGGCGGGGTTGGATCCTGAGCGGAATGCCCTGGCACCCGCGAATGGTCCTGGCCTTTTCGTTGGCAAAGTCCTGGGGGAGTGGCGGCGCCGCGCTCGCGTTTCCCGACGAGGAGACGGCCAATGAGAGTTCTGCGCCGTGGGCGGCACGTTCACGTTCAGCGGCCCGCTCCACCCCGCCGAGCTCGGCGCCGGCGTCGCGGTGGCCGACATCCATCTGTCTCAGGAGCATGTTGAGCGTCAAACGGAGTTCATTCGCCAAATCGACTTGGTGTCGAAATCGCTTCGGGCCGCTCGCCTGCCAGTCGTGTCCTATGACCAGACACCGCTTTGGTTCGTCACGGTCGGCACCTTTAGCCGGGCTCTCGAGCTCTGCCAGCGCCTAAAGAGCAGAGGATTCTTTACCAATCTCGCCTCCTTCCCGGCAGTTCCGCTGCACCAGAGCGGCATCCGGTTTACGAACACTCTCAACCACTCAGACGACCAGATCCTCGAGTTGGTCGGCCACCTCGCAGAGCTAGTGCCCGAGATCGCGGGCGAGACCCAGATCGAGATCGATTTGACCGAGCTCGAGACGGTCCAGCCCGCCCCGGAGACCCAAGAAACGGCCTAATTCTCCGCAGAAGAAGGACCGATACAAGCTGGTGGCGAACCAGCTCGAATCGGGCCTTTCCAAGGGGACGCGCACTTTCTGGAGAAAGGTCGCGCTCTGGATCGGTTTCGGATTGGTCGGCACCGCCTGGTTGCTGTCGTTCGTCGACCAGGAACGGTTCTGAGCTGCTCGGGTTTTTGGGCGAGTTCGTTGGGCCGACGATCGCTGGGGTCCTGATCCTTCGCGGGGCGAAAGTACACCCGGATCGGGAGGCATTGGCTTGGAGGGTGATTGGGTGCGGCTTCTTGCTGGCGGGAGTCGGAGTCGGGGTGACGGGAGTTCTTTCCTTTGCCGTTGGTATTCCGGCGTTCGGGCCTCTTGACCTCATTTTTCTGACCGCATATGTGCTGGCTATTTCCGGCTTTCTACTCATTCCCCATGCCGGCGCCGGATTGCAAAGCAAGATTCGGGTCCTTCTCGACGGCCTGATCGGATGCCTATCGGTCGCCATCCTCATCGGCGTCTACTTCCTCCCTGGAATTCGAGTTCATCTCGACGCCGCAACGCCGTGGGAGCGGTTCGCCGGTGTCTCCTACCCGCTGCTCGATTCTTTGATGGTGGTCGTAGCTTTGATCGTTACGATCCGTCGCTCGGCATGGCGGTTCGACATTCGCATCGCCGCCATCGGCATCGCAATGACGGTGCAGGCCCTGGCCGACTTGATGCTGTTGAACTCGGGAATCGGGGCAACGCTTGACGGAAGCCCAACCCGACTTTCGGGTCTTCCTCCTGGCGGTCCTTTTCCAGCTGTTAGCTGCCAGTCAGATCAGCCGACGGATGGCACCCCGGGAGTATGCCGATCGGCGGCAACCACTCTGGGCGATGATCGGGCCGTACGGCGCGGCGGTTGCAGCCGTTGTTGTCACGGTGCTCGAAGCAAGCACGAGCGGAATTCCGCGCGGGAATGGCGCTGCTGCTCGCAGTCGGACTGGCCGATGTTGCGCTCGTGATCGTGCGCCAGGTGGTGGCGCTCCGGGAATACCGCGCGGTGGTAAGCCAACAGCGACAGGGTCTGGTGGCATCGGTTTCGCACGAGTTGCGTACGCCGCTGACCGCGATGGTGGGTTTCCTGGAGGTCCTCCAGGATCCCAACATGAAACTGGATGCGGAGGAGCGAAGAGAGCTGACCGGAATCGTGCGACAACAGGCCCTCTATATGTCGCGCATCGTGGCCGACCTGTTGTTGCTTGGCCAAAGAGACCCAGGTGCTCAAAGAGTCCGACGTGCCGATTGCGCAGCTGGTTGTCTACCTCGGCCCAAGCGCTCGAGCCGTGACGATCGCCAGCTCGACTCGACCGTGGAGAAAGATCTCGTGGCCCACGTCGATCGCGATCGAGTGCAACAAGCCCTTGACAACCTCATCGTCAACGCCTTCCGCTACGGCGAGGGCAAGTCGTGCGGGTGGTGGCGAAGAGCGAAGGCGGACGATCTGGTGATCGAGGTCCACGACAACGGTCCGGGCGTGCCCCGCAAATACGAGTTGGCGATTTGGGAACAGTTCGAACGGGGCGCCAACAAACTCAACGCCAATGTTCCCGGCTCCGGGATCGGGCTGTCGGTGGTGGATCTCGTGGTCCGCCGCCATGGCGGCGCGGCGACCTACGAGCGCTCGAGCCTGCTTGGCGGGTCGTGCTTCCGGATGACCTTCCCCGGAAGGATTCGAGAGAGCTGCCAGCGCACAGCTCGCTCCGACCCGTCCGGTGCCCTCCCACCTCGCCTCCTGAGCTGCCCTTCCCTCCAAATTCGAGAAGAAGCGGTCGCCACCTAATCTCGCTCCTTCTCAGGAGCGCGATCGATGACCCAGCGGGTCTTCTCGGGAATACAACCAACCGGTGAATTGCATCTAGGCACTCTCGTCGGCGCGCTCGACAACTGGGTCAGGATGCAGGATTCGTACCAGACCTTCTATTGCGTGGTCGATCTGCATGCGATGACGGTCCCCTACGACGCCCAGGACTACGAGAAAACCAGACTCGAGACAGCCAAGACCATCCTGGCGGCCGGAGTCGATCCGCAACGATCCCTCTTCTACTTTCAAAGCCAGGTGCCCCAGCACGCCGAGCTGGCCTGGATTCTCGGGACCATGGCGGGACTGGGCCAGCTCGAAAGGATGACCCAGTTCAAGGAAAAATCCGACCGGGCCGGTCAGAATCTCGGGCTTCTCTCCTACCCCGTGCTCATGGCGGCCGACATCCTCGTCCACCGGGCGCACGCAGTCCCCGTAGGCGACGACCAGACCCAGCACCTCGAGCTCACCCGTGATCTCGTCGAGCGCTTCAACCACCGGTTCGGCGACGTGTTCCCCCTCCCCGATCGGATCACGCCCGAGATCGGCGCCCGGGTGATGTCGCTGCAGGACCCGACGGCGAAGATGTCAAAGACCGATCCTGATCCCAACTCGCGGATCAATCTCATCGACGAGCCCGAGACAATCCGGCGGCGCATCAAGTCGGCTGTCACCGATTCGGATCGGTACGTCCGCTTCGACTGGGAGGAGAAAGCGGGCGTCTCCAATTTGCTTGAACTCATGTCATTCGCCACCGGCACTTCGATTGCCGAGTTAGAAGAGCAATTCCGTGACGGTGGTTATGGCGCCTTCAAGAGCGCAGTCGCGGAGGCGCTCGTGGAGCGGCTGACCCCGCTGCGTTTGAACTACCTGCGTTTCGACGACGCCGAAGTCGGGCGACTGATGCAAAAGGCCGCGATCGATGCTCGTATCAAGGCCGAAGCAACGATGGTGACGGTGCGCCGGGCAGTGGGGCTCGGCAGCTAACCGCCGAGTCGTGGTGGTGAGTTGGCGAAGCGTTTCCTCGAGGACCTCCTCGGGCAACAAGAGCACGAACAGGCCGAGCAAGTTGAATCCGGCGTGGACAAAGATCGCCGGGCCGAGCCGATTCCGCCGGATCGTCAAGTTGGCCGAGGATCAGTCCCATCACGAAGAAGACCGGCATCGTCGTGACGAGTGCCCGACCAAGATTTCCGGCCAGACCGAAAATGTGGAACAGCGCAAAGACCGCGGCGACGATCCAAGCCGCCGACCGAGCCCGGGTAGGCAGCAGTGCTCGCAGGAGAATGCCGCGAAAGAGCAGTTCCTCCGTAACCGGCGCGACGATGCCAATGGTCACGGCCAGGATGCAGGCGAGCCGCAGTGGTGTCCAGGGCCGCAAGTTCGTCGCCGATTACCTGACCGCCCTCGCTCTTCGCCGACCAGCTGACCCAGAGGGAAGAAGAGCAGCGGCAGCGTCAGCTGCAACCCCAGACCGAGGAGAATCCAGAGACCGTCGCGGCCTTCGACCCGAAAGCCGAGAGAAGCCAGACCGCCTCGACGGCGGGCAAGCAGCCAGATGATTCCGAGGTGACCGGCATATTGGGCGACTGCCGCCGAAACCAGGAAGAGTGACGGCGAACCACCGATTGTCGGGATCGCCACGATCGTTGCCAACAGCACCCCGCCCCCCATCGCCAGGACGAAATCGCGGACGCGCCACGATTGTTTCGTCTCTTGGGCGACTGGTGGTTCGAGCATGGCGGCACGCTACCCAGATCTGTTCTGAAGGCCTCTGTTCCTACAATGGTGATTCGCTGGCACCGAGGGAGACGCATGGAAGTTGACATCGGGATCGGGAAGACCGCCCGTCAGGCATACGGGTTCGATGACATCGCCATTGTGCCCTCCCGGCGTACGCGGGACCCCGACGATGTCGACATCACCTGGCAGCTCGACGGTTTTCGCTTCGAGTTACCGATGCTGGGCTCGGCGATGGATGGCGCTCTGAGTCCAGCAACGGCGATCGAGATCGGACGGCTCGGCGGTCTCGGAGTTCTGAACCTGGAGGGGCTCTGGACGCGATATGAAGATCCCGAATCGTTCTTCCAGGAGATCGGCGACCTCCCCGCGGAGAAGGCCACCAGACGGATGCAGGAGATTTACCTCGAGCCGGTAAAGGCCGGCCTGGTGCGTGAGAGGATCGAGGAGCTAAAGGCTGGCGGGACCATCGCCGCGGGATCTTTGACACCCCAAAAGGTGCGCGAGTTCGGACCGGAAGCCCTGGCGGGCGGACTCGACATACTTGTCATCCAGGGGACGGTCGTTTCGGCCGAGCACGTTTCCTCCCGAACCGAGCCGCTCGACCTGGCCGCGTTCATTCAAAGCGTCGAGGTTCCCGTGGTGGTCGGGGGCTGCGCCTCCTACAGCACCGCCCTCCATCTCATGCGAACCGGCGCCGCCGGAGTGCTGGTCGGAGTCGGTCCCGGAGCCGCCTGCACAACGCGAGCTGTGCTCGGGGTTGGAGTCCCCCAGGCGACCGCCATCGCCGATGCCGCCGGGGCCCGGATCAGGCATCTCGACGAGACCGGCCGATACGTCCACGTCATTGCCGACGGGGGAATGCGGACCGGTGGCGACGTCGCCAAAGCCATCGCATGTGGTGCCGATGCCGTCATGATCGGCTCGCCGTTGGCCAGCGCCGACGAAGCTCCCGGTCGCGGGTACCACTGGGGGATGGCGACTTTCCATCCGACCCTTCCTCGGGGGGCCCGGGTGCAAGTGGGCCGGTTGGGCTCGCTCGCCGAAATCCTCATCGGTCCTGCCCACGAGAACGACGGCCGTCGCAACCTGTTTCGGAGCCTTGCGGGCTTCGATGGCGACCTGCGGTTATTCCGACCTGAAGGCGTTTCAGAAAGGCAGAGATCATGCTTGCCCCGTCGCTGCAAACGGAAGGCAAGGCTCTGCAAAAGGCGCAACGGGTAGGCATGGGATAAGGGTGCCGGAACCGAAGGTCGTCGTTGTCGATTTCGGAGCGCAGTACGCACAACTGATCGCTCGGCGGGTCCGCGAAGCCCATGTCTTCTCCGAGATCGTTAGCCGGCACACCACCGCCGATGACCTTCGACGACAGAAACCGGCCGGGATCATCTTCTCGGGGGGTCCGGCTTCGGTCTATTCCGAGGATGCCTACACCGTCGATCCCGAGATACTCGAGCTCGGTATCCCGATCCTCGGTATCTGTTACGGACATCAGCTTCTGGCCGATCTCGCCGGCGGGGTCGTCGCTCGCACCGATCTGGCCGAGTTCGGTCGGAGCACCGTCCGCCTCGAGACGGGTTCCCAGCTGCTCGAGGATCTCCCCCCCGAGCTCACCGTGTGGATGAGCCATCGTGACGCGGTTTCGGAACCGCCGCCTGGGTTCTTGTCTGTTGCAACCTCTGACGGAGCCCGAGTGGCGGCCATGGAAGATCGCGAACGCCGGCTCTTCGGCGTTCAGTTTCACCCTGAGGTATCGCACACTGAGCGCGGCCAGGATGTCATCAAGCGGTTTCTCTATGACGTCTGTGAGCTTGCGCCCACCTGGACGTCGCATTCAATTATCGAGAACGCTGTCGCCCAGATTCGGGCCGAGGTGGGATCGGCTCGAGTCATCTGCGGACTTTCCGGCGGCGTTGACTCGGCCGTCGCGGCGGCGCTCGTCCACGAAGCGGTCGGTGATCAGCTGACCTGCATCTTCGTCGACCATGGCTTGCTTCGGGCCGGCGAGGCCGAGCAGGTGGAGGACACGTTCCGTCGACACTTCCGGGTCGATCTAGTTTCGGTGAAGGCAGCCGATCGGTTCTCGAATCGGCTGGCCGGCGTGACTGATCCCGAAGAAAAACGTCGGATCGATCGGTGAGCTATTCGTGCGAGTCTTCGAGGAAGCGGCCGCCGACATCGACAACGCTCAATTTCTGGTCCAGGGGACGTTGTATCCCGATGTGATCGAGTCGGGGAGCTCCTCGGCAGCCACGATCAAGACCCACCACAATGTTGGTGGTCTCCCCGCCGACCTGCGCTTTCGTTTGGTCGAGCCACTCCGCGACCTGTTCAAGGATGAAGTGCGCGCCATCGGCGAGGAACTGGGACTCCCCGAGGAGATCGTCTGGCGACAGCCGTTCCCCGGCCCTGGGCTAGCGGTGAGGATCATCGGAGAGGTGACCCTCGAGCGGCTCGAGATTCTGCGTGCGGCCGACGCAATCGTGACCGAGGAGATCCGGCGGGCGGGGTTGGAGCGATGCCATTTGGCAGGCCTTTGGGGTGCTGCCAGCAATCAAAACGGTGGGAGTGCAGGGTGATGGCCGCACCTACAGCTACCCACTGATTGTGCGGGCGGTGGAGAGCGAGGACGCGATGACCGCGGACTGGGCCCGGCTCCCGTATGAGTTGCTGGAATCGATCAGCCGGAGGGTCATCGCCGAGGTCGAGGGCATCAACCGAGTGGCCTATGACATTTCCTCGAAACCTCCCGCCACGATTGAGTGGGAATAGCCTCCTGGTGGCCGGAGACCCTCCAATCCTCTAGTTGCCAACCTCAACTTGACACCTAACTCAGCCGATGTTTGAGACAGGTCCGTCGAGTCGGAAATCCGTGGATATCACCCTCTCAACCGAGCTGATCGACATCTACCGCCAGGAGGTGGCTGGAGCGGTCGCGCCGTTTCGCCAAGGCCGCCCTAACCCTGCTCGGGAGCGGGCGCTCGATCCACTGAGAGATCACCGAACTTGTTCGGGATGCCCACACCATCAAGGGCTCCTCGCGGGTTGTTGGACTGAGCGAGGTCGCCTCGCCGCGGCCGTTCCTCGAGCACGTCTGGAAGCGCTACGAGAGCTCCGATCTGGAGGTAACCGACGAGGTATCGCAAGTCGCTCGAGGCGCTGGCCGCTTTTCTGCCCGACGCCGCCCAGCAGGAAGCACGCCGGGCGTGACCGCCAAGCTGCGCGCCAACGTCGCCCGAGCCGAAGCGGCCGTCGCCGGCAACCTCTATGTTCCCGTTTCGCCGCGCTGCGCTTGTCACCTCATCCCGGCACCGAGCGCCCATAGCGCCTCGCTGGGGGGTCTTCTCGCCGAGGTTGAGCGTTCGGTGATGAGCGGTGTGCTCGCGGGTCGACACGATGGACCTTTACCAACTCATCAACCAAGCCGTCGAGGTGAGCCTCGACGCCGAGGGTCTTTCCGACCTGGCCCTGGTCCAACTCGAAGGGGCCGACCCCACCAAGCTGATGGCAGCCTGGCGTCAGCAACTGCGGCGAATGGCTGCCGCGATCGGAAATCTGCAGTCGCTGGCTGTCAACCTGGCCAATGCCCAGCTGGCGACGGTGACCGACACATTTCCTCAGTTCGTCCGGTACGTCGGCCGCAAGCTCGGCAAGGAAGTGCGCTTCGAATCGAGCGGCGAGGAAATCGAACTCGATCGACAGATCGTCGAGCTGCTCCGCGAACCGCTGCGTCACCTCCTCGTCAATGCAGTCGACCACGGTCTCGAGACTCCGGAAGAGCGCGCGGTGCAGGGAAAACCAATCACGGGCATCGTTTCGCTGAATGCCCGTCGCGAAGGCGCCCAGGTAGTGATCGTCGTCTCCGACGATGGCCGCGGTATCGACTGGAAGGCGGTGCAGGATGCTGCGATCGCCCGCGGAATTCCGGCCGACGAGGACGATCTCTCCGGA
The DNA here is from genome assembly GCA_963840175.1 of uncultured Acidimicrobiia bacterium. Lineage (GTDB taxonomy): Bacteria > Actinomycetota > Acidimicrobiia > Spongiisociales > ZC4RG35 > JACCTH01. The sequence continues at coordinate 419,058 of CAWIXU010000003.1, forward strand.
CTGTTATTTGCCCCAGACTTCACCACCCTGACCACAGCGCACGATTTCTCGGGCGACGGCAGCGGTCTCGCCGCGGTGGCTGAGATCATCGAGCGGGTCAACGGGATCATCCAACTCGAGACGGTGCCGGGCCTGGGCACTTCGGTCACCATCATCCTCCCGATCTCCCTGGTGCTGCAGAATGTTGTCGTTCTGGCCGATGGCCCGCACTTTTGGGGAATCCCCGAGGCCGCCGTCCAAGCCTCGATCGTGCCCTCGATCGCCGACGTCGTCGAGACCACCGAAGGTGGGAGACGGGCCCGGTTCCAAACCCAAGACCTGCCGGTGGTTTCCATGGCCGCGGCGATGGGCCGGGAGCCCTCCGGGGCCGAAGACGACCTCCTGATCGTTTCGACTCGGTCGGGCCCGGTGGCGGTTTCGGCCGGAGAGGTGTTGGGCAAGCGCAGGGTGGCGGTGAAAGCCCTCGGGCCTATTCTGGGTGGCTCTCGCAGCATCACCGGCGCCGCCTTGCTTGGTGGCGGAGAAGTGCTCGTTGTGGTCGATCCGAACTATCTCGGGCGAATACAGCCGCCGACTCCATCCCGCCAACACCAATCCCTCGCGGGTTCTGGTCGTTGATGACTCCGCAGGGGTTCGCCAGCTCATCTCGGCCAGCCTGGCCGGCCGCGGATTCGAGGTCGAGGTCGCTGAGGGCGCGCGGGAAGCAGCCGCGAAGCTGTCCTCAGCGAAGTTCGACTGCCTGGTGGTCGACTACGCCATGCCGCGGTCCAACGGGGTCGAGTTGGTGCGCGCCTTGCGAGCCGCCGGAGTGATCATCCCGATGGTTATGGTCTCGGGCGTGGCCAATGCCGAGCAGCAACAGGCGGCCTGGGATGCCGGGGTCAACGCCTATCTCGAGAAGAATGACCTTCGCCTCGGGTCCCTCGCCTCGACCGTCCGCGCCCTCCTAGAAGGTCAAACAGCCCGAGCCCGTCATGACCGCAGCCCTCTGGATTGCGGGCGGGGTTGTCGTTCTCGCGATTGGAGTGGTATCTGGACGTGCCCGTATAGCAGCGGCGTCACGCGCACGGGAATCGCAAGCACGTCAGGAAGCCGAGGACGCCAGGCACATCAAGAATGATTTCGTGTCGATGGTGAGCCACGAGTTCCGCACCCCGCTCACCAGCATTGCCGGCTTTGCCCAGACTCTTTCGGCCTCATGGGAGACTCGCTGTCCCAGGAGGAGGTCGCCGAGTTCCTCGGGTACATCAGCAAGCAGTCCACGTATCTCGGCGACTTGGTCGAGGACATTCTCGTAATTCCCCGGCTCGAGGCTGGGCGCCTGCGGTTCACAGAAGACGTCTTCGACCTCGGCACGATGATCGAGGAGGTGGCATTCCTCATCTTCCCGCCCGGCGGCGGGCGCGAGGCCTCGGTGTCGATTCCTCACGGTGTGAGGGCACATGCCGACGCCAAGCGGGTCCAGCAGGTGGTCCGGAACTTGTTCGAGAACGCTCGAAAATACGGCGGGGATCAGATTTTGGTCGAGGGACTCGACCCACGGCGACCAGTACGTGGTCGTCGTTTCGGACAACGGTCCCGGCGTGCCGGACAACTCGACCAACTCGATCTTCGAACATTTCGAGCAGGTGTCCAAGGGCGACTCGCGCTCGTCGTCCGGGATCGGACTTGGCCTCCCGATCGCTCGCAGCCTGGCCCGCGCCATGGGAGGCGACGTCTGGTACGAGCGCCGCTTCCCGACCGGAAGCCGATTCTGTTTCTCGCTCCCCGCGAACGCCTTGGTCCGCGACGAAGAACCAACCGAGGACATCAGACATCAGACTTCAGACATCAGACTCCAACCCGGTTCCGTCTGATATCTGACAGTCTGATATCTGACGTCTTAGTTACGCGCTTGTCATTCTGACCTGGCGAGCCGGTACCATGCCGGGGTGGAAACGGAGTGGTTTCAGAACGACCTCGTGGTCGAATCGTCGCTGCTCTCCGAGCTCAATCCCACCCAGCGTGAAGCGGTGGCGGCCACCGAAGGACCAGTGCTGGTCGTCGCCGGGGCCGGGTCGGGAAAGACCAGGGTTCTGACCTACCGGATCGCTCACCTGATTCGTGACCTGGGAGTGCCACCCGAGGCCATTCTGGCCATCACCTTCACCAACAAGGCCGCCGACGAGATGCGGAGCGGGTGACCCGGCTGGTTGGAAGGGCGACCCGGGCCATGTGGGTGTCGACGTTTCACTCGGCTTGCGTGAGGATCCTGCGGCGCGAAGCGCACCGCCTTGGGTATCGCTCGGGATTTTCGATCTACGACGAGGACGACAGCGTCCGCCTGCTCACGATGTGCGTGAAGGATCTCGACCTCGACTCCAAGCGCTTTCCTCCCCGGGCGATCAAGGAAGCAATTTCTCGAGCCAAGAACGAACTGATCGATTACGAGTCGTTCGCCACGTCGAACGAGGGCTTCTACCACGAGCAGGTGGCCGATGTTTACCGGCTTTACCAACAGCGGCTGCTCGAAGCGTCGGCGATGGACTTCGACGATCTCTTGATGATCACCGTCGAGTTGCTTGGAGCTTTTCCCGAGGTGCTGGCCCAATACCAGGAGCGGTTCCGCTACGTCCTCGTCGACGAGTACCAGGACACCAACCGCGCCCAATACGTGCTCGTGAAGATGCTCGCCGCCGAGCATCGGAATCTTTGTGTGGTCGGCGATGGCGACCAGAGCATCTATCGCTGGCGAGGCGCGGACATCCGCAACATCGAGGATTTCGAGAAGGACTACCCGGATGCGCGGATCGTCGTTCTCGACCAGAACTACCGCTCGACCACCAACATCCTCGAGGCGGCCAACGCGGTCATCTCGAACAACCCTCGTCGCACTCCCAAGCGGCTGTGGAGTGATCGCGGCACCGGCGAGCTGGTCGTGCGCTTTGAGGGCGAGGACGAGCACGATGAAGCAGGTTTTGTCGCCGACGAGATCGAGCGTCTGGGGGATGCCGGCTTCAACCAGTCGGATATGGCGATCTTCTATCGCACCAATGCACAATCACGGGTGATTGAGGAAGTTCTCGTTCGCCGGGGTATCCCTTATCGCGTGGTCGGCTCGGTGCGATACTTCGATCGCAAGGAGATCAAGGATGCTCTCGCCTATTTGCGGGCGATGGTCAACCCGGATGATGGAGTTGCCCTCAAGCGAGTGATCAACGAACCCAAACGCGCGATCGGCGACACGAGCGTTGCCCATCTCGACCGCTTTGCGCAGGATCATCGCATCGGCTTCGGAGAGGCGTTAAGCCGCGCCGGGGAGATTTCGCAGCTGACGGGGAGGGCGCAGCGATCGATTCTCGAATTCGCTGGCTTGCTTGACATGATGAGGATGAAGGCCGACACCGGTGGACTTCAGGCGGCGATTGACGCAGTCATCAACGACACCGGATACCTCTCGATGCTCGAAGCCGAGCGCAGTATCGAAGCGCTGGGCCGCATCGAGAACCTGCGCGAGTTGGCGTCTGTCGCGGCGGAGTTCGAAAGTCTCAGCGAAGGATCGGTGATCGACGGGGTGGAGTGGAGTGACATCCCGAATCTCGAACGGTTGGAGCGCTTCCTCGAGTCGGTCTCCCTCCAAAACGAAACGGATGATCTTGAGGAGGGGGCAGGCGCCGTGACGCTGATGACCCTCCACAACGCGAAGGGTCTTGAGTATCCCGCAGTGTTTTTGGCCGGAATGGAGGATGGAATCTTCCCCCACATGCGGACTTTGGGAGATCCCGCCGAACTGGAAGAGGAACGCAGGCTGGCATATGTCGGCATGACCCGGGCGATGGATCGGCTCTATTTGACCTCGGCGTGGAGTCGCATGCTCTTTGGAGGCACCAACTACAACCCTCCCTCGCGCTTTCTCAAAGAAGTGCCAAACGAACTAATGGAGAAGGCGGAGAAGCGGAAGCGCACCTCCAACGCCGAGGCGGCGTGGTCGGGCCGCCCCACGGTCAGTTCAGACGAAATCCAAAGCGGTGACAGGGTTCGGCATGACAAATGGGGATTGGGAACCGTGCGTGAGGTAATCGGAGCCGGGGAGCGAGCCGAAGCCGAGGTGATCTTCGACGAGGAAGGCAAAAAGCGCCTCCTCCTTGCCTGGGCTCCCCTGCAAAAAGTTACTCCCCCCGGAGGGGGGAGTACCTGAGCGCCAGCGAAGGGAGAGGGGGGCGTTATCTCAGCCGTGATAGACGTAGTTCCATCACGACTCCGCTGGCAGAGGAATAAGCTTCTTGCGCGAAAGAAAACGCCCCCCTCGGCCCTAACGGGCCACTCCCCCCTCCGGGGGAGAAACAGGACCCCTACTGCCCTCCGGGGGAAGAAACACCCAAAAGCCTCTGGCGCTCGGCGTCGACGTCGGTCACCAATAGGTCCCACGACTTGGCGAACTTTTCCACACCCTGGTCTTCGACCACCTGGACGACATTGTCGAGGTCTACTCCGAACTCGGATAGTTCCTCTAGATCCCTCTTCGCCGTCTCGATTTCATCGGCGCCAAAGGGCTGCGGGTAGGGAGTTCCGTGGTCTTGATACGCGTCGATCGTCTCGAGCGGCATGGTGTTGACGGTGTGGGGAGCAACCAATGCTTCGACGTACTTGGTATCCGGATAGTCGGGATTCTTCGTGGATGTTGATGCCCAAAGTGGGCGCTGAGCACGGCCGCCTCGCTTGGCCAGTTGCATCCACTCGTCGGTTCGGAACCGCTGGAGGAAGAGTTCGTACGCGACGCGAGCGTTGGCAATCGCCGCCTTTCCCCAGAGGTGCTTTGGTGCCTCCATGCCCTCCAGTCGCTTGTCGACTTCGGTGTCGATCCGGGAAACAAAGAACGATGCCACCGAGTTGATCGTCTTGAGCTTGCCGCCCGCGTCTCCGTACTCGGCCAGACCCTTCTGATAAGCCTCGATCACCTGGCCGTAGCGGGCAATGGAGAAAATCAGCGTGACGTTGATCGAAATACCCTCGGCTGTAAGCCGCCGAATGGCTTCGACCCCTGCGATCGTGGCGGGAACCTTTACAAGAAGGTTGGGCCGGTCGACCCGCTTGTGCCATTCGCGGGCCGCAGCCACCGTGGCATCCGTCTCATGGGCAAGTAGTGGGCTGACTTCAACGGACACAAATCCATCGGCGCCATCGCTCCACTCCCACACCGATCCCAAAACGTCGCAAGCATCGGTGATATCGGTTGACATCAGGCCGGTAACGATCTCTTCGGTGTCGAGGCCGGCTTTCGCCATCTCTTGCAGCGAGCGGTCGTAGTCCGAGCTCTTGGTGATGGCGTCGGCAAAAATCGTCGGGTTCGAAGTAACACCACTTACCGCATCTTTGGTGATGCGCTTGGCCAGTTCCCCGGTCTCGAGCATGCTGCGATTGATGACGTCCGACCAGATGCTTTGGCCGGCTGCAGCAATTGTGTGAAGGCGTGAGTTGGGCATAGACAGGACTCCTTGCGAAGCTCCCAAATTAGCCCCCTATCTCTCGAAGGAAGTCGGGAACGAGGCGCGACGCCTTTAGCTCTAACCTCCGGCTGGTGCCCCGGCGCATCTTGATCGCCAAACCCGGCCTTGATGGCCACGATCGCGGCGCCAAAGTCATCGCCCGAGCATTCCGCGACGCCGGCAACGAAGTCATCTACTCGGGACTTCATCAGACCCCGGAACAGATTGTGGCGACTGCGATTGATGAGGATGTTGCAGCCGTCGGGCTTTCGTCGTTGTCCGGCGCTCACTTGACCCTTTTCCCGCGGATCGTGCAACTCTTGCGCTCGGCCGGCGCTGACGACGTAGTCGTCTTTGGCGGTGGCGTCATACCCGATGTCGACGTCACCACGCTCGTTGAGGGCGGCGTCGCAGCCATCTTCGGGCCCGGGACTTCTCTGGCCGAAATCGCTGAGTGGGTGGAAGCTAACGTCGCCGCCAGTCGATGAAGATTCATGAATACCAGGCCAAGCAGCTCTTGGCCGCAAGGGGGATTCCGACTCCGCGGGGGATGGTCGCCACCACTAACCGGGAAGCGGAGGCCGCGGCGCGCCAGCTGATTGGCGAAACGGGCAACCCCGTGGTGGTCGTGAAGTCCCAGATCCATGCCGGGGGTAGAGGCAAAGGAAAGTTCCGGGAACACTCCGACTTGAAAGGCGTAAACGTCGTGCTGTCGGGCCGGGAGGGCGGGACCGAGGCCGCAGTTGCCGAAGTGTCGACCTTGGCCCAGAAGATGCTCGGGTCCACTTTGGTCACCATCCAGACCGGCGAGCAGGGCAAAGAGGTGAACCGCCTCTATGTCGAGCAAGGGATGGACATCGCTAAGGAGCTTTACCTGGCGGTATTGCTCGACCGAGCGGTTGGGCGCAACATCGTGATGGCCTCGACCGAAGGCGGGATGGACATCGAACGGGTCGCGGCCGAAACCCCGGAGAAAATCCTCCGTGAAGAAGTGGACCCGGCCATCGGGCTCGCCACCTTCCAGGCGAATGCGCTGGGTTGGGGCCTCGGCCTCGAAGGCGATATCCATGCCAGGTTCGTGGCCTTTATCACCCAGCTGGTCGAAATCGGCACCGAGCTCGATACAGAACTCATCGAAATCAACCCGCTGGTCATCACCAGCGCCGGTGATGTAGTCGCGCTCGACGGCAAGATGAGCTTCGATGACAACGCCCTTTATCGCCATCCCGAAGTCGCGGAGTTACGGGATGAGACCGAGGAAGATCCTGCCGAATCAGAGGCTAAGGAAACCGGCCTCTCCTACATCAAGCTCGAAGGCAGCATCGGCTGCATGGTCAATGGCGCCGGCTTGGCGATGTCAACCATGGACATCATCAAGCACTTTGGGGGCGAACCCGCCAACTTCCTCGATGTGGGAGGAGGGGCAAATGCCGAGCAAGTTGCAGCTGCGATCCGCATCATCACGGCCGACCCCAATGTGAAGGGGATCTTCGTCAACATCTTTGGCGGAATTATGAAATGCGACACCATCGCGGCGGGGATCATCGATGGGGTCAATGAGGTCGGGCTGTCTGTGCCGATGGTGGTGCGGCTCGAAGGCACCAACGTTGAATTGGGCAAGCGGATGCTCGACGAGTCGGGTCTCAACTTGACTACAGCCGTCGATATGAAGGATGGCGCACAGAAGATCGTCGAGCTCGCGGGATGAGCATTCTCGTCGATCGAGAGACCCGTCTCCTGGTGCAGGGACTTGGCAAGACGGGGCGATTTCATGCCGACCGCAGCATTGCTTACGGCACGAATATCGTCGCCGCGGTTCACCCCAGCCGGGCGGGTCAAACGGAATTGTTTGAAGGCGAAGCCGACGAGAGCGGTCTGCCCGATCGGGACGACAAGTATCGCGTCGAGGTACCGATCTTTCGGACCGTCGAAGAAGCGGTCGCCGAAACCGCCGCAAATGCGAGCGTCGTGTTCGTGCCTCCGGCCGGCGCAGCCGACGCCATCATGGAGGCGGGCGCGGCTTCGGTCCCGCTCATCGTGGCGATCACCGAGGGGGTGCCGGTCGCCGACATGGTCAAGGCCAAGCGTTACCTCGCCGGCAAGCCGGTGCGGCTCGTTGGACCCAACTGTCCGGGAGTAATCACCCCCCAACTTTGCCGGATCGGGATCATGCCGGGCTACATCCATCAACCGGGTCGGATTGGCGTGGTCTCCCGCTCCGGCACTCTCACCTACGAAGCGGTCTACCAGTTGACCCGCCTCGGACTTGGACAAACCTCTGCGGTCGGGATCGGAGGCGATCCGGTCAACGGGACCAACTTCGTCGATGTCCTGGAGCTGTTCAACGACGACCCGGAGACCGAAGGAGTGATCATGATTGGCGAAATCGGCGGGACGGCCGAAGAGGACGCCGCGGCTTTTGTGGCCAAGAGCATGCGCAAGCCGGTTGCCGGGTTCATCGCCGGTACCACTGCGCCCCCGGGTCGACGGATGGGCCATGCCGGCGCCATCATCTCCGGAGGCAAGGGAACGGCATCAGCCAAGATCGAGGCGATGCGCGACGCCGGGATCACCCTGGCCCCAACCCCCTCCGACATGGGGACCGCGATGCTGGAAGCGCTCGGCGTTTCTCCCCCCGGAGGGGGGAGTACCCGAACGTAGTGAGGGGATGGGGGGCGTTTTCTCAGTCGCACTAACGTCCCTCCCATGACAACTTGGATCATCGTCGGCATCGTCGTCCTCATCCTCTTGTGGGCCCTCTCCGTCTACAACGGCCTCGTTAGCCGGCGCAACCGGGTCGACAACTCCCTCGGCCAGATCGAGGTGCAGACCAAGCGGCGCTACGACCTGATTCCGAATTTGGTAGAGACGGTCAAGGGGTATGCGAGCCACGAGCAGCAGACCTTCGAGCGAGTGGTCCAGGCCCGCAATGCCGCCCAGGCTGCCACCGGGCCGGCCGAACAGGCACAAGCGGAGAACTTCCTCACCGGCGCGCTTCGTCAAGTATTCGCGCTGGCCGAGGCTTACCCTGAGTTGCGCGCATCGGAGAACTTTCAGCGTTTGCAAACCGAGCTTTCCGATACTGAAAACAAGATCGCCGTGTCACGCCAGATCTACAACGACTCGGTCCTTACCTTCAACAACTCGGTGCAGGTGGCTCCGGGCAACATCATCGCCGGCATGTTCGGCTTCAAGACCCGCGAGTTTTTCGACGCTCCCGACGAAGCCGCCGAGCCCCCCAGGGTTCAGTTCTGAGCAAACGCAGGGGCGTCGCGCTCCTTGGATTGGTTCTCTGGCTGCTCAGTCGGCCATGGCCTGCCGGCGTTGGCCGACGAGTTCAGCCTTCCCCGGGCTGATATCGAAATCACCGTCAACCCGGATGGCTCCCTCGACGTCATCGAACACATCACCTATCTGTTCGACGGTTCTTTCTCTGGCGGTTATCGCGAGATTCCGTTGCGGGCGGGCGAATCGATTGACTCCGTCTCGGTGTCCGAGGGAGGCTTGGAATACGACACGGGCGCTTGCACCGATCTTGGGTGCAACTCGCCGCCTTCGACGTTCGGTGTCGCGGACTTGGGAGGACGCGTCCGGGTGGTTTGGCACTACGCCACCGATGGAGGTGAGCGAACCTTCGACCTCGCTTACCGGCTGACCGGCCTGGCTAAAGCCTCCGACGACGTGGTCGATGTTTTCCTTCAAGTTTGGGGCGAAGAGTGGGAGTCGTCGCTCGACGAACTGACCGCATCGATGCAGCTGCCCGCAGGCACCGGAGAGATCTTCATCTGGGGGCATCCCTCGTCGGTCAACGGGGTGACGAGCCTCGGCGCTGATGGAGTGCGACCCACTTTGACCGCGAACAACATTCCCTCCGGTCAATTTGTCGAGATGCGTGTGGTCTTCCCACGGTCCCGCCTCACCTCGACTGCGGGGGCGACGGTGGTCCCGGGGGACCGGCTCGACGACATCCGGACCGAGGAGGAAGCCGAGATCGCCCGTGACGAGCGACGGGCAGGTCTGGTACGCGCCGGGCTAATCGCGCTCATTGCCCTCACATTCCTGCCCGGGGCGCTGGGCGCGCTGTTCATCTACTTTCGTTACGGCCGGGAGCCTGCCACTGGATACGACCGCGAGTACGAGCAGGAGCCGCCCACCGATCTCCCCCCGGCCGAGGTCGGTGCCCTGTTATCCCAAGGCCGGGTCGACGAGAAGCAGTTCACCGCCACGATGTTCGACCTGATCCGGAAGAAAGTGATCAATGCCACGCCGACGAAAGTCGAGGTCAAGAGTTGGATGGGCATGCGGTCGGAGACGGTCGACGATCTATCGCTGAGTATCACGCCTACTGACGAGACACTCACTGATCCCGAGCAGACGCGTGTTCAACGTGGTTTCGCGGGTCCTCGACGGTGAAGCCCGCCCGCTTCATGAGTTCCGGACGGGCATTCGCGAGGATGCAGCTGCGAACGCCACGGACTATCAATCCTTCCGGACCGAAGCGGTCGGCTCGATCGAGAAACGAGGGCTCTTCGAGCAGACCGGGAGAAACCGCTTCTTGCTCGCGATTGGGTCGTTGATCGTCCTTGCCTTCATCGCTTTTCTGGTTTTGGGTTCACTCGACTCGGTCCCATCGGGATTGATTGCACCCGCTTCTATTTGTGGCCGTGTTTTTCAATGTGATCGTTCTCGTGATTTTCGGCGCGATGCGCAGGGGTTACGTCCGCCGGACCAAGGACGGCGCGCTCGAGGCAGAGCGCTGGCTCGCCTTCCGACGCTATCTCAAAGACTTCAGCCGCTTGCAGGAAGCACCTCCGATCTCCCTGGCGCTCTGGGACCGGTTCCTGGTCTACGCAGTCTCATTCGGTATCGCCGAGGAAGTGCTCGAGGCCGCGCGCCTCAGAGCTCCCGCTGAGTTGCAGCAGACCTCGCACCTTTACTGGTTCGGCGGCCACGGCTACACCGGGGGAGGAACCGAAAACGCATTCAGCGGTTTGTCCTCCGCCCTCAACGGGGCCTTCACTCCGCCCAGCTCGGGGGGCGGCGGCGGGTTCTCGGGTGGCGGCGGAGGGGGCGGGGGAGGCGGCGGTGGGGGCGCCTGGTAGCTCGCGCCTAAAGGAGCGCCACCGCGTCGTTGGCGCGACGGACAACCGCAAGCGCATCGACCAGTTCCGAAACCCGGCCGCCCGGCACCGCACAGGTGAGCTCGTCTTCGGCCATCCCGGTGCGCGCTCGGGAGAGAGCGCAGCCCATCGAAGCCGCGATCGTTCCGCCGTTCAGCAGCTCGCGGCAAGATCTGGCATTGGGGTTTCCCGGAGAACTCGACTGCGACGGCGTCGCTGATTTCCATCATCTGCCGGGGGCTGACCCGAAGCAAGACGACGTCGGGCAGCGACAGTCCGCCGCGGAAAAGGGGCCGTAGGTGATCGCTTGGGGCACGGGACGACAGCTTGGCAACGCCGGCGAAGGCCTCCATCGTTACCCATCCAACTTCGAGCAATGCGGCGACGTCGGGTTGATCGATGATTTCGGCGGCCTCGGCGAGGCCGTGGGTGTAGCGCCCGACCGAGCAGTTGTGATCGAGGGGAATCGTGGTGAAGGCTTGCTCGTGGGCCAGCATCCAGAACACACACGATGCGGCAACGGGCGGCTGATCGAAGCGACTGTTCACGGGGACAGGCTCGCCTCGAAGGAGATAGCAATCGGAGGATGGTCGAGCCCGAGAAGGTCCACGAGCTGCGAGCTGAGATCATGCGGTGAAGGCATCGGCGCGACCCTAGTCAGCTACCGTTCGCACCCGACATGGCATACGTTGTCCTGGTCAGCGGTGCCGGGTCGAACCTCGAAGCGCTGATCGACGCCGATGTCGGCAAGATCAGCACGGTGGTAGCGGACGTCGATTGTCCGGCCCTCGGCGAAAGCCGAAGCCGCCGGGATCAACACCCGAGTGATCCCCTATCGAGGCGACCGTTCGAGCTTCACCAGCGAGATTCTCGGTGAGGCCGACGAGGCCGAGGCTTTGGTCCTGGCGGGATTCATGAGGATCCTGGGGCCGGAAGCCATTGCTCGTTTCTCCAACCGGATCGTCAACATTCATCCCTCGCTGCTACCGGCTTTCCCAGGTCTCGAGGCCGTCGCCCAAGCGTTGACCGCCGGGGTCAAGGTGACCGGCGTGACGGTCCATTTCGTCGACGAGAAGATCGATCACGGGCCGATCATCGCTCAGCGGACTGTGCCGGTGCTTGGAAGACGACAGCGTCATTTCATTGCATGCACGCATCCAACATGAAGAGCACGATCTCTATCCCAGCGTGGTGGCGGCTCTGCTAGCCGGAAAACTGCACTGTCGAAGGTCGGCTGGTCCGATGGAGCTAGAGCGGCAGCCGGTCCGGCGGGCTCTGATCTCGGTCCATGACAAGACCGGATTAGCGGAGTTCTGCCACCGGCTGGCGAAATGTGGGGTCACCTTCATCAGTTCGGGCGGAACGGCCGCGGCTCTCACCGAGGCCGGGCTCGACGTCATGCTCGTGAGCGAGCTGACCGGGTTTCCTGAGATTCTCGGCGGCCGGGTAAAGACGCTTCATCCCAAGGTGCACGGTGCCGTTCTGGCCCGCCCCGATGATCCCATCCATCTTCAAGACTTGCTCGCACAGGGCATCGAACCGATCGAGCTGGTTGTCTCGAGCCTCTATCCGTTTGAGGACGACCCTTCTATCGAGCAAATTGATATCGGCGGTGTGGCTCTGACCAGAGCCGCGGCCAAGAACCATGAGCACGTGGGCGTCGTGACCGATCCGTCGCAATACGACGCCGTCGCCAAAGAGATCGAGGCAGGTGGCCTCACGATTGAGACGAGGCGAGACCTCGCCCGCACCGCATTTTTCCGGACCGCGGCCTACGACGCCGCAATTGTTGCCTGGTTGGAAGGAAACGAACCGACTCGGCTAGTGGTTGCCCTCGAGCGCGGAGCGCCTCTGAGGTATGGCGAGAATCCACACCAGGAGGCATATCTCTGGCGAGAGCGAGGCACCCGGCCGTGGTGGGAGGAGGCCGAGATTCTCGGGTGGAAAGGAGATTTCGCTCAACAATCTCGCCGATGCCGACGCGGCGTGGCGTCTCGTCAACGACCTCGGCGGGCCGGCGGTAGTCATCGTCAAACACGGCAACCCCTGTGGTGTGGCGGACGGGGAAACGATTGAGGATGCATTCGTTCGCGCCTGGGAGTGTGACCCGCTCTCCGCTTTTGGAGGCGTTGTTGCGGTCAACCGCCCGGTCACGGCCGCCCTCGCAAACGCGATCGGCGAGCGTTTTGTCGAGGTCGTCGTCGCTCCCGCATTCCACACTACCGAGGGGATTGGGGCGTCGGTTCGGACGATCTCGGCTCCTCCTCCTCACAACCTCGATTTCGATTGGCGCCGGATAGAGGACGGATTCCTGGTCCAATCTCGCGATCGGGGGTTCGAGACATCAGAACGAGACCTCGCCCTCGCTGAGAGGGTCGCCGCACATACCCGATCGAACGCCATCGTCATTGTTCGCGATGGAGCGGCGGTCGGGATTGGGGCCGGCGATCAAAGCCGGGTTGGGGCGGTGGCGAAGGCGTTACGTCAGGCCGGGGACCGCGCCAACGGAGCGGTTGCGGCATCCGACGCCTTCTTCCCGTTCCCGGATGGCGTCGAGGCACTGGCCGCCGCAGGAGTTACTGACATCGTCGCTCCGGGCGGCTCGCGCAACGATGATCTGGTCATGGAGACTGCCACGCGTTTGGGCGTGAGGCTGGTTCGGACGAGACTGCGCCACTTTCGTCACTGATAGCGTTGCGCTCCGTGGCTCAGATTACTCGATGGAAAGCCTGTCGCGGCCGCGGTCAAGGTCGAAGTGGCCTCGGGAGTTCGAGCTCTCCGCCGATCGCCCGGCCTGGCCACGGTCCTCGTCGGCGACGACCCCGCCATCGCATGTCTACGTGCGTGGCAAACGGCGAGACGCCGAAGAGGTGGGCATGACCTCGATCCACCACGAGCTGCCTTCGTATTCGACTCAGGAACGCGTCGAGAGCCTTATCGCCGAGCTGAATCAGGATTCGAAGGTCGACGGCATCCTCGTCCAGCTTCCACTACCCGAGGGTCTCGATGGCGAGGCGGTGGTCGGGGCGATCGACCAGGGCAAGGATGCCGACGGCCTTCACCCGGCGAACCTCGGGCGGCTGGTCCTCGACCAACCCGGTCTCCGACCGTGCACCCCGTCGGGAATCATGCGCATCCTGGATCACTACGAGATTCCGATCCGGGGCGCCAAAGCCGTCGTCCTGGGTCGCTCGTTTCTCGTCGGTCGGCCGATGGCACTGCTGTTGGGCGCCCGCGGGGTTGACGCGACCGTCACAGTCGCCCATTCCCGTAGTCGCGACTTGCGGTCGTTGATCCTGAGCGCCGATCTGGTGGTGGCGGCGATCGGATCGCCTCGTTTCGTCACCGCCGACATGGTCCGCCCCGGCGCGGTGGTCGTCGACGTCGGTATCAATCGGATCGATGATCGAGCTGGTCGGGGATGTCGACTTCGGTCCTGTGTCCGAGGTCGCTTCGGCGATCACGCCGGTACCCGGCGGGGTCGGTCCGATGACCCGGGCCATGCTTCTCGTGAACACCTTGACCGCCGCCCGGGCCCACGGCTGATCGTTCTACGCGGCGTTAAGGCCGCTGTACAGCCCTGCGAACCCTGGGTTCGCGGATAACCTGAACCCGAAAGAGGAGAGAGTTGGCGACTGCGATCAAGATGGAGTCGGGCGGTTTGGTCGTCCCCGACGATCCGATCATTCCCTTTATCGAGGGCGACGGCACCGGTCCCGACATCTGGGCGGCCGCGGTGCGGGTCTTCGAAGCGGCGGTCGAAAAGGCCTATGACGGCGGGAAGAAGATCGAGTGGCAGGAGGTGTTCGCCGGTGAGGAGGCCTACACCAAGACCGGTTCCTGGCTTCCCGACGAAACCGTGGCTGCCTTCCGCACCTACCTAGTCGGCATCAAGGGACCGCTGACCACGCCGGTTGGCGGCGGGATTCGCTCGCTCAATGTGGCCCTGCGTCAGACCCTTGACCTGTATGCCTGTGTGCGGCCGATCCGCTGGTTCGAGGGAGTTCCCTCGCCGGTGCGGCACCCCGAGCTGGTCGACATGGTGATCTTCCGCGAGAACACCGAGGACGTCTACGCCGGCAAGGAGCTCGAGGAGGGCAGCGAGGGGGCCAAGCGGTTGCTCGAGTTCCTCGACGATGAGTTCGGGTGGGAGATCCGGCCCGACTCCGGACTTGGCATCAAACCCGCTTCGATTACCGGGTCCAAGCGCCTCGTGCGAGCTGCAATCGAATACGCCCTCGCCCAGAGGCGGAAGTCGGTGACGCTCGTCCACAAGGGCAACATCATGAAGTTCACCGAAGGGGCGTTTCGCAAATGGGGTTACGAGGTGGTTTCCACCGAGTTCGCGGATCGTGCCATCTCCTGGGAGGACTCGGGCGGGGACGCCGGAGACAAGCTGCTGGTCAAGGACGCCATTGCCGACGCCTTTCTTCAACAGGTGCTCACCCGACCCGCGGAATACGACGTCATCGCCACGATGAACTTGAACGGCGATTACATCTCCGATGCGCTTGCGGCCCAGGTCGGCGGAATCGGCATCGCTCCCGGCGGCAACATCAACTACGTGACCGGGCATGCAGTCTTCGAGGCAACCCACGGGACCGCGCCCAAGTATGCGGGCCAGGACAAAGTGAATCCCGGTTCGGTGATTCTGAGTGGCGAGATGATGCTCCGCTACCTCGGTTGGTCCGAAGCGGCTGATCGCATTGTGTCGGCACTCGAGAAGACCATCGGCGACAAGGTCGTTACCTACGACTTCGCCCGCCTGATGGAAGGGGCCAAAGAGGTCAAGACCTCTGAATTCGCCTCCGCTCTCATCGAACGGATGTAATGCCCGCGCTGCAGATCACGCGACGCGCCGACGTCCTTCCTCCGGAGGAGATGGCCGCGCTGGCACCCACCATCGCCGCGATCGAAAAGCTCAAGGAAGAGCGCAACGCCGTGATCCTCGCCCACAACTACATGACGCCGGACATCTATCACACGGTCGCCGACCTGACTGGCGACTCATTGGCCCTCGCCCGGATGGCCACCGAGGCGACCGCCGACGTCATCGTCATGGCCGGAGTCCATTTCATGGCTGAGACAGCCAAGATGCTCAACCCGCAGAAGACCGTCTTGATCCCGGACCTCCGAGCCGGTTGCTCGCTGTCTGAGGGGATCACCGGCGCCGACGTTCGTCGGCTGAAGGCGGAGAACCCTGGAGTGCCTGTGGTGACCTACGTGAACACCTCGGCTGAGGTGAAAGCCGAGTCCGACATCTGCTGCACCTCGGGCAACGCCAAAGAAGTGGTTGAGTCGTTGGGAGTCGACAAGATCATCTTCACCCCCGATCAGTATTTGGGGCGGTGGGTCGCCTCGCAGACCGATGTCGAGGTGATCCTGTGGGAGGGGTCGTGCATGGTCCACGAGCGCTTCACCGGCGAGGAGATCCGCCGGCACCGGGTCGGCTACGACGACATCAAGGTCATCGCCCATCCCGAGTGTCCACCGGATGTGCTCGCCGAAGCGGACTTTGTCGGCTCTACCTTCGGCATGCAGAAGTGGGTCACGGAGAACCAGCCCAAACAGGTGATGATGATCACGGAGTGCTCGATGGCCGACAACGTGACCGCCTATGCCCCGGAGACCGATTTCGTCCGGCCGTGCAACCTGTGTCCTCACATGAAGCGGATCACTCTCGACAACATCCGCGCCTCGCTCGAGAACATGCAATACAAGGTGGAGATCGACCCCGCAAATAATGGATCGAGCCCGCCGGGCGGTCGAGCGGATGCTCGAAGTCAAACGAGCTTGAGGCAGTCATGACCCGGCGGGTCAAGGTGCCACTGGTGGTCGGTTCGGGCGTCGCCGGTCTTTCGACAGCGCTCGGGCTGGGAGAGTCGATCGTCGTTTCCGCGGGCCCGCTCGGCTCGACCTGGTGGGCGCAAGGGGGTATCGCCGCCGCAGTGGGCGGCGATGATCGCCCCGACCTCCATGCCCGCGACACGATGGCCGTCTCGGGCGGAATCGCTGTCCGTGACGCGGTCGACATCCTCACCGACGGTGGCCCGGCCGCCATCGAGCGGCTCCGGGACCTCGGCGCTCGATTCGACATCTCCCCCTCCGGTGATATCGCCCTCGCTCGCGAGGCCGGGCACCAGCGCCGCCGGGTCATCCACGCCGAAGGCGACCGCACCGGCTACGAGGTGATGCGGACTCTGACCGAGGCCGTGCTCGACCGGCCCTCGATCGAAACGTTGGAGGGATGGCGGGCGCTCGATTTGGTGCGAGCCGACCAGCGAATCGTCGGGTTGGTGGTCGCCGATCCGCAAGGGAACCGAGAAGTCATCGAGGCGCCGGCAGTGGTGCTCGCCACCGGTGGGATCGGCCGCCTCTATCTCCGAACCACCAACCCGCCCGGCGTCACCGGAGACGGATTGGCGATGGCGGCGCGGGTCGGCGTTCGTCTCGCCGATCTCGAGTTCGTCCAGTTCCATCCCACCGCCCTCGACTGCGGTCTCGATCCGATGCCGCTTCTCACCGAGGCGCTGCGCGGGGAAGGAGCGCACCTGGTCGACAACGAAGGTGATCGCTTCATGCTCCCTTATCACCCCGACGCCGAGTTGGCGCCTCGTGACATCGTCGCCCGGGCCATTTTCTGGCAGCTCGACCGGGGGCTCGGTGCCTATCTCGATGCCCGTTCGATCGAGGACTTTCCCCAGCGCTTTCCGACGGTGTTCCAGCTGGCGCAGACCGCCGGTCTCGATCCCCGGACCGAGCTGCTTCCCGTGTCACCAGCGGCGCACTACTACATGGGAGGAATCGACGCCGATCCGAGCGGGCGAACCTCGCTTCCGGGCCTGTGGGCGGTCGGAGAGGTCGCATCGACCGGAGTTCACGGCGCCAACCGCCTCGCCTCGAACTCGCTGCTCGAGGGTCTTGTTTTCGGAGCGCTTGTTGCCCACGATGTTATCCGAGAACATGGACCCCACTCCCGAACAGGCCGACCTGGCTTCGGGGCCGGCTTTTGAGCTGCCGCTCGCAGGTGACGGGATCGAAGAAGTCCGTTCGATCATGTGGGAACGGGTCGGTCTCGTCCGAACCGGGCCTGGTCTCTGGGAGGCTCGCAACCGCTTGCTCGATCTCGACGCGGAGTTGCGATCCAGCCTGTCGGGGCAGCGTCGCGGCCGACGTCGCCCGCCTGGTCGTCGCTGCTGCCCTGCGCCGCTCCGAATCGCGGGGTGGTCACTATCGGGCCGACTATCCGGAGACAGACGTTTTCCAGGCC
Source organism: uncultured Acidimicrobiia bacterium (assembly GCA_963840175.1). Taxonomy (GTDB): domain Bacteria; phylum Actinomycetota; class Acidimicrobiia; order Spongiisociales; family ZC4RG35; genus JACCTH01. The sequence goes on from CAWIXU010000003.1 coordinate 436,913, forward strand.
AATCGCAATCTCGTCGAGCCGATTCCCGGCGAGAAATAGACCCTGATGGACCGAAGCCAATATCAGCCGCTGATCGATCGGGCCCTCGAGGAGGACCTGGGGCTGGCCGGCGACATCAGCGAAGGCGCGGTCCCGGCCGATGCCACATCCGGCGCCCACGTCGTCGCCCGCCAGGACGGAACGATCGCCGGTCTCGAGGTCGCCCGCGATGTGTTCCTGACTGTCGATCCCTCGACCGAGGTCCGAGTGATTGCGGCGGATGGAGACGCCGTCGTTGCTGGTACCAATTTGGTCGCTGTCGCGGGAGCATCGCGCTCTCTCCTCGCAGCCGAGCGCACCGCGCTCAACTTTCTTGGCATGATGTCCGGGGTGGCGACCGCCACGGCTCGCATGGTTGACGCTGTGGCC
>CAWIXU010000004.1:0-73689 GCA_963840175.1 uncultured Acidimicrobiia bacterium
GGCGTAGTTGACGCCAGTCCGCGTGATCTCCGGAGGATGTGTCGACCGCGAGAAATCTCGCCGGTCGGCCAGGGCCCGATATTGAGTTTCGGTCGCCACGTTCCAGGGAAGGAAGCCCGGCTCCGATCCGCGGTCCGGGGCAGCAATCACGCTGGTCCGGAAGTCTTCGAGCCAGGCTTCAGACTCGGCGCCGTAGAGCGAAAAGAGATCTTGATCGGTCGACTGTGGCGGGGTCAACGACTCACCCGGGCTGATCGGGTAGAAGGCCCTGATGGCGAGCCAGGTGGTGTCCTGCACACAGCCGTCGGCTCCCCCTACCTCGTAGTTGAGACCCTCAACCAGCGGATAGAGATCGGAGAACTCGGTGGCGTCGATCACGACTTCGGTGTTGTAGGTCGTCCCGTCCGCCACCACTCCGGTGACCTTGTCGTTGTCCTGCAGTACATCGGACACCGTCGTGATGGGAATGATGTCGACGCCGGCATTGGCGAGAAGTCCTCGAAGAAAACCATCGACGATGATCGGCTCGGGGCAGAGGGAGTCCTCGATGAAATAGCAATCGCCCACGTCGGGGCCGTAGAGCGTCTGAAGGAAGGTGGCGAGCTCGCCATACATGCCCGACCGACGGAGGACGAAGTGATTGCTCCCTTCGTCCATGGTCGAAACTCCGGCGGCGCCGGCCTGACCGCCCAAATAGTTGATGGGGCTGAGGAGGGCCACGTTGGCGCCGAGGCGGGCCGCGGCGGTGGCGGCCGTGACTCCTCCCAAACCGTCGCCGACGACGACCACGTCATAGTTCGACAGAGCTGGACCCGCCGTGTCGGTTGTGGTCGGCATCGGGATAAGTGTCGAAGTGGTGGCCGGCGCGCTTGTCGTGACTCCGTCACTGGTGGTTGTGGCCAGTCCCGTTGTTTCGGTGGTGGGAACCGTGGTCGATGGTGATGGGGTTCGATCGGGCCAGAGCAAGATCGCAGCCGCAACGACGATGACTGCCACGCCAGCGCCACCCAGGATCAAAGGGAGGCGCGAGCTGGGCTCGGGTTGTGGTTCGGGCTCGGTCACCTTCGAGCGATGCTACGAGGCCGGGTTCCTAATCCGGTCGATGTCCCTCGAAGAGCCAGTTGCCCACCTCGTAAGAAACTCGCAGCGAAGTGCCGACGAGCTCTCGTTCGGCTGGATCGGTGAGACGCCTGTATCGATTGAGGCGCAGGTTGATCTCGGCAAGATACGAGCCCAGTCTTTCCTGGATGATCGCCATGATTTCGGTGGGTTTCCCTGCGAAGGCGGTGGGCCAGTTGTGCGATTCGGCTTCGAGCGCTTTGAGGTCTCCGGCCAGGCGTTCGATCGATCCCGGATCGCCATGCGGGACCTCGAGCATTCGGAGCAGAACCCCCATCCGGGAAAAGGTGGCGAGGTAGTAGTCGACCGTTCCGTAAAAGAAGGTGTCGTACGTCGTTGCGTCGGGGAAGAAGGCCCGATGCCAGCGGCGGGCTTCGTCGAAGTCGAGCAAAGTGATCCCGGGGATCTTGTAATGACCGTCGCTACGCACGTATTTGATCGCGTTGCCATTCGGAATTTCGAGAAAAACTCGTCCGCCCGGAGCGAGCATCTCAACCAGGTTCTGGACGGCGACCTGCACGTTCTTGACGTGTTCGAGCACGTCGTTGCAGATGATGAGGTCGAACGCGCCGAGCACGCCGGGAAGCGCGGGATCGATGAGATCGGCGAGTTCGAGCCGCGCTTCCGTTTCGTAGTCCGCCAGCAGCATGGGAGCGAGTTCGAGCACCTTGGGGTTCGAGTCGACTCCCACCGCTTCGCGGGCTCCGGCGCGTACGGCGGCTACGAGAAATCCTCCGTAGCCACAGCCAACGTCGAGGACTCGTTTTCCTTTGAACGCGAGTTGACCGCCGAGCGCGTTCACCGCATGGAATCCCCGGTCAACCGCGGTGAGGGTGAAATCGGCCCACATCTGTTCCGTGGGCGGAAGAGCTAGAAGTCTCGTCGACCCCGTAGCGCTCGAGCACCGCTCGCCGGAACTGGTCGCCTTGTGGAGGCCCGCCGATCGGGGGCGGGGGCTTTCTGAATCGAGCTATCTGTTGCTGAATACGCCAGTTGAGACCGTGCGCTATCCGACGAGGATCGAGCCACTTGCTCCGGGCCATCAAGCCGATCGTATCTAGCCTCTGAATCCGTCGATGCCTCTCCCTGTCTACGACTCTGCGCTGCCCCGCCGTCCGTTGGTCACCGAGTTCCAGAACCTGTGGAGCCATCGGGGGCTGATCCGCCTGCTCGTCAATCGCGAGCTGTCGGTGCGCTACAAGCGCTCGAGCCTTGGGGTTTGGTGGACGCTGCTCAACCCGATCCTCACCACCGCGATCATGTGGGTCGTCTTCGGTCAGATCTTTGGCCAGGGTCGCTTCGGAGCCACCGGTGGCGAGCCCTACGTCCTCTATCTGCTTGCGGGCGTCCTCTTCATGACCTTCTTCAGCCAGGGCCTTCTGGCCACCGGGTCGGCCATCACCGGGTCGGCCTCCATCCTCACCAAGGTTTATGTGCCGGCCGAGGTCTTCTCGTTCGCCACCTCCATCGCCGGAGGGGTCAACTTCCTGATCAGCCTTTTCCCGCTCGTGATCGTCCAGCTGATCTCCGGGGTGGGAGTGCCTTGGACCATCTTGCTCTCGCCGATTCCGATGCTGGCGATGCTGGCGCTGGTGACCGGTCTGGGAATGCTGGTCGCCGCCGCGGCGGTCCTCTTCTACGACGTCATCGAGTTGACGCGGGTTGTCGTGATCCTTCTCACCTACGCCACTCCGGTCTTTTATCCGATCGAGATCATCCCGGAGCGATTTCTCGGCTTCGTTTACGCCAATCCGCTCTTCAGTTATCTCGAGGTGTTCCGGTCGCTCATCTATCGAGGCGATATTCCCCCGCTCTGGCAATGGGCGATGGTGGTGGGCTCGGCGCTGCTGGCGTTGGGACTAGGGGTGTGGGTCTTTTCACACTCGTGGCGCAACCTGGTGTCGTCGCTGTGAGCACCCAGAACTCCGACGCCGAAACCCTGATCGAGGTGAAGTCGGTCGGGCTCAATTATCGAATGGCTCATGACCGAGCCGGAACGATCAAGGAATTCACCTTCCAGTTCCTGCAGCGCCAGCTGGTCACCGAGGAGTTCGCCGCTCTATCCGATGTCAGCTTCGAGGTCTCGCGAGGCGAGGTTTTCAGCCTGATCGGTCCCAACGGAGCCGGCAAGACCACGCTCATGAAGATCGTGGCCCGGGTCCTGCCGCCTTCGTCGGGACGGGTGATCGTTCGCGGGGTTGTGGCGCCGATGATCGCTCTCGGAGCCGGCTTCAACCCCGAGCTGGCCGGGTTCGAGAACATCGTTCTCTTTGGCACCTTGCTCGGACGCGATCCCGACGAGATGCGGGAGCGGGTCGGGGCCATCGCCGAGTGGGCCGAGTTGACCGAGTTTCTCGACGTCCCGATCCGCTCCTATTCATCGGGCATGCTGGCCCGACTCGGCTTTGCGGTGGCGTCCGATATCGATCCCGATGTCCTGGTGGTCGACGAGGTCCTGGCCGTCGGCGATGAGACGTTCCAGCGCAAGTCGGCGGCCCGGATGAAGACACTGATGGAGACCGGTACCGCCGTGCTGTTCGTCTCCCACGATCTCGAAGTCGTCGAACGCCTATCCGATCGCGTTCTCTGGCTCGACGGGGGACGATCCGGATGCTGGGCCGGGCCAAAGAGGTGGTGGAGCCTATCGGGGCTCGGTGAGCTGACGGAACGCGAGAACCCCTTAAAGGGAACTCTGCCGGAATTGGCGACGTTAGACTCCCTGCCGGTTCCTATTGGGCAATCACCAAGTGACTAATCATTAGGGTCCGGGCATGCCCTGGTACCTTCCGGGGCGCAACAACCGTTCGAACGATCCGGGAGGGGTAGACACGGAGGGTTTGATAGCCAGATGCCAGATAGCCACACGGCCGTTTTGGCTGCAATAGCTCCGTGCTACCTCGGACCTGCCGCTGGGGGGCACGGCGGGAACCGGATCCGGACCCGTCAGTGTTCTAACTTTCCCAGATGTCGTTACGGATGGACATCCACGTAAGCAAGCAAAAGAAAGGAAGGGCATAGTGCCAAAATCGGTACTTACCCGGAAGCGGTCGTGGATCGCTCGGATTGCCGTCCTCGCCGTGGTCTTCAGCCTTTTGGCTGTAGCCCTGCCGGCGAGTGCTCACTCCGTAGCGATTGACACGACCGTTTCCTGCCCCTCGACGACCCCAAGCGCCGGATTCACCGACATCGGTGGATTCGACGCGCACGACGCAGACGGCAATCAACTGTCTGTTGGCGTTCGGGATCACGACGGGCACAAGTGCAACCACCTATTCGCCGAATGACACCGTGTACCCGGTGGCAGATGGCGTTGTTCCTGGTTCGCCAGGCAGCCGACCATGGGATCACGATCCCGGCGGCGGCCGCGCAGGGCTACACCGACATCGGTGGATTGCCGCAGGCGACGCAGGACGCGATCAACCAGGTCACCCAGTTGGGTATCTCCAAGGGGACCAGCACCTACCACGTTCTCTCCGAACGATGGGGTGACCCGTTGGCAGATGGCTCTGTTCCTTCGGCGTCTGGCTGGTTTGGCCGGAGTGACGGTGACCGATGATCCGGCGCACAACGAGTTCACCGACATCGGTGCGTTACACCGCTGAGATCCAGACGGCCATCAACTTCCTGGCCGATGGGCATATCGCTCTCGGTACCGGAGGAAGCCTCTTCTCGCGGAACGATCCTGTGTTCCGTTGGCAGATGGCTCTGTTCCTCACCCGCGTTCTGGCAGCGGACGGCATCGTCCAGCCGTCAGTACTGCGGTGGCGGTCACTCCGACCGCCACCGCGACCCAGGCCACCGGAACGGCTCGGACCTACACGGCGACGTTCAAGAACGCCGACGGCACCGCCTACACCGGTCGAGTCGGGATTCAGTTGGTGGAAGCCACCGACGCTGGAGCCCCGGTCTACAACGACGTGGCGGATTTCGTCAACATCGAGTCGGTCACTGATGCCCTAGTCGGTCTTGGCACCGGCGAGACCGCAACCGGCGTAGCAGGTACCGATGGTGTGGTGACCTTCACCATCCGTCATGCCGGTACAGCCGAGGACACCATCCCGGTCGCCTGGGAAGATCTCGACCTCGACGGCACCTACGAAACCGCCGGCAACGTTGCCCCGACCGAGCCCTTCGGTCTCGGCGGCGAAACCGACTTCGCATCTGGCCCAGCAGGAGAAGCTGTTGCTGGCAGCGATGGTCGCTGCGGCTGTGACCAAGACCACCAAGGCGTCCGATGTCTTCGAGACCGGCGCCAATGGGACGTCCTGCATCGCAGCCCCGTGCTCGTACTTCTACGACTCCGGTGACATCTTCACGGTCGGATGGCGCAGCTGCGACGCTGCAGGACTTCGAAGACGCACTGAGCCTGACCGACACGGTCGCCGGAACCTACGATCCGGACACTGCCGATCAGTCGACGTTCAACCTGACCGATAACACGGCCCCGTTGACGGTGACCGATCCGGCCGCAGCGACCACTGTCGACGCGGCTACGCTATGCCATCAAGGGCACGGCTGATCCGGGAGCCACCATCCGCATCCGACAGGATGTCGACGGTGATGGCGTCCAGGATGCTGGTGACAACATCATTGCCACTGGTACGGCTGATGCCGATGGTGCGTGGACGGTTTCGACACCGCTCGCGCAGGGAGTTGCGAACGAGTTCCTGGCCTCACAGGTGCCCGACTTCGTCGGTGCTGTTGAGTCAGTTCCGTTCAACGTTCCAACCATCACCGAAGGCGCTAGCGCCGGAGCGACGTTCACAAGCTCCGTTGGTGCGAACTTTGCACCAAGCGTGGTGGGCCAGCTGAGCCCGAACGACACGATCACGATCACCTTCAGCGAGCCACTCGCAGGGGTTGATGGGTCGGACACGATCACCGTTATTGACTCGGACGGGAGCACGGCCACGATCACTCGCGGCCTCAACTCGACCTGGGCAGTGGCGAGCAACGTGCTCACAATGACTGTCACCGCCGTCTTGCCAAGCGCTGGCGGGACCACCGGTGGTATTCAGACGCCCGCGACGATCACGGCAGTCGGTGGATTCACTGACGACGATGGCGAGGCCATCAACGTCACGTCCAACGCGGCTGGGCGTACCTTCGCTGGTCACTAACTACAACTCGCTGTCCTGACTCAAGGTCAGCAACCGAAGGGCCCCGGGAAACCGGGGCCCTTCACTTTGTGCTTCTCAGTTAGATTCCCAGCATGAGTGGGAAGCGACTATTCGTTCTCTTCATCGCGCTCCTGATTGTGAGCTCGGGCCTGGGTGTCCGAAGTGCTGAGGCCGAGCCAGGTGTGGCCGTCTCCACGAATCAGATCATGGCCGGCCTTTACGCACCAGCGCAGTGGTACTCCCGCGCCCACATCAACGAGGTCAACAACGCATCGAGCAAGAAGGTTTCCATTGGCGGCATCTGGATCGAGGTGAACGAGTCGCCGGCGAACGTCGACTACATGCTCGAAGAGATCTGGTCGGTCGGCGCGACGCCTTTTGTCAACATCAACGTCCGCGGTACCGCGGCCGATATCGTCGCCGGGCACTATGACTTCTATTTCTCGAGTCTGGGCGCGGCGGTCGATTCGTGGCTCGCACGGGGCGGCAACAGGTCGGTCATGCTCGCGCCGATGCCGGAGATGAATGGCGACTGGATTCCCTACGGCATGGACCCCGGCAACTTCGGGGCTGCGTACCGGCGTTTCGTCACCGTCGCCAATGATGCTGGCTCGCCAGGCTGGAATGTTCGTTGGGTCTTCGCCCCCAACGGCTGGTCGGCCCCTCCTTACTCGATGGAGGATTACTACCCGGGCGATGAGTTAGTGGACCTGGTTGGCATGTCGGCCTACAACTGGGGCTCGAACGTCCCCGGCGCGCGGTGGACCACAGTCGCCGAGACCATGGGGGGTGCGCTCGACGAGGCCCGTACCTTCGCTCCGGAAAAACCGTTCCTCGTTTCGCAGACCGCCAGCTCGCCCTATGGGGGCGACAAGGACGCCTGGATCCGGGAAATGTTCACCTTCCTCGCCAATGATCGCAACGCTGTCGGGTTCATCTACTTCAACATCGACAAGGAGAGGGACTGGACCATTTGGCAAGGAGGCTTCGTCAGCGCAGGGTGGAAGGATGGGATGGGCCTTGAAAGCACCGTCTACGAGTGGCCGCTGACCGATTGGTTCGTCGAAGGTCCCCTGAAGATCGATGCGACCCCGCTTCCGATCGTGGGCAGGTTTTCCGACGATGACCGTTCGCCGTTCGTCGCCGAGATCGAATGGCTGGCCGGAGCCGGGATCACCACCGGCTGTTCTGGCACGAGGTTCTGCCCGCGCGATCCGGTGACGAGAGAACAGATGGCCAGCTTTCTGGCCCGCGCCCAGAGCCTTCCCCCCGCCATGACGGACTACTTCAACGATGACTCAAGCTCAGCGCATCAGGCCGCGATCAACTCGATTCGCGCCGCATCGATCACCACCGGGTGCTCGGCGACATCGTTTTGCCCGTACACGACTACTACGAGGGCGCACATGGCCTCGTTCCTGGTGCGAGCTCTCGGACTCCCAGCATCGACGCTCGACTATTTCGGCGACGATTCGGGCTCTGTTCACGAGGCCGACATCAACGCCCTGCGCCAGTCAGGAATTACCACGGGTTGCACTGGGACCTCCTTCTGTCCGGGCGCGGTCATAACCCGCGAGCAAATGGCCGCATTTCTCTTTCGGTCGTTCGGCAGCTGATCGCCCAAATAGCTTGGCTAAACCAAATCGGAGTCCGTTCAAGGTCAGCGGCAACCCGGCCGAAAACCTTATGGACCATGACTAGTTATCTTCAGGTTTGGACGAGGTTCGCCGTCCTTTCCGTGGTCTTCAGCCTGGTGACTGTGGCCCTGCCGGCGAGTGCTCACTCCGTGGCGGTTGACACTTCTGTTTCCTGCCCCTCGACCACCCCCTCGGCCGGATTCACCGATATCGGTGGGTTCGATGCACAGACCCAGGCGGCAATCAACTGCCTCGTTTCGTATGGGATCTCAAACGGCACCACGGCCCAGACTTATTCGCCCAACGGCACCGTCCTTAGGTGGCAGATGGCGTTGTTCTTGGTCCGTCAGGCGGCTGATCATGGGATTGCAGTCCCGCCAGCGGTCTCACAGGGCTACACCGATATCGGCGGCTTGCCGCAGGCGAGCCAGGACGCGATCAACCAGGTGACACAACTGGGCATTTCGACCGGCACGAACACGACGACGTTCTCTCCGAACGATCCGGTGACCCGTTGGCAGATGGCCTTGTTCCTCCGTCGTTTGGCGGTGGCGGCCGGGGTAGGCGTTGCGGATGATCCAGCTCACAACCAGTTCAGCGACATTGGGGCGTATACCTCGGAGATTCAGGCGGCGATCAACTTCCTGGCCGATGGGCATATCGCTCTGGGTATCGGGGGAGATTTATTTGCTGGCAACTCGAACGTGCTTCGTTGGCAGATGGCGCTTTTCCTAACCCGAGTGCTGGGCGCAGATGTTCGGCAACCGCCGACGATTCTGGTGACGGTCGTGCCGAGCGATCCAGCAGCGCGGGCACTCGGCGATTTCCGAAGCTTCATGGCGATCTTCCGCAATCCCGACGGCTCTGCCTACCCAGGCAACGTTGGACTCGCCCTATTTGCTGTCAGCGGCGGGGCGACTGAATGGGATGGAGCGCCCGCAGCGACCGCGACTTTCGAATCGGTGAGCGACGGGCTGAACGTGGTCGGAACTGTTGCCGAGGGGGCCGCGGGACCCGATGGAGTGGTCACGTTCAGGATCCGACATCTGGGAGGGGTCCCGGAATCCGTGGTGGCCGTCGCCTGGCAGGACTTGAACGACGACAACGATCCCGAGATAACCGGGAATAGTCCACCTTTGGAGCCGTATGCAGCCGGTGGAAGGACCGACTTCATGGCAGGAATCCTGCCCGACTGTGACGGGCCCGGCAGTGGTTCCGTTCCGATCTCGGGCGCCGACGCTGCGGCCAACCGCATCGAGATATTCGAATCGTGCAGCGCTTATTACGACAGCAACGACACGTTCGCGATCGAAGGCGTGCCGGCAACGATGGCCGCATTCGAAGCGGCGCTGAGCCCCGGTGATGAGATCACGGCAGATCCCTACGATCCCACTTTCAGCAACCAATCAGTACTCGACATCTCGATTGACAATGCACCCGGCACCGTGATCATCGCTATGACCCAGGCCGGCAACTCTGGTACGCCTGGTCTGTTGGATACAGGTGACATGATCCTCATCTACTTCTCTGAGGATGTCGTTGTCGCTCCCGGTGCCACGATCCAGCTTCTCGACCCTGACGGAACCACCGCCACGATCACATGTGGCGTCGAGGCGACTTGCGCCTCCGGTCCTGCCGACCAACTGTTGATCACGATTACGGTTGCACTGCCCACCTCCGGCGGGACCACGCCCGGCATCGAGAATCAAGCCGAGATAACAGCGGTAGGCGGCATCACCGCCTCTGACAACGGCGCTGCGGTCAACACTGCGGATTCGAGCGTTTTCGGCCGCACATTCTTCGACTTCTAGCAGTTGACTCCAACGGGGAACGTGAGCGTCCCCGGCAACGTTTGACACCCATAGTGTCGAGGAAAATTTCGTTTGGGTTGGTGGTCGTTCTGATGGGCCTTCTTGCGTCGCCGGCACAAGCTCATCCGGTTCCGATCGACACCTCGAGCGTCGTGCCCGGCGACCACCCCCAATGCGGGGTTCACCGACATTGGAACCTTCGACGCCACTACTCGGACCGCCATCAACTGCCTGGCGGCCTTCGGGATCGCGCAGGGCACCACTGCTGCGACCTATTCGCCCAACGCCAACGTCGCCCGCTGGCAGATGGCGCTCTTTCTCATTCGTCAGGCCGAGGACCATGGCCTGACCGTACCGGCGCCGGTCGATCAGGGTTTCACTGATATCGGCGGGCAGGCAGCGGCGACGCAGAGACGCGATCAATCAGGTCGCGCAGATGGGGATCAGCAGCGGGACGACTTCGACCACCTTTTCGCCCAACGACACTGTTACTCGCTGGCAGATGGCGCTTTTCCTCTATCGACTCGCCGTTCAGGCCGGGGTGACGGTCACCGACGATCCAACCAGCGATTCCTTTAGCGACATCGGCGGCTACGGCAGCGAGATTCAAACCGCGATCAACTTCCTCGCGGACGGGCACATCGCGCTCGGAACCAGCGAAGGAATCTTCTCGGGCAACGTAAATGTCACCCGCTGGCAGATGGCTCTGTTCATCACCCGGGTGCTGGCGGCCGACGGCATCACGCAGTCGTGAGAGCGTATCATGCGCCGTTTGCTCATCGTTTCGGCAGTTCTTGCGCTGATTGCGGGCTGATGGCACTGCCCGCCGGAGCGTTGGTTTCGGAGGCCTGTCCTTCCAACCTGCCCGCCGGAGCGCTTCGGTGACCTGGCCGGTTTGAGCACGGATGCTCTGGATGCCATCGATTGCGTTGCCCATTACAAGATCGCCGCAGGGCACCTCGGCGACGACATTCAGCCCCAATTCTTCTGTGCTTCGCTGGCAGATGGCCCTGTTCCTCACCAGAACGGTGACGGCTCTGGGAGTCGCCCTTCCCAACGGAGCCGGCCAGGGGTTCACCGACATCGGATCTATGCCGGCGGCGACCCAGACCGCCATCAATCAGATCCGCCAACTCGGAATCAGCCTGGGGACCTCCGCTACCTCCTTCAATCCGTTGGGCGTGGTGCCTCGCTGGCAAATGGCTCTGTTCCTGAGCCGGCTCCTCTCAAGCGGTCGGGGTCTCGCTTCCCAACGGCGCCAGCCAGGGCTTCACCGACATCTCGGCCATGCCGGTCGGCGACGCAGGTCGCGATCAACCAACTTCGCCAGCTCGGCGTCGCGCTGGGGACAACCGCAACCAGACCTTCTCGCCGTTCAGCGACGTCTTGCGCTGGCAGATGGCGCTCTTCCTGGCCCGGTCGACCGAAACCGCGGGTGGCCTTCCGTTCCGATTGGCGGCGGCGCTGCCAGTCGACCACTCCTCCGACCTCGGGCACTGTCCCCTTGACAGTCACCGTCCGCAATCCCGACGGAAGCCTGGCCAGCGAACCGGCGAGTGGACGTGTTCGTGGCGGCATCGCTCGACAGCAACGGGCGCTGCGTGCTCGACAACGATGCTCATGTCAACGGAGGCGATGCCGGCTACCAACAGCAACTGCGTGCTCGACAACAATGATCCGCTCACCAATGGCAGCGGTGTCGTTACGGTCAACCTCACCCACGATGCGACTCAGGAAGTCGACACGATTTACTCCTGGACCGGCGAGGTCGGTGAAACGTTCGATTTGCAGGACGTCCGAGGCGAAGCGGCGGTGCAGCTCACCTGGGGTGCGGCTCCAACCGGCCTGACCATTCCAGCAAACGTGAGCGCCGGATTTGCTACGTCAGCGCGCGGTCAGGGCCCAACTGATCGGGCCCGGGGGCGCGGCAGTGACCCTGTCGGGTCAGAACATCAGGTTCACGGTGCAGCGCGGCAACCAGACGATTCTCACCCAGACGGTGATGACGGGAGCCGACGGAAGCGCCACTCTGACCTATGTCGGTCCGGCCGATCCTTCGGGAGCAGACGACGCTGCGGTCATCGACAACGTCACGGCGTTCTGGGACAAGGACCGGGACAACGTCGACGACGGCGCGGCCGAGTTCGACGACAGCGGCACCGTTACTTGGGACGATCTGCTTGCCCCCGGTTACGACCGCCTCTCTCAGCCAGAGTTCCTTGACGCAATCTGCTCGGCGAGTTCGCTTCGATCTCGGTCACCGTCCGCGACAAGTTCAGTCAGCCGATCGCCAACGCCGACGTGACGTTCCAAACCGGACAGGCCGGTCCGACCGTCGCCACCACCAACGCCTCTGGAGTGGCCACTTTCCAGTACACGGTCGTTGGCACGGGCTTGGCGGACTCCGTCGACGCCAGCGTGGATCTCAATCGAGATGGCGACACCAACGATCCCGGTGACCTGGGCTTTGGTGGCGTCACCAACCTCATTCACTACTGGGTCGCGACCGCGCCGACGCTGGCCGGGATTGACCGTCGTTCGATGTGATTGCGATCAATGCCGGCGCCAACACGGTCGACGTCGTCCAGATCGGCACCGCCAACTACTACCGGCTCACCTACGACGCGAATGACCAGTTCAATGTCAACGGGGGTGGCTCGGAGAGCCTGGACCAGTTCGAGTCGGCATTGGTCGGTATGCTGCTTCCGGATCTCGACGGTCCGGGAGGCCAGGAGCTGATCGACCAATCCCTACTCCACACCTGCCGGCGCCGCCAGCGCGTTCCTGCTGAATACCTAGAGCACGCTCTGGCTAGCGCCTCGAGCGATTTTTGGGACGCGGAGCCGTCGCCGTAGGGGCTCGGGATGTCTCCGAGGTCGCTCCCATCCGACTTCGAGCAGGCGGCGCGCCTCGGCGCCGATCCCGGCACCGGCCGCGACTCGGACCGCGAACGTGCCCATGACCTCGGGGCGTTCGGTCGAGTTGCGGACCACCACCAAGGGTCGTTTCAAAACCGACACCTCTTCGGCGATCCCTCCCGAATCTGAAATCATCAACGCCGCCTCGGCCTCGAGAGCCAAGAAAGTCGCGATAGCCGATCGGTTCAACGACCATGAGCTTGTGCGAGCAGAGGCTCCGAGGCCGAACTCCTCGGCCCGGGCGACCGAGCGAGGATGCAACGGCAGCAGGACCGGCAGTGGCAGCGAGGCGAGCTCGATTCAGAATGGTCGAGTACGTGTCTCGCGTCGTCGACATTCTCGGGTCGATGAAAGGTCGAGAGGATGAAGCGGCCGCTTCCACGCCGATACCGAGCCAGAATTTCTCCTACGATCCGTGGGAGCAAGGCGGCGACCGCTTCGACCACCGTGTTGCCTGTCAACGCCACCCGTCCGCCGCGATCCCCTCGGCGTGCGAGGTTGTCGACCGAAGTTGGCGTCGGGGCGCAACAGAGGTTGCTCAGGTGGTCGGTGACCACCCGGTTGTGCTCCTCGGGCATCCCCCAGTCGTGGCTCCGCAGCCCCGCCTCGATATGACAGAGGAAGACCGAGCGGGCGTTGGCGGCGAGGGCTCCGGCCGTCACCGAGTTGGTATCCCCTTGAACGAGGACGGCACGAGGCTGCTGCTCGGCGAATAGTTCGTCGAGTGAAGCGATGGCCGAACCGATCTGTTGGCCGCGGCTGATCCCGCCGACTTCGAGGAAGGTGTCAGGGGTTGGGAGGCCGAGGTCGCGGAAGAAGACCTCAGAGAGGTTGGGGTCGTAGTGCTGGCCGGTATGGACGACGAAGGCGGCGTCGCCCAGCAGATGAATGATGTGGGAGAGCTTGACGATCTCGGGCCGGGTACCCAGCACGACCGCGATTGACTTGGGTGGGAATCCGTACTGGTTGGTCATAACCTCGGCCGGGCATGCTACGGGCTCTCCTCCTTGTTCTTGAGCTGGCCCTCATCGCCCTCATCGCCTACAACCTGCGTTGTCGCTCTGCTTTGGATGGAGAAATCCCGTGACGAGGGCCAGCGGCAGTCGCGCAGCCACCGCTTCGTCATCGTGATCCCCGCTTACAACGAGGAGCGCGTCGTTGTCGCCCGGCCGGTCGCCGATCTGACACCACAACTAAGGGAAGGTGACGAGTTGTGGGTGCTCGCCGACCGATGCACCGACGACACGGCCGAGGTGGCGCAGGCGGCCGGAGCGCGCGTCGACCGAACGCTCCGAGCGGGCCCGACGGAAAAGGCACCGGCACTGGCATGGTTCGTTGCCAAGCGACCGCTAGTTAGCGACGAGGCGCTCGTCGTGATCGACGCCGACAATCGGGTCCCCGGCAAGCTCCTCGATCGGTTCGGCGCCGAACTGACCGACGGGCACTCGGTGCTGCAGGCCTACCTCGATGTGGCCAACCCCGACGAGTCGGCGTTGGCGACCGCCTCGGCACTCTCGTATTGGGCTTCGAACCGCATGGTCCAGCTGGCGCGGGCCAACCTGGGTTGGACAGCCGATCTCGGCGGCACCGGCATGTGTCTGACTTCTCGAGGCGCTGAACGCACGCGGGCGGATTCGGGACATCGTTGGTCGAGGACCAGGACCTCGGAGTTCGCTGCTTTCTCGCCGGACACCCGGTCCGTTGGCTGCACGACGTTCGAATCGCCGATGAGAAACCTCCCACGGCCACCGTCGCTGTACGCCAACGGTCACGCTGGACAAGTGGACGTCGTCAGGTCGCTCGCCGTTGGTTGGAGAAGGTTGTCAGCCGAGCGACAGCCGGCGTCGCTTGATCTCGCGCTTGCGTCTGGTGCAACCTTCGCGGATGGGGATGGCGTTGCTCAGCGCCGCGCTGGCCGTGGCCTCGGCTCTCGGCGCGTCCTCTGCTTGCCCTGGCCGTTGTGGACGGCGGTTGCGCTGGTCCAGTTGCTCGCCCCGATCCCGTTTCTGATCCGCGACCGGGTGCCGTCTCGCTATCTGAGGAAATATCCGCTGCTGGCGTTGCTCCCACTGCTCAAGATTCCGGGCACGCTTCGTCGCAACCGGGAGTGGTATCACACGCCCCACGGGTTATCGGACGGTTATCCGACTGGGCCCTGACGGCCCGGGGCGAGCGGAGTAGCCCGCGAACCAAGCCCGACGCCGTAACTCAGGTGCATGATCGCGATTGACCCAATACCTCGAGCAGCCGTCCCCGACTCGCCGAGGGCGAGCACCACGATCCAGACGACGATCAGGAGAAGCAGCGGCCACCAAATCGTGGTGAGCAGGCCGAAGGCGACCGCGACGACCAGGCCGAGAACCAGGGCTAGCGGAGCCAGCGGTCGCCATGACGGGAATTCGCCGTTGAGATAGAGCATGTCGGCCTTGCCCAGTCCGTATCGGTAGAACTGGCGCCACAGAGCTGCCGGTGTGGACCGGGGTCGATAGGTCGTACGGATACTAGGATCGATGAGGATCCGTCCTCCACGTTGGCGAAGTCGATAGAAGAAGTCGGCATCCTCGGCGACACGAGACGGCAGTGATCTCATCCCGCCGTTGGCGAGGAAAGTCTGCCCGGGTCATGGTTCCGAGATAGACGGTGTCACCTTCGGTTGGCTCCTCGGTGTGATGAAACGGCGCTGGTCCGATTCCGAACTTTCGAGCGGTAGGCCGCCGCGACCGCCCGGCCAAAAGCGTTGTCGCCTTGCGGACGCATCGGACCGCCGACCGCTGCGGCTCCCGAAGCGAGGAGTGCTTGCACCGAACGAGTTACGTAAGTCAGGGCCGTAGGTGGTGTGAGCATCGGCTCGGATCAAGACGTCGGCTGCGGTGTTGTCCGCGGCGAGGTTGAGCGCGTGCGATTGCAGGCGTCGGGGATTGTCGACGACGCGCAACCTTGGTAGGCGAACCAGCCAGCGGGCAAGATGTTCGGGAGTGGCATCGGTGGAACCGCCGTCGGCGACAACGAGTTCCCACTCCCCGGCGTAGTCCTGTTCCTCAATGCTCTGCGAGGCATTCGTCGATACTCCCGGCCTCGTTGAAGACCGGAAGCAACACAGCGACCGAGGGCAGTTGATTACGTTCTATCGCAATGACGGATTCGGCCTGGCGCCAGCGGTTGTTTCTGGCAATGGTGGCGGTGCTCCCGCTTCATACCGTTTATCTAAGCGCCTGGATTTCGTGGAAGCCGTTCATGGTCCTCCTGGCCGTCCTGGCCCTGTGGGACCTGGGCGACGGCATTCGGCTCCGGCAGTGGCCATGGCACAAGCGAATCACGCTCGCGTTCCTTCCCTTGATGGTGGCGGTTGCGATCGGGTTCCCAGGTCCTGAGCTATCGCGAACGATTCATCCGGCTCGCCTTAGCGCTTGTCGTCGGGTTCGGGGTGCTGGCAGTTACCGAGCGACGACTGCGCGGCGTCAGGAATGGGAGCGCGCACCCTACGGGTCATCTTCTGGTCCGCGGCCGCCATGGCGGTGACCGGCCTGATCTTCTCGGTGCTGCTTCTCGGCCTCGGGGGGGACGAAGGAATCGACTACCTCACAGGGTCGCGCGGTTACGACCTTCCTCTCCTCGACAAAATTGGCAAGCCCGCCTATCTCTTGTCGGGTTTCCTCGCGCTTTCCAACTGGCATCAGGACCCGGGCTATGGAGCCGCTTGGGCGGTCCTCTGGGCGACATTGGCCCTCATCGCTTCCCTCCGCGGCCTCGGAACCAAAAGTCCTCTGATCGACGGAGCGATCATCGGTGTTCTTTGGTCCGCAGTGGTGATGGGATTCTCCCGCACCGGGTGGGTGGCGCTGGCCGTGTCGTTGGTTCTCGTGGCCTGGAAGGTGACACGGCGAGGATTGGTCAAACGGATCGTCGCTGCAACCGTTGCCCTGATCTTGTCGATGGGGCTTCTCTTCGTCGCTGATGTCGAGAATGTCGGGGGGGAGCTGCCACTTCAGTTCGCCTTTCGGCTCCGTCAGGGCTGGGACCTCCTGGCATCGATCACCGGGCTGTTCGAGTCATCCGCAGCCTTCGAGGACCAGTTCCAGCCATCCGAGCAACGGGCCGACGTCTGGCCGGAGTACTGGCAACTGTTCCTCGACCACCCGGTCACCGGGGTGGGCTTCGGGGTTGGCTGGGAAACCAACTCCATCGGCCAGGAACCGCACAACTTGTTTCTCGAGCTCGGAGCAGAAACCGGGATCATCGGTCTCGTCGCTTTTGCGTTGTTGTTGGGCTTGATCATTCGCGCCGGCAGCGGAGTTCTCGGGGCGGTGGCGCTGACCGTGTCGTTCTTGCCTGCGTTCACCCAGACAGTGCTCTTCGAACCAACCTGGTGGTTCGCCGCCGGCCTGTTCTTGGCCGCGGGAGGGAAGTTCGAGGATGCCGCGGAGATGCCTGTAGAGTCGTCTGACGAGTCAGGGGTTGTCACCCCAAAACAAGCTGCTGCCTAGGGTTTTGGCGCGCCTTGCGTCTGCCTGGAAAGCTGGAAGGAGCGATTTTGCGCTCGCCAATCAGACAACTCCTCGCTGTGATTTTGGCCTTCGGGCTTCTCGGCGCGAACCTGCCCGTCGCCCACGCGCAGACGACCGATCCGACGTTCACCGTCACCGGATCGGGATGGGGTCACATGGTGGGAATGTCCCAATACGGAGCGAGGGCGCTCGCCGCGAATGGATCTTCGGCTGCCGATATCACCGGCTTCTATTACGCCGGAACCACCGTGCGTCAAACCACGGACGTCGTTTCCAACTTCATGGTCACCGATCCCGATCCGCTCTGGATCGGACTGTTGCAGAACCGGTCGACCTTCAACTTCCGCGTCGACGGCGCCGGACCGGTCGGCCTTTGCAAAGCCAACGACGGCGAGGGCGAATGTCCCACCCAATTCGCCCTCTCGGGAGAAACCTGGGAGTTCCGCGCGTTGGGCGGCGGTGCCTGCCAGTACTTCAAAGCCGGGGTGGCAGTTGGCAATCCCGGAACCTGTCGCGGGGCCCTGACCTGGGACTTTGGCACGGGAACGAAGATCTTCTCACCCGATAACGGGCGGACATATGCCCGGGGCATCATCCGCTTCCGTCCGGCCGGAGCCGGATTCCATGTGGTTCTCGAAATCAACATGGAGGGATATCTCTATGGGCTGGGGGAGATGCCCTCGAGCTGGCCGATGGCGGCGATGCAGGCCCAGGCGATCGCGGCGCGCACCTACGCCTTGCGACAGGCATTGCGATACGGGCCGGAAGAGACGCTTGACGCCTCCCGGCAGGCGACCTGTTGGTGTCAGCTGGTCTCCACGGTGGCCGATCAGGCGTACGTGGGTTGGGGCAAGGAGGTGGAGTCGCAAGGAAACCGGTGGGTCGAGGCAGTCAACACCAGTGCCGGCCAAGTGATCACCCACCCCCAAGCACCGGACTCGACAGTGATCGTCGCCTACTACGCCTCCTCCACGGGAGGCCACACCGATAGGAATGTCGAGGGCTTGGGCCACACCAATCCCTTGCCTTATCTGGTGGCGACGCCCGACCCCTGGTCCGTGTCAGCCGCCGCGGCTAACCCTTTCGCGACCTGGACGCGCACGCTGACCGCAGCCGAGATCGCCACGGCCTTCGGGCTGGAATCAGTCACAGGCGTGGAGGTGACCCGACGCAATGGCTCCGGTACGGTGGCAGAGGTCACCATTGCCGGCACGCTTGGCGGACAGTCGACACTTCTTGTGCGCAGCGGCCGTAGTTTTCGTGATGCGTTTGCGATGCGTTCCACTGCCTACGCGATCAGCGGCGGGAGCGGGATCGGGACCGCCATCTGTGACGGCGTACCGCCCCCGGCGGGGTTCACCGATGTCGCGGTCGGCAACATCCATTCCGAGGGAATCAACTGCCTGGCCGCCCTGGAGATCACCACCGGGACCACCGCCACCACGTTCTCGCCCGCCCAGGCGGTGAGCAGGTGGCAGATGGCAGTCTTCTTGATCCGCACCGCTCACGCCCTCGGGATTGCGGTGCCGGCACCCGTGCCGCAGGGATTCACGGACCTAACCGGCATGGCTCTCACCACCGTCGATGCGATCAACCAGCTCAAACAACTCGGGGTCACCTCGGGAACGACCCCGACGACCTTTGCCCCCAACGCCAGCGTGTCCCGCTGGCAAATGGCGCATTTCCTCACCCGTCTTTTCGCGATCGCCGGCGGCGCACCGGCCGGAGCTGGCGCAAGCTTCAGTGATCTCAACGGCCTGAGCCCCGAGACGATCGCGGCGATTGGCCAGCTGGCCGGTCTGGGGATCACGCTCGGGACGGGTCCCGGGACCTTCGGCCCCAACGACGTGGTCACCCGCGAACAGATGGCGACCTTCCTCACCCGCCTGATCCGGCTCCTTTAGTCCTATTTCCTCTGTAGGGAGAGTTGGGCGCGGCCGATTGATGACAGGATGGCGGTTGTTGGCAATGGACCCGAAACAGAGTGCAGGCGTGACGTCGAAGAGCTGGACTCACCGCGGGGCTTCAAGGCACCGGGCACTGCTCGCATGATCGCCGGCTCGCTGGTCGGCGCGGTGGCGGCCTACCTCTTCCAGGTGCGTCGGCGTGCGCAGCGTCTGGGGACGGAAGCCTTCGCGCCGATCGCCGTCCTGTGGACCGTCTTCTTCATCGTCGCCACTGTGATCGTCTGATTCCTCTGGAGCATTTCGTGACCCGCGAGGTGGGGCGAGGACGACGGGTGCTGCGTTCGGATCGAGCGGCGATGATCCTCTGATCCTCCTCTCACCGGCAACGCTGATCGCGGCTGTTCGTATTATCTGATGCGGGACCGCCTCTTTGCCGGCGAGTCGATCTTTGCGTTCCAGGCCTTCCTTCTGACGATCGGGTTTGGATTGATGCAGGTCGGCAAAGGCATCCTGGCCGGACATCGGCAGTTTGCTCGTTACGGGGCGCGTCCTGGGCTCGAAGGAATCATACGGCTCTTGGCGGCCGTCATCTTCCTCGCGCTGTCGGCCAGCGCCGTCTCGCTCGGTTGGGCCATGGTGGCCGCGCCTCTCGGCGATCTTCTTCGTCACGACCCTGGAGCCACGATCGGGAGACCGTCGCCGGAGTCGTCGCGACGCCGGCCCGCGGGTTCTTGTCTTCTTACGTTGCGGGCGCGGCAGCTTCCCAGCTTCTACTGGCCGGAGCCCCGCTCGCGGTAGCAGCTCTCGGTGGCAACGAGCATCTGCGTAGCGTCATGTTCGTCACCTTCACTCTGTATCGGGCGCCGCTGACGCTGATTTACAACCTGCAGGGCCGAGTTCTTTCACTCCTGGTCCGCCTCGAAAACGGCGACGCGATTCGACGTCTGGATCGACCAGGGTGGCGACCTTCGGAGTCGGCATGATCGCGGTCGCCGGTCTGGTCGGATGGTTGGTCGGGCCGGCCGTCGTCGAGCTGCTTTACGGGCAGGATGCTCGTCCGATCGCACTCGTCGCAGCTTGTGCGGCGGCCGGCGTTATCGCCGCCTCGATCACGCAGATCCTTTCGCAGGCGCTGGTGGCGGGAGGATCAACCGGCGAGTTGGCCGGCGCGTGGGTCGGCGGCCTCGTCGTCGGGCTGGGGACGATGGCGCTTCTGGAACGGGCCTCCCGACGTGCGAGTGGCGGTCGGCTTCCTCGCCGGCGGAGGTTGTTCGCCCTGGCTTTGGCGACTTGGCGCATTCTCCGTCCGCGTTGACATCCACTCGATATGCGCTCGCCGCAATGCCGGCGACATTCTCTTGATGGCCCCGTCATCGAGGGGTTGAATTCGGTCCCGAGCGATGATCACGTTCCCGTCGAGGTGAACGAGCCCGGCTGATAGCAAAGTCGAGAGGTGCAAGGGCCGCCGTAGGGAGTTGCCGCGGAAACCTGCTTGCACGATGCGCAACAGGTCAGCGATCGCTTCTACGCCCAGAACTGCGGACCAAAATCTCCGGACGTACAGATCGGTTGGGGCGAACCCGGACTCGCTTTTCATGATGGAGACGAGATAGAGCGGACGGCGGGCGACTGTCGGTCGGAGCGCCTCGTCCGGAAGCGGTGCGGCCAATGTTGCATAGGGAGGACATGGCAACGGCTTCCGGGACGAGACACTCCTCACGCTTACGAAGTATCAAGAACCGTTAACTACCGTCAAGTCCCTTAGAAACCTTCTTTTCGCGACTTCTGGATGCTTCAGCTTCTCCCCGGAGCGGGGATAGCGCGCGATCGCGTTTTCTTCCCCCGGAGGGGGGAGTACCCGAGCGAAGCGAGGGGGTAGGGGGCGTTTTCTCGAGACCCAGGAGCTCAACCCTCTTCTATTCCCCTCGAAAAGGAACTACTCGTTCAACATGGCCCGACCCCGTCACACCGACCTCGCCGCGAACGAGAGCACGGGAGCTTCAGAAACGGGATGACCGTCTCAGAGGCGCGGGTGTGGCAGGTGATCCGCGGCGGACAATGCGGCGCCCGGTTCCGTCGGCAGGTTCCGATCGGACGGTGGATCGTCGACTTCGCCAGTCTGCAAGCCACGACTGGTGCTCGAAATCGATGACGAGTCACACGACTGGCGTGACGAAACGGAACGCATCGAGTACATCGAAGCGGAGGGTTTTCCGATTTTGCGGCTGACAAACAAATACGTCGCCGAGGACCTCGGCGCCGTTCAGCGAACGGTGAGCTTGTGGGTGGCGGAGCTCAAGGCAGGGCGAAGGCCGGAGTAGGGATCGCGTCTGGAGAGAACGCCCCCCTCGTCTGCCTCCTTCGTCGGCAGACACTCCCCCCTCCGGGGGAGAAACGGGAGATCCCCTCCGGGGGGAGAAATTCAGGTCTGGGGATGAAACGGATTTAGCCCGAGGGTGGCGCAGGGGCGGCGGCCTGGCCGACGGTGATGTACACCGGGCTCTTGTACGTCATCGCCGTTCCCGGCCCGGGGGTCTGAGCGAGAACGACATCGACCTGGGCGGGGTCGGTGACCGGCACGTAGGTCGCGTACACGTCGACCCAGGTCCCAGTTGAGTAGATGAATCGGTTGATCGTTCGGTAGGCCTCGCTGATCGGTAGGCCGATCACACTCGGCAACGCGCCGCCAGGGACCTGGCCGTTCGAGACATATATACGAATCGGAAGCCCGGCTTCGACTTCGGCTCCCGAACCGAGCGACTGGAAAACGACGGTGCCCGCGGCCTGCAGCGAGGGAATCGGGGTTCACGTTGGGGATGAGTTTGGCCTCGGTCGCCAACGACACTGCCTCGGCTTCGGTCTTGCCGATGAGATAGGGAACGATGGTGGTCGGGGGCTTGAGGAACGGCTGGAGCTCCTCTTCGGTCAGGCGTGGAAAGTCGAGTGCTTCGACATCGGTCAGCACCATCCGCATGAACTCGGCCCAGATCGGAGCCGGGACCGAACCACCGAAGACCCGTTCGTAATACTCACCGTGGATGCGAACGTTGCGCAGGGGAACCTGATCTCGCTCGTACCCCACCCAGACCGCAGTCGTGTACTGCGGAACGAAACCGACGTACCAGGCGTCGCGATAGTCCTGGTGGGTGCCGGTCTTTCCACCCTGGGGCCGACCGATGGCGGCTCGCTCGGCCGTTCCTTCCGCGGTCGGCACTTCGAGCAGCGGGATTCGCGCTGCCTCGGCGATCGGCGCGGCGATCACCTGCTGCTGCTCGACCTGGTGCTGGTAGAGCACCTGGCCGTCCTCGTCGAGGATGCGGTCGATCAGATAGGGCTCGGCGTAGAGGCCGTTGGTGGCGAAGGACGAATAGGCGGAAGCCATCTCCAAGGTCGAAACTGCACCGGTCCCCAGCACGATCGAAGGCACCGGCTGGCAGCGGTGAGGTGATCCCCATTCGGTGCGCGGTCTCCACTACCTTCTCCGGCCCTACCTGCAAGGAGAGCTGGGCGTAGATCACATTGATCGATCGAGAGGTGGCTTCCTGGAGGGTGATGCGGCCGGCGCTGGCCCCGGCATTCGACACGGTCCACTTGTTGGGATCGGGCCCATCCGAGCAGATCGTCGGGCAGGTCAGGATGCGAGGGCTCGACCCGTCATATGTGTTGCCGAGCGTGATGCCGTTCTCGAGCGCCGCGACCAGACCAAACGGCTTGAACGCCGAACCGGGGTTACGTCGACCCTGGACGGCGAGGTCGAACTGGCTCTGTTCGAAGGGGAGCCCCGAAGCCATCACCTCGACCGCCCCGGTCTGGTTGTTGACCATCGTCAAAGCTCCAGTTGGTGAGCAAGAGTTGGCCTCGGCGTACGAGGTCAGGTTCTCGATCGGCTCGCTGGGAAAGATTCTCGTGCAGAGTTGCAGGTTCTCTTCGTAGGAATAGAAGGGGAGCCACTCGAGCAGCATCGCATTCGCCGCTTGCTGCAAATTGAGATCGATGGTCGTTTCGATGGTCAGGCCCCCGCCACCGACGCAGTTGACATCGTCGGATGGGCAACCGAAGACCGAGATGGCGCGCTCCTCCAGGGTCTGGCCGAGAAAATCGAACTCGTGACGCGAGAGGTCGGACAGCTGCCGCATCACCTCGGTGCGCACGTGTTCCGCCTCGCCGCGGAACTCGATGTGCTCGAGCACCCCAAGGGGTCTTGACTTGGCGATCTCCGCCTGAGATTCAGTGGTCCAGTCCTGTTCGAGCATGAGGTCGATGACGTCGTTGCGCCGATCGAGAACTACCTCTGGATTGTCGCCGAGGGTCGTAGAGCGAAGGGTTGCGGATGAGCACCGCGAGGGTGGCGGCCTGATCCAGGGTCAGCTCGGACATCTCGCGGTGGAAGAACTCACGGGCCGCGGTCTTGACCCCGTAGGCGCCGGCACCGAAGTAGACCGAGTTCATGTAGAACTCGAGGATCTTGTCCTTCGAGTGGCGACGCTCGAGCTCGGCGGCGATAAACGCCTCTTTGATCTTCCGCTCGATCGTGACCTCGTCGCCGACGAAGACGTTTTTCACGACCTGCTGGGTGATGGTCGAACCGCCGCGGGTGTTGCCGCTGCGGAAGTTGTCGAGGGCAGCCGAGGCGATGGCCGGGAACGAGACGCCCTGATGGTCGTAGAAGCCTTTGTCCTCCGCCGCCAGGATCGCGTGTTGAAGGAGCAACGGCACCTCGTCGATCGGGGCCGGCTCGGAGTTGCGCCCGTCGTGGAGCTCGCCGATGATTTCTCCGCTTGCCCATATCCGCGACACCCGTGACAGGTCGGGGAGGGTCAGAGTCAACGTCTCGACTTCAGGGACGTACTCGGCTCTTACCTTGTCGATGGCGGCATAGGCGGAGTTGGCGCCGAGGAAAGTGAAGAGGCCAACCCAGGTGCTGCCCAGGAGCGCGATCGACAGCAGTCCCGCCAGAGCCGGGAACCAGCGGCCACGACGCTCGCGCGCTTCCAGTTGGTGGATGAGGGATCGATTGGCCATAAATCAACCGGAGCCAAAGTCGAATGGATAGTCCCCGGTAGCATCAAAGGTTACCTCTCGACGTCAGGTATTCCTTGCGCACTCCCAGCGGAATCGAAATCGAGGTTGTCTACGACCAACCCGCCGATCCCGACAAAATCGGCAGTCCGGGTGAGTATCCGTTCACCCGCGGCCCTCATCCCACGATGTATCGCGGACGGCTCTGGACGATGCGTCAGTACGCCGGCTACGGCACCGCCGACGCCACCAATCGCCGGTTTCGTGAGCTCCTCGCCGCCGGGCAGACCGGCCTATCGACTGCCTTCGACCTGCCGACGCAGATGGGACTCGACAGCGACCACCCGTTGGCCGAGGGAGAGGTCGGCAAGGTCGGAGTGGCGATCGACACCCTCGACGACATGCGCCGTCTCTTTCGGGAGATCCCTCTCTCCGAGGTGTCCACCTCGATGACGATCAACGCCACGGCTCCGATCCTGCTCCTGCTCTATCAGCTGGTGGCGGAGGAGCAAGGCGTCGATGGCAAGGAAATCCGGGGCACCGTGCAGAACGACATCCTCAAGGAGTACGTCGCCCGCGGCACCTACATCTACCCGCCGGGGCCGTCGATGCGGATCGTCACCGACGTCTTCTCGTACGCGGCCAAGGAGCTCCCGGCCTTCAACCCGATTTCGATCTCCGGCTATCACATCCGCGAAGCCGGCTCCACCGCCGCCCAGGAACTCGCGTTCACGATCGCCCATGGCCTCGCCTACGTGGATGCCGCCCTGAAAGCCGGCCTCGACATCGACGACTTTGCTCCCCGGCTCTCATTCTTCTGGAACAGCCACAACCTCTTCTTCGAGGAGGTAGCCAAGTTCCGTGCAGCCCGCCGATTGTGGGCCGACCTGATGCGGAATCGCTTCGGAGCCAAAGACGAGCGGTCGTGGGCGATGCGGTTCCACACCCAGACCGCCGGTTCGACTCTGACCGCGCAGCAGACCGGAAACAACGTGGTGCGCACGACCGTCCAGGCCATGGCCGCCATCCTCGGAGGGACGCAATCGCTGCACACCAACTCTTTCGACGAGGCCGTTGGACTGCCGACCGACGAATCGGCCCGTCTCGCCTTGCGGACCCAGCAGGTACTCGCCCACGAATCCGGCCTCGCGGATGACAGTCGATCCGCTGGCCGGCTCCTACTTCGTCGAGGAGCTCACCAACCAGCTCGAAGCCTCGGCCCGCTCACTGCTCGACGCAGATCGAAAGGATGGGGGGCGCGGTGGCGGCAATCGAGAGCGGGGTGGACGCAACGTCAGATCGAAGAGGCGGCCTACGAAGAGGCCCGTCGCCAGGAGTCAGGCGAATCGATCGTGCTCGGGGTGAACCGATATGTAGTCGGCGATGAGGCTGAGATTCCGGCGTTGAGAATCGACCCTGAGCTGGAGCGCGAGCAAAAGGCGCGCCTCGGCCAATGGAAGGCAGAGCGCTCGGCAACTGAAGTCGAATCCGCCCTCGACGCCGTCACCATCGCAGCCGGAGACGGGACCAATTTGCTTTATCCCATGAAGGAAGCGCTTGTCGCCGGTGCAACCTTGGGCGAGTGTTCCGAGGCGATGCGGGCCGTGTTCGGGAGCCACCGACCGTGACCACCGACCCCAAGCGAACCCGCTTTCTGATTATCGGCGCCGGCCCGGCCGGCACCGCCGCCGCCACCAACGCGGCCGCGCTAGGCGCAAAGGTCACTCTGGTCGAGGACCAGATCGTCGGTGGCGCGGCCCATCTTTGGGATTGCATTCCCTCCAAGACCATGATCGCCACCGCCGTGCGGATCGACTCGATGCGCAACGCCCCCCGGCTCGGGGTGACCGCCGCGCCCGGGCAGCGTCGACAGCGCCCAACTAGCCGAGCGAATCTCCATCATCTCCGGCGACATCAACCGCAGCTGGGTCGACCTCCTCAGCAGCCAGGCGGTCGAGATCATCAACGGGAAGGCCCGGCTGACCGGTCCAATCAGGCGATCGTCGAGGGAGATGACGGCGAACAGCACCGATCGAGCTTTGACGTCTGCCTGCTCTCGACCGGCTCGGCTCCCGCGTGTCCCGGCCTGGGCAGTCATCGACGGAGAACGAATCCTGACGACTCGCGACGCCTACGACCTCGAGCGAGGTGCCCGAACAGTTGATCGTGATCGGTTCGGGGGTCACCGGAGTCGAGTTCGTGCACATCTTCGAGTCGCTCGGTTCGGACGTCACCCTGGTGGTCAGCCGTCAGCAGATCCTTCCCCACCGCGATCCCGAGGTCGCAGCGGTGCTGGAAGAGAACTTCCTCGAAAGCGGGAGTGCGTCTGGTCATCGGCGCTCGCGCGATCGGGATTGATCGAACCGAAGACGGAGTCAGGGTTCGCTGCGACGACGGGCGGGTGGTCGAAGGCACCCACGCCTTGCTGGCGATCGGCTCGGTCCCGAACACCGACTGATCTCGGACTGGGCGAGCTCGGCATCAAGGAGAGCGGCGGTTTCATCCAGGTCGACGAGCATCAGCGGACCTCGGTTCCCCACATCTATGCCGCAGGAGACTGCACCGGCCAGTTGCTGCTTTCCTCGGTGGCTGCAGTGCAGGGCCGGAAGATCGCCCGTCACGCGATGGGCTTGCCGGTCACACCGATCGACTACTCCAAGGTGAGCCAGGCGATTTTCACTGAGCCCGAGATCGCCTCGGTCGGCCTTGAGGAGGCCGAGCTGGCCGCGGGAGGTCGCAAGGTGCGCACAACCAAAGTGCCCTTTGCCGCCAACGCTCGGGCGGTGCTGCAAGGAAATCCCCGCGGCTTCGTCAAAGTCATGTCGGATCCCGCCACCGGAGTCGTCCTGGGCGGGAGCATCGTCGGCCACCGCGCCTCGGAGCTGATCGGGATCATGGCCCTCGCGGTCAAAGCGCGGGTCACGGTCAACGTCCTCGTCGACACCCTGATGGTGCACCCCTCCTCTCGGAAGCGATCAGCGAAGCAGCGGAGTGAGACGTCAGATCAGACGTCAGACATCAGAATGTCGTTGTAGCCAACGTTCGTGAACTGCCGACACACGGTTCCAGAGCGCATCTACGGCGCTCGGAGGTCCGTCGGGGCGAATGGCGAAGACATCTGCCAAGGCGGCGAACCAGTCGCCCGGATTATCCAGCGTGGTTGAAGTCGACTCGTGCTCTCGACGTCGGGTGAGGACGCATCCCCGGAGAATGTCGGTCCCGTTCTCGAGTCGAAGCTGGGCGGTGACGACTCCGGCAAAGCTCGATTCGGGGGACGTCGACAGGTGCTTGTGCCGTTCGCCGACACGCGTCCATCTCCACCTGGCCTGTCCGAAAGCTCATGCCCGAGAAGGAGCCGGTGGAATCGTGGGTGAAGTGCCAATCGCCAACCCCATCATCGGTCTCCTCGAAGCGAAAGGTCATTGGGTTCTGGGCATAAGTGCCCGAGATCATTGGAAGCGGGTCGTATAGCCCGTCGCCAAGTCCCGCGTCCACCCACCAATCTCCATTCGGGTTCTCAGCCGTTGGGAGGTCATGGGCAACAAGCACCAGGTGATTCGACAACCACTTGACGTCGGGACCCTCGGGTCCATGTACGCCGCCGATGTGGCGGGTCACGTGATAGCCCAGCGAACCCAACACGAGGGATAAGGCTCCGTTCATCTGATAGCAGTAGCCGCCGCGGCTGTGGTTGGCGATTCGGTCCAGCGAGGCGGTCGGGTCGATGCTCCAGTTCTCGGACATATGAATCCACACGGATTCGTAAGGCACCCGTTCGACCCAAGCCCGATGGAGCCGGCTGCAGTGCCTCCGCGGAGGGAGGCTCCACCTCGACCCCGATGCGTCCTAGCGCCCGAACGACGTCCGGCTCTATCTGATGTCTGAAATCTGATGTCTGATGTCTCACTGGTAGCTCACGTATACCGGTACGGGGTCGAGGGCTAGCACCTCCGCTGGAGTGGCTCCTCCCCGAGGGGTGTCTTCGTCGTAGAAGTTCTTCCAGCCCCAGAGGAAATTGTCGCCGTTTGCGGTTAGCGCGTCCCACGTGTCGTATTTGGTGCCGAGCGGTCCCTGTCCGTCCATCTGGATTACAGTCGCCAGCTCAGGATGAGTGACGATCTGGTCGCGGTTCTCGATCATGTCGAGACGGAACTGATGGAGCAGGAAGAACTTCTGCGGGCAGCTTGTTCTCGCGGACGAGAGCGGCGAGCCACTCGGAAACCTGGTTGACCTCGGCGGCGTCGACCGATCCGATTTGGCGGAGATGGACCTGGTCGGGTTCCAGCCGCCACTCCGGGTCGAGGGCGAGACCGACGTGAGGCAAGCCGAGAAATTCTTCGTACGGCCTTGGCCTGGGTGAGGAAATCGGTGCGACCTGGTTGCAGATCGAGGATCACGTACACATCGTTGGCGGCGGCAACCTCGATCCACGGTCGGATGACGTCGAGGCTCATCTCTTCGGAGTAGTTGTTGTCGTCGCCCGGGAAGGCGGACGCGACGGTGGCGATGATTTCGAAGCCCAAGACGACTGGAGTCCCGTCGGCGTCATAGCCGGCGGCGATCTCAGCCGCCCTCGCGACGGCTTCCTCGGGACCCTGCTCGCCGAGGACCCCAAGCGCCGACGTGGTCGGGTTGCCATAGAGCGCCACCAACCTTCGACCCGGGAACAGCTTGAGCCCGCCACCGGGGAGCTCTGGGGCGTTGACGAGCGCGCCGCTTTGCCATTCGATGAGCTCGGGATCAAAGCCCCCGGCGACGAACATCTCCTGCGCGGGGGTCGATCTCACCGACTCGAGCAACGCCTGGTCGCCGAGCATGTTGTGTGGATCGGCAAGGACGACCCGGTCACCCCGTAAGCCGGCGAGAGCGGTCACGGGAGCGACGAGGTCGGACCTGGTGGCGTCCGCCAGCCAGATATTTTCGCCTTCTGTGTCATCGGTTGGGTTTCTGCCGGCGGCCGCGATGGCTTCCTGTAGAGCGATCGAGTTGCTGGGAATTCCGGCCACCCCACTAGGGAGGGCGCCCCCAACGACCGAGATCGAGTGTGGTGCGAGGCGGCGTAGCTCATCTACGACCTCGGCGTCAGTCCCTGCGACCAAAAGCGGTGCCTTGATGGAGGCGGCGTAAGCGCCTGCTGCCTCGAGTTCCGGCGTCGAACCGCTCGCCACCACGACGTGGTCGGCGCACGCCAGGGTGGCCTTGGAGAGGGCGATCGAGAGCTCGACGGGGTCGGTGCTGGTGAAGATCTGCTGATCGGGTGCGATTCGACATTCCCGGGCCGTGGTTGTGGTTATCGCCTCAGTCGTGGTCGTCGCCGACGGTATTGACGAAGGCGTGCTCGTGCCACCGGCCGAAGTGCATGAAGCCAACACCAGCCAGACAATCACGGCCGATTTTTGGTTCAACGGATGACGGCCAGCACGGCTCCCAGCGAGACGGTGTCGCCGGCTTGCACCCGGAGGTCGACGACCTCGCCGGCGCTCGGGGAGCGCACCTCGTTCTCCATCTTCATCGCCTCGAGCACGCAGATCGGCTGGTTCGGCTTCGACCTTGTCGCCTGCCTTCACATGCACTTTGACGATCGTGCCCTGCATCGGCGCGCGTGACGACTCCGTCGTTGCGCACCCGACGCGGCGGGCCGGTCGAGCTTCGGCCGAGCTCTCCGCGTCATCCCGGGTCCAGTCGCGGGACCAGCGTCAGGTGACCAGTAGGTGACCGCAAACCGCCGTCCCACCGATCTCGACGGTCATGTCGCGGCGGGCGAGCTCCTCGTCCTCGGGCAGCGTTGGCTGCGACGAGCGGCGTGGCGTCGGGGAACTTGACCTGATCCTCGAGCCAGCGGGTGTAGTGACGGCCTTCGAGAAAGTCGGGATGATCGAGCACAATGAGATGCGCAGGGATGGTTGTCGCCACCCCGGTGATCAGAAATTCCTCGAGGGCGCGACGGCCGCGTCGGATGGCTGGTCGCGATCGCTACCCCACACGACCAGCTTGGCCATCAGGTTGTCGTAGTACTGGCTCACCCTGGTGGTCGGGCTGGATCCAACCATCGACGCGCACGCCCGGCCCGGCCGGTTCGCGGTAGTCGGCGACCTGACCTGGCGTCGGCAGAAAGCCGCGCAGCGGATCCTCGGCGTTGATCCGGAATTCGATGGCGTGGCCCCGCGGGCGTGACCGAGTCGAAGTCGAGCTTCTCGCCCTGCGGCGATCCGCAGCTGCCACTCCACGAGGTCGAGACCGGTGACCATCTCGGTGACCGTGTGTTCGACCTGGAGGCGGGTGTTCATCTCGAGGAAGTAGAACTCGCCCGATTCGGGATCGAAGAGAAACTCGACGGTGCCGGCGTTGACGTATCCGCACGAGCGCCCGGCGGCCAGGGCGGCTTCGCCCAAGAGCGTTGCGCTGTTCGGCGGTCATACCCGGGGACGGGGTTTCTTCGATCAGCTTCTGGTGTCGTCGTTGCACGGTGCAGTCGCGCTCGCCGAGGAAGACACCGTGGCCGGCTGGGTCGAAGAGGATCTGCGCTTCGACGTGACGCGGGCGCGGCAGGTACTTCTCGACGTAGACCTCGGGGTTTCCGAAGTAGGCGTCGGCCTCGCGCCTGGCCCCGTCGAACGCCGCCACCGATCTCGCTCGCGCTGTTGACCACGCGCATTCCTTTGCCGCCGCCGCCGTGGGCGGCCTTGATCGCGATCGGATAGCCGAACTCTTCGGCGAGGGCGGCGACCGTCTCCACCGATTCGGCCGGTTCGGAGGTCCCTGGAACCGTCGGCAATCGCCGCCTCGGCGGCATGTCGCCGCGAGGTGATCTTGTCGCCCATCGCCTCGATGGCCGCGGGAGGAGGGCCGACCCAGGTGATGCCGGCCCTGGTGACCGCCTCGGCGAACCCGGCGTTCTCGGCGAGAAAGCCGTAGCCGGGATGGATCGCATCGGCCCGAGCGGCCGCGGCGACCTGGAGGATCTTTTGGGCGTTCAGATAGGACTCGGCCGCGGGCGCCGGTCCCACGTTCCAGGACTCGTCGGCCAACTGCACGTGCAGCGAGTCGCGATCGAGGTCCGAATAGATGGCAATCGTGTGGATGCCCATCTCCTGGGCGGTGCGGATGACCCGCACCGCGATCTCTCCCCGGTTGGCGATGAGGAGGCGGGAAATGGTCACTAGAGCGGCATGTTCCCATGCTTTTTCTGGGGGAGGTGCTCGCGTTTGGTGCGCAGCATCTCTAGCGCCCGGATGAGCTTGCCGCGGGTCTCGCGTGGCTCGATCACCTCATCGACCAGACCGAGTTCGGCTGCCCGATAGGGATTGTTGAATTGCTCCTCATAGTCGTGGATCAGCTCGGTTCGCTTTTCCTGGGCGATCGGTGGCCTCGGCGAGCTCGCGTCGGAAGATCACGTTGACCGCCCCCTGCGCACCCATCACGGCGATCTCGGCCGACGGCCAGGCAAAGACCATGTCAGCACGAATGCCGCGGGCATTCATAACGAGGTAGGCCCCTCCGTAGGCCTTGCGCGTGATCACCGTCACCCGCGGCACGGTCGCTTCGCAGTAGGCGTAGAGGAGCTTGGCGCCGTGGCGAATGATGCCTCCGTGCTCCTGGCCGACGCCGGGAAGGAACCCGGGCACGTCGACGAAGGTGATCGAGAGGAATGTTGAACGAGTCGCAGAACCGCACGAAACGGGCCCCTTTCTCCGACGCCTCGATGTCGAGCGTCCCCGCCAGATGAGACGGCTGGTTGGCGACGATCCCGACCGCCTGGCCATCGAGCCGTCCAAAACCGACGATGAGGTTGCGAGCCCAATGCTCGTGGACCTGAAAGAACTCGCCGTCGTCGACGACCAATTCGATCAGCGTGACCATGTCGTAGGGCTGGTTGGGCGAGTCGGGGATGATCGTGTCGAGGACATCTTCGAGCCGGTCGCGACTGTCGGTAGGGGGGAAGTAGGGCGGCATCTCGAGGTTGTTCTGGGGGAAGAAGCTGAGCATGTAGCGCACCGCGTCGAGAGCGGTGCTTCCGTTCGGGAACACGAAGTGGGTCACGCCGGAAATGCTGGCGTGGGTGAAGGCACCACCGAGTTCTTCCATCGCTACCTCTTCGCCGGTGACGGCTTTGATGACATCGGGACCGGTGATGAACATGTGCGACGACCCGTCGACCTGGATGACGAAGTCCGTCATGGCCGGGGAGTACACGGCCCCGCCCGCGCACGGCCCCATGATCACCGAGATCTGCGGGATCACCCCCGAAGCGCGCACGTTGCGCTCGAAGATGCGGCCGTACCCGTCGAGGGAAGCAGACCCCCTCCTGAATGCGGGCGCCGCCGGAGTCCTTGAGACCGATGATCGGCGCTCCAACCTCCATCGCCAGATCCATCAGCTTGCAGATCTTGTCGGCCACCGCCCGGCCGAGTGATCCGCCGAAAACCGTGAAGTCCTCCGCGTAGACAAAGACGGTCCGTCCGTCGATCGTGCCGTAGCCGGTGACCACCGCGTCCCCCGGGGGGCGCTTTTGCTCGATGCCGAACCCCGATGGACTGGTGACGGACAAACATGTCCATCTCCTGAAAGCTGCCCTTGTCGAGCAGGTGGTCGATCCGCTCTCGAGCGGTGAGCTTGCCCTGCTCGTGCTGGCGGTCGACCGCTCGCCGGCTCCCGGCGTGATGGGCCTCATCTCGAGTTTGCGTAGTTGCTCGATGCGGGCTTCGGTGCCCACCAGCCTCCTCCGTATGCTCTCCAGGGCCGGGATGTCTACACCCTATTCGTCCCACGTTTACGAGGAAGTCACCTCGACCCAGGACGTTGCCCGTTCGCTCGGGATCGACAGGTCCGATCCTGGTGATTGCCGCCCGCCAGACCGAGGGTCGCGGACGGTCGGGCGCGAGCTGGGAAACGGCTCCGCGAGCCCTGGCCGCGAGCCTCCACTTCGCGCCGCGGAGCCTCGGGTGGCCCGCTGACCGTTGGACGCTGATTCCGCTGGCGACCGGCATCGCCGTCGCACGCTCTTTGCAGCTCAAATCTGAAGTGGCCCAACGATCTCCTGGTCGCGCCGGAAGAGAAGGTCGGAGGCATCCTGGTCGAGGCGACCGGTCAGACGATGACGATCGGCGTCGGGGTCAATCTCTGGTGGCCGGACCCTCCAGCCGAACGGGCTGCGACTATGGACCGACGATCCCGGTGCCTGAGGCTCTCACCGCGCCTCGGCGAGACCGTTGGCGAGGCGGTCTGGGAAGAGCTCGGTAACGGCGCCGAGGCTGGAGCTACGACGACTACTGCCGGGCCTGCTTGACACTCGGCAGCGAAATCACTTGGGGGCGAAAACCGAACGCGGCAACCGATCGCTTCGCGATCGACCGCACGGATGGGTCACTCGTAGTCGAGGAATCCGCGTGCGCCGGCGCAAATCCGCAACTGCCGGCGAGTGTGACGCCTCAACCCGTCCGTTAGCCCAGGTCCTCGGTGACGGCTGGCGGCAGAGGTGGATCGGAAGAACTCAAGCAAACGGGCGGACATGTCGGCGCCGGCTCCACTGTCGAACTCGGGAGATTCTTCGTTCCAGAAGTCGTGTCCGGCGCCTTCATAAAGGAGCCAGGTGCCATGCCCGTTGCGATTCTGCGCCTCGTCGACGGTGTCGTTGTCGATCAGCTGGTCGCTCTCGCCGTAGAGGCCGAGGACCGCGACCGGCAGACTTCCCAGGTAGGTCGGCCACCTGATGCTCGCGCTCCTCGTCGCCCGTAAGCGGGGTGGACGACCACGGCCACCGAACCCACCCAGGGTCGCGTGGCGGCCGCGATCAAGGCCGGCCGACCACCGACGTCGATACCGAGCAGCCCAACCTTCTCCGGCAAGCGCCCAGAAGACGTCGTCGCTCTGGAGGAACTCGTATGTCTCCTCGAGCATCACCATCACCTCTCGATCGCTCGTTTCGGAGTAGGCAGCAAGGGCGTCGTCACCGGCTACCGCGAACAGTTCCACCACGACGGCTCGCGATCCCGTTGCGGGCCAGATCGCCGGGCAAGGGATTTCTCCCCGGAGGAGAGGCCCCCGAGCCCCGGGAAAGACGAGAACGACCGGAAAACGTCCCGGCTTCGTCGGGGCGGGAAAGGTACCCCGGCCGATAGCCGCGCTCCGATCGGCACCGCGCTGGGCGCCATACATGATTGAAAAAGTGCCCTCGTGGGGAAGTACTGCCAAAGGTTCTCCGGGTTGGTTTGGAGGAGGCTAGCGATTGTCGAATCCCATTGTCGTGCGCTCTCCGGGTGCAGATGGAACCGGCGTACCCGTATCATGCGTTCTTAGGGGTATTCGATGACCACTGATCCCGATTCCAGTCCCCGTTTCAACGCGTCCACCCGCTCCCAACGGCCGCTGGTGGAAGCGCCTGGTGATCGGACTTTCTGGTCCTCGCCAACCTGGCTGTTGGCCTGGTTCTCTTCGCCCTCCACTCGAGCCAGGCCGCATTTGTCGCCAACGCCACCCAGAACACGGACGTCACTCCCGAACTGACGTTCGGCCCACCGCCAAGTCAGAGCCGCTCACGTTTTTGGTGATCGGCTCCGACACCCGTGAGGGCCTCGACAGCCTGCAGAACTTCGGCGAGTCGGAGGGGGCGCGCGGCGACGTGATCATGCTGATCAAGCTCTACCCCGATGGCGGCCGCGCCCAGATCCTCTCGCTTCCCCGGGACCTCCTGGTCGACATTCCCGGCCAGGGCACCGATCGAATCAATGCCGCATACGCCTTCGGTGGCGCTCCGCTGATGGTCCGCACCGTCGGGCAAGCGACCGGTCTCCCCGATCCACCACTACGTCGAGATCGATTTCGTCGGCTTCCAGTCGCTGGTCGACGAGATCGGAGGCGTCTACATCGACTTTCCCTACGCGGCCCGTGACGCCAACAGCGGATTGTCCGTCGAAGCGGCCGGCAGCTGCTCGACGGCTCCCAGGCTCTCGCCTATCGCCCGGTCGCGCCACTACGAGGAATTGCAGGACGACACCTGGGTCAGGTCGACGCCGACGACATCGGCCGCACCCGGCGCCAGCAGAGCCTGATCCTGGCGATCCTCTCGGAGCGTCAAGACTCCTTCGACCCTGACCGAAGCAGGATCGATCGTGGCGTCTTTGCCCAGCACCTGACTGTCGACTCGGCATTCGCCCGATCGTCGCTGGTCGAGTTGGCCTTTCGGATGCGTTGCATCTCGGCCGCGACGATGGAGACGGCAACCTTGCCCGGTTTACATCGACGACTACGAAGGCATGTCAGTCGTGAGCATGAGCCATCCTGAGGCGGACAGCATGATCGTCGCCTTTGCCGAACGGGTCAGCCGCTGCAGCGCCGATGACCGAGGCGCTTCGTTTGCAGGTCCTCAACGGCAACGGAATCAAGGGCTCTGCCGGGCGATGGGCGACCTCCTCGAGGAACAGGGTTTCGAGGTTGCTTCGGTCGGCGATGCCGAGCGGAACGACTTCGAGACCACGACCGTCATCGTTCGTCCCGGAGGCCTTCGGCCGGCTCAAGCGCTCGTCGACGCCCTTGGGTTCGGCGAGGTTTCGACTGGCAGTCTTGACCGACGGCATCGACGCCGTGGTCATCGTCGGATTGGATGCTGACAGGACGGCCCAGACCGGTTAGCTTTTCCAAACGGGGCGGTATCGCAGGGGAGTCAATCGGATGAAAATTTCTGTTATTGGGGCCGGTTACGTCGGTCTTGTGACCGCCGCCGGACTGGCCCGCCTCGGTCATGAAGTGGCTCTGGGAGAAGCCGATGCCCGATCGTGTGCGTCGTCTCGAGAACGGCGAGGTCCCGATATTCGAGAGTGGGCTTGACGAGCTGATCCACTGGGCCCGCGCGTCCCGCCGTCTCACCTTCCACGCATCCAATCGATGCAGTCAAAGGCGCCGATTTGGTCTTCCTGTGCCTTCCGACCCCGGCCGGCGAGGACGGCCGCGCCGATCTGACGTTCGTCGAGGCGTCGTCGACGAACTGGCGCACTCGTCGAACCCGACACGGTCTTCGTCGTGAAGTCGACGGTCCCGCCGGGGACAGCCAGGTCGCTTCAGAAACGATCTCCAATCCTCGGAAGTGAGGCAGCGGTCGTCTCTCATCCGGAGTTTCTACGGGAAGGAAGTGCCGTCCGACTTCCTGGATCCGGACCGGATCGTGATTGGAGCCGTCGATCCCACATGGCCAAGTCGGTCACCTCGCTCTACGACAGTCTCGACACCGAGGTCGTCACCACCGACCCGACGTCGGCGGAGATGATCAAATACGCCTCCAACTCCTACCTCGCCACGCGGCTGACGTTTGCCAACACGCTCGCCAATCTTTGCGAGGCGGTCGGGGCGGACATTCTCGACGTCCTCGAACGGCGTCGGTCTCGATCATCGGATCGGGCCCCACTTCCTCAAGCCCGGCCCTGGCTACGGAGGCTCGTGCTTCCCGAAGGACACGCTCGCGCTCATCGGCGTCGCCGAGGACGCCGGCTATGACTTCAAGCTCCTCAAGGCGGTAATCGACGCCGACGAGGAACAGCGTCGGCGGGTCGCCAACAAAGTCAAGGCTGCCGCCGGTGGGGTCTGCGGGGACGTCGGATCGCGATGTGGGGTGTTGCTTTCAAGGCCGGCACCGACGACGTCCGAGAATCACCCGCCACGCGGATTGCCGCTCCTGATCGAAGGAGGGGCCGAGGTCATGTCCTACGACCCTGAGGCTCACGCTCCGAACATTCGCCATGCCGACTCTGCGCTCGAGGCGGTCGACGGGGCCGATGTTCTGTTGATCGCCACGGAGTGGCCCGAGTTCGCCAAGGTCGATTTCGACGAGGTGGCAGCGCGGATGCGCGGCCACCGGATCGTCGATGCCCGCAATCTGCTCGACCCCGGCAGTGCGGGCCGCCGGTCTCGACTACTCGGGCCTGGGACGGCCCAACGCCTAGCGAACACATATCGGCGCTTGCCGGTCGCACCAGATCGGTAGCCCGGCCATCACCCCGGGGTAGGAAACGCCCTTATCAACGCGGCCGGGGTGCCAGCAGCCTTGCCGATGGCGAGTTCGGCGGCCGCGGCCAGCTCGTCGGCGATCGCTATCTCGGTGACCTCGAGCACGCGGCCGTTCATGTCGGGCGTGCCACGAAGGTCGAGGATCGGCAGCATTCCTGAGACTCCAATCGCCACGTCGACCAGGCCCATGCGCCAGGCCCGACCGAAGGTGTCGGTGACGATGACGGCGATCTCAATCCCAAATTCCCGTTCGACGCGGATGCGGATGCGGTGCGCGGACCGGTCGGGATCGGCCGGCAGCAACACCACCTGATCATCGAGCACGTTGGAACGATCGACGCCGGCATTCGCACAGACGAATCCGTGCCGGGTCACAGTGATCACCATGGGCGCCCCGTCGACGAAGGATGGACACCGCTTCCCGTTCGACGACGTCCCGATAGTCCTCTTCGGTGGGGGCGTCGGCCACGGCTCCTTCGGCTTTGGAGACGACCTTTTGCGTTACGACCAGGACGTCGCCGTCGGCTGGACCGAGGGGTCGCAGAGCTTCGATCAGCAAGCCGGCGCAGGTCATCGCCGGGTCGAACCTCGCCGATGCCGGTCAGCGGGTGAGATCGTGATGATCATCAAGCTTGGCGATCTCGAGGACCCGTGGGCCAACTTGGTGGAGGCGGCGACGTCATCCATTCGGGTGTTCGCCGTGTGGATCCGCGGCCGTTTGTCGGTGTTCATCCTCGCTGTCGCTTTCGTCGATGACGAGGTCGGTGAGGAGTCCCGAGTAGGACGGAGATCGACGCCGGCAGTATCCGCACCGTGACCCATCGACACCAAGCACTCGGTGGGCCGGTCCTTTGAGCGCGTGCCTCCGATCAGGGGCTCACGCCGATCACCTGCTCATGGCGGCAATCGTGTCGGCCACACCGGGCACGGCCAGGATCGGCCAGATCGATAGGACCGGGTTCGAGGGGCCGATGACGACTACGTCGCTCTGCCGGCCAAGGCCTCCATGACCCCGGGCGCCGGCCGGCAGAAACCCGCTCCGCGGAAGCGCACGTCGCTCACTTCGTCGGCGTGGCGACGGAAGTACGAAATACTCCTGGAAGGAGATCCAGCCTTCACCGGCGAATCCGGACTTCGGTCCGCAGCGGGTCGTCGGTCACGGGCAGGATGGTGGCCGCGATCCCAAAGGCCGAGGCCAGCGCGGTCGTCACCCAGGTCAGCGACCACCCCGCAAGAAGACGATCCGTGCGAAACAGGTTGGTGGCAAGGTCGCTGTCTCCGATCCGGAATGTCGTGTCGATCGGCAGAGCGATCGAGGGCCTTCATCGCCGCGAAGGGATCATCGGCCAGGCCCCAACCGTGCGGCCCCTCGCGCCCCGCCATGGTGTAGATGATCGTGTCGATGTCGGGCGAGACCGCCAAGCCGTAGATGCGGTCGTCGTCGCCGACGTTGGCGATCACGGTCAATTCGTGGTCGGGCAGAGCCGCAAATCCACGGGCGAGCTTCGCCCCGCCCACTCCTCCTGAAAGCATTGTCACCCGCACAGCGTGCCTCCCGACCTCGCTGAGAAGCTTGGCAGTCTCGAGAGAGATTGCAGTCGAAGTTAGGCTGCTCCACAATGATCCGGTCCATGAGCAGTCCGCCGCTTTCGTCGGCCGCTCCTTCCTCTGGCACATCGCAGGCTGTCGCCCGCGGTGGCCGTCGCGATCCTGGCCGCTGACGGCATCGATCCCCAGGGAACCCTGCAGGCCCTTCGCTCGCAAGTTTATGCGCCAACCCAGACTCTGGTCGTGGGCGGTGCCCACTGGTCGGAAAGGGTCGTGCGAGACAGCTCAGACGTGCTCGCGGCACTGGCACCTGACGTCTCCTTCGTGTGGTGGGTGCACGGCGATACGCGTCCGCGGCCGGACGCTCTGGGCGGGTTGGTCCGCGAGCTCGACCGCACGGAGG
This sequence comes from uncultured Acidimicrobiia bacterium, assembly GCA_963840175.1. Lineage (GTDB taxonomy): Bacteria > Actinomycetota > Acidimicrobiia > Spongiisociales > ZC4RG35 > JACCTH01. Next base: position 38,984 of record CAWIXU010000004.1, read on the forward strand.
CCGCTGTCGCGGGGTCGAAGATTCTCATCGACGGCGGCAGCGATCGCCTGATTAGTCGGTCGGTGGGGCAACTGACGTCTACGGCGACGTCTACACCGGGCTCGATCCCGACGAGCTCGACCTCGAGCAGTACGACGTGGTCCGTGAGGTCTCCTACGTCTCGGCTGTCTCGTTGTTGGTGCGACGCGATCTGTCTGCGCGGCCTCGGTGGATTCGACCCTGCCCTCGCTCCGCAAGCGTCGAGCATCGACTTTTGTCAGCGGGTGCGTCTCGCAGGAGGAAGAGTCGTCGTGGTTCCGTCCTCTGAGGTCTTCCACCAGTCTCCTTGCGCGGCCGAGGCTCCCGGGATGGAAGGAGCAAGGCGGTCGCAACAAGGCGATGCTGGTTGCCTATTCGCCGCTGACCCTCGCCTGGGTGGTTCCGATCGGGCGCGCTTGTCGGCTTGCTCGATGGGCTGTCGCAACTCGTTCTCGGCAGGTTCCGACCATCTGCTGGCGACGATCGCCTCGTGGTTTTGGACCCTCGGCCAGGTGCCGTCGGTCATCGCGGCCCGGGCGCGCATGCGCCGGATCAGGGCGGTGGGAGATGAGGAGCTCTTTCGATTTCAGGTCAGCGGTTCGTCACGTCTGCGGCGCACTTTCTCCGAACTCGGTGATCGCTTCAACACGGCGATTGACGAGGAGGAGAGCGGGTCCTTGGCCGAACGAGCTACGAGTGCTTGGCGGCGACCCATCGGCGGGTCTCTCGGCATTGTCTCCGGCCTTGGCGTCCTGGTTGCGTACTCGTTCGATCTGGTTCAGCGGTCCGCCTGAGGTGGGCTTCGCGCTGCCACCGTCGGGTTTGAGTGGGTTGGTCGCCTCCTACGGCGGCGGACCCAATCCGGCGGGTTTCGGGTCCGATTTGGTGGTCCCGCCGGTCGTCGGCCTCGGTTCGATCTGCCTATCCTCTTGCTCGGCCGCCGACCGAATCTGGCCTCCGCCCTTTTGCTTGCTGGCCGCGATCGCCCTCGCCCTCCTGGGCATGGCGCGACTGGCCCGACGGATGGGGGCAGGGTCGCTCGCGGGCGTTCGTCGCCGGCTGGGTCTACGTGGCCGGGGCGACGACGGCCGCGGTCGATGCGACCGCCAACTGGCCCGCGCTGATGGCTGTCGGACCCTTGCCCTGGGCGATCGAGGCGATCGTTGCTCCTCCTGTCCAGGGTCGTCGACGGGTCGGCCGGTTGGCCGCGGCCGGGTTCGCCGCGGGCTTTGTGGCGATCGCTTTTCCGCCGCTTCTCTGGTCGTGGTCGCGCGAGCGGTTTGCTTTGGGCCGTCGTCGCCCGCCGTTTCGGGGCCGCTGGCCTCGGTCTCGCGGCGACTGCTCTCGGCTGCTCTCTGATCCTCCCCTATGTGTTGGGGGCCGATCTCAACGACGTGCTCTTTGCCGGCAAGCTCCGCCCCGATATCGCCAACGAGTGGCTCTGGCTGGCGGGGATCGGGCTCGGCTTCGCGGTCGCCGCCCTCTCTTCGCCGCGGACCCGGCTGCCTCGATCTGGTGGGCGGGAATCATGGCCGCGGCGGGTTATCTCGTTTCGCAGAGTCCCGACGTTGCCCCCGGGGTGGTGGTCGTGGCGTTGATGGCTGCGCGATTGGGGCCGGCGTGCTTGCGGCCAGTCTCATCGAAGTCGAGGCCGCGACCGAAGCTGCTCGGCGGTCTCGCGGCCGCGCTTCTCGCTATTGCCAGCCGTCCTCACCATCGCCCAGGGACGCTTTGGACTTCCCGGCCGATCGTTGGACCGACCGGCTCGACTTCGTGACCACGTTGAGCGCCGACGAGGCCCAGGCCGCGCCCTGCTCATCGGGCCCCGTGGATCTTTGCCTGGCCGTGCTCGGTCTCTGTTCGGGTTCGACTATCGCACGATCGACGGGGGCCAGACAACACTGACCCAGGCGTATCTGTCGAGTCCCGGCCCCCTCGATGACGAGCTTGCTGGGTGATCAACGATCATCTACTGGCCGGAGTCGATCTCCGACCGGGTGCCGCGCCTGGCCCGGCTCGGCATCGAGTGGCTTGTGCTCGTCCCCGGCTCCGAGTTCCCGACCGAGATCCTCAATCGGCAGATCGATCTCGTGGCCCGACCGGTCGACACCGATCTCGCGGTTTATCAGAACCTCTCCTACCGGCCGGCGGACCTCGCTCCGGCGTGGGACGGGGTCGGAGCTGGCGCGCACGCGCCGGCTGGGGTCGGGGGCCTTGCTCGTCGTGCTCGTCGCGGTCGCCTACTGGGGACGCAACCGGGGCCGGCAAGTTCCGATCGTGGAGCCGGTCCCGAGCCAGTGGATCGGGCCGGTGAGCGTCGGATGAGCGAGCGCGTAGCCCGCTGGGGCATCGTGTTGGTCGTCGTTCGCCGCACTGCTTTTCGGCTTCTTGCTTCCCGGCCGGCCCGGCGCCGGTCGTCGATCCAGCTGACGATCCCCGGTGACCCGCCCCTATGTGACCTGTGCCGCGGCTCTGGCCGGGTCGGGATTCGAATCGACGGTGGGTGTGGTGACCGACTCATCCGTCAGCGGGACGCTCAGCGGGGTGGGGGTCGACAGCCCGGGCGACGACTTCGAACTGAGGGCGACGAAAGCTTTCGCTTCGAGGTTGGGAGCGTGGCCGAGCTCGGCGTCACCCCGATCCTGGTTGAACGATTCACCGGTGGCGACCTGGGCGCGGGCGTTCTAGGGCGAGCAGGTGCGCAGGCGTCGACCGCCGGGTGCCAGCCGGCCAGTTCCGCTCCGGTCGCTTTGCTGGGCATGGCCACAAACGAGGGCGAGCAATCGACGGTCGTGCTCGCCAATCCCTTCGCGGTCGAGGCCAGCGGCCGGTTGGTGGGGTCGTCGGAGTTTGGACTGGACATGGTCACCGAGCTCGAGTCCGTGCGGGTCCCGGCGCATTCGACGCTCACCTTGCCGCTCGGCCAGCTGATGGCCGGGCGTCAGCAGCTCGGCTTCACGCTCTACACCGACGGCGGAGCGATCGTGGCTGGCATGACCCGCTCGGGCGCAGACATCGCGACCTCGGAGGCGATCGCCGGCGCCCAGCAGTGGTTCGTTCCGCTTCCCGCCTTCGGTGTCCACGGACAACTGATCGTTCGCAACCTCGCTTCGGTCGAGGCGACCTATCGCATCGACGCATTGAATCACGAAGGCGTGATCGAGGGCGTTGACAATGGCGCCCTTCCCCCCGACACCGAGTTCTGGCTTCAACTTCGAGGACCTTGGGGACAAGCGGCGGCTATCTCGTCACTGCCGACGAGCCGGTCGCGGTCGCGCTCGCTTACGCGGGCGAGAACACCCGCATCGTTTCGACTGCATCTCCGACTGCCGACCGTCGCCTGGTTGGTACCCGTGTCGAGCAACGCCCCCGATTCCGAGACCGCGGTCTGGATCCTCAATCCCGAGGAGGCTGCGGTGACGGCGGAGGTGGCCGTCTTCGGCGGTGCCACCACCGAGTTCGAGGTTTCGACCGGGAACGACCTTTGGCCAGATCGTCCGCTTCAATGGCCGCGGCGGAATGATCACCGCCACCGGCGAGGTTGCGGTCTTCCACGGAGTCCTGAGCGACGGCGGCGCCGCGTCGATGACTCTGGCTCATCCGCTCGAATGAGCGAGTTCACCCTTCGGCTGCTGGTCCTGGTGGCGCTCGCCGCGCTGGTTGCGGTGGCGGTGTTCTGGCAACGCCGGATGAAACGAGCGTCGCCCGTACTCCGGTTTTGCGTCCCGATCTCGGTGCCGGGATCCACTTCTTCGCCTCCGCTACCTGCCGACCGTGTCTCGACGCCCGCAAGGTGTTGACTCAGGCGTACGGCGAGCGGTTCAGTCGAGATCTCCTACGAAGACGATCCGACCCGTTTCGGCGAGCTCGGAATCTCGTCGGTCCCGACGGTCATGGTCCTTGACGGCGACGGCAACGGCCTCCTCTGGGAGGGCGTTCCCCGCGCCCTCCGATCTCCCCCGCTGACCGTACGGTCGCTGGTGGAAAGGCCACAACGAATCCTCCAAGCGTTCTACCGTGCTCACGGTGTTCCCCAGCTGTCTCCGCTGTCCGTCACCGGCCTCGGCCGTGATGATGTACTCGTATCCCGACCAGCACATGTGGGTCGAGGACCTCGCTGTCACCGACGTTCCTTCCTACGCCCTGTGCAGCGACCATTCCGCCCGTCTCAGCCCGCCGCGCGGTTGGACCTTGACCGATCGCCGGACCGTCGCCCGGCTCTTCGCCCCGCTCGAAGTGGCCTAGCCGGCCTTGGCGCTCGACCGCGACCTGCTTGACGCGGTACGCGACCTCGATGCACACGATCTGCGCCGGTTGCTGATCCTCACCCAGGCCCAGCTCGAGACGCGACGGGGTCTTCAACTCGGCCAAACGGCCCAAGATCAGAATGCGGAGCCAAATGGTCAAATGCGGCAAGGCCAGTTGCGCCGCCTGCCCCCATGGCCCCTATTGGTACGCCGTTTGGTGGGAAGACGGCGTCCGCCGAACCCGTTACGTCGGGCGCCTGCTCCAAGACGAATAGAACGGCCGCCCAAGCGCACCAATCCAGGCCGGTCGCGGCAGCGAAAACCAGGTAGAAATCCGTCGTCCGATAGAATCCCCGCCTTCATGGACTGCCCCCAATGTGGCGTCGTCGACGTCATCGAGATCAAGCATCGCCTGCCCGACGGCAGCGAGGTCCAGTTCTTCTCATGCCACAAGTGCGAGGAGAAGTGGTGGGACCGCTCCGGCGACCAGATCAATCTGACCCAGGTGCTCGAGCTGGTTCGCAAGGTCCCGGTCCTGACGCACCTGATGCCGGGGAATCTGCGATGCAGCTAGCCGGACCACCCTCCGGTACAACGCGCCGTTTCATCCCCTTGATCGTGGGCGTGGGTTGCGCTCTTGGCGATCCTCGCGGTGCTCAACCCCCGGCTCCTCCTCGACGGCCACCACGCCGTCGGGAGGCGACATGGCTGCCCATGTGGCAGTCCCCGCCTATCTCCGCGATGTTCTGCTCCCGCAGGGCCGAATCCTCGGCTGGTCGCAGGATTGGTTCGCCGGCTATCCGGTCTTCTACTTCTACTTCCCGCTGCCTTCGCTCGTCATCGTCCTGCTCGACGTCGTCCTGCCCTACGGCGTCGCCTTCAAAGTCGCCACGATCTCGGGCCTCCTCGCCACCCCGCCAGCCGACTTACTACCTGGCTCGCAGCCTGCGATTCGGAAGAGCCGGTGTCGACGGTGGCCGCGGCGGGCGGTGCCGCCTTCATCTTCATGGAGAGCTTCACGATCTACGGAGCCAATGTTCTCTCGACCATGGCGGGCGAGTTCTCGTTCTCGTGGTCGTTGGCCCTCTCGTCTCTTGTATCTCGCTTTTCTGATCCGCTCGATCCGCGACGACCCGAGGTACGTCCCCTGGCCGGACTCTTTCTGGCCGGCGCGGTCCTCTGCCACATCATCACGATCATCGCTTTCATGGCGGCGAGCCTCGACGGTGCTCCTCTGGAAAGGGGCCTGCGGCAGGCGCTCAAGGTGTGGGCCATCGGATTCGCCATCAGCCGGGTTCTGGGTGGTCCCGCTGCTTGCCCGTCTCGGGTTCAGCTCCGACATGGCGTGGATACCGCTTCGCAGCTGGGATCAGCTGTTCCCGCTCGAGATCTGGCTCCTGCTGCCCGCGCGATCGGCGGAGCCATCTGGGCACTGCGGCGCACCAACCGCAGGCTTGCCGTTGATGGCGCTGACCCTGCTGCCCGATCATCTACTACCCGCTGCCAATCGTCCTCCCGGACCTGCTCCCCGGGATCTTCAACGCCCGCTGGAAGCTGTGGAACGGCCGCCTGCTCCCGTTCTGGTATTTCGGGGTCACGTTCTTTGCCGCGATCGGCATCGGCGGCGTTTGCGATGTGGCTGACGAAGCGCTTCCCCGACCGGGTCTCCGGATTGCTGCCGCGGATCCTGTTCCTCGCAGCCGGGACGGTGGCGGTGATCCTGCTCGCCCGGGAAGAGAATGTTCCCAATCCGGTGGTTTGGGCGTGTGGCGATCTGATGCTCGGGGCCTTAGTTGCCTCGATGCTCTGGATGCGAGCCGGTCGATACCCGGTCGTTCCTGGCCCTGAGCGCAGCCGGGATCCTGGCCTTTGGCGCGCTGGCCGGGATCACGATCATGAACGGATGGGCTCGCTGGAACTACACCGGCTACGAAGGCAAAGCCAAATGGCCCGAGTACGAGGCGCTGATGACGACAGCGGCCACGACTGGAACCGGGGCGGATTCATTGGGAATACGACGAAGACGATGAACGACTTCGGCTCGCCGATGGCCCTGATGCTGTTTCCGTACTGGACTCAGGAGGCTTTCGGGTCGATGGAAGGGCTGTTCTTCGAATCGTCGCTCTCGACTCCATTCCACTTCCTCAACCAGGCGGAGATGAGCAAGGACCCATCGAGCCCCGATTCCGGGCCTCGACTATCACCGGTTCGACTTCGAACGCGGGCATCCCCCATCTGCAGATCTTCGGGGTCGACTACTACGTGACCTTCACCCCCGAAGCCACAGGATCTGGCCGACAGCTGGCCGGAACTGACCGAGATCGCCAGCTCACCGGACCGTTCACCTTCTACGAAGTGGCCGACTCCGCCCTGGTCGAGGCTGCGACTTCCAACCCGCCGTTTACGAAGGCCCCCACAACAGCCTGCCCGGCCCGACTGGGAGGAGTCGTCGGGATCGGTCCCGGACGAACAGGCGCAACCTTCGAGGAGGTCTCACTCGAGTGGTACGGATGGATGGATCTCCTCGATCGATGGATCACCACCGACGGCCCCGCGGATTGGCCGCGGATCACGATCGTCGACCAACTCGGAGCCGGTCTGCTCCGCTGCGGATAACCGAAGCGAAGATCACCGACGTCGTGATGACCGACGATCGGATCTCGTTCCGCACCGACGCGATCGGGGTGCCCCACCTGGTGAAGGTCTCCTACTTTCCCAACTGGCAGGCCACGGGCGCCGAAGGGCCCTTCCACGCCGGGCCTTCGCTCATGATCGTGGTTCCGACCAGTCGACGGTGACCCTGCAGTTTGGCAACACGGCCGTCGAGAACCTCGGCTGGATTCTGACCATCGCCGGACTGGCCGCCGGCCGGGCTCTGCTGCTGGTCAGGAGCCGGGCGAGCCGCAAGCCGCTCGGACGCGGGCTACGCCGTAGCCGACGTCCGGCGGTATCCGCCCGCTGAGCGTCCACCACCAGCAGTCGGAGCGTGTCGCGGGCCATCTGCCAGAGCATGCCGCCCCGCACCGGCGCCTGCGGAAGCGCCCGGTCCCAACTCCACCGGCAGTCTCTTTGATTGAAACCCGCCCGCTGGGCCCGAACCAGCATCTCGAGGTCGTAGGCATATCCATCGATCCGCATCTGGGGAAGACCTGATCGAGGATCGATCGCCGGAAGATCTTGAGCCCGGTCTGGGTCTCGGGCACGGGCAGCCGAAACAGACCCACCGTCGCCAGCGAAAACAGCCGGCTCAGCACTCGCCGGATGAACGGGTAGCGGCCCGTCGCCCATCGAGTCGCGCTTGGCACCGACCAGCACGTCGGCTCGCCCATGTCTTCGAGCAAGGCCGGCAGCTGCTCGGGCGGAAGGTCGAGATCGGCGTCGAGAAAGACGATCAGGTTCGCCGCGTGGCCCGGGCGCCCGTGAACAGCGCCTGGCCTTTGCCCCGGTTGACCTCGTGACGGAGGACCCGAACTCCCTCGGCATGTCGCGGTGGCCCGCAGCGCTTCGAGCAGCGTGTTGTCGCGTGCTGCCGTCGTCGACCACGACGATCTCCACGGGCCCCATCGCCGACAGGACGGACGCGCACCCGCTCGATGTTGGCGGCGATCACCTGCGAACCCAGGTTGGCAGGCGGCAGGACGACGGCGACATCGGACGAGAGGACTGTAGCCATCGAACGGCGTGGAGTGTAAGCATCGGGTCGAAGCCATACAATCACCGGCGACCTCGACCTCAATCCGCCGAGCCGCCCTGCAAGGCGGCGCACGATGAGCGGAGTTTTCAAGGCCTACGACATCCGAGGGCGAACCGACATCGGTGAGCTCACCCCGGAGCTGGCCACGGCGGTCGGAGCCGCTTTTGCCGACCTCACCGGCGCCGAACCAGATCGCGGTCGGGCGGGATTGTCGAGCGTCGTCACCGGCGATGTCGGAGGCACTGATCGATGGGATCACCGGCCAGGGGAGCCTCGGTCCTCGCTCTCGGCGAGGTCGCGACCGACTTCGTCTACTACGTCTCCGGCAGCCGGTCGGTCCCCGGGGTGATGATCACGGCGTCGCACAACCCGGCCGAATACAACGGGATCAAGCTTTGCCGGGAAGGAGCGGCCCCGGTGGGCGAGGACACCGGCCTCAAGGAGATCGAGAGGATGGTGGCCGAACCGTCCATGGCCGAGCGACCGTGCGGGGGCATCGGTCGAGACCCTCGATGCCCGCGAGGGCTACGTCAACCATCTGCTCGCGATCGTCGACGAAGCGGCAATGTCGCGCTGCGAGGTGGCGGTCGACGGCGGGCAACGGCATGGCCGGGGCGGTGGTCGAGGCAGTCTTCGAGCGCATTCCTCCCACCATCATCGGGCTCTATCTCGAACCCGATGGGACCTTTCCCAATCATCCCGCCGATCCGCTGCAGCCCGAGAACCTGGTCGATGTCATCGCGCTGGTCAAGCGCGGAGAATGCCGATCTCGGGGTTGCCTTCGACGGCGACGCCGATCGGGCGGTCTTCATCGACGATCAGGGCGAGCCGCTCTCGGGAAGCACCACCACGGCCCTGATCGCCCGGTGGTTCCTGGCCCGCCAGCCCGGGGCCACGATCGTCCACAACCTCATCACCTCACGGGCCGTGCCGGAGATCGTCGAGCTCGCTCGGCGGCAAACCGGTCCGAACCCGGGTCGGTCACTCCTTCATCAAGCAGGTGATGGCCGAGACCGGAGCCGTCTTCGGTGGCGAGCACTCCGGTCACTACTACTTCGCCGACAACTTCCGGGCCGACTCCGGGATGCTGGCGATGCTGGTGCTCCTCCAGGTCATCTCCGAGTCGGGGAGGAAGCTGTCGGAGATCCGGAGCGAAGTCGAGCCGTACTGCCGCCTCGGGCGAGATCAACATTCAGCGTGGCCGATCAGAAGGCTGCCATGGATCGGGTCGAGGAGGAGTTCGCGGACGCCGAGCTCGACGATCTCGACGGGCTGACGGTCTCGTGGCCCGACCGCTGGTTCAATCTGCGGGCTTCGAACACCGAACCGTTGCTGCGCCTCAACGTCGAAGGCCCGGACCGACACAGTCGGTCGAAGAGCTGAGCGCGAAGGTCCAAGCCGTGATCGGAGGTGAGCCGATGCCGCTCATTGACCCCGTGCTTGCTGCGATCATGGTCTGCCCGTTCGATCACGGCGACCTCTTCGAGGACGAGGCCACGTCCCGGCTCGTCTGCGCGGTCTGCGGCCGTGCCTACCCGGTTGACGACGGGATACCGATCATGCTCATCGAGGAGGCCGAGCTCCCGGGGGACGGCCCAGCAGAACGGGACGGTCCCGATGCCGGCTGAGGAAATGGAGAAGATGATCGCCGGTCTTGGCGGACAGCTGCGTTGGGCTGCCGAGCCTGACGCACCGCGACCCGATCCCGGTCCCGGGCGGGTCTGATTGTGGCCGGGATGGGCGGCTCGGGCATCTCGGGCGATTTGGTCGCGGTGCTGGCGGCGGTGCCCGGTAACCGTCCACAAGAGCTACGGGTTGCCAGCTTGGGCGCGAACCGGCCCCCGGCTCGTGGTCGCGATGTCCTACACCGGCAACACCGAGGAAACGCTGAGCGCCGTCGAAGCGGCGACCGGCCTTGGGCTGACTCCCGGCGGTGGTCACGCTCGGGAGGGAAGCTCGGGGAGATGGCCGCGGCCAACGGATGGCCGATCGTCACGGTGCCCGGCGGGCTCCAGCCGCGGGCCGCCCTCGGCTACATGCTCGGGTCGTCTGCTGCACCTGGTCGAGGATGCGGTCGATCTCAAGCCCGGCGATCTGGCGGCGGCGGCCGACCTGGTCGATCGATCACCGAGCGGGCTCGGGCACGACCTGGCAGCCGACCTCGCCGCCGGACTCCACGACCGGATCGCGATCGTCTACGGGATCGGCGGTCTCACCGCTCCGATCGCGCAGCGTTGGAAGACCCAGATCAACGAGAACGCCAAATGGCCCGCGTGGTGCAACGCGATGCCAGAGCTCGATCACAACGAGATCGTTTCCTGGACCTCGTTGTCGGCGGTGACGAGCCGCCACGTCGGGATCATCAGCCTCAGCGACGACTCCGAGAGCCCCGGATCGATGGACGCTCGATTCCGCCACACCTCCCGGCTCACCGAGCACGATGTGCCCTGGGTCGGCGAGGTGTGGTCGCAGGGGGTCAGCCGTCTGGAACGGATGGTGAGCCTCTGCGCCATGGGAGACTTGGTCTCCTCGAGCTGGCCCAGGCCGGAGGCATCGATCCGGTGCCGCGATACCCGAGCTCGAATCGCTCGAAACAGCTACTCGCCAAGGAGTCCTGAATTGAACTACGACATCGCCGACCCGAGCCTCGCCCCGGAGGGGCGCCCGTCGTATCGAGTGGGCCGGTCGCCGGATGCCGGTGCTGAAGACGATCCGGGAGCGATTCGAGAAGGAAGAGCCGCTGACGGGGCTGACGGTGGCCGCCTGCCTGCATGTCACGGCGGAGACGGCCAACCTCATGCAGTGCGCTCCGGGCCGGTGGAGCCAACGTGGCGCTGTGCGCGTCGAATCCGCTCTCGACCCAGGACGATGTGGCGGCGGCCCTGGTGGCCGACGGGATCCCCGTTTTCGCGATCCGGGGCGAGGATCGACGACAGCTACTACGCGCATCTCGAGGCCGTGCTCGACATGGACGCCCGATATCACCATGGACGACGGCGCCGACCTCGCCACCTTGCTGCACACCAAGCGGACCGAGCTCAATCCGATCGGCTCGACCGAGGAGACCACCACCGGCGTTATCCGACTTCGGGCGATGGCGGCCGACGGAACTCTGCGACTGCCGGTGGTGGCCGTCAACGACTCGGACACCAAGCATCTCTTCGACAATCACTACGGCACCGGCCAGTCGGCCATGGACGGGATCATCCGGGCCACCAACATGCTGATGGCCGGCGCCACCGTGGCGGTGATCGGCTACGGCAATTGTGGACGCGGGGTAGCGCTCGAGCGGCGGGGATGGGAGCCAAGGTGGTCGTGGTCGAGGTCGACCCGGTGCGGGCGCTGTCGGCGGCGATGGACGGTCATCAGGTGCTTACCGCCGACGACGCCGCCCGGGTGCGCTGATGTGTTCGTGACGGTCACCGGCAACAAGCACGTCCTGCGCCGCCAGCATTTCGACGTGATGAAGGACGGGGCAATCGTGGCCAACGCCGGGCACTTCGACGTCGAGATCGACCTCGAGGTCCTGGGCGAGATGGCCCGAGATCGTCGACCGGTCCGCAACAACCTCGAGGAGTACGAGCTGGCCGACGGCCGCCGCATCCTGGTCGTGGCCGAGGGACGGCTGGTCAACCTCGGAGCCGCCGAGGGCCATCCTGCCGACGTGATGGACATGTCTTTCGCCAACCAGGCGATGGCCGCAGAGTGGCTCGCCCAGCGCGCCGGCCAGCTCGAACCGGGCATCTACACGCTGCCGGTGGAGCTCGACCAGGAAGTGGCCCGCATCAAGCTCGATGCGATGGGAGCAGGTCTCGAGGAGCTGACCGACGAGCAGAAGGCCTATCTCTCCGGCTGGCGAGAAGGAACCTGAGCCGAGGCCGGAAGACCAGAAGACCGTTTCTGTCTCTCCCCCGGAGGGGGGAGTACCGAAGCGAAGCGGAGGGGAGGGGGGCGTTATCTCTTAACGACGACGCTCAACCCTCTTCTATCCGGCCCGAAAAGGAACTAGTCGTGAGTGGATGCCAAGACCTGGTCACACCAACCTCGCCGCGACGAGAGCACGCGACCTTCGAAAGGAAATGACCGTCTCTGAGGCCCGGGTGTGGCAGGTGCTGAAAGGCAGGCAATGCGGGGCCCGGTTTCGCCGCCAGGTCCCGATCGGTTGTTGGATCGTGGACTTCGCCAGCCTGCGGCCTCGTCTTGTGCTCGAAATTGATGACCAATCACATGACTGGCGCGACGAAACGGAGCGCATCGAGTACATCGAGGCGAGGGGCTTTCCGATTCTGCGCCTGACCAATGAATACGTAGCGAAGGATCTAGGTGCTGTTCAGCGAACGATCAGCTACTGGGTCGCAGACCTCAAAGCAGGACGACGACCGGAATAGGTTTCGAGCTAGAGAAAACGCCCCCCTCGTCTGCCTCCTTCGTCGGCAGCCACTCCCCCCTCCGGGGGGAGAAACCGAATTGGGAGACGTGGCCACTCCCCTGCAGGGAGAGCCGAAGGAGAGACAACTAGGCGGTCGACCAGCAGGGGTCGTATTCGCAGCCGAACTCGAACGGCGGAAGAGTTTGCGGGATCGCCAGCGCCAGCACAACCGTGATTATCGCGAGCACGAGAAAAGCGGTTAAGTCAGTTTTTCGCGAAGATTGATGGGTGAAGGCACTGAGGTCAGTGCAGACCTTGTACGAAACCAGGGTGATCGCGACCAGATAGAGAACCGTCACCGTGCCCTGCCCCGAGCCCACATGGGGCGATCATAGAACTACGCCTCCCATACAGCGGGAACCGAACGCGGCTTGCGGAACACCAGACCGGTTGGTCCGTCGACTTCCTGGGCCAGGCGCAGTCCCGGCCAGTGGTCGAGGGCCGCGTCGAGAGCCGCCAGAGTTTCAAGCTTGGCGAGATGGATGCCAATGCACGCATGCGGACCTTCCGCGAACGCAAGATGAGTTCGAGCGTTGGCGCGATGAATGTCGAATCGGTCGGGATCGACAAAGACGGACGGATCGCGATTCGCGGCTGTCAAAGAAACGATCACCAAGTCACCCCGGTTGATCTCTGCCCCGGCCAGCTGCACATCTCTTGTCGCATACCGGTCGACGCGTCCTGCCGCTGGCTCCAACCGAAGCGATTCCTCCATCGCTTGACGGCCGAGCGACCGATCTTCGATGATCATTTGCAGCTGTTCGGGATGGGTGAGGACATGCCAGAAAAGGCTCGTTGTCATTCCCTCGCTGGTCTCGATGCCACCGAACATCATCACGGCGGCGTTCGAGACCACCTCTTGCTCACCCAGCTGCCCACTCACTTCGGTCAGAAGCCCGTGCTGGCGGGTAGCGCTTTCCCGAACTGCGCGCCCGAGATCGCCCATTGCCTCGTGGCCAGCTCCAGTGACGTCTTGACCGGCTGAGATTCGATCGACGTCAGCCACGATCCGCTCGTACCAGCTGAGAACCGTGTCGACGTCCTCATCGACCAGATCGAGGGCTGCAGTCACCACGGCCACTGCCAGAGGACCGGCCAGCTCACGACGAATTTCGGCTTGGCCGGTGTCCGCCAAACGTTCGGTAAGGCGGCGCGCCTCTTGATGTACTCGATCAACGAATCGCTCCTTGACTTTTGCATGGACCAGCGCTGCCGCGAAAGGATCTCGATGTCGACGATGCTCTTCCCCGTCGAGTGACAACATGCTCGGACCGACCACCTGGCCAGTCGAGAAACGAGGGTCATCAACCGTGTAGGTCTGTGCGTCGCGCATCACTTCAACACAGAGGTCACGCCGGGTCACTAACCACCCATCGAGGGCCGGAACCCAACTCACCGGCTCGTGAGCGCGCAACGCCGCCAGATGCGGATAGGGGTCACCAGCCAGCTGTTCAAGCGTGACGGCCGCGCCGAGCGGGAATGCCATGAAGCCAATCTTGTCACACCGTTCCGTCATGGTGAACCGATGCTTTGTGTGGGCTGCGGAAGGTTGGGCGATGACCTCTGTCGCGCCTGCCGGCAAAATCTGGTGGAGGCGCCCGACCGTTTGCTGGCCTCCGGATTGCTGGTTCGCTCGTGCTTCGAGCACACGGGCGTCGCCAAAACAGTCGTGCACGCCTTCAAATATCAGGGAAGCGATCGCGCAGGGTGGCTGCTTGCTCGAGCCCTCGCCTGCCTGCTGCCGCCGACGTGGCACTCTGGTGCCGCTACCTCCGCGAGCTGGCGCACCGTCACTTACGGAGTCGACCCCGCTCGTGAGCTGGCCAAAAAAGTTTCGTTGCTGACCGGCAGACAGATTTGGATGGGTTTGGAGCCACCATTGCACAGCTCCGCCCAGGCCGGACGCGTACGAACCGAACGCGACCCTCCGGCGTTTACGGTCAGCGAGGAGCCTCCCACCGACTTGATCCTGATCGACGATGTTGTCACCACTGGCCGAACCCTGATGAGCGCCCAACGTTCGCTCGGCCAGGGCGACCGTCCAAAACCGGTTCTTTTGGCCCTGTCCGCGACAGCTACCAGTGACTAGTCTTTTCTCGGGAGTGTCGATAGTCCAAGTGCCAAAAGCTCTATTGGGGGAGTGAATGGAAGTTCGTGTTCATACGCGTAACACCAGCATCGACGATCGGGTCAGGGAACTAGCCGCCGAAAAGCTCGGCCACGCCGCGCGGGTGTTCGAAAGCCAGGTGGCCGACATGGATGTCGAGTTCTCCGAGGAGCACAACCCCCGCCTGGCAGCCGAGCGCTACCGCCTCGAGGTCACCACGGCGGCAGCTGGCAAGGTGATCCGGGTGGTTTCAACGGCGGCCTCGGCCGAAACGGCCGTTGATCAGGCCGTGGACCGCCTCAACCTCCAACTACGGCGTCTTAAAGGGAAATTGATCGAAAAACACCGGAAACACGCCGTCCATGACGGTTTGGTCGAGCCTCCCACAGAACCCACGAACGAGATTGTTCGTATCAAGCAATTCGTTATGAAGCCGATGACCGTAGAGGAAGCAGTGCTGCAGATGGAGTTGCTTGGTCATGACTTTTTCTTCTTTCACAACGACGGCACCCAGCGCCAGAGCGTGCTGTATCGCCGTCGGGACGGTCAATTGGGTTTGATCGAATCAGCGTGAAGAATCCGACTGTTCTTGTTGTCGACGACGCGCCTATTTTTCAGGCGGGTTTGGCGGCTGCCCTCAAAGTGGAGGGCTTCGACGTCGTGGCGATTGCCTCCGATGCCCTCACTGCAATTGCTGAAGCCCGCCGTCACCGCCCGGCTCTGGTTGTTCTGGACGTGTTGATGCCGGGGATCTCGGGTCTCGATGTCGTTGACAAGATCACCGACGCCTCGCCGGGAACCAAGGTTGTGCTGCTGACGTCGAGCGACTCCGAGGAGGACTTGCTCACGGCGATCAAGGCAGGAGCTTCCGGCTACATCATCAAAGACACGCCATTCCCCAAGCTGGTGGCGGCGATGAATGAAGTCGTCAAAGGGGGAGCCGTAGTGTCGCCCAAGCTTGCGGCCCGGCTCTTTGATGTGGTGGCCCATCTGCTGCGCAATCGGGATCTCAACGCCACCCGCCGGCCCTCTCTCACCGGTCGCGAGGTGGAGATCCTGCAATGGATCGCCGATGGTCGAACCTCGCGCGAGATAGGCGAACAGCTCTACATCTCCGAGAACACCGTCAAGAACCACGTCCGCAACATCTTGGACAAGCTGGGGATGCAGTCCCGGCACGAAGCGGTCCGCTACGCCGAACACGCGGGACTTCTGAATCGCCGATAGGCGATTCAGAGACGTCAGACATCAGACGTCAGACATCAGACTGGGATTCCATCTGAAGTCTGAAATCTGATGTCTGATGTCTTCTCACCCCCGATACCATTCCGGCCTGAATGTCCATCTTTTCCAAGCTGCTCAAGGCCGGTGAAGGCAAGACCCTGCGCGAATTCGAGCGTCTCGTCGTCGAGGTCAATGCCCTCGAACCGACCATCTCAGCGCTGGATGACGCTCAACTAGCCAACCAGACCGTCGAGTTCCGGCGCCGGCTCGACGCCGGGGAGCCGCTCGATGACCTGGCCGTCGAGGCCTTCGCCACGGTCCGGGAGGCAGCGCAACGAGTCATCGGGGAGCGTCACTTCGACGTCCAGGTGATCGGCGCTTTGGCACTCCATCGGGGGATGGTGGCCGAGATGAAGACCGGCGAGGGCAAAACCCTGGTTTCGTCGATGCCCGCCTATCTCAACGCCCTTCCTGGCACCGGCGTGCACATCGTCACCGTCAACGACTACCTCGCCTCCCGCGACGCCGACTGGATGGGCGCCATCCATCGTTTCCTCGGGCTCAACGTCGGGCTCATCCAAACCGGTATGGAACCCGGAAAGCGGCAATCCGGCCTACGCCGCCGACATCACCTACGGAACCAACAACGAGTTCGGGTTCGACTATCTGCGTGACAACATGGCGATGCGGGCGAGCGACCGTGTCCAGCGCGGCCACGTTTATGCGATCGTCGATGAGGTCGACTCGATCCTGATCGACGAAGCCCGCACCCCGTTGATCATTAGCGGCCGGCTGTCGGATGCGGCCAAGTGGTATCGAGACTTCGCTCGAATTGCGAACCGGTTACGACGCGATGAGCACTACGAAGTCGATGAAGCCAAGCGACAGGTATTGACCACCGAGGAAGGCGTCGGATTCGTCGAAGAGATACTCGGAGTCGAAAACCTCTATGACCACGCCGCGGTCGACTTCGTCCACCATCTCGAGTCATCGCTGCGAGCCAAGGAGCTCTACCAGCGGGACGTGGAATATCTCGTTGACCAGGGCGAAGTCAAGATCGTTGACGAATTCACCGGGCGCGTACTCGAAGGTCGTCGTTATTCAGAAGGGCTTCACCAGGCCATCGAGGCGAAGGAAGGGGTGAAGATCAAAGAAGAGAATCAGACCCTCGCCACGATCACTCTCCAGAACTACTTCCGGCTCTACCAGAAGCTTGCCGGGATGACCGGCACCGCCGAAACCGAAGCGGCCGAGCTGGCGCAGATTTATGGACTCGAAGTGCTGGTCATCCCGCCGAACCGGACCGTGGCGCGAGCCGACCAACCCGACCTGGTCTTTAAGTCAGAGGATGCCAAGTTCCAAGCAGTCGTCGATGACATCGTCGCGCGCCATGAGGCGCAACAGCCCATCCTGCTGGGCACCGTCTCGATCGAGAAGTCCGAGCGTCTCTCGAAGATGTTGCAAAAGCGGGGCATCGAGCATGAAGTGCTCAACGCCAAGAATCATGCCCGGGAGGCTGAAATCATCGCGCAGGCGGGGCGTCCCGGCGCGGTGACCGTGGCCACCAACATGGCCGGGCGGGGAGTCGACATCAGGCTGGGTGGGAATCCCGAAGGTCTGGCGCGCGTCGAGCTCAAGCGCCAGCAGGTGCCGGAAGAGGAGTTCGAGAAAAAGCTCGCCGAAACCACTGCCCGCTACGCCGCCGAGATCGCTCCGATCAAGGAAAAGGTGATCGAAAGCGGTGGGCTTTACGTCGTGGGCACCGAGCGTCACGAATCCCGCCGGATCGACAATCAGCTGCGTGGTCGTTCGGGCCGCCAGGGTGATCCGGGCGAGTCCCGGTTCTATTTGTCGCTGGGAGACGACCTGATGCGTCGTTTCTCTGGGGATCGAGTTTCGTCGTTGATGGATCGGATGAAGATTCCCGACGACGTACCCATCGAGGCCGGCATGGTGACCAAGGCCATCGAACGAGCGCAGAAAACGGTGGAAGCACAGAACTTTGAGCTTCGCAAGAACGTCCTCAAATTCGATGAGGTGATGAACAAGCAAAGAGAAGTCATCTACGACTGGCGCGTGGATTTGCTCGAGGCGTCGGGTGAGGATCTGGTCACAGAATGGATCGAGGTCGTAGTCGCCGATACCGTCGAGGCGGTTTTTCCACCCGAGCTCGCACCGTCGGAATGGGATTGGGAATTGCTCAACAAAGAGCTAGTTCAGATTTATCCGTCAACGCTCAAAGAGCCGGGACCGGAAGGATCCTCGCTGGAGGATGTCATCGACGCGGCCGTCGAAGAGGCCAACGCGGCCTATGCAGCGAAGAGCAAGGAATTGGGGCTCGAGAACATGCGCCAGGTCGAGCGCCAGGTGATTCTGTCGGTGATCGACAACAAGTGGCGCGAGCACCTATCCGAAATGGACTACCTGCGCGCTGGAATCGGCCTGCGCGCCATGGGCCAACGCGATCCGCTGGTCGAATATCAGCGCGAGGGCTACTCGATGTTCAGCGAACTGGTCGAATCGGTGAAGCGTGACACCGTTCGCTATTTGTTCCACGTCCAATTGGCGGAGCCCGCCGCCCCGGCTGCCCCCAAAGTCGTCAACGATGATCAGTCAAAGTCAATTCGAAGCAGCGGCGCCGTGGGCCGCAACGATCCCTGCCCATGTGGCAGTGGCAAGAAATACAAACGCTGCCACGGTGCGGCGTAACCAGGTGCTAGAAGTTCGCTCATGACCGTAGAGACGACGGAACCGCACGCTTTGATCGCCGACATCCGCAACCGCCTGGCTGAGGCCCGGAGGTTTCTTTGACCTTGACCGCAAAGCCACCGAGCTCGCCGAGTTAAAGGAGCAGGCGGCCGATCCCGGCCTGTGGAACGACCCCGACCAAGGGCGCCAGGTCACCCAGCGCCTGGCGGCGTTGGAGCGGACCATCGACAGCGTCGCCAAGCTCGAGCGAACTCTGGATGATTCGGAGGTCCTGCTCGAGCTCTCCGAAGAGGCCGCCGATCCCTCTGTGCGGGCGGAGGTCGTGTCCGAGCTGGCTGCTCTCTATCGCAGCCTGGCCGGTCTCGAACGCGAGTCGCTCTACTTCGACGAGTACGACGATCACAACGCCATCCTCTCGGTGCACGCCGGCGCCGGCGGCGTCGATGCGCAGGATTGGGCGGAGATCCTCGTCCGCATGTACCAGCGCTTTCTCGAGGAGAACCGGTTCTCGGTAATCGTCGAGGAGATCAGCGAAGGGGAGGAGGCGGGCGTGAAGTCGGTGACCATGACGGTGCGGGGGGAACACGCCTATGGAACGCTCGAGTCCGAAAGGGGAACCCACCGCTTGGTGCGGATCAGTCCCTTCGACTCGAACTCCCGGCGGCACACCTCCTTTGCGGGTGTCGATGTGGTGCCCGAACTCGCCGACGAGGAGGGGATGGAGATCGATCCCGATGATCTCCGCATCGACACCTATCGGTCACAGGGAGCAGGCGGTCAGCATGTGAACAAGACCGACTCGGCCGTGCGGATCACCCACCTTCCCACGGGGATCGTGGTTCAGTGCCAGAACGAGCGGAGTCAACTGCAAAACCGGACCCGGGCCATGGCGATTCTGAAGGCGCGGCTCCACGAACTCGCTCGTCAGCAACGGATCACCGCAAATCGATGAGATCCGCGGTGAGCAAGGCGCAGCCGCCTGGGGCCAGCAGATTCGCAGCTATGTCATGCAGCCCTATCAAATGGTCAAAGACCTCCGCACCGATGTCGAGGTCGGCAACATCTCAGGCGTGCTCGACGGCGATCTCGACGAGTTCATCGACGGCTACCTCCGCTGGCGCCGCCTCCAGCACGAGGAATTGCGAACCCAGGGTTCGTAGGTGCGTTGGACGTCTCTAACGGCCCACAGAACGGACGGAAGTTCGGTTTCGCACTCTGAGCCGGTTACCCTGAACCGGCCATCCGGGCATTCACGATGGGTCAGGACCAATGATTCGGCTGCGTGACGTCACCAAGGTTTATGAGGGCGGAGTTGTGGCCGTCCGTGACATCAATCTCGACATCCAAAAAGGGCGCTTTCGTCTTCCTGGTCGGCCCCTCGGGGTCGGGCAAGTCGACGCTGATCCGGCTGTTGCTCCGTCAGGACACCGTGACCCGGGGCACGATCTGGGTCGCAGGCAAAGACATCACCCAGCTGCCCGCCTGGAAGGTGCCATTCCTCCGTCGTTCGGTCGGCACCGTCTTCCAGGACTTCAAGCTCCTGCCCAATAAGACGGTGAGTGAGAACGTCGCTTTCGCTCTCGAAGTCCTCGGCAAGCCCCGGGCAGTGATCGGTCCACAGGTCCAGCAAGTGCTCGAACTGGTCGGGCTCAAGGACAAGGCCGATCGCTATCCCCGCCAGCTGTCCGGTGGCGAACAGCAGCGAGTCTCGATTGCTCGTGCTTTCGTCAACCGGCCACCGATCCTCCTCTGCGATGAGCCCACGGGCAACCTCGACCCGGCGACGTCGGTGGGGATCATGCGTTTGCTCGATCGGATCAACCGCTCGGGGACGACGGTCGCGATGGCGACTCATGACCACGCCATCGTCGATGCCATGCAACGACGAGTGGTGCAGCTGGAGAACGGACGGATCATCCGCGACGAGCAGGCCGGGCGTTATGAAGAGCAGGTCGCCGAAGTCAGCGACGGGAGTGTCGCCCCGTGAATCGTTTCGGCTTCCTGGCGCGCGAGGCTTTCATCAACCTGCGTCGCAACCTTTTGGTGGTGATGGGAGCGGTGCTCGCGGTGTTCATCTCGCTGGCCCTTGCCTTCGGAGCCCTGGTCATCAACCAGATGCTGCGGATCAACACGCTCGCCTGGCAAGACGGAGTGCACATCATCGCCTTCCTTCATGACGAAGGTCTGCCCGGAATCCCCACGGGCGCCCATGACGCACTTGTGGCCGAGGTTGCGAGTTGGGAGGAAGTCGCTCAACGTCAGCTACATCGACAAGGCCGAGGCTTACGTCGAGTTCCAGCAGATTTTCGCCGACCGTCCCGAGTATTTGGAGAATGTCGATCCGACTGTGTTGCCGGCGTCGGTTCGGATCGAGTTAACGGATCTCGAGCTCTACCGAGATGTTCAGTTCCGGCTGGCGAGCGAAAGCCAATTGATCTTTCGGGTAGCGACCTTCGGCGAGCAGATCGAACAACTCTCTTCACTGTCGACCGTACTCAATCTGCTCGGACTGGGTCTCGCCCTTGTGCTCGGCGTCTCGGCAGTGATCCTTATCGCCAACACCATCCGCATGGCCATCTACGCCCGACGCGACGAGGTGGCGATCATGAAATTGGTTGGCGCCTCCAACTGGTTTGTCCGCGTCCCCTTCATCCTCGAAGGGATGATCGAAGGACTGATCGGGGCGGGTCTGGCGGTCGCCGCGGTGTGGGTGGCTTTCCGCAATCTTCGGTCCCTCGGTGACTCGATCGAGATCGTCTCGTTTGCGGTGCCCGACCGGTTCTTCCTCACCTGGTCGATTGTGATTCTTCTCTTCGGAGCGGCAGCAGGAGTGCTGGGCAGCGTGCTGGGGCTCAGCCGATACCTGAAAGACGACGAGGGGAGCCGGCCGGTTGCGGTCGGTGCGCGGGTCTTAGAGCCGCTGTGAAGTCCGCACGGCTCGCCGTGCTTTTCGTCGCCCTCGTCCTCTTCTTTGGGGCGGCTTCACCTGTGGTGGCGCAAGATCCGGCGGCCGAGCTCCGCGAGGTCCAGAACGAGCTCAACCGGGTCGAACAGGCAATCAGAGCCGCTCGCACCGAAGCCAGTTCAGTCGGCCAGCAGGTTGTCGCCGCCCAAGCCGCCATGGCTGCTGCACTCGACACCTACAACGCCGCCCAGGCCCGGGTCGAGGAACTGATTCGCGCCGTTCAACGGACAGCGGCGCAGGTGGTTTCCCTCAAGGGACAGGTGGCGACGCTCGAACGCCTCCTGGCGAAGACTGCGGTCGAGCTCTCGAACACCAAGGAACGACTCGAACAGACCGCGGTCAACCTCTATATGACCGCTAGCGCCGTGCCCGGAGCCGACCTCTTTAGTCGGGCATCCGTCGCCGAGGCCGCTACTGCTCTGGCTTATTCGTCGGTGCTCTTCGATCAGGACACCGATGTCTTCACTGCGTTCGAGCTACTCCAGCGCGAAGAGGAAAGGCAACGCACACAGATCGTCGGGATGAAGACTGAAACCGAAGGCGAACTGGCGCGTCTTGGTGAGGAACGAGCGAATCTCGAGATTGAGCGCGACCTTGCCGCCGCCGCCCTGGCGGAAGCGCAAACCCAAGCCGCCAAGGTGCAGACGCTGCTCGACTCGATCCGCAACCAGATCGCCGCGGCGGAAGAACACAAGGACGGTCTCGAAGCCGATGCAGCGGCGCTTGAAGCTGAGATCGACCGACTCGCTACCAAAGAGGGAACTGCGCCCTCGGTCTTGTCGTGGCCGGTCAACGGCGCGGTGAGCTCGCCGTTCGGCTATCGGGTTCATCCCATTCTCGGAGTGAAAAAGCTTCATACCGGCGTCGACATCAACGGCGCGAGTGGCGCGCCGATCGTCGCGTCCGGTGCAGGCACCGTGATCCTCGCTCAGACTTATGGGGGTTACGGTCGTGCCGTCGTGATCGACCACGGCGGCGGGTTGACGACTCTTTACGCCCATCAGTCGCAGATGGCGGTGTCGGTAGGGGAGGAGGTGAGCCGGGGCGAAGTTATCGGTTACGTCGGTTGCAGTGGAAGCTGCACCGGCCCGCATCTCCATTTCGAGGTTCGGGTGAGTGGCGTTCCGGTCGATCCGCTTGGCTATCTCCGATGAAGAAACCCGAAGGCGTCAAGGTCATCGCCTCGAACCGGCGGGCGCGCCACGACTACGAGATCCTCGATACTTTCGAAGCCGGCCTCGTCCTCATCGGCTCGGAGGTAAAGAGCTTGCGGGAGGGCCAAGGGCAGCTCAAGGACAGCTTCGCCCATATTCGCGACGGCGAGATCTTTTTGGTCGGTTGTTATATCGCTCCCTACGTCTTCTCCCGGGCTGGCGGCCATGAACCGGAGCGAACCCGGAAGCTTTTGATGCACCGTCGCCAGATCGATCGCCTGGCGTCCGAGCTGGCCGAAAAGGGGCTCACCCTGGTTCCGCTTCAGCTCTACTTCAAAGAGGGCAAGGCCAAGGTTGAGCTGGGGCTGGCACGGGGAAAGCGCACCATCGACAAGCGAGAGACCGTCAAGAAGAGGGAGCAGGAGCGAGAGATGGAGCGCGCGCTCCGGCGTCGGCCCTAGGTCTTGGCAGCGAACAGGTGTTCGACTAGGCTGTCGGAGTGGCGGAGTTTCGGTGGAGCCAGCTGGCGACCTCGCAGGACGGTCTCTTCGAGCAAGTCACGCCGGGTCGTCGGTCGTGGCGAGTACAAGGGACTGACCTTCCACGAGATCGAGGCTCGCTCGATCATCAGCAAAGCCCCTCCCTCGACCCCGTGGTTCGGCTACTCGATCAACGCCTACAGGGGATGCTCCCATGCTTGTGAATTACTGCTTCGCTCGGCCTACCCATGAATACCTCGGGTTCAACATGGGCGAGGACTTCGAACAGCAGATCGTCGTCAAGACCAATGCGGTCGAGTTGTGTCGCGCCGAGACCGAGCCTGCGCGCTGGGCTGGCGATTCGATCGCGATGGGAACGAACACCGATCCGTATCAAGCCGCCGAGGGCAAGTACAAGCTCACCAAGGGGATCATCGAGGTGCTTGGCCGAGCGTGGCAACGGATTCTCGATCCTCACCAAGTCACCGCTGGTCCTTCGGGATCTCGACCTGATCGCAGAGGCTGCCAAGACGAGCGCAGGTCTCGGTCTCGTTTTCGGTGGCGACTCTCGACGAGGACGTCTGGCGTCGAACCGAGCCCGGTGCACCGCATCCCCGCAAACGACTCGATGCCCTCGCCAAGCTGCGGGAGGCGGGTGTCAGCGGAGGCGTCATGGTGGCGCCGGTTCTGCCCGGCATCTCTGACAGTCCAGAGCAGGTGGCCGCCGTGAAGAAAGCGGCGCGGGAGGCTGGCGCCGAATGGGTCAACGAGGTGCAAGCTCCACCTGCGCGGTGTCCGCCCACACTTCCTGAAATGGCTGGCCCAGGACAGCCCGAATCTGGTTGCCAATTATGAGGCAAGCTATCCAGAGCGGCGGCCCACGCGAGCCCAAGCGAGCCCGACGCAGCTTCTCTCCCCGACCAACTTCGGCTCGGCCGTTCTTCGTAATCGTGGAGGCGGCGGGAATCGGACCCGCGTCCCATGAGTCGTCAGCGCCGGCATCTCCGAGCGCAGCCGTCGGCGAGCTTGTCGGCAAGAAGGACCCCAACGGCGGGCTTCCCACTCGCTTATCCGGAGTTGATCTTTGCCCTCCGGTCCCGGATCCCGGAGGACGCATCCTGCATTGCGACGCCCGATTCCGGCGAGGCAGGCGCCCACCGGGCGGACGGGCTGCGTTATTTAGGCAGCCAGTGCGAAGTTGTCTTCGGCACTTGTGTTTGTTTCCGGCTCTTTAACGAGGTTCCGGAGACCTCGGCTCGCTTCCGACGCATCAACACTCATGGTCGAAACCATTTCGCCCCCATGGGCTGATCGCAATTCTACGGGTATTCAGAGAATCCGTGTTCGCCTATCTTCTGCGGAAATGACGATCTACGACAACGAGGATCTCGAGGCGATTCGCCAGCAAACCCGGCGCTTCGTCGAGGAGAAAGTCATTCCGGAGGCGGACAAATGGGAGGAGGCCGGTCGGGTCCCCCGTGAGATCCTCGACGAGATGGCCAGGATCGGCTTCTTCGGTCTGCGGGTCCCGGAGGAGTACGGGGGAGTCGGTTTCGGACCCCTCGCCACCGTCGCCTATGCCGAGGAGCTCGGGCGTTCGACCTACGGCGGCTTCGCCATCACCGCCCTGGTCCACACCGAGCTCGCCATGCCGTACCTCTTCAACTTCGGCTCGGAAGAGCAGAAGCAGCGCTGGCTCCCGGCCATGGTCAACGGCGAGATCATCACCGCCATCGCGGTCACCGAGCCCGACGCCGGTTCGGATGTCGCCAACATTCGCACGAAGGCGGTGCGCGACGGTGACGGCTGGCGGATCAACGGCTCCAAACTCTTCATCACCAACGGGGGAATCGCCGACCTGGTCTTCGTCGCGGT
Organism: uncultured Acidimicrobiia bacterium; assembly: GCA_963840175.1. Lineage (GTDB taxonomy): Bacteria > Actinomycetota > Acidimicrobiia > Spongiisociales > ZC4RG35 > JACCTH01. Next base: position 63,885 of record CAWIXU010000004.1, read on the forward strand.
CAAGACCAATCCCGAAGCGAAAGGGTCGAGGGGCATATCGATTCTCGCCGTCCCAAAGGACGCTGAGGGATTCAGTGTGAGCCGGGCGCTAACGAAGATGGGATGGCACTCCTCGGACACAGCTGAGCTCTCGTTCAACGATTGCTGGGTTCCCGCCGACCACCTCGTCGGCGACGAGAACCGCGGCTTCTACTACATCATGACCAACTTCCAGAACGAGCGGCTCGCCATCGCCGCGCAGGCAATCGGCGAGGCGAGCGAGAGCGATCGAGCTCACGCTCGAATACACAAAACAGCGCAAAGCGTTCGGCAAACCGCTTTTCGACAAGCAGGCCATTCGTCAGCGCCTGGCTATGGCCTCCACCGAGGTCGAGGCTGCCCGACTACTGGTCTATCACGCGGCATGGTTGATGGAGCAGGGCGAGGATGCCGTCAAGGAAGTGTCGATGGTGAAGGCGCTAGTCGGCGAGCTCGTCAACGACGTGCTCTACGAATGCGTCCAGTTCCACGGGGGCATGGGATACATCGCTGAGACCGCGGTGGAACGCCTCTATCGCGACGTTCGCATCCACTCGATCGGCGGTGGTGCCACCGAGGTGATGCTCGACGAGGTCGCCAAGCGCCTCTAGCGGATCCACTGCGTCGACTCGATGCGAGCGGCCTCGACGGCAGATCCGGACTGCCGCCTCGACATGCGTCGGAGGACCCTTGGCGCGACCGCCATACCGATGACCGCCCAGCCGGCGAGGACAGCCACCGTCTGCAGGGTGCGCCAGGACCCGCCGATCTCCAAAGCGGCCGCCGCTTCCGGTAGGAACGCCGAGCGCATACCGAGCCCCAGCCAATACATCGGAAAGACCTGGGCCACCCCCTCCAGCCAATCCCACAGATCTTGGATTGGATAGAAGATTCCCGATATGCCGAGGAGCACCAGGATCGGCAGCATTCCCCAGGTTCCGACCTTCTGCACGCCCGGAACCGTCGCCCCGATGATGATCCCGATCGGCAGGGTCGCAAGCAGACCGAGCACGACAACCCAGGCGAACGTGAGCCAGCCGTTGAGACCGTTGTACATGAAGTTGTCGAACAAGAAAGAAGCGGGGATCAGAATCACGGCGAGCGAGGGGAGCAAGCCAAGTGCGTTTCCGAAGATGTGGGCCGACATGTATCCGACGATTCCGTACGGTGCCGCCTTCGATCTCAGCACGGTTCCGTCCTCACGCTCCATTGCCAATGAATACGCGGGTCCGACGACCAGGCCGAAGGCGATCATGGCCCCCAGGAGGCTCGGCATGGCCAAGGTCGGGTAGGACAGAGTGGTTCCTTCCACTTCGGTGTTTCGACGAAGGAATAGGTAGCCCAGAGTTGCCAGGGCCATGAACAGGAAGAAACCCTGGTCCTGGGGACTCTTGAGGCTCAGGACGAATTCCGTCCAGCCTCGCTTGAGGCCGTTGCGAACCGCATGCAGACGGGGATTCATTTCTCGACCTCCTCAAATCCGGTCGTACTCGCTTCACCAGCCACTTCGAATTGCTGGACCATCGCTAGATAGGTGTCTTCGAGAGTTGCCCGTCTTACCTCGAGTTCTTCGACCGCATCGCCATGTTCGTTCAACAGCGACCGGACGAAACGGCGTCGCGTCCGGCGTGGTTTCGACATGGCGCTCACCGTCGAGCCGCCACCGGACCTCGGAATCGCGCGTCACCCTTCGCGCCAGGTCCTCGACTGTGCCGTCCGCCACGATCCGGCCGCCGGCGAGGATCAGAATTCGATCGGCAAGCTTGTCGGCCTCGTCCAAATCGTGAGTGGTCAAGAGAATCGTTGTGTCCTCAAGCTGGGAGAGCTGAAGAACGAGCCCGTGAAAGTCGCGCTTGGCTTGCGGGTCGAATCCGGCGGTGGGCTCGTCGAGAAATAGCAGCTCGGGCCTTCCGACGATCCCGATGGCGACGTCGAGTCGACGTCGCTGTCCACCAGAAAGCGTGCGGATCTTCTGGTGGGCCTGCCCCTCGAGACCGATCATGGAGATCAGTTCCTCAGGCGGGTAGGGGCGGCGCCGTTCCGGTGTCGAGTAAGGCTCGTAGTAGCGGCCGAGATGCTCGAGCAAACCGAGCGGCGTCCAGCGGGCGTGGTCGCGCCAAGATTGCAGCACCACCCCCACCCGGGCTCGCCAATCCTCGGGGGCATCTTGCGGATTCGTGCCGAGCACATCGACCCGACCGGCCGAAGGAGATCGAAAACCTTCCAGGATCTCAATCGTGGTGGTCTTGCCCGCGCCATTGGGACCCAGCAACGTCACGACCTCGCCTCTGCGCACCTCGAAATCGACGCCGTTGAGTACATCGACGTCGCCGTAGCGCATCCGCAAGCCTTCGACTTCGATGACAGGCTGGTCCATGGGCGCAAATATTCCTACGGGGCACTTTACGAAGCCGTTAGTCGGGACTGAGCGCGCCGGATCTCCTCCTCTTCGAGCGGGTGGACGTAGAGGTCATAAGCCATCCACAACGACCGTGCCCAGGGGTAGAAGAACAGCGGCACCAGACCGGTGAACGAGACGACGACAATCGTGAGCCACGTCCATGGGACATCCGGCCAGGTCAAGGCGAGAAAGAGGCCGAAGGACAGAAACATCGCCAAGATGGCCAGGATCGTGTTGAAGATCACCGCGCCCACCCAGTAGCCCGGCTCGCGTTCGAAGCGATGCCCGCAGCGGGGGCAGAAATCAGCTAGCGCCCACCAGCGGAAGATTCCTCCCTGCCCGCAATGGGGGCACTGGCGGCGGAAGCCGCGGGCCAACTGAACAGTGAGCTTCGGCCGGGTCATGTCACTCAGGCTAAGTACCGTGCTGGACATGAGGCCGCCCCGAATCGAGTACGAGAGCGCCCCGCTCGATCTGATCGACCTTGACCCCGACCCTTTCGCCCAGTTCTCCCGCTGGCTCGACGACGCCTTCGCCGCCGAAGTGCCCGAACCGGAGGCCTTCGTCCTCTCGACAGTCAGTGCAGGCGGCAGTCCTTCCTCGCGCACTGTTCTCCTGAAGCAATTCGATCAGGACGGCATCGTGTTCTACTCGAACTACCGCAGTGCCAAAGCAGTCGACCTCAGCGGCGAGCCGCGAGTGGCCGCTTTGTTCCTGTGGCTGCCAATCCACCGCCAGGTCCGGGTCGAGGGCCGGGCGGAAAAGGTCGAGGCGGAACTCTCCGATGCATACTTTGCCACTCGCCCTCCCGAGGCCCGGCTGGCCTCGGCCGCTTCCCCGCAAAGCCAGGTGGTCGTTAGTCGGGAGGAGCTCGATGGAATGCTCGAGCTCCTAACCCGCCAATATCCCGACGGCAATGTTCCCCGCCCCGCCCATTGGGGCGGCTACCGCATCAAGCCCACGCTGTTCGAGTTCTGGCAGGGGAGGCGGGCACGATTTCACGACCGTTTCCGCTTCCGACTCGACAAGGAGCGCTGGCTGATCGATCGGTTGGCGCCATGAAGCTGGATGTCGTCGGTTCCTCGGGCACCTATCCCACCCGTGGCCGCCCCGCCGCCGGCTATCTGATTTCTCAGGGCGAAACTCGGATCTGGTGCGACACCGGGCCTGGAACTTTCGTCACGTTGCCACTCGAGATCGACCTCGTGAGCGCGATCGTGATCTCACACGAACATCCCGATCACTGGCTCGACCTGGTCACCGCCTATCACGCGATTTGCTACGGACCGAACCCCCGCCAGGGGATCCCAGTCTTCGCTCCCCAGGCGACAATCGAGCACATGTTGAAGATCGGCGGGGAAGACGAATACGAAGGAACCTTCGACTTCAAAGCGGTGGCAGGAGGCGACTCGATCGAGATCGGCGGGATCGACGTCACTTTCGCCTGGTCGGATCACTCGGTTCCCACCGTCGCTTCGCGCTGGGAAGCCAACGGTCGGGTCCTCGCCTACAGCGCTGACACCGGCCCCGGCGGTGACTGGGAGAAAGTGGCCGCGGAAGCTGACCTTTTTCTCTGCGAGGCGAGCTATCAGGGCGACATCGCCGACTATGCCTATCAGCACCATCTCACCGCGTCTCTCGCCGGATCGATTGCCCGCCGCCAGGGAGCCAAAAAGCTGATGCTCACTCACATCCCCCCACATCTCGATCCGACGCTTTCCATCAATGAAGCCGAGACTTCCTTCGATCGACCGGTGGAGCTTGCCGTCCCCGGGCTGAGCCGGAAGATCTAGCGCGCATGCCCCGGGCCCGGCCGTTCGACGAGATCCGTCCCCTGCGGATGCATCTGGGGTTCACCGACATGACCCCGGGGTCGGTGCTGATCGAGATGGGCCGCACCCGGGTCCTTTGCACCGCGGTCATCGAGCTCGAGGTTCCGCGCTGGATGCGCGACAGCGGCAAAGGCTGGGTGACCGCCGAGTACGGGATGCTGCCCGGATCGTCATCCGAAAGAATCGGGCGCGACCAGTACCAGAAAGGTCGCGCGCTCGAAATCTCCCGCCTCATCGGGCGAGCTTTGCGCTCGGTCGTCGACCCCACGGCGATGGGGGAGCTGATGGTGCGAGTCGATTGCGATGTCATCCAGGCTGACGGCGGCACCCGCACCGCGGCGATCACGGGTGCCTGGGTCGCTCTCCACCAGGCTTTCAGCGAGGCAATCGCCAAGGGTCGACTGGCCAGGAATCCGATCGTCGATCAAGTTGCCGCCATCTCGGTGGGGCTGGTCGAGGGGGAACTGTTGCTCGACCTCGAATACGAGGATGACGCCCGCGCCGAGGTCGATTTCAACGTGGTGATGTCGGGCCGGGGACTCCTCGTCGAAGTGCAGGGTTCCGCCGAAGGCGCCCCCTACACGCGGGAGGATCTCGACCGCATCCTCGATCTCTCCACTCTCGGCATCAACGTGTTGCTCGATGCCCAGAAACAGGCGGTTGCCGAATAGGGATCGACCAGTGATCGAGCGGCTCAAAATCGATCGAGCTGGTCGTCGCTTCGAAGAACCCCGACAAGATCGCCGAGATCGAAGCCGTGCTGGTTGCCACTGGCGCGGTGGGCGAGATCGTGCAGGGTCTCGACTGGCCCGACGTCGAGGAGACCGAGGACACTCTCGAAGGCAATGCGCGCCTGAAGGCACAAGCGGTCTACGACGCGACCGGCTTGCCGGCGTTGGCCGACGACACCGGTCTTTTCGTCGACGCCCTCGGCGGTCTGCCCGGAGTGAACACCGCTCGTTACGCCGGTCCCCACGCGAGCTATACCGACAACGTCGCCCTCCTGCTCCAGACTTTGGGCGACCGGGACGACCGTCAAGCAGTCTTTCGCACGGTGATGGTGATAGTCGGAGCCGGCAGGAGCCTGGTCGCCACCGGCGAGCTCAACGGCCAGATTGCGTTCGGACCGAGAGGCGCCAACGGGTTTGGCTACGACCCGATCTTCGAAGTCGAGGGCCGCACCCTCGCCGAGATGTCCGAAGATGAGAAGAACGAGATGTCGCACCGCGCCCGCGCTATTCGGGCACTGGTCGCGCTGCTCTAGCCCTTGGTCGCTCCGGCGGTGAGGGCGCCGATGATCTGTTTCTGGGCGATCAGGAACACCGCCACGATCGGGAGCGCACCCAGCAGCGCCGTCGCCGCCAGCAGACCCCACTTGGCGTTGTAGCCCTCACCGAGGAAGGCCTGCAGGCCGACCGGGAGCGTGAACTGCTCGGTTCCCTGCAAGAGGAACGACGCCAGGATGAACTCGTTGAAGATTCCGACGAAGCTGATGATGAAGATCACCGCGAGCATCGGGCGAGCCAGGGGCAGGATGATGCGCGAGAAGATTCCGAACTCGGTCGCACCGTCGATCACCGCCGCCTCGTCGAGGGAGGCCGGGATCGAGTCCAGGTAACCCTTGATCAAGAAGGCGTTGAAGCCGGCCGCGCCACCGAGATAGACCAGGATCAGGTAAAGGTGGGTGTTGAGCCCGACGGCGGGGACGATGCCGCCGATCTGCTGCGCCAGACACAAAGAAGGCGATGAATCCCAGGAATTGCGGGAAGATCTGCAGCACCAGGAGCAACGTCAGCAATCCCCGCCGTCCTCGGAACCGAAGGCGAGAGAAGGCGTACGCGGCGAACGACGCGATGATCACGTTGAGCCCGGCCGCGACCAGCGCCACCTTGAAGCTGTTGAAGAGCCACGTCGGGACTGGGGCGACCGTGCTGCGGAAGAGCTGGACGAAGTTGTCGAGCGTGACCTGCTGGGGGATGAGCCGCGAGGCACCCAGGTTGTCGACGGCGTTGAACGAGGCCGAGATGATCCACACCACCGGAAACAGCGCGAACAGGGCGGCAATGATGGCGACCAGGTGCCGCCAGCCGCGCAGCTGGAACCCGCGCTTGTAGTGCGCCCAGCGAGCCTCCCGGGTTGTCTCCGCTGGCCTGGAGGCGGTGCCGACGACAACGCTCGAATCACCCGCCATAGATCTCCTCCAGTCGCTTGGTGAGTCGGAAGCTCGTGGCCGACGAGACGGCGAGGATCACGAAGATGATCACGATGACCGCCGAGGCGAGGGCGAATTGATTGCCGCGTCCCGCTCCTTGGGCCAGGTTGAAGGTGAAGGAGATCAGCAGGTCCGACGCCCCCACCGGGACGTCGTAGCCGCTCAGAGGCGGCCCACCTCCGGAGAGCAAGAAGATCAGGACGAAGTTGTTGAAGTTGAAGGCGAAGGCCCCGATCAGAAGCGGCGCAGTCGACACCAGCAGAAGCGGCAACGTGACCGATCGAAACACCTTGAACGGGTTGGCACCGTCCACCCGAGCTGCTTCCTGCAATTCGACCGGAACTGAGGTCAGAGCGCCGGATGAGATCAAGAACATATAGGGGAAACCGAGCCACAAGTTGACAATGAAGATGGCAACGAGGACCCACCATGGGTTCCCGAGCCAGTCGACTCCCGGTATCCCGAACGTTTCGAGGATGCCGTTGACCTTTCCAAACCGATCATTGAGCAAGCCGCGCCAGATCAGGATCGAGAGGAAACCCTGGGATGGCATAGGGGATGATGTAGATCGACCGGTAAAACGCCCGGCCCTTCATCGCCTTCGTCTTGGAGGGCAATGGCCAGGACAAGACCCAAACGCGAAGTTGAGGATCACCGAGCCGAATGCGAAGACGATGTTCCACGTAAAGACTCGTAGAAAGGGGCCGCGGATTCGTTCGTTGGTGAGAATGTTGGCGTAGTTGTCAAAGCCAACCACCGAGCGCCAGCCGATGAAGCGGCTCTCGATCGCCGAGGTGGGAACCTGATTGCACACCCCACCAGAACAGGTGATGCTCGTCTCCGTTGCCGCGATCGCGGTTCGGGCAACGTCCTCTTCGGGCACTCCGTCGCAGAGGAAGTTGCCCGTGCCGGCCACACAGACGCGTTGGGTCTGGTTATCGGTGAGGGTGTCGGTGGCCGGGTCATAGCTAAAGCGCTGCCCGACGTTGCGGACATTGACGCTGGAAAGCGTCTCGAGAGCTGCCTGCCGGCCATCGGGCAAGTCGAGGATCAGGTCCTGCAAGGTCCCTGACATCCCGGCCAGACGCAAACGGGGAATCAACGTGTAATCGCCCAGCGTTTCGGGGGGAGCGGCAGGATCGATCGCGGCGTCCCCGGTGTTGAGGTGCGAATCGGTTATCGGATCAGAATCGCTCGGCCGCGGAGTGCCAAAGAACGGCTCGGCTTCGCCGCCACCGATCAGGAAGGCGAGCTGGCCGTCGTCAGTGGTGTAGACGGACAGCGGCAGAGTTTGATCGGTGCCGTCGCTTGCCATCGGGATCGCCTCGAGGGCGCTGATGGCCTGCGGCTTGGAGAGGAAGTTGCCAGTTCGCCAGTTGGTCAGCGAAACGTAGAAGGTATAGAAGACCGGGTAGACGACGAAGATCGCCATCAGGATCAGGCCGGGAGTCAACCAACGCGAAGCCGAGGCTCGCGGGCTCAGATAGGCCCAGTTGACGAGCACCGCGGCCCCAATCAGAAATCCGAACAAGGGTCCAGGATTGATTGGCAACGAGCTGGGGGATCGCAAAGATGATCAGCGCGTCGAAGATCGCGACCGCGATGGTGCGAATCCACATTCCTTTCGCGGTTCGCTGCAAACCGCGGTCCCACGCCACCTGTTCCTCCTCCCACCAGGCGTTCGAGTTGTGGAGCGAGCCCACCACCGAAGTGGTGGGCTCACTCGGATGGATCAGCCTCCGGCGATAGCCGAGCGGACTGCTTCGGCCGCCGTCGTCATCGCTTCGTCCGCGGCGATTTCGCCGTTGCGAATCAGCAGCATGTTGTCGCCAAGGGGACCCCACACCGAGGCCATCTCGGGCACGTTGGGCATCGGAATCCCGTTGCCTGCCGCCTCGGCGAAGGTCTGCGACTTGTGGATCGGAGCTCAAGCCGTCCTGCACCGCCTGCCAGGCCGTCCCGCGGGGATCGGCGTCGTACATTGCCTGCATGACTTCATCGGTGGCGATGAAATCGAGCAGGAAGGTCTGGGCCAGGAGCTTCTGCTCGGAGAAGGCCGAGATGAAGAAACCCTGTGCTCCCACGAACGGCTGGGTCGGCTGGTCACCGATCTGGGGAATCACCGCCACATCCCAGTTGACCGTGGTCTGCTCGCGCAGGGCGCCGAGTTCCCAGGGCCCGGTGATCCAGAACGCCGAGGACCCCTCGAGGAAGAGGTTCTTGGCGGTGTCATAGTCGGTCGACGCAACAACTCCCGCCGACACCTGGTCGGCCAGATATTGCGCTCCCTGGATCGCCTCGGGAGTGTCGAGACGGACTTCGCTCGGGTCGTAGCTCCCGGTCTCAGGGTCGTAGGCGAAGATCGAGCCGCCATAGGCGGAGACGAACGGGTAGTTGTGGTAGGCGTCGGTGGCTGCGCCGCCGCCGGGGATGCCGAGGCAGGTATCGACCGCGGCGGCTTCGCAGGCTGCCGCCACCTCGTCGAAGGTCGCCGGGGCCGTGGGGACCAGGTCGGTGTTGTAGTAGAGGGCGATGGTTTCGGTGACATAGGGCACCGCATAGGTCTGACCCTCGAAACCGAAGGCATTGACCGCAACGGGTACGAAGCTGTCGGCCTTGGCGCCGAGATCGATCGGATCGATGACGCCGTTGGCGACGAGCTCGCCGGTCCAGTCGTGGGCACCGACGAAGATGTCCGGACCCTCACCGGCGGGGCCGGCGGTCGAGACCTGGTCACGGATCTCGCCGAACGGCACCAACTCGACGATTACCTCGACTCCGGTCGCCTCGGTGAAGGCGGGAGCGATGGCCTGGAGCGGCTCGACCCGCCGTTCGTCCGCCCAGATCACCAGCGCTTCACCGGCCGCGGCCGCGGTGGTTTCGGCGGCCGCAGAGGTAGTCGTTTCCTCGACCCCGGCGGTAGTGGTCGTTGCCAGATCGACCGAAGCCGTTGTTGTCGCGGCATCGCCGCCTCCGCAGGCGGCGAGAATCAGGGCGATCACCATCATTAGTCCCACGAGTACTCGTGGTTGGTGTTTCATGTGTCCTCCTTCGAGGTGTTTTCAGGGTCTAGCTCATGCTGCCCGACGGACAGCGACTCGGCCAGTTTGACACCCTCCGGAGGGCTGTGCTGCGGAGGGTGTCAGGACACGGTTTTCGGTTTCTCCCCCCGGAGGGGGGAGAGCCGGCGTAGCCGGGAGGGGGGCGTTTTCTGCCGCGCGAGACGGTTGTTCTTCCCAGCGGCGGCGCTGGTGGGCTACCCCAATCGCGGCTGAGAAAACGCCCCCCTCGGCTGCCTCCTGGCGTCGGCATCCACTCCCCCCTTTGGGGGGAGAAACGGAA
>CAWIXU010000005.1:0-222017 GCA_963840175.1 uncultured Acidimicrobiia bacterium
CGCATGGAGGACTTTCGCCACCGGTTCGTCGTCGTCGCGGCCGGCTATCCGAGACCAATGGAACGATTCCTCGAATCCAACCCCGGGCTCCGCTCCCGCTTTCAACGTGAGATCGTCTTTCCCGACTATTCGACCGCAGAGCTGATCGCTATCACCGAGCGCTTCGCCGCCGAGAGCGAGTACTTCATGGACGAGGGAGCGCATGGGGCGTTGGCCGACGTGCTCAACGGCGCGCGTCGGGGCGAGGGGTTTGGCAACGCCCGTTTTGCGCGCACGTTGTTCGAATTGGCGCTCAACTCTCAGGCGCTTCGCTTGCAGCAGGAATCGGGTGGCGACCTCGAACGCCTGACCTCAACCGAGCTGATTCAACTGACCTCACTGGATGTCCTGGCCTCGGCTCGAGCCATGGGAGAGGAGCTCCCGCCACCACCGCGCAGCGGCTGGTTGCGGCGCCGCACCGGCTAACGCGCCTTGTTGAGTTCCGTAGTAATCCAGTCCGACCATCTCTTGGTGAGGTCGTTGACAGCAGTTCTGCCCGATCCCTCCGCTTGTAGCGCCGGTCCAATTGCGACCCTGACCCGACCTCGTCGTAGGCGGTTGTCGATGCCGAGCACCTTTTCGGTGCCGCTGATTGCGACGGGCACCAGCGGTACTCCTGCCTTGACGGCGAGCCAGGCCGCTCCCGCCGCGAACGGTTTATCACCAAACCGTTCGGCCCTCGTTCCTTCGGGAAATACCGCCACCACGCCTCCCTGGCGCAGGTAATCGAGCGCCTCTCGAACCGGACCTAAAGCACGAGCGCCTCTCTTCACTCTGATCACCTCGAAGGTGTCAAGCGTGAAGTCCAACCATCGGAAGTTGCCGAAGAGATCATCCAGCGTCAGAAACCGGACCCGACCTCTCCAAGCTGCGCTGACCATGGGCGGATCCAAGAACGAGTAGTGATTGGCAGCAATCACAAATGGCGGCTCCGGAAAACCATCACCGCGTTCGATCCTTAGACGCCAAACGATCCGGCTGACGAGCCAGATGGTCGACGGCACCACGCGCCACGCAACACGCCGGAGGCGCGGGCGCTCAGTGCGAGAATTGGAAGTCATGCGTATTGGAGATGTCCGGACCATGTTCGATTATCTGTACTGGGCACGCGACCGGGTGCTAGCGGCCGCCGCCAAGCTTTCCGACGAGGCCTTTCTGTCATCTGAATCTGTCACGTCGAGGGATCTCCGCGCAACTCTGGTCCACGAGCTCGACGTCGAATGGAGCTGGCGTGAACGCCTCCACCCAACCCCAGGTATCGATTCAGGCGATGAAACTGAGCTAAAACCCGACGACTATCCGACACTCCAGGGCCTGGTCGACCATTGGGAACGCGACGAAGCCGAAATGCGCGATTGGCTCTCCAATCTCACCGACGACGACGTTTCTTCCCAGGTCTCGGTCGAGCGCGCCGGATGGTCCTCCACTCTGGGTATACCTCACCCACGTGATGGAGCATGGTCTCACCGAATTGAGCGATGCCGCCGTGCTTTTGAGTCGAGCGGGACAGCCTGTGGGCTCCATCACGTTCCTCGACTTTTGGGACACCAAGGAGCATCAACCAGGGCGATGACAAAACCCACACGCTCCTGGGATCCCAACCTCTATGACCAACAGCACTCCTTTGTGTGGGAGCTGGCCGGCGAGATTCTTTCCTGGCTCGATCCGAAGCCCGGGAGAGAGGATTCTCGACCTGGGCTCTGGCACCGGACACCTCACCGCGCGAATCGCTGACCTAGGAGCCTCTGTGGTGGGGATCGACAGTTCCCCCGAGATGGTCGGCTCCGCCGGCCAGCACCTATCCGAACCTTGACTTTCGAGTGGGCGATGCTCGCACCTTCGCATTGGATCGTGAAGTCGACGCAGTCTTCTCCAACGCCACCTTGCACTGGGTGAGGGAAGCAGATCAGGTGGCGATGCGGGTCTTCTCGGCCCTTCGCTCGGGAGGACGGTTTGTGGCGGAGTTCGGAGGCTCCGGCAATGTCACCGAAATCATGGCCGCGACCAGATCGGTGCTCGAACCTCGCGATCTGTTCAGCTGGCCAAATCAGTACTACCCAACTCCGGAGGAATACTCGGACGTGCTGAAAGCAGCCGGTTTTGAGGTCCGCCGAATCGAGTTGGTACCCCGCCTTACTCCGCTACCGGGTGGTTTGCGTTCGTGGCTTCGCATGTTTCGGGGCGAGTTGCTCTCGGCGATTCCACCTGCAGAGCTCGAGACAACCTTGGATGCGATTGAAGAAGCGGCCCGATCCCGGCTCTACCGAAACGACACCTGGTTTGCGGACTACGTTCGCCTGCGGGTGGAAGCGTCCAAGCCCTAACCAATTAATAGCGGACGTCGAGCAAGCCTCACTGGTTACTTTGTGGCCGATGGACTTCATCATGTACCCCGAGCTGACCGCATCCGACATCAATCGAGCCGCCGCCTGGTACCGGGACAAGCTCGGCCTGGATCCGGTCATGCATGGAGGCGAGCGAATCGCCCCGGGTGCAATGCCTGCGGTCTTCGACTCACAACTCCTCTATGAGACGGGGACCGCCACTTTCGGTGTGTACGAGTCGGACCACGCCGGTAAGAATCGGGCGACTGCCGCCCGCCTCGTTACTTCTGATTTCGACGCAGCCTTCGCCGAACTAGGCGAACGCGGTGTCGTGTTCGAGGACTACGACTTCGGTGACGAGTTCCGCACAATCGACGGCGTTCTGACTTCTCCCGATGGCGAGAGAACCTGCTGGTTTAAGGATTCCGAAGGAAACATCCTGGCTCTCGGTTCATCGCACTAGCCCCGGCGGGCCGCAAGGCCGTCGCCCGCACCCTTCCTAGCATCCGGAAGCCATGCAGGCGTTTCTCTTCACCGACATCGAGGCCAGCACGCGTCTATGGGAAGAGAACGCCGACCAGATGGCCACCTCGCTGGCGCGCCACGATGCGATCCTGACCGAGTCTGTCGAAACTGCCGGCGGCGCCGTGTTGAAGACGACAGGTGACGGCCTTATTGCGGTGTTCGACTCGGTGAGAAGCGCAGTAGCAGCGACCCTGACAGCCCAAAAATCCCTGGCTGCAGAGCCCTGGGGCCAAACCGGGCCGCTGCGGGTACGCATGGGTGTTCATGCCGGTGACGTGCAGAGTCGAGACGGCGACTACTTCGGCCCGGTCGTGAATCGGACCGCACGGATCATGGCGGCCGGCCACGGCGGGCAGGTGTTGCTCTCCGCGGATGCGGCCGGACTGGCCCAGGGGCACCTCCCGCCAGGGGCGGCACTACGAGACCTGGCGACGCATCGGCTCAAAGACCTGACCGCTCCCGAACATCTTTACCAACTCATTCACGAGGACATCGAGAGCGAGTTTCCGCCGCCGGTCACCCTCGACTCGAGGCCACACAACCTTCCCCTGCAGACCACCGCGTTCCTCGGGCGTCGCAATGAGCTAGCGGCGATCCAGATCATGCTGGAGTCCACAAATACCAGGCTGCTGACCATCGCCGGTCCCGGCGGTGCCGGAAAGACACGCCTGGGCCTCCAGGCGGCGGCGGAACAATCCCACATGTTTCGCAACGGAGTGTTCTTTGTCGACCTCTCGGCCGAGCGCGATCCGGGAGCCGCGTTCGAGGCGATCGTTCGCGAGCTCGACCTGCCGACCTCGGGAGGGGGAGATCCGCTTCGGATTCTCAAGACCCGGCTGCGCGACCTCCAGATGTTGCTGGTACTCGACAATTTCGAGCAGGTGACTGCAGCGGCCGCCGGCATCTCCGAGCTCCTTCAGCACGCACCCGAGCTGAAGATCATCGTCACCAGCCGGGAAACGCTTCGGATCCGGGCCGAGCGTGTCTTCCCTGTTCCTCCGCTCTCCCTCCCAAATCCTAAGGACGCCACGACTTCGATCACCGAGTCAGAGGCAGTCCAGCTCTTTGTCGAAAGGGCGCAGGCGGTGCGGCCTGGATTTGCCATCACTGACCAGACCGCGCCCGATCATCGCCGAGATCTGCCTCCGGCTCGACGGCCTTCCCCTGGCGATCGAGCTGGCGGCCGCACGGCTCAATGTGTTCACACCGGCCGACCTCATCGATCGCTTGCGGGAGCGACTCGACGTGCTCGGCGCCGGTGGCCGCGATCTCCCTGATCGACAGCGCACGTTATGGGGCGCGATTGGATGGAGCTATGAACTGCTCGACGCAGGCGAGCGTGAGCTCTTTGAATTGATGTCGGTCTTTACCACCGCCCGCTTGGATGCGGTGGAGGCGGTGGCAGCTTCGGCCCTCGAAACCCGCTACGTGGTCGACGCCCTTGCCTCGCTGGTGGACAAGAGTCTCATTCGCAGCGAACAGACCGACGCCTCTCAGCGATTCTCGATGTTGTTGATGATCAAGGAGTACGCCGAAGAGCGGCTTGCCCTGTCGGCCGATCGTGACGAAGCCGTGCGCCGAGCACACGCTCTCTACTTCTCCAACTTCGCCCACCAATTGGAGGACCGCCTGCGGGGCCCGGAGCGTGATTCCGCCCTTAGCGATCTCGCATCGGAGATCGGGAACCTGAGAACCGCCTGGCGTTTCTGGGTGGCACAGAAGGATCTGCAGCAGCTTTTTCAATTGATCGATGGACTTTGGGCGCTGCACGAGGCCAAAGGGTGGTACCAGGCAGCGATCGAGCTGGCGACTGACACCCTGGACGTCTTGGCGACCGCTGATCCCTCGCCGGAGAACGCGGCCGAGGAGTTGACCATCCGCACCAGCCTGGCCCGGGCCCTGATGGCGGTGCGTGGCTACGGCGTCGAGGTGGAAGAGGCCTTCAAGCGAGTCCTCAGCATGTCGGAAGCCGCGGGTACCACCGCGCAACGCTTCCCGGTGCTCCGCGCCCTCGCCACGTACTACACGTCCATCTGCGAATTCGGCCAGGCAGCCGCGATCGGTCGCGAGCTCCTCGAGATGGGCGAGCGAGAGGACGACGAATCAATTCGGATCGAGGGTCACTACGTCATCGGGGCCTCCGTGGCCTTCGGGGGAGACCTCGCGACCGGTCTCGCCCATCTCGACCGCGTCATCGAGCTCCACAACCCCAAAATTCACGGTTACAACAGATTCCGGCTGGGACCGAACACGGGAGTGGTAGCCAGAGTTGCGTCCGGGCTGCTCCTCTGGCAGTGCGGGGCGCTCGATAAAGCCACCGCCCGGGTGGTCGAGGCGCTGGACTTGGCACGAGAGCTCGACCATCCCTTCAGCCTCGCCTACGCCCTCTACCACAACGCGTTACATGCTCTCAACCGGATGCGCTTCGAGGAGTGTGGGGCCCGGGCCCGCGAGCTTGCCGGAGTGGCTGAAGAGAACGATTACCTGGTGTGGAGGACCCTGGCCACCGTGCTGGAGGGGGTCGCCTTGACTGCCCTTGGTCGGGTCGAAGACGGCTTGAAGATGGCCGAGGCCGCCATCGACCTCTACCAGGGGCTGACGACGCCACCTGTTTTCTGGCCAGGGATCCTCAGCCTTCGCGCTCTCGTCCACGCCATGGCCGGTCAACCCCAGCGGGCAGTCGAGTTGATCGACCAGGCCATCGAGCTGGGCGGACCCCTGGAAGCCGCCGCCCCCGATTTTCAAGTCTTCAAAGGTGACTTCCTCCGCATGCTCCCCGAGCCCGACCTTGTCGCCGCCGACGAGGCGTACCAGGCCGGGATGCGGGGAGCCCGGACCACCGGACTCCACTTCATCGAACTCCAGGCATTGACCAGATCGGTCAGCCTGCGCCGGGAGGTCGGACAATCACCAGATGGCAGCGACGAACTGGCGTCGCTCTACGCCACCTTCAAAGAGGGGTTCGACGAGCAGGGCCTGCGCATGGCGAGAGAGGTGCTGGGCTGAACGAGCTCAGGTGGGCAACCACTGAGCCAGTATCGAGTCAAGCTGGCGGGCGTGATCGTCCGATTCGTAGTTATTGAGGGGGTGGGCGTCGATGAGGTGCTCGCTGACTTTTGCGCCTTGGCGGAGATATACCACCGGTTGGATCATTCGGTCCGGCCCCGCTTCGATCGTGACGGCCAGTGCCGTTCCTTCGCCGTCGAGAAACGCCGCGAGAGGTTGCAAACCCAGGTCGATAACGTCGCCGTCCTCCTTCGCGATCACCTGCGCCAGGTAGCCCTTCTGGCTCATGAGGCCGGCCGACCGGCTCGCGACGCGAAGGACGAAAGCTCCTAGTTGCGCTGAGTCGATCGTGGTCCTCGGCGGTTCGATGCCGAAGTGGCGCTCGGCGATATACCGGGCGAGGACCGCCGCGTTGTAGCGGAAACCTTGGATCGAAACCGAAGTGCTCGGCAACCCATGCTTGCGCAGGCCCCGGGATCCCTGGGTGAGCGTGCCCGCGAAGTAGAGCCCGGGCATGCTGGTGCTCTCCCAGAAAGGGGTCTGGGCGGGTAGGCGATCGCGGGCGAAGGTTTGGAGGCCGAGATCTCGCAGATCACCCAGCTCGGCGGTGAATCCGGTGGCGGCCACGATGTCGTCCACGAATAGCCGAAGCGGCCGACCTTCTTCGCCCACCCGCAGTTCGGCGATCAGCTGCCCAGAGTCGCGCTGGCCAGAATCGCGTTTGATTGAGTCGAGGGAGGCATCGAGAACAGCCGATCCTCCCCCGACCACGTGGTCCTCGTATGCCTGGCCCAAGCGAACCCGGGATCCGGCAAACGACCTTGTGGTGATCGTGAAACGGGTTGGTCCGGGTCCTGTGACGATCACCTGACTTGCATGGGGCAAAAGCTGGTCGGCGATCTCGAAGCCTGAATTTTCTTTGCCGACTATCAGGACCCGGCGATTCGCGTAGGCGGCGGGATCGCCAACATCCGCGTACCCGATGGCATGGTCAATGCCGCGTACCTTTGGACGCCACGGGAGCGACATCCCGGTGGCGAGGATCACCACCTTGCTCCGATACTCCCCTTCGGTCGTTTCGAGAACGAAGCCGTTCTCTTCGCGGCGAGTTCCGATCCACTGGCATTCATGACGAATCTCCAGCCTCGCTCGCTCCGTGAATGCGACGAGGGCCTGGCGGAGTTGCTGGCGACTCGGGTAGATACCGGGCGAGTCCATCAAGTCAGTCACCAACACCTGATCGGCTCGGTCGGCCAGCAGGAGGTTCCAGTCGTACCACTCGTTCTCCCGAACGCCAGGCCCGGCCGGAGGGATCGGCTTGGACCATGACAGGCACCGATCGAAGACAGGCAAGGTCCGAAACATCCCTCCCGGCTCCGGGTCGCGAGAGATGTGGGCGAAGCCGAGTCCGAGCTTGCGGAGCAGGTACGCCATCTGCAGCCCCCCGGGTCCACTTCCGATGATCGAGATTGGATACTCGCCGGGTGGATGGGGACGGGCAGCGCTTAGGTCCGCCATTGATTGGTTGCTTGCAACCTTCGCGCCTCGGCCTGAAGCATCCGAAACATGACCCGTGGGTGGTCGAGCAAGAACTCTTCGATGCGATCGACTGGCAGCGAAAGACAGCGGACCGGTTTGTCGACGGCGACGACCTCGGCGCTGGGCAGTCCCCCGAGGAGAGCGGCAATTTCACCAAAGAAGTCGCCCCGACCCAGGCGCGCCCGCTCAACACCGTTGATCAGCACGGCTACTTCGCCGTCGAGGATCACGTAAAGATGGGGTCCCCCGATCCCTTCGCGAAGCACTTTCTGACCGGCCGGGAACACCGCTTCCTCCAGGTCAGCCGCAATCCGCTCCAACTCGTGCGTCGGCAGGTCAGCAAAAAGAGGAAGCAGGGCGAGCAGATTGAGATGATCGTCCAGCATCGCCGAAACCTTCCCTGGTGAGGCAATTTGCGTGGTCTTTGATGGGCTGCACCGCGGACTTCTTCCTTTTTCCGGAGGATGAACTCATTCGTTCCACCAAGGGTAAACAACACAACAGTCCAGGCTGGACGATTGTGGCGCAAGTTTCCGAATCGGGATCATTCAGCTCGGCGTGCGCCTCGGAGGTGCCGGATGCATGGGTGACGAGAGTCATTGAGCCCGGTCCCCCGCGTCTGATAGACCCTGACGTAATCGGCGTACATGTACTGGGGAACTTGGAGTCCAGGGCGATCGTCCCGCCGAGCGCGCCGCCGGTCGGCCCCGACGAGTCGGCCGCCATCTGCGACGCCGCCGTCAGGGGTCGGATCGATCCTCGTGTGGCCCTCCTCTCGTGCATATCACAACCGTGGGTCGACGTGAACCTTCGGTCCAGGTCCCGCGTCCGCTCCGCGTAGTCCATCTAGCCGGGCTGGCACGTCTTCCAACCTCACCACCTCACTGACGATGGCATCAGGACGCACAGAGCCGTCGGCGAACGAGGCGATTGCACCGTCGAGACCAGAAGACCCGGAGAGGATCCCGACCGCTGTGACGTCCTTCAAGGCGACTGTTCGCGTGTCGATGAGACTCGGCGTTGGAGAAAGTCCGATGAAGACGACTCGACCGGCCGGCTTCACGAGCCGTACGGCTAGCCCCGGGCTGATGTCACTGCTGGTGCAGTCGATCACCGCATCGAACCGGTCATCCGGGGCTTCTGTGGAGAGCATCGATCTGAATCGTTTGAGGCACGCCGAGCTCCCGAGCCAACTCCAGGGACTTGGGTCTCACTCCAGCGACATGCACGTCGAACCCCTCCGCGACCGCAAACTGGGCGGCAAGCAGCCCGATGGTTCCCGATCCGAGGATCAGCAGGTCCTGCCCGGGCCGGTAGTTCGCAGCCCGCACAGCCCGGAGCGAGTTGGCCGCGGGCTCGACGAGAGCAGCGGATGTGACCGTGACGTTCTCGGGGATAGCGTGGGCAAACTTCGCAGGTACGACCATCTGTTCAGCGAGGGCACCCGCCCAGCCGTCCCGAACACCGACCTCGTATCGATCGGGGCAAACGTGGTGGGTGCCTGCGAGGCAATACTCACAACGCCCGCAGCCGAGCATCGTGTCTCCCGTAACTCGTCGGCCCATCCAGGCCTCATCATCGAGCGAACCGGTTGCCACGACGCGCCCGGTCCACTCGTGGCCAAGTCGAAGGGGGAAATGCGTCACACCTTGCCCGAAATACGCCATCTCGCCCGTGTACAGCTCTACGTCCGTTCCGCAGATGCCGACCCGCTCGACGTCGACGAGGAGTTCACCTGGACCAGGAAGATGCGCCGGCACGTCCTGAACGGACGCAGACCTGGGGCCGGTGACGACGAGAGCCCGCATCAAAGTGCGGCGTCGGGGTGGGCAATGACCCGCTGCGTCTGGGTGCCCAAGTGTGTGATACCCAAGGTCATCGTCTCGCCACCGTGGAGGAACACCGGCGGGTTCAAGCCGAGCCCCACACCGGGAGGGGTGCCGGTGTTGATCAGGTCGCCCGGCTCGAGGGCGAGGAACTGGCTGAGGTAATGGACGATGAAGGTCGGACTGAAGATCATCCTCGAGGTTGAGCCGGTCTGACGCCGCACCCCGTCGACGTCGAGCCACATGTCCAAGGCGAGGATGTCGGGGACCTCATCGGGTGTCACGAGGTAGGGACCAGCGGGGTTAAACGTCGGCGCCGATTTACCCTTGACCCACTGACCGCCTCGCTCCATTTGCCATTCCCGTTCGCTCACATCGTTCACCAAAACGTACCCTGCGATTGCGGCTTTGGCCTCGGATTCGTCGGCCAGGTAGGAAGCGTGGGAGCCAATGACGACCCCGAGCTCGACCTCCCAATCTGTCTTGGTGCTACCGCGAGGAATGATCACGTCGTCATCCGGCCCGACAACTGTGTTCGGGGCCTTGTTGAAAATGATCGGCTCGGCTGGAACCGCCTGTCCGGTCTCGGCGGCGTGGTCGCTGTAGTTGAGCCCGATAGCGAGCAGCTTGATGAGGGCGTGCGAAGGGTGCTCCGAAGCGGCGGTTGCCGAGCGGCCTCGCTTGCCCGGCTGCCTGCCGTTCGCCAATGACGGCGGCGAGGGTGCTGATGGCCCCGGACGCGAAGAATGCCTCGTTGTAGTCATCGACGACGTCGGACAGGTCGATGAACATGTCCTCGTCGATGAGGGCTCCGGGAGTCTCCGAGCCGATCGGCCCAACTCTGACGAGTCTCATGGTGTGATTTCTCGTTCCAGTTCTGCCCTAAACGCGAGTAGGGGTCCAGCTGGGGCTGCTGGTACTTCCGCGCCATCGGCTCTCGGGACCACCTGCCCAAACGTTGACCCAGCGCACGAGCCCGTGGGTATCGTCCCAGATGACGCCTTCGGCCAATTCGTATCCCGGTGGAGTGGCGGCAGAAGCTGTAAAGGTCTTCATCTTCCTCCTGCTTCGTCGCCAGAGGCCGGACGTGCTAATAGTCAGTCATTCAGACTAATGGACGCGAGGGAATCATCGTGGGTCGGCTTCGAAGTGCGGACTGGTACGAGGGAAGGGACCGAAACGCATACATCCATCGGGCTTGGATGCGGCGCGGATTGCCCGACAATGCCCTTGATGCCACCAAACCGCAGATCGCGATCGCGAACACCGCGTCGGACCTGACACCGTGCAACATGCACCTGAACGAAGTCGCCGATTCTGTCAAGCACGGCATCTGGGAGGCGGGTGGCGTTCCCTACAACCTGCCCGTGGTTTCCCTCGGCGAGACTCAAGTCAAGCCGACCGCCATGCTGTGGAGGAACATGGCCGCGATGGCCATGGAGGAGATGTTCCGTGCCAATCCGATCGACGGGCTGGTCCTGCTGGGCGGGTGTGACAAGACCATTCCGGCGCTCTTGATGGCGGCCGCATCGGTAAACCTGCCCGCCGTGGTCATTCCGGGTGGGCCGATGCTGACCGGGCACTTCCGGGGAGAAGCGCTCGGCTGTGGAACTGACGTATGGCGCCTGAGCGAGGAAGCCAGAGCCGGAAAGATCACCAACGAACAGTTCATCCAGTCCGAGGGGTCGATGATCCGAAGCAAGGGCCATTGCAACACCATGGGCACGGCGTCGACGATGGCCGTCGTTGCAGAGGCTCTGGGAATGACTATCCCCGGTTTCGCAGGCACCCCCGCGGCAGACTCGAGGTTGCTCGTTCTTGCCCACGAGACTGGCCGTCTCATCGTCGACATGGTGGCCCAGGATCGCAGGCCCAGCGACATCATCACCAGGGAGGCGCTCCTCAACGCAATCGTCGCCGTCGCGGCGGTCGCGGGCTCGACGAACTCCGTTCTGCACCTTCTAGCGATCGCCGGGCGGCTGGGTGTCGACCTCACGCTGGAAGATTTCGACACCGAGGGGCGCGAAGTTCCTGTGATGGCGAATTTGCAGCCTGCGGGGCAGTTCCTGATGGATGACCTGTATCGGGCTGGGGGCGTGCTCGCACTGCTCGCACAAGTCAAAGATCTCTTCCACCCTGAGCCGATCACGGTCACGGGCATTCCGCTCGTCGACTACCTCGATGACCGTCCCGTGTACGACGAGACGGTGATCCTCCCCCGGGAGACCCCGCTTGTGCCCTACGCAGGTATCGCTGTTCTTCGCGGGAACCTCGCCCCCCGCGGGGCGATCATCAAACCAGGCGCGGCGACTCCTGAGCTCCTCCAGCACGTCGGCCCGGCGGTCGTCTTCGAGAGCATCGAGGACATGCGGGCGCGCATCGACGAACCGGGCCTCGACGTGACCGCTGAGTCGGTGCTCGTACTTCGTGGGTGTGGCCCGAAGGGATATCCGGGCATGCCCGAAGTTGGCAACATGCCCTTGCCTCGCAAACTCCTCGAGCAAGGTGTGCGGGACATGGTCCGTATCAGCGACGCGCGTATGAGTGGCACGGCGTACGGCACCGTCATCTTGCATGTGGCACCGGAAGCAGCTGCCGGTGGACCTCTCGCCTTGGTCCGTACCGGCGACATCATCCGGCTCGATGTGGAGAACCGTTCGCTGACTTTCGACGTCCCTGATGGAGAACTGCAGGCACGAACCCAGAGCCTCGCCAGCGCTGTCGCCTACGCCGCTCCCACTCGTGGCTGGGCCAAGCTCTATGTCGATCACGTGATGCAGGCCGACACTGGCGCCGACCTCGACTTCCTGGTGGGCGCCAGCGGGGACCAGGTCAGCCGTGACTCGCACTGAAGCGGTCCCACTAGATGGCGTTCTCGGTCTGGGTTAGGCTCCACGTCTTCGATCGCGTGCTCGAACTGGACTCCTAGGCCGAACGATCAACGATCGGTCAGCTTCGAAACGCCTCCCGGCCAACCCCCTGGACGGGAATGCCCTGAGCCGCGAGCACCTCGTTCTGCAAGGAGTACATGGCTGCAGCCGCCTGATCGATGTAGCGGGTGAACGCAATCGAGCCTTCAAGGATCGGCTGTAGGTCGGCCTTGTCCTGAACACGGGCGCGCGGGTACTCGTGCTCAACGATCAGGGGGGTTGTAGCTACGTCGAGGTCCAGCAGCTCGCGGAGCGCAAGCTGATGGTCGAGCCAGTCGACAGTACGGTTCTGGAGATACGCGAGCGGATCGTGCTTTGCAGTGCCCGGCAGTTCATGCTCGGCCAACACTGTCTGGATGAGCCAAGCATTGGCGTGATCGGCAGGATTCGGGGAGATCTCGCCGTCGACCCAGTCGCCACGCTGAACTGTTTGCCCTCCGTAGCCCCAGGCCGATACCCCGCGGCTGTCGATTACCTGACCCTTGACATGGAGGCCACCAATCAAGAACCCATAGCCCTCGTCAGCGAGATACTGGAACATCGACCGGGTGTCCTGGCCCATCAGGATCGAGTGGGACGGGTCGTAGTGGATTCTGAATTGATCGCCTACACCGTGTTTCTCGGCAATCTTGTGGAGGGCAATCCACATCGCGGGCGTGTAGCCGATGTTGTTGTGGTAATTGTCGCTCGGGGTCCAACCAGGCATCGGGCACTGCTCCACTCGATACTTGAGACCCCGGTCCTTGGCCGCCTTCAACAATGGGATGAAGCTCTCCTCGTACTCGAGGAGGTTCTGGTCCATCGACTTCGTCTGATCACGGCCCACGAACCCGGCCACCGCCGGTGCCCCCAACAGAACCGCGGTGTCCATGACCCGCAACATGAAGTCGTGCTTCTGGCGACGAATATCAGGATCCTGATGCAGAAGGTTGTCAAAATATGCGACGTCGACGATCTGTACTCCCGTGGCGTCGATCCCAGCTTGGACCCGACGAGCCCGGTTCTTATCGAAAGGCTGTCGCAGGTCGAGGGTGTTGGCGACGGGATCCAGCATCGCTTCCGGTGGGATGTCGGCAAGATCGGGATGAACCGCGGCTGAAAGCTCAATGCAGTCGGCGCCCAACTCTGATGCGAACTGGAGCCACTCCTCGATGGCCAGGTCAGGATCGGGATCTCGCTTCTCGCGAGGTGTGAGCTCTTGGAGAGCTGCGGTGAGAACTCCTACGGGCATGAAGGTTGGCTCGAAGGGTGCGGCGGTGCTCATTGTGTCTCCTCCATTGCGAGTTCAGAGTTTCGTGACGTCGACAGGAGCGTGTTCGCGTGCCGAAATGATCGCTGCAGCCAGAACCTTCTGGGTCTCGAGGGCATCGGCAAAGTCGGGTAAGGGAACCACAGGCTCGCCTCCTCCTATCGCCCTGAGCATGTCGGCGGCCTGGTTGACGAAGGTGTTCTCGTAGCCGAGTCCGTGGCTGGCCGGCCACCACGCATCGGCGTAGGGGTGGCCGTCGCCACCCCTAGTGACATCGATGGTCGTCCAACCCTGGGTGGCGGACTCGCCCCTGAGGTCGTAGAAACCGAGCTCGTTCATCCGCTCGAAGTCGAACCGGAGAGCGCCTCCTTCGCCGTGGATCTCGATTCGGTTGGCGTTGTGATAGCCAGTCGCCAGCCTGGTCGCTTCGAAGCTGGCCAGCCCGCCTCCGGACAGCCGGCCAATGAAGAGCACGGCATCATCAACGGTGCTCTTCCCGGTAGCCCCTGATGTTGCTGCCCCTGCTCCGGCGATCTCCCCTCCCCGATCACCTTCGAGGATTGCTCGCTCCTCGATGAAGGTGTGCTCGATCGCACCTTCGACCGTGACGATCTCCTCGCCGGTCACGAATCGAACCGCGTCGATGATGTGGGCATTGAGATCCCCATGTGCACCCGATCCGGCCACCTCACCCTGAAACCGCCACAGGAGCGGGGTCTCGGGCCCTCCCCAGCTTTGGAGATACGCGGCCCGGGTTTGGTAGATCCGACCGAGGGCGCCGTCACGCACAATGCGATGGGCCAATGCCAGCGCCGGCACTCGCCGGTACATGTACCAGGCGAAAGCCTTGCCTTTGGACCTTGCCGCCGCGTCAGCCATTTGCTTTGCGCCTTCGAGGGTGGCCGCGAGTGGTTTCTCACAGGCGACATGCTTGCCCGCTTCCAGGGCGGCGATCGCCTGCTCGGCATGGAGGTCGTTAGGTGTGGCCACGTCGACCAGGTCGACCTCGGGATTGGTGACCGCGGCGTGCCAATCGGTGGTCCACGATGACCAACCCCAGGTAGCTGCGAACTTCTCGAGGTCCTCGGCGTTGCGGGCAGCGACCGTATGGAGGGCAGCCGGGCCAGCGTCGGGGAAGAACTTCCCAACACTCATCCACGCGTTGGAGTGGGCCCGTCCCATGAATTTGGAGCCCAGTAACGCGACATTGGTGATTGTCATAAAAACCGCTGCCTCCCCTCGACCTTTCGACTACGCATCAACACCCAAGTACTGACGTTGCAGAGCTGGGCTGTTTCGAATCTCCTCGGCGCTGAACTCAGCTTCGATTCGCCCTGAAACCATCGCCAGCTGCCGATCGGCCATGGCAGTGGCGGCGTGGATGTTCTGTTCGACGGCGAGCACGGCTACCCCTTCCTTCACCAAAGCGAGCACAGCAACAATGAGGGTTTCGACGATATTCGGAGCAAGGCCTTCCGAAGGCTCGTCCATGAGAAGCAGTCTGCTGTTCAACATCAGCGCCCGGCCAACAGCGAGCATCTGC
Organism: uncultured Acidimicrobiia bacterium; assembly: GCA_963840175.1. Lineage (GTDB taxonomy): Bacteria > Actinomycetota > Acidimicrobiia > Spongiisociales > ZC4RG35 > JACCTH01. The sequence goes on from CAWIXU010000005.1 coordinate 14,982, forward strand.
TGCTCTCCGCCGGAGAGCTCGCCACCTCGGTTCTGCCGTCTCTGGGCGAGTCGTGGGAACAGCTCGTAGACAGCGTCGGCTGTCCACCTCTTCCCCTTGGTTCCTTTCGCCAACATACGGAGATGCTCGTCGACGGTGAGCGACGGAAACAAGCGTCGGCCCTGGGGGACGTAGGCGATTCCTGCCCGTGAGATCTTCTCTGGAGTCCAACCGGTCAGATCCATCCCGGCAAAGATCACCGACCCACGGCTGGGTCTGATCATGCCCATCAGGGTCTTGCACAGCGTCGTTTTCCCCATCCCGTTACGCCCGATGATTGCCACCGATTCGGTGCCCATTGAGAACGAGAGCCCATCGAGGACACGGGACAAGCCGTACCCGGCCTCCAATCCATCGACTTCGAGGAGTTGGCCAGTCATCGACGGCGCTCCGCTTCGCCCAGATAGATCTCATGAACGGCCGGGTCGTGGCGGATCTCTTCGGTGGTGCCCGACGCCACCAGTTTGCCATCGGCCATGACGACGATTCGCTCGGCTGCTTTGAGCGCCACATCCATATCGTGCTCGATGAGGACGAGGGTCAGTTCGCGGGGCAAGCTGAGCAGGAGCCCGGTGAGATTCTCCCGTTCTCCCTGCGACAAGCCCGAAGCGGGCTCGTCGAGAAGGAGGATGGCCGGGTCGGTGACGAGAGCCATGGCCACCTCCAGCTGACGCCGCTCACCATGAGACAGGTCATCCACCTTGTCGGCCGTCCTTTTGCCTAGCCATACCTGGGCCGCGGCTGCGACAGCTCTCTCCTCGAGGCTCGCATCCACCGCCGACCGCCACAACGACCGATGACGCCCGACCTTTCCGGTCTGCGCCAGATAAAGATTGTCAACGATGCTCAAACCACCAAACAGACGGGTCCGCTGATAGGTGCGGGAGACGCCCATGGACGCCCGGTGCCGCGATGCCAGCATGGTGCAGTCCATGCCCTCGATTTGGATCGTCCCCGAAGTGGGTCGCATGTCTCCTGCAATCAGATTGAACAGGGTCGTTTTCCCGGCGCCATTGGGGCCGAGAAGGCCAAGACGTTGGCCGTGGACGACATCGAGATCGATGCCGTCCACGGCCACAAGGCCTCCGAATGCCTTCGTAACCGACCGAAGTCTCAGGGCTATGCCCTGAGACCCTTCAGTCGACTCGTCGGGATTTACTCCCACGAAGGGCGCCTTTACCTACCCCTGGGGAGTGCCGTCGACGACGGGAATTGCATTCCCGGCCCACGGCAGATCCGCCGCTTCGCATCCGGGAAAGTCTCGCGACGGTCCCGGAGTGTCAGCGCTGAAGGTCCCTCCGAATGTCTGGTCGACACCGGGGATCAGGGCGACGGTCTGTTGGACAACTTCCTCACCCTCGAGGACCAGCTGGGATAGGTAGACATCAACAATCCCATGACGGTTCTCGTCAAGGCTCACCGAGCCATAGGGCAGGTCGAGTGTCATGCCGGACAACTCCGCGCGGAGCGCCTCATGATTGTTCGACAGGTCACCACCGACGGCATTGAGCGCATTGACCAGCGCAGTGGTGCCGCTGTAGAACCCGTAGAAGAACCCGAAGGAGGCAGCCACGGACGGGGGGCCTGGCTCGTTGCCGGTCAAGGCTCCGGCCAAGGTCTCCCAGGCTGCATCGGCACTGGCCAGGTACTCGGTGATCTCAGGCGTCACGACGTCGCCGGGAGGAGTGGCAAACCCACCCACATAGGCACCGGCGATATTGGGGCCTAGAGCTGCTGCCAGACCAGGGTTGAAGAACAGGTTCCCAGCATGCTGGGATCCTGTCAGCTCACCTTTGGCATTGACGAACGCCTCGAGCGCGGCCTGGGTGCCAGTCCCGCCGACGACCCAGAAGTAACCGTCTACCTCGTCGGGGTCGGGAAGCTGCTGGATGAACGACGAGTAGTCCGTTGTCCCTAGGGGTGGATAGACGCGGCTCGTGATCTGACCACCAACCCCGCAGAAGTCGGCGATGAACCCGGCCGATGACGTCCAGCCGAAGCTGTAGTCGTCGGCGATGACTGCTGCCGTCTCCCAACCGGCCTCGTTGTGCAAGAGGTCTCCCAATCCGGCATTCCATTGGGCGCCATCGCCGTGGAACCGGAAGAAGTTGGGAGCTTGCACGGCCAGCGTGGTCTCTTGTGCGCCACCAATACCGCTCAAGAAGGTCACCTCGGGGTGGTCCTTGGCATAGTTGGCGATGGCGATCGATTCGTCACCTGAGAGCGGGCCGATCACGACCTCGGCACCGTTCTGTTCGACGAGCACGCGAACTTCCTGGATGATCTTGTCTGCGGTGTCGTCACCGCAGCCGATGCCAACCAGTTCTATGTCGCGGCCACCGGCGACAGCACCGCTGAACCCATCGAGGGCCGTCGTCGGCGAGTTGCTCGTGGCTCCGGCACCGTTGATGAGGGCCAGCACCACCCCGGCGACCACATCTTCGTTGAAGCCACCGAAGGCTCCTTCACACTCGGCGAGGATGCCGAGTTTGATCGCTTCCCCGCCCGCCGCAGCCGTCGTAGCGGCCGACGTGGCGGAACCGGCTGTGGTGGCAGGGGCCACCGTCGTTGGAGTTGTTCCCGCTGACGCGGTGGTCTCGGTTGTGGCACCACCGCCACACGCCGCAAGCGTCAACGCAAAGACGGTGAGAATGACCAGCCACGAAGCTGGCCTCATCCGTCCCGTATTAGTAGCTCTCATTTTTCCTCCTCGTAACGGCGAGCAGCTGGGCTCCTCGCCTTCTTTCGGTTTTCGTCCACCAGTTCAAACTTCGGCCTCGACATTCGCTACGGCAGGCACTGAGGGTGCGGCTCCTCGGCCACCACGACGAAGCCTGTCGATGATGCCCATGATCCCCTCAGGCGAGAGAACCATGATCAGGAGCACCAGGAAGCCAATCACCGTGTTGAATCGAGCTTCCGTGATGCCAATCAGATCGACCAGCGGGACGTTTCGCAAATAGATGTTGGCCGCCACATATACCAGTGCACCCAGCCAGGCACCTTCCAGGTAGGAGATGCCACCGATAACAGCGATGATCAGAAGATCGAGCGTGGGCCCAATCGAAATCGACGTCGGGTCGATCTGACCGTTCCACCAGATGTAGAGAATCCCAGCGCAGGCTGCGACGAATCCGGCGATTACGAACGCGAGAGTCCGATGCAATGGCACGTTGAACCCGAGCGAGGCCATTCTCACCGGGTCGTCCCGCGTCCCCTGCAGTGCCAGCCCGAACGGAGTTCGGGCGATCGCCTTGAACCCGACGTAGACAAGGATCGACAAGCCGACTGCTGCGTAGTAGAGACGCCAGGGATGGTTTTCGAACAAGGGAGGAGGTCTGATGCCGGTGATGCCCCCGAAGCCGGAGAAAGTCGTCACTTGCCCGAAGAAGTAGTAACCGATCACCGCATAAGTCAGAGTCAACATCAGGAAATAGATGCCGCTCGTACGGCTCGCCAGCGCTCCCAATAGCAAAGAGACGACCAGACAGATTCCGAGGGCAAAGATCACGGCCACCCACGGCCCCCAGCCCAGCTGGAGACCCTTCGACCCGGAATCACCCACTGCGTTGCCGACCATGAACCCGGCTACACCGAATATCAGGAACTGGGCCAGCGAGGTCATCCCGCCATAGCGGAACAGGAATACGATCGACGAAGCGGCGATTGCGAGGATCAAGACCCTCGTCATCAAGAACGAGATGAAGAAGTCAGAGGCGATGATCGGCAACGCCGTCACGCCAGCGATCACAGCCACCAGCGCGATCCGGGATTTGATCATGCTCCCGGCCTCCCGAATAGGCCGTATGGCCGGACGGCCAGCACTACGGCAAGCAGCACGAAAGTGAGGATGATGCTGTAGAAGGTGAGCTCTACGGGCAGGTAGGCGGGCGAGAACGACACCACCAACCCGAACAGGAGGGAACCTGCCACCGCCCCTTTCAAGGAGCCCAAACCTCCGATGATCACCACCACGAGGGAGTTGAGAAGCCACTGTCCATCGGCGCCCGGAGCAACTCCGGCGAAAGAAGCGCCCATCACTCCTCCGATCCCGGCCAAGAACGCCCCGACAAAGAAGGTGATGGCAAAGACCACCGCGATGTTGATGCCGAGAGCCCGAACCATCTCCCGGTCGTCGACGCCCGCACGGATGACCATGCCCACACGGGTACGGTCGAGCCAGAGCCACAAAGCCACACCTACCACGATCGCCACCGCAAGCATGAAAAGGCGCGAGGTGGCATACCTCTCGCCGTAGATCTCGAAGAAATGGGTCACTGCTCCCGGCCAGACCATCCTGGTGGCCAGCCCGCCGAACCAGGCCAGCATCTGGTCGCCCAGGATCACGGCGACGGCCAAGGTGATTAGAGCCTGGCGGAGTTCCTGACCTTCGTTCCAACGCAGCAGCACCTGTTGCATGACGATGCCGATCAGAGCAGCGGCCCCGGCACCAACCAGCAGTGGCACAAACCAGGAAGCCAGACTGACATCGGCGGCTTCGATGTTGCGGGTCTTGCCGACCATCGTCTGTTGGAGCGTGATCCCGAGGTAAGCGGCGATCGCGAAGAGTGAGCCGTGGGCCATGTTCACAGTGCGCATCAACCCGAAGATGAGGGTGAACCCAGAGGCGACCACGAAGAACAACCCGGCCACTGTTATCCCATCGAGAAGGGTTACCAGGAACTCGCCGGGCTCCTCAACGGCAGGGCCGGCCGAGGTTCCGTTGGCTAGGAAGAGAACCCAGGCGAGCACCAGTAAAGCCGGCACGAGCATGACGCCCACCAACAAGCGACGCCTCAGCTCTGGCCGATTGCGCACCGGGGTCAATGTGTCGGATCCGGCAACATTCGCCAGACTCATCTAGTCACCGGCGAGGAAAGTACCACGCACGAGGGAGGCGTGTGTACAAACCTGTATACAATTTTCCCGGCCGAGCGGAACACAGTCTGCTCCCAATCCGAGGAGGATCGCTGATGCACCTGTCGATGCACAACTGGATGCGAGCCGAACCCATCGAGGTGACTATCGCCCGGCTTGCGAAGTTTGGATACTCCAGTATCGAGATCAGCGGAGAGCCCGATATCTACGACACCAAGCACGTCAGTGGGCTGCTCAAAGACGCCGGTCTCAAGTGCTGGGGCGCAGTCACGCTCATGCTCGGCGAGCGGAATCTGGTGGCCAAGAACGAGTCCCAACGAGCCGCATCGGTGAAGTATGTGAAGGATTGCATCACGATGGTCAAGGAGCTCGATGGCTACGAGATCACCATCGTGCCGGGCACCGTCGGCAAGATAATCCCTGACGCCTCGCCCGAGGAGGAGTGGAAGTGGGCGGTGGACGGGATGGCCGAGATCATGGCCCACGCCCTCGTCGAGGGCATCCGTCCTGCCATCGAGCCCCTGAACCGTTTCGAGACCTACTTCATCAACCGCGGTGAGCAGGCTATGGCGCTTGCCGAAGCGACTGGCCCCGACTGTGGCGTGTGCCTCGATGCCTTCCACATCAACATCGAGGAAGCCGACTGGCGCCAGGCGATCCGAGATGTCGGAGATCGCCTCACAGACTTTCATGTGGCCGAGAACAATCGTATGCCTCCCGGCATGGGCGACTACGACTGGGCTGAAGTGGTTTCGATTCTGAGGGAGGTCGGATACGACGGTGCGATGACGATGGAGTTCGTGGCGCCAATCGATCGGACTCCAGCCAACCATTACCCCAACGCCATCGACCACAACCCCCAAGGCATCTCCGCCGAGCAACTCAAGTTCATCCAAGATCACGGGAGCTCGACTCTCAGTGAGGAGTTCTACGACTGGATGGTCGAGAAGGCCAGCGCCCATGTGCTGCCGCTGATCCAAGACTGAGGATGGCCCCCAACGTCGTCATCGTCGCCACCCTCGACACCAAGGGTCCCGAGGTGGCGTACCTCCGCGACCGCATCATCGAGCGGGGTTGTACGACGACGGTGGTGGACGTGGGAATTCTGGGAGAACCCCTCGGCATACAACCGGATATCGATCACGGCGAAGTTGCGGCATACGCCGGCGTCACCATCGAGGCAATGCGACAGGCGGGAACCCGGGGACGTGCCGTCGCATTGATGCGTCAAGCGGTGCGTGCCCTGATGGCCGACCTCGACGAGCGAGGAATGGTCGACGCCGCCATCGGTCTCGGCGGCGCCGAAGGGGCGGTAATGGGGGCAGCCGCTCTCATGGTGTTGCCTACCGGCGTTCCCAAAGTAGTGCTAAGTCCGATCGCCTCGGGTCGGCATGAGTTCGGGCCGCTAGTTGGGACTTCAGACATGATGGTGGTTCACACGGTGGTTGATATCCTGGGCCTCAACCCCGTCGCCACCATCGTGTTTGACAATGTTGCGGCGGCGGTAGCGGGAATGGCCGCCAACAAGAGCCGGCTTGAACGAAAGGGCTCCGAGAGTCGCCTGGTCGGCGTGACCATGTTGGGCAATACCACGGTCGCGGTCATGGCCCTGCGTGACCGCTTGGCTGAGCATGGTTATGAGGCCGTCGTTTTTCATTCCAACGGTGTCGGTGGGCCGGCGATGGAGGAACTGGCCGAGGCCGGCCTGTTCGTGGGGGTCATCGACTTCACTACCAACGAAGTCACCGACCCAATGGTGGGAGGGATCCATGACGGCGGGCCCGACCGCCTCTCCCGCGTGGGAGAGCTCGGGCTGCCGCAAATTGTGGTCCCGGGCTGCATCGATTTCAGCGTGTTCGCCAGTGGCCAGATCCCGCCCCAACTCGCCGATCGACCGACCTACGACCACAACCCCGAATACACCCTCGTTCGCACCCCGGAGGACCAGATGTCTCAGATCGGAGACCTCTTCGCCGAACGGCTCAACCGGGCAACAGGCCCACTAACCATCGCCATCCCGACGCACGGACTGTCGATCCCCAACGTGCCGGGGGGGGTGTTTTGGGATCCCGCCGCCGACCAAGCGTTTGCAACGAGCCTGAGGAGTGGGCTTCGGCCCGACATCCCGGTCCTGACCTTTGACCATCATGTCAACGATCCCCGCTTCGGCGAGATCGTTGCCGACCTGTTTGCCAACCTCCTTGAGGAGGCCAGCATCACGACCCGACTGGAGAGAGCGACATGACCACAGACACTTTGCAGATCACCGAAGCCGAGCGAGCGTTCCGAGAGCAGTTCGTTTCGTGGAACCTGGCTGAATTGTCATACGTCGACATCCAGGCCTACCTGGAGGAGAAAGACATTGTGCTGGTGCCGATGGCGAGCACCGAACAGCACGGGCCTCACCTCCCCCTCTACTGCGACACAATCACTGCTATTGAGATCTCATCCCGAGTGGCCCGCCTGATCGGGGTCCTCCACACGCCCCCTATTTGGACCGGCTATTCGCCGCAACACATGCATCGCCCAGGAGAGGGACGAGGCACGATCACCGTCCGCTCGTCGACGCTCCTGGCTCTGATGGAGGACGTGGCCCGAAGTCTCATTCACCACGGCTTCAACCGGATCATCTTCATCAATGGACATGGGTCGAACACCAAGGTGGTCGACCCGGTGCTGCGCAAGCTTCGCTACGAAACCGGGGCGCTGATCGGGTTCGTGAATCCGTACATGGAGCGCTACGTAGGCGTGGTCAAGGGCGTCTTCGAGAATCCTCCTGAGGAAACCCCAGGATGGCATTCGAGCGAATGGGAGACTTCCCAATGCCTGGCTTGGAACGAAAAGCTCGTTCGCATGGAAAGGGCCAAGCACACGCCCACCTCGATCCCCGACTTCCTGCCCGAGTCCTTCAGAAAGTACGACGGCGCCCCGGACGTCGAGTTCGAGGGCTACACCTACTTCAACTTCCCGATGGACCATCACGAATTCACGGAAACCGGCGTCATCGGCAACCCCATGCGCGCTACGAAAGAAAAGGGAGAGGAGTCGTTCCGGCGATATTCCGAACATGTAGCCCGGGGTGTGCTCGAGTTGATGCAGGTCCCTGTCAAGGTCGAGAACCGAGAGTTCACCGATCGAGTCTTGTGATGGCAGAGCCGGACCCAACCACTGTCGCCGACCGGGCCTACGTCAAGCTACGTGAGCTCCTCACGAGCGAGAACGTCCGGCCGGGCGACCATCTAGGAGAGGTGGCCGTTGCCGCTTGGCTCGGCGTCAGCCGTACCCCGGTGCGGGCCGCTTTGCAGCGCCTGGAACTCGATCACCTCGTACGACGCAACCACAACGGTGGCTACTCGGTGGCCGGGCTCACCTCTGCCGATGTCCGCGAGATCTGCGATGTCCTCCGACTGCTGGATACGGCTTTGTTCATCCGGGCGTCCGAGAACCTCACAGCCGAGCAGAGCGCGAACCTTCAGGACTGCGTCGAAAAAATGGCAATGGCCGGTGCCCGATTGGATCTCGAACTCTGGTCTGCGAGCGACGCCGAGTTCCACGAGCTTCTCCAGGGGGCGTCGGGCCACACCCTCTTCTCCGACATCGCCGAAAAGCAGCGGCGCCGGCTCCATAGGTTTTGGATGGCGGGAGCAGGCCGGCTCGAACGTCTGGTCAATTGCGCCGAGGAGCACGCGTCGATAGCCAAATCGATCGCTACCTCGGACAGTCACGGGATACATCGACTGGTGAACGAGCACATCGACCACCTGGAAGCCAGCATGACTCGATATCTCGAGATGGCTCGTCCCTTCATCTCCACGAACGGATCCGCTCTCGACCATGTCTGAGCCTCGAGCCGACTACCGGATCCGGATGCTTCAACATGAGTTGTCGGACGTCGTCGGCGCCAAGCACACGTCGGTCGACCGAGATGAACTCAACGCTCAGGCCGCCGACTGGTCCTGGATGTCCCAGCTCTACAAGCTCCATGGCATCGAGTTGCCGACGGCCGATGTGATGGTCCGGCCTGGAAGCGCCCACGAGGTAGCAAAGATCGTTCGGATCGCGAGTGACCATCGGGTCCCGGTCGTGCCGCGAGGCGGTGGGTCCGGCACCCAAGGTGGGACGTTCGCTCTCTTTGGCGGCATCGCCCTCGACTTGACCCGGATGGACCGCATCTTGGAAATCGATGAGACCAGCCTGGTTGTGAACGTCGAAGCCGGCGTGACGGGTCCCCAACTCGAGGAGGCGCTCACCCCGCTGGGCGTTGCGGTGGCCCACGAGCCAGGCTCATTCCACTTCGGTGCCACAGTGGGCGGGTGGCTGGCGGCACGGGGGTCCGGTGTCCGATCCACAAAGTACGGCAAACCCGAGGACATGGTTCTTCAAGCGGAGGTTGCCCTCCCCCCTGGTCAGTTGGCATCGACACCACCCGTCCCCAATCACGCGGCCGGCCCTGGTTTGCTCCAACTCATCGTTGGCTCGGAGGGCACGATGGGGATCCTCACTTCGGCGGCCATCCGCATGGACCCGCTCCCTGAAGCCCAAAGTTTCCTCACGTTTGAGTTCGAAACCGTCTTCGACGGCCTCGAAGCAGGTCGGCGCATCATGACCCGGCGCTGGCGACCGGCGGTCATGCGACTGTACGACGAAGCCGACCGGGAGAAACTCAATCGCATTCTGGGACTCGAGCTCACGGGAGCCCTGCTTGTCGTCGTCTGTGATGGGGACCGGCGCCTGGTTGACCTCGAGTCAGAAGCCATCACTGCAATATGCAACGAGGTCGGCGGGTCATCTCTGGGTCCGAGCGGGGCCAAGACCTGGTGGGACGGCAAGTATGAGCCCTACGCCGAAGGCAAGGCACCCGCGCCGCCGACAATCTTCGGGACCACCGACACGGTTTGCACCTTCGATGACATGCCAGACCTGTACCGGGCGAAGCGAAAAAACATCGAGGAGGGCTTCGCCGAGTACGGGGCTCAGTACACGGCCCACTTTTCCCATTGGTTCCCATGGGGAGTGATGGTCTATGACCGTTTCTACATCCACGACTCGCCCAAGGACCCGCTAGAAGCCCTCGAACTTCACGACCGTCTCTGGGATTCGGCGGTCCGCACCTCGCTCGCCCAGGGGGGCGTGATCAATGAGCACCACGGGGTTGGGGTGAAGCTGGGCCGATTTATGCGCGAGCAGTACGAGGACTGGTGGCCATACCTTCAGGCGATCAAACATGCAATCGACCCGGACGGGATCCTCAATCCCGGCAAACTCGGTTTTGGCCCGCCCCGATGAACGTGTTCCGAGCTTCAGCCGGCAAGCCACCCACCGTCGACGTTGAGGATCGCGCCAGTTACATACGACGAGGCATCCGAAGCCAGGAACACCGCCGCCCCACCAAGCTCATCGGGGAGCCCGGGCCGGCCCATTGGTATCCGGGAGTGGATCCATGCGCTTCGTTCAGGATCCTGGAAAACCCCCTCGGTGAGCTGGGTCCGAAAGTATCCCGGGGCCAGGGCATTGACTCGGATGCCGGATTGCGCCCATTCGACCGCCAGGGTCCGCACCACAGCGGCAACACCCGCCTTCGAAACGGCGTAGGACGTCGTTCCGGCGATCCCAATGCTCGTCGTCAACGACCCCACAAAAATGTGCGATCCACCCGAACCGATCTCCATCTGTCGTTTTCCCACCTCGCGCGACAGGAAGAAAGGTGCCTTGAGATTGACGGCCCCGATTCGGTCCCAGTCGGCCGTCTCCACTTCGATGGCCGGGGCCCGACGTTGCAAACCCGCCGAATGGAGCACGACATGCACAGGTCCGAACTCGGACCAGGTGTTGGCAACCCATGGTTCGATGGAAGCGACCTCCGACAGGTCAAGTGGCTTGACGACCGCGTCGCACGAGTCGGCCAACTCCGCCGCCACCACGGCAAGCTCATCGGCGTGCCTGACTGACCAGCACCACTCGCGCCCCGGCGCTCCCGAGGGCACTGGCCATGGCCTTGCCCAGGCCGCGACTGGCGCCGGTCACAATCGCGGTGCGTCCGTCAAGACGGAACAGGGTCGCTCACCAGAAGATCGAGGTGAGCAGGGACATTTCGCCACGATAACCCTCGACAATTCGCCCGCCACGATCGGTCCCGACCACGAGAGGAGAACTGTGCCCGACAAGCCCACCGTCTTGCTCCTTGGCACCCTCGACACCAAGGGCTTCGAGTATGCATATCTCCGGGATCGCCTACTGGCAGATGATGTCGATGTACTAGTCGTCGACGTCGGCGTGAATGAGCCCACCGGCATCACGCCGGATCTGACCCGCCACGACGTCGCAGGGTTCCATAGGCTGTCGACGTAGATTCTCTCGCCGCCGCAGCCGACCGGGGACGGGCGGTGGCCGCGATGACCGAGGCCGCCGCAGCCTTCGTGTCGAAGCTCCATGGCGAGGGTCGCTTTGACGGCATTCTGGCGGCGGGTGGGTCGGGAGGAACCGCCATCGCCACCCGCGCCATGCAGTCCCTGCCAGTCGGTGTTCCCAAACTGATGCTTTCGACAATGGCCTCGGGAGACACGTCGGCCTACGTGGGGAGCACCGATATCACGATGATGGCGTCGATCACCGACATCGCCGGGATCAACTCGATCTCTGCCCAGATTCTCGCCAACGCGGCGGCAGCCATGGCCGGCATGGTCAAGGCCGCGTCGGTAGACATCGACCACGACCGTCCCGCTGGTGGCAGCCACGATGTTCGGAGTCACTACCCCGGCGGTCACCGCGGCCCGCGAGGATCTCGAGAGCCGTGGTTACGAGGTACTCGTCTTCCATTGCACCGGCACCGGCGGGAAGGCGATGGAGAACCTGATCGACGCGGGCTTCTTCGATGGTGTGCTCGACCTGACCACCACCGAGCTCTGCGACGAGCTAGTCGGCGGCATTCTCTCGGCTGGGCCTGACCGGCTCGGCGCGGCGGCCCGGACCGGCGTCCCCCAGGTGGTTTCTCTGGGTGCGCTCGACATGGTCAACTTCGGAGCGCCCGACACGGTGCCGGACAAGTTCGAGGGTCGCACCATGTATCACCACAACCCCTCGGTGACTCTGATGCGAACCACGCCAGCGGAAACGGCGGAACTAGGGCGGCTGATCGCCGAAAAGCTTTCGGCCGCCACCGGCCCCACCACGCTGTTCATCCCGCTCAAGGGCGTTTCGATGATCGCCGTGGAGGGCCAGCCGTTCCACGACCCCGACGCCGACTCCGCGCTGTTTCAAGCGATCCGAGACAACTTGGCCGATAGTGTCGATCTGGTCGAGATGGATTGCGACATCAACGACCCCGCCTTCGCCAAAGCCATGGCCGACAAGTTGGACGGTTACATGAAAGACACGCGATGACCGGTGACGAAGCCCGCGCCAAACTACGAGAGACCGTCAAGGGAGGCGGGCCGATAATCGGGGCCGGGGCAGGCACCGGCCTATCGGCGAAGTGCGCTGAGGCAGGCGGAGCCGACCTCATCATCATCTACAACTCAGGCCGCTACCGGATGGCAGGACGCGGCTCGCTCGCAGGTCTCCTCCCCTACGGAGACGCCAACGCCATCGTGATGGAGATGGGTCAAGAGGTGCTGCCGATTGTCAAAAGCACGCCGGTGCTCGCTGGGGTTTGCGGGACCGACCCATTCCGGATGATGCCCCGCTTCCTCCGTCAGGTGATGGACGCCGGGTTCGCTGGGGTGCAGAACTTTCCGACGGTGGGACTAATCGACGGGACGTTTCGCGCCAACCTCGAAGAGACGGGAATGAGCTACGGGCTCGAGGTCGACATGATCAAGGAGGCTGTTCAGCTTGGTCTGATCACGGCACCCTATGTGTTCGACCCCGACGACGCGGTTGCGATGACCGAGGCTGGCGCAGACATTCTCGTACCCCATATGGGCCTGACGACGAAAGGCACCATCGGCGCCCACACCGCCAAAACGCTCGATGATTGCGTTGTCGAGATCCAGGCGATGCGCGATGCGGCGGTGAAGGTGAGCCCCGACATCGCTGTCCTCTGCCATGGCGGCCCATTGGCCGAGCCTGAGGACGCCCAATATGTCCTCGACCGGACCGAGGGGATCGTTGGTTTCTTCGGCGCCTCCTCAATGGAACGCTTACCGACAGAGGTCGCGATGACGGAGAACATGCGACGCTTCAAGTCTCTGACCATCTAGATAGCAAGGAACACATGCCCGCCAAGCTCGTAGACCCAACTTCGATCCCCACCTGGACATTCGACTGGGGAATCATCAAGCCGCTCATCGCAACCGACAACACGGACGATGGTGATTGCAGCCTCATGCACGTCATCCTGTTCCCGGGCAAGGGCCACGACCGCCACAACCACCCCCTGTCCGACGAGATCCTGTACATCCTCGCCGGCAGGGGTGACCAGATGGTCGACGACGGTGAGCCGTTTCCGGTCGTTGCCGGAGATGTGGTGTGGATCCCGAAGGGGATCTTCCATTCGACGCTGAACACCAGTTACGAGCCGATGGTCATCCTCGCCATCTACGCCCCGGCCGGTGCGGAGGACGTCCTCAAGACGATCCCCGACTACATGGAGGTCTCGGCCAGATCCAATCCAAAGGTAGTCCGGGCATGACAAGGAAGGTGGCCCCCGCCGTCCATCCATAGGCATTGTCGGGAACCAGGTTGGTTGTCGGCTGCTCAACGAAAGGAGACGAGTGTGGAAACGAGTCGTTTTGAGGGGGCGAAGTGTCATAGTGACTGGCGCTGCCTCAGGGATCGGTTTCGAGATGGCGCGCCAATTCCTGGCCGAAGGGGCTCACGTGATGGCAGCTGACCTCACGACCGAAGGGCTCCCACCAGGATGCAGTGGTTTTGCTGCAGATGTTTCAGCACCAAGGGACGTTGAGGCTTTGGTCCGAGCCGCTATCAGCGAGATGGGTGCCATCGATGTGCTCTGCAACAATGCCGGAATTGGCTCGACCGCCGATGTTCTCGAGTGTTCTGTGGACGAATGGGATCGTGTCTTCGCGGTGAACGTCAGAGGCGTATTCCTCGGCATCAAGTACACCCTCCCATCGATGCTTGAGAAAGGCAGCGGTGTAATCATCAACACCGCATCGGCGGCAGGCCTAATTGGGCTTCGCGATCGAGCGGCTTATTGCGCAAGCAAGGGAGCCGTCATTTCTCTGACCAAACAAGTGGCCGTCCAGTACGCATCACAAGGGATCAGATGCAATTGCATCTGTCCTGGCACGATCGACTCACCGTGGGTGGGTCGTTTGCTTGATCAGGCCGCAGACCCAGCCGAGGCTCGGGCGGCACTCGTGGCTCGCCAACCGTTAGGCAGACTCGGCGACCCGGCAGAGGTAGCTGCGGCAGCGCTCTATCTTGCCTCACCAGAGGCAGCCTTTTGCACGGGAACCGCCCTTGTGATCGACGGAGGCATCGTCGCCGCATAGCTGAGCGAGAATCACCTCGCGCCATAGGCCTGTGACTAACCGCTAAGAGCCGGTCGAAACTGGAGACTGATGGTGGGCGTTGACGGACTCGAACCGCCGACCCCTTCCTTGTAAGGGAAGTGCTCTACCAGCTGAGCTAAACGCCCGGGTCGCAAGAGGTTACTTCCGACCTAATAGCCCGATTCAACTTCCGTCCCGTCGTGACCGATAACCCCTTGACAAATGCCAGCCAGGGGGTAGGCGCCGACGCCTTCCCCAACGTCAAGAGAAACGGTTTCATGAAATTCAACGACGGTGATTCGAGCGAAGAGGCGATCCGCCAGTACCTCGACGGGATCGGCTCCTTCGACCTCCTTTCCGCAGAAGAGGAAGTCGTTCTTGCCAAGACAATCGATCGCGGGCGGCGGGCGGCGACCTCATTAGATGGCGAAGCCGACGAGGAGCGACACCAGCATCTCTCCGAGATAGCCGAGGCGGGCGAACGGGCCCGGCGCCGTTTCATCCAGGCGAACCTGCGCCTGGTGGTCAGCATCGCCAAGCGTTATCCCAACGCCGGTCTGCCTTTCCTCGACCTGATCCAGGAAGGCAACCTCGGCCTGATTCGAGCCGTCGAGAAGTTCGAATACCGCAAGGGTTTCAAGTTCTCCACCTACGCCACGTGGTGGATCCGCCAGGCCATCACCAGGGCGATCGCTGACAAGAGCCGGACGATCCGGGTTCCTGTCCACATGATGGACACCATCACCCAGATGCAGACCGCCGAGAACACCCTCATCAAGAAGCTCGGTCGTACTCCTTCCGACGAGGAGATCGCCGAGGAGGCCGGGCTCACCGTGGCCAAGGTCCGTGAGGCCAAGCGGGTCGCGCCCGAACCGATCTCCCTGTTCGAGCCCATGGGCGAAGACAACGCCACCATCGGCGATTTCATCGAGGACAAGGACGCCACGGCTCCTTTCGAATGGGTGATCTCGCGGATGAACCAGGAGGACTTGCGCCACGTGCTCGGCCGGCTGAACGACCGCGAGCGAGCCGTGATCGAGATGCGATACGGCCTTACCAACGAGGAACCAAAGACCCTCGACGAGGTCGGCCGCCACTTCAACGTGACCCGGGAACGGATTCGCCAAATCGAAACCAAGGCTCTGGCCAAGATGCGGCACCCCGCCAACCCGGCCAAGCTGCGCCGTCTCGCCGTCGGCTAGAAGACGCGCTAAGCCGATCGGGTCAGCTCGAGCAATTCGGCGCGGCTCGCTTCCACTGGAAGATGGGCCTCGCCGCGAGCGGGTCGACCCCGTCCTCGCTTGCGATGAAACACCTGGCCATCCCAGAAGATCACACCGCCCCAAACGCCCCAATCGAGACCGTCGCGCAACGCCAGCTGCAGGCAATCAACTCTGACTGAGCAGCCCTGACAGATCGTCTGCGCCGCCGCAAGGTCTTGAGGGCGTTCGGAAAAGAACAGGTGATTCTTCCCGCTGTCTACGCAATTTCCTTTGTAAAGAACTTCGTCCATTTCATCCTCTGAGTGTTTGCGGCTGCAAAGCAAAAGGCCGCCTGCGATCGGTGCTTGGCGGCCTCAGGGGTGATCGTGGACTAGAAGGTCAACGGAACTGAGACCGCTTCTGGGAGAAACCGCTCCCGCCGGTAGTAGCGCCAATGGGACGCGGCTGCACGGCTCCCATGAAGAGCCGATCAAGCTTTGTTGGCAGCGTCATCGCCGGCATTGGGGATCTCATTTCGTTACGACCGGGGCACGCTACGACCTCGACGGCCGGCATGTCAAGGCAATTAGCCGAAATTCGAGACGAGATGGTCGAGGGCTTTTTGTCGGTGCGGCCCGAGGTCGATTCGCAGGACGCGCCGGCCCCGCTCCTTCAGGGCTTGATAATCCCCCAGCGCCTGGGCCGCGATCAGCTGGCCAAAGGTTTGGTCGGTCTCCGGTATCGACAGATCCTCGGTCGGCGTGTCGACGATCTGCAGGAATACCCCACTATTCGGGCCTCCTTTATGGAGCTGACCGGTGGAGTGAAGGAACCGGGGCCCGTAACCGGCCGTGGTGGCATTTCCCACCCGGTTCCCGACCTTGTACCGGATCGTTGCCAGCGCCCGTTCGGTGTCGGTCTCACTGGGCAGATAGGCGTGGATCGCGAAGTAATCGTCCTCGGCCATCGTGGCGAGCAGCTCGTCGATTCGGTCGGCAAGGTTGGGGGCGAAAAAGTCGACCAAATCAACCCGGGCGGTTTCGCGTTCGAGGGCCTTTCTCGCTCGTTGTTTGGCCAGCTCGACATCGGGCTGATTGAACGGATGGACTCCCAGAACATGGCCCGCCACGGCGGTGGCGATCTCGGCCGCCATCATCTCAGTTGCGAGGGCATAGCGATCAGCGAGGACCCGTTCCTCCCCCGGCTGATCGGGAGGCACCGCCGCCACGGGCTCACCCTTCAAGCGGTACTGGAGGAAGTAGCGGTCCTCCGAATAGCGATCGAGGTGGGGTTCGTCCGCGATGGGAACGATCCCCTTGTCGTCTTTACCCAGCGACTCAGCGATCAACTGCTCCATCCAAAGCGGAAACGCACTTAGCCCGGGAGAGGTCAGAAAGGTCAGTTTGTCCCTGCCTGCCTGGGCGGCCTCTCCCCACCGCTGTCCCAAGGCAGCGGCCTCGTCCCAATCCACGGCGGCAGCCGCCTCCAGGAGCCGGACAAGGTCGACGCCAAGCAGTGCCGCCGGGAGCAAACCGAACGGAGTCAATGCGGAGAATCGCCCACCCACATCGGACGGCGCGTTGACGGCGGCGAGGAATCCCCGCTCGCCGGCAAGTTCTTGCAGGGGCGTGCCGGGATCGGTGATCGCGATGAAACGGTTGCCGTCTTCGCCGGTAGCACGCCAGAAGTGCCGAAACCCTGACAACGTCTCGATCGTCGTCCCCGATTTGGACGAGACGATGAAGGTCGAGCGGCGCGGGTCGATCGCCTCGGAGAGATCGGCCACCTGCTCGGGATGGGTCGAGTCGAGCAGCCAGAAACGGGGCCGGCCGGGACTGGCCCCAAAGGTCTCGTCGAAAACCTGAGGGGCGAGAGATGAACCGCCCATTCCCAACAAGACGAGATTGTCAGTGCCGCTGGCATCGACTCTTTCGACAACCTCGGCGATCTCGTCGAGCCGCCCGGCCATCGTTTGCGGGAAGGTCGACCCACCCGAGCCGGTTGGCCAGCTCGGGAGTGTCGACCCTTCCCCATAGCGTCGGGTCTTTATCGTCGAATCCGGTCGGCGACCTTCACGTCGCCGATTATTGACGCGTCTAGCCCTCGACGGTGAACTCAGCGGTCATTCCCAAGAAGGCGTGCGGGGTGCCCTCGGGGAAGGGCGGCGGTCCTTCTGCGTTGGGATCGGCCTCGGCCATCGCCGACTCGAAAGTCGCCTCGTCGAGACCCTGCGGGAGGAAACAAAAGGCCACGTAGCGCCCTGGCTCCGTCACGGAGATAGACGTAGCCTCCCCTTCGGGATTGAAGGTTTCTCCGCTCGGAGTATCGATCAACACTCCCATGAATTGATTGATCAGAGCGTCGGATTCTTCTTCCGGGAGTTCCAGGATATCTTCCAGCGTTCGGGTTTCGCCCTCGATCAACTGGACGATGATCAACTCGTGGACCTCTTCGCCTTCGTTGGTGAAGGTGAACTCAGCCCCCGATTCGACCAGCCCGGGGACGCCTTCAAAGGCATACTCGGTGCCGGTCACTTCGATGGTGCCGCCGACCGGTTCGCCTCCACCCTGCGCACAGGCCGCTGCCAGTACGGCAACGACCACCAACAGAATGCTTCTACGCATCAATACTCCCTCTTTCGTGTGTTTGTAGACCCTCGCAGATGCTCGCTACGAAATCGCAACGGCCTCTGACCTAGATTCAAAAGATGGGTCGATTTCGGGATTCAAGCGACGAACTCGATCTAGCAATAATCGGGCGCCGGCAGCGACTCGTGGTCAAGGCCAACCCGTTCATCGGCGCAACCCTGCTGATTGTTGCCAGTTCCGTCGATCTCGACCTACGAAACGCCACGCCGGCGCCGACGGGGATCGAGGTTCATGCGATCGTGGTCGGTGGGCGTCTGCGAGTGCTAGCCAACCCTGAGTGGCGACTGGATGGCGAACCGTCCAGCGACGCTCCGCTTTTGCGGGTGGTAGCAACGTCCCGGTTGGGCAGCGTCAAGATTGCCAAATGATCAGTTCGCCTAGACAATCCGCCTGTCGCTCGCCCAGCGGGCAAGTTCGTGCCGGTTGGAGAGCTGCAGCTTTCGCAACACGGCCGAGACATGGCTCTCGACGGTCTTGACTGAAAGGTTCAACCTGCTCGCGACCTGCTTGTACGCAAATCCGCGGGCAATCAGGCGGAGCACCTCTCGCTCACGTCCGGTGAGCTGATTGAGGTCTTGATCGACCTCGATGGGAACTCCGGCCGCAAAGGCATCGAGAACAAAGCCGGCCAATCGTGGCGAGAACACCGCGTCGCCGGCCTGCACCCGTTCGATCGCTTCGGTGAGGTCCTCGGAGCCGATGGTCTTGGTCACATAGCCTCGAGCTCCGGCCCGGATCATGGCGATCACGTCTTCCGCCTCATCTGAAACCGAAAGCGCCAGAAAGCGGACGGACGGATGCGACTCCGCCACCGCGTTGATCACAGCCACTCCCCCACCACCGGGCATGTGTACATCGATGAGAACCACATCGGGCGACGTCTCTTTGATGTCTTCGATCGCGTCATCGACGTCAGTGGCGCTGCCGACGACATCGACCTTGCCCTCGAGCTCGCTGCGCACTCCGGCGAGGAACAGGCGGTGATCATCGACGAGGAAAAGCCGAATCACTTGCGGACCACCTCGACTGCGGGAAGGGTCAAATGAACTTCTGTGCCTTCTCCGGGCGACGACACGACGACCCCCGATCCTCCCTGGCGGCTCAGGCGCCCTTCAATCGACTCGGTCAGACCGCGGCGATCGGACGGGACTGCCTCCCGGTCGAAGCCCTTCCCCTGATCCGTGATCCAGACCTCGGCGACTCCGTCCCCCACCTCGAGGTAGACAGAAACGCGATCGACTCCAGAGTGGTTGGCTGCATTAACCATCGCCTCCGAGGCAGCCGCCACCAAAGCAGCGCCGCGCTCATCGAAGCGGGCTTCCCCCACGACGACGAGGTCGATGGCTGTCGAGCGCTCTGCCTCGATCCGCGCCACAGCCGCTTCGAGGGCCGTGGAGAGCAGTTCGAGGCCTTCGACGGGGGCCTTGCTGAATAGCCAACCCGCGCAGCTCGCGCTCTTGGGTGCGCGCGAGCGAGGCCATCCGCTTGGGATCGTCGGAACGCTGAATCAGCGCGAGCGTTTGGAGGACCGAGTCGTGCAGGTGGGCGGCCATTTCCGCGCGTTCTTCCTGCCGCGCTCTTTCTGTCCTCTCTTGTCCCAAGTCGTCGCGCATCTTGAGGAACCAGGGACCGAATGCGACGAAGAACCCGACGACGGTGATTGCCACCGCCAGGGCAGTTCCCCCGATCGATGAGAAGGCAGGGATCGAGCTCGCGACCAGACCCAGCCCGCCCAGCACCAACGCGATCCCGGCGATCAGGCGGAAAATCGAGATCTCGCCGCTCGAGCCGGGAAGGACGACGCGGGCGAGCCCGCCAGATTCGGTTCGATCAAGCACCGCCGCAAGACCGAAGAAGAGCGTGGCCGAGACAAGAGTCACTACCGGATCGGATCCAATGCCGGCGTTCACCAGTATCCACAGGAAAGCGCCAAAGGCGATGGCCAGGCCAACCCGCTGCGAGGCGTCGAGCTGTTTCCGTACCGGCTCAGCCTGATGATCGAGAGTGAACCACCACAAGAGCACGTAGAGCACCACCCCGATACCAGACACCGTGGCCAGAGTGACGAAAGCCGCCCTTACATAGAGGTCGGAAACACCGAGCCGGTCGGCCAAACCTCCGGCGACACCGGCAATCCAGCGATTCTCGGATCGCCGCCAGAGTCGCAGGCGGTCAACAAAGTTTTGCCGCCCATCCAGGGGCCGATCCACAGGCTGATTCACAAGGGTGATGTTGGCAAGCCCGGAGGCTTGTCACAATCGGGGAAACCCCTTGCGCCGCCCCCAAAGATCAGGGACTCGTCAGGGCTCTACCCAATAGACGATTCCGGATGCAAACCCCACGATGGACGATATGGAAAACACAACTCAGCAAACCGCGAGCCCGCCGGTGGCGGCGCCGCCCGAAGCTGCACGGATGGTGCGTCCGAGCGCGGGCCGGATCATCAGTGGTTCGGCTCTCGGCGTCGCGAACAAGCTTGGCGTCTCGTCGACTTTGGTACGAGGAGCCTGGGTCTTGCTCGCTTTCACCGGGCTCGGTATCCCGCTCTACGCCCTGGCCTGGCTGCTGATCCCGGGCGAAGGCGAGTCCCGCTCGATCGGCGAGCAATGGGTATCGCGATTGGGCGGTTCCCAGGGCTGGATCGGAATCGTGCTCGTCGTCATTGCCTTGTCGGTGCTGGCGCCTGCCCTGCCCTTCGTCGATGGAGGAATTCTGATTCCGACGATCCTGCTCGCGGGGGGAATCCTCCTGTATCAACAGAACTTCGCCAAGGCACCGGCGGAAAGGACCGACACCACGATGGTCGATGTGCAGACGCCCCGGGCTCCTCGAGTTCCGCGTCCACCGAAAACTCCTCCGTCACCGCTAGGGCAGATCACGGTCGGCGCAACTGTCATCGGCCTCGGCGTGCTTGCCCTGATCGATCGAGCCTCCGCAGCAGTTGATGCCGCGCCCCGGCACTACCTGGCGCTAGCAGTGGTCATCCTTGGGTTAGGAGTGCTCGTCGGAGCCTTCTACGGTCGAGCCCGTTGGTTGATCCCCTTCGGCCTGTTGCTGATTCCCGTTACGGCCGGCGCCGGCGTGGTCGAGTACGGAAACACCGCTCGCGACCAGACGCTGCGGCCGACCACGTTTGCCGAGCTGGAAGCGATCTATGAGCTTGGGGTGGGTGAGTTGACAATCGATCTCACCGATCTTCCCTGGAATGGAGAAAGCGTTGAGCTCGACGGATCCGTCGGAGTCGGGAGACTCGAACTAATCCTGCCTCCGGGTGTGACCGTTGATGCTGTCACCGAGGTCGGAATCGGGGCTTCGGTCAGTCCTTCGAACACCGAAGGTGGCCTTGGAGTCGAGCACAACTACACCGTCGGCGACGGGACCGCCGGCAGCCTCACCGCGAACCTCGAGGTAGGAATTGGCGAGATTGAGGTTCATGGTGCGGGGCTCTTCGCACCCGAGAACGGGGAGTTTTTCGAGCCGATTGAAGGCCTCGAGATCACTCCCAGGGGCCCGGGCGACCTCGAAGACTCCTACATAGTCACGGGCACCGAGAACCTAACCCTGGACCTGAGTGGGCTGGCATTGGAAGCGGATCGCACAATCGTGCTGGAGTCGGATAGCGGAGACATCTTCGTGACGATTCCTGACGACGTCTCCTACTCGATCAATGCCCAAGGACCTGAGCTAATCATCCTCGACAGCTTCGTCGAGAACGGCTCATTCGCCGGCGAGTTCCGCAGCGGCGATGGACCAGTGCTCTCCCTCGATATCACTAGCGCAGACGGCACCATCACCGTCGAGAAAGGTTCCCGGTCATGAAGTCTCATCGTTTCGACCCCTGGTCGTTCATCTTCGGTCTGATCATCATCGTCGTTGGCTTGTTCTTCCTAACCACCACCGATGCCTTCAATTTGGCGGGTCGGCTCGGTGCAGTAGTCGATCTCGGGCTTCCAATCCTGGCCCTGGTGATCGGAGCCGCCCTGGTCGTGCCGGCCCTGCGCCGGCCCAAGCCGCCGGTCCCGGCGCTCACTCCCGAGGAGAACGCAGCCCTGGCCGAGCTCAACGAAACGGTGCCACCGGCGAGCTAGAAGGGAAACAATCCTTCCGAGCGGAGTGTTATCTCCTCCATGGAACAGCTGACAGATCGAGATTGGAAAGAAAAGCTCACCAGAGAGCAATACGACGTGTTGCGCAAGGGTGGCACCGAACGGGCGTTTACCGGTGAGTACTGGGACAACCACGACGAAGGGATCTATCTCTGCGCCGGGTGTGGGGCCAAACTCTTCGAGTCGAAGGACAAATTCGACTCGGGCACCGGCTGGCCATCATTTACGTGCCCGGCCCCCGACGCCGGCCTCGAGGAGGAGAGTGATCGGAGCTGGGGAATGGTTCGGACCGAGGTGAAATGCGCCAATTGCGGCGGCCATCTCGGCCACGTCTTCCCGGACGGCCCCCGACCTACGGGTTTGCGCTACTGCATGAACTCGGCGGCCCTCAAGCTAGAGAAGGCTGAGGAGCCCGCCGGTTCTTGAAGATGGTTTGAATCGCTACGACGATCAGGAAGAGGCCAAAGAACCGCGACAGATTCGTCGCCGGGATTTGTAGGGCCAGGAGGGCGCCGAATGGAGCGATCGCCGCCCCCACCAACCCGAGGATGACCATCACCGGCCAATCGACGAAGCGATTGGCAGCGTTTACTCGAGTAGCGGATGCCGCCGTAAAAAGAATCGCCAGGAGCGAAGTGCCCTCGGCGGTGTGCTGATCGATTCCCAGGAGAAACACCATCGCCGGAACCAAGACTGTTCCGCCACCCACACCTGCCAGACCCGAGGCCACCCCGGCCACCGCACCGAGCAAGACTTCGATCACCCCTCGCAAAACCTCCGAGTCGGTGACTGCGTTCGTTGCCAGGTCACTGCCGAATGTCATCCGCAGACCAGCGAGTAGGAGCATCACTCCAAAGATGATGCCGAGCGACCGTCCGCTCATTTGCTTCATCAGCTTGGCGCCGATCCACGAACCGACCACTCCTCCCAGCCCAAGCAGCACCCCGACCCGCCAATCGAGACTTCCCGCGATCGCAAACGCGATCGTCCCGGCCAGAGCCACCAACAGAATCGAGGCGAGCGAGGTGGCGTTGGCACGATGACGGCTGTAGCCAAGCGGCAACCAGAGCAGGAACCATGACGATCCCGCCACCCACCCCGAGCAAACCCGACAACAAGCCGGTCGCCACACCGATCGCCAAGAACACCCACGGCGCCCTCCGGTCAGCCACCTTCGAGCCCTGCGAGGAAGGCGACCACCAATTCGCCCAACCGGTTGACGACGTAACCCCCCTCCTGAACCACCACCGTCGGAAGATTCAATCCGCCGATCAAACGCCCCGCTTGATGGTGCCCGTCGACGCTGACCTGCAAGGGACTCTCGGGGTCATCGACAAACGAGTCGACGCCAAGTGACACAACAACCGTTTCGACGCCAGCGCTGAACTCGACCAACTGCCTGATCTTGTCGAGCCAATGGTCGTCTCCGGTGCCTGGCGACACCGGCAGGTTGAGGTTGGCGCCGCCGCCCTCGCCGGTTCCGCGCTCGATGAGCCCTCCCCACCCAATGCGGAAAGTATCCGGCGTCGGGGTCGATGTGCACCGAGCCGTAGCGAACTCGATCGGTGTCGTAGAAAATTTGCTGGGTGCCGTTGCCGTGATGGGCATCGATATCGATCACCGCCACCAGACCCAATGAGGAAAGGCGGTGCGCGGAAAGAGCGGCGTTGTTGACATAACACGCACCGCCATAGAAAGTCCGACCGGCATGGTGGCCCGGAGGCCTGCACCGCGGCATATGCGATGCGTTCGCCGGCGGCGACGATATCGGCGGCGGTCAGGGCACAGGCTGCCGCCGCCCGCACTGCCTCCCAGGTGCCGGGGCCGATCAAGGTCATCGTGTCCATCGCGTACATCCCGGTGCGAGCCCCGACGGAGACCGGGATCGTGAGCGGCTCGCCGCACAACAGATCGGGGTGAGGAAACGAGTAAGGCACGACCTTTTCCTGCCCGGGATCGGTCGGATAGCCCGACCGAGCCCAGTCCTGTTGGGCGCGTCGAAGAAAGTCGATCAGTTCAGGGCTGTGAACGGCCGTGAGCTCTTCGTCGGAGATCTCTCCAGGCCCGCGGATTGAATATCCGGCGTCGCTGACGGCTTGCAGAATGGCCTCGCCCGCGATCGGCGAGCTCGGTGCCGGGGATACGCACCCCGACCCAGATCTCGCCGTCGGGGACATGGCGCGCATGCTCGGCGCTGTAGACGACCGAAATTGTCATCGCCGCAGTTAACACTTTCCCCTCACAAGGGGCTTGTAGCGCCACTCCCTACCCCGTACAAACGCTGTATGACGTTATGGACTGCCGAACAACATGAAAGATTGATAGCACTCGTCCTTTCGAAAGCTGCCGCAAGCCGAGGTCATCGCAGATGGCATGGCGATCGCCGGGCCGAGCGGCGGGGTCATGGGGCTTTCCAACCTCGCCAAACGACTCAAGGATGTGCCGGAGTCAGAGTGGGAGAAGGCTTGGCCCCCTACCTGCCGTTGTTCGACGCTCCACCGGAGGTTCCGCGCGACTATGGGGAAGCGAGGAGGAAGCTTCGAATCCGCCTCGACCCTGATGCATCCGATCCTGGTTGGGCTGCCTCTCGGACGGTCTGTGAGGGCCTCGATCAGATCATCGTGTACCAGACCGACTTCGGAGCAATCACCGTCTCAGAGCAAGTGGTCGCGGGGTGGGGCATTCCGGCTGACGAGGTCTGGGCCGAGGCACTGCAACACACGATCTGGGATGAGCCTCGTGATCGCCGCACGGTCACCAAAGGTGACGTTCGGTTCGTGTGGGTCCGAAACTCTTTCTACGCCTCGAGCGTGCTCCTCTCGCTCGGGCACCTCCTCTCGCCCGGCAATCGCTTCGGGGCGGTCGTGATGGTGCCCGTGCGCGATGCACTGCTCTACAGCGAGGTCAACGACGAGCATGTGGTCCATGCCTCCGCCGGAATGATCGAGGTCGGAGGTCGCTGGTACGTGGACGAGCCGGGCGCAATCAGCGCCGACCTCTTCTGGTATCGCCACACCGAAGCCGGGCCTGTCATCTCGCGGATTGTGAAACAGGTAAACCGGCGCTACGAACCGTGTTGGGGTCCCGACTTCTCGGCTGCTCTGGCCGAGCTTTCGGCTGATCTGGCGCTAATCGATGGCGATCGCGTCAGGTATCGGGCACGCAAGCGACCCGCTCCTACGATGCCTCGGTGATCTCAGGCCCCTGGCTGCTCGACCCTTCGATCACCCACCTAAACCATGGATCCTTCTCCGCGATACCGCTCCCTGTTCTAGAGGCGCAGGACAGTTGGCGCCACCGTTGGGAAGCAGACACCACCGAGTTCGTCGTTTCGGAGTGGGAACCGGCGCTCGATCGAAGCCGGGCCGCATTGGCCGAATTGGTCGGCGCCCAGCCGGAGAACATGGTTTTCGTCTCCAATGCGACGGCTGGCGTCAACATCGTCGCGCGCTCGCTCGAATTCTCCCCGGGTGATCAGATCCTCACCACAAACCACGCCTACAACGCGTGTCGCAACGTGCTCGACTACGTTGCCTCCCGATCGGGCGCCGAGGTCGTCTCGGTGCACGTGCCGTTCCCGCTCGCTGATCCGGCGGAGGTCACAGAAAGAATCGCTGCGGCTCTGACTTCCAAGACCCGCTTTGCGCTCATCGATCACGTCACGTCAGCAACCGGAATCGTCCTGCCGGTCGAGGACATCGTTCCGTTGCTCGAAGAAGCCGGAGTCGCGGTCTTAATCGACGGTGCTCATGGCCCCGGATTCGTACCGATTGATCTCAACGAGCTCGGAGCGTCCTACTACACCGGAAACAATCACAAATGGCTCTCGTCACCAAAGGGCTCGGCGTTTCTCCACGCGCGGACCGACCGTGTCGATGGTCTAGTGCCAGCGACGATCAGCCATGGCTGGAACGATCCTCGCACCGACCGGCCGCGCTTCTGGGTCCTGTTCGACTATCCCGGCGCGATAGATGTCACCGCTCACCTCGTGCTCCCGGAAGCGATCGCGTTTCTGGCCGGCCTGCACCCCAATGGCTTGCCTGGTTTGATGTCCCGCAATCGCGAACTGGCCCTCTCCCAACGGAAGCGCTTGGAAGAGTTTCTCGGCATCGACTCACCAGCGCCCGAGTCGATGATCGGAGCTCTCGCCTCGGTGCCCATACCTGATGCCGCGGCGGACGGACCTCCGGGCTCCATCGACCCACTCGGACGCACGCTGCGCAACGATTATCAGATCCAGGTGCCGGTCTTCGTCTGGCCGGAAGCACCGAAACGACTGCTGCGGATCTCGGCCGCCCCCTACAACGATGAGTCCGACTACGACAAGCTGCTGGCGGCGCTCGCCGTTGAACTTTGATTTTGGAGAATTGTGATCGTTGCCATTACCGGAGCCTCCAGAGGGATTGGTTATGAAGTGGCACGCGCTTTGCAGACCGAGGACAATCGCCTCCTTCTGATCGGACGCGACGCGTCTCGCTATGAGGGACTCTGTCGGCCCCAGGATGTCTTCTTCACATGCGAGCTGTCGAGCCTCGCCTCGGTGGCCCTAACAAGCAAAGCCGTGAGAGACGATTTCGCAACGATCGGACCTCTTGATCAACAACGCCGCGGCAGCCGGACAAAGGGGGGTGACGATTGATGGCTTCGAGCTGGCTTTTGGCGTGAACTATCTCTCGCACTATCTGCTTACTCGCTCGCTGGGTCGGGTCGAGCGCGTCGTCAACGTCAGTTCCGAAGCCCATCGGGGAGCAAAGAACCTCGATCCCGAACGGGGGCTCGGGCGCACGCGGTCGCGGTTGGGATGGAGGGAGTACCAATTCTCCAAGGCCGCTCAGATTGCATTCACTCAAAGCCTGGTCAAAAGGAACATCGCCGCCTACGCGGCCCACCCCGGCGTCATTGCCACCGATTTGTGGAGACGGGTGCCCGGCTTCCTGCGTGGCTTCGTCACGAGTCGCATGCAGCCTCCGACCGCGGGAGCAATTCCCATCCTTCGCGCTGCGACCGACGCGTCTCTTGCACCCGGCAGCTACATGACGCCGGACGGGGTGGTTGCACCCACTCCGATTGTCACGGACGCCGAGGTCGCCGAGCGTCTCTGGCAGCGATCAGAACAGTGGGTGGCCCGCTATCTCCCCTAGCTCTCTGCGCCTTCCCATTCCTGCGATCCTGGCCATGGCGTCCCACTTCCGGGAATCGCTGCCGCTCGAATGCTGCGGACTGCTCGCGGGTGAAGGCAACCTGGTCCGTTTCGTATATCCCTTGACCAATGCGCAGAGCTCGGCCGTAGCTTTCACAATTGCTCCAGCTGAGCATTTCGGCGCGTGGCGACATGCCGAGACCAACGGGTGGGAACTGATCGGAGCCTTTCACTCCCATCCGGTGGGACCGGAACAACTTTCGACGACAGATGTCGCTCTGGCCGGCGAGCCCGATTGGGTTTATGTGGTCGTAACCAGCCAGGGACCGAAAGCGTTCGTGATCAGCGATCGCCGGGCAGCCGAGATTCCGATCGAACTTCAGACCCGGCAGGTCGGGTCGTAGTCCACCAACGTCGGCGGCGACTCGGGGTTAGAGCACGCCTCACAGTCGGCTCGTCGCCTTACCTTCACGTCGGTGAACGACTGGTCGAGTGCGTCGTAAACAAGCAGACGCCCGTTCAGGGTTTCTCCAATTCCCAGGAGGTGTTTGATCGCCTCGGCAGCCTGGATGGAACCAATGATGCCCGGTAACACGCCGAGCACTCCCGCCTCGGCACAGTTCGGGGCGAGCTCGGGCGGCGGTGCTTCCGGAAAGATGCAGCGGTAGCACGGGCCCTCGTAGGGGACGAAGAAGGAAGCCTGCCCGTCAAAGCGAAAGATCGAACCGTGCGCAACGGGGATACCGAGTCGGAGCGACGCGTCATTGATGAGATAGCGGGTCGGAAAGTTGTCTGAGCCGTCCACGATGACGTCATACCCGCCCAGCAACTCCTCGGCATTCGAGGCATCGATCCGAGTGCGATACGTCATGACCTCGACGTCGGGGTTGATGGCGTTGAGAGTCCGGCGAGCCGAATCGACTTTGGGCAGACCGACCCGCTCGGTCGAGTGCAACACCTGTCGTTGCAAATTCGAGGCGTCCACCACGTCGAAGTCGACGATGCCGATGGTCCCCACGCCGGCTGCGGCGAGGTAGAGCGCAGCCGGCGAGCTCAAACCCCCGGCGCCGATCACCATCACCTTGCTCTCGAGCAGTTTGAGCTGACCTTTCTCCCCCACCTCAGGCAGCATCAGATGTCTTGCGTAGCGTTCGTTTTGCTCGGCGGTGAGCCCTCCGACCTCGGTCTCGATCGGATGCCCTTCCATCATCCAACGCTGGATGCCACCGGCCAAGGAGGTGGCCGAGGTGTATCCCATCTCGTGGAGCGTGCGGGCGGCCAGGGCGGAACGAACGCCGCTGGCGCAATAGACGACGATGGGTGTATCCGGGGCAAGCCCGGCCCGTGCTACGGCCGATTCGATCGACGAGCGTGGAACCAAGGAGGCACCCGCGATCACGCCGCGGGCAAATTCCTCTTGATCCCGGCAATCGATCAAGACGACCGGACCCTTTTCGAGCTGCTGGGCGAGTTCGGCCGGAGTGGTCTCACCAGCGATGGCGATCGCTTCGCGCACCAGATCGGCATAGGTCTTGGGCATGGGGCAAGTCTATTGGACCGGTGGATATCCTCTTTGGGTGGGCTTTGCCGATGTTTACGTGTTCGTTCTGGCCGGATTTGTTGGTTATCAGATCATCACCCGGGTTCCGGCCCTTCTGCACACGCCACTGATGGCTGCCACCAACGCCATCTCGGGCATATCGCTCGTCGGATCGCTGGTGGCTGCCGGCTCAGACCGCAACACCCTGTCGACCGTCCTCGGGGTGATCGCCGTGACGTGTGCGATGGCCAACGTCGTCGGCGGCTTTCTGATCACCGACCGCATGCTCTCGATGTTCCGGC
The DNA here is from genome assembly GCA_963840175.1 of uncultured Acidimicrobiia bacterium. Lineage (GTDB taxonomy): Bacteria > Actinomycetota > Acidimicrobiia > Spongiisociales > ZC4RG35 > JACCTH01. The sequence goes on from CAWIXU010000005.1 coordinate 44,292, forward strand.
GCACTGACCGGAATTTGCCTAGCAAGAAGCAGAACTGATCGCTCGATGAGTCGGGAAATCGTCAGCCAGATCTCATATCTGGTCGCGTCCGTCCTTTTCATCTTCGGCCTGCGTGGCCTGACCAAACCTGACAAGGCGCGGCGGGGGATGCTGCTTGCGGCCGTCGGCATGCTGGTGGCGATTGTCGGGACGCTGGTCAAGACCGAGGTTGTCAGCTACGGCTGGATCCTCGTTGGCCTCGTGCTCGGGTCGTTGATCGGCTACCCGCTCGGCATGTGGGTGCCGATGACGGCGATGCCCCAACGAATCGCTTTCTCTCACATGTTCGGCGCGTTGGCCGCCACGTTGGTCGGTGTCAGCGAATACTTCACCGACCTCTCCCTGGGCGAAGGGATTGGCGTCCCGAAAATGGCGGCCCTGGCGTTTGAGGTTCTGTTCGGCGCGCTCACGGTGACAGGGTCTTTCGTCGCGTTTGGCAAGCTCGCCGAGTTTCTTCCCGGCCGACCGATCACGTATCGCAACCAAAATGCCGTCAACCTTGGCCTCGCCACAGTCGCAGTGGGATTGTTCGTATATGTCGTCTTGAATCCGGAGGCGAGCTGGGCGTTTTACCTGATGCTGGCACTCGCCACGCTCATCGGACTCTTCCTTGTCCTCCCCATCGGCGGCGCGGACATGCCGGTGGTCATCTCCTTGATGAACTCCTATGCCGGACTTGCCGCCTCGGCCACCGGGTTTGCGCTCGGAAACGAGGTGCTGATCATCGCCGGGGCTCTCGATGGAGCAAGCGGCTTCATCCTCTCCATCGTCATGTCGAAGGCGATGAACCGATCCTTTAGCAACGTCCTCTTCGGTGCCTTTGGCTCTGCCCCCACGACCTCGACTCGGACCACGGAAGGTCTCGTTGTGTCTTCGATCTCGGCCGAAGATGCAGCGCTCCAGCTGGCGTACGCATCGTCGGTCATCGTGGTACCGGGATATGGGCTGGCCGTCGCCCAGGCCCAGCACCAAATCCGCGAGCTCGCCGAGCTCATCGAGAAGAACGGCGGTGAGGTTCGCTACGCCATCCACCCGGTCGCGGGCCGGATGCCGGGTCACATGAACGTGCTCCTGGCCGAGGCCAACGTTCCCTATGACCGGCTCTACGAGATGGATGAGATCAACAGCCGCTTTGAGGAGGCGGACGTCGCGTTAGTCATTGGGGCCAACGATGTGGTCAACCCGGCGGCGCGCTCGGATTCGGGAAGCCCGATTTACGGGATGCCGATCCTCAACGCCGACAAGGCCAAGCGAGTGATCGTGTTGAAGCGGTCAATGGCCACCGGCTTTGCCGGCATCGAGAACGAACTTTTCTATGCGGACAACGCCTCTCTGCTCTTCGGCGACGCCAAGGACTCGCTTACAAAGCTGATCGGCGAGATCAAGACCGCCTAGTTCCAGTTAGCCTCGCCGCCATGTCTTCGCTCTGGCATGGGTTTGCGGAAATGAATGTCGTCCAGGACCACCCGTTTGTGGTCACCCGGGGCGAAGGGTCACATATATGGGATCAGAACGGCAAGCGCTACCTCGACGGGACCGCTGGCCTCTGGTTTGCCAACCTCGGTTATGGCCGGACCGAGATCGCAGCCGCGGTGGCTGCGCAGATGAATGAGATCTTCGCCTATCACAACTTCACCGACTACGTAACTCAGCCCACGATCGATCTCGCCAATCGTATCGCCAGTCATGCTCCCGATCCCGGTTCGAAGGTCTTCTTCACGAGCGGAGGGTCAGACGCCGTGGACTCGGCAGCGAAGCTGGTTCGGCGCTATCACATGCTCACCGGGAATCCCGAACGAACGGTGTTCATCGCCAGGGAATGGGCCTATCACGGAATGCACACCTATGGCACTTCGCTGGCGGGGATCGAGCCCAACCGAACGGGTTACGGCGAGCTAGTCCCCGATGTCGTCCTGGTTCCCCACGACGACGTCGACGCCATCGAGAAAGCAATCGATCACGCCGGCGCCGAACGAATCGCGGGGATTTTCTGCGAACCGGTTATCGGAGCCGGCGGCGTGCGCGCGGTCCCGGTCGACTACCTGCACACGGCCCGAGACCTCGTCCGCGAAGCCGGAGGGCTGTTCATTGCGGATGAAGTCATCACCGGCTTCGGACGGATTGGAGATTGGTTCGCAGCCGTGAGGTTTGACCTCGATCCCGATCTAATCCTTTTTGCCAAGGGGGTGACGGCTGGGTATCTGCCGCTGGGAGGAGTGGTGGCTGCCCCCTCCGTAGCCGCTGCCTTTTTCGATCAGGCGGGGGTGGTCTGGCGCCATGGCTACACCTATACCGGCCATGCGACGGTGTGCGCCGCCGGTCTTGCGGTGACGGCAATTTATGAGAACGAGCCAATTTTCTCGCGGGCGCTGGAACTCGAGAAGGAACTCGAGACCGCCTTGAGCTCGCTGGTTGGACAGGGTCCGGCGATCGGATTGCGAGCAGGCACCGGGGCGATGGCGGCACTGCAACTCGACCCCTCCGACGCCACCCTCGCCCCCAAGGTGGCGATGGCCACCCGTCAGCGGGGGGTAATCGTTCGCGCACTCGCAGGCAACGGCATCCAGATCTCACCTCCACTGATCTTTAAGGCAAGCGAAGTTGATGAGCTTGCGAGCGGCCTCGCCGCGGGCCTAGCCGCTATATAGATCCTCAAACCAAGGAGCAATTGATGACCACCCCTCTTCCACCAGTCGCCAGCCCCTATCCCGAGGCCAGCCAGGCAACCGTCATCCTTGTGCTGGGCATTCTGTCGATCGTGTGCTGCTCGCCGTTGGGAATCGCGGCCTGGATCATGGGCAACAACGAGCTCCGCGCCATCGACGAGGGCCGGCGCCCGGTGGAGAACCGGGGGACCGCCAACGCGGGAAGAATCTGCGGAATCATCGGTGTGGCTCTGCTCGCGCTCTCAGTCATCCTTCTCGCCACCGGTGCGTTCAGCCTCGCCACCTTTGGCGATTTTGGCGACGGCTTCGGGTTCTAGGCGCCGCCTCGGTCTGGGGGTTGCCGCGGGTTTCGGCCTGGTCGCGATCTCCACGGCCAGTGACGATGGTCCGACGCTGTGTCCGTTTGCGCTCGTCACCGGCCTGGCTTGTCCGGGCTGTGGCATGACCCGCGCCGTCGGCCGGTTGGTGCGAGGTGATCTGACAGGTGCCTTTGACTACCACCCCCTGGTGTTTCTGGTCGCAGCACTCGCGATCTTCGGCGGCGCCTGGTACCTCGCGCGTCGGCCGAACCATCGGCCGGCAATTTCAACCCGCTCCCTCAACGTAGGGTTGGCGACCATCGGAGCGGCGTTCCTCGCCGTCTGGTTGGCCCGCTTAGCGAGCGGTACCCTGCCCGTCGTCTAACCAGGAGCGTCTGTGACCACCCAACCTCCCATTGGGCCACCTCCCGCCAGCCCTTATCCCTACCCCGAACAAAGCCAGTCGATGACGGTTTTTATCCTCGGGATTCTTTCGATTCTCGTGTGCCAGATTCTCGGGCCGTTCGCCTGGAAGTTTGGCAACGACGACTTGAAAGCCATCGCAGAAGGACGGCGGCCACCGGAGAACCTCGGACTCGCCCAGGCAGGCCGCATCTGCGGCATCATCGGTACCTGCCTCTTGGGGCTCGGCGTCGCCTTCTTCCTGCTGTGGCTCGTGCTGGTGCTTTTCGGGGTTATGGGAGCGTTCGACGGGTTTTCCCGCGGGCGCTAGCTAGCCGTGTGGCGATGTCCCGAGTGTGGACGCTCGTTCGCCAACCGAAATCAAACCCACACCTGCGCGGCCCTCAAGACTCTCGAAAGCCATTTTGTCGATCGAGATCCTCAGGTGCGTGCGACGTACGACGCCATTGTGGAAGCGCTGAAGTCGATCGGCCCGGTGACAGTGCTGCCGGAGAAGACCCGCATCGCTCTGCAAGTTCGAATGAGCTTTGCTGCGCTGATGCCACGTAAGCGTTGGCTTGACGGGCATCTGGTCCTCGCCCGTCGAATCGACAGTCCGCGCTTCCGCCGGATCGAGACTTTCTCGCCTCGCAACATCCTGCATGGGTTTCGTCTCGAATCACCCGACGAGGTCGATCCGGAATTCATCAGCTGGCTGGAAGAGGCATACCGGGTCGGTGAGCAACGCCATCTGCAATCGAGCACTAGGCAACCGCGGCCTACGAAGGATTGATCACCAGCTGGGGGTGGTTGCGGACCCGCGGTTTGCGAGCCGCGAGTCCCGCGGCCAGCTGCTCGAAGGCGGCGCCTGCTTCGCTCCCCGGCGCGGCAATCTCCACCGGCAAACCGCGATCGGCGCCCTCTCTCATCGCGGGCAATAGTGGTATCTGGGCGAAGAGTGGAACCTTCAGCTCGTCCGCCAAAGCCTGGCCGCCGCCTTGTCCGAAAAGCTCGTAACGCTTGCCGTCATCGGCCGTGAACCAGCTCATGTTCTCGACGACCCCCACCACCTCCTGGTTAACGGTGTCAGCCATCAGGGCCGCCCGGCGAGCAACCCTTTGGGCAGTGGGTTGCGGAGTCGTGACCAAGAGCACCTGCGCTCGAGGGAGAAACTGGCTCATCGAGATCGCGATGTCGCCGGTCCCGGGCGGCATATCCACGATCAAATAGTCGGGGTTGTCCCAAAAGACATCGGTCAGGAACTGTTCGATGGCCTTGTGCAGCATCGGTCCTCGCCAAACCACCGCTTTGTCTTCCGGGACGAAGTAATCCATCGACATCGCTTTGATTCCGAAAGCGAGTGGCGGAATGATGGTTTCGGCCACCACTAGCGGCGTGTGGTTGATGCCCAGCATCTTCGGGATTGAAAAGCCCCAGATGTCAGCGTCGATCACCCCGACCTTCTTCCCTTGCCGGCTGAGCGCTACGGCCAGGTTGGTCGTGACCGAGGACTTGCCGACACCGCCCTTTCCCGACGAGACGGCGATCACTCTGGTCGCCGAGCCACTCGCGCCGACCCGAGGGCCGGACCGGTCCACGAGAGTGGTGATGAACGACGTGGCGTCGGACGGGGTCATCGTCTGAAGGTCGATCGCCAACCGTCCCCCTCCCACCTGTTGTAAACGAGCGCCGAGTTCTGCCGCGAACGGATAACTCGGAAAGGGGATTCGGATCGTCAACCGACCGGCCCCGAGCAGCCCCTTGTCGAACGATGCCAGGAGACCGAGGTCGGCGAGCGAGCGGCCGAGGGCGGGCTCGATGACCTCACCCAGGGCGCGTTCAAGTTGCTCGGAATTGGCCATGATTCTCCCGACAAAAGTGGGTAAAAGGCACCAGAACTATAGTTTCGGGGGTGGTGCTCTCCGACTACGACCAGCTCGATCGCAACATCGAAGGTCTGGCGGCGGCCCTCGGCGATCCGACCCGGCGCGGCATCTACATGGCCCTACGCGCGTCAGCGGAGCCCCTCACCAGCACGCAGATAGCCGCGCTCTTCTCGATCCACACCAACGTCGCCCGCCACCACCTGGACAAGCTCGCGGCAGAGGGATACGTCCGCATCAGCGGACGGAAAGGTGGCCAAACCGGTCGTCCTCCCAAGGGCTACGAAGTGTCTCCAAAGACGATCGCCATCCACCCGGGCCGCCGCTATGACCTTTTGGTCGAATTGTTGGTGCGGGTCCTCAATCGGGTTCGCCCATCCGACCTGTCTCTCGTGGCCGAGGAAGTCGGGCGCGAATATGGCGAGGAGCTCGTGGGGGCGCTTGGCACTCCCACCGAACCGGGTTACGAAGAAGCTGTTGCTGCCTTGGCGAGAGTGATGGGCGGAATCGGCTTCGAGATCAGGATCGGACCGGACGGGGATCGTTTGATGACGAGCCACTGCCCCTTCGGCGCGGCGGCCACCGATCACCCCGAGGTCATTTGTTCGCTCGACCGGGGAATGGTGGCGGGGATCATGGGGGTTCTCTATCAGGAGTGCCGGCCCGTTCTCATCCCTCACCGCGACCTCGACTCGGATTGCGTGACCGAGGTCCCGGTCAATATCTCCATCCGGCGCTCGCTCATATGAAGAAATTCACAAGTCTGTCCACTCCTCTCGGTGAGCGCCAGATTGCGGAGATGCCCGAAGGGATCGATCACCTCCCCTACTCGATCAAAGTCCTGCTCGAAGCTGCGATTCGACACGTTGACGGGGAACTGGTGCATGACGCCGACATCGATCGCATCCTGGCTTATCAAGCGACCTCCGTCGGCGAGGTCGAGATTCCGTTCATTCCCGGCCGCGTTGTGCTCCAGGACTTCACCGGAGTTCCGGCGATCGTCGACCTCGCCGCGATGCGAGCCGCGATCGTCCGCATGACCGGCGATGAAAACTCCGCCGCCAAGGTCAACCCCGGCGTGCCCTGTGACCTGGTGATCGATCACTCGGTTCAGGTTGACGCGTTCAACCGGCCCGATGCGCTCCTCATCAACAGCCGGAAGGAGTTCGAGCGCAACCAGGAACGGTACGAGTTCCTCAAGTGGGGCCAGCAGGCATTTGCCAACTTCAGAGTCGTCCCCCCGGCAACCGGAATCGTCCATCAGGTCAACCTCGAGTACCTGGCCAAAGTGGTTTGGGACGATGGCACCTGGCTCTATCCCGACTCACTGGTCGGAACGGATTCCCACACCACCATGATCAACGGCTTGGGGGTGGTTGGCTGGGGAGTGGGCGGAATCGAAGCCGAGGCGGCGATGCTCGGCCAGCCGATCTCGATGCTCCTGCCCGAAGTGGTTGGTTTCCGGCTGGATGGAAGGCTGGCCGAGGGTGCCACCGCCACCGACCTCGTGCTCCGGGTCACCGAGATGCTTCGCGCTCACGGAGTTGTCGGCAAGTTTGTCGAGTTCTACGGACCGGGACTCGACGACATGCCCGTTGCCAACCGGGCCACGATCGCCAACATGGCGCCCGAGTACGGAGCCACGATCGGGTTCTTCCCGGTCGACCGCCAGACCATTGATTACCTTCGGTTCACCGGACGTTCCGACGACCTTGTCGAAGCCGTCGAGTTCTATTACCGCCAGCAGGGTCTCTGGCGCGACAACGCGCACCCGACCGTTTACAGCTCGACACTCGAGCTCGACCTCAGTTCTGTGCGACCCGCCCTGGCCGGTCCACGCCGCCCACAGGATCGAATCGATCTCGACCAGATGCAGAGCACGTGGCGCGAGCAGCGACGGACTGTCTATGAACGCGTCGGTGCGGTAACAACTCCGCAAATCAGCGGATCCGAAGGGACGTTCACCCTCACCGACGGTGACGTCGTCATCGCGGCGATCACCTCGTGCACGAACACCTCCAACCCTGATGTGATGGTCGCTGCTGGTTTGGTGGCCCGCAACGCGCGGGCCAAAGGCCTCAACCGCAAGCCGTGGGTGAAAACCTCGCTCGCTCCTGGTTCCCAGGTCGTCACCGAGTACCTGAAGAAAGCGGAACTCCTCGATGACCTCGAGGCAACTGGCTTTTACATCGTCGGCTATGGATGCACCACGTGCATCGGCAACTCCGGGCCCCTGCCAGAAGAGATCTCGGCGGCGATCAACGAATGCGGGCTCGTTGCCGCTTCCGTCCTCTCCGGGAACCGGAACTTCGAAGGCCGGATCTCGCCTGATGTTCGGGCCAACTACCTGGCTTCACCGCCTTTGGTGGTGGCCTATGCACTCGCCGGAACAGTCGACTGGGACCCGCTCACAGAGCCCATCCCGGGTTCGGGAGTAATGCTTTCCGACCTCTGGCCATCGCAGGAGGAAATCGTGCGAGTGGTGGCGGAGTCGGTGAACCGCGGGCAGTTCACCCAGCAGTATGCCGACGTCTTCACCGGGTCTGACGAATGGCGCCAGATCAAAACTTCAACGGGAAAGCTTTACGACTGGCGGCCCGAATCGACCTATGTCCAGGAGCCACCGTTCTTCCAGGCGATGGCCGACTCGTCCACTCCGTTGTCCCCGATCACCGGAATGAGGGTGCTGGCGATGCTCGGCGACTCGGTAACGACCGATCACATCAGTCCGGCGGGCTCGATCAAGACCGATTCGCCTGCCGGTCGCTATTTGATCGAGCACGGTGTGCAGCCGGCGCTGTTCAACTCGTTTGGATCGCGCCGCGGCAACGATCGGGTGATGACGCGGGGAACCTTTGCCAATGTCCGCGTCCGCAACCTCCTCGCTCCGGGGACGGAAGGTGGCTGGACCACGGATCTCTTGAGCGGCGAGGTGAAGAGCGTCTATGACGCGTCGCTCGCTTACCAGGCCGCCGGGGTGCCACTGCTGGTCCTGGCGGGTAAGGACTACGGCATGGGCTCTTCGCGCGACTGGGCGGCCAAGGGAACATTCCTGCTTGGCGTCAAAGTGGTACTGGCCGAAAGCTTCGAGCGCATTCACCGGTCCAACCTGGTGATGATGGGAGTCGTGCCGATCGCGTACCGGGCCGGGGAGAGCGCCATTTCGCACGGCCTCGATGGGACCGAGTCGTTTTACCTGCCGCTCGACGACAACCTGCAGCCTCGCCAGGAAATGATCCTCACCGCAACGAGTAGCACCGGCGAGGCGAAGGAGATTCCGGTCACCGTCCGAGTCGACACTCCGATCGAGATCGACTACCTCCGTCACGGCGGCATCCTCCACTACGTGCTCCGGCAGATGGCCTCCTCCTCCTCCTAACCCTTTCGCGCATCGTTCGCGCTCGGAAGGAGCGCGATTGATGCGCGAAAACGGAGGAAAGGGCTAGGAGCCGACGGCGCCGCCAGAGTCGAGGAAGGTGCCCGCCCACTCGAAGAGGAAATAGAGGACGACCAGGGCGGCCAGGGCACCGACGGTCCAGGCGATGACCCGCCCCGTCCGGCTCACGCCGCGGGCCGGAGAGTCGCAGCCGTCAACGCGGACACATACTCGAGGTTTGGTCCTTCGATGAGTTCGGCCTGGATGATCAATCGCTCCGCCGCGGAAAACTTGGGGTTGCAGGTGGTCAAGGTGAGCCAGGCACCATCGATTGGTTCGGTCACCCAGACATCCGTAGGCGCCACCACGATGATCTGGCGGATGGCGTAGAGGTTGGCGCCGAGCGCGGTCTCAACCGTGATGGTATCCCCCACCACCAGCTGGTCGAGGTCGAAGAATGGGCGGCCGTAGGTCGTGCGATGGCCGCTGATCACCGCGTTGCCGGGCTGACCTGGGAGCGGAGTCTCGGGCATATGACCGGGCCCGAGCTGCAGGGTGGCCCGGTCCACGCCTTCGAACAGAACCGCATCAAGGCCGATCTTGTCGATCACGATCCGACCGAAAGGAGCCCCGACCGACGCCGCCGGCTCAATCAACAGCTTTGGCAACAACTCCGGCGGAACCTCCACCTGGCCGGCAGTCGTGGTTGGCGACACCGTTTGGATTTCCCGGCGACGGGCGTCGAGCGTCTCTTCCAGCTCCACTGACGCCTCGCGCTGGGAGCGGGCGTTGAAGAAGTCGGTGACGAACAGTTGATAGATCAGAAAAAGGGTGACGAGGCCGGCGAGGCCGAGCAGCGACCAACCCGTCAACCGGAGGAATTTCCGCACCCGGGTCAGGCTACCCGAGGGCTCAACTCCAATTGGGAGGCCGTTTTTCGGCGAAGGCGGTTAATCCCTCGCGAGCATCGGCGGTGAGTGTCACCGCGGTCAGGCCGTTCTGGAGAAGGTCCAGGGCGGAATCTGCATCCAGCCCACCGAGGGCGTTGAACGTTGTCCGTCCCAACCCGATGGCAGCCGGGCTCCGTGCCGACAGTGCGTCGACAGTTTCGGTGACGACCGCGTCGAGCTCCTCCCGCCTGACAACCCGGCTGACCAGACCCAGGCGCAAAGCCTCTTCGGGATCGATCAACCGACCGCTGGCCATGAGCTCGTAGACGGATTTGGGCGACGCCGCCCGGAGCAGCGGCACGCTGATCATCATCGGCCAGAGCCCTACTCCGACCTCGGGCGTCCCGAGCCGGGCGTCGTCGACGCAAATAGTGATGTCGCACGCCACCGCCAGACCAAATCCCCCGGCCAGGGCGTGACCGTTGACTCGGGCAATCGTGGTCTTGTCGCCGTTCCACATCGCCCGGAAGAGGTCGGCGACCGCACCCCGGGTGCGGTGTAACCCGATGGGATCATCGAAGAAACCAGCGGCAAGATCCCCACCCGCGGAGAAAGCTTGCTCGCCCGCACCGGTGATGACAATGCACCTGACCGAGGGGTCGGCGTTCGCCTCTTGGGTGAAGCGCAGGAGGCTCTCGACGGTGGGCGCGCTCAAGCGGATTCCGTCGCTCGGGCTCGTCGATGGTGATCGTCGCCCGGGCTCCATCAATTTCAAATTTCACCATCTGGCGCACAATCCTCCGTGTGATACCGTCGGCCGATGCTATGGCTGGTGATGGTCTTGTTCCTGTCCATGGCAATCGCAATCCTTCGCGGCGGCCGGTTGTCGAATTTGGGCGATATCCACCTCCGTCTTTGGTGGCTGCTTCCGCTCGGTTTTGCGATGCAGTTTGCCGCCCGCTTCGTGCCTCCGCAGCGGTCGGGCCTCGGAGTCGGCCTGATCCTCGTCAGCTACGTCCCGCTCGTGATCTTGGTCCTGCTCAATCGTGACCGGCCCGGGCTTTGGTTCGCAGGCTTCGGCGTTCTGATGAACTTCACCGTCATCCTGATCAACGGAGGCATGCCGGTGCTCGCAGAAGCCGCTGAGGTTGCCTCGGGATTTGCGCCGGGCGATCCGGTGATCGCCGAGAGCTACAAGCACGTCGTTCTCAATCGCGATTCGTTGCTGCCGTTCCTGGCCGATGTGATTCCAATCCGGATCGCCAACTACGGCCAGGTGCTTTCTCTCGGTGACGTCTTTCTCGCCGTTCGGACTCGGACGCTTCATCGAGTTCGAACTGCGTCGACCAGTTCGCTGGTTCAAGCGAGGCGCGCGAGCTGAAGCGGGGAGCGCCGTCGCGCCTCTAAGCGGGCGACGGGTGAAACGCCTTTCGTCGTTCGAGCACCTGCCGCAACGCCGCGATCACGGTCGGATCGAAGTCGTAAGCCGCACCCTGATGCAGCACCTCGATTGCCTGTAGGGCGGAGAGCTGGCGTCCAACGACGAGGTTGTCATACGAACTCGCCGCCCGGACGACCTTGGAAATGAGTGAGATGCTCGGATCGCTTTGCTCGCCCGGCTTGCGGTACGGCTCGTGCAGCCGACGCACGTGCTCGGCGATTGGAGTCAACGAAGGCGCCTCGCTGATGATCTCGGCGCCCCAACGCGCGATGTCGTCGTCGGTGTAGCCGACACTGAGAATTGCTGGCTCGGTCAGAGTGATGCGGCCGATGTCGTGCATCAGCGCCGCGTATTCGAGTTCTTCGAGCTCACGGCGACCCAGTCCCAAGTCATACCCGACTTCTTGCGCGAGAGCGGCGGTTCGATCGGCGTGGCCTTCGACCCCGAGGCCGGCCACCTCGGGAATTCGGGCCAGCGCTCTGATCGTCTGCCGGTAAGTGCGCTTGATGGTGGCAAATCGCCCGAAAGCACTGCGGGCAAACAGGAACGGGAGGCCGGCGACACCGAGGGCCCAGGGGCCGATTTCCCGTGCGGCCAGGGCGAAAAGGGCTCCGGTGGCGACCAAGCTCACAAAGACGTTGAGGTCGCCGACCATTCCGGCGAGACTCGAATCAACGCTGTAGGGCGAGCGCCGCTCGATGATCATTGCGGCGACCAGGATCAGGAGCCAGGCTGTGGCGCCAACGGTAAGCGGGAGCATCACCCGCCAGCCCAGCTCGATTTCTTGGACCGCGGGTTGAGGCAGCACCCACGCAAAAACCAGCACATAAGCCGTCATCGACACTATGCGGGCGATGAAGTGATGGGCGACATTCATCGCCCCGCGAAGCGAGCAGAATGACCAGGCCAAGCGCGAACCCGAGAGCGACGACCGCCATGACACGAACCGAGGTCCACCGATCTCGCCATTGCCGAAGTAGATCGGAGCCGCGGCCGCGATCGCGACACCGAATCCGAACCAGCGATCGCCTTGAGCCGGTACCCGGATTTGGGTCGCCACGGCCATGACCAGCGATCCTCCGGCCAGGACTCGAATATGTGAAGCCCGGGCGAAGCGCCAGACCGATCGCTCCGATCGACGAACAGCGCCGGCGAGGGTGATCAGAATCGGAACTGACGGCCTTAGACCGATTCAATGACCGCTCCTTGCTCGGCCAGCCGACGGGCGAGTTCATCGTCGTCGAGATTGCTTCGATCCATAGGTCTCACCAACTCGCGCCAGGCTGCGCTGCAATGCATCGATCACATCTGGATCGAACTGACGTGCCCGCATTTCGGCGCAGCTCACCGAGGGCATAGGTCTGGGTCAGCGCCATGCGATAGCTGCGTGGTTGAGGTCATCGCATCGAATGCGTCGGCGACCGCCAGGATCGAGCTCTCCAGACTCGGAGGCAGGCCCTTGCGATGCCCGCTGCCGCCGTATCCGTTTCCGTCGTAGTGGGAGTGATGACCGGAGGCGATCTCAACCATCGGCTCGAGGAATTCGACCTCGGCGAGGATCTCCTCGACCATGTGGGCGTGGGTCTGCATTTCCTCGTATTCGTCGTCGGTCAAGCGCCCCTTTTTTCGAATCAGCTCGGCGGGCACGGCGAGCTTGCCGACGTCGTGGATCAGCGCGGCCCAGCGAAGCCGCTCGAGCTGCGTGCCGGAGAAATGGAACTCCTCACCGATCAGCTGGGCGAAGTAGGCCACCCGTTCGGTGTGACCCCGGGTGTAGAGGTCCTTCGCCTCGAGGGCCTTGATGAACCCTCGCAAGGTCGCCTCGTGCGCCTCGCGCAGCTGGCTGAACGACGACAGCGACAGGTGGCCGATCAGATAGACGATCAGAATCAGCGGCGTCACCGCCGGCTGCGCGAAGCACCATCGTTGCACCCAGGAGTCCCCCGACGACGCCCATCACCATGCAGGGAGGCGAGGACGACTGGCATCCGCGACCACGGCAGCACGTCCCGTTTGCGATAAACCAGTCGGACAGCGAGTCGGACCAGTTGCCAGTTGATAAGCGTGTAGACAAGCGGAAGCCACGAGGCTTGCGATCACGATCGCGGCGATGTCGTTGCGCGAAGCGATGCCGACATCGCCCAGCAGCAGATCGAGGACCAAGCCGGACGCTCGCCGCCGAGAAAACCAGTTGTCCAAAGTTGGCCATCGGCTGGAACCATCGTCGTTCCCGGATGTCCTGGGCCACGAGCGGTCCGAGGGCGGCAATCGTCGCCATTCCGAGCGCGGCCGAGTCTCCCTCCAGGGCGAAAACGACGCCGGCGGTCAGAGCCACCATCACCGACGAGCTCTGGAACAGCCGGTCGTTGACCTCGACCGAGTTGAATTCGAGAACCACAAACGCCGTGGCAAAGAGGACAAACCTCCAAAACGACGGGAACCGTCCGTCGAAGGCGATCAGGGCGGCGAGCGTCAAGAGGCCCGAAACTGAGTAGGCGAGCCCCAGAAATGAAGCGGCGTTTGGCAAGTCCGGTCATGGTTGGTAGGAGGGTTTTAGCGGCGAGGACGGGGAAACCGACGGCATTGCATCAGCCGATCTTGAGGTAGGCGGAACCCGCCATGATCATCGCTACCAGGCTTCCCAGGGAGGCAATGACCTTCAACAGCTTGCCCTTCATAGGATCACCTTTTTTGGTTCAGTTCACTGGTCGGCTAACGACCGGTGGACACATCCGCTCCGCTGGGTGGTGATTGTGAGGCATTTCTTTGGCACCGACTAAAGGTGCCGCCGGCTGTTCCCCGTACTTTCCCGGCCGAGGCCGGGAACTCTGTTGTCAACGAAGAGCCCCTCCTGCCGACGTATCGGCTGACTCTGCCCGACTGCGGTGGAACACTAACGATCTAGTCATTCGGCCACAAGAGCAAACTGTCAACCACCCTGAGTGTTTTTTTCCGGTTGGCTACGCCTGAGAAAGTGAACCTGCGGGACTTCGAAGAGCAACTGCGGAAATTGCCTGGAGTCGAGGCAGCCAGGGTCATCACCAACGGGTCGACGGTGACCGAGGTCCACGTCGTGACCCGACTCGACAAAGCTCCCAAACAAGTCGTCCGGGACGTGCAAACTTTGGCTCAGGCGGCATATTCGCTGGCGCTCGACCGCAGGGTGGTATCGGTGGTCCAGACTCCCTGAGTCTGACCTGTCCCAGGGTGACCGCCCTGTCGTTGTTGATGTCTCCGAGCAACTCGACGGAGCACATACGAAAGTCTCGGTGACGTTGTCCTGGCAAGCGGACAATCTGGTCGGATCCGTCGATGGTGCCGCCGGCGAAACGACCCGCTACCGGTTGATCGCGGAAGCGGCGGTTGCAGCACTGCAACAGGCCTTGCAAGAAACTGCAGCTTTCGGAGTCACCTCGGTCGATCTCGTCATGCTCGGCGGTCGGCGCATCGCCATTGCTCAGGTCGTGATCGTGAGCGAGGGCAAGGAGAGGTTGATGGTGGGGTCGGCGCTTGTCGATGGCGACCCCGGCCGGGCGATTGTGCGGGCAGTTCTCGACGCCCTCAATCGTCACATTCCCGAACTTCGCCGATAGAGGGCGCCTTGGCGACGGCTGCGGTTGTCACACCCCACTTTCTCGCCACGGCTGCCGGGATCGACATTCTTTCGATAGGAGGATCGGCGATCGACGCCGCGATCGCCGGCGAATGCGGTTCTGGGAGTAGTGGCGCCGGAGACTTGCGGCATTGGCGGCGACCTTTTCGCCCTCGTCTTCGAGCCCGGGCAAAAGGAGCCAACCGCCCTCAACTCGTCTGGCCGTTCAGGCTCGAACGCGTCGAGCCACGCTCTGCGCGACCAAGGTTTGGTGGAGATGCCGGTGATGGGTCCAGAGACCGTCACGATTCCCGGTTGCGTGGACGGCTGGTTCGCTCTCGCCGAGCGCTACGGGCACCTCGCGTGGAGCGAGCGCCTGGCCCCGGCTCTCCGTTATGCCGACTCGGGTTTTCCGGTCTCGAATGAACTGGCCCGGAGCCTCTTGTTGCGGTTCGAGCAGCTATCCCCTCAATCGATTGGCCGCCACTTGCTCCCAAATGGACGGCCACCTCAGCCGGGCGAAACTATTGCTCGACCGGACCTGGCGACAACTCTTCGCACCGTCGCAGCCGGGCACGCGCGACGCCTTCTACCTGGGAGCCCCGGGGGCAGCGATAGCCGAGGCTGTCGACGGTTTGATCTCGCGAGAGGATCTGGCGTCCAACCAGGCCGAATGGGTGAAACCCCTCGGGTTGCAGGTTTTTGGCCTCGACGCCTGGACTATCCCGCCCAACTCCCAGGGCTATCTCACTCTGGCCTCGGCCGCGGTTTACGAGAGCTGGAAAACCGGTGACCTGAGGCCGACGTCGATCGCTGGCATCTGGCCATCGAGGCCTATCGATCGCAGGTGGCCGACCGCGATCTCGTTCTCGCCGATCCTGGCCACGTTCCGTTTCCAGCGCCGGAGTTGTTGGCCCCTGCTCGTCTATCGCCTCGGCTTGACCTCGCCAACCGGCAGAATTTTCGAGAAACGAAACGCGCTCCCGGGGGCACGGCGTTCCTATGTGTCCTCGACCAGGGTGGGGTGGGGGTGTCGTTCATACAGTCGAACTACATGGGCCTCGGGAGCTCGGTCGGCGCCGGCTCAGCTGGCTTCGTGCTTCAGAACCGCGGAGCCGGGTTCAATCTCGAGCCGGGCCATCCCAACGAACTCGGTCCCGGCAAGCGGCCGTTACATACGCTTGCACCTTCGCTCTGGACCCAAGGACGGAGAGCCTCCACACCATCCTGGGAACCAGCGGCGCCGACTACCAGCCACAGCTCCTCTTGCAGATGGCGATTCGGATGTTCGACCTCGGGGACTCGCCGGCGGAAGCTCAGACCCAACCCCGTTGGGTCGTCGAGGACGTCGACGATTCTGACGGCGCGATCCGAGTCGAGGAGAGCACCCCGGCGGAGGTCGTCAATGGTTTGCGGGAGCGGGGCCATCCAGTCGAAGTGGCAACCGGGGTGCAGGGAGGCTGGGGTCCGGTGTCGGTGATTCGAGCGGGCCATGGGGTCGAAGCCGCCGCGGACCCCCGGGTGGGCACAGCCGCCGCGGAGACGCTGTGACGGTTCTCGTTTGTGTTCGCCACGGCGAGGCCGAAGGCAACTCCCATCATCGATTTATCGGACAGAACGACGTGCATCTCACTGATCGAGGGCGCCAACAGGCCGTACTTCTCGCCGCCCGGCTCGGCAAGCTGCCGATCAGCCGCATCATTTCTTCGGACCTGCGCCGCACTCTCGACACGGTCGAACCCGCGGCAGCGGCTCTGTCGCTTCCCGTCGAGCAGGACCCGCGTCTCCGCGAGATCGCCAATGGCGAATGGAGCGGGCTGCTCCCGGACGAGATCGCAAGCGGGTGGCCGGAAATGTGGAGCGCATATCGGTCCGGAGAAGATGTGCTGCGCCCCGGTGGTGAGAGTTGGCAGCAAGTGCGTCAACGGGTTTTGTCACTGGTCGAGGAGTTGCCCAACGACGATTCAGTCGTCTTGTTCAGCAGTCATGGTGGTCCCAGCTTGTGCCTCGCCCAATGGGCACTCGGGATCGAAACCGGGCGCAACATTTTTCGGGGTCCGCTGGCGGCGGTCGACAACACTGGAATCGTGGCCATTGAATTGCGCGGGCCGCGGTTGCTGGCCTTCAACGACCTCGGACATCTCGGGGACCGTTTGCCCAGCCTGCCCCTGCCGTTCGACTCCTAACACAACTCCTAACTACGGGTCGCGGCGACCAGCTTCCGCCAGCGCTCTTCTGGCCAGCCCAGGCCTTCATGCAGGGTGTAATAGCCAACCCGCTGCACGCGGTCGCCGTATCGATTGCGAATCGCCTCGCCGACTTCCTCGATCGGGGCGACCACCGCAACCTCGTTCAGCATGTCGTCGCTGACCAGGCCACCCATCTCCGCCCATTGCCCTCGCCGGCTCATCTGGGAGAGCCGCTCCCCCACGTCCCAGCCGTGCGTTTCCAAAACCGCGGCGTAGTCCGGGGTGGACGCATAGAACGCGATCTGGCTCTTAACGGGTCCCTTCGCGGCTTCGATCTGGGCCTCGTTTTCCCCGGTCACCACGAAGACGGTTGTGATCCGCTCGACGTCGTCTAGCGATCGGCCGGCACCTGCTGCACCGTCAGCCATGCGCGGGAGGACCACCTCGTCCAGATACTTAACGGTGTGAAATGGATGGACATGAAAGCCCTGGCACACCTCACCCGCGAGCTTCGCCATATATGGACCTACGCCTGCGATCGCGAGCGGAATGTCCGGATGCTCAATCGGCCCCGGATTGAAGAACGGCGACATGAGGGTGAATTTGTAGAACTCGCCCTCGTATCGCAGCGGCGCCCCGTTTTGGAATGTGTCCCAGATGGCTCGCATCGCCAGGAGGTAGTCCCTCATTCGGGGACCCGGGGAGACCCACTCGCCTGAGAACCTGCGCACGATATGGGCTTTGACCTGCGTGCCGAGGCCAAGCACGAAATTGCCGCCACTGATGATCCGCGAGATCCCAGGCCAGCTGCGCCACCGTCATCGGTGATCGGGGAAAAGCGACCGCGATCGCGGTGCCGAAGGTCAGCTGCGGTTCGGCCTGCGCGGCCAGGACCAGCGGGAAAAAGGGATTGTGTCCCGTTTCGGCGGTGAAGAAGCCGTCGTATCCGAGCCTCGCAGCGGTGTGAGCCGCGGACGTGGCGTCTTTCAAGCCCGCAGAGGGATTGAAGTAATAGTCGACTTTGATCACGTCACGGTAGACGCCGGACCAATCGCACTACCCTCGCCAAATGGACCGGGCCAAAGGGCGTCGAATTATCCAGCTCGTCAGCATCGTTGGTGGAGTGGCCGCATTCGTCTGGGCCCTGCGTGAGCGTTGGATCTCGATCGATACGCCCCGGGAGGAGAAGCCCCCTTCATTTCGCGTCAGCAACGGCGCGAAGACGTAACTAGCAGCCCGCGGCCTGCAGTGTCGGATAGGGGTTGACCGGCTCGCCGTTACCGGGTTTCAGCTCGAAGTGCAGGTGGGGCTCGGCCCCGGCCGCGTTGCCGCTGGTTCCAACGGTGCCGATTTCCGCTCCCGCCGCCACCGGCCCGGATGCAATCGCGGTGTCGAGATGGGTACCGATGTAGGTATTGCCGTCATCTCCGTACAAACGGAACTGGAGCCCGCCCACCGGCCCGGTAAGGACTTCGAGCCAACCCCCGACCGAAGCTCGGACCGATGACCCCAAAGGCGCGAACAGGTCGTTGCCGACGTGGAACCTTCCTCCGGACCGCGGAAACCCCCAGTCGTTGAAGTAGTGCGCGCCGGCGACCGGACAGACCCAGGTGCCACCGCTGGCGGTGGGAACATTCAGATGCTGACCGACTGTGATGAGGTTGGGGTCGGCAATCCCGTTGGCGTCGACCAGTGCCTGAATCGACGTGCCGTAGTGGGACGCCACCTGTGCCAGGTTGTCGCCGGATTCCACGACATAGATGGCTGTCCCTAAGTTTCCATTGATTGGGCTGGCCGGTGCCGCGGTCACGGTGGGAGTAGCAGCTCCACTCAACTTGAGCGTGGTACCGATATAGATCAGCGAAGGGTTGGTGATGCCGTTGATGCTCGCCAGCGTCGCCGCGTCAAGGCCATATTGAGATGCGATCCCGGCGAGCGTCTCACCCGGAGATACGACATGGGTGCCTCCCGCGTCAGCGCCTGAAATCACGAGGATCTGCCCAGGCCGGATCAAATCAGGATTGCTGATCCCGTTGGCAGCGGCGAGATCTGCAACCGACACACCGAGCCCGGAGGCGACGGCGCCAAGCGTGTCCCCTGGTTGCACGGTGTAGTCGGCGCTGGCCCCGATGATGACCAACGCCAGCGTCACAAGAGCGACGATACGTCGCGGTCGCGCGGATGAAACCGGGGCCAGATGTCGGCCCTTCGCAGACTTGACGATTTTGGCGTCCAAGACGCTCCTGTTCCGGCCCCTGTTCCGCCCGAACAGGCTCCGAACCCTAGCGGAGGAGGAGCAGTCGAAGCAGCTTCACTTCATGCTGCTGGCGAGATAGTCGAGCCGAACGTCGCCTCCCTCGAGCAGGCGACGATGGAAATCCTTGAGGTCAAAACTCGATCCCTGCTCGGCTTTGAGTTCGTCGCGCATGTTGAGAATCGCCCTCTCCCCGACTTTGTAGGCGATCGCCTGGCCGGGCCAGCCCAGATAGCGCTTGATCTCAGACTCGGATTGGTCCACCGGCACACCCGCGACCCGGTTCAACATTTCTACGCCTGTCTCGAAATCCCATTTGCCACCGGGATTGACGAGACCGTTGGCGGGAATGTCGAGGTCGAGATGGCTGCCGATGTCGATGACCACGCGGCACGCGCGCATTTGTTGGGCGGCAAGCATGCCGAGCAAATACTGCGGCTGGTCGAAATACCCGAGTTCATTCATCAGGCGCTCGGTGTACAGCGCCCACCCTTCGCCGTACCCCGGGTGCCAGATGAAAACGCGATGCGCTCTGGTCAGCTTTTCACTTTGAGCCATCGCCACTCCTACCTGGAGGTGGTGGCCGGGAAAGCCTTCGTGATAACCAGTCGAAACCTCGCCCCACAGCGGAAGCTGCTGACGATCGCCGAAGGAGTACCAGATCCCCCCGGACCGGGTGAAGTCTTCGCTCGGGGGCAGGTAGTACGCCCCGAGGGCCGCTCCCGGTGGAACGAGGTTCACCGTGACCTGGCGGATCTGTTCGGGCACGTCGAAATGAACTCCGTCGAGCTGGGTCAGCGCCTGGTCCTGTAATGCCTGAATGAACTCGACGAACTCTTCGGGGTTTGCAGTCAGATATTTGGGATCGGTGTCGAGCAATTCGATGACGCTGCTCAGGTCACGATCGGGATCAACCTGTTTGGCCACTTCGACCATCGCCTGATGAAGACGATGGACCTCCTCCCAGCCCCATTCATAGGTCTCGACCGGATTGATGGTCATCCCTAGGAAACGGTCGGCTTCGGCGACGTATCGCTCCTCCCCCACACCATCCGCAGCTACAGCATCGGTCGCATATTCGTGCTCGATGTAGTCGGCGAAGCCGGCTGCAGCCGACCGACCAGCTGCAACCGCCGCCTCGATCCGTTCAGCGCGATCGGAGTGGCTTTCGCTGACCTGAGCGACCAAACCGAGCCATTTCGACTCTTCCCCGGCAAGATGACGTAGCTGCTCGACCACCGATGCCACCTGTCGACGCGACGACACCTGCCCGAGCCGGCGACCTTCCTCGAGGGTCTCCTTCCAGCCGGCCAGGGGCTGGGCAACGGTCTCGAGCCGGGTGGCGATGTTGTCCCAGGCTTCTCCTGTCTCCGTGCTCATGAGGTCGAAGATGTCGCGGACGTCTTCGATCAATCCAGCAACGTGGCGCACGCGGTAATAGCGCGCCCCTTGCTCATAGGCGGCGAGTCCTTCGTCGAGATAATCACTCAGCACCTGGCGGCCGTGCTCGTGCCACCGATCGGATGACTTGGGCATCTCGCCCGCTCGTTTGCGATAGCTCTTCATGAGATCGTGTTCTTTGGCGGTCCCCGCCGGCGACGTGTCACTCCAAAGGTGATCGCTGCCGGAAATGCCGAGGTACGTAGCGGTCTCCGGCGAAATGGCCGCCGTTTCGTCAACCAGCTGGGCGGAAAGTTCGTAGATGTCGGTCATCCGGCGACCTTACCCTGCGACCGTGGAGCCGACTTCAGACGTCATCCCGGTCCGCGCGGAGGAAGGTTTTCCGGTAGAGGCCTTAGCTCGATATCTCGAAGGCAAAGTGACTGGCGCGGAAGGTACGCCCGTCGTCAAGCAGTTCGCGGGTGGCCACGCCAATCTCACCTACCTGCTGAATTACCCATCGCTCGATCTCGTTTTGCGGCGTCCGCCTCTGGGACCGGTAGCCCCCGGCTCGCATGACATGGCGCGTGAGTACCGGGTTCTTTCCCGGCTTCATCGATCCTTCGCCCCCGCGCCCAAAGCTCTTCATCTTTGCGATGACCCAGACGTGATCGGCTCTCCATTTCTGATCATGGAACGCAGAGAAGGCGTTGTCGTTCGGAACCAGGTTCCGGAGATCTTTGGCTCCGGGGAGGACCCGAGTTCGAATCGAAAATTGTCCGAGTTGGTGGTCGACACCTTGGCCGCCCTGCATCGGGTCGATCCGCAGTCATGTGATTTGGGCGATCTCGGGCGGCCCGATGGATTCCTCAAGCGGCAGGTCGAAGGTTGGATGACTCGTTGGGAATCGGCGCGGCACGAGCCGAACCCGTTGGCCGAGGAACTGGCGATCTGGATCCACGCCGGGCTGCCGGACTCTCCTCCCCCAACGATCATCCACAACGACTGGCGGCTCGACAACATGGCTGTCGATCCGGCCGACCCTGGTCGTTGCGCAGCGGTCTACGACTGGGACATGTGCACTCGGGGCGATCCACTGGCTGACCTCGGCACCTTGATGGGGGTTTGGTATGAAAAAGGTGAGGTGGCGGCAACCCTCAACCCGATGCCGACTTCAGTAGCCGGATTCATGTCGCGGACCGAAGCGATCGATCGCTACGCGGGGCGGTCCGGTCTCGATCTCAGCCGGTTCAACTGGTACCTCGTCTTCGGCACATGGAAGCTCGGCGTCGTCCTGCAACAGATTTATATTCGTTTCTATCGCGGGCAGACCCACGACGAGCGTTTTGCGTCGATGGGAGCGGGGGCGCAGCGATTGTTCGAATTGGCCGCCGAACGGCGCCAGAGTGGGACCGGCTAGAGACCGGCCGGATCGGTTTCCAGGCCGAGCAAAACGCGACCGGTGAGCTCCCAGGTGGGCTGACCGACCATCATGTGCTGGGTTGCGGTGTGGATGTCCCGAAAATGGCGTTGGAGCGGTGACCGGTCGTAGAGCGAGCTGCCTCCGCTCATTGTGTACAGGTTGTCGACGATCTGCCGGCTGGTGTCAACAGACGCGGTGGCCGCCAGCCGGAGACGCACCTTGTCGGACTGATTTGCGATGTCGCTGATGTCGAGACTCCGCCCCGCGAGATAGTGCCAGGCGCTCTCGATGCCAGCATGGGCGCGCCCGACCGCCTCTTGGACTGAACCCCGGTCGGCCAATCGCCGCTTCGAACCCGTCGGCGTCTTCGCTCCACTGAGCTCGGTGAATTCCTCCAGCGCGGCTTCGGCGATACCGATCGCCACCGCTCCAATCCCCGCGGCCAACAGCCCGAGGATCGGGAAGCTCGCGACGGGTTCGCCAGTGAGGTTGGGACCGTCAAAGTACGCAACCCGCCTCGCCGGGACAAAGGCTTTCTCCACGAGCTGATCGTTGCTCGCCGTCGCTCGGAGCCCGACCACTTGCCAGGTGGGCAGTATCCGGATCTGATCGCTGGGAATGAAGAAGGTCCCGGTCCGCCCTGGCGAGCCGTCGATCACCGCGCCCAGACCCATCCAGTCGGCATCAGCACTTCCCGACCCGAAGGGCCACTGCCCGCTGACCTCGAATCCCCCCTCGACGCTCACCGCCACACCCTTCGGGGCCAGCACCCCCGCGACGAGCGTGCTGGCACCCCTGGCCAACACGTCATCGCGCCCGTCATTCGCGAGCCAGTGCACCCCGACCGCCGAAGTGAGATAGATCATTGCCACCCATCCGGCGGAGCCATCCGCCTGGGCGACCACCCGGATCAGGTCGAGCACATCGAAGAGCGACGGATTGGTGCCGCCGTGCAAGATCGGAGCGGTCGACGACCCGACCTGACGCAGAAGGTCGACAAAGGCCGGATCGATGCGACCGTTCGTCTCCGCTTGAGTCGCGGTGGCGCGAGCAATTGCGGCCAGATTCTCAACCAACGATGGCTCGAACCGGGTCGAAGTGTTGGTAGAGATCATCTCCAGGTTTTATCCTAGCAACTGGATCTTGTCTCTACTCCCGAAAAAGCGTCGGTAGCTGTTTAAGGCCAATGAATAAGGTTGGTCCATGGTGACCGCTCCGGCCACGCGCAAAACCCAGGCGACCTACGCCCGTTTGGTGAAGGCGGCGCGGGAAGCCATGCGCCGGGAAGGGACAATGTCGCCCGAGTTCGTAGCTGAGGTCGCCGACCTCTCCCCCGCCACGCTCTACACCTACTTCGCTTCCAAAGACGCCCTACTGGCGGCAGCGTTCGATGCAGCTCTCGCGGAGATCGGCAACTCGATCGCCCCGATTCTCTCGGCTGAGTATCTGCTCGAAGAGGGCTGGGAATCGACGGCCCGCCACCTCGTGCGATCGGTGGTCAAGGGTTTCTCCCACGACGGCAGGTTGGTTCGCCTGGCGGTAACGCGGATCGGCGACTCAAAGGAAGTCCTCGAGGTCTACAACCGCCGAAGCAAGGAACAACTCGACCTCATCACCCGGTTTATCCGTCTCGGGATCGTCGCCGGGCAGGTGCGTCCAGGAGATGCGGTAGTGCTCGCCCGAACAACGATGCTGCTTCTCCAGTCGCTGCAGAACCCGCTCGCGCTCAGCGCGGGTGCGGGTCCGGTGGTGGAGGAGATGGCGAGAGCTGTCCGCAACCTGCTGGCGGCTGACCCTCAGGCGATCTGATCGCGTGGCAGCCCGAGGATTGACTCGCCAATGATGTTCGACAGCACCTGAGTCGTGCCTCCTCCGACCGTCAATGCCGCCGAGAACAGGAATCCCCAAGTTGGGTCGCCAAGGTCCAGCAATCCAGGTGCTCCGCCGGCTTCGATCAGGAGATCCATCGCCTCCTGACCGTGCTCGTCGGCCATGAGTTTCTTGACGGCGACTTCGGGGCCCGGCGTTTGACCGGCCATCTGGGCACTGAGAATTCGAAGTCCCATCAATCGGAGCAGCTCCGATTGGATGTAGAGAGAGGTGGCGCGGTCACGCCATTTCCTATTTCGGGGGAGCAGGTCCAGCACCTCCGCAGTGGTTGGGCCCATCCCCCACAACACCCCGCCGGCGGAAAGCGCGATGCGTTCGTTGCCGAGGGTGAACTTCGCCAGGGGCCACCCAGCGTTTTCGTCACCGAGCAAGTTCGCGCGCGGAACGGAGGCCTCGTCGAAGAAGACCTCGCTGAAATGAGCGCGACCCGTCATCTCTTTGATAGGCCGTACCGTGATCCCCGGTTGCCGCATCGGGCAAAGCAAGTATGAGATGCCCTGATGCTTGGCTACCGACGTGTCAGTGCGGGCGAGAAGGATGCCGTAGTCGGCGGAAGGCGCCATCGAGGTCCAGATCTTCTGACCCGTGACCACGTAGCTGTCGCCATCGAGCACCGCCCGGGTGCTGAGTCCGGCGAGATCTGAGCCCGCTCCCGGCTCAGAGAAAAGCTGGCACCAAATCTCGTCCCCCCGAATGAGCGGCCCGAGGAAACGCTCCTGCTGCTCGCGCGTCCCGGCATGGAGGATCGTCGGTCCCGCCCAGCCGATCCCGATCGGATTGTGACCCTGGGCATCGATGCCGGCTCGCTCGAGCTCGTCGTTGATGATGAACTGGTGCTCGGGGTCGGCGTCCAGCCCCCAGGGTCGTGGCCAGCCCGGCGCGACATATCCGGCGGCGGCGAAGTCGACCGGCGTTGGGTCTTGATGCTTTGCGACCCATTCGCGCACCGCGATCCGCCGCGGATCATCCTCCACCGGAAGCCGAAAATCCACGTATCCATTCTTGCGCAAGAATGGATACGTGACGCCCGACGAGTTCCGCGCCAACGCACACACCCTGGTCGACTGGATCGCTGACTATCTCGAGAGATCCGGCGAGCTTCCGATCGTTCCCCAACTGGAAGCCGGGGAGCTCAAGTCTCGCCTCCCGGCTTCAGCCCCGGAAGCGCCGGAACCATTTTCGGAGCTCCTCGCCGACCTCGATCGAATTGTCGTCCCTGGTTTGACCGGGTGGCAGAACCCGGGATGGTTCGCCTACTTCCCGGGGAACTCATCGCCGCCGTCGCTCTTGGCAGAGATGGCGACCGCCGCCTTCGCCCAACAGGGAATGATGTGGGCGACCAGCCCAATCGCGACCGAGCTCGAGATGGTGGTGCTCGACTGGCTCGTCGACCTCCTCGGACTACCGACCGCGTGGAAGATGAAAGGTCCGGGAGGAGGAGCGATCCAGGTGAGCGCCTCCGATTCGTCCCATCTGGCTCTGGTGGTCAGCCGGTACCGGGCCCAACAGGCCCATTCAGTCGACCAGCTCGTTGCCTACTCCAGTGCGCAGAGTCATTCCTCGCTGGAGAAGGGCGCGCGTGTCGCCGGGTTCAAACACTTTCGCTCCGTCGAAGTCGACTCTCGCTTTGCGATGAGACCTGACGCTCTCACGTCCGCGATCGCATCCGATCTCGCTAATGGACTTGTTCCGACTTTCGTGTGCTCGACGGTCGGCACCACGGGGACGACCGCCGTTGATCCGGTCGGGCAAATCGCCGCAATCGCTCGTCGCGAAGGAATGTGGCATCACGTCGATGCCGCCTTCGCAGGCAGTGCGATGATTTGTCCAGAGTTTCGGCGCTACCAACCAGCCCTCGAGCAGGTCGACAGTTATGTCTTCAATCCCCACAAATGGCTTTTGACCAACTTCGACTGCTCGGTCTTCTACGTCGCCGACCGCCAGCCACTGTACGAAACCCTCAGCATCATTCCGCCTTACCTCCGGGGCGCGGCTGCCACGTCGACCGAAGTCGTGGACTACCGCGATTGGCAAGTTCCGCTCGGCCGGCGTTTTCGGGCGTTGAAGCTTTGGTGGGTCTTGCGTTACTACGGAGCCGAACGGCTACGAAGCTATATCCGCAATCACGTCGCGCTGGCCCAAGACCTCGCAGCCCGGATCGACCAACAGCCCGAATTGGAGTTGGTGGCGCCGGTTCCTTTCTCGCTGGTCTGCTTCCGTCATCGCAATGGCAACGACTCAACCGATCAGATTGTCGCGGCGATCAACTCGAGTGAAACGTCGTATGTAACGCCGTCGGTGATCGACGATCAGCGCTTCATTCGAGTCTCGATCGGCCAGAGCCACACCGAAGCCGAGCACATCGACCGCCTGTGGAAGGCGATTCTTTCGGCTCTCTAGCTGGGCAGGATCCCCAGGGTGACTCGCAAGGTGATTGCTTCTCCGTCGCGAATCACGTCGAGGACAACTTCGTCGCCCGGCAGGTAGCTGCGAACGCGTGCAGCAAGCTCATCGATCGAGAAAACGGTCAAGGCATCAACCGCCGTAACGATGTCACCCACCTCGAGACCGCCCTGGGCGGCGGCCGAGCCGGCGGTGATCTCGGCGATCAGCGCACCCCTTTGAGCACCGGTCGCGTTGTCACCGGTGACGCCGAGATACGCGGCTTCGATCGGAGTTCCGGCCACGATGTTCGACGCGAATTCGTACGCGTTGGTGATCGGAACGGCAAAACCGACACCCTGGTTGCTGCCTGTGGTCGTGAAGATCTCGATGTTGACGCCGATTACCCGGCCCTCACGATCAGCCAGCGCTCCGCCGCTGTTTCCCGGGTTGATCGAGGCGTCCGTCTGGATCAACACCTGGGGGCTGTCGAAATCCCAGATCGGTCGATTTACGGCCGAGATCACTCCGGAGGTAACGGTTTGGTCGAGGCCCCAAGGACTTCCCAGCGCCACTGCGAGCTGGCCAACTTCTAGTTCCTCGTCGAGAGCGAGCTGGGCAGCTGGAATTCCCTCTGTGACAACCTGAATGACGCCGATGTCATGGGCTGGATCTGTGCCAACCACCGAACCTTCGCTTTGGGACCCATTGGCAAAACGAACTGAGACGGTCTCGACCCCTTCGACGACATGCGCTGCCGTGAGAACATGACCGTCCTCGTAGACAAAGCCCGAGCCCAAACCCCCACCGGGAATCGAGATCTGCACCATCGACGGCAACAAGGCGGAGGCGACGGCGGCAACTGGCTCTTCGGTTGAGGCGACGGCCGGCGACGTTGCGACGGAAATCGGTTGCTCGTTGACACCCTGCTGGCTGACAATCGTCGGAGTTTGATTGTCTTCGTTCAATAGCCAGCCAAACGCGGCTCCGCCCAAAAGCAGAATCAGACCCAGCAGCGTTGCAATGAGCCAGGAAAGGTTGCGTCTGGCAGGCGCTGGCGGCGACGGCGTTTCGACGATGACCTCCGTAGGCAAGTCGGAACTGCGGGTTTCTTCGTTGAGCATGGATCCTCCGACGACGAACGTAGCGGTCGCTCGCTAAATCGCTTCTAAATCTTTGCTGGGAATTGTCAGAGAGGCGGTCCAAGAAGCTGTTCAGTGGTGGCAACCAGCGACACCGGGCCCGGTCGTCCCCGCAAAGGGTCAAGGTGGGGAGCTGGGCCCTCGGCGCCATCAGGCAGCCAGATGACCATCGTCGCCCCTTCCTCGGAAAATATCTCGAATTCGCCCCCGTGCATCCTGGTCACCTGCTCAACGATCCCCAGTCCCAGACCAGTGCCGTCGCCGCCGGTGAAGCCGGGACCGTCGTCGGCCACCGCCAAATATGCCCATCCTTTCCGGCGACCACATCCGATCTCGATTTTGCTCCCCGCCGGCGCTACACGGAGAGCGTTGTCAAGCAGGTTTCCGAGCGCGCGGCTCAAAGCCAGAGCATCGCCTTGCACATCCACCGGCTCGACAGACTCCTGCAAACCCACTTCGCCATCGGCGGCCGAGGCTCGTTGATCGTCTGTCGCCGCACGAACCAGATGAGCCAGGTCGACGGCGACCATCGTCGCCTTGCTGCTTTCGAAGCGAGCTGCGGCCAATAGTGCGTCGATCATCGAGCCCATCTTCTCGGCATTACGGGCGACGATCTCCCCCGTTGCCCGCCATTCCTCGACCGTTGGGGTCGGGTCGTCGAGGGTCACTTCGACATTCGATCTAATCACCGAAAGCGGCGTGCGCAGGTCGTGGGAGGTGTCAGCGAGGAACCGCTTTTGGGATTGAAACGCAACTTGCAGCCGATCGAGCATCGAGTCGAATGTCGCTCCCAACCGTGTGAGCTCATCATCGGGACCTTCGAGAGCAATCCGGCGGGAAAGATCGGAGACTTCGATCTCACGCGCCACCTGGGTGATGCGATCGACCGGCGCGAGCGCCCGGCCTGCCATGACCCAGCCGACCGCGAGCGAAATCACAAAGAGGGCAACCAGGGCGATCAATGAGTAAGAGGCCAGCTTTTCCAAGACGAACTGGCTGAACAAGCTCTCGAGGGTCCGCACCTGGGCTTCCTCCAGCTGCGGGTTGATCAGCAAACGGAATTGCCCGAGCTGCAGTTCGCGCCCGCGGACGACTAGCCGGGTCTCGGTCTGCGTGAGCTGCCAGCGGACCGCGAGGTAAACCAACGCAAGAATCAATCCCCCCAAACCAAACACGACCGCCGAATACTGCGCTGACAGTCGAAATCGAATCGAACGAAACAGCGGGGGAAGGCGCGAACCACGAGTTCTCAGTGGATCGCTCACGAAGCTCGCAATACGTAGCCGCGGCCGGCCAGGGTCTCGATTATCGGTGGTTCGCCCAGCTTCTTGCGGAGGTTGGAAACCGTTACCCGCACCGTATTGGTGAATGGATCGGCCATCTCATCCCAAACGTGCTCGAGAAGTCTCTCCTGAGGCATCACTTCATCTGCGTGCATCATGAGGAACTCGAGCAATGAAAACTCTTTGCTCGTCAGGCTGAGTGGTGATCCCTTGCGTTCGGCCACGAAACGCGCCGGGTCGAGCGTCAGATCCCCGACCGAAAGCACGGGGCTCGGGGCCTCGTCCCGCCGGAGCAGAGCCCGAGCACGAGCAGCGAGCTCGGCGAACGCAAAGGGTTTGACCACGTAGTCGTCCGCGCCGGCGTCGAGCCCGGCGACGCGATCATCGATGTCATCGCGCGCGGTGAGCAGCAACACCCGCGGCCGCTTTGACTCCAAGGTAGGAAGGTCGCCGGCAACCATCCTTCGGCAGAGTTCGAGACCTGATCCGTCACCGAGGTTCCAGTCCAGAATCGCCAGGTCATAACCGGCACCGCGCAGCTTCTCTTCGGCCGCCGAAGCCCCGTGTGCGACGTCGACTGCGTACCCATGGCGGCGAAGACCGCGCGCTATCGCAGCCGCCAGATCCTGCTCGTCCTCCACGACCAGTAGACGCATGGGGAAAACGGTAACTGAACCTGATAAACCGGCGGTTAAACACCGCTATTGAGCTCGGACTCCCGGACTTGCGGCGGCTTCGTCGTTTGGCGCGTGGAAGGGAATATTCAGAGATGCGAGGCCGAGCAGAAGCCAACTGACGCCAACAGAGGAGTACCAGACAGCATCCGAAGGGTCCCAAACCTCGCGTGCGAGGGCGTGAAATCCGTAGGTGACGGCACCCGCTGCGGCCGTCGCCAGCGGAACCCATTTCGCCCACCCGGGGAACACCCGGGAGCGGAGGACCCCCACGCCAAGAATGATGAAGGCGACCGGAAGGATGAAGAGACCGACGGAATAGGCGAGCAAGAAGGCGAGCCAGGTGTCACCTGGCAATAGTTCAAGTCCAAATCCGACACCGAGCACCGTCGCGCTGGCTCCAACCAATCTGCTTCCGAGCCGGGCGGTTCTACGGTCAATCGATCGCGCCACTGACCAGAGCCCCCACCCGACTGAGAGACCGGCCAACAGCGCCAGAACGGGAAAGGCTATTGGGAACGAGTCCTCAGGTTCCTTATACATCGATTCCAGAACGACGATTCCCGCGAGCCAGGCGAGGCCGCCAGCCGAGATGATGAAACCACGCGCTCCGGCTGTCACCTTTGGAATCTAGAACCCGAAGACAAAAGACCCGAAGATCGGAAGATCAGAGAACCAAGCGGGCAATGGTCTCGGCAATCACCGCGAGCTTGCCGTTGGCGGAGATTTCAACGGTCCTGTTGAGTTGCACGGCTGAGCCGAGATCCTGAACGCCTGAGATGGTGAAGTTCGACTGCAGGACGTCGCCGATCTGAACGTCAGAAATCCGCTCCAAGCCATTGAGGCCGTAGTTGATCGTGGCACGCGGTGGTGGCAGCGGAAGTTCGATTCCGCTTCCGAGCGCGGGCAGAAGGGAAACAACGAGGAGCAAGGGACTTCGGAGGTCGGGCTGACCCCAATTGCGTGGCAATACGCACGCGACGCGGGCTTCGTCGACGATGATCTCTGGCCCGGGCCCGAATCGTTGGCCGACTAGCTGGCGATGATCCATAGGTCTTCGGGTCTTCGGGTCTATCGGGCCAGGCTTCGGCCGCCGCCAATTGTGATCACTTCACCGGTGATGTAACCGGGTGCGGCCAGGAACGCGACGAGTTCAGCCACCTCCGCTGGTTCGCCCATGCGCCCGATCGGGATCGAAGTGACCATCCTTGTCTCGAACGTCGGCCGGAATCGCCATCGACATCTCGGTTGCTATCAGGCCGGGGGCGATGGCGTTGACACGGATACTTGGAGCCAGGCTAAAGGCAAAGGCACGAGTGACTCCGACCAAGGCTCCTTTCGACATCGAATAGTTGAACTGGCCGAAGTTTCCGAGATAAGCCCGTGACGAGATGTTGACGATCGCTCCCTGTTTCATCTTCGGGGCTAGCCGATTGATGATGGTGAGGGCAGCGCCGAGGTTCACGTCGATCACCGTGGCGAAGTCTTCCTCGGTCATGTTCACCAGGCGGGCATCACGGGTGACGCCGGCGTTGTTGACGATGAGTTCGATTGGGAACCATCCCGTCGACCGCCGATTCGAGGAGGTCGATGCCTTCTTCCGTGGTCAGGTTGGCTTCCACCGGTATCGCACTGGCACCGCCTGTCTCGAGAGTGACCACGAGGTCGGCCAGCCGCGGAGATAGATCGACACAGATCGAGTGTCCAGCGATCAGCGGCAAGGCGCTCGCAGATCGCCCGGCCGATGCCGCCCGCGGCGCCGGTGACGATCGCGGTGTTCGTCATCCGAGTGCCTTGCCGAGGTGCCCGGTGCCGAGATGGACCAGCTCGCCCTGGGACCCGTCACTGTCGAGCAGATGCAGGACCCAGCGCTCCACTTGCTCGCTGGAGATGTTCGTCGTCGATCGCGAGGACGTTGATCGGCAACGCGGCTTTGGCGAGTTCAATCCCTGCGGTCCGTGCCCCGGCGACAAGCCCTGCAGCTACCGCTGCCGACCCTGGTCCGTTGCGGCCCAGGAGATCGTCAGTCGAAATCACATAGACGATGGGCTCTTCTGCGGTCACTGCCAGCTGGGTCAAACGAAATGCCTCGAGCAGGATCAAGCGAATCGCAGGCCAATCGTCACCGACTTCAGTCGCCCCGAAGACCAGACCCGGTTGGTCGTTCGGATAATCACCCTCGACTCCTACGACTCTCACGCGAGGACCGCTCCCGTCGCTACGAGCTTTTCGATCTCATCGTTCGCCATGCCCAGTTCGGACAGAATCGCACGGCTGTGCTGACCGAGAAAGGGCGCAGGCTACGTCAGAACGAGCGGCGGCTCCCGCCAAACCGGAGGGGAGAACCCTGGGTCTGGATCGTTCCGGCCCGCGGATGGTTGATCGTCGATCACCATCTCATTGTGAACTGCCTGCGGGTCAGAAAAGACTTCTTCGAGGTCGAGAATGCGACCGACGGGGATACCGGCCCGTCCCAAGGTGTCGATCCAATGGTCGGTCGGCATGCGTTCAAACTTCGCTTGTAGCAACTCTGTGAGAGCAATCCGATTCTCGACTCGGAGTTGGTTGCTTGCGAAGCGGGATCGGAAGCGACGTCTCCCAACCCGAGCGCCGGGCAGAATCGACGGAAGTGGCGGTTGGAGACGACGGCGACGTTCACATAGCCGTCACGCGTGCGAAAGGTCTGATTTGGCGCGGTGACCGGCGAGGCAGTACCTGTTCGTGCCGGCTGGACTTCCGTTGGCGAAGAACAGAGCATTCCATCCGGCCTGGACCGCGATCAAGCCGTCTCGAAGCGAAATTTCGACAAACGACCGACGGCCACCGCGTCGACCGCCGCCGCCAACAATTGCGGCGGCGATGGCGAAGGCGGCGTTGGTGCCGGCAACGAAGTCGGCGATCGTGGTTGCGGTCTTTTGCGGCGGATCTCCGGGGCTGCCGGCGATCGACATCATTCCCGACTCGCCTTGAAAGATCAGGTCGATTCCAGGCCGGTCGGCCTGAGGGCCAGTCGAACCGAAGGCTGTGATGAACGCGTAGACCAGGTGCCGACCCTCGTCCTGGAGATCCTCATAACCGAGACCCATCCGCTCCATCGCTCCCTTCCGCAGGTTGTGGAGCACGACATCGGCCTCGAGACAATGCTTTCGCAGAAGCGCGGTATTGCCTATTCGCTTTGGCATCGATCGCAAGACTTCTCTTGCCGCGGTTGACGGAGATGAAGAACGCGCTTTCCGACGCCGTAGAAAGGTCCGATCTCTCGGGCAAGGTCACCCGACGATCGCTTCAACTTTGACGACCTCGGCCCCAAGGTCGGCCAGCAGCATCCCGCAATAGGGCGCCGCCACGAGGTTGCCGAACTCGACGATTTTGATTCCAGCGAGGGGGAGCGTCACGGCTTTCCAGGACGACCGCGATGCCCTGGCCGACTCCGATACACATCGTTGCCAGACCGATAGCCGCCGCCCTGCTTGTGCGAGTTCGTGGGCGAGCGTGCCCACGAGCCGCGCGCCCGAAGACCCAAGCGGATGGCCCCGGGCGATCGCTCCGCCGTTCACGTTGACGAGCCCGGATCGAGCCCAAGCAGCCGCACCGTGGCCACCGCCTGCGAGGCGAATGCTTCGTTGACCTCCGCCAGCCTTGAGATCCCGGATCTGCCAAGCCCGCTCGCTCCAGGGCCTTCTCGCTGGCGGGGACCGTGCCAACCCCCATCACATCCGGATGAACGCCGGCCGCGCCGGACGAGACGATTCGCGCCAGCGGTGTGAGTCCAAATCGGTCGAGTCCCGCTTCGGTAGCCAGGAGGAGGGCGCTGGCGCCATCGTTCATCGGTGACGAATTGCCCGGCGGTAACCGTGCCGTCGGCCTTGAAAACCGGGGAGAGCTTTGCCAAAGCCTCGAGCGAGGTGTCGGGTCGCGGACCCTCGTCCACCAAAGCCAGATGACGCTCTCGGCCGCGGTGGTTCGTCGGGACTTCGATCGGCTCGATCTCGGAGGAAAGGGTCTGGTTCTCGTCGGCTTTGACGGCCCGCTGATGGCTCGCCAAGGCGAACTCGTCCTGCTCGTCGCGGGAAACCTGGTGTCGCTCGGCCACGACCTCCAGCGGTCATCCCCAAGCTGATCGGCGGATACAACTCGTTCATGCGTGGGTTGACGAGGCGCCATCCGATGACGGTGTCGACCATCTCTGGCGTCCCGACGGGAAACGCACGATCGGCTTTCGTGATCACGTACGGAGCCCGGCTCATCGATTCAGACCCGCCAGCGATCATCAGGTCGCCCCAACCCCCTGCGAGGGCGTGGGCTGCGGAGATGACAGCCTGCATTCCCGAGCCACAGAGTCGGTTGACCGTCGCTCCCGCCACTTCGATCGGCAGACCCGCGAGCAGGACTGCCATGCGGGCAACGTTGCGGTTGTCCTCGCCCGCTTGATTGGCCGCTCCCCAGAACACGTCCTCGATCGCTGCCGGTTCGACCGCTGGGTTGCGCGCCAAAGACGCCTGCACCACGTGAGCGGCGAGATCGTCGGGACGAACGTGAGCCAGCTGTCCACCGATTCGACCCATAGGCGTCCGACAGGCGTCGACAACAAAGACTTCTCGCATCGCGAACTAAAAGTAACCGCCGACAGCTATGCCAGGGCCAGCGCCACGGACCAAATTACGACGTCGATGACACGATCAGGAGAGCGCGCCCTCCCAGTACACCCGAGCGCAGGCGTGTACTTAGCTCCGCCGGCGAGAGCCTGGCTATCGATGCCGTTGGGGAGCGGCCGCTTGGGCTGGACCCCCAGGTTGGCGAGGACATGTCCGACGCCCCTCGCCGTCGAGTTCGGGATTAACCGTCGCGATGAGAGTCCCCCACGCCGCCAGAACGGCTTCGCCTTCTGCCTCACCAGTGGTCGGGCCGGCAGCCAGCATGAGAGTACGAACAAGTCCCGTGGCGGGGTCTTCGGTTGCATAGAGGATGAGCCCGTCGGCAAGGTTCATTTGGAGTCGGTTGGGCCCGGGCGCTTCGATTAGGAAGAGGTTCAGCGCGAAGCCGGTCGGCGGCATCGTTCCAAGCCAACGTCACCTGGTCGACACCACTTTGGAACACAGTGCGGCACCGATGGCACCGTGGTCTCGGTTGGAGCGGTGCTCAGGAGGTCGGGACTCGGTCGATCGCGGGCGAGGAGCGCGGTCACCACGATCGGCAGCAGCACGATCAGCCACCCCGACCCGGCGACCTGAGCGAGCGAGAGACGTTCGAAGAATTGACTGCGCGGCGGCGGGGTCGGCGGCCAACGGGATCGCTCGACGGGCGGCGGGAGGCCAGGTATCGACCCAGTCGCTTGCGGGGATCGGCGGCATGCAAAGCTCGCCGCTTCCTCCCCGATCATCATCAAGAAGCGCTCGCCATTTTCGTGCCAATCGGCACTTGTCGAGCGGCCACCGGTCCATCCGGCCGGCGCCGAAGTCGATCGCAAGAAACTCGTCGTCGACCCGCAACGTCGCCTCGAGAGGCCCGTCCTCAGCGATGACTGAGCTGACCGGCAAATTCCATCCTGTCAGCAAGCTATCCCGGCTTGCGCCCGAAGACGAGGCTTCTTGGGACTACCAGCAACCGGCGCTGGCGTTCCACGGCGACCAACCCTCGGTGTAGACCAGCCAGGCCGCAGCCGCGACGTTGGCGACGGGGTCATAGATCGAGGCGCCCGGCAAGCCGATCGCCACCGCCCGATCCGGCCAGTAGCGAGGAATGTGCTGGAACAAGTCCGGCCGCCCCGCTCGAGCGGTTGACCGCGTTCGGATCGCCGCCCGACTCACACGAGATCACTCGCAACGCCTTGTCGACGTCGGAGGCAGCGAAATAGGCCGTCACCAAGGATCGCCACTCCTCGACCGGTCGAGGGGATGGCGGTGGAGCCTGAACCTCGGTGCAATCGGTGCCGGGACAGTCGTTGCAACCGGAGCCAGGGTGGTGGTGGTCGTGGCAGTCACGGGTTTCGAGGATGAGTCGTCGAAGACTCGGTTCGACCATCGGGTCGGCGCAAGGGCTGAGGCAGAAATCCTCTGGCCAGGGCAGAAGATCAATGGCGGGCGACGATCAGGGACCGTCCTGAGCTCGATCGCGCCGATCAACAGGCGAGACGTTCTCGACTGTCGGCGCCATCGCAGTTCCGACTACGAACAGCATGAAGATGATTGAGATCGATGAAAAAGCCGAGCGCCAGCGACGCACGCTGCCTCCCTTGTAGGCATCAGATGGGCGCCGTCGGAGCGAGCAAAGTCAGTAGACGCCACCGCGACAGGCGTCTGCTGAGCCCCGTGGAGTCCGCCCAAACTCCGACCGAGAAACGTAGGGGCGAGGTCAAACTTAAGGCAAACCGGACGAAGCCCAGCAGCGTGTCGCTTGAAAGGTCCTCAAAAGTTTCAACCTCATCTTGAGGCTAGGGGATTTGAGGTGATTTGGCTCGCTAGACCAGGCTCGACTCCACGGTGATCTCGACATTGCCTTTGAGCGCATTCGACACCGGGCAACCGTCCTTGGCATGCGGTGGCCGCCGTGACAAAAGCGGGGTCCTCCATGTCCGGTACGTCGCCGATCACTTTGAGCGCCATTCTCACCAGCCGCCAGCCGGCTTCGACCTTCTCGAAGCTCGCAGTGGCGGTCGTTTCGAGGGAGGTGGGCGTAAACCCTGCCCGACCGAGACCGGCCGAAAGCGCCATGTTGAAACAGGCGGCATGGGCGGCGGCGATCAACTCCTCGGGGCTGGTCTTTCCTGCCGCCGACTCGGTGCGGCTCGGCCAGCTCACCTCCATCACCCCACCGACTCCGGTGGCCAGTCGAGACCTCCCCCGATCCTTCGGCGAGGTTTCCCTGCCCAACGCGATGTCGCCCGACTATCCATTTGTCCTCCTTGTGACCGGCCTGAGCACGAGCGTAGGCCGGAGCATCTTCTTCTCAGGAAATTCTCAGGGAATTCCTCGCAATAGACGGAACGGCTCCCCATAGGGTTTGGACGTGACACGCCCGGCGCAACTTCTCGTGGTCGACGACGAGGAAAGCCTCGCCGAGATGTTGGGGACTGCGTTGCGTTTCGCCGGCTACGACGTGAAGCTCGCCATCGGCGGGATCGACGCCCTGCGGGCGGTCAAGGACGACCCTCCCGATCTCGTCGTCCTCGACGTCAACCTGCCCGACCTCGACGGCTTCGAGGTTTGTCGCCGCTTGCGCCGGGATGGTCACGACATGCCGCTCATCTTTCTCACCGCCCGTGACGCGATGGCGGACATGCGCTCGGGATTTCACCATGGCGGCGACGACTACCTCACCAAGCCCTTCAGCCTCGAGGAACTTGGGTCTGCGAATCGAAGCCCTGCTTGCGCCGCGACCCGGGGAACCAGCCCCGAGCCGAGTCGGATCGTCGAACGGTGACCTCGTCATCGACGACAGACGCCCATCAGGTGTTCGTGGAGGAAACGCCGGTGCAGCTCTCGCCGACGGAGTACCGCTTGCTTCGCTATCTGATTCTCAATCGCGACCGGGTCCTCTCCAAGGATCAGATTCTCGACTACGTGTGGGAGTACGACTTCGGAGGCAACGCCGGGATCGTCGAGACCTACATCGGATACCTGCGCAAGAAGCTCGGCCCTTCAGCGTCGCAACCGCATCGAGACGGTCCGCGGGTTCGGTTACGTGTCTGCGCACCAAGCCCACGGGTTAGCTTCGCGATGACGCTCCGCGCTCGTTTGATCACGGCGGTCACGGTCCTCTTGCTGGTAGTCATCACCGTTTTCGGTTTCGTTGCGGTCAGTAGCCAGCGACGAGTGCTCATGGCCCAGGTTGACGACCGCACTCGAGCTGGCGCTGCAACCAACCCGTCCGCGCAACGTTCGATCGACCCCGCGGGGGTGGGGATCGATTGCTGGCTGAGTTGTCCTCGAATCCCAGCGGCGATCGTCGTGGCCTCGGCCCCCTCGGGGATCGAAGGCGAGATGATCCACTGCCGGCGACGGCGAACCTTCCAACCCCTGCTCTCGACCAGTACCCAATTGGTCACCGTTCGGCGCCAGCGACGACACCGCCTCGTTCCGAGTCGGGGTGCGGACGTTTCGAGGGGCTATCGGT
The DNA here is from genome assembly GCA_963840175.1 of uncultured Acidimicrobiia bacterium. GTDB lineage: Bacteria > Actinomycetota > Acidimicrobiia > Spongiisociales > ZC4RG35 > JACCTH01. Next base: position 81,609 of record CAWIXU010000005.1, read on the forward strand.
CTGGTGGTGGCGCAGCCGTTCGACGAGTGACTGCGGCCACGGCGAGCCTTGCGAACGAACGTCTGGTTCTCGCCGGACTTGGCGATCCTGATCGTCGGGGCAGCGGCGGTGTGGGTGACTGTCCGCCGTGGTCTGCGCCCGGTCGACGACATGATCGAGGGCAACGGAGATCGCCGTCAGGCGATCGCCGACGGTGACCTTTCGAGACGGGTGGCGAGCACCGAGCCCGGACACCGAATTGGGAAAGCTCGCGAGACGCTCTCAATCACATGCTTTGCCAACATCGAAGGCGCGTTCGATTCCGAAGCCAGCGCCAACGAGCGGCTGAAACAGTTCGTCGCCGATGCCTCCCACGAGCTCCGCACTCCCCTCGCGGCTATCGCTGGCTACAGCGAACTTCATCGCAAGGGCGCTCTCGAAGACGACAGCGCGACGGACCGGGCGATGAGTCGGATCGAGGCGGAGAGCTCGACGGATGACCCATCTCGTCGAGGATCTCTTGCTGCTCGCACGGCTCGATCTCGACCAGGCGCCCAATCATCAGCGGGTCGAGCTGAGAGACTCTGGTCGAGGATGCGGCCGCGGACTGTCGGGCGATCGATCCGGGCCGAGCCGTAACCGTCGCCGGATCCTCGCAAGCTCCGTGATCAATGGGGACCAGGAGCAACTCACCCAGGTGGTGGCCAACTTGCTCGCCAACGCCCGCGCCCACACCCCGCCAGGCACGCCGATTCGAAATCGACGTCCACGAACACGAGAATGAAGTCGAGCTCGCGGTCACCGATCACGGTCCCGGCTTTCCTCCCGAGGCCCTCGACTCGGTATTCGATCGGTTCTATCGCGCTGACAGCTCGCGGTCGCGCAAGAGCGGAGGGGCCGGCCTCGGGCTGGCGATCGTCGATGCAATTGCACGCGCCCACGGTGGGCGGGCCATTGCGAGCAACTGCCAATGGCGGCGGAGCCCGCATGGCGGTAGTCCTGCCCCAGAGACTCTGGGTTGATTCTCAGCTTCGATCGGGTCCGATCTCAGCTTCGGCTCGAATGCATGATTGGTGTTGGAAACGAAAGGAGCACGAAAGTGTCCAACGAAATGCCAGACAACAATCGACTCGACAAGAAGGAAGCAGCTCAAGAAGCGAATGGGGGTAGCTGCCGCTTGCCGCCGTGCTTGGCCTCCTGCTCGGAGCGACCATCTTCGTCCCCAACCTGGCCGGAGCTCAGGAGTCGACCACGACTACGACAGCGCGGTGACGAATCCACAAACGAATCCCTGGGGATCGCCTCGCCAACCGCCAGAGTCGAATTCGGACGGCGCTCGATGATCTCGTCGCCGACGGAACGATCACGTCGGCGCAAGCCGACGCTGTCGCCGCCGACCTGCCGGGAAATGGCCCGAGCGCGGACGGCGCTTCCACCGACTTCACTTCGGCCTAGACGTCATCTCGACGACGATCGGGATCACCGAGGCGGAACTACGCGAAGCTCTTCGCGGTGGTCAAACGATCGCCGAGGTCGCCGAGGCCAACGGCGTCAGCCGCGCAAACAGTCATCGACGCGATGGTGGCGGCGATCAATGCCCGCGTGGATGAAGCTCTCGCCGCGGGCAACATCGACGAGGAGAAGGCCGCGCGAGATCAAAGAGAACGCGTTGGCCCGAGCCACGGAGATCGTCAACAAAGAGCGGCCGGCTCGACCTGGCGATCGGCCTAGGCTGGCGGCGCCTATGCCCCTTCAGAGTCAGATCGCAGGGGGAGACGCGTTGTCTGACGTCTGATCATGGGGTTGCACCCAGGCGATTCCCAGCTCGTTTCTCGATGCGAGCGCGAAGGAAGCGAAGCGCCTACCGCCAACCGTGCTTCTTCGCCCGTCGACGACTTCGACACGTTACTCCATCAGCCACGAACTCGATCTGTGAAGGCCGGTCGGCCTCCAAGATCAGCTTTCCGCCTTTCACCGAAACAGTGTGCAAGCCGTCGCCCCGGTCGACGAGTAGAAGTCACCCTCGACCCAGGGCGGAGAGGATCGCCTCCGGGCTCGCACTCGCCGCTTCGACGTCCACCCAACCTCGTCCGGGATTGGCTCGATCGGAGCCAAAGGAGAGAAAGTGATGGGCGTCGTCGACCGCCAAGCCCCAGACCACCCTGCCCTGGCTCAAGGACGAGGTCCCAAACCGTTTCCATCGGCGGCTGGCGTGGCGGTGCCGTCGTTGGCAGCGAGATGGTGGCCGTTGTAAAGCTCGAGAAAAGTGAGGTTTACCAGTGCAGCGATGTCTGTCCCAGTGCACCGACTCCCAAAAGTTGGGGTGGTTGACGCTGGCGAGCCCTCCATCGGCGACGACGCGATCGACCATCTTCTGGAGAACGCATTGGACCGAGTCACCCTCGGCGTTACCGAGTACCGACGAGGTGCCATAGCCATTGACATGAAGGGCGTAGGTGCGGTCGGGACCCGGCCACCAGGTCGAGAGCTCCTCGCCGGGTATCAAGCAACAAGGTCCGACCCTCCGCCCGCAACTCGCTCTTGCAGCTCCTCGGGCGGGAAGCGCACGTTGTGATCGGAGATGATCAAGAAGTCGTACCCGTGATCGTCGTACCAGCGGGCCACGTCGCCCGGGTGGGCTGTCGCCGTCCGAGAGGTTGGTGTGGGTGTGAAGGTTGCCCTTTAGCCAGGGCATTGAACTTCCGAAAGAGGCCGTTGCAGACGATTGCGAGGAGGATTCATTAACCTCGGTGTTCCTGGAGGACTCAAAACGTTAAGGAACCACTACTAAGTGATCTTTGCATACATCGACCCGGGAACCGGGAGCCTGCTTCTGCAAGCGATCCTCGGTGGCATCGCCGGGTTAGCGGTCTTCTTGAAGACGACCGGGCGTCGTCTTTTCAGGCGGACACCCAAGGTCGAATCCGAGACACCAGCCGACGTCTAGTCGGGGGTGATCGCCCACGAAAATCAAGGCGGGCGCAGACCGACTTCGACCCGGGCTCCTTTCGAGATCCCGCCAGTCGTGTGGTTCTTACGCGACGGAGTCGTCAATCGTGCGCCTGACAGAGCAGGGCCGGTCGGATTGGGATGCACTATCGGCCAGTGGTCTTCTCGATGACTGGCAGGGTCGGTTGGTTTCAGACCGAGCTAGCTGCCGACGGCCAGACCCTCGTCCACGAACGGATTCGAGTTGTGGACCTACCCATACGAGTGGTCGTTCTCGATGCTCAAGCGCGCTGCGCTGCTTCACCTCGAGTTCAACCAGGCGGCGCTCGACGCGGGGCCTCGACTCTCAAGGACGCCACGTCCTTACAACATCCAGTTTCGCGGCCGAGAGCCGATGTTCGTCGACCTCGGCTCCTTCCGCTCCTACCGCCAAGGCGAGCCCTGGCTCGGCTACGGACAGTTCTGCCGGCTCTTTCTCTATCCGCTCCTGATCCAGGCATATAGCGGAATCTCCTTCCAGCCCCTTCTGCGGGGCTCCCTCGACGGCATCGATCCCGAGACCGCCAACGCGATGCTCAAGGGTCAAAAGCTCCGTGCCGGAGTCGCACTCGACGTCGCCATGCAGGCACGGGCACAACGCAAGACGACATCGGATCGTGACGTCCGCGAGGAGCTGAGCGTCGGCAGGGTTCAAGGCCGAGATGATTCAGGCCAATCTCAAACGGTTCGACGGCATCGTTCGGGCGTCTCGAGTGGAAGCCCGACAGCTTCGACGTGGTCGTCGTTATGCCCAATGCGACCACGTCGCCACCCAGCGGCAAGAAAAGGCCGACTTCGTGTCAAGTCGCTCTCGGCGAACGACGCCGTCGGCTGGTCTGGGACCTCGGTGCCAACGATGGTCACTTTTCGACGTCTCGCGGCCGAGCACGCCGACCTGGTCGTCGCCGCCGACGCCGACCAACTCGTAGTCGACCGCCTGTACCGGGACATCGTCCGGCAAGGGCCTCGACAACATCCTTCCGATCGTCTTCGACCTTTCGAACCCGTCACCGGGACTCGGCTGGCGGGGCCGGGAAAGACGTCCGCCTCAACGAAAGGGGGCGTCCCGGATTCGTGCTCATGCTTGCTGTGATCCACCATCTCGTCGTCGCCGGCAATCTGCCGCTCTCGGAGGTGATGGACTGGCTCGCAAGTCTCGGCAGCGAGATCATCTTCGAATGGGTTCCCCCGACCGACCCCATGGCCAAGAAACTCGCGATCAACAAACGCGACGGGAGAAATCCACCCTGACTACAACGAGGAGAGCCTCCGAACGCTTCTCGATGCGATCTTCACGACCCAGGCCGAGAAGGAATTGGAAGGTCGCATTCTCTTCCATCTGCTCCCTCGCTGATCGCGCAACGTGAGACCCACGGCTATGAACCAGGCGACGCGTATTCGAGTGGCGCTGGCCTTGGGCGCCTTCGCACTCGCCTGGCCTGTGCTCGACATCCTCGGTCGCAATGCTGAGTTCTTCATCGCCCGCGGATCGACTCGAAGCGAAGTGATCGCGGTATCCTCTGCTACCTGGCGGTCGCCGTACCGATCGTCGCCAGCTCTTCCCGCGACGCTTCCCGGTCGGTTCGGACGGCTGGTCGGTGAGGTCTGGGTATGGTCTGCTCGGCGTTGCCCTCGCCTATCTGATCGTCCGACGCCTCACGGGCCCTGGCCCGAGGTGTTGGCGCTTCTCCTCGGTGGCGCCCTCCTCTTCGGCTCTTACGCGTTCGAGGGAATTCGTTCGATATTTGCAATTCTTGCCTGGAGCCCGATCGCGATGGCCGCCTACTTCCTTTGGGCCACACCCTCGGGCGTCCTGGTTCTTGATCCGGGACCCCAGTGACCGCCGCGGTCCACCCCACCAAGACCCCCCACATCGTGTTCCTCGTGCTCGATGAGTTTCCTGTGGCATCGCTAATCGACCCCGACGGCAACCTGCGCGTTGGATCGATATCCGAACTTCGCTCGACTCGCTGACGACGGAACGTGGTTCCGCAACGCAGTCACTGTTCAACAGCAGACCGAGCATTCCGTCCCTTCGATCGTCACCGGCATCGATCCGGCCCGGTCCTCAATCCCTACGCAGGCCAGTACCCGGGGAGCATGTTTACGGCCCTGTCCTCCGACCTACCGGATGGAAGTCGAAGAGACGATGACGCAGATGTGTCCGGTGACGGTTTGCGCTCTGCCGCCCGAGCGCATGTCCCGCGGCTCTCTCGCCAACGACCTGGGAGTCATTGCGGGCCACGTTCTCCTGCCGCCCGTCCTTGACTGAATCACTGCCGCCGATCGATCGGAACTGGGGAAGCTTTGGCGAGGCCACCGAAGACTTCGACGCCATCGAGTCGTTCAATACCGCCCGCAGCACCGACCCTCGTCGGACGATTGAGCATCTCGTCGATTCGATCGAGCAGTCAGACCGGGAACGGCCGACCTTCTTCTTTACCCATGCGCTTGTTCCCCCACAATCCCTGGCAGTACCTGCCCACTGGCCGGCGCTACCCGCTCGACTCGGAACGACTGCCGGGAAGCAACAAGACCGGTTGGGGGGACAACGCCTGGCTTTCGGCCCAGGCCCTGCAGACGACATCTGTTGCAGGTGCAGTACATCGATACGGCCCTCGGCGAGGTGATCGAGGCGATGGAGCGAGCCGGGATCTACGACGACTCGCTCTTGATCGTCGTGGCCGACCATGGCATTGCCCTGCGGCCGAACATCGAGCACTGGCGCCAGATCGCCCCGGACACCGTCGGAGAGATCGCGGCCGTTCCGTTATTCGTGAAGGCTCCAGATGGAGAGGGAGCAGGGTTAATCGACGATCGGCGGGCTCTAACCATCGACATCGTCCCGACGATCGCCGACGTGCTCGGGGTCGATTTTCCCTGGACGACCGAAGGAAGCTCGCTGTTTGCCCCGGAACCCGAGCGAACCGAAACGACCACCAGCGGCCCGCAATCCGACGCCACCTATGGAGTCGGCGGCGACGAGAAGTTGGCAGTGGCCGACGCAACGCAAACTGGTTTCCGACCGGCGATCCGTATGAGCTACTACCTCCGGGGGCCCCGGACCTGGTGGGCAATGACGAGTCGGCCATCCCCGGCATCCGCGAGGACATCACGATCCGAATCGATCGGAAGGAAAGGTTTGCCGACATCGACCCTGCCGCCGACACCATTCCCGCCCGCGTCACCGGCACGGTGGCTGGCCTCGGCCCGAGCGAGGAGGTCCTTGTCGCTGTGGTCGTCAATGGTGAGATAGAAGCCGTGGTCCGGTCATTCCACGATCGAGGGCGGACTGGCTTCCAGGCCATGATTCCGCCGTCCAGCCTCCGGGCGGGGGGCAACACGGTGGACGTCATCGCGTTTGGATCTGGCTAGTAGTTGCAGAAATGCGAGAATGTCGCCAGGCATAGGTTTTACAGAAATGATCGTGAGCTGATGCGATGACAGGCTCCCCGGGCAAGCCTCTGGGGCGATTTCTCGCCGCGGCGGGATGCGTTGCTGCGGTGGTGGTCGGGATGGCGCTGCTCCCGGGGGAAGACCGGCAAGTCGAAATCTCACAAGCTGATTACTCAACGGCTGACATTCTTCCGGAGCCCGTGGCCGCGACCCATCCGCCAGGTCCACGACTCGGTGTCTTGACGAACGAGAGCTTTGCCCTCGAACTCGTCACCGGCCTGGGCGAGTACGAGACACTCGTTGGCCCTGTCCGCTTCGGCGATCGTTACTGGCTGGTTGGCGCGCCAGAGTTTCCAGCCGAGAAGGCGACGTTGCTTTCTTCCGCCGACGGAAGCGAATGGATACCGGTTTCCGAGATAAACGCGGCGCCAGGACAGGTGCTGAGAGTCGATCAAATAGCTTCCGCCAATGGGAAGCTGCTGGTGGTCGGCGCTGAGGGTTCCCCGACACCAAGAACCTATTGGCCGCTGTTCCCGGGGGCGCTGACGGTCTGGACTTCGGGTGACGGGAGCGCGTGGACGGCTGAAACCCTCACGCCTGAGTCGACTGAGAACGGATACGGAGCCGAGCAGCTGATTGCGAGCGGATCAACCGTGCTGCTCACCGGCTGGAAATATCCGATTCTCGACTCTGCGCTTTTCGAATTGATCCCACCGGACTTGGATCGCGCCCTGGCCCAGGGCGAACTCAGTCTGCGGGTACGTTCCGGGCTCGAGGTCGTCGCGACTCCAGGGATCGTCGTCTGGCGTCAACCATCCGACCCCAGCTCATCTTTGCGAGAGCTCAACTGGGGACATACCTCGTTCCTCTACCGCTTCGACGGCAAGGTCTGGCAAGCTATCGAGTCTGAAGAAATCGAGTCCCTCGAGCCCTTCTTCGGAGCAGACCTACGCCACATCGCAGCTCTACCCGAGGGCGGATTTTTGATCCCGGGAGTGAGAACGGGCGCCCTGACATCGGATTCCGGTATCGAGTGGCGACCCGAACCGACGTTCCCCATGTCCAACTTCTATCTCAATTGGGACGAACACCTGGCGGCTCCGTATTCACTCATCTCTTATTGGATCAGCGACAACGACGGTTTCACTCGTGTCGACTTCCCCCGCGAGATGATCGAGGCCGAAGGTGGTCTCGCCTTGACTGGTTCGCCCGCTGGGTTGGTTGCGAATTCCATGGCGTCATGGCCTCCCGAACAGCAGGAGATCCGCTCCGGTGGTTACACCGTTACTTACGACCGGAACCAGGAGTTGCCTTTCACTTTGAGTGGCCCGGACCTTTCGCAACCGATCAGCTTCTCGGGTCTCACCGATCATCGATACGACTCTTCCTCCAAGACTGTGACTCTCGTCGCAGATCAGCAGGAGTTCGAGTTTCCGCTCGCCGCCCTCCAGCGTTTTCACGAACGACCTCGGACTGGCAATGATCTCTATGTAGCCGCAGATGGGATCCGCTGGTCCCGACCAAACATCGTCCCGCTATTTGGCGAACTTCGGGTCATGGGCGGAGGACCTGACTTCCTCCTTCTCGAGACCATCGACGAATACAGCCAAGCCATGTGTCGGCCGTTTACCGGGCAGAGATTTCGCAATGAGCGCGGCGTGGAAATGCAAGGCGGGCATATGATCCCGAGTCTGTGACGAGCCGCACCCCGATCCTCGAGGTCAAGGACCTGGAGACGCAGTTCCACACCCAGGACGGGACAGTCCATGCTGTTAACGGTGTCAGCTTCAACCTCAACAACGGCGAGTTCCTGGGTGTGGTCGGCGAAAGCGGCTCCGGGAAGAGCGTGACGATGATGTCTCTTCTTCGCCTCATCCCGATGCCACCCGGCGAAATCGTCTCAGGTCAGGTCATGTTCGAGGGAAACGACCTGGTCACCATGGACCTCGACGACCTCCGCAAGGTTCGCGGAGGACGGATCGGTTTCATCTTCCAGGACCCGCTCACCTCGCTCAACCCCGTCCTCACGATCGGCTACCAGATCATGGAGGCACTGAAGATTCACACCGATCTCCCGGAGAAGGCCCGGGAGCAACGGGCACTCGACCTTCTCAAGCTGGTCGGGATCCCGGGAGCGAAGCGGAGGCTGGATTCATATCCTCACGAGCTTTCTGGAGGTATGCGCCAGCGGGTCATGATCTCAATGGCGCTGGGCTGTTCCCCACGCATCTTGATCGCCGACGAGCCCACCACTGCCCTCGACGTCACCATTCAGGCCCAGATCATCGAGATCGTGCGCGACCTCAGAGAGAAGCTTGGTATCGCAGTCATCTGGATTACACATGACCTTGGCGTCGTAGCCGGCCTGGCCGATCGCGTGATTGTGATGTACGGCGGACAGATCGTCGAAGAAGCGCCCGTTGGCGAGCTCTACGCCGATCCCCAGCATCCCTACACCCGCGGGCTGCTCGGGTCGATTCCCCGGCTTGACCAAAAGGGCCAGGACCTCGTCAACATCAAGGGAGCGCCTCCGAGCCTTTATCAAAAGCCGGATAGCTGCCCTTTCGCCCCTCGCTGCCCGTTCGTTTTTGAGAGATGTCTAAAGGAAAATCCGCCGTTGCTCATGGTCGGCGAAGCCCACTTCGCTGCGTGTTGGTGGGACATGGACAACAACCAGCCCAGGTCGGTATGAAAAGGGCCGTGTGACGACACCAAATTTGGCAACATCTGGACCACTCGAACGGACCACCCCGACCAAGGAAGTGCTCGTCAGCGTCAAAGGGCTGAAGAAACACTTTCCCATCCTGCAAGGGTTGCTGCGCAGGCAAGTAGGGGCGGTCAAAGCGGTCGACGGCGTGACCTTCGACATCTATCGCGGCGAGACTCTCGGGCTGGTGGGCGAGAGCGGTTCCGGCAAGTCCACCACGGGCCGGGTGATCCTGCAGCTCGACCAGGCGACGGAAGGAACCATCTCCTTCGAAGGCCAGGAGCTCACCACCCTCAGCTCCGAGAAGATGCGCCGCCTCCGGCCGCAGATGCAAATGGTCTTTCAGGACCCCCACGCATCGCTGAACCCGAGGATGACCGTCGGGTCAATCATCGCCGAGCCTCTGACCGAGCACAAGAAGGCGAAGGGTGACGATCGAGAGCAACGTGTCGTCGAGCTTCTCAGTCTGGTCGGACTCGCGCCCAAACATGCCAACCGCTATCCCCACGAGTTCTCGGGTGGCCAGAGACAACGGATCGGCATCGCCCGGGCGATTGCTCTCAATCCCGACTTCATTGTTTGCGACGAACCGATCGCCGCCCTCGACGTCTCGATCCAGGCCCAGGTCGTGAACCTGCTCGAGAACTTGCAGGGGATGCTCAATCTCACCTATCTCTTCATCTCCCACGACCTTTCGATGGTGCGCCACATCGCCGACCGGGTGGCCGTCATGTACCTGGGCAGGATCATGGAGTTGACCACCGTCGATCGTCTCTACAACCATCCCCAGCATCCCTATACCCAGGCGTTGTTATCGGCCGTCCCGGTTCCCGACCCTCAAATCGAAGCGGTGAGAAAACGGGTCATCCTCGAAGGCGACATCCCCAGCCCCGCCAGACCCGCCCCCGGGATGCCCGTTCAACACCCGTTGCCCGATGGCCCAGGAGCGTTGCGTGGAAGAGATCCCCGAATGGCGCCAGCTCAGAACCGGCCATTGGGTGGCCTGTCACTTCGCCGAAGACACGCCAGATGTTGCCGCAGTGGAGACCGTAACCGAGCCAGAACAGGAGCCTCCGGCCCTGCCGTCGGCGCCATAGCCTGGTACCGTTAGCCCGTTCGCCGGGCGACGCGGCATGCGGACGGCCGTGCGGACATATGTTGGACAAAACTCTCTAAATGGAGGAGACAACTTAATGAAACGATGGCAATGGCTGTGTTTGTTCGCGGCCCTTGCGGTTTTCGCCGCGGCTTGTGGATCCGGTACCACGGACACCACCGCTGACGGCGGAACTGTGACCACCGCTGACACAGGCGCAACCACTACTGAAGGACCGGCCGAAACGACCGCACCCGCCACGACCGGGGAAGCCGGTCAGGGGGGCGATTTCCTCGCCTTCCAATGGCAGGGGCCCTCCCAGGCCAACGCCTACCTCTCGACCGGAACCAAGGACCTTTTGGCCAGTTCGCTCGTTCTCGAGCCACTAGCCGAATGGTCTCCGGGTGGTGAGATTGTTCCGGCCCTGGCGGCCGAGATCCCCACCGTGGAAAATGGCGGCGTCGCCGAGGACTACAGCTCGATCACCTGGACGCTGCAGGAAGGCATCCTGTGGTCGGATGGAACCCCCCTCACCGCTGATGACGTCGTCTTCAGCTGGGAGTACTGCTCGAACGCGGAGACCGGCTGTATCGCCGACTTCACCACGGTGGAGAGCGTCGTGGCGGATGATGACACGCACGTCACCGTCAACTTCGTCAGCCCCCAGCCGTTCCCCTACGTCCACTTCGTCAGCTTCACCTACCCGATCATCCAGCGGGCACAGTTCGCCGACTGCGTTGGCGCCGCTGCCAACGCCTGCACCGAGCAGAACTTCCAGCCGGTCGGGACTGGTCCGTACATGGTGACCGAATTGGTGCCAGAGGACGTCGTGTCCTACGAGATCAACCCGAACTACCGCGGAATTGCGGATGGCAAGCCGTTCTTCGGCACCGTGACCATCGAAGGTGGCGGCGACGCCGAATCGGCGGCACGTTCCGTCCTCGAGATCGGTGAGGGTGACTATGCCTGGAACCTCCAGGTTGCTCCCGAGATCATCGGTCCTATGGAGGATGCAGGGAACGGTGTGGTTCTGGTGGCTTTCGGTTCGAGCGTTGAGCACCTCAACCTCAACCAGACCAACCCCGACTCAACCGATCCACCCCCGTCGGACTATGCCGGTGGTTCCAACCCCCACCCGGTGTTCTTCGACAACCCCGACTTGGTCAGAGCGCTGTCGATGGCGATCAACCGCGAGGAGCTGGTGGCCGTTGGTTACGGCCCGGCCGGTACTCCGACCTGCAACATCTGGCCAACTGAGCCGGGATTGTCAACCAACATGGACTGGTGCCTCACCCAGGACATCGAAGGCGCCAACGCTCTGCTCGATGAGATCGGCGCTGTCGACTCCGACGGCGACGGTATTCGCGAATGGAACGGCACGCCTCTCGTGTTCGACTTTGTCACCTCGACCAACGCGGTGCGGCAGTCGAACCAGGCTCTGATCGAGAGCTACTGGGCCGAGATCGGCGTTGACGCCAACATGAGGAACGAGGACGCGGGTCTCTATTTCGACGGGACCTGCGCCGCCGATGCGTGCATCTGGAAGTTCTACGCGGACATCGAGATGTTCACCAACAACTCCACGAGCCCTGATCCTCAGGGATACATGGTGCAGTACACCATCGACGACATCCCCGAATCGACCAACGCCTATGCCGGCGGCAACATCCCCCGTTTCGCCAGCGAGGAGTACGACGACGTCTACGCGCAGCTGGAAGCAGCATCGCTGGATGACCCGGCCCGTGAGGACCTGGTGGCCCAGCTGAACGACCTCGTCGTTGGCAGCGGAGCCATCGTCCCGTTGATCGAGCGTGGAAACGTGTCGGCCTTTGCCAACTCGATTCCAGGGAGTTGGCGACCTCAACGCCTGGGACTCCGAATACTGGAACATCGAAGAGTGGACCCGCGGCTAGACAGCTAAGGGAACACCCACAGAAATGACCAACAAGAGAGCCTCTCGGGTCCGCTCGGGAGGCTCTCTTCCTATTTCGGGCTCCCTGAGAGCTCTCTTTGGACATGGGAATCGTCTAGCCATGGGTCAGTACGTTCTGCGGCGAACGCTGTTTGCGATTCCGACCCTCATCGTCATCAGCCTGATCATCTTCGCGATCCTCGATCTGGCCCCCGGCGATCCCACTTCCCAGCTGCCGCTGACTCTTCCCGCTGAGGTGCGGGAAAACATTCGTGAATCGTTGGGATTCAACGATCCGTTCGTGATCCAATGGCTCAAATGGATGCGGCTCATGTTCATCAACGAGCCACTCCACTTCGTCGACTCGGTCTTTAACACCTGCATCGGCGACTGCGAGAACCGCGACCGAATCCTCTCCTGGTCCTCGCGGGCCCCGGCAATCGACATCATCGGCCAACGGCTCCCCCAGACGCTCTGGGTGTTGGGGCTCGCTTTCGTTCTCGGGACCATCATCGCCATCCCGATCGGCGTGATTTCCGCGTACAAGCAGTATTCGTTCTTCGACAACGCCGGGACCCTTTTCACGATGATCGGGTTCTCGGCACCTACCTTCTTCACCGGCCTGCTGGCGATCGTCGTCTTCAGCGTCGGTCTTGGTTGGTTCCCCTCGTTCTACGACTCGACCCTGGTGGTCAACAGTTGGGAGACCTTCTGGGCCTTTCTCAAGCAGATGGCGATGCCGGTGGCGGTGCTGACTCTCTTCAACACTGCCGCTTTGAGCCGATTCACTCGCGCCTCGATGCTGGACAACCTCAACGAGGACTATGTACGCACCGCCCGATCCAAGGGACTGGGCGAGGGACGGGTGGTAATGACCCACGTCATGCGCAACAGCCTCATTCCGGTCACCACTTTGATTGCGCTGCAGGTCCCCGGGATTTTTGGCGGGGCGATCATCACCGAGCAGATCTTCCGCATCAATGGTCTCGGAGCGCTGCTGATCTCGGCCATCGGACAGTCCGACGTGCCTATGGTGCAAACCTTGACCTTTATCTTTGCTGTGCTCATCGTCGTCTTCAATCTGATCGCCGACATCACCTACGGGTTGCTCGACCCCCGAATTCGATACGATTGAGTTAGGAGACTGAGATAGCTACCACCCAGGAGCGGGTCGACAGCACCCCGGAGCTAAAGCCACAGCAGCCGGGTGAAAAGCATCGGTCCCTGAAGCAGGACGTTTGGCGACAGTTCAAGCGGCACAAGGGAGCGATCGTCGGACTGATCCTCCTGGTCTTGATTGTCCTGGCGAGCGTGGTCGGCCCGTTCCTCTACGGCGTCGACCCATATGAGATCGACACGATCTCGGCCAATCAGCCGCCCTCCGCCGAGCATCTCCTTGGCACCGACAACCTGGGGCGGGATGTGCTCGCCCGGGTACTGGTCGGTGGCAGGATCTCACTTGCGGTTGGGTTCGCGGCGATGCTTTTCGGGCTATTTCTCGGCACCGCGATCGGGATCATCGCCGGGTTCTTCAAGAAGCTCGACGGACCGCTGATGCGGCTAACTGACCTCTTCCTGGCTCTGCCAATCCTGCCCTTGTTGCTCGTCGTCATCATGCTGTTCCGGGAGAGCCTGAAGGACGCCTTCGGTGAAAACACCGGGATCTTCATCCTCGTGGTATTCATCATTGGCGCTACCAGTTGGATGCAGACCGCCCGAGTGGTCCGCGGTGACGTGCTCTCGATCAAAGAGGAGGAGTTCGTGCTGGCCGCGCACAGCATCGGCACCCGGAAGCGGAAAGTGATCATGCGTCACATCCTCCCCAACATCCTGAGCCCGGTCATGGTCTCGGCGGCGCTAGGAGTCGCCTCCGCGATCATCACTGAATCGGCGTTGTCGTTCCTCGGCCTTGGCTTCCCGGCCGATTTCCCGACCTGGGGCAGGCTGGTATTCGACGGCCGCAACTACCTCCAGCTCAATGCGGCGTGGGTTCTCTCTCCCGGCGTGCTGATCATGCTGGCGGTGATGAGCGTCAACTTCATCGGTGACGGCATCCGCGACGCTCTCGACCCCCGGCTCCGCAGCCGCTAGTCACTCAGTCGGCGAGGACGTTCTGGAGGGCTGGCTCCAGGTCAGGGAAGACAAACTCGTAGCCGCTCGCCTGGGTCGCGGCCGGAATCACATGCCGCGAAGAGATCAGTTCTGTCGCAAATCCGCCGATCACTGCTTTCACCGCGAAACCCGGCGCCGGGATAAAGCCTGGTCGGTGCATCACCCGGGCCATAGTGGAGGCCCAGTCGCGTTGCCGCCGTCCGTCGGGAGCAACCACGTTGAAGGCCCCGCTCAACCGATTCTCTAGAGCGTGGATGATGAATCCAACAACGTCAGCACGGTGAACCCAGGACCACCATTGGCGACCGCCGGCGATTGGGCCGAGCAGGCCCAGGTTGGTGACGAGCTTGAGTCGTGCAATCGCCGGACCGTCAGGAGCGAGGACAATCCCAAAGCGAGTGCGAGCAACGTTCACACCCAGCCGCTCGGCCGCCATGGCCGCGACCTCGGCTTCTCGCCAAACTGAGGCAACAAAGTCAGTACCCGCGGTCGCGTCCTCGGTGAGGGTCTCGTTGCCCCGGTCGCCGTAATAACCGATCGAGCTCGCCGAGACCATCACTCCTGGGGGATCGGAGAGGGCCTCCATGCCTTCGACGAGGCGATTGGCGGTGCCGACGCGACTGCTTCTGATCCGCCGTTTCTTGGCTTCCGTCCAACGACCTTGGGCAGGTTCGCCCGCAAGATTGACTACTCCGTCAACGCCGCGCCAAGCCTCGACGGGAGGTGGACCAGTGACATAGTCCCACTCGAAGCTTTGCGCCGACGTTGGGGGGGTCCCTCCCGGCCTGGTGAGGATCACCGTGGCATGGCCCTCTCTCTCAAGGCGGTCGACCAGCACCGACCCAATGAAGCCTGTACCCCCGGTGATGAGGATTCTCATGTCGCCTTCTGCTTCATGGCTTCCACGACCTTCTCTATCCGTCTGGCACGAGTGCCTTCGGTCTTGGCACCTTCGACCGATTCGGCGTGCTGGCGTTGGTGGCTGTAGGACATGGCCCGGAAGGCCTCGAGCAGCTTGGGATCCGCTGACAAGGCCTGCGCCAGGTCGTCGGACAGCTCGACGACCCGGGGTTCGGTGTCGAGCTCAACCCCTGCCGCGAACTCCTCGCCTGCTTTGAGACCGACTTGTTCGCGATGCACTCCCGCCAGCGGGAGAAAGTACTCCCCGTTGTAGGCCGCGACCGTGCTTCGGTATGTGTAGTCCCCGATGGTCACCACTACTGGCGGGCGTTGGCCCTTTCCCAACTGCTCCACCACGTCGGCCGGCACGCGGAATCCTGTGGCGGTTTTGCCTCCCAATTCGAGGACTGTTTTGAATCTGATCACGAGATCCCCTTCTTTATCCGAGGTGCCACTTCGGTCCCGAACAGCTCGATCGAACGCATGACTTGCTCATGGGGAAGAGTGCCCACACTTGTGTGAAGCATGAACCGCTCGATGCCAAGCACCTCGCGCCAGCGGAGGATCTTCTCCGCCACCATGTCGGGATCGCCCAGAACCAGGGAGCCGGCTGGTGCCCGCATGCCGTCGAACTGAAGCCGGGTCATTGGCGGCCAGCCTCGCTCCTGGCCCAACCGGGTCATCACGGTTTCGTAGGGCGGATAGAACTCGGCTGCGGCCTGTTCGGCGTCATCGCTCACGTAACCGTGGGCATGAACCGCCAGCGGTACTTCGGCCGGATCGAAGCCAGCCGAGCGGAGCGCTCGCCGGTGGAGTTCGGCCAAGGTCGCAAATCGATCCGGGATGCCTCCGATGATTGCTAGAGCTACCGGCAGTCCTCGTACTCCGGCGCGAACCATCGACTCCGGATTGCCGCCCACCCCGACCCAGATCGGCAGCGGGTCCTGGAATGGCCGGGGATAAATGCCTTGCGCTTCGAGCGGTGATCGAAACTTGCCCGACCAGGTGACCTTTTCGTTATCGCGTATGGCTAGCAGGAGGTCGAGTTTCTCAGCGAAGAGCTCGTCGTAGTCGGCGAGGTCGTAGCCGAACAACGGAAACGACTCGATGAAGGAGCCCCGACCCACGAGGAGCTCGGCGCGGCCTGAGGAAAGTTGATCGAGCGTGGCGAAGTCCTGGAAGACCCTCACCGGATCGTCGGAAGAAAGGATTGTCACGGCCGGAGTCAAACGGATGCGGTCGGTTTTGCCGGCGATCGTCGCCAGGACCGTCGCTGGCGAGGAGGAGGCAAAATCGGGCCGGTGGTGCTCTCCCACCCCGTAGACGTCGAGACCAACTTCTTCACTCAGCACGGCCTCCGCGAGCACCTGGCGCAGACGGTCACCGTGGTCGATCAACTCGCCCGTAGTTGGGTTCGGCGTGGTTTCAGCGAAGGTGGTTATCCCAAGTTCCATACAGGCAGAAGGTAACTGAAGCGGTAGCTATTCCCGACTTCGCCCTCGCCCACGTTTGACCGTGAGAACAACGAAGAACAAGACGATTGGAATCAAGGCCACTGTCGCGGCAGCGTCGGAGTCGAGGTGAAAAGACACAGCCAAGCCGAATATGACGGCAAGGACACCGATAACTGCGGCGAGAACCATCATCGCCGGCACTCTTCGCACCACGAGCGCGGCGGTGGCCGGCGGACCTACCAAAAGGCCAAACACCAGGAGCGTCCCGATAGTTGGAAAGGAGGCGACCACAGCCCCCGTGATCATGGTGAGAAGCAATAGATGCACGAGACGGGGACGGAGCCTCAGCGTTTGCGCTTTTTGGAGGTTGAAGGCCAGGCCGAGCAGCGGTCGGTAGAGAAGCGTGGAGACGGCCACGATGCCGGCAGCGACACCAGCCAGGATCCACAAGTGCGACGTTTCAATCCCAAACAGATCTCCGAACAAGACCTCGGCCAGAGCCTCGGCATCTCCTCCTCCGGCGAGGATCACCCCTGTTGCCAGCATGCCCACAAAGAGCAGACCGATCGCGGTGTCCTCACTAAAGGCTGCGTTGCGGTGGACATAGTTGATTCCAGCGATCATCACCAGCGCGGCCACGGCCGCTCCTAGAAACGGGCTAAGGCCCAGTAGGAGCGCCAGGGCAATACCCGGAATCACTCCGTGAGCCAGAGCATCCCCGAAGAAGCTCATCCCTCTGATGACGATCCACGTGCCAACAACGGCTAGCGCGATGGCCGCAACTGTGCCGCTGACGAACGCCATCTGCTGGGGGCCCGTTGCAAAGGGCTGAGTTAACCAATCCATCCGGGGCTATCTTAACGTATAATGAGAATCGATATCAATATGACCACACCTGCCCATCTCGACCAAATCGAACATCGCCTAGCTGATCTCGACATTCGCCTCACGCGCGGACGACGATCAGTGATCGAACGATTGGCTCGGGGAGACGGACCTAAGTCCGCGGCTGAACTGCATCACGCGATTGGTGGCCCCCTCTCCTCTCTTTACCGTTCCCTCTCGGTGCTCGAATCCGCCGGGATTCTCACACTGCACCACGCCGCCAGAGGCTTTGTCCGCTACGAGCTCGCCGACTGGATTCGCGGTCACCACCACCATTTGCTTTGCAGCAGCTGCGGAGCGGTGGAAGACGCCGACATGCCAGCATCGCTCGAGAGAGAGCTTCGCGGAATCGTTCGACGGATTGGGTCTCGCGCCGGTTTCAAACCATCAGACCATGCCCTGGAGATCGAGGGACTGTGCACACGGTGCCGGTGAAAGCGACCGACTTGGTGATCACCTTTGGGAACACCGAGGCACTTGCTTCCTCTTCGTTCGAAATACCAGCCGGCAAGATCATCGCGGTCATCGGCCCCAATGGCTCGGGCAAATCGACTTTGCTCGACGCCATTGCCGGTTTGATCACCCCAAAATCTGGCACCCTCGAAGTGGCGGCCCCTCCGGGTCGAACCGCGTACGTCCTGCAGTACACCAAAGTCAACGACGCCCTACCCATCACGGTGCGTGAAGTGGTGGCCATGGGCAGGTATTCGAGCGCAGGTTGGTTGGGGCGCTTCGGCCCCGCAGATCGGGAGGCAATCGAGTCGGCCATGGACCGCGCCGGAATCCTCGAGTATTCGGGACGCCAGCTCCATGATCTCTCGGCCGGCCAGCGCCAGCGGGTTTATGTCGCCCAGGGGCTGGCCCAGGATCACGATCTCCTGCTGCTCGACGAGCCGCTCACCGGTATCGATCTCCCGACTGCCCAGGCCATCGACCAACTCATCCATGAGGAAACCGAACGAGGGTGCACTGTGATCCTCACCACGCATGATCTCGCCGAAGCTCGCGCCGCCGATTTCGTCCTTCTGCTGGCGGGCCGGGTGGTAGCGAGCGGTCCGCCCGCCCAAGTTCTCACCAGCGAGTCGCTGCGAACGGCGTATGGGAGCGTCCTCGTCCATGACGACGACGGATCTCGGATCTTCGACGACCCCGCCCACCACGAGCACTAGTCAAGATGTGCGTTCATAAATTGGCGTCGACGTTGCTCGCTGAGAATCCGATACCTCCATATGGCCACCGGACAGCGATATGAACCCCGTCACGCTTCCCGCCGGTTCCGGCCGCTGGTAGCGATGGCATCACTCCTGCTCGGCGTGCTTGCCCGGGGATTAACGGCCCTGAAGGCTGCCTCGGTTCCCGCGACGGGCTTGGGCCGCGGCTTCGGCCGCTTCGGCTGATCCGCTAAATCAAACCTAAGGCTTCAGGCCGTGGAATTCACGGCATTTGGCCCGCGGTTTCCTCTTGCTACCTCTTCAGGCAGAGGGTGACGCCGTCGCCGATCGCCAGGATGACGGCTTCGACTCGATCGTCAGCTGCAACCCGGTCGTTGAAACGGCGAATCGCTTCGGTGTCGTCGTCATGCTCACTGGGATCGGCGACCCGGCCGCTCCATAGGGTGTTGTCGGCTATGAGCAAGCCACCCGAGCGAAGGCGCGGAACCAAAGCTTCGTAGTAGTCGACGTAGCCGCTTTTGTCGGCGTCGATGAAGGCCAGATCGATCGGCGGGTCGTCCGGAAGTTTGGCAATCGTTTCGGAGGCAGGACCGAGCCGGAGCTCGATGCGATCCGCCAGTCCCGCCGACTGCCCAATGACGGCGCGCGATCGCGGTCCACTCCTCGCTGATGTCACAACAAATCAACTTGCCGCCGTCGGCGAGCCCTTTGGCGATCGCTACGGCCGACGTGCCGGTGAAGGTTCCGACCTCGATGGCGAGACGCGTGCCAGCGAGGCGAGTCAAGAGCGTGAGAAGGGCAAACTGGTCCTGGCCGATCTGCATCCACGCCGAGCCTCCGGCCGCCTCGAGGGTTTCCGCGCGAATCTGCTCATAGATCGGATCCGTCTCACTGTGCGAGACCACGTAGTCGAGCAGTTCGGAGGTCATCTCGATCGAACGCATCTCCCTTAGGTCAACCCTCTTTTCATCAAGCCGTCGGACAGTCCTGCGGTTGCTTCCTGGAGTCGCAGTCCGATGACGTCCAGACGTCGCAGGAGCTCTCGAGATCGGAGCATGTCCACAGTCACCGACTCCGCCTGGAAGAGCTTGCCCAGAGAGGTTTGATAGGACTTGCGAACCTTGCCGGCGGTTTTTTGGGCCTTGAACCCGAGTTTGGTCACCGCCTTGGGATCGTCTTCGAGCATGGCGACTGCCTCGATGAGTTCGTCGAGGGCATCCGCAATCGGTTCAAGCGGGGCGATCAAGCCATCCCGATCCTCGGGACCGAAGAGGTCGATCTCGATTCACAAAGTCGCGGAGGCTGTCGAGTACATCGTCTACCGAGCGAGATACCCGGAATAGGTCCTCGTGATCGATGGGTGGGCCAAGCGCCTGGGTTAGCTCCTCGACCAGAGTGGCCCGAGCTTCGTCGCCGGCCTTTTCGACTGCCTCGATCCGCGTTTTTCCGTCCTCGTTCGAAACTTCCCGGTGCAGCACCTCGAGAGCGATTCGAGCAGCGTCGGCGGCCGCACTGACCTGTTTCTTCAGAGCTTCGATCGTGGCGTCTGGCTTGCCCGATCCAAAGAAACGCATCAGACGATCACCACCGTGACCAAGCCAGCGATCAAAGCTGTGACCGGAAAGGTGAGCACCCAGGCCAGCACCGTGCGTCCCAGCACCGGCCATCGCACATAGCTTCGCCCGGTTCGCGATGTCACTCCGACCGTGGCGCCGGTGATCGCCTGGGTCATGCTCAGCGGCGTGCCCAGGGTCGCCCCGCCGACGACCACTCCCGAGGCGACGACGTCGGCGATGGCGATCTCAATCGGGTAGGTACGCACCATTTCCCTTCCAATCTTGGTAGCCACTGGTTTAGCCCCGATCAACATTCCTCCCAAGAACAACACTGCCGACACTATTGCCAGGACAGCCACTTGCGATGCTGAATCAAGGTCGGCGTCGGCGGCAAGTGCGAGCACCGCCAAAGCCTTCTGTCCGTCGTTCGCCCCATAAGCGAAGCAAAGAGCTGGGTACGTAATTCGGCGTACATTGTTGGCCGACCGCCGGCGAGAGCGGAGCACGGGCAGATGGGTCATCACGGCAGCGACCACACGGCCGAGGATTGCGGCGACGATTGGCGAGGCAGCTCCGAGCAGCAAGATCTTGCCGACCGCGCCGCCGTCAACATTGAGACCGGCTCCCACTCCGGCCCCGGCGAGGGATCCGACGAGGGCGAGACCGATGCTCGTGGCGAGCCCGAATTTGGTCGAAAGCGCAACTATGGCCGCGGTGGTCGCGACCACGATGACGATCAGATCCCCTCGACCCTCAATCGGGATGATTCCGTCGATCAGGGTGGCCGCCACCCTGGTGCCAAGCAACAGTGGAGCGATCACCAGGCCAGCCGCGGCGGTTAGTCCCAGAATCAGCGGCCTTCGGTTGGCTTTGGTGATACCCGCCGCAAGCAGCGCTCCCCCGTCGTTGCGCCCGCTTAGTGCAATGAAGACTACGGCAACAGCTATTGCGAGGAATTCCACGATCGGCGGCGACGATACAGAGACGGGTGCGGTCAGCCACATTTCGGCGCGAATACCGAAGAGCAAGCCTTGAGGCCGATTTGGCCGCGTCCCGCCGGTAAGTAAGCGACCGTTGCCGGACACATAGCATTTACGGAAAGGCAGATTTGGCAAGAAGCGATGTCGTTGACCGGCAGGCGATGGTGCAGTTCGACTCGCTCTTTGCTGCCTATCACGACCCGATTTTTCGCTATTGCCTGCGACGTCTGGGTCCGCCCGATGCGGAGGATGCCGCCGCCGAGGTCTTCGTCGTCGTATGGCGACGCCTCGAGCAAGCTCCTCTGGACGACGCTCGAGGCTGGCTTTTTGCCATCGCATATCGCGTCGTCGGCAACCAATACCGGACGCGCCGTCGCCGCCGAGGACTCGCTGCTCGCCTGTCGGGGACGGGCGACAAGTCGATTCCTCCAGAGCCGGAGTTCGAGACCCTCTATAGAGCACTCGCTGAACTGAGCCCGACCGACCAGGAGTTGCTTCGTCTCTCTTCTTGGGATGGCCTCACCAG
The DNA here is from genome assembly GCA_963840175.1 of uncultured Acidimicrobiia bacterium. Classification (GTDB taxonomy): domain Bacteria; phylum Actinomycetota; class Acidimicrobiia; order Spongiisociales; family ZC4RG35; genus JACCTH01. Next base: position 103,272 of record CAWIXU010000005.1, read on the forward strand.
AGATGAGATCGCCCAAGTCTTGGGCATCAAAGAGAACGCAGTCGACCAAAGATTGCATCGCGCAAGGTCGCGCCTCAAAGCTCGTTTCGATTCGATAGCAATCCCCCCCATGGAGACAAAGGAATCGCCAGCATGATCGACCTCCTCGAACGCGCCGATCCCGGTCGCGACGCACACGCCGAAACGAGACGTTTGCGCGTCCTCGTCGATGAGCGGATCAGCTCATGGACGCCAAGGGTTTCGATGCTTCGCCGTCCCTGGCTGAACGCCGCCATTGCTTTCGCAGGCATTTCTGTCTTGGTGGCTCTAGTAGCCGTTGTTCGCTCCAGCGAAGCATCGATCTACGTACCGAAACTCGATGAGTTACGAGAGCTTTCCGGTATCGAAGACGTCGTCAAGCTCGCCTCCGGTGGTGTTCAAACCGCCGCGGTCGATGGCGACACGATCTGGGTGATGAGTGCTCTGGCCCATCAACTCCAAAGGATCTCAGCTGCTTCGGGGGACCTGGAGATGACCTATGAGATCGACACGTACGTCGAAGGCGTTGTCGCTGGTGGTGGGTACGTATGGCTGCTGAGTTATGACAACGGCGGTGAAGTGCTCAGATTCGATCCCGAATTGGGCGCGGTAGACGAGAGAGTGCCGCTCGGAGGCGCGCCGGCACATCGAGCGGCTTGGTTCGACGATTACCTCTGGGTAAGCAACGATCGGGGCGAGCTGTTGCAAATTTCCAGCCGCGCAGAAATCGTTGCCACATTCACCGGCGAGCTCAAAGGCGAAGGCCTTGGCCACCTCTGGATCAACGATCCCGCGACCGGCGTGCTATCAAGTTTCGGCGCTCGCATTCCACGGATTTCGATCCCAACATCCGCTGATGGCACGGTGGGAGGAGTCATCGAAGCGGACAACCGGCTTTGGCTGATGGACGACGACTTCCCCCGGGGCACCGACCTTCGCGTCTTCGATCCAGCGAGCGGAGACTTGGACTTCTTTGGCGGGATCGCCTTTGGCCTGCTGTCGATGGTCGAGTTCGAGGGGTCGCTCTGGTTGACCTCGCACACCGATCATCTCCTTGTTCGGGTCGATCCCGGGACCGGCGACATAACTAGGTTCCCGATGCCGGGCAAGGCGGGTGGGTTATTCGTGGCCGACCAGTCGCTCTGGGTTTCTCTGTATCACCCAGGCGCTCTTGTTCGGATCAATCCCGACGAGCTCCTCGCAGCCGCCGAGATCGTCGCGGACGACCGGAACCGGTTCCCTCATCGCCTGCTGTGCACTGGCTCGGAAACGGGTCCAACCGTTATCCTCGAGCCGAACAGCTGGATCGACTACGGATCATGGTCAGTGATTCAGGCGCAGCTCTCCGAACGCGGCTATCAAGTCTGCGCAAACGGATTCGTCGAAGGTGAAGCGACGCCCGAGCAGCGTGCGACTGCACTGGCGGAAGCCTTGACCGAGGCGGGCATCGCCGGCCCATATACGTTGGTCGCCGCCGGCGATGGCGTTCATTCAGCGCGGCTGTTCGCCGAGGGACGCACGGACCTATCCGGAGTTGTTCTGATCGATCCGAGCCCGATCGGTTTTCAGGTCTTCTATGACGAATTGCTCCCCGACCTCGCCGACCATCCGCCGTGGACTGACCCCGAGACACCCATTTCGAATGATTTGGGCGACACGCCACTTCTCATCATTCACCAGGATCCGGCTGCCGTGTTCTTGAGCCGGCAATTCATTGGAGGCGCCGGGTCGGAAGCGGCCGAAGCTGTCAACAGATACTGGCGAGAAGGGCTCGAGTTCTACGCCGGCCTTTCCTCGGCTAGCCGGCTCGTGGAAGCTGAAGGAACGGGCCTCGACAATGTGCTCTGGGACCGCCCTGACCTCATCGTCGACTCGGTTGTCGAGATCTCTAGCAAATTGGACACTGGGGATTAGTCAGCTGGGTCCTTGATTCCCGCGACCTCGTCGAAATGTTGCAGGAGCTCGTGGGCGGCTAGTTCGATCGTCTTGTGGTGCCATTCCGACGCCCGATAAACACAGGCGATCAATCCGGACCGATGGACGCGGCGAAGGTCGCCAAAGACAAAGCCATAGCGCGCCTTGGTTTCATCGGTTGCCCCTTTGGTGAGACCGAGATGCCAGGAAGCGAACTCATCCCAGGAGTGGGTTTCGAGATAGTCGTTCTCGTCGTCAGCGCTGGGCTGGGACTCCCCCCAATCGCTCTTGATCACGTACTGACGACCATCGATGAGTTTGCGAGCGTGGGTGACCGCCTCTTTGTTCAGGGTATAAGAAGCCACGGAATTCATTATGAACGCGCGGACCCCTTTTCACATCTATTAATGGAGCACTTGACTATCAAGTCAACGTTTGACTAATGTCCGAGGCATGTCACAACTCATGCCCATGCTGGCCTACGAAGATGCGCCCCGGGCGATCGAATTCCTGATCAATGCCTTCGGCTTTGAGGAAACAATGCGGATGGACGGCGAAGCCGGCACGATCGCCCACGCCGAGCTGAGTTTCGACGGCGCGATGGTGTCCCTGGCATCGGTCTGGCGGGACGGCGGACTGGCGACGCCGCACGAACTCGGCGGGGTGCACAGCCAGCTCTGGGTCGAAGTCGACGACATCGACGCCCACTTCCAGAGGGCCCGCGCCGCGGGTGCGGTAGTCCTCGACGAGCCGGTTGCCCAGGACTACGGCTACAAGACCTATCGAGCGATCGACCCCGAAGGCCACCGCTGGTACTTCGCCGGTGCCGTGTGACCATCGAAACAACGTTGTCGGCCTTGGCGGATGAAACCAGGCGAGGAACAGTCGAGGCGCTGAGCGTCGGGCCGCTGAGCGCGGGTCAGCTGGCTGCCCGGCTCGACGTCACGCCAGCTGCTCTCACCGGTCATCTCCGAATTCTGCGCCAGGCGGGGCTCGTCACAGTGACGCTCGATCCCGACGACACCCGCATCCATGTTTATTCGATCGAGCCACAACCCTTTCACGAGCTCAGCGATTGGGCGCAGCGAGCGAGCAAGTTCTGGAGCGATCAACTAGGCGCATTCGCCCGGCACGCAGAAAGGCTCGAAAATGGCAAGCGGTGAGGTCGCGATTACCGCCATCGTGCCACTCACAGTTGAGGCGGCATTCTCCGCTTTCACCAACGACATCGACCGCTGGTGGGCGCGAGGTACCGAAGGCGGGACAGTGGTTCGTTTCGAAGGGGAGCGGTTGCTCGAGGTATCGACGAATGGGGCTGTGACACTCGCAACGGTGACCGCATCGGTTCCCCCCACTCAACTCGCGCTGGATTGGAACGGTCCGCACTCGGCACCTGGAGACAGGGTTGTGATCGACTTTGAACCGGCCGAACGGGGCACCCGGGTGACAATTCGACACCGTCGAATAGGGATCGAAAACGCCGGAGCAATGTCAGCGGTGATCGGCCTGTGGTGGGGCGACCGTCTCAGTAAGTTGCAGCGGCCTTAACCTCGGGTCTGTGGGTGAATCAACCGAACAGATCTGGCTGGAGCGGCCGTGGGGAAAGCTCAGCGTGTGGCGATCGGGAATTGGACCCGTCGTTTGTGCGATTCATGGCCTTGGTGGCTCGGGCCGCTACTGGGCGGGCCTTGCCCCGCTGCTGCAACCGCGGCGGACATTGATTGCCCCGGACTTGGCCGGATTCGGACAATCGGACAAACCAGCCTCGATCCGTTACAACCGCGAGTTCCATTTGACCGAGCTCGAAAATACTCTCGAGTTGATCGCTCCAGACGAGCCGGCCGTCATGGTCGGGCATTCAGCCGGGGCCGTCCTGGCCGCGCTCTGGGTCGCCCGCCATCCGGAGCGAACGGCCGGCCTGGCGGTTGTCAGCGCGCCTTATCCCCATCCCGGATTGATGCCTGATATCGCTCGCCAGGTGGCGGACCGACCGCCCGAACACCGCGGCACCGTCGCCCCTCTGCTCGCTCGAGTTCTCTGGCCGGTTCTCTCCAGAATTGCCATCGCCAGCCGCCGGTTCCCGGCCGATGTCGTTCACGACTTCGGCAAGCAGTCGCTCGGGGCTCGGGCCGACACGATGTGGTCGCTGCTAGCCGACGTTTCGGTAATTCAAGAGTTTCGAGCGCTACAGGACTTGCCGCTCGCCGTGCCGACGCTGCTTCTCACCGCCTCCGACGACCGTTTTGTCAACCAGCATGCATTGAACCGCTGGCGCCAGCACCTTCCCAACGCCGAGGTGCGGTTCGCCCCAACGGGAGGACACCAGTTCCTGCTGCGATCAGGCTTTGAACTGATCGCAGACTGGATCAATTCGATCCCCGTCCGTTCGGAACGCTGATTGACCTAAGTCGGCACCGCTTGGGTCCGCCGGCTGGGGATCGGGATCAGCACCAGGATCGCCACAGCAATCAAGAAGATGATTGAGACTTCTGTCGTAAACAGGCGATTGATGAAGAAAGCAACTTCGGGAATCAATAGTCCGATCAGAAAGCTCCCCCAGCCCGGGGCACCGGGCGACCTGCCGAGGAAAAACGCGACGACGCCGACGATGACCACCGCCCCGATCCAAAACGGCCAGCCGCCGCCGAGACCCTCTGAATCGGGTAGGCCATTGTCAAAGTTGTCGAGTGCGAAAACTATGAGCCCGAGCCAAATCGCGATCGACACCACCGCGCCAGCAATGCGGAGGATCACACTTCGTCCGTATCCAGTTCTCACTGCCGCGAGATTACGGTCGCGCCTCGTTCCCGCGCTGGATCAATCCGTGCGCGGCTCCAAGCGAGGATCTTGGTAGGACCTGGCGACGGATTTGGGCACCACCATGCGCCAGGCGTCAACGATGAGCTCATGGAGCTCGTCCCGATCGAGCGCTGCCATTCGCACCTGAACCCAGTGATAGCGCAGATCCGATTTGGCCGGCATCAGGAACTTCGTGGGCTCGCCTTCCACCAACCCATCCCGCTGGTCCTTGGGGAAGGCAAAACCCATCGTTTCCTCGTCTCGGGAGAATGAGACATAAACCAACCTGCCCACCCGAAATTTGATCCGTCCGCCCACCGTGACCTCGTAGCTGCGCGGCAAATTTGCGGCAATGGCTCGAGCATCATCGACGTCCGCCATGTCCATCGACGATCAGCGGAGCCAGACGGCGGCCGATTCGGGTTGCATCACCTCTACGGCGGTTGAGCGCAGGTCGTGTCTGAGGTCCTCGAGATCGAGGTCGTTGCCGAGCCGGGACGCGAACGACTCGATCGTCCGGGCGGCGTCGAAACGGGAACGGTTGAAGCGCCGGTCGACCCACGCCTGGAGCCGCTTGCGGAGGGGACCGAACAAGGCCGCGATCGCCAGGGTCGAAGCGGCCACGGGTAGCTGGCCCTCGAATGGGAGCAACTCGCGGAGCAGGAAAACAAGGGAGACATAGACGAGGACCAGAGTCGCCGTCAACAGTCCATAGGAGATCGTCCGCGATAACACCCGGTCGATGTCGTAAAGACCATGTCGGGTCACTGCCAATCCAATCGCGTATAGCTGTGCCGTTGCCCCAGAGCATGAAAGCGATGACGACCGGGTCGAAGGCTTCGTAGCCGAACACCTCTTCGAGCGCGATGGCGCCAAAGAACAAGATCGGAAATGCCGACACTGCTGAGACAAACCACCGGAACTGCTGACGTTCGATACCAGTCGATCGGCGGAAGCGCACAATTGCCTCGAGCAAGATGCCGAAGGCAACAGCCCCAAGACCGATTCCAAGGACCTGGATGGCTGAATCGAAAAACGGCTTAGTGCCAGCGATGCCGAGAGGGTTGTTGGGAGGAGTGTCCCCTTCCACCGGGCCGGGACGGACGGCAAACGACGTCGCCATCAAAAAGGCAAAAGCTGCTCCAATCCGCAGCAGCCATCTGCTCCATCGGGTCTCAGCCCTCGCATTGGGAAAGAGAGCGACGAGAGCAACCACCAGGAAAACCATAGGAATGAGTAGCCATGTCGCGACCCACGCGGCGAATGAGCCAAATGGGAGATCCCCGGCACGAGTGACTAAGGCATATCGCGCGTACGACGAGGCAAAAAGCGTGAGCCCAAGAATGAAGGTGATGCCGCACAAGATCCATCCGATCCGGTTCGCGGGGCGATTGGTGACAACTAGCGCGCCGACTATCCCGAAGCCGAGCCAGGACGAAAGCCAAAGCGTCCCCTCAAGTGCGGTCTCAGGCACTTGCGTCGTCGAAATGGGCGGGTTCCTCACCGACAGGAGGGCGCTGATGACGATTGCGACGATCGCCACCACCCACATCGCCCAGCCGAGAATTGCACTAGAGCGCTGGTTCACTCAGGCCCATCTTGGCGGTTGTTCGTAACGTATTCGATACGGCCGGTGGCTTAGATAGGGAGATGCCGAGCGCAAAACGCCAGGTCCTGGGCACGCTCGCTGCCGCGGGGTTCCTGTTGGGAGTTGCTTTGGGCCTTTCCGCAGCGGTCGAAGCAAATTCCAGCCAAACGGCGCACTACCTCTATCTGCGAGAGGCCGTGGTTGCCGGCGCCGTGACCCTTGCTCTCGGCGCCATCGTCCTCCTTCGCAGGCCCCGTCATCCGATCGGGCTGGTGTTGCTCATCGGTGGGTTCCTATGGTCCATGCAGGCCGCGCTCGGCGAGTTCGCAACAGCTGCCGATGTCTTCGGATGGCCGAGTGAGACGATTTGGGCAAGCGGAACGGCGTGGGCAGCCAACCTCATCCGACAGCCGGGCTTCGTGCTCAGCTTCGTTCTGATTTTCCTCCTCTACCCCACCGGAAGCCCGCTCGGAAAATGGGGTCGGGCGGCGACCTGGACAGCAATCGCCGCGACCGGCGTATGGGTCGTCTTGCTCGCATTGGGACCGGGCCCGTTGGAAGACTTCCCGGGCCGGCTGAATCCGCTGGGATGGGCGCCCATCGATTCGATCCGCGAGCCGCTCGAACTGTCCCAGTTCGTCCTGGTCATCGTCGGCATCCTGGGCGGCCTCGTTTCAATCGCCGTTCGCTTCCTGCGCGCCCGAGGGGAGGAACGAGCGCAGATCAAGTGGTTCTTCTACGCCACGGTTGTCGCTGTGCTGGTCCTGGTGCTCACCAACGTTCTCTTCCCGGTGGAAATGGAACAGGAGCTCGGCGCCATCGTCTGGCTCGCGGCGCCTGTGTCGATTCTTGTCGCCATGGCCGTCGCGATCGCTCGTTATCGGCTATTTGACATCGACCAGATTGTTTCCCGCACGGTGACCTACGGCACGGTCGTAGTCTTGCTGGCCGCAACCTATGCGGGCGTGGTCTTCCTGCTGCGAGACTTGCTCCCGCTGGAGGGCCCGGTGGCGGTGGCGGGATCAACACTCCTGGTCGCTGCCCTTTTCAATCCCCTGCGGAGGAGGATTCAAGGACTAATCGATCGTCGATTCAATCGCTCCCGCTATGACGTGACCCGCACCATCGAGACCTTTTCGCAAGGCCTGTCGAGTGCCGTTGAACTCGTCCCGCTGCGTTCGGAACTGTCCCGCCTTGTCGCCCAAACGATGCAACCAACTTCGCTCTCGGTCTGGCTGCGCGATCAGCCTTAGTCGGTTTCTCGCCGCAGCCACAATGAAAAAACGGCCGGCTGCATAGTTTGGCCGATGACAGTTCGCACTTCCCGCTTCAACTCGACGAGGTCCACTCTCGAGGGCAGAAGGCGGGTGAAGTTCTCGACGATACGAGCGGCGGCGGCCCCTGATCGGTTAAATCGACGATCGATTGACGACTGCAAACGGCGGCGAAGTGGGCTGAAAAGCGCCGCAACTCCGAGCGTTGCCCCTGCGACGGCGAGGTCGCCTTCGAGACGAATGAGATCGGTGAGCACGAACACGATCGCCACATAAATGCCAAGGAGCGCGGCCGTGACGAGGCCATAGGTAACCGTGCGCGAAATGATCCGATCGATGTCGTACAGGCGGTAGCGAAGGATCGCCACACCGATCGCCACGGGGATCAGGACAGCGGCGGTAGTGGTGATGGCGTTCTCGATGTCGTTGCTTAAGTTCGCCCAAGCCGCCGCCACCAGAGCAACGACCATTACCGCCACGCCGAGCACCATCCATTTGAGCTGCTGTCGTTCGACCCGGTTAGCCCGCCGGAAGCGAACCACCATCGAGCCTGCTGAGGCGAAGATTGTCGGGACCAATACGAGTAATCCGCCACTCTCGAGAATCTGCAACACCGTTTCTGAGCCCTGAAAACCGATGGGATTGTCGACCGGGAGGTCTTCAAACGGCGCGAGCGCGATGCCTGACAACAACAGTGCCAATCCAATTCCTGCGACCCATGGCAGGAAGCGCCATCGCCTTGAGGGAAGACGCCCGGTAGGAAATATCAAGAGGACATAGGTCGTAATCAACCCGAAGCCGAGCCCGAACGCCAGATTGCCGACGAAGGCCGACGCCATGAAAATCGAACCTTGCGGATCGATGGTCGGAACCTCGAGGACGGTGACGGCCAGACCACCAGTTGCGAAGGCGAGGGCGGCCGAAAGGAGCAACCATCCGATCGGATTGTTGCGGACCCTTTGGGCAGTCAGAAAACCGACCAACCCGGTGGTCAGGACGAAGAGAAAAGTGGCAGCCTCCGGTGCGCCAAAGTCCGAGCTAAGGATCACGGCTAGAACCAGTTCGATGGCGATCAAAACCGAAACGATCCAACTCATCTGGCTTCGGCTGGTTCCGGCTTCACCAGCGACCTGACTACACCGACCAGCATCACGGCTGGTAGAGCGACGTTAAGGGCAGCGATTGCCTTGACATGCCTGGGCAACCCTTTACTCAGGACCCGGTGCGACAGGGGTTCGGCGACAGCTCCGGCGAGAAAGGTCGATGTCAGGAGGACTAGCCGCCCTTTCGCCTGGCGACTCTGACTAGAGCCCTTGAGCAGGCGCCACATCAGGAAGATCATGGCCGGTGGCGCCGAAAGCGCACTTCCGTTGCCAACGCTCGCATCGACCGCGACCGGCAACCTGGTGCGTATCCCCAAGGGCTCGGCCGGAAAGCCTCCTCGGATGGCCGTCACGACGCCAGCGAGGAAGTTGGCTGTGTATGCCATCGCAGCCCACCGCACGAGCCTTTCGTTCATCGATCAGCGTCTAGCGAATGGACGTTCCGAGAGCATTACGGTCCAGCTGCCGGGACAAAGTCGAACCGCTCGCCCGAGTCCCACAACGAGCGCTGGTTGCCGTGGGCGGGGAAGCCGCCGGCGTCCATCAACAGCCGAGCTGTGTGGAGCAAGTTCCAGGTCATGAAGGTGGTGTTGCGATTCGTGAAGTCGTTCTCGGGACCCCCCGAACCTGGATCCAGATAGGACGGGCCGGGGCCGGCTTCGCCGATCCAACCGGCGTCGGCTTGCGGTGGGATGAGATAGCCGAGGTGCTGGAGGGAGTAGAGGATGTTCATCGAACAGTGCTTGATTCCGTCTTCGTTGCCGGTCACGAGGCAACCGCCTGCGCGGCCGTAGTAGGCGTATTGGCCCTTGTCATTGAGCTTGGAACTATTGGCGTAGAGGCGTTCGATCAACCGGGTGCACATCGAGGATTTCTCCCCCAACCAAATGGGTGTGCCAACCACCAGGATCTGGGACCCGATGACGCGCTCGAAGATCGCAGGCCAGTCGTCGAGATCCCAGCCATGCTCGGTCATGTCGGGATATACGCCAGGCACGAGTTCGAAGTCAACTGCCCGCAGATAGTCAACCGCAACACCCTGTTTCCGCATGATCGCCATCGAAAGCTCCATCAAGCCTTCGGTGTGGGAGAGCTCGGGCGACTTCTTCAACGTGCAGTTGATGTAGATCGCCCTTAGATCGGAGAAGTCTTTCACCCGGACACCTCGATCCAGCGCAGTGATTGAATGCTGATTCGATAGTGAGACGGCGTTTTGACCGCCACCATCAAGACCACCCCACAATCGGCGCAACGAACTACGTCCCCCGGGGCGCTCCGGTAAACGATCGTCCGACCCAACGGGTTGATCGCCCCACAATCGTCACAACAACCCTCCTGATCAGTCATCTCTCTTCCAAACACCTCGTAGAACATCCCTGCCAACGCGTTGCCGTCGAGATGCCTGGCGGTCATTTCATCCTCCTGCCAAGTATTGACCAGATGGTCCGAAGCGTTCCGTCTTGACCTGCTTGGGGTCGTGCCCGAGGGCCAACAATTGGGTCGCGACGGTCTCGACGAATCCGGTCGGTCCGCAAACGTAGGTTTTTGGTCGATCAGCAGCGGGCCAGGCCGATTCTTCCAGCATTGCCTTGTCGACCCGCCGCGAGTAGCCCTGCCAGTTGGACGGCTGGATCCGGGTTAGCGCGTAATCAATATGGAGCACGTGCATCTCGCCAGCCAGACGGACCAGCTCTTCGCGGTAGATGAGCGAGTCCCAAGATCTGGCTGAGGCCAGTAAGCGAACCGGGACCTGTCGATCGGAGCCGGCCAGGGAGCGGACCATGGCCATCAGCGGAACCAGCCCGCTTCCACCGGCGATGAGCTGCAGAGGTCCGCCAATTTCGGGCGTCCACACGAAGTAGCCGCCGATCGGGCCCCGCAATTCGATCTGGTCACCCCGGACCAATTCTCCGGTCAGATAGGGGGACACCTCGCCGTCCTCGACCAGTTCGACAGTGATCATGATCCGTTCGCCATCCGCGGCGCTCGCAATCGAATAGCTTCGCTGCGCCTGGTACCCGTCCTCGGCGGTCAGTCGAATATCGACATGTTGCCCGGGCAGGTGCCCAGGCCAACCCGGACAGTCGAGGACGATGCTGCGGACTGTATCGGTTTCCTCGAACAGCTCGACCACCTCGGCCGCAAGCCAATTCAGTCGCCCGCGTACCGCTGTTCTTTCCATGGGTCTCCGTAGTTGTGATAGCCGTATCCCTCCCAGAATCCAGCTCGATCTTCGTTGGAGAGTTTGAGAGCGCTGACCCATTTGGCGCTCTTCCACAAATAGAGGTGTGGCACGAGCAGTCGCGCCGGACCACCGTGCTCGGGACGAAGCGGCTCGCCGTCGTAAATGTGGGCGATCCAGGCCTTGCCATTGGTCACGTCCGCCAAAGGGAGGTTGGTGGTGTACCCGTCAAAGCACTCGACGAGCAGAAAGGCGGCTGAGGTCTGCACATCCTCGAGGAGCGCGTCGATTGAAACGCCCTCCCATTTGGTGTCGAGCTTTGACCATTTGGTGACGCAGTGAATGTCGACATTTATCGGCTCGGTGGGAAGTTCTAGGAACTCCTCCCAGGTCCAGGCGGTGGATTGTCCGGTTTCCGTGGTGAGAGTGAGGGTCCACCTGTCGAGGGAGACAAGAGGAGTTGGGCCCGCGGAGAGGACTGGAAAGTCGTTGGTGACGTACTGGCCCGGCGGAACCCGATCCGGCGGCGAGTCCTGCTGGCGGCGTCCCTTGAACCCTCGCGAAATGATTGCCATCATCGAGGATCGTACGCCGCTCGACGCTTTGGTACTGAAAGCGCGCAAGAGGTCTAAGGCTTGAGCAGGAAAAGGTCGATGTTGACTGCGTGAAAGCCCCATCCGCAAGCCCTATTCGGCAGCCGGCGACAGCGTGGTGGATCGGAGCAAGTGTGGCTGGCGTGGCTGCTCTAGTCGCTATCGCTATGGCGATTCAGTTTCAGCGCGATGCCAGCCAACCGGTCGGTGAAGGGGAGCTTTTCGCGCTCGAGTCGGAGTCTGCGGGCGAGCAAATGGAAAACCTGCGAGGCGAGGGCACCGACACGGCCATGGCCGTACGACAGATTCGCAATCGGCTCAACGTCGAAGCGGTCGCCTTGATCGATGATTCTGGCCTGACCGAGGCCGCCACATCACCGAGTCTCGAAGGCGACCTGGTCGACAACGAACTTCTGCTCTATGGGTTGAGCGTCAAGTCAATGTCGGCGGTCGCCGCGCCAGTGTCCGATTCGATCCTGATCGATGGCGTGATCGAGAGCCCTAGTGGCTCGATTGCCTATCAGGTCCTACAGCCACTCGAGGGCGGAGGCGGGCTGCTCCTCTACTACGACATCACCGAGCTCCTCGAACGACGGGCTCGCAATCAGGGCATTCAACGGACAACCTTGCAGCTGCTTGCTGTAGGAGGCTTCTTTCTCCTGCTGGCCGCGATCTTGGTCATCGGACGATCGTTTGTGAAACGGAGCATTCGTGAAATGGCGTTCGAAGCCGACGTGCTACGCCAGCTCTCGACTGAGTTGGAGGCTCACAACCGCGAGCTTTCGGTGGCGCGCGCCGAAGCGGAACGTGCTCTCGCCCTCGCGGAGGAGAAGAATCGAATCCGGGCCGAGTTCGTGCTCATGATCAACCATGAACTGCGGACCCCGCTCACCACGATCGTTACCGGTGCGGACCTTCTGACGCATGGTTCCAACCTGGCCGAAAGCGAGCGAAAGAATCTGTTGCAACAAATGTCGGCCGACGGACGCCGCCTCCAGGAGATGATCGGCCAGATGCTGACCGTCGCGAGAATCGAGAACCGCGGGCTCAACTTCACGATGAAGGATGTGGCGATCGCCGACGTGCTCGGAGATCTGCAACAAAAACACCCGCGCCTCGAGATCGACCGCCATTTCCTCGACTATGTGCCCTTCCCGGTCGAAGTTCGCACGGAAGCCACCACTCTCTCCCAGCTGTTGTCGTCATTGATCGACAACGCCTTGACTCATGGTGCTTCCCGGGTGACAGTGCGGGCGGTGCCGGACTTGCCCTTTGAGCCCCTATGGAACGTGGGGAAAACACCGGCCCAGGCTGCATACCTACTAGTGGAAGACGATGGACCGGGCATCGAAACGGACTTTCTCCCCCGAGCGTTCGAGAAGTTCGAGAAGCACAGCCGAAGTTCCGGTACCGGGCTAGGTCTGTACATGGCGAGGATGATGATCGAGGCGCTCGGCGGATCCTTGATGGTCGATACGTCACCTCGAGGCACGACGATGGCGGTCGCCGTTCCGCTTGCAGGATCACCGTTGAGGATCGGAGCCCTGACGTGAGACCGAGGTTGATCTGGCTCGCCGCCGTTCTCTAGTCGCCTGTTCTTCACCACAGATCGCCACAGGGTCAATCGAAGTCGAGCTCGACGACTTCTATATCGAGCCGGCGGCGGAGACCATCGCGGCAGGGAATGTGGTGTTCAAAGTTTTCAACGAAGGCGAGTTCCCCCACACGCTGGTCGTCGCTCACGACAACGGCGAGGTCATCTTTGCCTCAGATGTGGTCAAACCGGGCGAAGAGATCGACGTAAACCTACGCCTCACGCCAGACACGTATCAGTTGACCTGCCGGATCGTCGTCCAACTCGAGGACGGATCCTTGATCGACCACTATCAAAACGGAATGGGCGAGACGATCGTCGTCGACGGTTAGTCAGCCCGGCACTAGGTCAGGGCGGCGCCAGTGCTGACCAAGACCAACAAAGAAGACCGTGTTGGCGATCACCCCGAGTACCAGCGCAACTCGAACGACAGGATTGGCCGGGTCGAGGATGATCAGGCGACCCAGGTAGATCACGACCATGATGATCCCGAGGCCCTGGCCGGTTAACGCGAGCCAGCGCGGGTAGTCACGAGAACTTGCCATCAGCCGCGCCAAGACGAAATAGGCGAGGCCAGTAATTCCAAAGGTGGCCAGTCCCCGTGGATCGGCAAAATTAGGGAGATCGGCGAGGTCTTGGCCCGGGGGATGGATCACATTGGCGAGGTCGAAGCCTCCGTGCACGAGGCTCAAGAGCGAACCGACCACGCCCACGCTCAGGGCCCAGCGGGCCACCGGCTCGTTGACTTCGAGCAGGCTTGAGCCAAGCGCAACGATGACCAGGCTCGAAAGCAAACCTCCCAGCATGAGCAGAGCCGACGCCACTCCGACGTTGCCCAGAATGACGAAGAAAATTCCATAGAGGATTCCGCCCACGGCAGCGGCGATCGCCGCGGCGCCGGCGGTGCTTTTGAAAGTGTTCACGATCGGAGCCTAGAAATTATCGAGTGTGTCAGCCCGGCTCAACACCAATTTCGGTGGCCTTGATCGCAACCCAAACATCCTCGCCTACCGCCAGTCTCAGCTCGCTTAGGGCACTCGCGGTTATTTCCACCGTGAGAGGAAGTGGCGGCCCGGTACGCAGTCGAACTCGTTCGCCGAGTTGTTCGATCAGTTCGATCGTCGTCTGCCAGGCGTTCCGCGGACTGCCTTCGGGACGCAAGCGATGAACCGAGATGGCGCTAGGTCGGATGGTCACCAAGACTTCCCCTTCAAATGTGGACGCGAGCTGGAGCTGATGACGGCCCAAGTCGGCGGAGCCGTTGTGGGCCGAAGCGACAAACAAATTCACTCCGGCGAGATCGGCGGCGTATGACGTGCGCGGACGCAGGCGAATGTCATCAGGCGAACCAGACTGAGTGACCGTTCCGTTCTCGATCACGTGAATCTCATCAGCCAGGAGAAAGGCCTCGCTTGGATCGTGAGTGATCAGGAGACGCGGCCCTTTGAAGTTCTCCAGGTGCTCCGCCAGCGTTCGCCGCAGCTGCACCCGGGTGCCGACGTCAAGGGCTGAAAGTGGTTCGTCGAGAAGCAATAGATGAGGCTCGGTGACCAGGGCGCGGGCCAAAGCAACTCGTTGCGCCTGTCCACCGGATAGGTGTCCGGGCCTCCGCCGGCTCAGGTCTGACAAGCCCATGCGCTCCAACCACTCCCCCGCCAGCGCGCGCGAACTCTCCTTGGGCATCCCTCTGCTCCGCAGCCCGAACGCCACGTTGTCCTGGGCAGTGAGATGGGAAAACAAGAAGTAGTCCTGAAAAACAACCCCGACCCTCCGAGACTCGGGCGGAACGAACACGCCCGCCTCGGGATCATCGAGAACCGAACCGCCGAGCTCGATGCTGCCCTCGTCGATTGGGATGAGACCGGAGAGGACGTTCACGGCCGTTGTCTTACCGGCGCCGTTGGGGCCGAGCAAGGCCGCCGTCCGGCCCGGTGGGATCGACAGCGTTAGAGCGAGACGAAACCCCCCACCTCGACTGACTGCAAACTTCGCCTCGAGCCCGGTCTCTAAAGCGCTTTCCACCAGCGCTCCCGCAGAGCAACCAGCACGGTCAGCGAGACAGCCACCATCACCAGACTCAGCGCAATCGCGGTGTCGCGATCGCTCTCCAAGGCGACAAACACTGCGAGCGGCAGGGTCTGTGTCCGGCCTTGCAAATTGCCGGCGAAAGTGATCGTGGCACCAAACTCACCGAGAGCGCGGGCCCAGGTCAGAACCAACCCAGCGACCAATGAGGGCCCGATCATCGGCAACGTCACCCGCCGTATAAGCGTCCACCGACTCGCCCCGAGGGTTGCGGCCGCACCTTCGTAGCGCTGGTCGAGGTTGCGGAGGGCACCCTCGACGGTGATAACCAGAAACGGGGTGGCAACAAACGTGTTGGCGAGGATCACGCCCCAAATCGAGAACGGCAGCAATAGCCCGGTTGCCTCGTTGAGTGGTTGTCCGAAAAGTCCGCGGCGACCGAAAGCAAAAAGCAGCGCCGCCCCTCCGACGACGGGCGGCAGAACCAAGGGCAACGTCACCAGTCCACGGGCAAGTGTTCGCCCGGGAAAGTCGGTGCGGGCCAAGAGCCAGGCGAGGGGTACTCCAACTACTGCAGCAATGGCGGTGGCGGCCAGCGAGGTCAACAGGGAAAGACCCAGCGCATCGGTAACAACCTCCCCCGTGAGAAGGTATCCCAGATTTCGGCCACGGTGTGCGCGCCAAGAGACCCGCGAGAGGCAGCACAAATATGGCCAATCCCGATGATTCCCAAAATGATTAGAAGGGCAGGGGGCCGGCGAATATGCCGCCGTCGACCTGTCCCGGATTGAGTCAAGGCGATTGGAAACCGTAGCTGGCCAGGATCGCCTGGCCATCGTCCGAGAGGACAAATTCCACGAACGCGTCTGCGGCGTCGGGGTTGGGAGCGTTGAGCAAGGCGGCGATGGGATATTCCGCGACCACATTGAACTCGTCGGGGATCTCGATGCCCTCGACGGCACCGTCGGTGGACAGTACGTCGGTCACGTAGGTGATTCCGGCGTCGAGCTCGCCCGCTTCGACCTTCGTCAGCAAGGCGCGGACGTCTGGTTCGTTGGTGTCGATCGCCGGAGTGACGCCGGCATTCTCCAGAGCTTGCCTTCCAAAGTCACCGCATGGCACGTCCTCCGCGCAAAGACCTATCAACAGGTCCTCGTTCGCAAAGTCCTCGAGGCCGGCGATGCCGGCCGGATTTCCGGCTGGCACCGCGATCTGCAACAGGTTGGTGACAAAAATTTCGCCGCCCTCTGCCTCGCCGGCCTCGACCACCTGATCCATGTTGGATGTGTTGGCCGAGGCAAAGACATCGGCCGGCGCTCCTTCGATGATCTGCTCTCGGAGCGAGGAACTGCTGCCAAGGTTCAACACTACATCGACGCCGGGATTCACAGCTTCGAACTCGGTTTCGATCTCGCCGAAAGCATCGGTCAACGATGCAGCCGCCGAAACGAGAATCTCGCCCTCGACGTTTTGCCCACAAGCCATGATCGGCAACAGGCAGAAGAAGGTCAAGAGCAGACGTCGTCTGTTCACGCAGTATCCTCCCAATAGTCACAATGAGACTATCGAAGGAATCGTGTCTCTGCTCTCGCTAACCGAATATTCGGTGCTTGGGGTCTTGGCGGAGGGCCCGGCACATGGCTTCGCCATACTCGAAGGATCTAGGTCCCAAGGGTTTCGCCGGGCGGATCCTGACCGTACGCCGACCGCTCGTGTACCGGGCGCTCGATCGTTTGGTAGCCGCAGGATCTGGCGACGCCGAAACGCACCGAGGCGGGCGATGCTGGGCCCCAACGAGTCATCTATCGCATAACTCCGAAAGGCAAACGGACGCTGAAGCGGTGGCTGGACGAGCCCGTGGAGCACGTCCGCGAGATCAGGATCGCCTTTCAGCTGAAGCTTGCCTTTCTCGACCGTTTGCGGCTGTCACCCCGCGTCTTGCTGGATGCGCAATCCCAGGCTCTCGGCTCCACTCTGGCTGCCCTTGACACCCCGGACCTGAGCCGATCAGATCACCTTCAACTCTGGCGCCACTACAACGCCAAAGCTGCAGCTGCCTATCTCGACGACCTGAAATCGCTCTACTTGTAGGCCCTTGTGGTTAACAGTTATTCGTCGAGAATCTTGTCGGCCTTGCGGTCGATGCGTTCCTTCTCGTTCTTGGTCAGGTTGCCAGCCTTCTGCTGTTGGGAAGCTCGAGCCTTGGCGTTCCGCGCATGCTTCTTGTCGGGCATTGGGTAGTTGCCGGATTCCCTTTTGGCCTCTTTGGTCCGGGCCTTTTCCGGGAGTCCGAAGTCCTTGGTCGGGATGTCCTCGCGATCCTCGGCATCTAGATCTGCCATGCGACACTCCTTTCGTGCGGACCCTTTTTCGATACCCACCGGATTGGCTACGAAACCCGAAAACGAACCCAGAGTGCGGCGAGGGCGGCCCCAAAGGTGTTGGCGACGAGGTCCCAGCCGGTGTTCTCGAAGCCCCCGATGTTGGTGTCCGGCACGACCCGAGTGATCAAGAACTCGACCATCTCGTTGAGCGCTCCGAAACCGAGCCCGCCCATGAGCGCGAGCGAGGCTTTGGGGCCCATCGCGTCGGAGAAGGCGAGGCCCGCAAAGCCGAAGCCGATGGCATGAACCACATGGTCGAAACGGATGAACGGCAGCAACCACAGGTTGTAGAGCACCTGGCCGTCGCCGACCGGCACCATCCCTCCGGCCATGTGCAATGCGCCCCAGAACGCCAACCCACCGAGGGCCAGAGTTGACAGATGAGACCGGGCATCCCACCAGACGACACCAGCCAAGCTCAACGCCATGAACACGGCATAGAACCCAACCTGCTGGTTGGACGTAGCGAGTGCCGAGAGCCAGGAAACCGAAGTAATAGATAACGACGGTCGTTGCCAGGATTCGATGGGAACGAAGGCGGTCGAGCACGCGATCCGAATGTAACGTCACCGCATGACCGACGATCCTGGCTTCCAAAAGGAAACCGATCGAGCTCCGGCGACAGTCCGCAAAAGATCCGACTCCGGGTTCTCGTGGGGACTGGCGCTCTTTCTCGTGGCTGCCGTTGCTTTTGTCGTTTTTGTCGTCCAGAACACGACCGACGTCCCGGTCCAGTTGTTCGGCGCGGATTACACAGGTTCCACTTCCGATTCTGTTGGTGACCACCGCGCTCATCGCAGTCATCGCTGATGAAATCTTCGGTTGGGCGCGCCGACGGCGGCGCCGGCACCGGCTAGCCGACAGGGAAGAACTCGGGCGACTGCGCGGCGAGTAATCCAGATCGAATCAGATGGTCTTGGTGACCTTGGTCAACCGGCGTGGATTATCGGGGTTCAGACCTCTTGCCCGGGTCAGGTGATAGGTGAAGACCTGCGCCGCCACGATGGCCGGTACCGGCGCCAGCCAGTCGGGGATGCCGCCCGGAATCGGGATCAGGTGATCTGCCGGACAATCGGGCCGGTCGGAAAGCGCGATCACCGAGGCCCCGATCTCTCGCACCTGCGTGAGTAGGTCGGCGACATCGTTGTAGGACGGCGAAGTCGAAGCGACCGCCAGCACCGGCAAGCCTGGTTCGACCATCGCCAGTGGACCATGCCGGAAATCGGCTGCCGAGAATGGTTGCGCGACAAGATAGGAAAGCTCGGCGATCTTCAATGCCCACTCGTGTGCGGATGAATGATGAAAACCACGGCCGAGAACGACGCACCGATCCGCTTCTCGCATGGAAGCCGCGGCGGCCTGGCACGGCTCCTCGATTCGGAGGGCCGCGGCCACGGAATCTCCGACTGCGTCGACTTCCTGTTGCATCTCGCTGTCACCAGAGAGCCCGGCGGAGAGCGACGCCAGGGCGATGAGCTGGGCCGTGTACGACTTGGTCGCCGCGACCGCCAGCTCCGGACCCGCTCCCAGGTCGACGTGACAATCGGCCATCGACGCCATCGGGGAATCGACATTGTTGGTGAGACTCAGGGTTGGTCGACCTTGTCTTCTTCGCTTCCGCGAGCACAGCCAAAAGATCTGGTGACTCCCCCGATTGAGAGATGCCCATCACGAGCGCGCCCTCGAGACGGGGAGGGCTGTCGTAGAGGCCGAAGAGCGAAGGGGCGGCGAGCGAAACAAGCAAGCGGTTGCGAGCACCCCAGAGATACTGCGCATAACGAGCCGCGTTATCCGACGTGCCGCGGGCCGCGATCAGCACGTGACCGAACTTCTGGCCGGCAAGCCACCCGATTGCCGGGTCGACGCGAGCTGCCCGTCGTCGTTGCGAGCCCATCGATAACCCGCGGCTGCGAGGAGATCTCCTCCCAGAGGTTCATCGTTCCCAGACCACTTTGTGGGCGACGCTTGTGGCGATTGGTCTCATGTCTTCGTCGAATCGAACCTGGTCTGACCGTTCGGTAAGCCTCAACAGGGCAGCAGGGATCGATGACGCCGCCGCCACTGCCTCAGCCGGCGAACAGCCGACGAAGGACATCAAATTACGAACGGCTTGATCGAGGGTGAGAGTGCTGCCGGCGAGTCGTCCGTCCGAATCGGTTACCACGCCCCCCGAGACTTGAACCTCTTTGTGACCGAGCTGATAGTTGCCATCGTCCAGACCGGTCGCCAGCGATTGCATCGGTCACCAAAGCGAGGCGATTCGGACCAAGCAGGCTCCAGGCTGCGCGCACCGTCGCCGGATGAACGTGGACCCCATCACAGATGAGCCCGGCCACAACCTTCGAGTCGAACGCTCCACCCACCAGACCCGGTTCCCGATGCGAGAACGGTTCCATCGCATTGAATAGGTGAGTGACCGCCTCGATCCCCCAGGCGAACCCGGCCAACGCCTCGTCGTAGCTAGCCGCTGAGTGACCGGCGGACACAACGATTCCCTGCGCGATCAGCGCTTTGACCACCGATTCGGCGCCCGGGAGCTCGGGTGCCAACGTCACCATTGAAACTCCGGACGACCAGCCGTCGATCAGTGCAAGCGACGGCGATTGCAGGAGGTCGACGTCATGAACCCCGGGCCTACTCGGCGACAGAAAGGGGCCCTCGAGGTGGACGCCCAGCGGCTCAGCGCCGACATATCCCGCCGGTCGATCGTGAATCGCCGCTAGGGCCTCTTTGATCCTCTCCGGGACCGTGGTGATGATCGTCGGCAGAAAGCCGGTGACACCTTGTTCGGGAAGGCGCGCACCCACCTGCCAGATCGAAAACGGATCGGATGTGAAGTCGTGGCCGTACGCCCCGTTGATCTGGAGGTCGATGAGGCCAGGGAAGATCATGTTGCCGCATGGCCAATCGGGTAGAGACCGGGGATCGAGACCGGGAGCCGACCCTCGATCGGAATAGATCCGAACAACCCCGAGCTGAGCGCTTCCAACGAGGGCGGGTGGATGCCATAGGTGCAGAGATGGGTGGGCGCCGCGGGATAGCGGCCGAGGTCATAAGGGGTGCGAAGCGCGACGGTGATGACTGGCTTCCCGGTCGCAAGCAAAGCGTTAACGAGGTTCGCCTGCTCTGCGTCCGCATCGATCGTTCCCACAACCACGAGCTGATGATCGGAGGCCGCGGCGACAATCGCCTCGATCTCTTGGTCGGTGGGAGTGGGATCGGTGACGATCTCAGTCGTCGCTCCATGCTGCCCGCGGATCGCTGCGGCCAGGCCTGGCTCGACGAACGAGGAGGTATCAGCCGGGGTCAGATCAGTAGGTTGCGGCATTACGACGAGAATTCGTTGCCCGGAACCCAAGCGAAGAGGTAGCAGACCCGCATCATCGCGCACCAGAGTCAGGGCACGGCGCCCGAGCTCCGCGGCGAGCTCGCGATGCGCGGTGGAGCCAACGACCGTAAGTTCGGGCTGGGGGAACGACTCCAACCAACCAAGCAAGGTTGCAAGCCGCGCCGTGTCGGGAACGGTCCGGGTCGGCAGCGCTCCTGCCTGTGCCGGGCCATAGAGCAACAAATCCGCTCCGGCTTCCAATGGCAAGTCGTTGGCAAACCCCTTGAAACCGCCCATGTCGAGTGCGTCCGTGATAACGAGGCCGTCGAAATGGAGATCGTGGCGGATGACATCATTCAGAACGAGTGGGGTAACGCTCGATGGTGTGGTTCGATCACCGGTGATCGCTGGTAGCCCGTAATGCCCGACCATCATCAGACGGGCGCCGGCCTCGACCCCGGCCCGAAACGGCCTCCACTCCACCGCCTCGAGCCGTTCCCGATCGAGATCGAGGACCGGGAAGCTCGTAGTGCGGATCCACTGCCGCCTCGCCCTTCCCCGGGAAAGTGTTTGAGGGTTGCGGCGACCCCAGCGGACTGCAGCCCGACGACCATCGCCGCGGTCATGCTCGCCACCATCTCGGGGTTCTCGCCGAATGCTCTGATGCCTAGCGAAGGGTTGCCCGGCCGGGAAGCAACATCCGCCACCGGGGCGTATGCGACGTTGACGCCCAGCGCCCTGAGCTCAGTGCCGATCGCCTGGCCGACTCTCCTCGCCAGGTCGGTATCCCCCACGGCGCCAAGCGCCATGTTGCCGGCAAAGTGAGTCGTTTCCTTACCCGCTCCGACGAGCTGGCCGGTCTCCTGGTCGACCCCGATCAGCAGCGGCCGCCCGGCTGATGCGACGAGATCGTCAATGAGCTGACGGGTCTGAGCTGCCGTTTCGACGTTGAAGGACCGGTAGAGGGTGACGCCGGCTACCCGCGGGATCGGAAACCAGCACGGCGATCCGCTCGTCGATCGCGGTGCCGCGAAAGGCGACCATGGCGCAGGGCGCCAGAGCCATCGGTCAGCCCTTGACCGATCCCGCCAACAACCCCCGAACGAAGAATCTCTGCAACGAGAGAAAAACGATGAGGGGGATCAACATCGAGACGAAGGCGGCGGCGGTGAGCAAGTGAAAAGCCTCGCCGCGGGAGCCGACGATCGAGGCCAACTCGATCGTGAGAACGGCCACGTCTGCGGACGAACCCAAGAAGACCAATGCCACGAGGAAATCATTCCACACCCAGAGGAACTGGAAGATTGCAAATGACGCCAGCGCGGGGATCGACAACGGCAATACGAGCCTGGTGAAGGCGGTAAAAGGTGTCGCGCCATCGATGTAGGCCGACTCGAAAATGTCTTTGGGCAGCTGAGAGATGTAGTTGTAGAGAAGGAAAACAGCCAGCGGAAGGCCGAATCCGGTGTGGGCCAACCAGATTCCCAAGAAACTTCCGGTCAGTTCGGTCGACTGGTAGATCCGGAGCAGTGGAACCAGCGAAAGCTGCAGAGGGACGACCAGCAGTCCGACGATCACGCCGAACAGCAGGCTCCGGCCGCGGAACTTGAGCCAGGCGAACCCGTAGGCAGCGAATGCGGCAAGGGTGATGGGAATCACCGTCGAAGGGATGGTGACGATCAGGCTGTTGATGAGCGCATCGAAGAGCCCGCCGGAGCCAAGCACACGGACGTAGTTGTCCAGGGTCCATTGAGTGGTGGCGGGACTGAAGATCGACGTCCACCAACCGGTCTCGCTGCTTTCGACTGAGGAGCGGAAAGAGTTGGTCAGCAACCCCAGCGAAGGGATGGTCCACGCCGCCACGATGAGGAAAACGGTGAGCTTGACCAGCCACCCTCCCCGCGACCCGGAAGCGAATCGGCTGTCGGCAGGACCGGCCGTCATGCGCCAATTCCCTGTCTTCGAAGGTTGCGGATGTTGACAATCATGATTGGCGTGACCGCCACCAACAGGATCACGGCCATCGTGGTGGCTTGACCGAAGTTTCTGAACCGGAACATCTCCTGATACATCCGCACCGCCACTACGGACGTATCGAAGTTGCCACCGGTCGTCACAAAGATGATGTCGAAGACTTTGAGGACCGCGATGGCGATCGTCGTGAAAACGGTGAGGATCGACCCTCTGATCGAGGGCACCGTGACCCGAAAGAACGTTTGCAGTTCGGACGCTCCATCGATCCGCGCCGCCTCGGTCAATTCATGGGGCACGCCTTTGATCGCGGCCGAAAGCACGACCATTGCGAACCCGACCTGCAGCCAGACCATGATGGCGATGAGGGCAAACGTGTTCCAGGGGATGTGCTGCAGCCAGGCGATCGGGTCCACCTGCTCAAACCAACCGAGCTTTACCAGGAGGCCGCCGAGCGAAACCCAGATCGCGTTGAGGATTCCGATCTGGGGTTGTCCGGGTGGTTTCCAGGCGTAGACGAATTTCCAGATCACCGACGCCCCGACGAAAGAGACCGCCAGGGGCATGAAGACGAAGGACTTCGCCAACGCCTCCCACCTGATCCGGTCGACGAGCGCGGCGAAAGCGAGTCCGATCACCACCGACACTGCGGGGGCCAGCAACAGCCAGATGAGGTTGTTGCGCAGGGCGAGCAGTACCTCTTCATTGGTGAACGCTTCTCGATAGTTGGTCAGCGCATCGGCACCTTCAGGAACGGCGGTAAAGCTTTCGACGACGGTTCCGACGGTTGGATAGATCAGGTAGAGGCCGACAACTGCGACGGCGGGAAGGACGAAGACGTAGGGACGCAGGAACGTGGTCGCTCGACCGGGAAGTGCCTCGACTAACGAATTGGCGGCAATGAATAGCGCCCAGATGCCGCCAACGCCGAGAGCAATCGCGGATACGGCTTGCACCACCTTCGACCAATTCGGTCCGAGCCCTGCGAATGCGGTCGGGTCGCGCAGGATCCGCAACCCGAGCCACAACGCAACTGCGACGATGCCGGCGGTCACCAGGGCCCGCGCGATCTTCATCGCGGGTTGCACAGGGCGAGCATCTGCGACTGCTTGAACCAACATGGCCTCCAATAGGGAAGGTCCCGGGGGGACACCCCCGGGACCTTATTGACTTGTGTACTAGCTAGGCCAGCTGTCCTCGATACTTTGGAAGACCTCTTCCGTGCCTTCGCCATTGGCCGCGACCCAGTCGACCATTCCGCTCCAGAAGGTACCGGCGCCGACCTCGGCCGGCATCAGGTCTGAGGCGTCAAAGCCGAGCGTGGTGGCTTCTTGTACCAGGGTGCTGAGCTGGTTGTTCGGATAGACGTAGGAGTCCGCCGATACGGTGTTGAGCGTCGAAAGGAAACCTCCCCGCTCAATCCAACCAGCGGCCCCATCCGGTGTGGCGAGCCATTCGAGCAAAGCTCTCACCTCAGGTCGATCGTTGAACATCACGAACATGTCCGCTGCACCGAGCACCGGGGTGCCGAACTCTTCCTCGATCTGTGGAAAGTAGAAGAAGTCAACGTCGGTTTCGGGCTTGATCGGCCACTGATCAGCAGGAAGGTCGGGGTCCGCTGCGATCGCATCGCGATTGGCGCCCCAGAAGCCGCCGATCCAGGCGGCCTGCTTCTGCATCCAGCAATCCGGTCCACCTTCGGCGAACATCGGATCCTGGGTCTCACCGATCCAGGTGGCATTGATGTAGGTGTTACCGCCGTAGGCGTAGTCCGGGGTGAACCAGATCTGGCTCATGTAGTCGGCTGCCTCGAGCACCTCTGGATGATTGAACGGAATCTCGTGGGCGATCCACTGGTCGTAGATCTCCGGTGGCGCGGTGCGCAACAGGATGTCTTCCATCCAGTCAGTCGCCACCCAACCGTCGGCTTCCTGGCTTTCGATCGAAATGCACCACGGATTCCCATTGCCATCAGCCACGATCTGATCGTTCAAAGCAATCAGCTCTTCCCAGGTGGTGGGGACTTCGTAGCCCGCGTCGGCAAAAGCCTGCACCGGGTACCAGACGATCGACTTGACGTCGGCCTTGTAGTACACGCCGTACAGCGTGCCGTCGAACTGGCCGAGCTCGTAGAAGGCGGGGACCATCTCCGAGGCCAGCTTGTCGCCGGCGTTCATGAAGTCGAGCGGGATGAGTGACCCTGCCTCGGCGTACTGATGCATCTTCCCCGGCTGGGCGATTTGAGCGAGGTCGGGGGCGTTGCCGCCATCGACCGCAACTTGCAGCGCCGTCTCATAGTCGGGGGTCGGCTGGAAGTTCACCGTGATGCCAGTGGCTTCGGTGAACGGCTCCAAGGTGTAGGTGAAGTTCGCTGCTTCGGACGACTCCGGCAGCCACTGCGCCCATACCTCGACGGTTGTGCCTTCGAACTCGCCGGCCATCGCCTGGTCGAGCTCGGCATAACCAGTCGGTTCGACCGGCTCACCGGCGGTGGTGGCCGGTGTCTCACCAGCCGTTGTGGCCGGGGTTTCGGCCGCACTAGTGGTTGGGGTTTCGGTGTCGGCTGTCGTTGTCGCGACGCCGCCACCTCCACAGGCGCCGACGATCATCGCCGCCACCGCCAACCACACCCAGATTCGGTATCTCATACCGCTGCTCCTTTGTTGGGTTTCTTTGTTCCTACGGGAGACTCCCGCCTTTCAAAAATGCTTCTCCGAGCCAGCACCCAGGCACCTCGTGGACCGGCCAGTGAATCGGGCTCGACCAGGGTGATTTGGGTGGGCCGGAGCCGGCGAGCCGCGATTTCGGAGTCGGCCGCGCGTTTGTCGACCTGGGCGCGAATCGCCTCAAGCAGAGGAGTGCCAGCTCGGCTGACGCCGCCGCCGATGATCACATGCTCGGTGTCATAAGTCGCCGCTAACCAGGTAAGGGCCGTCGCCAAATGTGATGCGACCCGATCGGCAATTTTCTGGGCGGCTTCATCGCCCTCGGCGGCTGCGGCAAATAGCGCCGTCGCGGACTGCTCTGCGGAGGGCCAGGCCCTGGCAATAGCCGGACCGGCGGCGATCGCCTCGAGGCAGCCGTGCTGGCCACAACGACACAAGGTTCCGTTCTCCTCCATCACGAGGTGACCGATCTCCCCCGCCATTCCGTGGGCACCTCGCATTGCTTCGCCGTCGATCGCAACACCTGCGGCGATGCCCGTACCGATGTTCACGAGGGTCACACTGCTTCCGGTCGCAAGCTCTTCGTACAAGCCCAGGGCCGCTGTCCTGACATCGTTTTCGACAATCACCGGGCAACCGAGCTTTTCCTGCAGCGAAGCCGCCAGCGCATAGGGCTCATCACCGATACCAAGGTTTACCGCGGTTCGCACCTCCCCTAATACGGGGTCGACTTGACCTGGGATCCCGATGCCGACCGCGATGATCTCAACCGGGCCGAGTTGCTCAAGGAGAGAAAGCAGGTTTGCCAGGACATCGTCGCCCCCTCGAGATGTCCCTTCCCGATGCACCTGAGCTTTCACTTCACCGAATACGTCGAATGCCACCGCGGTTTGCGAGGACCCACCAACGTCGATACCAACGATCACGCTCATCGCAATACGACTCCAAGTCGGTCGGCGAGAACGGCAGAAGCGGCGCCGGCCATGACGAGGTCGGCTCCCAAGGGCGTCACTTGTACCTCGACCAGCTCCGCAATCGCCGGCAGCACGCGCTTTTGAATCTCCCAGCGCACTTCATCAGCGAGCACATCACCTGCATTCCGCAATTCGGAAGCGACGACGATGGTGCGGGTGTCGAGAGTCGCCACCATCGTCGCGAGCACGCTCCCTAGATGGCGGCCGGCTTCGGCGAGAGACCGTCGAATCGGTTCATCGCCGGCAAGACCGGCAAGGGCGAGAGCATCCCACTCATGACGATCAGGATCCGCCCCGACCCGTCGCAAGATCGCAGGAACACTCGCCACTGTTTCCAAACAGCCACGGTTGCCACAGGTGCAGAGCTCGCCACTCTCGACGACTCGCAGATGCCCGATTTCACCGGCAGCCGAGTGGTCGCCGCGGTGAAGAAGGCCGTTCATGATGACCCCAGCCCCGACGCCCCAGCCGACTTTGACCAGGATGAGATTTCGAACCAGTTCGGGGCGTCGGCGGAGCTCGGCGAGGGCGGCGATCTGCGCGTCGTTGGCGATCGAGACTGGCACGCCGAACTCTCGCTCGAGGTCCGCAGACAGGTTCACCCGATGCCAATCCAGGTTGGCCGCTTCGACCACAGTTCCGTCGATGTCAACAACTCCGGGGGTTCCGACACCGATGCCGAGGATCGGAGACTTTGACTTGGAGATCAGTGCTCCGACCAGGTCGATCGCTTGTCGTCGCGCCACCTCGCCCGTGGGGATTCGGCTGGCTCGAGGAGCCTCTGCTCGTTCGTGGATGCGCCCACCGAGGTCGACCAGCGAGGCTCGGAAGGGCCGATCGCCCAGGTCGAGGGCGATGATGTCTCGGCCCCGCTCGTTGATGGCGAGCAGGGTGGGGGGCTTTCCACCCGCCGATGCTCCCTGGCCGAGTTCGCGCAGCAGTCCTTCGTCGATCAGTTCGCCAACCAGGCTTGAAACTGTTGCCCGGGTCAGGCCGGTCTGGCGGGAGATCTCAGCCCGGCTCGTTTCCCTCTGATCCGAAACCAACTCCAAGGTCGTGCGCAAATTGCTCTTGCGTGAGTCCTGCTTGGTGGCTTTGGGGTGACGGCTTGGTGGTCGAGGAGTGTAGTCCCGGGTTGTCGCTCTGCGTCATGTTTCCTAAACCGTCGACTTAGTAAGTTCATTGAATATACAAAGTCCCACGAAGCGGTGCAACTCAAACTGCCCGTTAGCAGGGGTTAAACGGGTCGGCGCCGTTTGGACGAGATCACGCCGGTGTCGAAACCGGCCAGGTGCAGACCCCCGGCGAAGCGGGCATGTTCGATCTTGAGGCAACGATCCTGGACGACTTGGAGGCCGGCTTCGCGCGCCGTCGAGGCAGCCTCCTCGTTGCGCAAACCCAGCTGGAACCACACCACTTTCGCACCCACATCAATCGCTTCCTTCACCACCTGGGGAAGCTCGGATTCCTTGCGGAAGACGTCGACGATGTCGGGCACGCCTGGCAGGTCGGCCAAGGTCGGGTAACTCTTTAGCCCCAGAACCTCGTCGGCATGAGGATTGACCGGCCAGATGGTAAAAGGCGTACGGGTGAGGTAAGTGGCGACGAAATTCGAAGATCGCAACGGATTTGGCGAGACTCCCACCAAAGCCACCGTCTTGGCGCTGCGCAGGATGTTGAGCCGCTCTCCCATGGTTGCATCAATCCGAGTGGCATCTTTACTAGTCGCAGTCATCGCGCCAATCCTTGATCGAGATCGGCGATGATGTCTTCGACGTCTTCGATCCCCACCGAGATGCGGATCATGTCGTCCCCCACTCCGGCGGCAGCTCTTTCCTCGACCGGAATTTGCTGATGTGTCGTTGAGGCCGGGTGGATGATGAGCGTCTTGGCATCGCCGACATTGGCGAGGTGAGAAGCGAGCTCGACTTTTTCGATCAATTGCTTGCCGGCTTCGAAGCCGCCCTTGACACCGAAGGTGAAGACCGCGCCGGGCCCATTAGGAACGTACTTCTTGGCTAGCGCCGAATCGGCCGCGGGATAACTCACCCAGCCCACGCTCGGATGCTGAGCGAGGAAGTCCGCCACCTTGCGGGCGTTCTCGACATGGCGCTGCATCCGCAGCGGCAGCGTTTCGAGGCCGAGCAGCAACAGGAACGCGTTGAAGGGAGACAGGGCTGCTCCGACATCACGCAGAAGTTCGGTGCGTGCCTTCATCAAGAACGCGTACTCGCGGAAGTTGTCCCAGAACGTGAGCCCGTGATACGCGGGCGAGGGTTCGGTGATCAGCGGGAAGCGGCCGTTGTCCCAGGGAAATCGACCAGATTCGACGATGACACCAGCGATCACGGCGCCATGGCCGCCGATGAACTTCGTGGCCGAATGCACAACGATGTCGGCACCCCATTCGATGGGCCGGCACAGATAAGGGGTGGCAAAGGTGTTGTCGACTACGAACGGGAGGTCATGGTCATGGGCAACTTTTGCGATTGCCTCGAGGTCGAATACCTCGGCTCGGGGGTTGCCGATGGTTTCTCCGTACAAGAGCTTGGTCTGCGGAGTGATCGCGGCGGCCATGAGCTTGGGTCGGGATCGACAAAGACCACGTCGATCCCCATGCGGCGCAACGTCACGTCGAATTGGGTGTAGGTGCCGCCGTACAGGTTGCGAGCTGCGACGATCTCGTCACCCTTCTGACAGATGGTCAGGATGGAGATGAGTTGCGCAGCCTGGCCCGAGGCCGTAGCGAGAGCGCCGAGCCCGCCTTCGAGCGAAGCCATGCGCTCTTCGAAAGCGGCATTGGTCGGGTTGCCGATCCGGGTGTAGATGTTGCCGAAGTTCTGCAGGGCGAAGAGATCGGCTGCCGCCTGGGCGTCCTCGAAGACAAAGGACGTCGTGGCGTAGATCGGCATCGCCCGGGCTCCGGTCTCCGGGTCGGGACGCTGGCCGGCATGAATCGCACGCGTGGCAAAGCCGTAACTCATCGGTCGATTGTATGGTGCAGTTTCACGGTTCCCGCTAACGAAAGGAACGCGCGATGGCATCTCGCCTCAACCCGTACATCAGTTTTTCGAACAACGCCCGCGAGGCGATGGAGTTCTACAAGGGTGTCTTCGGGGGCGAGCTCACCATGAACACCTTCGGGGAGTATGGGGACAAGGACGCCCCGGGAGCTGATGGAATCATGCACGCCCAGCTCGAAACCGATCAGGGGTATACGTTGATGGCGTCGGATACCCCGCCGGGAATGGATCGCACGCCAGGATCAAACTATGCAGTGAGCCTGAGTGGTGACGACGCCGAACAACTGCGGGACTACTGGAAGAAGCTCTCCGACGGCGCCAACGTCTTCATGCCTCTCGAAAAGCAAATGTGGGGTGACGAGTTCGGCCAGCTCGTCGACCGCTTCGGCGTGAGCTGGATGGTCAACATCGGCGAACCCGAGGCCTAGCCGGCAGTCGCTGTCTCCACTCCCGCCCAGAAGCCGGCGGCGAGCCCGTTGAAAAGCTCGGGCCGCTCCATCGGAATCAGGTGTCCCAATCCTTCGACAAGGAAGAGGCGGCTGTTGGGGATTCGTTCAGCGAGTTCGACGCTGTTCTCGCAAGGGAGGATCCGATCCGCGCGGCCATGGATGATCGTTGTCGGAACGGCGATCTTCTCTACTTCCATTCCCTCTTCGAGATGGGCCGCGCCCGCGCCGTATTGCGCTGTCCAGGTCTCGGCGGGCGTCGGGTATTCGAGGCGCTCTTCTAACCACTTCTCATAGTGCTCTGGGTTCGCTTCGGCCCAGCCCGGTGAAAAGGAGAGATGCATCGTGGCCCGGGCATACTCGGCCGGCGGCTTGCCCACCTCGCGCATCCAGGCTTCGCGCGTGGGCTCGGGAACCGGGTGATGGTTCGCTCCCCCGGCCGACGTCGCCACCAGGATCAGAGAGCGAACCAGATCCGGACGTGTGATCGCCAGCGTCATGGCGAGGTAACCGCCCAAAGAGTGGCCTACCACGTGGAAGGGTTCGTTTTCGTTGACGGTCTCGACGATGTCGTTCGCCATCTCGTCGATCGAGTAGGGGCCTTCCGGTTTCGGTGAGCGGCCCGCGCCGCGGGGATCGATTCTGGTGATCTGCCAGTGCTCACCGAGCGGCTCCTGCTCCCGCCAGCACCACGAGGCGTATCCCAGCCCGGGGATTAACAACACCCGCAACCCCGACCCGATCGTTTCGCTAAAGAGGCGCATCTTTCAGGAGGTACCGAAGCTCAAGCCGAGCTCGTTGAGCCAGCGCCGGTACGCGATCGAGGTCTTGTCGGAGCGGAGATGGAGCTCGGCTTGCAAGTCAAGCGGAAGCAGCTCCGGTCGTTGTGATTCGACGATCGGTACGTCCTGGGCGGTGACCTCGTCCTGGAACTGGCGGAGCTCAAGATCCGACAGCTCCTCGGCGTAATTGAGGGCTTCGCACATCCACCCGATCGAATGGTCTCCGTCAACCGGTGTGACATTGAAGTAGATCGAAAAGATCTGCTCAGCCTTCTTCGTGAAGTAGGCCGTCAACGGCCGAAACACCCGGTAGGTATAAGTCACCGGCTTGCCTATTCCGGTCCCATCTGGATTCGGCTGCCAAACGGTGATCCCGTCAGCCGTGACGCCGTCCTCGTCGGTGACCACCGTGTAGTCGGAGATCTCGGCATGGGCGCGGTCGCCGAGATATCCCTCGTGGACAAACGGAAAGTGCGCGACATCGAGAAAGTTTTCGATCACTCGTGGACCCGCTGCCTTGAACTCGTAAGGCCCACAATGAATCTTGCGGAACGAGGAGTCGTCCCATTCGGGAAACGCCGGGACGTCACCTGCAGGCGAACCGAGGGTCACCCACACCCAACCGAAACGTTCCGCCGACTTGAAGACTGTGGTCTGAGCCCGCGCCGGCGGTTTGATATCAGGATGGGCCGGAATGAGGACACATCGGCCGGTGTGGTCGTAGGTCCAGCCGTGATACGGGCACGTGAGGAGACCGTCCTCGATCGAACCGAGCGACAACCGGGTCCCCCGGTGGGCACAAAGATCCTGCCAAGCGACTACCTCGCCCTCGTTTCGCCATAACACCAGGTCGAGACCCAAGAGGCGAACACCGAGCGGCGCGTCCTTCGGTGACTTGATCGCTCCGGGCAACGACATGCCAATCGTCGACCAGGACTGGATCGTCAACGGGGGCTACACTGCCAGGGCACGATACGCCCCACCATTCCTGAGACAAGGCGGCCAATCCACAATTGGGGAGCGCAGATCTACGCAAGAATGAGAACATGCCCACCGAACCACGTCCGAACGTTCTCTCCTGGGCGTCGATCATCGACGATCACACGCTCGATCAGGCCGCCCTGTCGGCGAAATTGCCGTTTCGTCCGTGGGCCGGTGGTGCTGATGCCCGATGCTCATTTCGGCCTGGGGGCAACGGTCGGGTCGGTGATCGCCACCGAGGGTGCCGTGATTCCCGCGGCCGTGGGTGTAGACATCGGTTGTGGCATGGCTGCACTGTCGGTGCCCATGGACAGCTCGCTTCTCACAGCGTCTGCTCTGAAGCAAGTGCTGGCGCAGTGGGTGCGGCGCATTCCCGCCGGCGTCGGCCAGGGTCACGAAAAGGAGACCAACCCGGGAGAACGATGGCTGACGGAGAATCCCTACGACCTCGACCCCAAGCGACGGACAACGACGATTCGCCAGTTCGGCACGCTCGGTTCAGGCAACCACTTCCTCGAGCTTTGTCTCGACGAGACCGACGCGGTCTGGATCATGCTTCATTCCGGTTCGCGTGGGATCGGAAACCAGCTGGCGCCGCGACTTCATTCAGGCCGCGGAAGGGGAAACGAAACGCCACCGAATTCAGTTGCCTCATCGGGACCTCGCGTACTTCGTCGAGGGCACAGATCTCTACGACGAATACATGCAAGCCCTCGGCTGGGCACAGCGATATGCCGCGGCGAATCGGCAACAAATGCTGGTCTACGCCTACGATCAGCTCGTTCGACTCTTCGCTCTTCAGAACCCCGTTCTCTGATCTCACGCAGATCAACTGTCATCACAACTACGCGGTAGTCGAGCATCACGGCGGCAAAGATGTGCTTGCTCACTCGCAAAGGGGCGATCAGCGCTCGCGAGGGCGAGCTGGGCTTGATCCCGGGCTCGATGGGCGCCGCTTCCTACATCGTGCGCGGTCTGGGCAATCCGGCCGCCTATCACTCTTCGCCGCACGGCGCCGGGCGGGCGATGTCGCGCGCCCAAGCACGCAGACAGTTCACGACGGCGGATCTCGACCAAAGCGATGGAGGGCAAGACCTGGCGCGACGACGTCGCCGCGAAGTTGATCGACGAGATCCCCTCCGCCTACAAGGACATCGACCAGATCATGGCCGACTCGCGCGACCTGGTCGAGATCGTCCACACCTTGCGGCAGGTCGCCAACTACAAGGGGACCTAGAGGTCAGAGGCCAGAGGCCAGAGGTCAGAGGGAACGTGCTGTGTGACCTCTGACATCTGATATCTGACCTCTTCTTAGGCGGCGGTCAGGTCCAGGATCCGTTTGAATTGCTTGCGGGCGAACGCGAGCGCAACCAGGGTTGCGACGTAGGGCAACGCGTCGGTGATTTGCACCGGCAGGCCATTGCCTTGCAAGCGAAAACCAAGGCCTTCGGCCGCTCCGAACAGGGCGCTGGCGCCAAGTACTCCCACGGGATGAGCCCGGCCCAGCATGACCGCCACAACGGCGATCCAGCCGCGGCCCGAGGACATGTTCTCTGAGAATTGGACGACGTTGCCGAGAGCCAACTGCGCACCGGCTAAGCCGCAAGCATTCCAGAGGCGACCACCGCGGCGTACTTGTATTGCGTCGGGCTGACGCCGAGAGTCTCTGCCGACATCGGCCTCTCCCCCACTCCGCGCAACCGGAGACCGATTGGCGTGCGGAACAGGAATACCCAGAGGGCCGGCACCGCGAGCATGGCCAGATAGCCAGGAATGGTGCTGCGGAAGATCGCCGGGCCGACGATCGGGATTTCTGACAAGAGCGGAATTGGAAATCGATCCAAGCCGTCGACTCGCGGGATCTTGGAAAGACGCCTCGCACGCCGAACAATTGGGGCAACAAGGAAGCTGGTAAGACCGAGTGCCAGGAGGTTGACGGCCACCCCGATGACGATCGGGTCGCCCTGGCGAGACACCGCCCCGTACGCGAGAACCAATGACAGCGCTGCCCCGGCGGTCATGGCTATCAGAGTGCCGACGGTGGCCGAGGTAGCCAGATATGACCCGGCCACGGCCGCGAAAGCGCCGGTCAACATCATTCCCTCAAGTGAGATTTGGAACACGCCGGCCGCGGTCGCAGATCAGTCCCCCAAGAGCGGCGAGCAGAATCGGAATCAAGGCTCGCACCACCGACTCGACCAAGGCGGAGTCGAAGAGTTGTTCGAACATCAGACTTCCCCGGTCACAGTCGTCTCGCCTTCGATGACCGACCGCGCTTTCGCGGCGGGCCTTCAAAACGAATCGCCCGGCGATCATGATGATCACTACCGCCTGGAGCACCTGGGCGATCTGCCACGGCACGTTGACGTTTCGTTGCATCGCCAATCCCCCGATCTGCAAAGCGGCGAAAAAGGCACCGGCGGCGAGAATGGGACCTGGTCGGTGACGGGCGAGCAGAGCCACGAGCAGGCCTGTCCAGGCAAAGCCCGAGACAACTAGATCCCCATCGAGGAATCGATAGGTCTCGCCGACGACGAGGTGGGTCCCGATCATTCCGGCGATGGCACCAGAGGCGATCATCACCCATAACACTTGACGGTCGACGGCACACCGCCATATCGCGAGAACCGCGAGTTAAGTCCGGTCATCCGTGTTTCGTAGCCGGGCACAGTGCGCAGGTTGAACAAGGCCACCCCAACCAGGAGAAGGATGAGGAGGACCAGGCTGGCCGAAACGCCGTCGAAGAGCGCCAGCTTGGGGATGCGGTTGCTTTCGGGGACCGGCACCGTCGATGAAGAAGTCACGGTCGGGTCGGCAAACGGAAAGCGAACCATGTAGCCAGTGAGAGCGCGCGCCGGGTAGTTGAGGAGAAGACTCGAGATAAGGATCGGAAGCTTGAGTGCGGTCTGCCCGATCGCCGGCAAGCAGCGCCCACAACGCTCCCGCGATCATTCCGGCCACCAACGCCAGCGGAATCACGAGCACCGGTGGAAACGGGAGATAGATCGCCGCCAGGGTTCCCGCCAGACCTCCAATCACCATCTGACCCTCGCCACCGAGGTTGATCACTCCGGCCCGAAAGGGAATCGAAATCGCCAGTGCCATCCCGACGATGGGAATCATCCGACTGACGGTGTTGCGCAAACCCGAGCCGGTCAGCGCCCCCCGCACCATCTCCGAGTAGGCGAGCAGAGGGTTGGTACCGGTGGCCGCGATGATCGCGGCGCCGATCAGGAGAGAGAGCACGATCGAGAAGGCGACCGGGTTTCGCAGCACCCGGTGGTGCTCAGTCGAATTTGTTCGCTTTTAGCGTCTCAGCCACTGGTAGCTCCAGCCAGGTGACCACCGGTCATGTAGACCCCGAGCTCTTCCTCGTCGGTTGCGGCGGCATCGAACTCGGCCACGATGCGGCCCTCATACATCACCAGAATCCGATTCGAAAGAGACCAGCAATTCGGAGAGCTCGGCGGAGATCAACAGGATCCCCCGGCCGTGCTCGCGATACTCGAGCAGCCGCCGATGCAGGAATTCGATCGCGCCGATATCGACGCCCCTCGTCGGCTGATCGGCGATGAGAAGCTCGGCGGGGTGGGTCATCTCCCGGGCGACCACTACCTTCTGCAAATTGCCGCCGGACAGCGTTCCCACCAGGGTGTCCTGGCTGCCGACCCTGACGTCGTATCGCTCGATCAACTCGCGGGCGTGCTCCTTCACCACGGCACGGCGCAGCCACCGTCCCCGGCGGAACTTCTCGGTCCGCTGATAACCCATCAGCAGGTTCGACCAGACCTCGCCTCCGGCGGCCGTTCCCACCCGGTGACGGTCTTCGGGCACGTAGGCGAGTCCCGCGGCACGTCGTTGGGCGGGCTCGGCGTGGGTGATATCGACGCCGTTGAGGGTGATGTTCCCGCCGCTCGGGGGCCTGAGTCCGGTGAGGGCGTCGATGAGCTCGTTCTGCCCATTTCCGGCTACGGCGGCAATGCCGAGAATCTCGCCGGCTTGCAGTTCGAAGCCGACGCCCTCGAGCCGGACCAAACCGGTTTCGTCCACCACGCCGAGGTTGCTGACCGAAAGCAGAGGTTCGCCTCCGTCGCCCAGCGGTGGTCGCGTCACCGCCTCGATGTCCCGTCCGGTCATGAGCTTTGAGATCGCTCTTGACGAGGTGTCCGCAGTTGCGAGATCGGCCACGACCCGTCCTGATCTCAGCACCGTCACGCGGTCCGAAATTGCCATCACCTCGTTGAGTTTGTGGGTCACGAAGAGGATGGTGCGGCCCGCTTCCTTCAAACGCCGCATGATCGCAAAGAGCCCATCACGCTCCTGGGGCGCCAACACTGCCGTGGGTTCGTCGAGGATCAGTACTCGGGCGTCGCGATACAAAGCTTTGACGATCTCGACTCGTTGCAAAACCCCGACTGGCAGGTCCTCTACCCGAGCGTTGGGGTCGATCCCCAGGCCAAAGCTGTCGGCGAGGTTGCGAACCTCGGCACTCGCGGCCTCACGATCAATGAACCAACCCTTCTTGGGCTCATTTCGGTAGACGACGTTCTCGGCGACGGTCAGCGTTGGAAAGAGCTTGAAGGCCTGATGGACCATGCCGAGCCCGGCCGCAATCGCATCGAGTGCTGAGGAGAAGTGAACCGGCTGGCCCCCCACCCGAATCTCCCCCTGATCCGGCTGAACGAGGCCGTAGAGGATCGACATCAGAGTGGTCTTGCCGGCCCCGTTCTCACCGACGATGGCGTGAATATCACCGGCCGCGACCGTGAGGTCGATGCGGTCGTTGGCGAGAACTCCGGGGAATCGTTTGGTGATTCCCCGGAGTTCCAGTTCAGGTGCGCCAGTAGTCATCGCATAGCTGGCTCAAGCGGCCTTACGGGAACAGCGGATCAGGGACCACGAGACTTCCGTCCATGATTTGGTCCGCGGCCTCCTGGACCTGAGTGACGATCTCGGGATAGTCGGCGATGAGGCATTCGGAACTGGCGAGGTCTTCACCGATCGCCATCACGCCGGTGCCGCCCTCGAGCAGACCAAAGGAAGTCAGCGGCTCGGCAGTGCCCGCCAGGATCCCGTCGATTAGCTGCTCAACCACGTTGTCGACCAGCTTGAGGTTGTTGTCGACGATGCTGCCGGCCGCTTCCGGGCACTGATTGATGTCTACTCCGTAGCTCATGAAGCCGACTTCTTGGGCCGCCTCGAAGATCCCGCCGTTCGACCCGGCGCCTACGGCGAAGATCTGATCCGCGCCTTGGGCGGCCATCGCCAGATGCTTGCTCCTTGGCGCGAGGCGGATCCGAGAAGGGATTGTCGCCGCCGATGAACA
This sequence comes from uncultured Acidimicrobiia bacterium, assembly GCA_963840175.1. GTDB lineage: Bacteria > Actinomycetota > Acidimicrobiia > Spongiisociales > ZC4RG35 > JACCTH01. The sequence continues at coordinate 140,243 of CAWIXU010000005.1, forward strand.
CCTGGGAGTCCGTGATCGAATCGTCGATCGTCTGCGCCCCAAGCGCAAAGCTGTCCGACCAGCGATGCAGGAAGGGGATGTCGAGCGCAACCACCGAGCCGATTTGCTTCGATTCGGACAAGTTCCCGGCCATGAGACCGAGCAGATACGCGCCTTCCTGTTCGCGGAAGACCCCGCAGTGCAGGTTCTCGATTGGAGCTCGCTCTCCGGGCAAGCATCGATCAGGATGAATTGCTGCTCGGGATTCGCCTGCGCGAACTCAGCCGAGAGCTCCGTGAACTCGAAGGTGGTGAGAACGATCACGTCCGGGCGCTTCTTCTACCGCCGCCTCGATATTTGCTCGTCTCGAGTTGAGATCGGTGCTTTCGAAGGTCTTGAAGGAACCGCCCAGTCTCTCGGCGGCTCGCTGGGTTCCGATCTGCCCCAGTTCGAGGAACTTGTTGATGCCGATCGGGTTGGGAGTGATGTAGATGAAGGTGGGACCTTCACCGCCGCTGGCCAGCGTGGTTTCGGTACCACCGCCGGTCGTCGTCGCGAGCGCCACCATCGCTGGTCGTCGCGGTGCCGCCATCGTCGACCGTCGTCGCCGTGCCGCCATCGTCCCCGCAAGCTGCCAAGGACATCGCCATTACGAGCGCGCCGCCCAGGATTTTTCCGAACCTATTCATATTCCTCCTCCGTTGCCATTGTCGATTCCATTCTCGCCGTCTCGAGGACGGCAAAGGGGTAAGGGTTTCGCCCCGATCAAAGCGAACCACGCGCCGCTCCGTGACGAGGGCCGTGATGAGACTGACCGGGGTGACGTCGAATGCCGGGTTGAGTGCTCGAGTGTCAGGAGGCGCCACCGATAAACCGCGAAAACCAACCACTTCGCCGGCCCCTCGGTCTTCAATTTCAATGTCGTCGCCGGTCGGCGTGTCGAGGTCGACGCTTGACTCCGGTGCCACGACGATAAAAGGCACCGACGCGTGCTGCGCGCCGAGGGCGAGGGCGTATGAACCGACCTTGTTGGCCGTGTCCCCGTTGGCGGCAACACGGTCGGCTCCGATCAGCACCGCGTCAATGGGCTGGCGAGCGAGGATGAAAGGTCCCGCCGAATCAACCAAGAGTCGAAACGGCGCCCCCATCCGTGCCAGCTCCCAGGTGGTGAGGCGACTCCCTTGCAGTAACGGCCGTGTTTCCACCGGAAGGGCTTCCTCCAGCTGACCCCTTTCAAACATGGTGGCAATGACCCCAAGCGCCGTCCCCCGTTGGACTGCCGCCAAACCACCGGTGTTGCAGATGGTCATCAGCCGTTGCGGCCGAGTCCCGGCGAGCTCCTCGAGCAAGTCGGCGCCTCGGCGTCCCATCTCCCAGCAGGCCGAAATCTCCTCATCGCGGATCGTTGTTGCCTCGGCGAGCACTGCTTCGAAACCTTCGCCGGCTCGGGCCGCGGCGCGGTCGACTGCGCGGCCCAGGTTGACGGCGGTGGGACGGGCGTCGCGCAAGCTTGCCACCGCTTGCGCGAACTCGAGCGGGTCGTGAGGAAGGTGAGCCCGAGCAGCTAGGGCGACTCCAAAGGCCCCGGCGACGCCGATCGAAGGTGCCCCCCGAACCGCCAACCGCCGGATCGCATCCACCAGGTCCGGCACCTGATCGATTCGCAACACGACCAGCTCCTCGGGCAGTGCGGTCTGGTCGATGAGCTCAACGGCACCGTCAACCCAGTCGATGCTGCGCAGCCCTTTCCAATCACTATTTGGCGAGGCTCCGATCAGGGTCGCGGGGTTGTCTGACAACTTCTCGATTCGGAACTTAGCATGGCTGCCTTCCGGCGAAGGTTGGATCTCTGCGGACTCGATTGCAAGCTGCGCACCTCCTGACCAACGCCAGCCAACCGCGTCTCCATAGCCCGGGCATCGTCGACATCGACGACGGCCGGATCGTCTGGTCTGGTCCGGCCGCGAGTGCGCCATCGGCTCCAGGTGAGACACAAACTTTGGACGGGCTCTTGATGCCGGGCCTCGTAAACACCCACGCTCACACCCCGATGGTGCTGCTACGCGGGGCGGGCGAAGGCCTGCCGGTCTCGACCTGGCTCACCGAGGTCATGTGGCCGCGGGAAGGGCGCCTTACGGCCGGCGATGTGAAGCTGGCCATGCTGACCGGTGGCGCCGAGCTCCTGGCGAACGGCATCACTACGAGCCATGAGATGTACTTCCACTCGGAGGCGGTGGCGACCGCCGCCGAGGAACTCGGTCTCCGGGCCGTGGTCACCCCACCGGTGCTCATGGCCGACGACCTCGCCTCGTTCGGCGGTTGGGCCGAGCAGCTCGATGCCATGGTCGAACAGGCAGACCGGTGGCGAGACCACGAACTGATCAGCATCGGCTTCGGACCGCATTCCGCCTACGCCTTGGGAGAAGAGCCCCTGGTGCGAGTGGTCGAGCTCGCTCGAAAATCGGAAATGCATATCCAGATCCACGTGGCCGAAGGTCGTCATGAGGGTGATGCGGTGCGCGAACGGACCGGCCTGTCGGTGCCCGGTTATCTCGATCAACTTGGCATGCTCGACGGCCACGTCGTCGCCGCCCATGGCGTGTGGTTGACCCCCGACGACATCGAACTTTTCGCCGCACGTCGGACAGCTGTGGCGCACTGCCCATGCTCCAACTCGAAACATGCCTCCGGCTTCGCGCCAATTCGAGCCCTGCGATCGGCGGGAGTTGCGGTGGGTCTCGGAACCGATGGCCCGGCCTCCCATGACCGGCTCGATCTCTTCGAGGAGATGCGGATGGCGCTGCGGCTGGCCCGCCTGGCAGCCGACGACGCGGGAGTAATGGGTCCGGCCGACGTGCTGGCCATGGCCACAGTGGAAGGAGCGCGGGCGTTGGGTCGTTCCGATCTCGGCCGCCTCGAAGCCGGATGCCGGGCCGATCTCATCCATCTCGACGTCTCGTCTCTCTATCCGGTCGTCGAAGAAAACGATCTGCTGACCCATCTGGTCTATCTAGGCAGCCCCGCGCTGGTCAAAGACGTTTGGGTAGAAGGGCGGCAGGTCGTCGAGCGAGGCAACGTGACCACCATCGACGTAGCTCGGGTTCGAGCGGAGGCGACGGCGCGGGCGAAAAACCTGGCTGGCTTGTGACTGCCCAGGACCTCATTGCCCTGCTCGAGTTAGAACCCCTGCCCGATGAGGGCGGATTCTTCCGCCAGACCTATCGCGATGATTTTGCAACGGCGATCTACTTCCTCGTGACTCCCGAGGAGTTCTCGGCGCTCCACCGACTGCAGACAACCGAGATCTATCACTTCTATGCGGGTGATCCACTGCAAATGCTGCTCCTTCACCCAGATGGCCGCATCGAACGACCGCTCCTCGGGCCTGATTTCGGCAGCGGGCAAAGCCCACAGTTGGCCGTGCCGGGCGGCGTTTGGCAAGGTTCGGCCACGACTGGTTCGGTCTCTCTGCTCGGCACGACGATGGCTCCCGGCTTTCGGCAGGAGGACTTCGAGCTCGGGCAGCGCGCTGAGCTGGAGGTGGCCTATCCCACCGCCGCCGGCGACATCGTCCGCCTCACCCGTGACTCAGCGCGTACGGATCAATGAAAAAGTGAACCGGCCCTCGACGAAAAAGGTATTCGAGTACATAACCGGGCGGGCGTTCTCTAGGTAATGGACTTGGCTCAAGAGCACGTAGTTCGATCCGGCAGGTCGTGGTCCCCAACCCACTTCGTTGCCGGAGGCCGCGTGAACCTCGGTGAGAGCGGTAGCAACTCGGGCGTCATGTCTCTCCAGAACCGCAAAGAGGGACCCGTCGACGGAATGGACGTCAAATTCCGGGGGGAAAACGCGGCGAGGGATGGCGTCGTAGGAAAAGGCCACCACGTTTCCATCTGCGATCAGCTCTCGCTCCGTGGCCAGAACCTTGGCTCGGGCAGGCAAGTCGAGCCGGCGCCGTTCCGCAGCCGTGGCAGACCGGGTGACCCGGCTCCGATAACTCATCTCAGGCGTCAACCCGAACGCGGCAATGGTGTCCGACAGCGAATTGAGCTGGCGGAGATCGGCGCGGACCTCGGTGGTGCCAGCGTTGGCGAATGTCCCGAGGCCATGCCGGGTGACGGTCAGACCCAGGCTTTCCAGACGACGCAGAGCACTCCGTACCGTTGCCCGGGAGACGCCGTACTCGTCCGTCAATTGGTGTTCGGTCGGCAGTCGCTCACCGGCTCGCAGCTCGCCTCTTTGCAGACGGTTGAGCAGATCTGCCGAGATGTGGTCAACCAGAGATGCCTTGCCAGAATTCGATTGGCCAGCAGCAGACATCGAGTCATCATAAGTGGCGCCCTTCTGCGACCCTCGATAGGTTCTGCGAATCGATGACAGGGCTACCCGCTCCTTCTGAATTGCTCGACCTTTCCGGCAAAGCCGTGATCGTCACCGGTAGCGGCGGGGGTATCGGAAGCGGCATCGCCCGCCGCCTAGCCGCCGCCGGCGCGGAATTGCTGTTGCATGTCCGCACCAGCGACGCGCCTCAGATCGATGGCAGAGCACATCACGATCAGGGCCGATCTAAATTCCGAGAGCGGCCCGGATCTGGTGACGGCCGCTGCCCTAGAACACTTCGGGCGCATTGACGGTTTGATCAACAACGCTGGTATTCAGCCGATCGCTCCATTGATCGAGATGATCGACGAAGAGTTCCGCGAGATGATCGAAACCAACCTCACCTCCGTGCACCGGCTCACCAAAGCCGTCGCCACCGTCCATGACTCGAGGTGGATCGATCGTTCATGTGGCGTCGATCGAGGGCATCCAGCCGGCCCGCAACCACGGCCACTACGCGGCCGCCAAGGCGGGCCTGGTGATGCACGCAAGAGCCGCCGCGCTCGAATGGGGCGAGCGTGGGATCAGAGTCAACTCCGGTCTCGCCGGGCCTGATCGACCGGCCAGGTCTTGATCGAGACTGGCCAGAAGGCGTGGCCCGCTGGCGAAAGGCCGCCCCTCTCCAAAGGCTGGGGACCCCCGAAGACATCGGCGATGCCTGCGTCTTTCTCATCTCCGATCTGTCGCGCTGGATCACCGGAACCAACCTGGTCGTCGATGGCGGCGTCCTTGCCAACACCACATGGTGACGCAAGCCGAATGGTGACGTTGCCAGCATGATGACTCTGGATGGCCGGCGCTACGTCGTCACCGGGGCGGCCGGCGGCATCGGCGGTGGGATCGTGTCTGTCCTGCTTGAACGCGGGGCTCGGGTGGCGCTGTTCGATCTGGATGAAGCGAAGACCAGGGAAGTTGCGCAACGCATCGATCCCGGAGGCGACCAGACGGTGGCAATCGGTGTCGATGTCACCGACGCAACGAGTGTTGCCGAGGGCGTGGGCCGAGCCATCGAGGGGTTAGGAGGGCTGGAGGGCTTGGTCAACAACGCAGGATCCGTCGTTCTCGACACCGCCTGGGATGCTGCGGTCGAAGACTGGTCGAAACAACTCGACGTAAATGTGATCGGAACGTTCCTTTGCTCCCGCGAGGTGGGCAGGCATCTACAGCTTCAGGGCGGCGCCATCGTCAATGTCGCCTCGAATTGCGGCAAGGTCGGCTACAAGAACATGGCCGCCTATAACGCGGCCAAGGCGGCGGTGATCAGCCTCACGAGGTCGCTTGCGATGGAATGGGCGGAGAACGGGATCAATGTCAACGCGGTCTGTCCGGGTGGGGTCGACACGCCGATGCTGGCCGGGGTCGCCGAATGGCTTTCGCCTCGTCTCGACGTCCCCGCCGACGAGCTGCTCGCCGGAATGGGTGCTGCCCAATTGGGTCGAAAGATTGCTCCCGTCGAGGTGGCGAAAGTGATCGCCTTCCTGTTGTCGGACGACGCCTTGATAATTCGCGGCCAGGCCATCAACGTCGACGGCGGGGACACCCCCTACTGATGGAAGACACTTAATGGAAAACAGGTGGGACGACTCGCGCAGATTCGACACAGTTCTCGACGAGTGTGTATACGGATCTCGTCTGATCGGGAGCGATCCCGCGCTCGTGCTTCATGGGGGCGGCAACACTTCGGTCAAGGCGCCTTTCGTGGACATCACCGGCGCAGACATCCCTGCACTGTGGGTGAAGGGCAGCGGATGGGATCTCGCATCGATCGAACCGGCCGGGTTTCCCCCGCTGCGACAAGAGCGACTTCTCGACCTCTTGGCCCTCGAGAAGCTTTCCGATCCGGAGATGATGCGAGAGCTCTCGGCTGCGCGGCTCGATCCCGGCTCACCGCAACCGTCGGTCGAAAGCCTGCTGCACGCCTTCCTCCCCTATCCGGCCGTGCAGCACAGCCACGCCGATGTGATCGTCACCCTCACCAATGTCGCCGACGGTGCTGCGACAGTCCGCAAGGTCTTTCGGCGACGAAGTGGTCATCGTGCCATACGTGATGCCGGGCTTCGATCTAGCCCGAGCGGTGCGCGATCTCTGGCCCAGCCAGGTGACCGACCAAACCATGGGAATGGTGCTGCTCAATCATGGACTGTTCACCTTTGGGTCAACGACCAAGGAGGCTTACGACCGCCACGTCGACCTCATCACGAAAGCCGAGGATTGGCTGGCAGTGAACGCCCCCTCATCGGTGGCGCAGGACGAGCCTCTCGGTCCGGTCGACCCCGTCATCCTCGCCGGGGTCCGACATGATGTGTCGCGAGTGGCTGGAGTTCCGCTGGTGATGATGAGGCATGACCGACTCCGCGATTGCCCGCTTCGTCAAGCGCCCCGATCTCGTTTCGCTCGCCGGGCGCGGCCCGTTGACCCCCGATCATGTGATTCGGACCAAACGCCTGGCGATGGTGGGGCGTGACGTCGACGAGTACGCAGCCGCCTACCAGAAGTACTTCGCCGAGAACGAGTCGCGCGGACGGGTTCCGCTGCAGATGCTGGACCCCGCACCACGCGGTAGTGCTCGACACCGAGCTGGGCATGCTCACCTTCGGACGCAGCGCCCGGGACGCGCAAATCGCCGGCGACATCTACCAACGTACGATCGCGGTGCTGGAGCGATCCGAAGATTTTCTCGGCGGCTACCAGGCGCTGGAAGCAAGCGACCTCTTCGACGCCGAGTACTGGGATCTCGAGCAGGCCAAGGTGCGCCAGGCAGGCAAGCCGCCCGAGTTCAGCGGGATGGTCGCGCTCGTCACCGGTGCGGCTTCCGGGATCGGACGCGCCTGCACCGCCGAGCTCCTGGCTCGCGGAGCGGCCGTCGCCGGACTTGACCGTTCTCCCGAGGTCGCCACGGCCTTCGCCGCGCCAGGTTGGCGCGGCCTCGAAGTCGACGTAACTGACCCAAACGCACAGCGGGACGCAATCGCAGCCGCCGTCGAAGCATTTGGCGGCATCGACCTGGTGGTCGCCGCGGCCGGGAATTTTCGGTGCCTCACAAACGGTCGCTGAACTCGATCCTGCGACCTGGGACTCGGTGATGGCGGTGAACGTGAACGCAGTGGCGAGCCTGTTTCAGAAGTCTGGACCCGATTCTCCGGCTGTCTCCAGCAGGCGGACGGGTGGTGGTGATTGCTTCGAAGAACGTTCCGGCTCCCGGCCGTGGTGCTGGCGCCTACTCCGCGTCGAAGGCGGCCGTGACCCAGCTCGCGCGGGTGGCGGCGCTCGAGTGGGCCGAGGCCGGCATTCGCGTCAATGTGGTTCATCCGGATGCGGTCTTCGATACCGGGTTGTGGACCGAGGAACTCGTCGCCGAGCGAGCCGCCCGCTATGGACTTACGCCTGAGGAATACCGCAAACGCAACCTGCTGCAGGTCGAGGTGACCTCCGACCTGGTAGCGAAGACGGTCGCCGACTTGTGCTCGGATCGCTTTGCGGCGACGACCGGTGCCCAGATCCCCATCGACGGCGGCAGTGAAAGGACCATCTAAGTGATCGACGCCAACAAATCCAATTTCGGCAAATTCAGTCCCATCAGGCTCGATGCCGATTCCGTGCTCCCGGTGCTGCAAGTCCGGGTGGGTGATCTACCAAAGAAGGTGATCGTCGTCGGCGACCCCAAACGTGCCTCGCTCGCCGCCGAGAAGCTCGAAAACACTCGCGAGCTTGGCAGCTATCGGGAGTACTTCAGCTACGCCGGCACATACAACGGGGTTGAGATCGGAGTCGTCTCTCATGGAGTCGGCGGTGCCGGAGCCGCGGTCTGCTTCGAAGAGCTATGTCGCTCGGGAGTCGACACGATCATCCGTGCCGGCAGCGCCGGAGGTATGCAGCCCGACGTAGTCGATGGGCACATCGTCATCGCAACGGCGGCGGTCCGCAACGATGGCTTCTCGTCCGGGGTGGTGGCGCCGGAGTTTCCGGCCGTCGCCGACCTCGACGTGACCAACGCCCTCATCGAATCGACCCGCGACACGGCTACAACCGTTCATCGCGGCATCGTTCTCACCTCAGCCGTGTTCTATCCGCATCCCGTCTTTGGCAGTTCGCTCCCGCAGTGGCAGCAGGCCGGCGTGATCGCGGTGGAAATGGAGGCCGCAGCCCTCTTCGTCATTGCCTCGCTGCATGGTGTCGCCGCCGGCGCCATCTTCGCCATCGACGGCAATCCACTACTCGAGCGAGACGAGGAAATGTCCGGTTACGACCCTCATCGCCAAATCGTGCGCGAGGCGGTCGACTCGATGCTCAACAGCGCTTTCGTTGCACTCGCCACCCTGTCCTGACTCTCCGTCTCAACTTTGAGGTTGGTCACTCTCGGCCCCGAATGCCTCCGCTGCGGCACGTTGTTGCAGTTGGCGAAGCGCCTTGGCCTGCCGGGCCGCTTGCTTTTCCAGGCCCATGAGATCGAATCGTGCTAACCCGGGGTGCCGCTCCGAATAGTTTCGCAACGCCACCCAAAGACCTCGCTTGGAGCTCACGCCAGCCAAGAGCGCCTCGATCTCGAACAGACGGCCGAGGGCTCCGTAGCCGCCGACACTGGTCTTGAGCTGTGTGGCCAGTGCGAGGGCAATCGAGGCCGTTCGCTTGACGTCGCCTCCCTCGATTCCAAGCTCAGACCTGATTGCTTGGAGAATCGCCCGTTCTTCTCTGATTTCTCGGGCGATCTTGACGAATTCCTTTCCGCCGTCGGTGTCCAGGTTCTTCGTTGCAAGCCGATCGGCCAGTCTCTCGCCTAAGGCCGAACCCGCCCAGTGATCGTTGAGGTAGCTAGCCAGGCTCTTCGAGGTGTCGGTGATGTCCACTTCGTGTTACCTCTTCCCGAGACAGGGGTTGACAAATCCGATGGTTTCAGATACGTTTCGGTCGAGCGACCGAACGAAGGCATTCCTTCTCATGACATCATCTCTTACGACCAAGGCCGGCGTTTTGGCAGCTGCCAAGGATGCCCTGATCGAATCCGGGTATTCCGCGCTCTCGACTCGTCGGATCGCCGAGATCGCCGGGGTGCCGCTCTCTCAGATTCATTATCACTTCCGGTCGAAGCAAAACCTGGTGCTCGAGGTTCTAGCCGAAGAAAACGCCCGCCTGCTCGAACGGCAGGCAGAAATGTATTCGACCGACGCACCACTGTGGAAGCAGTGGGAACAGGCCTGCGATTTTCTCGATCGCGACCTCGATTCGGGGTATGTCCGGGTATTGCAGGAAATGATGGCGGCCGGCTGGTCGGACCCCGAGATCGCGCAAGCCGTCCGCAGTTATCTGGAGGGCTGGTTCTCCCTCTTACGAGCCGTGGCTGAATCAGCTGCCACCCGACTCCGACACGGAGGTGGTCCTCAACCCGTCAAATCTGGCCTCCCTCATCGGAGCAGCGTTCCTCGGAGCTGAGGCGTTGATCTTGCTCGGCTTTCAAGACGCCACCACGCGCCAGGCGCTGCGCTCGGTTGGTGGGCTGATCAAGACCATGGAGGGGAACGACCGATGAGGGCTCGCTATCCCGACCACACCGGTGAGGTAGTGCGCGACGGTCTCTCGATCGCGTTTGAGGTCTACGAGAACAGCGGCCCCACGATCGTGCTTCTACCGACTTGGTCGCTCGTCAACTCACGACATTGGAAGGCGCAGATCCCTTATCTCGCGCGCCATTTCCGGGTCGTCACCTATGACGGGATCGGCAACGGCACGCAGCGACCGACCGATCGATTCCGCCGCCTACGACGCAGGATCGCCTCATCGATGACGCGATCGCCGTACTCGAAGCAACCCATACCGAACGTGCATTTGTCGCCGGGGTGTCAATGGGCACCGCCTTAGCCGTCGGGCTTGCGGGGCTCCACCCAGACCGAGTGCTGGGAGCGGTGTTGATCGGCAGCCGGGACCTCGCTTGGGGAGGCTCCTCCCGACCGGTGGTGGCCCGCCTTCGACGTAGAGCTTCGATCGCTACGAGGATTGGGACAAGTACAACCTGCATTACTGGCGAGCCAACTACCGCGACTTCACCGAGTTCTTCGTGGGCAGGATCTTCTCCGAGCCCCATTCGACCAAACAATGGGAGGACGGCGTCGGCTGGGCGAACGAGACCACTGGTGAGGCCCTCATCGCCTCCCACCTCGGAGCGTCATCGGACGAGGACGAGGAGCGAAAGGTGCTCACCGCGATCCGTTGCCCGGTGCTCGTCATTCATGGAACCGGCGATCGCATCGCGCATTACTCAGCCGCCGAGAAGCTCGCCGCGATCACCGGGGGAACATTGTTTCTGATCGAGGGTGGCGGCCACTTCCCGCAGGCTCGCGACCCGGTGGTCGTCAATCGTGCCATTCACGACTTCGTCGAAATGCACGCTCCTCGCCTGGAAATTCTGATATGAGAGGCGCGCTACCCGGACTCCTCGGGATTCGTCGATCGTGACGGGGTGAAGGTCGCCTACGACGTCTTTGGCGAAGGCGCGACGACTTTGCTACTGATCCCACCCTCGCCGATCACCCACTCCCGCAGTTGGAAGGGCCAGATTCACCACCTCGCTCGACACCACCGCGTTGTCACCTTCGATGGGCGCGGCAATGGACTCTCTGATCGCCCGACAAGCGCTGACGGTTACCGACCACCCGAAATGGTGGACGACATGATTGCGATCCTCGATGAAGTCGGAGTCGAGAAGGCGATACTGGTCTCCCATTGCCATGCCGCCTGGTGGGCCTTTCTCGCCGCGGCCACATTTCCCGAGCGTGTGTCCGGAATCGTTGCCATCTCCCCAGGTATTCCCTTCGTCGGGGATCCGAACCCGCATTGGACGGAAGTCGCTGCCCGCTGGAAAGAAGAACCCATCGATCCCGAGGGATGGGAGATGTGCAACCCAGCGTTTTGGCGTGGGGGAGGCTACGAGGATTGGATCCGTTTTTGGTTCGACTTGCTGGCGGCGGAGCCGCATTCGACCAAACAAGTCCAGGACATGGTCGGGTGGGCACTCGAGACCGACCCCGACACGATGGCTATGGCCAATGACGAGGAAACCAAAGGAGCAACCCCGGAGCTCGCGGAGCGGCTGTGCCGTTCAGTGAAATGCCCGGTGCTCGTGCTCCACGGCTCCGAAGATCGTTGTCAGATGCCAGGACGCGGCCGCGGCGGTGGCCGAATTAACCGGAGGGGAATTCGTTCTCATCGAAGGTGCAGGCCACCTCGTTGCCGGCAGAGAGCCGGTCATTGTCAATCGTCAGATCAGCGCATTCGTCAGTTCAATCGAAGGACAACCGATGAAATCAAAGACCTGGTCGCGCGGTGCCGCCCGGCCACGCAAAGCCCTCTATGTCTCCTCACCGATTGGCCTCGGCCACGCCCGACGGGACATCGCCATCGCCAACGAGCTGACTGCCCTCGATCCAGAACTGCAGATCGAGTGGCTCGCCCAACCGCCAGTCACCCATGTTCTTGAAGCCGAAGGGCACACGATCCATCCCGCGAGCCGCTGGCTGGCCAGTGAGACCGAGCACTGGGCGTCGGAAGCAAGCGATCACGACCTCAACGCCTTTCAGGCGCTGCGCCGGATGGACGAGATCCTCGTCGCCAATTTCATGGTCTTCCAAGAGGTCGTCGAAGAAGGCAACTACGACCTCGTCCTTGCCGACGAGGCGTGGGACATCGACCATTTCTGGCATGAGAACCCGGAGCTCAAGCGAGGCTCGCAGGTGTGGATGACCGATTTTGTCGGCTTCGTCCCCATGCCTGACGGAGGGGAGCGAGAGGCCTTTCTCACCGCCGATTACAACGCCGAGATGGTCGAGCATGTCGCTCGCTTCCCCCGCATTCGCGACCGTTCGGTTTTCGTCGGCAACCCCGATGACGTGATACCTGATTCACTCGGCCCAGATCTTCCGCTGATCAAGGACTGGACCCTCGATCACTTCGCCTTCTCCGGGTACATCACCGGCTTCACTCCCCCGTCGCCGGATGAAGTCTCTGAGATGCGAGCCAAATTCGGGTATCACGATGACGAAAAAGTCTGCCTTGTCACCGTGGGCGGATCGGGCGTGGGCCGGAGTCTGCTCGAGAAAGTGGTCGAGGCCTTCCCGTACGCCCACAAGGAACTGCCCGACCTGCGAATGATCGTCGTCACCGGACCACTGATCGATCCCGACTCTCTCCTGGTACCCGACGGAGTGGAGGTAGTCGGCTACATAAACCGCCTCCACCGCCATCTTTCCGCCTGTGACCTCGCCATTGTCCAGGGTGGGCTCACCACGACGATGGAACTGACCGCGGCCCGCCGACCCTTCCTCTACTTCCCGCTACGCAACCACTTCGAGCAGAACCGTCATGTGCGCTACCGCCTCGACCGGTATCGGGCCGGGCGCTGCATGCAATATCACGATTCGACGCCCGAGGACATCGCTTCGGCTTTGGTGTCCGAGGTCTCCCGTCCCATCGACTATCTCCCGGTCGAGACCGATGGCGCTGCTCGTGCCGCCCGTCTAATCGCCGAGCTGCTCTAAAGGAAGGAGCCACAAGAGAACAATCACCCTCATCTATCCCACGAGTCGGTCGATCGGCCGACCGAGCTAGACAAAGACAAAGATAAAAAAGGAAGGAATGAAATGACCATCACAACCGTACGAAACGGCGTCGACACCGAGGCTCTCTTCGGAGCTCTGGACGCAGTCAAGTCCATGCCCGTAGCCGCCAAGTTCCAGTTCCGAGCCACGAACGAGTGGAAGAGCGGCACCAACTCCGAAAGCACCATCAGCGGGTTCTACGGACTCGGGAGCGAGCTCGCCCACAACGAAGTCGCACACCTTCGGGGCCGACCATCCCACCCAGCTGACCGGCAAAGACCTCGCCCCAACCCCGGTCGAGTTCCTGCTGCACGCGCTCGCCGGCGTGCATCACCGCTGGCATCGGCAATGTCGCCGCCGCCCGCGGCGTGAACCTCACCTCGGTGTCGTCGACAGTCAGCGGTGACATCGACCTCATGGGACTGCTGGGTCTCGATCCGACGGTTCGCAACGGCTACGAGAAGATCGAGATGAAGGTCCGGATCGAAGGCGATGCCGACGCTGACGATCTGCGCAAGGTCGTCGAGCGTTCCATCGCTCGGTCCGCCGTCTACGACATGCTCACCAACGGCACCTCGGTGTCGGTGACGGTCGAGTAATGAATGGAACCATGCGCCGGGGCCTCGACCAGGCCCCGGCGACACCCGACCTTTGGAAAGAACGATGGGATGTGGTCATCGTCGGCGCTCGAGTAGCGGGAGCCACAACCGCGTTGCATCTCGCCCGGGCCGGACACCGCGTCTTGATCGTCGATCGAGCCGGGCCACCAAAGGACACCGTCTCGACGCACGCGCTTATGCGCAGTGGTGTGCTGCAACTGCGCAAACTTGGTGTCCTCGAACGGATAATCGAAGCTGGGACGCCGGCCATTCGCCAGATCAACCTGATCTTCGGCAGCCAGCAGATCAAGTTTCCGGTAGCGGAAGCCTTTGGCGTCGATGCCTACTACGCCCCTCGCCGCACTTTGCTGGACACGGTCCTCTTGGAAGCCGCAATCGATGCGGGCGCAACCTTCCTCGACGGATCCGTATCAGGAGTCAGCAACGACAGCCAGGGCCGGGTCAACGGCGTCGTGGTCAGGACCGCCACAAGCGAGTCGACGGTTGGAGCTCGCTGGGTTGTGGGCGCCGACGGTACACACTCGCGGGTAGCTCGCTCGGTTGGCGCACAGGTGCTGCGCTATCACCCACCGACCAACGGGCTCGTCTACGCGGTACTTCGAGGGAGTCGAAAGCCCCGGATACGACTTCAGGTTTGTGGACCAACGCAACGTCGGCGCCATCCCGACCAACGATGGGCTCACCATTCTCTTCGTGGGCGGGCCGCTCGACGAAGCGCCCCGGGATGCCGAGACCTATCTCCAAGGGACTCTTGCTCGCATCGCGCCTGAGTTTCTGGTCGGTGCGCGGCGGGTGGAAAGGCTCTATCAAGCCAGGAGTATTCCCAACCTTCTCCGTGACCCGGCCGGGCCGGGCTGGTGCCTGGTGGGGGACGCGGGTTTCACCGAGGATCCGATCTCCGCCCACGGGATCACCGATGCCTTGCGTGATGCCGAATTCTGCGCCGCAGGCAGTCGATCGTGCCTTGCGCGACTCTGGCGGCGAATCGGACGCGATCTCGTCATACCGACAGTTGCGAGACCGCTTTGCGGTTCCGTACCTCGACCACATCGTCGCTCTGTCCAGCTTTGCTTGGGATGGACCCGAGGCCTCGCGTCTGATGCGCGGCTTGGGGGAGATCGCCGATGCGGAGTGCGAGCTTCTCGCAACCCGCTCACTCATTCCTGCGTAGAGGGTCGATAGCCTCACTCAAAGTATCGAGGGAGGCAGAGATGGAATTTGATCCGGTGAAAATGCTGGTCGGCGATGATTTCTCGTGGGGCTTCATCGTCGAGATCGTCGTCCGCACGACGATCATGTATCTCTACACACTGGGCATTGTGCGGGTGATCGGGAAGCGAGGGCTAGGTCACCTCTCCCCGTTCGAGTTGGTGATCATCGTCGCGTTGGGCTCGTCGGTGGGAGACCCGATGTTTTACGAGGACATCCCCATCATTCACGGGATCACGGTCATCACTGTGGTGGTGTTTTTGCAGCGGATGCTCCAGGAAGTGACTGAGAAATCGCCCAAACTCGAACAGATTCTGGAGAGCAAGCCGCGCAAGCTCATCTCCGACGGTGTCCTCGACGAGGATGCGTTGGAAAAGGAGAACCTTTCCCAACAAGAGCTCTTCTCCGCCCTGCGAGATCGAGAGATCGAAGACCTGGGGCAGGTCAGGCTGGCGTTTCTCGAACCATCTGGGGAGATCAGCGTCTTCAAAACGGAGGAGAAGGCGTCAAAAGTGGGCGAGTCGATCCTCCCGAAAGGGTGATCCGGCCAGAAGCTTGATTTGGCGGGTGTCGCCCCTTTACTGAAAGGCCTGATCCGCCGAAAAAAGATCTGACAAAAAGGATCCAGCCGCGCCAGCCAGCCAAACGCCCCAACCCATCCTGATCGCCACTGCGACTCGTCTGATTGCTCTAGCCGCGGCCTTGGCGGCAGTGGTGTTTGCCTTGATTCTGGCGTTCGCGGGGCCCCTGACGGAGGTAGGGGTCGCCGGTCCGGCATATGCGACCTTGTCGACCATTGCCGGCATCGTCCTGATTGCGGCTTCGTTGTCACACCGTGGCAGATCGCGCACTGCGTGGATTCTCATCGGGGCAGGCGTCCTTTGCTGGGGCATTGGAGAAGTGATCTGGATCGTGCAGGCGTCGGCCGGCGAAATCCCCTACCCCGGGTTAGCCGACTTCTTCTATGCCGCGGGTTACCCGCTGCTTTTCGTAGGCATCATTCTTCTCCCCCACCTCCGGCCCGGGCATTTCGAGCGAATTCGGCTGGCGATCGATGCCA
This sequence comes from uncultured Acidimicrobiia bacterium, assembly GCA_963840175.1. Classification (GTDB taxonomy): domain Bacteria; phylum Actinomycetota; class Acidimicrobiia; order Spongiisociales; family ZC4RG35; genus JACCTH01. The sequence continues at coordinate 156,079 of CAWIXU010000005.1, forward strand.
TCGCCGGGACGGTGTCATTGGCCGTGGTGATGTGGGTCGCGTATCTACACCGCGTCGTCTACGTCGGTTCCGACTCGATCGAGACATTCCTCAACCTGCTCTATCCGTTTGGCGATGTCTTGCTCGCCACGGCATTGATGGTCCTGGCCATGCGGCGCTCCGAACAACGCCTCGATTTGCGAGTCCTCTTCCTTGCGGGCGCTGTCGCTCTCACCACCGCCGCCGACGTGATCTTTTCCCTCCAGGTCGCCGCCGAGAGCTACGTTGCCTGGGGATGGCTCGACGCCATCTGGCTGTGCTCCTACGGATTCCTGTCGTTTACAGCATGGCTCGTGACAAATCCCGCGAAATCATCCGATCGCACCTACCGGGCTGTGCGACCGTGGCAACTGATCGCCCCCTACACGGCAGTCGCCGCACTCTTTGCCATCCGTCTCACGACGAGTTCGGGCAACGACCTGATCCTGAATATCGCCACAACCGCAGTGGCGGCGCTGGTGATTGGCCGGCAAGGGATCGCGCTCCGGGAGCGGAAGGAGCTCCTCGAACGACAACGAGATGACCTTGTGGCCTCGGTGTCCCACGAGCTCCGAACGCCGCTCACCGGTATCCAGGGGTATGCGCAAATTCTCCTGGAAGCCGACGAAATGTTGACGCCGGCCGATCGACGAGAAATGGTTGAGACAATCAATGTCCAAGCCACGCACCTCGGGCGCATCGTGACCGACCTGATCGACGTTGCTCGCGATCAGTTGCAGAACGTCAAGCTCAACCGAGTCGACTACAAGGCCGCCGAACTAGTGAGAGAAGCACTCGCCGCTGCCGCAGGAGGCCGCGCGGTCGCTACTCATCTCGACGAGAACGCCACAATCTGGGCTGACCCGGATCGAATTCGACAAGTCCTCGTCAACCTCATCACCAACGCAGTCCGATATGGACGATCCAGCATTGCGATCGTTTCTCGATCGGACAGCGCCTCGATCGTGTTCGAGGTCCATGATGATGGAGACGGAGTTCCGCCCAAATACCAAAATTCCATCTTCGAGCGCTTCGAGCGAGGTGCTCACAAGAACGGGTCGATTGCCGGCTCAGGTATCGGATTGTCGGTGGGCAAAGATCTCGTGAACGCCCACGGCGGGACCATGCGCTATCGCTCGTCCGAGCGGCTGGGCGGCGCCTGCTTCGAATTTTCCTTGCCCACGGCCCTCACGACGACGCGGGAGCTGATCGACGCGAGCAGATAGCGTCAGATCGATCGCAGCAGCGCCCAAAGGATCAAGCCCAAAGATCAGGCACTGAGCAGGTCGGTACCTGCTTCCCCCACCGCCGCCAGCACCCGAGCGCAAAGGTCGGTGAACCCCCGCGGGCGGATGCCGGTATGAACTACCACCAGCACTCCCACTGATCCGCCGGGTCCGAGAGGAGCTGCCGCCGCCGAGACCACACCGTCGTCCCAGCCAAGCGGCCGATGAACGCGAGCGCTTTGGGAGACGTCCTGCTCAACCACGGGACCGTGTCGCGACGCCTGCCACAGAGGCAGGATGGCCGCGGTGACTTCTTCGGGGGACGCCGCCGGGCGCCAGCCAAGGTCGGCGATAAAAGGCATCGATGACTGTTCGGGCAAATAGACGGCTGCGTACTCGCATCCGAGCGCGGAGGCAGCCGCCGCCGCCAGATGAATTGCCTGCTCTTCCGTCTCGAGTTGGGCCGCTTCGTAGACAGTGCGTCGAGCTTGTGCGATCTCGGCTTGATCAGCTTCGAGCTTGGTGAGCTTGACCTTGCTCCCCGCCGTCCGTCGAATCGTCTCTGCCGTTTCCGCCAGCTCGGTGGAATCAACCACCAGGTCGTCCCCGCCGAAAACCACGACTGTTCCCTGGCTGGAGATCGCGGCAGCCCGGCGCGCCCAGTAAGGCCCGAAAACCCTCCGCGGATGGCTGCCTTCGAAGTGAACCTCCGAGTCGGAGGCGGCACGAGCGAGAACCGGTTCCTCCGCCGGCTGGAGGGTGACATTGCCGGCCCACCCTTCCCCGCGGCCCACTCCATCGACATTGAATAGCCGTCCGTCCTCGACCGGGACCAGGACGAAGACGTCGGTGGCGCCGACCTTGGCGGCGAGCTCGGCGAGAGTGCTCTCGCCTGGCAACGGCATCCCTATTCCAGCGGCACGACTAGTTCGAAAACCGTGGTTCCCGAAACGCGCGAGTAGGTAACACGACCGCCAAGCCGCTGCATGGTTCTCGAGACGGAGACGAGACCGAGGCCGGTGCTGTCGAGGCGACGAGTGTCGTTGGAAAACGGAGTGAAGAGGTAGGGAACCAACGCGGGGTCCACACCTTCGCCGGCATCGACCACGCTGATCCCATAGCTCGTTCCCCGCATCGTGCCGCGAATCTGCACGCTGGTGCCGTCGGGCGCGTACTTCTGAGCATTGTGCACGAGGTTGAGCATCGCCCGGCGGAGAAGGTCAGAATCCGTTCGGAGCGTGTGGGGGTCGACACAGACATCGACTTCGCCCCCCCACCCCCGTTTGACGGCTTCAGCCACCTCCCCGATGAACTCGGTGGTCTCGACCCAATTGAGTTTGGGAGGAACGTGCTCGGAGGAAACTGCCTCGACGAAAGCCTCGTCGATCATCCGGCTCAAGCGATGAGCTTCGGAGTTGATCATCGTGAGGAACTCCTCATGCTCTTCTTCCGCCAGAGGAATCTTGCTGCCGCTCAGAATGTCGGAGGCTGCGGTGATGGCCTGAATGGGGTGGCGCAGATCATGGCGAAGCGTCGCCGACACAACTGCCCGCTCCTCTCGCAGCTGGCTGAGTTCCTGGCTCATGACCTTGACCTTGGCTGAAAGCCAGAGCTGGTTGATAAGCAACAGCAACGGGTCACGGATCTGGGACGGATCGGTTTGCGGACCGGCCCCGTATCCCGAGTAAACGATGACCGCGTAGCCATTGTCGATGGGACGGCCGGAACTAGCGTTCCAATCGGCTGGCTCCCATTGTTGAGTTTCCCTTTCCGAGCCGGCAATTACGGCTCGCACAAAACCATCCTCCTCAGCATCCGCTGCTCTCCCGCTCGCCGGAACCGGGCGAGCGTCAACACCGGACTCCGCCAAACAGGTCACACCTTGGGGTTCAACGACGTAAGCGCGAACCATGGTCGCCCCCACTACATCTGAAGCCCAGCTCAGGGCGACAGCCAAAGCGGTTTCAGGAAATCGCAGGGCGGCCATCGCCGTCGGCAACACGTCGAAAAAGGGGTTCGAGCGAGCCATTGGAGCGAAGTTCGGCGTGGTCATCACCTGACCATTGGTATCGGTTTGCGGAGACCTCAGGTTGAACGAGCCGTCCTGCCGCGCGGTCCGAACTAGTCCTGGGAACCTACGTCTGACTCGGCTTTGGCAGCAGCGTCTGAGCGACCGTACCTCAAATCGATGACCCGCTCCCCGGGAGTGTCGTGTTCGGCGATCCAAGCCGCTCGCTGTGTGTCCAGGTCCCAAACCACCCACCAGACGTCGACTTTCGCATCACCGGGATCAAATGCAGCCCGCGCTTGTCGCGCCGCGTCGATGGCGGGTTCGAGCTCGCTGAACTTCGCAACGCTCCGGGATCGCACCTCCGACCCGCGCAGCGCTCCCCCGGTTCGGTACTCGATCGCTTCGAAACCCTTCGAGATAGAGATTGGTGCAGCGGGAGGCTGGGACACCGCGGCGAGCACTTCCGGCAATTTTGAGACGATCACCCCATCCCGACGGTTTGAGCGATCGCGGTAAAGACTGACGGCCGCCAGCAGCGATCAAGGCTCCAGCCACCGCGATCCGCCATATCCAATCTGACCCACCTGCGCTGTCCGCTTCGGCCGGGGTCTCGGGTTGGGTGGTCGGAACAGGTATCTGCTCTGCAACCGAAGTCGTAGCCGGTGAGGTGTCAGTTGTCGACGGCGAAGTGGTCTCGGGCGCCGTCGTCGCAGGCGCCGTCGTGGTTGCCACCGGTATCTCGATGATCGTCACCGGGGGCGATTCCAATTCGCCCGTGGAGAGCCAGCTCGCACTCAATAGAACCGTTGCGAGCAGCCCGTACAGGAGGCTTTTCACGGTGACTTCAGCTGGGCGGTGACGACCACGTTGTCGTCATAGGTTCGACTGGAATAGTTGAAGGCACCGCCACAGGTGATGAGAGTCAGGACGGGCTCGCCGTCTTGAGCGAAAATCGACTCGACTGCTAGCCCGCCTTTAGGCACCCTCTCCGACGAAGTAACAACGAAAGTGGTCGTCTCGCCTCCCTCGAAGAGGACATTGATGCTGTCGCCGGGCAAGAGCCGATCGAGGTTGTAGAAGACCCCTGGACCTTCGCCGTAGAGGTCGACGTGTGCCGCCAGGACCGATGACCCGGGTTGCCCGGGCGACGGTCCGAACCGATACCACCCCACCTCATCGACGTTGTCCGGCACTTCCATCTGTCCGGTGTCGGCCACGACACCGAGCGGGATGACTGGCGCGGTGACGCCGATTGCCTCGATTTGCAGAGCGGTTGGAGCAAGCTCATCGACGACCATGTCGTTGTCGATGCTGAGTGAGGACCACTCCAAAGTGGGCACGGTGGTCGTCGCCGACCCAGTGTTCGTGACTTCAGGGGTCGTCGTTTCGGGCAATGTCGTCTGCGCCGAAGTCCCTGCGCGTAGCTCCAGGCTGTCAGACGCTGGAGGTCTCGACGCAGTCCCGGCCCCCGTTCCTGCACACGCCATCAATAGCGTGGCCAGGATGAGGGCCGGGCCGAGTCGCGTCACAGCCTTGCGGAACCCCGGATACGTAGCCCAGCCACCAGGAGCACCAATGCACTGACTCCGAAATAGAGGGGCATCCAAGCCTGCTCCGCCTTGAGTCCGCCACTTCCGGTCGGAACCCCACCCGGCGCTGTCGTCTGTGCGACGACTCGCTGGGCGAGAAGGCCGAACGAATCGTTATCAGGCGAGCCGACGGCATAGAGCACAAGCAAGGCGCCCTCGTCGAGCTGAAGGGACCGCTCTTCGAGCACTTCGCCCGCAGCCAGGAAAGACACATCGTGTGCGCCTGCTGTTACGTCCGCCGTCGCGTCGGTCGCCTGCATCAGCGCTCCGAAAAGGTCGTTCCCGTCGAGGACAACGTCAACGTCGGCGAGCAGGGAAGCCTGGCGAACCGTCAAACGAGCTTGGCCCGCGGCCAGCTGGCTGGTGTCGTTCACAAACACGGACAGGACCGGAGCTTCATTGACGATTTGGGCAACTACCGGAGTAGTCCGTGCCCGCCTCGAAGGTGACCGTGTCAGAGACGGCCGGATCTTCGGTGTCCGGATCAGCGCCCTCGGCAAAGATTTCGAGCTCAGCGGCACCGGCCGGAATCGTAAACAGCTCACTCGCTGCCTCGAATATGAAGCCATCGATGATCAAATCGCCATTCAGATAGACATCGGCCGGGAACCCATCTTCCGCCGGGACGGCATGAATGACGGTCACGGTGGCAACCGCCTCCTGGGCGATGGCAGATCCCATACCCATACCAAATACCAAGATCGTGGCGAGAACTCCCGCCCGAGCCAAACTCTTCACTTAGCCTCCCTAATTGCCCTAACCCGCTACCTACCCAACTCTATTCGCACTTATCCACAGTTGGGATTGGTCCGGAGGACCTTTTGACCTGCCAAATTGGGGGAATGCCAAAGAATCTGGCAAGAAATCCTCTGGTTGATGCGTGGTTCGAGAAGAAACAGCCTCCGCTTGAAGCAGCCATGCAGGAAGTCCGCGAGCTGACATTGGGGGCAGACCCACGCATCACCGAATCCATCAAATGGAGTACTCCGACCTTCGAATACAACGGCAACATCTTCAGCTTCAACCCGGCGAAGCGGTTCGTCAGCCTTTTGTTCCACACCGGAGCGAAGATTCCAGGCGATTTTGCGGGGTTGGAGGGTGAAGGGGACACCGGTCGGGTGATGCGCTTCTCCGACCTCGAAGATGTGAAATCTCGTGCTGGAGACCTGAAAAAGGTCCTGAAGGCATGGTGCGACTGGAAGGACGGAAAGCTTTGACCGGACAAGGCCGCGACGCGGACACCGAGCTCGATCGGCTCTATGGATCGCCCCTCGACAGGTTCGTTTCCACCAGGAATGAGATCGTCCAACGGCTCCGGGATGCCGGGCAGCCGGACGCGGCCGATGAGATTGCCAGGCTCAAGAAGCCCAGCGTCTCGGCATGGGTGGTGAACCAGCTGGCGCGTACTCGAGAGCTGGACATTCAGAGGCTGTTGAAAGCCGGGGAAGCGCTCGAACAGGCACAAAAGGACCTTCTCAAGGGCAAATCGACAGACTTCGAATTTTCTCGAAAAGAGCACGCGGCATCGGTTCGCATCTTGCAAAAGGCCGCGAAGGAAACCATCCCCGGGATCAGTTCAGCCATCATCGACCGCGTGGTGCGGACGTTGGGTTCCGCAAGCTCAGCCGAGAACCGGGACCTGATCAAGAGTGGCCGCCTCACGAATGATTTGGAACCGACGGGGTTCGAAGTCTTCGTCGGCGGCGCCGTCGAAAGTCGCGGCCAAACGCGGCGACAGCAACGACAAAGCGCAGACCGCTGACCTAGCGGTCAGAAAACAAGCCGCCAACAAGGCCGCAGCTCAGTTGTCGGGCGAAGCCTTGGAACTCGAGCGGATCGCCAAAGCACTCGAATTGGATGCCCAGAAAGCCCGGCGCCGAGCCCAAGCCGCCCGGACGAAGTCGGACACCGCGGCCGACGAGTTGTCCCGGCTCACCGCGGAGTTGGAGGCTTTGAGCCGGAAACGTTAAGGCAGGCGCGCAAGCGATCCTTGCGCGATCAGCGGCCGGGTGCCAGAATCCCCGCCTTCATGGCCGCCGCATCGACCCAACCATTCGTGTCGCACTGCTGCTGTTTGCATCACTCCTGCCGACCGGCAGGGAAAGTGGTCATGTGCTGATAGTTCGATTCAATTAGCCCTCTGGCCACCAGACCCCTGCCAACAGACCGGCAGGGGTTTTTGTTTTGGATCACCGAGCCAACGCCCGAAAGGACACCAACATGACAATTGCCATCGAACTATCCACCGAAGAAGCCTCCGTGAAAACAATCTCAACCGGCGAGCTCGTCGCGCGGCTCTCCGAAGTGGGCCTCACCGTGGTCGACACCCGCTCGCTCGCCGCTTACAACGGGTGGCGTCTCGGCGGGGCGGTGCGCGGAGGGCATATTCCGGGAGCCGTGGCGTTTCCTCGCGATTGGCTCTACCGGGTGAGCAACGACGACGTCGATGAGCTCCTCGACCAAAAAGGGATCAGCTCGGCCAACACCGTGGTCGCTGTACGGAGAGGAGACGAGCGATCTCACGGCTCTATTGCTTGAGCGCGGCCTCGATGTCCTCGTTTATGAGTCGGGATGGTCAGGGTGGGCGGCCGACGACAGTCTGCCCGTCGAGAGCATCCCCAACTATGAGAAGCTCGTCTACCCCGAGTGGCTTTTCGAGCTGATCAACTGGTCAAAAGCCGACACCTATCGGGGCAATTCGTATGTCTTGCTGCATGTGAACTTCGGCGTACCCGAGGAGTACGAAGAGGGGCACTTGCCCGGGGCGATTTACCTCGACACGAATCAGTCGAAGACCCGTTGAACCAGTGGAACGACGCACCCCAGCCGAGATCGAAGCAACTTTGTTGTCGCTCGGAATCGCCATCAGACACCACGGTCGTGCTCTACGGACGCGACACGGTGGGCGACCCCAATGAGAAGTGGCCGGGACGGCGGGCGGGTCAAATCGCTGCTACTCGGGCAGCGGCCATCCTCAGGTACGCCGGAGTCGAGGACGTGCGATTGCTCGACGGCGGCTACGACTGGTGGGTGACTGCCGGCTACCCGCTCGAAACGGTCATTCGTGAGGCAGTTCCGATCGAGAGTTTTGGGGTGGCAATTCCTCAGCACCCCGAGTACATCATCGATCTTCCCGAGGCGAAGGCGATCCTGGCCGACCGAGCCGGTGCCGCCCTCGTCAGCGTGCGCACCTGGAAAGAGCACACCGGCAAGGTGAGCGGGTACAACTACATCGAACCCCGGGGTCGCATCGCGGGCGACGTGTGGGGCAACTGCGGCACGGATGCCTATCACATGCAGCATTACCGAAACGTGGACAACACGATGCGCCCCTACCCGGAGATCGTGGCGAACTGGGCAGAGGCCGGGATCACTCCTGACAAGTGGGTGGCGTTCTATTGCGGGACTGGGTGGCGAGCGAGTGAGACGTGGTTCTACGCCTATTTGATGGGATGGAAGCGGATCGCGGTCTACGACGGCGGGTGGTATGAGTGGAGCAAGGATCCCGTCAACAACCCGATCGAGAGTGGCGAGCCCCGACCGACTGGCGTACGCCGTCGTCGGGACTCTTCGGGCTCTAGTAGAGGAACATCGGCTTGCCGAGGACGTGGCGGAGCTTGGGCCGGTAGGCGTCCTCGTCGTAGAGCTCGTCGATGTCGACCCGTTTGGCGCCCTCCCGCGTGACCGAGATCGGCACGTGGGTGTATGTGCCGCTGCGCAGCGCGACCATGCGACCGGTTCCTCCTTCCACGGCGAGGTCGGCCGCCATGACCGCGTAGTTGGTCGCGACCATCAGATCGAGTGAGTCGGGAACCCCCGAGCGCATCAGGTAGCCGATCTGTTGGTAGACGATCTCCTCTCCGGTGGCATCCTTCAGCAGTTCGCCGGTTAGGGCGCCGATCCCGCCAAGTTTGCGATGCCCGTAGGCGTCGGCTTCGTCCCCGCGAGGTGCATTTCGCCCTCGAGCAACCGTGCCCCTTCCGAGATCGTCATCATCGAGTAGTTGGAGGGGTTGCGCTTCTTGTCGGCAACCAGCATCTCGCCCAGCTTTTCGACGTCGAAAGGGCACTTCGGAAATGATCACCCGGTCGACGCCGGCCAGATAGCCGGTGATCAAGGAGGTTTCGCCGCTATACCGACCGAACAACTCGACCACGGCGATCCGCTCATGCGAGCCGGTGGCGGTGCGCAGGCTGTGGATGAACTGCACGCCCCGCGTGACCGCGGTCGAGAAACCGATGCAGTAGTCGGTGCCGTGGACGTCGTTGTCCATCGTCTTCGGGATGGCGATGACGGGCACGCCCTTCGTCGTGCATCCGCAGACCAAAAGAAAGGGTGTCGTCGCCACCAATCGGAATCAGCACATCGATCTCCTGCGCTTCCAGAACCGACATCACGTGGGAAGTGATGTCGTGGGGACCATCGCCTGTGAACCGATCAGCCAGAAAGGATGGCACCGAGTCCGGTCTTCACCTTGGCTGGATTTGTACGCGAGGTGTGGAGGAAACGTGCCGCCCGGTCCGGTCGACCGTGCGAACGGTATTGGGATCGAGCGGAATGAGGTTGGCATCGATGGTTGCCTGGTCGTCGGGATTGGTTTCGGCGAGGCCACCCCACCCCCGTCGGATCCCGACCACCTGGTGGCCTTCATCTGCGACCCGATTGACCACCGCTTTGATGCACGCGTTGAGCCCGGGGACGTCTCCCCCACCCGTCAAGATTCCGATCCTCATTCACCCTCCGCGCTCAGTGGCAATAATCCCTCATGGCGTTCTACCCGTAGCGGATTGTTTGACGGAGGAGCCTACGGAAATCCTCATGCCTTGAGTAAGCGGGGCGAAGAGTCGGGACCTCCAGCTTCACGTTCCGTCCATGCCAGCCCGGAGGGAGACGCTGGCCAAGACGAGACAAGGCGCGGCTTCGAACTTTCAAGTGCCGGGTCGGCGGTTACGGTGAGGGCATGGCCACGAAGAAAGCCGCCAAGCCCAAAGAACAGCCAAAGCCTGACGAGAAGTTGACCAGCGACGAAGACTTCAAGGAGCAGTACCCCAAACAAGCCGGGAAAATTGCCAAGCCCAGGGACCCGCCGCCCGAACCCCGGTCGACCGACCCCCGGCGCAAACAGCGCTAGGCGGATCTCTCTCAGACTCTCAGCCTCGAACCCCTTTGTAGAATGCGGGACTGAGCGCCCGTAGCTCAATGGATCAGAGCGTCTGACTTCGGATCAGAAGGTTGGGGGTTCGAGTCCCTCCGGGCGTGCCGCTGAAACCTTGCTATTTGCTGGGCTGCGAGTTCCCGACCGCTCCGAGCCTCTCGAAAGCCTCCGGGCCAATGGCAGACCAGTGGCTGGTTTTCCGAAACGGACGGTCGGCCCAGCGCGGCCTTGAGCTGCGCCCGGAGCCTGTGTCGCCGACTCGGGCAACCAGGTCAACCTCGGCCAACCCAGCCCCTCGATCGCGCCTGTTCCGACGACTGTTCCTCGACCTTCAAAGTCGTTGTCGTCCCGATGAGCCACATGCGGAATAGGCGCTCGATCCTTGGTCCGCCATAGAGTCGGGCCGTCGAAAGAGCACCTATGGCTACCGAACCGCTTCCCGGTTCTGCGCCCTCCAATAGCGGGATCGACCTGTACTGGATCCCGCTCGGAGCAGGGGGTAACGGCTACGTCCGGCTGAACGGGAGGGTATACGAAGCGATAAAGGCCCGACTCGAGCGGAGAAGGTCGTTCGATCTCTACCACACCGCCCTTGAGGTACGGGTACCGGATGGCCGGTTCACGATCGAGAACGCGTGGCCCAGTCCTGATGCCGACACTCGATCGCGTGGGGTCGTCATGGAAGGCCCTGTGTTCAATCGACTGCTCGCGCGTTTCCGTCTGTTTCGATATGAGGTGCGGTGCTGGCGGGATGGGGTCATTCCAGACGCCGGTGATGCGGTCGCAAGCCCGCAACAGTTGAGCGACGACCCCCTAGTTGCCCAGCGCCTTCTCAGTGTGGTGGCATCTGTGCCGGCCGTGATCTGGGGACGAGACGAGCTAGGCACCGGCGAAATGTGGAACTCGAACTCGGTGATCGCATGGCTGATCACACGAATCGGTCTACCCGCTGAGTCAATCGAGCCACCGCCCGGTGGTCGAGCGCCAGGATGGAAGGAAGGCATAGCGATGGCTCGTCTTCAAGGACAGGCCGATTAGCCCGCAGGCAGCGATAGTGAGACCGAGACGGGTCCCTGACGCGATCAAGGACTCAGTGCAAACATGAAGAAGCCCCCGGTTGGGGGCTTCTTGATGTGTATGGCTGGTGGGCTAGGCGATGAGCGCCTTCCGCAAGCTGAGGAAGGTGACGCCGGACAAGGCGAGGGTGATGCCGATGACCATTGCGAAGGCGGCTAGGGCATATGCCATCAGACCTTGGTTGAGGGCGGTGGTGAGGGCCGTGGCGTTGAGCCAGGAGGCGCGGGCGGCGTTCGGGATCATGACCGGCTCGCCGGCATCATCCAGAATGGGGGTGCCTGCTTCATCCAGTTGGGCGACCTCGCGGTCCATCTCTGCATAACGGAGACCCCCGGTCGAATCGAGCTGATGATGGGTGATGATCGCCGACTGGGCATACATGGAAAACGGTCCTCGAACTGGTACTTCAGGGAAAACGGCGTCGTCGGGGGTGGTGATGTTCTCGGCGGCTGCCTGATTCCAGGTATACGCCGCACCGAATACGCCACCGGCCAAGGCGCCAATCCCCACAACGAGTGAGAGGATGCCGACCATTGCTAACAAGCGGCGCCGGGCGACACCGGTTCGCTCAGTAACCGCGGGCTTGATGATCGTTCGATCGATAACTGCTGTCATTGCACTTCTTTCTTTCCCCCCCGACGTTACTCGGGTTGCTTACCAAAAGCAAGTAGTATCCAAGGAAGTAAGCTTGTAACCTATGGAAAGCAGATGAGAGAACTTGCACGCGCGGTCGATCTCGTCGGGCGCAAATGGGCGCTCCTCATAATCGAAGATCTGTTAGGAGGGCCGCGGCGGTTCAGCCAGATAGAGCGCTCTCTTGGCGATGCCAATCCCAAGATGGTCGCTGCTCGCCTCCGCGAGCTCGAAGCCGCCGGTCTTGTATCACGGAAGGTTTTTGCCGAGGTTCCCGCACGCGTCGAGTACTCGCTCACCGGGCGTGGCCGGGAGCTTCGCCCAACTATCGAGGCGCTCCGACGGTTCGGCACAGTCGCCTCTCGCAGACGTTCGGGCACGCCTCCCGCCTGAGCAAGGATCCAGTCGTCGAGATGGCTGAAGCCGTCGTATGTAGCCCCCTGGACGCGTCCGGGAATGACACCCGAAGACCGAGCGCTACCGAGGCGTCCGTGCGGGGATAATGCTTGGAAGCACACGGAGGTTCTCCATGCAGACCCGCTCGTTCCCTTCCACCCCGGATGGCCGCTCCCCTGCCGGGGCCGAGATCCGGTACCTGATCGAAGGCGAGACCGGCGACATGATCCACTCCACCGTCCCGCCAGGTCAGGTGAATCGGGCGACCGTCCACGCCACCGTGAGCGAGTTCTGGCATGTTCTCTCGGGCGAGGGGCAGATATGGCGACGAGACGGCACTGGTGAGGAGACGACCGTTCTGGGGAGAGGCGTTTCCATCGACATTCCCGTCGGGACGGCATTCCAGTATCGCTGCACCGGTGTCGACCCGCTCCAGTTCCTCTGCATCACAATGCCGCGCTGGCCCGGCGACAAGGAAGCGACGGTCATCGAGGGGCCGTGGAAACCGACTGCTCCCGAAGGTTGACGACAGCGTTCACCACGGGTGGATCGTCCCCTGAGTCGGCGTCTGGTGATGTCACCCGATCAGCATGAACGGCGTGCTGCGACCTTCGGTGGGGGCGAGTTGGCCCTGGCTACCGCGGCAGCGGATTTGGGCCGGTCGCCGTGACGAGCTGCTGCGGGACCCAGTCGTCGACGTGGCTGAAACCCTCGATGCGCCCTTCCTCGTCCTCGACGACGTCGAAGAAGGACCGACGGTAGAACTTCACGTGGGTGAAGTCCTCGAACAACACGTAGACCGGCTCGACGTTGGGACTCTGAAACTGCTGCCCGGTCAGCGCCGCTCGGTGCACTCGCGAGAAGTCGTCGAACTCCTCACCGACGACGACGCCGAGGTGTTCGAGGCCCATCCGGTAGACGCGCTGGTGAACGGGCGGGATGAGCTCGATACGCGAGACCTGAGTCCCATCGAGGACCTTGAGCGGCTCGGCGAGCACTATCAAGGAGATCGGACGTCCGTTCCAGACCTTCTCGCGGTTGGCGGTGGCGTGGTGCTCGAGAAGCGTCCGCTGGTGGACGTAAAGGTCCCAATCGGCGACGCGGTAGGCGAGGTGGCTCAGGGCGTAGGGCGCGATGTCGATACCGCGGGCGGCGAGCCGGTCGCGCTGCAGCGCCGCGAACGCCCGGTAGTCCCCAATGATGTCGCCGACCGGATCAGCCATCCGCGGTCGATTCCTTTTCAGTACTTCTCGGGGACGAAGTTCTGATCTGAAATCGGAGGACGGACGTACCCCGACTCTTCCTGGCGCGGCGGGAGCTTGATCACCTCAGGGGTCAAGTCCTCATAGGGAATCATGCTTAAAAGATGATTCATCACATTCAGCCGCGCCTTCTTCTTGTCGTCCGAGTTGACGACGAACCAGGGGGCCTGCTTGATGTCGGTGTGGCGGAACATCTCGTCTTTCGCTTTCGAATACTCGACCCAGCGCGAGCGCGACTCCAGGTCCATCGGCGATAGCTTCCACCGACGGGTGGGATCGTTGATGCGATCCTGAAACCGCTTCTCCTGGACTGGGTCCGAGACGGAAAACCAATATTTGATCACGGTGATCCCCGACCTCACCAGCATGCGCTCGAACTCGGGGCATGACCGCATGAACTCCTCGTATTCCTCGTCGGTGCAAAAGCCCATCACCCTTTCCACGCCGGCGCGGTTGTACCAACTGCGATCGAACAGGACCATCTCGCCAGCCGCGGGGAGATAGGCGACGTACCGCTGGAAGTACCACTGCGTCCGTTCGCGATCGGTTGGAGCTGGAAGGGCTTCGACGCGACATACCCGCGGGCTGAGGCTCGCAGTGATCGTCTTGATGGTGCCGCCCTTGCCGGCAGCGTCCCTGCCTTCGAAAATAACTACGACCTTCAGGCCTTTGTACCGGATCCACTCCTGGAGCTTGACCAGCTCGATCTGCAGGCGAGCAAGTTCGGTCTCGTAGTCCTTCTTTGAGAGCCGGTCACCATTGCTACTGCCGTCAGCCTTCTTGTCTTTTTTCTTCTTTTCGGCTTTGGCAGGCTTCTTCGTGGTCTTCGCAGGCTTCTTGACGTCGGTCATGACAGTTGTTTTAGTTCCTCGAACTTGGGGCAGCGACTGATTCGGGTCGGAGATGTGAGGAAATGTTCTAGATGGGCCTAGTCGCGGGAGTCGACTGCTCGACTCAGGCCACCAAGGTCCTGCTGGTCGACCCCGATAACGGGTCCGTAGTTGCCTCCGGCAGGGCAAGTCATGACGTCTCCGGAACAGGCGGGGATAGGGAAACCGATCCCAACCAATGGTGGAGTGCGCTGGCAGACGCCTTGAGCCAAACCGGGCGCGCCGGCGACGTCGATGCCATCGCCATCGGGGGTCAACAGCACGGCTTGGTCGTGCTCGACGACCAGGGAGAGCCGCTCCGCCATGCGCTGCTCTGGAACGATGTCCGGTCCGCCGACGAAGCCAGGAGTCTGACCCTCGCCTGGAGTCCAGAGGCCTGGGCCGAACGAATCGGCTTGGTGCCGGTGGCTTCCTACACCGTGAGCAAGTGGGCATGGCTCCGCCGCCACGAACCAGAGACGGCCGCCGCAACGGCTGCCGTGCTGCTCCCGCACGACTTCATCAATCTGCGGCTTACCGGTCAACGCACCACCGACCGGGGAGATGCCTCGGGTACGGGCTGGTGGTCGGCGGCCTCCGACGACTACTCGACCGATGTTCTAGAAATGACCGGAGTGAATCTGGACATCGGCCTCCTGCCCAAAGTTCTGGGGCCCGGCGAGCGAGCCGGGCGAGTGACCGCGGACGCGTCGAAACACACCGGGTTGCGTGTCGGCACGCAGGTTGCGGCCGGGACCGGCGACAACATGGCCGCGGCGCTCGGCCTCGGGCTTGAAGCCGGCACGGCGGTCATGAGTCTGGGGACCTCGGGCACCGTCTACTTGACCTCGACTGTGCCTGCCGCCGATTCGAGCGGCACCGTTGCCGGATTCGCTGACGCGACCGGAAACTTTCTTCCACTCGCGGCAACCCTTAACTGCACCCTCGCGGTTGATCGCGTTGCGGCCTGGCTCGGGCTCGACCGTGACGATGTCGCGGAACAAACCGACGTCATCGTGTTTCCCTATTTCGACGGCGAACGCACTCCCAACCTTCCCCATGCCAGCGCCCTCATCACTGGCTTGCGACACGGCACCGATCCGCGGAGATTCTCCTGGCTGCGTACCAGGGAGCCACACTCGGCCTGCTTCAGGCCTTATACCTGGTCATAAGCAACTCTTCCGGCATCGATTTCGAGCAGCCACTATTCCTGATCGGGGGCGGCGCCAAAGGAAGCACCTGGCGCAGGGTCGTCAGCCAACTCTCTGGTCTCGCGTTGCAGATCCCCGATGCGGAGGAACTGGTTGCGATCGGCGCGGCCGCTCAAGCGGCAGGCCTGCTTAGCAATGAGCCGGCGGCGCAGGTCGCGAGAGAGTGGGACACACGCAAGGGCGTCATGGTTGATCGGGTGGACGCGGATCCGGCAAAGATGATTCGGTGGATGGAGGCGCGCGTTCTGCATTTCGGCGCGTAGCTAGCTACTTCGGAAGTTTTGTCGCGGGAAGCCGCTTTTTCGGTTCCATACCTGACTCCCAGGGGCACAATGTCAGGAGGGAAAAGTAAGGGAGTCGGCGTGGAGAGTGGAGTCGGCGGTCGCGGGTTCTTGGAGGCGGCGACGGAGGCCAAGACTCGAATGGAGTCTGCCCTCTACGAAATCAAACGAGTCATCGCCGGCCAGGACGCGATGCTCGAACGGGTGCTGGTCTCACTTCTCGCCGGTGGTCACCTTCTTATCGAAGGGGTGCCGGGTCTGGCCAAGACCCTCACCATCAAGACGGTGGCGAAGGTGCTCGGCGGAACTTTCCGCCGGATCCAATTCACGCCCGACCTTGTCCCGTCCGATCTTGTCGGCACCAGAATCTACAAACCGGGAGTCGAGGGGTTCGACACCGAGCTCGGACCGGTGTTCTGCAACTTCCTCCTCGCCGACGAGATAAACCGCGCTCCTGCCAAGGTGCAATCCGCGCTGCTCGAGGTGATGCAGGAGCGACAGGTCACGATCGGTGAGGAGACCCATCGGGTACCGGCGCCATTCCTGGTGATGGCGACGCAAAACCCCATCGAGTCCGACGGCACCTATCCGTTGCCCGAAGCCCAGATCGACCGGTTCATGCTCAAGATCCTCGTTGGCTATCCCGAGTTCGGCGAAGAAGTCTCCGTCGTGGAAAGGGCCTTGGTCCCCGAAGTCGAAGTTCGCCAAATCCTCACCCCCGACGAGCTCTTGTGGCTGCAGAGCCTGACCGCGGAGGTCTACGTCGATCCTGCTCTAGCCCGCTTTGCGGTTGATCTGGCCACCGTGACCCGTGACCTGGCCGGGATCGGGCTACCCGAATTGGCTCCCTATGTGGCTTTTGGCGCCAGCCCCCGCGGACCCATCAACCTCGTCTATGGCGCGAGGGCTTTGGCTCTTTTGCGGGGAAGGGGTTACGCGCTGCCGCAAGATCTCAAAGACCTGGCCCTCGATGTGCTGCGTCACCGGTTGGTGCTCACTTATCAAGCGCTAGCGGAGGAGATCAAGCCCGACGAGATCATCGGGGCAGTGCTCGACGCGGTACCGGCTCCGAAGATCGAGCTGGCTCGAGACAGCGCGTGACCATCCTCGCCTTCCGGCGTGGACGCAGCCCGGCTCGGCCGGGCCCGGGACCCGTTCCCGAAGCCGTCCTGCGGGCGCTCGAGTTCAAGGTGTCTCGCAAGATCGAGGGGCTGCTGCCCGGTGAGCATCGTTCCGCATCCCACGGGATCGGCACGGAGCTCACCACGATCCGCCCATACGTTCCCGGTGACGATGTGCGTCGCATCGACTGGAAGGTGACAGCGCGCACCAATCAGGCCCATGTGCGCGTCGATATGGCCGAACGAAGTCTCACCAGCTGGCTCTTGCTCGACTCATCGCCTTCGATGGGGTTTGGCACGGCCGACCGCCGCAAATGGGACGTCGCCGAAGGTGTGGCGCTGGCGCTGGGTCACCTCGCCTCTCGCCGCGGGGGCCGGCTCGGGGTCTTGACTTATGGCGGCAGCCATCCGCTCACCCACCTCCCCCGCCCGGGTCGAGGCGGTCTGCGCGGGCTGCTCCTCGCGACACAACATGAAGTAAGTGAAGAACCGAATGGTTCGACTTCTTTGGGTGCCGCTTTGAGGCGTCTCCAGGCGATTACGCGGCAAAGGGGATTGGTATTGATCGTGGGAGACTTCCGCGGCCCGTTCGACTGGCAACGTCCACTCACCGAACTTTCCTATCGCCACCAGGTGATTGCGGTTGAGATCGTCGATCCCCGCGAATCGGAGATTCCGAACGTCGGTGATCTAATCGTGATGGATCCCGAGACAGGTCGTCAGCTGCGCGTAGACACGACCTCGGAAAGATTGCGGAGCAAGTTTGCGGCTGCCGCGGAAGCGGAACGGGCTCAGGCCGCGAGGGCGCTCGCCGCGGCAGGCGCGCGGCATGTGCGGCTGTCGACGGCCGGAGACTGGTTGCGCACGCTGGCCGAGTTTCTGCGTCGGCAGAAGCTGGCGCCGTGAGCTTTCAGAACCCGCTGGCCCTATTCGCGCTTCTGCTCATCCCGTTGTTGGTGCTCGCCTATCTCTACTTGCAGCGGCGACGCCACCGCTTCACAGTGCGATTCACCAATCTTGACCTCCTCGCCAACCTCGTCGACGAGGAGCCCGGCTGGCGACGCCATGTGCCCCCGGTTCTCTTCATGATCGCTCTCGCCTCCGCCATCGTTGGCCTGGCCCGACCCGAAGCCCGGGTCGTCACTGCGCTCGAGGAGGCAACAATCGTCCTGACCACGGACACCTCCGGATCGATGGGAGCGTTTGACGTCCAACCGAGCCGGCTCACCGCAGCCCAGGACGCCGCGAATCTGCTTTTGGATCAGCTTCCACCGGAGGTGCGGGTCGCCCTCGTCCAGTTTTCCACCGAGGCGCGAGTCCTCGCCCCTGCCACCCGCGACCGTGAACTGCTGCGGGCGGGCCTTGATTCTCTTCGCGCCGAAGGCAGAACAGCCCTCGGTGATGCCCTGGCCTTCTCGGTTGAGGTCGGCCTCAACGCGACTCGTGATGATGATGCCGAAGCAGACGAGACTGCCGGAGCGATCCCGGTTTCGATCCTGTTGCTCTCCGACGGCGCCAACACCGCCGGAGTTCATGAGCCTCTCGCCGCAGCCCAGATGGCAGCCGATCTTGGCATCCCGATCTTTGCGGTGGCCCTCGGCACGCCGGAAGGGACCGTTCGCATTGTCGACGTCCTGGGCAATGTCGAGGTGATCTCCGTTCCTCCCGATCGCGAAACGCTGATGCAAATCGCGGAACAAACCGGAGGGCAGTTCTTCGATGCACCAACCGCTGAGGACCTAAAGAACGTCTATCAGGAAATCGGCTCCCGGGTGGGCTACGAGACTGAGGTACGCGATCTCAGCTACTTGTTCGCCGGCCAAGCGGGTCTGCTGATGTTGGCCGGTGCAGCCTTCTCCGCCTTCTGGTTCAACCGCTTCCCATAGCCAGTCCCAGCAGTTCGCGACAAGTGCGGACAAGCACGTCCGTGACCATGCGAACTTGACTGATCGAAACCCACTCGTCTGGAGCATGGGCCTGGCGGATGTCGCCGGGACCAAATACGAGAGGGGTCGACCCGCCCACTCGCTGCCACAGGGCCATGTCACAGCCGTAGGGAACGCCGATGTTTGCCGGCCGGTGTCCGGTGAGGTCTTCTGCCGCTCTCGCCAGCGTTGTCACCAGCAGATGGTCGGAGTCGATCGCGGCCGAGCCGAACGCTCCACCGGTCCGGGTCACTAACGGAGGATGCTCGGATAACCACGAGTCCTGCGCAGCCGCGGTGAGGACACCTTCGATCACTCTGCTCTCTGCCTCGGCGATGGTTTCATCAAGAGCCACCCCCATGCGCACCTCCACGCGGAGGTTCTCCATCACGCTGGCAGACCAGACGCCGCCATTGATCTTGCCGACGTTCGTTGCGTAAGGCGTGCCGAGCGCGCGCATCATCTCGTTCCGTTCTTGATCATTGATGCGCCGCTCGATGTCGAACAGGGCCCGATGAAGGAGCCAAAAGTGCGCGAGCGCGTTCTCGCCTTCGGGTGCGATCGAGGCATGAGCCGACTTGCCGGTGACCTCGATGGTGAAGGTGAGCGCACCACCGTGGGCGATCACGATCTGCGGATTCCCATCGCGCGACGTGGGCTCGGTGATGATGACCAGATCGCCACCCCAGCCACGACGGATCGCCGCCAATGTCCCGACTCCGCCATCCTCCTCCCCGGGAACGAGCACCACTTGTAGTTCGCCCGCAAAGTCGCGGCTTGCGGCCGCAGCCTCACTGAAGGCGGCGATGGCAGCGACGACGCCGCCTTTCATGTCGCAAGCGCCGAGCCCAAAGGTGCGATCGCCGTCGCGAAGCGGCACGAAAGGATCGAAGCTCCACTTGGTGCCCGGGGGGACCGTGTCGACATGACCGGTGAGGGTCACGGTGGGTCCGGGACGAGAGCCGACCAATTTGGCCGCCACGACGGGGACGACCTCGCGTTCGACCTCTCGGCCGGGGAAGTCGGGATCATCGGCCAGCGTTGACATGTCGTCGTCCCAACGGTCGATCTCATCGGCTCCGGTCTCCTCGAGCCAGTCCCGGCACCAGTCGATCGCGGCAGACTCGTTTCCGGTCACCGAAGGAATCGCAACCAACTCCTCCAAGCGCTGCGACCAGGGTCGTTGTCGGATCGACTGTCATGAGTCGGGCTGGCCGAATTGGTCAAAGGTGCATTCCTCGGGCCTTTTGTCGTCTCGAAGACCTTTGAACGAGGGAACTCGGAGTCGACCAGCGGCCGTGACCTGGCGGTATTCCACCGCGGCGACCAGGGAGGGCGGCAGCCAGTGGGCCGCCCGGAGCTCCGGTCGCTCCTTGAGGAGAGCGGGCGGGAACGGACTCTTGGTTTCCTGCAACACCTGGACCCTCGTCAGCAGTTCGGCCAGTGTCTTACTGGTGAAACCGGTGCCGACGTTGCCGACATATCGCAGATCGTCACCGTCGTAGACCGCCATGGCCAGAGAGCCAAGAGTGCCCTTTCGATTTCCCCCGCCTTCGGTCCATCCGATGATGATCACGTCGGCGTCGAAAACAGTCTTGATCTTGAGCCAGGAAGAGGAGCGGCCGCCGGGTTCATAGGTAGAGGACATCTTCTTGGCGACGATGCCCTCGAGGTTCTGGGCTTCGGCAGCCTCGAAAAGCGTGATTCCTTCCTCCGGGATGGAAGGCGAAACCTGTAATTGGTCTGAAATCACGAGGCTCTCTTCCAACAACGCCCTCCGCTCGGTGAAGGGGAGATCGATCAAGCTCCGGCCGTCGAGGTAGATCAAGTCAAAGGCGATGAACGCCACCGGATTCGTTTTGACGGCGCGCTCGACCTGCCCGGGATCCCGTAGGTGCATTCGGGCTTGGAGCTTTTGGAACGAGGGCACACCTTCCTCGAAGGCGACGATCTCACCATCGAGCATCGCCTCTAGCCCGACCACTCGCTCATGCAGCTTCGACAGCTCCGGATATCCGGCGGTGATGTCTTTTTCGTTCCGGGAGATGAGTTGAGTCGAGTCGTTGCAATTCGCAATCGCTCTGATGCCGTCCCATTTCGGCTCGAACGCCCAATTCGGATCGTCGAATGCCTTCCCGGTGAGGGTGGCCAGCATCGGGCGTGCCGGAGGAGGGTCGTCTCGTTCTGATCGCAGGTCTTCGCCCAGCAAACCCAGCCACTCTTCCTTGCCATCCCGTTCGCGGGTCTTGATCAGGTGATAGATGCCTTGGAGGCGATTTCCCTCGAGACGAAACGAGATTTTCTTCGCCTCGCGGTCGGTCATCTCGTAGGTCCCCTCGTCAAAGATCCTGACCTCTCCGGCTCCGTAGTTTCCCCCCGGGATCGATCCAGTGAAGTCGATGTATTCGATCGGATGATCCTCTGTTCGCACGGCGAGGTGGCGTTCCCCCCGACGGCGAGGAAGTCCTTTGGGGACCGCCCACGACACCAGTACCGGCGTGTCTCCGTTGAACATCTCGAGCCGAAGGTCGTGGTGGAGACGGGTTGCGTAATGCTGGTGGATGACGAATCGGGCGCCGGGCGGAGCCAGAGCCGGGTCGACATCTCCGTCGACCACGGTTGCGGCCGGCTCGGGGGTCTCGTCCAGACGCCGCTTGCGGTTGTAAACGGATTCGCTCATCAACCCCCCCATTCTTGCGATTTCTGCCGGGGGGAGAGACGGCAAGAATGGATGGGTGAGGCGTCTTGGCACGACGGCATTGCTCCTATGGATGGTTGCCTGCTCGTCCCCCGAGGCCACGACAGCCACGACGTCACCGCCAGTTTCCACCACCACGACGACGACGGCCGTGGTGGACCCG
Source organism: uncultured Acidimicrobiia bacterium (assembly GCA_963840175.1). GTDB lineage: Bacteria > Actinomycetota > Acidimicrobiia > Spongiisociales > ZC4RG35 > JACCTH01. The sequence continues at coordinate 177,714 of CAWIXU010000005.1, forward strand.
CTCGACGAGCACCTCGATTGGTTTCTGACCGTCCTCAACGGAGCCGAGGTGAGTGCAGCCGAATACGAGGCTCGTTTCGATGAGGCGTTCCGCCAGGCGGTGCCGTACGAGGATGCCCTCCTTCCCATCGTGGCCGACTTGCAGGTCGCCGGTCCCTATGAGCTGGGCGAGACCAACCGCAGATCTGCCACCGGCCTCGACGCCATCGTCACTTCCTCCGACTCCATACGATTCCTGGTAGTTCTCGACATCAATGATCGGAACCGAATCGTCGGTTTGTTGGTGCAGCCGGCGGACCCGCCCGTTCTTGAGAACCCGCCGCAAACGCTGGCTGAGGCTGCGTCGCGGCTTGGCGAATTCGGAGAAGCCTCGTTGCTGGCCGCCGAGGTGCTCGACGGAGCCTGCGTCCCGATCGAAGCCGTGAATGCCGAAAAGCCGGTGCCCATCGGTTCCGCCTTCAAGCTTTATGTTCTCGGAGCGCTCGCCGACGCCATTGAGGCAGGCGCTTTCGCCTGGACCGACGAGATCACCATCACCGAGGAGCTCAAGAGTGTCCCTTCCGGGGAGCTGCAGAATCGGCCGACCGGTTCGGCCGTCACGGTGCGCGAAGCAGCAGAGCTGATGATCTCGATCTCGGACAACACAGGCACGGACCTCTTGATCGACCTGGTTGGGCGCGACAACGTCGAGGCGGCTCAGGCGACCTATGGGCATACCCAACCCGCCCTCAACATCCCGTTTCTCACCACCCGGGAGTGGGCGATTCTGAAACTGGGAACCGAGGAACAAAGAGAGGAATACCTCGCCGCCGAGGAAACCACCCGGCGACAGATCCTCGAGAGCTTCGAGAACGTCCTGGCCTCCAGCATTTCCGGGGCATTCCTCGACCCGATCGCGCCCGACCGGCTGGAGTGGTTCGCTTCGCTGAACGATCTATGCACCGCCCACATCCGTCTGCAGGAAAGAGCGCGCGTCCCGGGATTGGAACCGGTCGCCGAGATCCTTGCGCTCAACCCCGGTATCCCTACGGCAAGGTGGGATTACATCGCCTTTAAAGGTGGATCCGAGCCCGGCCTTGTCACGACGACGTGGTTGGTGAGAGAGGAGAGCGCGTCTTCTTCCTCGGGGCGACGGTCTTGGACCTAGAGCAAACGCTCGACGAAGCCCAAGCCGTCCTGGTGATGGGCGCCGCTCGCGAGCTGCTCGGCAGTTAGTCGAGGTAGATGTTGTCGTGGGCGACGAAGAAGGCGGTTCGCTCTTCATCCCCCATATCGGCGAGCCGGTCGAGTCCTTCGAAGTAAGGCTCGCGGGGAGCGCCGGGTGCGAAGTGGATCAGCATCGAGGCGGGGGCGCCTGACTCGTTGCTGAAAGCATGAATGCCCCCGGGCGGCACATGCAGGAAGTCGCCCACCTGGGCCTCGGTCCATTTCTCGCCGTCGTAGACCTTGACCGTTCCGCTGAGGATGTAGAAGGACTCCGACATGGTGCGATGGAAATGCGGCCCTGCGCCGCCTTTCGTCGGCCCCATCGACCATCTGTAGAGGCCAAACCGGCCACCGGTGCTGGCTCCCGTCGCGAGGTAGTGGACTTCGGTTCCGCTTGAGCGAACCAGGTCAGGTTCGCTCGCCGCGGCCCTGAACCAGGCCGAAACCTCGCCGTCGTCACCCAGATAGAGAGCTTGGGGATATGTCAGATAGCGTCCTTAGGTTGGGTTTTTCCGGAGCCAGATTGCACTCGTCACCGGCTGCACCGTCTGACTCACCACAGCAATCACCTCACGGGAAAGGGCGGAGAGGTCAACTTCTGTGGCCAAGCGGCGGTTCAGCGCCTCGAGGGTCACTTCGGCATCGAAGCGAGCGCGATTGAAACGACGGTCTACCCAGCGCTGCACACGGATCCGCACCGGATTGAAGAGCGCAGCCGCTAGCAGGGTCGACCCGGCCACCGCGAGGTCGCCCTGGTCCGGGAGGATCGCAGACAAGATGAAAACAGTTCCCAAGTACACCGAAAGCAACGCGGCGGTAAGGAGACCATACGAAACGGTGCGCGAGATGATCCGGTCGATCGAGTAGAGCCGGTAGCGGAGGATCGCAACTCCAAAACTGAGCGGGAGAAGCAGCAGCGTGACGTAGACCGGCGTCCAGATCGCGTCGCCGGGATCGGGCCTTCCCGTCGCAAGATTCCAGAAGACGTAAGCGGCGGTGGAGAACACGGCGCCGCCAAACAACGCCAGAGGCAAGACGACCCAGCCAAGCTGGGCACGCTCTACTCCCACAGCCTTTCGGCGGCGGACTACCAGGGAAATCCCGGAAGCCAGTTGAGACAAGACGATGACGAACCAGGCGATCAGCCAGGCCGGTCCCGGCCCGAAGTCGGAACCGGGGCCCCCGGGCCCTGAGGAAATGCTGAGAAGGCCGAGCAAGACCAACAACGCTGGAAGTCCCCATTTCCCATAGAAACGCCCGGCCCGGCTCCAGAGAGAAGTCCCGTCGGGAAGGTGGCCACTAGGGAACACGAGAGTGAGCCAGGTGAACAAAGCGAACACCAGAGGCCAGCCAAAGCTGGCGACGAAGCTGCTTACCGCCGCCGGAATGGCCAGTGATTCGGAGAACGATACGGAGATCGCCGTCAGCCCGGCGAGCGCAAGCAACCAGCCAACGATGTGGCCATTCTTTCTAAAGATGACCAACCCGCCCACGCTCCCGTAGAGCAGGAGGCTGATTACATCGACCCACACCTCGTCTGGCAGATTGCCATTCATGGATCCGGCAATGACCATCCAGGCTGGGATCGCCATCATGACTACAAACGCGACGATCCGGAGCACGCGTTTACGCATCATCACACTCTCGCACACTCACGTGCCGAAATCGTTACGACCAGCCTTACCCTGTGCCCTGTGACGACACCCAAGCGGGCAGCAACCGGAGGGCTGCTGGCCTGGGCTCAGCGCCGGCGATTCCCCACGTTGCTATTGATCACGGGCGGTCTCTTTGTGGTGGATCTTCTCGTTCCGGACTTGGTGCCTTTCGTCGATGAAATCTTGCTTGGTTTGGGAACTCTGATTTTGTCCCGGCTCAAGGACCGTCGGCCGAGGCGTCAAGCCAGCTAGTCGGGCGGTCCGCAACTAATTCAGCCGGCGCAACTGATCAAGGGACTGGCTCCGTGGTCGCGAACCGCGAACGCGATCGGACCATCGGTGTCGGGCTTCCGAGATGACCCACCCCAAAACCTAGTTGCGGGCGAGGAAACCGAAGAAGAGTTCGTTCCACCTCTCGGCGCAGTCGAAGTGCGGACCATGTGCGCAACCCTCGAGCATGTGGACCTCGACCTCTCCCCCACCTGCCTTGTAAGCGCCGAGCACCGCGCGAATCTGCCCGACCATCGGTTGAGGCGGAGCGATTTCCTCACCCGGCCAGCCCGGCACCACACCCAGCTTTCCAAGATTGCCCATGTCCCACGCGGACGCATCGCCGACGACGATGTCCGCCGATCCGTGGGTCCACAAAATGGGTGGCTTGGGATCAACCTCGCTAATCCCCGACCAGTTGCAGTACTTCCCCGACAGAGCGTTGAGGATGCCGCGGGTCCCGGGAGCGAACCCGGGCCAATTGTCGGAGGCGGTGAAGTCGCCTGGGTAGAAATCGTCGCCGATCTGGGACTTGAAGACCTCTTCGAGGAGTACCTCTTCCCGGTCGGGCGATTCTCGATGGTCGGCTGACCAATAGGAGGAGTTGATGACGTTGCGTGGAGAAAGCGGTGAATCCTCCGAGCGATCCTTGGTCGAGAGCCGTTCGACGAACTCCGGGACCACCCCAGCGCCTCCGGTCCCGGCGAAGTCGTCGGTGGCTGGCGTGCCCTGGACGTCTTTAGTGCCACCGAAGCCGTAGGGCGAGACCGGATCAATGAAGGTGAGCGAAGCGACCTGTTCGGGACGGTCCATCGTGTAGTTGGCAATTGCAGCCCCGCCGGTTGACCAACCAACCAGATGAACCGGTGAATCAATGCCAAGGGCGGCTACCAATGAATAGGTGTCGTCTGCCCAATCGCGCAGGCCGCGGGTGGCGTCGATGCCTTTGGCCTCGGTATCGCCAAATCCCCTCATGTCGGGAGCGATGATTCGGTACTTTTCAGGCGCTTTCGCCATGACATGCTCGAAGAAGCGGCCGGTGGCGAGATTGCCGTGGATCATGACCACCGGCACCCCGTCAGGCGCGCCCGACTCCAGGTAGTGCATCCGCAATCGCTCGGTCCCGGCCGTTTGTGACCGGATCCCCTCCATCAGCTCCAAAAGACCACCTCCATATCTGACCCTAGGCAACTAAGCGGGAGGAGGGACCCGGTGGCGCACGGCTTCCTGTAGGAGCGATCGCAACTCTGGGCGTTTGACGTCTTCGAGGGATGCGATCTTCAGGCTTCGCATGGCCAGTTTGCCCGAGACCTGCCGGCCACCCGAAGCAGGGAGGAGCCCGGCGGGATCCGCTAGCTCGCCTCCGTAGTAGAAGCCAAGGGTGACGTGCTTCTTGAACGGCAGGAGATAGGCGAATTGCTCGCTGAATTTCTTGGGCCCGGTGCCCCACCCGACCGAACGCTGTTTAGTCCAGACGACTTCGACCGTCTGCGGGAGGACGTCATAAACGAGGTCGCGGACGGCTGTAGCCAATTCGGCCACCGTCTCCGGGGCTCCGGAAAGGATCTCGCCAAAAGCCTCGGCCTCCTTGCGGCCCGCCCGGTTGACGATCCCGGCAGCTTCAGCCATGCGCTGTCCCCCCTATAAGAAGGAGCGGATAGATGGTCAGCGGTGAGCCCGTCACGGCGGGGAGCCGGAATCGAAGTTTCTGACTGCCACCCGAGCCAGCACGTCGTCCCCGAGCTTTAAAGCCTCCTCGAGGTCGGTCGGCGAAGAAATCATCCTTTGGGCGTCGGTTATCAGGATTTGCACCTCGCGACGCACAGCTTCGGCTCGCGTGCGGGTCGGCGCTTCGTCAGCGAGGGTGCCGAGCATCCGCAACAGCTCGAGCATCACTCGAGGGTGCCGCTCAAGCCCTCCTTGTCTGATCTGACCACAGACGACCTTGAGATGCGTCGGGAAACTCATGATCGGGACGATCACGCGGGCCACCCCGCTCGCATCGTGAAAAACTCGAGTGGCGAAAGAGCGGCCGATGGCATCGACGAGCGCAGTGGTCAGGTGGTGGACTGCTTGAGTGGCGGTGTAGGGATCGTTTTGGCCCGTCGACATCGCTCGGTTGACGATGTCGACCAGCTGCCGCAGCCCGAGACCAACGTCTCGCTCGACTCGGCGCTCGGGATCGATCTCGATCATGTTGCGGATTGCGGACCGGGTCGTCGCAAGCAGGTCGCTGGCATCGTCGGTCCAGACCTGAGCCAGTGGGCGTCCGACCATCGTGTAATACCCGATCAACGGAAGCACCTGCACCGTCACCTGCTTGCGAACTGCAAGCTCCGCCAAACGGGGGTCGACGCCCTGGACGTAACCGTCCAGAGGTGAAGTGACCATCACGGCGTGTGCGGGTGAAGAAGCGATTTCCTCCCTATCCGCGTCCGAGCTCTCCGGCCCGAGGCGCGGATGCTCTAGGTCGATGACTGCTCGGGTGTCGCTCTCGACGTGGCGCATGATCGTGTCGATCCGCACGGCGTTGGTGATATGCCCGAAGTAGTAGATGAGCAGCCCGAGGCAACCGAGAGCCAGGGCGAGAGCCAATGAAATCGCCAGCCGGGGCACTTCATCTGTCGCCGTGACGCCCGTGTTAACCGTGAACAGACCGGCGACGCTGTAGGCAACCGTGCCCATCAGACCACTCAGCACGAGCTGGGTCCGATTGTCACGCAGGAAAGTTCGCAAGAGGCGCGGGGAGAATTGCGTCGAGGCGATCTGGAGGGTCACCACCGTGAGCGCGAAGGTGAGGCTCGTGACCGGAATCAGCGCCCCGATGATCACCGTCAAGACCTGCCGGGAATCCTCGGAGGTCCCGTGGAATGCCAAAGGCCACAACAGCGAGCCGGGGGCCGCGTGGGCCCGGGAGAAAATGAAGCCCAGCGTGAGGGCACCGAACACAGCCAGCGTCGGCTTGAACCACAAGGTATTGCTGGCGTCGGCGAGGCGTCGGCGCTGTGAGACAACGAGGGCGGCGCGAGCGCTCTTGCTAGTGGCGATCGCACCCACCCGATCAAGAAGTCTTTCCACCGCGCTCAATCTCTTCAATCCTTTACGCGATACCGCCTTGGAAAACTTAGGTTTGGTGGGCCTCGCCTGGCTCGAACCACTCGAGGACCCGCATGGCCCGGAGGGTATTCCATCGGCTCGGCTGGCCGTCGCCCTCCTCCATGTCGAAGTGGACTCGACCGGAGTGGGTGTTCTCCAAAGGCCATCGTCCATCCGGCCCCCGCTTGCTTTCCACCAGCTCGATCGCCTCAGCGCATCTCAAGTCGGGATCGGCGCCAGCACTGCGGAGATAGTCGAGGCCGCGTAGAACGTCGTAATGCCAGACGCGGAGGGAATGAGAACTGCATCCAGGCGGGGTCGATGACTTCGCCGGTCGACAGGCGGCGGAACATCTGTCGTTCGAGCAAGTACTCCTGACCCCTGAGGCGTGTGTCGGTAACCTCCGCGGGAGCTCCGACCGCCCGCTCGTACTCCGACAGGCCTTCGAGCACCGAGATGGTTGAGTTGAACGACGAACGGATCGATCCCCTCTCCGCCTCACAGTTCCACCCCCCGTCGGAGAGCTGTTCGCCGAGAAGTCGTTCGACGATGGAGTCGACCTTCTGGCCGAAGTAAGCCCCGAGGGCTAGTGCGTTGCCGTTGATGCATGGTTCTACTTCGCCGTCGAAGTAGTCCTGGCCGTCGTGGTCCCATTTGCTGTTGGCCCGAACCAGCTCCACTGCTCGGCGCGCCGCTTCACTATCAGGGTCGAGACCCATATCGCGCAGGAGCGATAGAGACCATGTCGTCGAGATCCATTCGGGTTTCAAAGTGCCGATGGAGTTTTTCATCCAGTTCAAAGCGGAGATGTACTTGTTGAGGTGCTCGCCCTGCGGGTCTGGTTCGTTCTCCCAATTGGACAGAGTCGCCATGTCGATCTCGAGGAAGCCGGCGATATCTTCGAGAGGAATGCTGTGCAACTCTCGCAGAAGCTTTCGCGTCGCGACATCGGGCAGACCCTCGCCGGCAGTCTTGACCGCGGCGGGTAGGGCGTCCTTGCCCCATTGGCCGTCGGCGTCCTGAAGCGCGAGCAGCCGTGCCCCCCACCCCTCGGTGGCGACTCTCGCTCGCTCGGCCGCGACTACTTCGGCTGGTGCCCGGGTGAGATCCCTCATCACCTGCCACCGGATTGATGGGTCGGAATCGAGCAGCCAATCGATGAGTGCCAACGGTTCACTACGGGTCAATCGGAAAGAGACCCTCTCAGGCACCTGAAAACCCGTTGAGTAAGACGAAGAAGATCAGGATCCCGATCAAGGCCATGACCACGCCCATGAGGGCACCGAACCACATTGCTCGATTCGTTGTCGGGTTCGGACCGGCGATACCCGGGAGCAAACGACCGACAACTGCACCGATGAGGGCCATGACGAAAAGCTGGACAGGAATGATCCAGTTCTCAGTTCCTTGGCTGTCGAGAAAGTACGCCGCAACCGGAAGACTGAAGATCCCGGCCACAAGCAGGATCAATAACCCGAGGATCCTTTGAGAGTTCATGGCTCAAGAACCACAATTGCCGTCTCACCCGACCGGAGGGCGGCGTACCCGTCCAGCTTCGGATCGATTTCGCGCCATCGGCTCCAGAGGCGAGACCGCTCATCCCCCATCGCCGCCCGTCCCCTCACCGACCTGGCCCCATCGGTGAGGCTGACATGCGCGACAGGATGCGCCTGAAGGTTGAGCCACCAGGCAGGCTCGCCGTCGGCCCAGCCGTTCATGGCCATCGTGACCAGATTCGGCCCATCCTCGACGTAGCCGAGGATCACGCTGCGGGGTTGGCCGGTGCGCCGCCCGGTGGTCGTCAAGCGCATCGTCCCCCACCGTTTGCCTTTGGGACGCCACAAACCGAGGCGGCCAGCGCTGCCGCGGTAAAGGGCGCGGTGGGCGTACCAAGCAAGGCGAACGAACCATCGAGGTGGGACCCGCACCTGTCCCTGCCGAGCGTCAGACATCTATGACCAAAGGTAGCGCCCACTCCGACGCCGAGTCTTGTCCCCGGCGGCCTTCCTTATCCGACGGCGACCACCACCTTGCCAAGAGCGCGGCCCTCACCGACATGGGCAAGCGCCTGGGGAACCTCGTCGAGTCCAAATGTCCGATCGATGTGGATGTCAATTTCGCCGGAAACGCACCGAGCGGCAAGAGGCTGGAAATGCGTCGGGCCCGGCTTCACGATTAGGAGCCCCAGCCGGCGACCTGTGAGCCGACCGACGATGGCCCCGATCGTCACCACCCGCAGCAGCGCCCGCACCGACCCGCCCACACAGAGATATCTACCGCCGCGAGCCAACGCCCTTCTGTAAGCGAAGACCGAACGGTGGGCGACAAGATCGAGCACGAGGTCGGACGGTTCGTGTTGCGTGAAGTCCTGGCTCTGATAGTCGATCACCTCGTCGGCGCCTAGAGACCTCATAAATTCGAGCTTGCCGGCGTTGTCGACGCCGATCACGTGCGCTCCGGCGCGCTTGGCCAGCTGTATCGCAAACGACCCCGAGCCGCCGCCCGCCCCGTTGATCAGGATCCGCTGGCCAGGGCCCGCTCCTGCGGTTCCCTGCTGCGCGATCACGCCGGCCTGAGGCAGAGTTGACGCCTCGGCGAACGATAAGGCCTCAGGCTTAAAAGCGAGAGCTGACTCGGGTGCCACCGCGTATTCGGCGAAGCCGCCCATCAGAGCGAGGTTGTCGCCGTACACCTCGTCACCAGGAAGGAACCGGGTCACCCCCGAGCCGATGGCTTCGACGCGGCCGGCTATATCGGAGCCGAGCGTCCGGCGCCGCGGGGCGCGGAGCCCACCGATCCGCGCATACATCGGGGTTCCTCGCAGGCCCTCCCAATCAGAAAGGTTGATCGACGTCGCCGCGACTTCGACGAGCACCTGTTTCGCACCCGGCGAGGGAACCGGCACGTCCTCTACCCGAAGCACGTCGGGCGGGCCATATCGGTCGTAGACGACTGCCCTCATGAAGCTCCACTGGACATGGGCATCGAGTCGCGGGTGATCGGATCCGACGCAGTGCCTAAAGTTCCCTTGAGGACAAGAATTGGTCGTAGGACACCACCGGGACCAGCTTCGACGCTGCCTTCCGAAGCCCGGCATCGTTTGTGACAAGGGCGTCTGCTTGCAGCTTGGTTAGAGCGACATACTCGGCGTTGAGCGTGTCGGGCCAGTCGAGCTCTGCGGCCATCTTCCAGGCAACGGATTGCAGAACCCGGTCGCCGAGGAGCCGGATGCGAAGCCCTCGGATGTAGTCGAGATGCACCTCTGCCTCTGACTTCTCAAGCTGACCATCACGAACACGCTGGTAAAGGATCGATAACACTTGCGACCGGAGCAGCGTCGGCGCCACCAGCTGGCTCGCGGTCACAACTGCTTTCTGCTCGGCGAGCTGGAGGGCCACATCGGCGGTGATGACATAGCGGGTCATTCGACGAAGCGGCTCACGTGTGCTCGACGAGGTCTGCAAAGAGATCCCACGTCGAGGCATCGAGCTCTCGAATCGCATAGCGCACGCCTGAAACCATAGGTTCGAGGCCAATCAGTCGCACCGAAAGTCGTTTTCACCTATCTTTCGAAGAGCGGCGACAAGGAGAAGCCCGCGAGCGACTTTCGCTCACAGATCGAAGAGGTGTTATCGAAGGCGCCGTTCATCGTCGATTTGGGTGTGACCGTGGTTGGGGCCGGCCCCGGGCTGGCTCGAAACCGAGCTAGCGGTTGTGCCTCGCCTCCGACAGCAGCATGGATATGTCCATGCCGGCGTCGTGACCACCCTTGCCGACCACACTGCGGGCGCAGCCGCTTCTACCAAGGTGGATAGCGGCCAGTCGGTGCTCACGGCCGACTTCACCGTTCACCTCCTCCGACCCGCGTCAGGGGAGCTGCTTCGCTGCCGGGGAGAGGTGGTCAAGGCAGGGAAGCGGCTGATTGTCACCCAGGCGGACGTGTGGGACGGGGATAGCCACTGCGCCCGCTACGTGGGAACGATGGCCGTGGTCGACCAGCCGTTGTGACCGATTAGGACCCATTGCCTCAGCGGAGCTTTACCGAAGCTGTTGCCAGTTGATCAGGATGAGCGAGGTCCACACCGTGGCGAGAATCGGGGGAATCGGCAGGGCGAAACCCCACCAAAACACCGCTGCGATAGGCAGGAGCGCCAACGCCACGATGGCTCCGGACTTCATCCCGTTCCACAGCATCCAGCCGGCAACGCATTCGAGAAGACAGACGAGCACAAACGACAGAAGCAACGGCACGGTGGATTGCACGCCAATTCTCAGGAAGGGCCCGTTTCCATAAGCCGGAAAGCCCATGAAGTACAGAATCCCTCGGCCCATTGCGAGTTTGCGGATCCCGAACACTCCCGGAATTCCCCAACCCGCACCGACGATCCAATGCAAGATCGAGGCCGTTCTCAGTGCACCAATCACGGTCCACCTCCGATCGAGAAAGGCGAAATCTGCTCGGTCCGTCGCCTCATCGCGGTTGGACGGTTCTCGCCACGAGCGCCTCCCGAATGCGGGTCATGTTTTCCCGCTCCTCCTTGCGGATCCGGCGGAGAAACAACGGGAAGATCACCTTGAACCAACCGTGTGGCACTGCCTCGAAGTCGGCGAACAGCTTGGTGCCCTCCGAAACCGGTTCGAGGCGGCAACGGACGGTGACCTCGAGTGGTCCGGTGTTGTGCCCTGCCCACCTATGCGGACGTTCGTACTCGATGATCTCGACCACAACATGCGGGCTGCTCTTCCACTTCGCCTTGAACCGGGTGCCTAATCCGACAGGTCCATCCGTGATCTTCTCGATCGACTCGATACCGGGATTCCATTCGAGCTCATTGCGGTTGTCGGAGAGGTAATCGAATGCCTCCTCCTGTGTGCAGCGGATCGTCACCGAGTTGCTGATAACAGACATCGTCTCCTCCAGTTCGAGTTGCTTGAGGCACCACTAGTGATACCACTAGTATTATGCGTTATGAGCACAGGTGTCAAGGGCGAAAAAAGCAGCCGAGCCGATCGGGCGAGGGCCACCGGCGGCGAATCATCGACTCTGCGACGCAATCCTTCACGATCCATGGCTACGCATCGACAACCATGGAGCAGGTGGCCGCCCAATCGGGAGTGGCAGTCCAAACCGTTTACTACACCTTTGGCACCAAAGGCCAACTCCTTTGCGAGGCGATGGAGGTCGCCGGGGCAGGAGGCCACGATCCTCTCCCGGTGGGTCAGCGTCCATGGATGATCGAAGCTCTGGCTACTCCATCACCCCACAGAGCCTTGGCGCTAAGCATCGAGCACGGCGTCGACATTTATGAGAGGGCCGCGCCTCTGTGGCCCTCGGTCAACGCGGCTGCCATTGGAGATCCCGCGGTGGTGAAGTACTGGGCAGGCGTCACCGCGGCGCGCCGCGCCGGTATGGCGCGCCTGGTGATGCGCATCGCCGAACTCGGTGGCCTTCGCCGAGGCCTTGAGGTCGAAAATGCGACCGACATCATCTTCGTGGTGAACGGGCACGCGACATTCCAGGGTCTGGTGATCGAAGCGGAGTGGACTTTGCCCACCTTCAAAGCGTGGCTCTACTCGACGCTGGTCGAACAGCTCCTGGCGCCTAGCCCACCGGATCCCTCGGCCACGAAGGATCTCAGCTTCGACAAGCTGGTCGACCGTCCCGATGGCCGCCTGAGGTAGATCTTCGCACAAACCGCGGGCTGAAAACCGTGGAATACACGGCCTGGAGCCTTAGGTTTCGAGGATTGCTTTACGATCGTTTGGTGAGCAACCGGTGGGTCGGCAGTAGGAAATTGACTGCAGCGCTGGTGTCGCTCTCGGTTTGTGTTGCCTCGTGCTCATCTCCCTCAGGAACATCCACCTCGGCACCGGCGTCGACAACAACGCAGTCAGTCGCCAGCACTGCCCCTGCTAGCACCATCACCGCCACCACCATCTCAACGCCCATCGCGCAACCGGCCTTGGTCACGAGCCTTCCGTCTTGTGGTGACGCACCCGTCATCCCGTCGTCGGTTGGCGCGGGCCAGGTTGGCTTTGCCATAGGAGGTGCTGCCTACGTTGCGGACCCCAACGGCGCCAGCGTGCAGTGCGTTACCGCTGTCGATGCGCCCGATCCGTTGCTTTGGGGACCCACCGGGGATCGACTGTTAGCCGGCGACGTCCTCCTCACCAGCTCGGGATCGGTCCCCACGCTGAGCATGGATATGCCAACTTGGAGTCGCCCCACCGGCACGTCGCTCGTCTGGGTGGACGAGGGACGCCTCTACAAGGCTGGCACTGATCAATCCGAGGCACGCGACATCTCGTTTCTCGCCCGACACGACGCTGTCACCTACCACCCGGCCGGGTTTGAGATAGCCACCACCGGTGAGGCAGAGGATGGGACTCGCGGCATTTGGATCGCCAACAACGATGGCAGCGACCCGCGCCTGATCGTTCGCGCCAATGAGGCGACGCCCCATGAATTCACTCTGACCCACGAGGGAACGACGGCCTACTTCCTGGCCGACCATGGCGACCACTGGCATGTCCACAACATTTTCTTGGTGTTGCCCGAAGACAATCCCACCGCCAACGAGTTCGATGCCACCATCGAATATGAAACGGCGGGGCCGCTAAGTCACCTGGTGGTTTCACCGTGGGACGGTTCGTGGGCTGTGCGTGATGGCACCTGCGGTTCGGGCTCTCGAATCGTGATCGGCGGCGATGTCGAACTCCCCGACCAACTCGCAGAACTCGACGCCTATCCGGTGGGATGGCTGCCGGACCAGAAACTCGTGGTGGCTGCATTTCCCGATGGCTGCGAGGAAGCTGCCGATGTTTGGCTGATCGATGTCGACTTCAAGGGTCCTTCGTCGGCGACCTTGTTGGTGACTGACGTTGACGCAGCCGCAGTCAGAGCTGCAGTGCCGGATCCGCCCTCGGCCTTAGGTGATGTCTCTCTCGACGAGTTCGCCTGATAGCAACTCCGGGGCCGGTCGGCCCCTCACTGTGGGAATCTCAGTGGTCTCGTAGGCTGTCGGCAAGTGTTGGGACCGAGCAACAGTTGACGGCTGGAAGCGACGCGCGAGGTCGCATCCGGAAAGGCCTGAAGCTGTGGTTTCGGACGCCGCCGCGGCGTCACGGCGAGGTGGTGTACACCCGCGAGGTCAGCTTCCTCGAGCTGTTCTACGACCTCGTGTACGTCGTTGTCATCGGGCGGGCTGCCCATCACCTCGCCGAGCATGTCGATTGGGGCGGGGTGAGGCGACTTCGCCATCGTGTTCGGGTTGATCTGGGGAGCATGGTTCAACGGAACGTTCTGGCACGAGCTCCACGGCGCGAGGACGGTCGCAGTCGCCTCTACATCTTCCTGCAGATGGGTTTGCTCGCGCTGCTTGCAGTCTTCGCTGGTGAGGCCGTCGGAGAGGACGGGCCAGCCTTCGCCATCACCTACGCGATCTTGTTCGCCCTGTTTACCTATCAGTGGTACCTCGTTCATCGCATCGACGATCCGCAGTACCGACCAACCACCACTCGCTACCTCGTCGGCATGCTCGTGACCGTGATCGCCGTCTCTGGTCAGCGCCTTCGTCGGGCGAATTCGCGCGGGTCTGGATCTGGGCGGCTGCTCGTCATTTTGTGGGTCGTCGGGAGGTCTGGTCCTGATGGCGACATCTCACACCGCCGGGTTTGGCGAAGGTGTCACCGCGATCGCTCGTCGAGCGGGTGGGGCTCTTCACCATCATCGTGTTGGGCGAGGTCGTGGTGGGAGTCGTCACCGGCATCAGCGAGGCCGAGGGCGCAGACCGCAAAGACGATCACGACCGGGTTGCTCGGACTCACGATCGGCATGGGCATGTGGTGGAACTACTTCGACATGCTCGGTCGCCGTGTACCCGCCGAGCATGGCGGCCGGCTCGCTGGTTGGCTCTTCTCCCACCTGCCGCTGACGATGGCCATCGCCGCAGGTGGTGCTGCGATGGTGAGCCTTGTCGAGCACGCGGCCGAGGCCAGAACACCGACCGCCACGGCATGGCTGCTTTCTGGGTCGGTGGCGTTGATGCTGGCCGGTGTGACTCTTGCCGCTCGAGCGCTCGCGGTCGATGAGTTCCCCCAAGGAATGGCGCGGCAGATCGCTCCGACCTTCGGCCTGGCCGCCGCGGTGATCCTCGTCCTCGGCGCGGCTCGACCTCCACCGATCGTGTTTGTCGTCGCGATCGGTGTCGTTCTCTCCTTGACATGGCTCTGGCTGTTCGTCCTGTTCCTGGCGCTCGGTGGCGTGCCGCCGAGCATGGCTGACCAGGGTGAGATGCGTGATGGCTGACCTGGGCGCCTACCGATATTTCCGGTTTAACGGTCGACCGACCACCTCTGGGTGGAGGGCAACGGCACGTCGCCGTACCCGTGACAGCGAGCCTCGCTCAGACGGAACTCGAACAGGATGTATCGATCAAGCGGCGTATAGCTCGAGGCGGCTGCCACTTGGGACCACATCTCTCGGTCGTCTATTTCCAGGCCACGGCCCTCAATGCCGAACTCGCCACCGGTGCCGGCGTTGTCGGGAACACCGTTGTGCATGGCGAACCATCCTTGTCCGCGGAGATCCTTCGCTTTGGGCGAGGTTGGCTCCATATATAGGAAGAGTCCATCGGTGGTGAAGATCGGTGTCACCGGACGCACTCGGGGTGCTCCCGACCGGCGGATCGTCGCCAGATAGGCCGGTGCTTTGGTCAATAGATCCGCGCCGAACCGGGCTAGCTCCGGCTCGCGTTGTGCGAATTCACCCCAGCTGACTGTCAGATTCTTTCCTATCCCTGTTCGACGCGGATCATGTTGCCCGCCGGGTCGCGTACGGCAGCGTCGCGGGCACCCCAGAACTGGTCGGCGGGCTCGGAAAGCACCTCGACCCCGGGAGCAACGGCCATCTTGTCGAAGGTCGCAGTCAGATCGTCCGAGCGGAAGAATGGCCCTGGCAGCTCACCCTTTGCGAGCAATGCCGCAAGGGCGTCTCCGTCCTCCTGGGAACGGCCTGCTTGTGGTTGCGACAACACGATGTTGATCTCGGGCTGACTCTCGGTGTTGAGGGTGATCCAGCGGAAGCCCTCGTTTTTGACCTCGTTGGTCACTTTCAAACCGAGGGTGTCGCGGTAAAAAGCGAGGGCGGCATCGGGATCGTCGACATAGATGTGCACGGTGCTGAGTGAAATGGACATGGACCCAACCTACGCGGGTGAGACGACAGTTGCTTCTTCAAAACTGCTCTCTTCGCGTCCCCGACGATCGGCCTTGCGCGGCCGGGTCAAAACCATCGTCACACAGCCGGGCAAGGCACGCAGCTCGTCGTGGTTGCGGGCGCGGTAGGCGCTCGGCGTTTCGCCGACAAGCTCGGTAAACCGGGCGGAGAAGGAGCCGAGGCTCGTACAGCCGACGGCGAAGCAGACCTCGGTCACATTCAGGTCGCCGCGGCGCAGCAGTGCCTTGGCTCGCTCGATGCGCCGGGTCATGAGGTAGGAGTAGGGGGTCTCCGAGTACGCCTCACGAAAGCGGCGGCTGAAGTGCCCGGGAGACATCATCGCTGTGCGGGCCAGCGCGGGAACATCGAGCGGCTCCGCGTACTCGCGGTCCATCCGGTCCCGCGCCAGGCGCAGACAGCGCAGCTCGTCCACCTGGGTGCTCATCCCCTCAGGATATCGGCCCCACTTACTTGGCAGGGATGCCGGCCGGTGATTGGTTAATAATCGTCCCATGCATTCAGTTGTGACCCGCATGGAGGTGGGCGGGTTTCTCGCCCCAGAGTCATACGCGCCGGGCGAACGGGTCGTGGTGAATTCTTGGTTGGTCCGCCACCCCGAGGCGACCATCCTCGTCGACACCGGCATCGCCGAGAACTTGCCCCCCAACGACGTTCGAGAGTTGAAGTTTCTGCGCACGCCGATCGTCGACGCCCTCTCCAGCCGTGGAGTACAACCCGATGACATTGACGTTGTCATCAACTGCCATCTTCATGCTGATCACGCAGGTGGCAACGTTTGTTTCCCTGGGTCGGAGATCTTGATCCAGCCAGCGGAGGTCGTCGCGGCGTCGGAGCCGGAATATTCGGTGCCGGAGGCTCTCAATCTTGCCGGCGGAAACTACCGCGAGCGCGCCGGTGAATACGAGCCCTTTCCCGGTGTGCGGATCGTGCCGACCCCGGGCCACTCTCCAGGTCATCAGAGTGTCGCTATCGAGACGTCCGCCGGGCTCTTGCTGCTGGCGGGCCAGTGCTATCGAGATGCGTCGTCGTTTGCCCGGGCGGTCACTGCCTATCGGCTCGCCCAGTCGGGCTATGCCGAAGCTCCGCCCACTCCTGTTTGGCTGCCGAAACTCCTGGCCATGGAGCCCTATCGGGTCGTGTTCGGCCACGACCATGCGATCTGGCAGCCAAGCGAAACCTGAAGAAGAGCCTCACTTTTTCGCGCATCGAACGCGGCCTATCGGAGTGCGTTTGATTCGCGAGAACCGGCCGCTAGTCGTGTCGGATGTACTTGGCCAGGTGCTGACCGGTGAGGGTCGAACGAGCGGCCACTAAGTCGGCCGGGGTGCCCTCGAACACCAGCCTGCCACCGTCGTGCCCGGCGCCAGGACCAAGGTCGATGATCCAGTCGGCATGGGCCATCACGCTCTGGTGGTGCTCGATGACGATGACCGACTTGCCGGAGTCGACGAGGCGGTCGAGCAGGCCGAGCAGGTGGTCGACATCGGCGAGGTGAAGCCCGCTGGTCGGCTCGTCGAGCACATAGGTGCCTCCCTTCTCGGCCATCTGGATCGCCAGCTTCAGCCGTTGACGTTCGCCGCCCGAGAGAGTCGTCAGCGGCTGTCCCAGGCTCAGGTAACCGAGCCCGACGTCGGCGAGCCGTTCGAGGATGGCATGCGCCGCCGGCGTCTTCGCCTCGCCATCGGCGAAGAACTCCTTCGCCTCGGTCACTGGCATCGCCAGCACCTCGCTGATGTCCTTGCCGCCGAGCTTGTAATCGAGGACCTCCGCCTGAAAACGCTTTCCCCCGCACTCCTCGCAGGTGGTGGTGACGGTGTCCATGAAGCCCAGCTCGGTGAAGATGACTCCGGCGCCGTTGCAGGTGGGGCAAGCGCCCTCGGAGTTGGCGCTGAACAATGCCGGTTTGACGCCGTTGGCCTTGGCAAACGCTTTGCGGATCGGCTCGAGCAGTCCTGTGTAGGTCGCCGGATTGCTCCGACGCGAGCCGCGGATCGGGCTCTGGTCGAACGCCACCACATCCGCGCCAGCGGGTATTGATCCATGGATGAGCGAGCTCTTGCCGGAGCCGGCGACGCCGGTGACGACGACGAGAACCCCGAGCGGGATGTCAACGTCGACGTTCTGCAGGTTGTGCTGCTTGGCTCCGCGGATCTTCAAGGCGCCAGCGGAGGTCCGCACGCTCTGCTTCAGAGCAGCGCGGTCGTCGAGGTGACGGCCAGTGAGCGTGCCGCTCGTTCGCAACCCCTCCACTGTGCCCTCAAAGGTGACGTTGCCGCCCGCCGTGCCGGCGCCGGGCCCGAGGTCGACGACGTGATCGGCGATCGTGATCGTGTCCGGTTCGTGCTCGACGACAAGCACGGTGTTGCCTTTGTCCCTCAGCCGCAAGCAACAGGTCGTTCATCCGCTCGACGTCATGAGGATGCAGGCCGACGGTGGGTTCGTCGAAGACATAGGTCACATCGGTGAGGGACGATCCGAGGTGACGGATCATCTTGGTGCGCTGCGCCTCGCCTCCAGACAAGGTCCCGGCCGGGCGGTCCAGGCTGAGGTAGCCGAGCCCGATCTCCACGAACGAGTCGAGGGTCTCCCCCAGCGAGTCGAGCAACGGTGCCATCGACGGCTCGTCGAGCCCGCGGACCCACTCGGCCAGGTCGCTGATCTGCATCGCGCAAGCGTCGGCGATGCTGATCCCTCCGATCTTCGACGACCGCGCCCCGCGCTGAGCCGGGTGCCGCCGCACTCGGGACAGGCGGAAAAAGTCACTGCCCGGTCGACGAACGCCCGAATGTGCGGCTGCAGCGCATCCGGGTCCTTGGACAGAAACGACTTCTGCACCTTGGGAACGAGTCCCTCGTAGGTGAGGTTGATCTTGTCGAGCTTCACCTTGCGCGGCTCGCCGTAGAGGAAGTCCTGTCGCTGCTTCTTGGTGAATTTGGCGATCGGAACGTCGATAGGGACGACCTCGCCAAAGATGCGCAGGTACCAGCCGTCGGCGGTGTAGCCGGGGACCGTGATCGCTCCCTCGGAAATCGACTTCGTTTCGTCGAAGAGCTGGGTGAGGTCGATGTCGCTCACGTTGCCCATGCCCTCGCAGCGCGGACACATCCCGCCGACGAGCGAATACGTCTCGACCCGGGGCCTGTCCTTGCCCTCGCCCCGTTCGACGGTGATCGTGCCCCGTCCCGACACCGAAGGGAATGTTGAAGGCGAACGCGCTGGGTGAGCCGATATGCGGCTGGCCGAGCCGGCTGAAGAGGATCCGCAGCATCGCGTTGGCGTCGGTGGCGGTGCCGACCGTGGAGCGGACATTGGCGCCCATCCGCTCCTGGTCGACGATGATCGCCGTCGTCAGCCCATCGAGCAGATCGACGTCGGGCCGGGCCAGCGTGGGCATGAAACCCTGCACGAAGGCGCTGTAGGTCTCGTTGATCATCCGCTGCGACTCGGCGGCGATGGTGTCGAAGACCAGCGAGCTCTTGCCCGAGCCGGAGACACCGGTGAACACGGTCAGCCGGCGCTTCGGGATCTCGATGCTGACATCCTTGAGGTTGTTCTCGCGCGCGCCCTGCACGCGGATCAGATCGTGGCTGTCGGCCACCGCCTGCGCAGTAGACCGAGTCTTGGTTTTGCTGGCAGCGCTCAGCTCACTGCCTTCTTTACAAGTGATGCGATCTTCTTCTCATCGGCGGCTGGTCAGTTTGGACAACCCCCACGAGGTGGGCCACATGTTGCCGTCGTCGAGGTTGGCGTCTTCGTTGAAGCCGAAGGTTGCGTACCTCGTTTTGAACTTCGCCGCAGGCGTGAAAAAGCAGATGACCTTGCCGTCCTTGGCATAAGCCGGCATCCCGTAATACGTCTTCGGTGCGAGCTCCGGCGCACTGGCCAGGACGATTTCGTGAATCTTCTTGGCCAGGACGCGGTCCGATGGCGGCATCTCGGCGATCTTGGCGAGCACCTCGCGGGCCGCTTCCTCTGCACTCAGGGCGGCCTTGGCCTCTTTGGCCCGCTCCTTCATGGCAGCACGTTCCTCGGCCGAAAATCCTGCCTTGCTCCCAGTGGCCTTCTTGCTGGTGGTCATTACCGATTTCCTCTCTACGCGATCTATCGACGACCGCAGCCTAAAAGCGCCCCCGCGGCGACGGCTTCTTCAGAACTGCTCGATTCGGGTCACCAGAAAGATCGTGTGGCTAGGGTCCGAAGGAACAGTCGCTTGTTAGCTGCAGCTAGCTATCTCCCCGAGCCAGCTATACATGGTGCGAACACGAATCATCGTGTAACACGCCTTGCTCTGCCTCTTTCGTTCCGTCGGATGCTGCAGGGCAGCCACCTCACCACTTGGTTTGATGGTTGCTCGGCCTGCTCGGTGTTCATAGACGGTCCAGCTCAAAGGAGCAACGCACATGTCAACCAATCTCTATGTCGGCAACCTGACCTTTCAGGTCGACAAGGCAGAGCTCGAGAAGCTCTTCGCACAATTCGGCGAAGTTTCTGATGCTCAACTCATCATGGATCGCGAAACGGGCCGTCCCCGTGGCTTCGCATTCGTTGAAATGGCCTCAGCTGACGCTGCCCAGAAAGCCATCTCATCGTTGAACGGCAAAGACCACAACGGTCGCCAGCTGACGGTAAATCTCGCCAAGCCTCGTTCGCGCTGAACCACTGTCCCCACACCGGTGACCTCGGTCACCGGTGTGGGGTTCTTTCCATCTCCAGGTTGCTGGTAATCTGAGCGCAGCCGCTCCGGGTAGAGGTCAGCGTTAACACGCTTCCCCGGAGTTGACACGGCTGATACTCACCCGGCAGGACCGCCTCTTCGGCCGAATCTCGATCCCAAATGGTCGAGCGAGATTTGTCCACCTTCTCAAAGCGTCCCGCTCGGGACAGGAGCAACCCATGAAAAACACCTTTGCCCAACTCGGGCTCCCCGACCGTCTGGTGGCCACACTCACCGCGGCCGGGTTGACCGAGCCTTTTCCAATTCAATCGGCCGCCATCCCCGACGCTCTGGCCGGACAGCGACGTCTCCGGCGAGGCGCCCACCGGGTCGGGTAAGACCCTGGCTTTTGGCCTTCCCCTCCTGGCTCGAGTCGGGAGGGCCAATCCGCGGCGCCCACGGGCGCTGATCCTGGCTCCCACCCGGGAACTGGCCGAACAGATCAAGTCGGAGCTGGCCCCGCTGGCAACGGCAGTGGCGCGCGAGGTAGGCGTGGTCTATGGCGGAGTCGGTTACGGCCCCCAAAAGAACGCCTTGCGCCGCGGGGTTGATGTGCTGGTGGCCACCCCGGGACGTCTCGAAGACCTCATCGCCCAAGGCACTCTTGCCCTCGACGAGGTCGAGATTCTCGTGATCGACGAGGCTGATCGCATGGCCGACATGGGATTTCTGCCCGCCGTCCGGCGCATCGCCGGAGCGACCGGGACCCGCCGACAGACGATGTTGTTCTCGGCGACTCTCGACGGCGAGGTTGGCGAGTTGAGTCGGCAATTCCAGCGCAACCCGGTTCTCCATGATCTGCCAGACGATGGCGCCGGAACGGGTCGGACCGAGCATCTCTTCTGGCGAGTCGAGCAACCTGATCGGGCGGAACACGTCGCCGGACTGATCGGGCGACACGGGAGCGCGATCGCCTTCACTCGCACTCGTCATCGAGCTGATCGCCTCGCCAAGCAACTCACCGGGCTCGGAATCTCCAGCGTCGCCCTCCACGGCGGCCGGACTCAGGCCCAAAGAAACAAGGCCCTCGACGCGTTCGCCACCGGGCGGGTTCAGGCGATGGTCGCCACCGACGTCGCCGCCCGCGGAATCCACATCGAGGCGGTCGCCACGGTGATCCAGGTCGATCATCCCGGCCGATGCCAAGACCTACCTGCATCGGGCAGGACGGACCGCCCGGGCGGGGGCAGATGGAACGGTCGTGACTTTTGTGGCGGGGAGCGAGGAACGAGAAGTGATGCGCATGCAGAAACAACTGCAGATGCGAACGCCGATCGTGGCCCCCGCGCAGAAGAATCCGTCTCGACCTGAGTACGTCCTCGCGGCCGAAGACCCCCGACCACAGGGGAGATCCGCGCCCGCGGTCGCAGCCCGCTGAGAAGCAGTCGCTTTATGTCGCCAACCTTTCCTGGGCGGTGACCGCCGACGAGCTCGGCGAACTATTCGGCCGCTACGGAGAGGTCAGCCAGAGCACGATCGTGACCCATCGCAACGGTCGATCCAGAGGCTTCGGGTTCGTCGACATGCATGCCGGAGCCCAGAACGCGGTCGAAGGATTGCACGGGTCAGATCTCGACGGTCGCCTCCTGACGGTGCAGCTCGCCCGTCAACCCGCCTGACGGTTATTCGGACTAAGTAGTTCGGGCCGTTACCAGCTCTGCGCCACCAACTCGTAGGAGTCGGCGCTGACAACCTTGCCGTTCATCGCTTCCGCTACGTCGGTTCGCATTGGCTTGACTGCTTCGACGCTGCCCTCCAAAGCGGCCTCGTCTTCGTAGAAGGCGACCACAACCAGCTTTCCAGCTGCGCGGTCGACCATGAAGTTGGCAGCGGTGAAGCCTTTCAATTCCTTGAGGGAAGGCAAGATCTTTTCGTTGATGACCTTGACGGCGTCATCGAGTTTGCCTGCGTCTCCCTCGATCGTGCTTATTCGCGCTTGCATCGCCATAGCCGTCCTTTCCTTGGGTGAGCAATTTCAATGTAGCGAGGTTCCCCGAGCCGGCGCCGGGCCGGAAAGGTCCTTGCAAGAAAAGCACCAGGCCGACGCGCGCCAACGCCGTCTCCGAACTCGGCACCGTCCCTACAGGGTCCTCTACCACGCCGTCCCTCCCCAGCTTGGCCCTCTACGTTGCCGCTCTCATCGCAGAACGGAGCACTTCCACCTGGAATTGCAGACCCGACAGGATGTGGCCCACCATCGCAGCTTGGGCAGCGACGCCGTCGCCCGACTCGATCGCGGCGAGGACCGCCTCGTGCGTGGGTTCGGCATCGAGAAAGCGGAGGTCGGCCGCGTGCAGTTTGGCGTACAGCAAGAAGGCTTGCGAGCGTCCCCAGATCGGCATCCACCGATTCGACGAACATGGAGTTGCCACTCGCCACGACGATCGATCGATGGACTTCCCGATTGAGCTCGAAACCTTCTTCCACACTCGGACGCGCCGGCTCCGGTTTTCGATATCGCCTTGCGGATCGACTCGATCGCTTCGGGATCGCCGCGCTCGGCGACCATGCGAGCGGCGTAGCCTTCAACCGCCAGCGCGCAGGTCGTAAAGATTTTCCGCGCCTCGTCCACCCGAGTCGAGCGAACCACGAAGCCTCCCCGACCGCTCGATTCGACGATGCCTTCGGCCTCCAGCCGCAGCAGCGCCTCACGGACTGGCGTTCGCGAGACCTCCATCTCGGCGGCGAGTGAGCTCCTGGACGACCCGCTCGACCAGGCGGCAACCGACCAGCGATGATCGCGTCGAACACCTGGCGGTAGATGAAGTCTGCGAGTCGTATGTTGGTTGCGCTCGAGTGGTGCGAAGGCCACAGGTCCGCTCCGGTGGGTCTGGGTAGATCTTCGGTGCATACAGTATCCAGCATGACCGAAATCGTCACGACCTCCGGAGCGGGGGCGATTCGAAAAGCTTGGCTCTTACTCCGGGCCAAGCGGGTTGGTGCCTTTGCGTTCGTTGCCGGAACCACCGCGATCGAACCGAGCGGCAAGCTCCACGCTCCCTACGACACCTATGCGCAAACTGTTTATGCATTCGGGCGGGTAGCCCGGGCCCTCGACGAGGTGGGCGCTGCTATGAACGATGTCGTCAGAACCCGTCTCTACTTTGCCGACATGTCCACCGCCGACGAGGCCATTCGGGCCCACGGCGAGATCTTTGCCGGGATCAACCCTGTCACCACTGGTTGCCAGGTCGGCCTCACCACCCCGGGAATGATGATCGAGGTGGAGGCCGACGCCATCGTTGCTGATCTTCTTTGATCTGGCTCGTGATTGACTTCCGCACTTGACCGGCATCGCTCACCGAATCCTGAATACAGTCCGGGGCGACGTAGGGCTGACTATGCGGAGGTTGGAGATGGCGACGCAGGAAAAGGGTCTCGTCAAGGCTCTTGGGACGAGGGACATTTTCATGGCGGGGGTCGGGCTGGTGGTTGCGGCCAGCACTCTGGTCTCCGACTTCAATGGCTGGTTCGCCGGCGGTCGTGGATTCGCGGTCGCCCTGACCGCCATGTTTGTCGCCAACCTGTTCCTCGGTCTTTCGACCGCCGAGCTCGCCACTACTTACCCGAAGGCCGGGGCGCTATATGACTATGGCGCAGCAGCCACCCCAGGGGGCAAAACTGCCAAGACGATTGTCGGAGTGTTCTTGGGTTTCCTCTTTTACTCCATGTTCGCCTTCGCCGGTGGCGGTGAGACGACGGCGGGAGCGGCAGGAGCCCAGGGCCTGTTCGAAGGTGGCAGCCTGTCTCTCTGGATCATCATCCTCACGGTGCTTGCTGTGATCCCGAATCTCTTGGGTATCTCGGTACTGGCCAAGGTGGAGTTATGGGTGGTTTTGGCGATGTTGGGGATTCGATACTTCTTCGGTCTGGCCGGCTTTGCCGGTTTCAGCGACCGGGGGGGATGGTCCTTGTCCAACATCCCCGCCGGGGAGGTCACGTTCACGGCAATAATCGCCCTCGGCGGCGCATTTGCCTTCTGGAGCTTCGTCGGCATCGAGTTCGTGGCACCTCTGGCCGAAGAGACCAGGGATCCGACCCGTTCCATCCCGCGGGGAATCATTTGGGGACTGGTGGCGATCCTCGCCACCTCCCTGTTCATGGGGTTCGGGGTTCTAGGGGTGCTCGATGCCGGAGTTCGGGGCCAACGTTTCCCCCGACGCCCCGCAACTCGAGATCGGCACGGCCATGTTCGGGGACTTCGGACGGGTCCTCTTCGCGATCGGGACAGTTCTGGCCACGTTCTCGTCGATGACCGTTATCTACGCTTCGATGCCGCGCATTCTCTATGGAATCAGCCGCAACGGGCACTTCTTCGGCCCGCTGTCAAAGCTGTTCGGTAGTGTCCATCCCCGCTTCCGCACCCCCTGGGTCGCCACATTCGTCACTGCCGTGCTCTATGTGTGGGTCGCGATCAGCTATGGCGCGGTGGTGGAGCAGATCTTCACCGCTGCCTATGTGTGGATCCTGCTCTATGCGATCTACCACGTGCTGGTCGTGGCTAGCCGCTACGTCAATCCCGGAGTCGATCGTCCCTTCAAGCTGCCACTGATCGTCCCGATCCTCGGTTTCCTCTTCACCATCTACCTCTGGTGGGCTGCGTTCAAGGACCCGATCGATGAATCTGGTCTGACCGGCCATGGCTTCTTCGGCCCACGGGGGCTCTGGATAATCGGCGGCTCGCTCGTGGCTGCGGTCATTTCGTACGCGCTCCGCGGCACGTCCGGTGTCGCCGACCGTCTCGACGAAGAGGTTCGTCAGACCGTATGACAGCAGAGGCCGGGAATCAGGGGGCGGACTCCCTGGGGTCTCCGGTCCCGGGCCCGCCGCCTCTACGGATCGCGGCGCCAGCGGCTTCTCGTTGTCCCCCGGGGGGCCCTTGACCGACGTTTTGGCCGTGCCCGGGTCCAGTCCGACGACGACAACCGCTGGCTGCGGGTCCAACTCGAGGGCTGACTCGGTCCTGGAAGTAGGATTTGCGGGCACGTTCCGGATGTTCGGCGCCCTGATCGATACCCAGTGGACCGGGCGGGTCGGTCGTGTCCATGACGGTGCTGCCCGGTACGACTACCGCTTCGACAAGCAAAATTTTCGACCGCACTCCGGCGGTGATTCGGCGACGGCCCGGCATTTCTCCGACGAAACCACGCGACGTCTCGCGGCCCGCAGCGAGTTGAAGCGATTGACCGTTCGTCATGATGCCGAAGGCAGGCTCGTGGAGGTGGTTCCTCTCGCTGGAACGATCACCGCGGTCTACTTCCCCCCGATGCCCCCCTATACGGTCCCGCTCAAGGATCAGGAGGCCGACGACCACATTTCACTGGTCCTCCACCTCGTCGGTCTTTGACCTCCGGCTGTTTAGCACCATCAGCGTCGTTGTATACTGAATTCAGTCGCCCTCGAAGGAGCCGAAGATGTGCGGTATTGCCGGAAGAATCTGTTCACCGTCGGGACGGGTCGGGAGTGACCTCGTCGAATTGATGCAGGCCCAACGCCACCGCGGCAGCGATTCCACGGGCTTTGGTTTGTACGGGGAGCGCCGCGAGCGCGGCTACGTCGTGCGGGCGGTGGCCGATGATCGGGCACGGCTTTCGACTGTTCTTGATTCCTTTCTCGAGGCCACCAAGAACCACGGCTCCGACTTCCTCGAAGATCCCAGCTGGGATGAGTCTGGCATCAACGTCACGTCTCGATCCGGGTTGGTGGTCGACGATCCGGCCGACTCAATCGAAGGCTGGCTCGCCGATGCCGATCACATATCCGGCTTCGAGATCCAATCTGTGGGTCGGTCGCTCGAGATCATCAAGGACCTTGGTGATTCCTATGCGGTCGCCGACAAGCACGGCGTGCGCGACTTCGTGGGGACCCATGGTCTCGCCAATGCACGAATGGCCACCGAGTCTTTCGTCTCACCGACCGCCTCGCATCCTTTCTGGGCTCGACCCAACCCCGACATCGCCATCGTCCACAACGGCCAGCTGACCAACTACTACCTCCTCACCGCCCGGCTCCAGCGTCAGGGTTACTACTTCAAGACGCAGAACGACTCCGAGGTCATCGCTGTCTGGCTCTCCGATCAGATGGCGGCCGGGAGCTCGCTTACCGAGTCGCTCGAGAATTCCAAGAGCGCACTCGACGGATGTTTCACCTACATCCTTGCCACGGTCGACACGATCTGGATTTGCCAAAGATCGTTTCGCGATCAAACCGCTGGTCGTCGTCGACGAACCTGGCGGGACCATGGCCGTCGCCACCGAAGAGCAGGCCATCCGCAAGATCTATCCCGGCGAGGTGGACGTGGTCAACTACGACGGACCGTCGCAGTCCCACGTTTGGCAAGCTCCAGGCATCGAGTGCCGGCGTGACCGACCGGGTCGAAGTCATCGCCGGCGAGCGTCCCGTGCGAGAGATCAACACCGACATCCGGACGGCACTCGCGAAGGCGGCCATCCAGTCATGGTTCGCGACCCGCTCTCGCGACACAATCTCGGCGTCGGTCTTCCCGAGGGGGCCGACGTGATCTTCGACGGGTCGGTCGGCTACTACTGCGGAGGACTCAACAACGGCGCAACGATCGCCGTGACTCGCAATGCCGGTTGGGGTACGGGCGAGGCCATGGCGCGAGGAAAGATCACGGTCGAGGGCTATGCCGGCATGAGTGTGGGTGCCTCGATGCGCGGGGGTGTGATCCATGTTCGGGGAGACACAGGCCCTCGCTGCGGGGTGGCGATGAAGGGCGGCGACATCGTCGTCGAAGGCTCGGTCGGGTTTCTCACCGGGTTTCATGGCGCACACCGGCCGGATCATCGTTCTCGGGCAGACCGGCGACGCCTGCGGCGATTCGCTCTGGGGAGGCGAAGTTTGGGTCGGTGGGGAGCGATCAAGTCGCTCGGCGTCGACTCCAAGGTCATCGAACCCGAGCCCGAAGAGGTCGAAGCGGTAGCGAAGACCTTTGTCTGATCTGGACATCACCGGTACCTTCGACTGGAAGAAGATCGTTTCCGCCGAGAAGTTGTGGCATTTCGAGAGCAGGGATGCAAGCGCGTGGCTGATGATCTGAGCAACGGCTACCAGTACCCGTTCCCGATGCCCGACGAGGATGACGTGGCGATGACCGACGGTGCGGTCGCCGGGCGACCGGCGGGGGTGCCCTCGTCCTATCGGCCCGGGCAAGTCGATCCGTTGGACTCCGGAATCGATTTCCGAGGTGCACGCCCTCTCGAGGCTCGGTCGCTATCAGATCCGGGGATTCACCACCGCCAACAACCGGTTCCCCACCTTTGACGACCTCGTCTTCGTCCCGGCGACGATGACCCGGCTTCCCCTCGAGGGTTACCGCGAGAACTGCGACACCCGGACAGTGTTGGGCGATCGACCCGGCCTCGTCTCCCACCCGCTTGATCTCGCCATCCCGATCTACATCGCCTCCATGTCCTTTGGAGCGCTCTCTGCCTCTGCCAAGGCTGCACTTGGGCTACGGGGCTTCCAAGGTTGGGTCGATGACCTGTACCGGCGAGGGAGGCATGCTCGAAGACGAGCGTGAGGCTTCCCAGCGTCTCGTCTATCAAATGACACCTTCGCGTTACATGCTCGACCTCGACCATCTCCGGCGGGCAGACGCGATCGAGATCGTGGTCGGCCAGGGTGCCAAGCCGGGGACCGGCGGGCTCCTGCTTGGGAATGAAGGTCTCCGAACGTGTAGCCGCCATGCGCTCGCTTCCGCCCGGCGTCGACCAGCGGTCGACCGTGCGCCACCCCGACTTTCTTGGTGCCGACGATCTCCAGGTGAAGATCGAAGAGCTGCGCGAAGCCACCGACTATCGGATTCCGATCATCGTCAAGCTCGGCGCCACTCGTCCTCGTTTCGACGTGGCTATCGCCGCCAAAGCGGGAGCAGACGTGATTGTGCTCGACGGTGCCGAAGGTGGAACCGGGGCCTCCCCGGAGTTGTTGCTCGATCACACCGGCATCCCCACCATGTCGGCGATCCCGGCCGCACGTCAGGCCCTGGAGGACTGCGGCATGGCCGATGAGGTCAAGCTCGTGGCGGCCGGAGGAATTCGCTCAGGTGTCGATGCCGCCAAGGCATTGGCATTAGGAGCCGACTGCGTGATGATCGGGACCGCCGGTTTGATGGCGCTCGGCTGCAACAGCCCCCGCTACTTCGAGGACTACGAGGCATTGGGCACTGCTCCCGGACAGTGCCATCACTGTCACACCGGTCGGTGTCCGGTGGGGATCACCACCCAGGACCCCGAGCTCGAGAAGCGGATGCATGTTGCAGCCGGAGCCGAACGGGTGGCCCGCTACCTCACCGCCATGACGATGGAGATCACGCTTGCTTGCCAAGGCCTGCGGGAAGTCGTCGGTGCACAATCTCGAGGCTGAGGATCTGCGGGCACTGAGCCTCGAGGCGAGCGCTTTTACCGGGGTGAAGTTGGCCGGGATCGACCGCCCGTTCAATTGGTAAATGGCGAAGACTCAGGAACGGCGCTTTATCAACCAGCGGGTGAGGCGCGGAGGCAGCTTCACGATCAGGACCCGATCGGTCGATGAAGCTGCGGGTCCGTTGCTACCGGTGCTGACTCGGTTGAGGAGGTGCCGGAGATCGACTCGGGCGGCGACGACTTGCAATTTCGCTTCGGCCAGTTCCATCCGCATCTCTTTGAGACGCTCGCTAAAGAATCTGGCCTCGGTCTCGGCTTTCGCCGCCCGCTCCCGTGCCTCGGCCAACTGCTGACCTGCCTGGTGGAGGTTGCCGAGTTGGTTGAGGAGGCTCGTCCACTGATCGAGCGGAACCAGCACTCCCGTCGGATCGCTTGGCAGGCGGGGACCGCCGGTGGCGAGGATGATTCCGACTCCACCGGCGCGCTGTGACCGCCCGGCTCGATCCGAATTCGACTTCTTCAAAGCCCAACGTCATCCACCGATCCGGGCCGCCACCGCGAGCTGCGGCCGCTCGCAGAGCGGCGAGTTCGTCATCCGAAAGCCGAAGCTCGACGATCTCGACGACACCGGCTGGCCCCAACAGGCATGGCACACCTAAGCACGACGTTCTCGATTCCGTACTCACCTCGCGAGCATCACCGATACCGGGATGGCTCCCGCCCGGGCGCCGCGGAGGGCATCGAGCACTTCGAGAGTGGCGTGGGCAGGCGCCAGGGTGGCGGAGCCCGTCTTCCGGATCGCGACGACCTGCCCACCACCGGTCACGGCATCTTTGACAGAAGCCTGGATCGCCTCAGTCGAGTGAGGACGTCTTCCAGACGGCGGCCTTTGATTGTGGCGGTGCTGATGATGGGGACCATCTCGTCACCGTGGCTGCCAAGAGTTATTGCCTCCACGTCTGCCGGAGTCGACCGCCGCCGCCCTCGCCAGCGCCGTCCGGAAGCGAGCAGAGTCGAGCGTTCCCTGCCATTCCGATCACCCGTTCTCGGGGAAAACCGGTCGTGCGAAGCGCTTCTGTGGTCATCTCGTCAAGCGGGTTAGTAACCACCACTACAACAGCCTCAGGGGCGATCTCGGCGAGCCTTTCGCAGGTTTGGCGGACCACGCGGGCGTTGACTTCGGCCAGGTCGGATCTCGACATACCCGGAGTCCGCGGACGGCCCGCCGTGATGACCACCACATCGGCTCCCTCCATCAATGCCAGGCTCGTTCCTCCGGTGATCCGCGACCGGGATCCGGTGATCCCAACGGAATGCTCGAGGTCGAGGGCAGTCGCCTCTGCGACCCCTGGCACGACGTCGATCAGAATGATCTCGTCGGCGATCGAGGCGTTGGCCGCTAGATGGGCGGTGGCCGAGCCAACTCCCACCCGCCCCGACAATCACCAGCCGACCAAAGGTTGTGGGGTTAAGACCCCTCGGCCGATCCGAGGCCACCCACCGGGGGTTGCTCCGGTAGAGCACTCGACGCATCGCGGCAATTCCGTCCGTGGCCGGCAAGGTCGGCTGCTCGGGCGGTCCCTCGATGATCTCGATCCCGAGCCGGGCGGCCGCGTCCAGTGCCTGGTGGGTGACCAAGGGAGCGCTTGTTGACGTAGAGTTTCTTCCGACCCGATCGCCACACCTCGAGCAAATCTGACTCGCCAATGACGCCGGTTCCAGGGCGAATGACGGGACGCCCCGAAAGGGTCACAGCGATCGACCCTCAACGGTCCCAATCGCAGCCACTGCGGCGTCCATCGCGGTCTGCACTTCGGCCTCCGATCCGGACATGAAGAATCGGCCAAACTTGTCCCACCGCCCTGCACTTCGACGATGTCGATCGATGCTGCCTTCTCCGCTTCGTTGGCGGCGATCGCTACGTAGGCGGCAGGAGCACATTCGATGATGCCAAGCGTTTGGCCCGGCACCAACATTGATCCTTTGCGCCACTTGTTGAGAAGCTGGGCTTGATAGGGCTCGACCGAAGTGATGATTTGTGTCGACTCCACAATCGGCTTGAGCCGATCGGCCATCGAGATACCCAAGTGGGCAAGGATCGCATCCCGGGCGGCCACGATCTCCGAGTTGACTGGTGACCGGAGGATGAAGAACCCGAACTCACGCTCCACGATCTGACTGGTTGCCTCGATCGTGGCTGCTTTGAGAGCGATATCTATCAGTCGGAAGACGTCGTTGCCGGGCGCCAGCTCGCCCACCAGGATCGTGTCGCCGGCCAGCGGGATCGAGCCCTGGACGGTGGCTCCGTTGTAGGCGGCGAACTTCGGTTGCAGTCGGTCGATCTGGAAGCAGAGCCCTGACGGTGGTGGCAGCGGTGGTCATTGATTAGGCTTTCCGTAGACGTCGTAGAGGCTTCGCCAAGGTCGGTACTCGTAGGCGATTC
This sequence comes from uncultured Acidimicrobiia bacterium, assembly GCA_963840175.1. Lineage (GTDB taxonomy): Bacteria > Actinomycetota > Acidimicrobiia > Spongiisociales > ZC4RG35 > JACCTH01. The sequence continues at coordinate 208,722 of CAWIXU010000005.1, forward strand.
GCTTGATGTTGATCAGATGGAGTGCTGTCACGTTGTCGGACACGATCGATCCTGCCCCCGTCCCGGTGCCGAGCATGAAGCTCGGTTCAAGATCAGCCGAGAACCCCATCGCTCCAATCAGAGCTGGCTGGTTGACGAGTACTCGCCCCGCCGGCAGACGCCCGAACTTCGAAACGATGTCGGGGTCGCGGGAATGGATGGCAAGGGTGTGCCCTCGACCGCCAAATTGCGAGGACCTGATAGCAGAGGTCGTACCCGTGGTCGGGGTCAGCTGCTTCGAACCAGGCCAGCACCGGGTTGAGCTTCTCGAGCGATAGCGGCCGCTGCCGACCCACGACTGTCTCCCGCGAAAGAAGCACTCGGGTCCCGGGCGGAACGCCGAAACCTGCCCGCCTTGGCCAGTTCCGACGCCGATTGACCAACTGCATCCGGCCGGATATGAGCCCCCTCGTCGAAAATCACCGCTGCCAGCCGATCGGCCTCGCTCTGGCTGCAGAAGTAGCCACCGAGTTGGCGGATCTCCTGCTCGAAGAAGCGAGGCCACCGAGCGATCCACGACGATTGCCTGCTCGGCGGCACAGGCCGTGCCGAAGTCGAACGACTTCGAGGTGATGAATTTGGTCGGCCACCTCGACCAGCGAGTCCCGCATCGAAGCATGCACATAGACGGGGACATTCCCCGGTCCCACGGCCAAAGTGGGTTTGCCCGACGAGTACGCCGTCTTGACCATGGCCGGGCCTCCTGTCGCCATGATCACCGACGTTCGGCGGTGTTGCATCAGTTCCTGGGTTCCCTCCTGGGTGACCTCGGAGAGGCACTGGATGAGATGCTCGGGAGCGCCATGCTGACGAGCCGCCTCCATCATGACCCGTGCCGTCTCCATTCCCGATCTCACTCCCCGGGGATGAGGGGCACAGACGATGGCGTTTCCCGACTTCACCGCCGAGAGCACCTTGAAGATGATGGTCGAGGTGGGGTTGGTGACCGGGATCAACGCCGCCACCACGCCCATTGGCTCACCGATCGCCATCACCTTGGTGACCGGGTCTTGCCACAACACGCCGAGCGTCTTGACGTTCCGCAACCATTCCGCCACGGCCAAAGCGTTGAAGAGGTTCTTGATCCGTTTGTCCTCTGCGTTTCCATAGCCGGTTTCTTCGACGGCTAGCTCACCCAGCCGGCCAGCCTCCACCTCGATTGCTCTCGCCATGGCCTCGACTATGCGATCGATGTCGGTCGGGTCGGTAGCCGGCGAACCGCCTTTGCGCCTCGTGGGCATTCTCGGCGCATCGCCGTGCTTCGGCGATGCTCCTGAGGTCAGCGTCACTCATCGCGATTCGGACCTCACTGCCTGACCAAGGCTCATCGGGTCCTTCATCACGAGAGCTCGCACCTGATTGGCGTCACGACCGCCCAACCCGATGCGGTCGAGGGTTCGCGCCGACAGGTCGGCTCCCATCGCCGCCTCGGCCACGGCGATGACAGATCGGGTCACTGGAGCCGACACGCCGGCTGCTTCCGCAGCTGACATCAGTGGTTCCAACGAGCCGAGCACGCCGTTGCGAATCAGGGCGGCCGCAGCGTCCTCGCGAAGGGACGGCTCGCACCCTCTCGCCATCCTCCGTTGCCGCGATCTGGTCGACCCACGCTTCGTCATCGGGGAGATCCCTGACGCCGAAAGCCTTGGCCACCGACCGGCGTTCGGCCGCCATCTCCGAGATAAGGCGACGATGGGCCGGCCCGATGAGCCCTCGGAAGGTAGCTGTGGTGAGATCGGCACGGCTCCAGGGGGAATCGACCGCACATCCGCCGGGGTCGCTGGGCCACCGAGGAGCAGGGTCGGGACTTCGACTGTGGGGGGATCGGCCCCGAGCGAGGTGTCGAGAATGGTGGGCATCGCCAACAAGGTCGGGGAAAAAGGGTCGGAGTCGATCGAGGGTGGACGTTGCCGCGTGGGGGAGGACTGACACCCGCGGTGCTCGGCGGCGCGTGAGGGTGATAGACGCTGCCCGAATCTTCGATGTCAAAGGGGAGGTCGTCGAACTCGACAATTCGAACGTCGGCGCGGCTCCCCCCGGTCCGAATGGTGTGCAGCAACTCCAGCCCACCGAACGTCCGGCCGGGGATCGACGGCCAGTACTTGACCGTCTCGGATGTACGGCGCCATCACCAGTGCGTACGTCCGTTGTTTGAGCACTGGACCCGAGATCACGATCAGATCGGCATCAGAGATGGCGGTGTCGAGTACGGAGGTGACCTCGATATTTGGGGGACTCCCCACCTGACCCGAAAAGTGCCAATTGGACCTTCGCCGCGCAGCGTGATCGATCCCCGCGAAAGAGCCTCCAGCTCGTCGGAGTAGACGGTGAAGAGGCGGACCGACTCGGCTCCCTCTGCCAGAAACCACGCGGCAAGGACCCGGCCTTCAACCGCCGACCCCAGAACGGTGACCCGTGCCGGGGTGCGAGGATCGATGGGCCGGGCGGGCGGCGCCGAAAACGCCGACACCACTTCACCGAATCCGCCTGAAGTCACGTCAGGTCAGGAAGGCTGGGGCAGGATGCCTTCGATATCGGCAGCCGGACGAGGGATCACATGAATCGCGATCACTTCTCCGACCTTGTTGGCAGCAACCCCGCCGGCGTCGACCGCAGCCTTGACCGCTCCGACCTCACCCCGCACGAACACCGCTACCAGGCCCCCACCCGCCTTCTCCTGGCCGACGATGCTCACGTTGGCCGCCTTCACCATGGCATCGGCGGCCTCGATGGCCGCTACGACTCCCCGCGTTTCGATCATTCCAAGAGCGATTTGCTCTGCCATTCCTAGTTTCCTTTCTTGGCCCTCGCCGGAACCTTCTGGTCCTTCGTTCTGCAGTCAACTCGTCGACGATCATCACCACTGCCAGGTCGGTAGGAAGCCCGATGGCGGAGCGGCCTGGCGCGCCGCCGAACCGCTCGCCACCAGCACCAAATCACCTGACCCCGCTCCCACCGTGTCGACTGCGACCTGATCGGAATCGACGACCGCGCCGGAGGAGTCCACCAGGTCGACGAGAAGCAGTTTCGTGCCCGGTCAGGGCGCGGTCTTTGACCGTGCCCGTGACTGTGCCCACGACGCGCGCCAATCTCATGCGGTGCCGAAGTCTCTTCTGAACAGGCCGTGCCGCTTCATCAGAAGTTCCGCAAATAGCGGGCCTGTTCCACTGGCGTGACCTGGGACGATACGAACTCGACCTCACGCTGAGCTTGCTGGAGATAGATCTCGATCAGATCGGTGTCATAGGTCGAGGCGATGAGCTTGGAGCCCCGAGCCAGCGCAATCGCGGCGACCAGATCCGTCGGGATAGGTTCAACGTCTTGATTGAGATAGGCGTCACCCATCTCGGGAGGACCCGGATCGATCTCTTCTTCGATCCCCTTGAGCCCTGCGGCGATCTGACCTGCGAGCAGCAGGTAGGGGTTGGCATCGGCGGAGGCATCCCGCTGTTCGATCCGGACGACTCTTGTCGTGTCCTTCGATCACCCTGAGGCCAACAGTGCGGTTGTCGATCCCCCAGGCGGTGTTGATCGGGCAGAACGTGTTCGGCTGGCGTCGGCGATAGGAATTGGGAGTGGGAGCCGCGAACACGGCGAGCTCGGCCATATGGCGGCGAAGGCCACCAAGATATTGCAATCCGATCGCCGAAAGGTGCCCGCCGTCGGCAAAGAGGTTGCGACCATCGGCGACGATCGAGTGATGGACGTGGAATCCGTTGCCCGAGAGGTCAAAGAAGGGCTTGGCCATGAATGTCGCCACGTAGCCGTGGGTGATCGCCAGCTGCTTGACCATGCCGCGGAAGGCCACCACGCGATCGGCGGTCTCGAGTGCCTCCGCGAACCTGATGTTGACCTCAACCTGGCCAGGGGCATATTCAGGGTTGGATTGCTCGATGGGGATCCCGGCCGCGATCAACTCGTTTCGAATGGGGCCGAGCACTGCCTCGAGTTCCATCGCCCGCTCGAGGCCGTACACCTGAATCCCTTGTTGGCGAGGCCGCAGCGTCTCGGGGTCGAGCAGGAAAAATTCCAGCTCGGCCCCGATCATCACCCGGTAGCCCAGCTCTTCGGCCGAGGGAAGAGACCTTGACCAACGCGTTCCTGGGGTCGATCTCGAGGGGTTGCCATCTTCTTTTTCCGCGCGGCCCATGACAAAGGCTGATCCCGGGTCCCACGAGCATTGGATTGAGCACGTCGGTCTGGGGAAGATCTTGATGTCGGGATATCCGGTGCCCATGTTGGCGAAGGGCGTGTCCCAGATGTCACACGTCATGTCGAGCGCGAAGATGGCATTCGAGAGGGCCATGCCTTCTTCGGCGATGATCGGCCAGTGCGAGGCCGGGATTCGTTTTCCTCGGAGGATCCCGTTGAGGTCGCCGACACCCATCACGACTGTGCGTGATGGACTTGATCCGGCGCCGCCATCGTTCCTCTTTCTCGCTTTAGGATTGCGCGACCCTAGTGGTTCGTGTATTCAGTATCCAAGCGACGGTCCCCCCGGCCTGAGGAGCAGATGACCGCCACCAAATACGCCGTCGTCGGCGCGGGCATCGTAGGAGTGATGACGGCGCTGGAGCTGGCAAAGCAAGGCTGTCAGGTCACGCTCTATGACGGTTGGGAGCCAGGGCACAACCGGGCGGCATCCTCCGATCACCACCGGATCACACGATCGGCTCACGGCTCGGACGAGTTGTACACCCGCTGGCAATACGAATCCCGGCTCCGCTGGCTCGAACTCGGGCGCGATTGGGGAATCGAGCTTTTTCGCCAGACGGGCGGGCTCCTGCTGGCCGAGACGGGCAATTCGGTCTGGGAAGAGGCTGCGTTCCCTACGCTCGAACGGCTCGGGATACCCGCCATGCGATTCCTCGCCCGACGAACTGGCGGCTCGCTTTCCCCACATGAACTTTCACAGAGTCGAATTCGGCCTATACGAACCGGAGGCTGGATTCGTCTGGGCGCGACGTGCCCTTGTCAGAGCCTTTCAGGAGTTCCTGGCTCAAGGCGGAATCTTCCGGCTGGGCCGACCAACTACCGATCCCTCGGAACGACTCATGCTCGACGGGCAACCGCTCGTCGCCGACCGCGTTCATCGTTGCCACCGGTGCCTGGATGGGCCAGATGTACCGGCGGACGCTGGGCTCGTTCCTCAAGGTGATTCGCCAAGACGTCATCTACACGGCTCCTCCGCCTGGCTCGACCCGCTATCACGCTGACAACCATCCGGTGTGGATCGATCACGGATATCCGGGTTATGGCATCCCCGATGTAGAAGGGTGCGGGTTCAAAGCGGTCATCGCCTGGCACGAAACGACCATTGATCTCGACGATGATCACAGGGTGGTCGATCAGGGGGCAATGACCCGCAGTCGGCAGTACCTCAGTTACCGCTTTCCGGAACTCGCCCGACAGCCGATCATGGATCAGAAGGTGTGCCAGATCGTGATGACCCCGGACACTCACTTTCTCCTCGACTTCCATCCTCTCTACCCCGATGTGATTTTCGCCGGTGGAGGATCAGGCTCGATTTTCAAACACGGCCCAATCGTCGGTGAGTACGTAGCGGGGATGGCAACCGGTCGATGGCTACCCGACGCAAGATTCACTCTGGAAAATCGCACCGTGTTGAAAGCGGCGGAGTCTCCAACCGGCCGCTGACCGAGAAATAGATGAGCCAACGAGAAACCGCCTCGGCCCTGGGCCAGGCGGTTTCTTCCAACTGTTTCCTTCTTGGGTAGATCTGGTCCAGGGATCTGGACCAGATCTACCCGCGCTTCTCACGCACGCCAGTTCTAACCGTTAACGAAGTGGTCATACTCCTCGATGTAGGCACTGAGGCGAGCAAGGGCAGCCGGTTCCAGATTCGGCGACATGGCGCCGTCACTTTCCACGTAGACCTCTTCAATCGCACCCGGATGCTCGGTTCCGAGCCAGGTCAGGAACTTGACGAGGACGTTTGGTGCATAGTCGTCGTAGGGGAAGCTGTGCACAAGCCTCGTGATCTGACCGTTCTCGACCAGAAGCGAGATGGTTCCTTCTACTGACGGGTGACCGACGATGCGGGAGAGATTGGTCTCAAGCGAGTAATCGCAGGTGACCAGCGTCGCTCCCGGCGTGTTGGTGCACTCGAACGGCGCCCATTGAGCGTCGTAAACACGCAGTGCCTCAAAGCCCTGCCCGAGCTCGGTACGACTCATACGAGGCGCGTCGAGCAACGTGGCATCAGCGCTCATGAGCGCGCCGGCAGCCTCAGCATCGAAGGCGTTGCGGGCCTCCATGTACTCGTTGCCGATTTCCACCGGAGTGGTGGGGGTCGCACTCCATGAGGTCAGGATGGCGGCGGCAGCGAGAGCCATAACGGCCACGCCTGAGACGACTGCAGCGATCCAACGCTTCTTCGGCTGCTTCGGTGCGACGTCGACCGAAATTTTGCGATCGACAGGTTGGGTTGCGGTTTGCATTGCAGGTGTTCCTTCCTTGATTTGGGTTTTCGTTCCCATGGGATGCCGGTTGTTGTCCGGCGGCTATCGATTCCTGACAGCCTTGGAAGGAGATTCGCTGTGCTTGTTTTTATCCGTTCAACGAGAGGTCGTACTCGTCGAGATAGCGACTGGCGATAGCGAGCGACTCTTCGGTTAAGACCGGCGTCTGTATCCCATCTCTCACCATGAAGAGTTGCTCGACAGCTCCCGGATGCTCCTGATTGAGCCACGCGAAATAAGGCTCGTGAACACTGGGCGCGTAGTCGTCCATATTGAAGTCATGGACGAGTGAGGTGATCTCCCCGTCCTGGACAAGGAAATGAATGCGACCCTCAACCAACCGATACCCGGTGATCTGGGAAAGCCTCGTGTCCAATAGATAACTGCATGTGACAAGAGTCGCCCCGGGGGTGTTCTCGCATTCGAAACTCTCAAATTGCCACCCGTAAATTCGTAGCGCCTCGAATCCCAACTCGAGCTCTCCTCGGTCCATCCGGAGGACGTCGCGCAAAGACGCATCGGATGCCAGGAGCTCGCGCGGCCGCGGCAGCATCAAATGTGTTGCGAGCTTCCATGTAGCCGGAGGCGATCTCGACAGGAGAAGTTCTGATGCGGTCGAGGATGCTCTGGCTGCCTGTCCAGGGGATCAGCATCGCCGCCACGACCATCAGCACGACGAGACCTGCCGAGAAGGCGGGTTGCCAAAGCGGACGGAGTCGCGGTTTGGTTGGGATCGTCGGGTTGGGGCGTTGCCTGGTCTTGGTGTCGTCGAGGACGGTCACAGTCGTCTCGGCCAGAGCTTTGCGCAAGGCGGTCGGGTCCGGCTCGGGATTGGCCTTCTTGAGCGCCTCGAATGCGGCGTCGATCTTCATGCTCCGCCTCCCTTTCCTCCAGCCGTCAGGCCGGGCGACGACAAACTGACCTTGGGATCGAAGGCTCGGGCATATCGCTTCTTGGCGCGATGGAGACGTTGCTCGGCAGCCGAAATGGAGATGCCGAGGGCTCGCGCGATCTCAGGCCCACTCATCTCTTCCCATGCCGCCAGCATGAGGACTTCCCGGTCGCCGGAGCGGAGCTGTTGGAGAGCCGCCAGTGCCTTGTCATCCTCGGCTCGGCGAACCACGACGTCGGTGGGAGGCTCCGAGGTTGTCAGGTTGAAAGTCATTCTGGTTACTAGTCGTTGCCGGCGTTGAGCCGACCGCCACCGGTTGGCCAGCACTCCACGGGCGATGCCATAGAGCCACGGGCGGACCGTTGTCCAGTCGATCTCCTCTGCCCGACGAACCGCAATTGCGAATACGTCGGCCGCAGCATCCTCCGCCTCACTCCGACCGATGCGCCGAGCGCAGTAAGCCAGCACCTCCTCGTAGTGGTTCGAGAAGATCTCGGCAAGCCTCGGGCCGCTTGGACTTTGGTTCATCAGGATTGCTGTGATGCCGTTAGTTGTCCGCCTTCAAACCAATCCTGACAGGTTGTGACTGCTGGAGGTTGGCGCCCGCCTGATTGCCTTGTACGTGCGCCGCTAGACCAGCGGCCAGCTGCCTACTGCTCCTGACAAGGTCACCGAGCGTTCTGCTCCACCCGAGCCTTCAAACCTTCTGCTTCTTGCTTCAGGTAGCTGCGCGTCATTCGGCCCCCAAACAGACTCGCGACGGGAGCCATCAGGCCAGCGAAGGTGATCCGCAATACGACCTCGGTGTCAGAGCCCTTGGGGTGCAGTTCGTGATCGGCCGTCACATCGACGCCGCCGCTTGAGCGGCTGGTCCAGGTAAAGCCGCGCTCGGGCTGAACGGCTGTAACGGTCCAGGTCGCGGTCGGGATCTTTGGTTGGTCGAGCTCCGCCGTCGCCCCGACGACGAGCTCGGTCGCGGTTGTTTTCACTGAAGTGACTGTGGGAGCCCAGTCCGGCCAGGCTCGTATATCGGCCAGCACCTTCCACACCGCGGCCGGTGACGCATGGATGACGATGCGGAACTCTTCGGCGCGGCTCATCGGCATGGCAGGGTAGATCCACTTGAAGTCTCGACCTTGATCGACAGCCGGGTCATTCGCGAGCACCGACCGATCGGAACCAGGTTTTTCATTTCGCCTCCTCCTTTCCCCCAATGGTGCCATCTCCCCCAACGGGAGAGTCAAGAGGTGGCTCGTGTGTGCCAGTTCCCCCACTGATACCCTCAGGGACCGGATAGGGACGTCCCCGATTCCCCAGCGACCACCCACCTGACAGGATGTCAGCCCGTGGCTCCCGTTGTCATCACCGAATCGCTCACGCACGCCTACAACTCCGACGTTGTCGCCCTCAGCGACTTCAACCTCGTCATCGAAGCGGGCGTCACCGGTTTGGTCGGTGCCAATGGAGCGGGCAAGACGACGTTTCTGCGGATCCTCCTCGGCCTGGTGCACCCAACCAGCGGAAGAGTCAACGTGCTCGGCCATGACGCCATAGCTGATCCGCTGGCGGTGCGAGCCAAGGTGGGCTACATGCCAGAGAACAACTGCCTGCCCAAGGACCAAACCGCGGCTGACTTCGTCGCCTACACCGCCGAAATGGCCGGACTGCCCACCGCCGACGCCCGACGCCGCGCCTCGGAAACCTTGTTCCTGGTTGGACTGGAGGAGGAGAGGTTCCGCTTTCTCGGCGATTTCTCGACCGGCATGGCGCAGCGGGTCAAGCTCGCCCAAGCAATCGTTCATGGGCCCGAGCTCGTTCTTCTTGACGAGCCCGCTTCCGGGCTGGACCCGGCCGGGCGCGAACAGATGCTGGAGATCATTCGCCGTCTGGGCAGCTTTGGCATCAACGTCATCTTCTCGTCCCACCTGCTGGGTGACATCGAACAGACCTGTGACGCGGTCGTGATGATCGATGGCGGCCATTTGATTCGCTCCGGGCCGGTGTCGAATGTCGGACTGACCTCGGTCGTGGTTGTCGACGTCCTCGGCGATGCCCAGACCCTGGCGAACAGGCTCATCGGCGGCGGAAATCGAGGCTGACAGTTCTCACCGAGCATCGCCTCAGCTTCACCGTCGCGGCCGATGAGGTTTACGACCTGGTCCGCGACGCGGCCGCCGAACTGGGCATAGGCATCTTCCGTATGGCTCCGATCTCGCACACTCTGGAGGACGAGTTCTTGGTCATCGCTCGCAAGGGTGAATCGTGACTGCAGGTGACGGCACCGGGGTTCCAACTCCCCTGAGCAATGCGGTCATCTACGACCGCGGCTACCGCTCCTACGAAGGCGAACGGCGAGGACGCGGCGCCATCCGGCGAGCCATCGCCCGCGACGGCATCCGCCGGATCCTCGGGCTGCGCCGCAAGGCCCGTCGGAAGATCCTGCCGTGGAGCCTGCTCGTCATCGGGGTGGTGATGGCTGCGGTCATCATCGGACTCCATTTCGTGGCGGGTTCTATCGCCGCGGGCGTCGCCGAGGGTCTTCCCACCTATCCCAACCTCTTCGATCTCTACTCGCGGGTGGCGTTGCTGTTCATCGCCGTCACCGGTCCCGAGCTGCTCATCCCTGACCGGACCCAAGGCGTGCTGTCCGTCTATTTCTCGCGTCCGATGCGAGTCAGCGACTACCTGGCCGGAAAGCTCTACGCCTATCTGACGGTGGCCGGGGCGATCTATGTCGTTCCCCAGATCCTGCTCCATCTCGGTCTGGCCGGGTTGAGCGACGACGGATTCCTCTCCTATCTCGGGTCCAATCTCGACGTTCTCTGGAAGGTCCCGGTCGTGGCGCTCGGCTTCCTCGCCGTTCACGGAGGGCTCCTGGCCATCCTCTCGAGCCTCATCGACCGAACCGGATTCGCCGCCGCCGCCTATCTGGCCATCCTCACCGCGGGCAACGGAATTGCGGGTGTGATCGCCGACGCCGACTTCCCGGGATCCCGCTTCGTCGCCTTGCTGGCCCTCGACGATCACGCCCGGTTCGTACGAGACTGGGTGTTCGACGTCTCGCTCGGTCTCTATCGCCCCGAGGAAGCGGGTTTCGAGCCCTGGGTGTCGGCGGTGGCGATAGCCCTGGTCGCCCTGATCGGTTCCTGGTTCGCCTACTGGCGATATCGGAAACAGGCATGACCGCCACCGTCGAGGCTCGCGGTCTTTCCAAATGGTTTGGCCAGAAAGTGGCCGTGTCCGAGGTCAACGTGGCGTTCGAACCGGGCATCACCGGTCTCCTCGGTCCCAACGGAGCCGGGAAAACCACGCTGCTGCGTCTGTTCACCGGACTGCAACGCCCATCGCAGGGGACGGTGCAAATCTTGGGCGTCGATCCGAGATCGGACCATCGCATCTTCAGCCGGGTAGCGATGGTGCCCGAAGACGAGGCGGTCTACACCAACCTCACCGCCCGTCAGTTCGTCGAGCTCAACGCCGGCCTCGCCCGGGTCAAGGATCGGGCGAAAGCCGTCGACGCCGCGCTGGCCGAGGTCGATCTCGTCGATGTCAGCCATCGCAAACTCGAGGGCTATTCCAAGGGGATGCGCCAGCGGGCCAAGGTCGCCGCGGCGCTGGTCGGGAACCCCGATGTCCTGTTCTTGGATGAGCCGCTCAACGGGGCCGATCCGGTCCAGCGCGCCCATCTCATCGATCTGTTCCGAAAGCTGGGAGACCAGGGCCACACGGTGATCGTGTCATCTCACGTGCTGGCCGAGGTCGAGCGAATGGCCGACCGGGTGATCGCCATGGTCGACGGCCGGCTGGCGGCGGAGGGAACCGTGGCGTCGCTGCGGGCCCTCATGACCGACAAGCCGCGGCTGGTAAGAATCGTCACCGACCAGCCTCGCGATCTGGGCTCACTGCTCTTGCGGAACGAGAAGGTGGCGGGTCTTCGCATCGACGGCCAGACCGTCGAAGTCTCGACCTCCGATGCCGGGGCTCTGGCGATGGCCCTGCCGGGGACTGCCCGCGACGCCGGGATCAGGGTCCGTCAGGTGCTTCCGGCCGATGAATCCCTCGAGAGCGTGTTTCGCTATCTGGTGGAGGGCCGATGATCGACCTCCGGCTGGTCCGTCATTTCGTGCGTCAGCTTGCTCGGGGCAAACGGTTCTGGGGCATGGCGGCGTTGTCGTCGGTCGCAGGGTTCATCGCCTGGATATCGAGCATCGACGAGACCGATGAGGAGATTGTCGAGATCTTTCACTTCGTCACCGCGACCGTTGCGGGGGCGACGATTTCGATTGCCTTCCTGGTCATGGGGGCGGCCACCCTTCGAGACGAACGGGACGCCGGGACCTTGCCCTTCATCTTCATGAAGCCGATCGCCCGGTGGCGCTGGGCAGCATCTGCCTGGGCTGCGGCTGCACTGGTTTCGTTTGCGGTCGGAGTTGTCGGCTGGCTCGTCGGATTCCTGGCGATGGGAATGACGACCGGTTCCTGGACCCTGGCGATCCCGGCGCTCGGCCTCTATGCCGCCGCTGCCGTTGGGTACACGGCCGTTTTTGTCCCCATCGGCTATCTATTCACGCGTGCCATCCTCGTCGGCCTCGCATATGTGTTCGTGTGGGAAGGGATCATCACGACCTTCGTCACAGGTCTGAGCGCATCGTCGGTGTGGCGCACCGGCATGTCGATCTATGCCGATCTCACCGACTTTGTCGGGTGACGCCCTCGACACGCTCGGTCCGGTGGCGCCCGGGGTGGGCGGGGGTGTGCTGAAACTCGTCGGCACGGTTGTCGTCGGGGTCGGGGTCCTGACCTGGGCGCTCCGCCGCCGCGACGCCCTCTAGCAGCCTTCACGAAACCTAAGGCTCTGGGCCGTGGATATCACGGCTTATAGCCCGCGGTTTCATGGAATTCGGCGAACTAGCGGTTCGAGAACGCGCTTTTCTCGGCGTTGATCTATTTTCGTTTGGGAGCCGATGAGATTCATGTCCATGTTCCGGAAAATGTCATGGAAGACTTAGATCGCCTTGTCGGGCCAGATCGTCGGTGGGTTCCCAACTGGTTGGCGATTGCAGTGTGCTCGATAGCACTTCTGACCGTGATTGGCCTTGCAGTTTTGTGGCCCCGTTCACGGCCTGACTTCGATCTCGCTGCGATCGGGTTTGCAGATGAGGTAGTCCCGGCTGTTGTGACATCAGCCGTCGAGGGTCCCTGCAGCTATGCGCCGGAATTCGCATGCCGCGCCATCACCTTTGGGCTGACCGATGGCAGCAACGAGGTCGCTTTCGAGGAGTTCGACACCACTCCCACGGCACCCCGATTAGAGGAGGGGGATCGAGTGGTGCTGAATGTGATCAACGATGCCGATCCCCAATTTCGATACCACTACGCCGATCGCGATCGCAGGCCGCTCCTGGCAATGATCGTGGCCGGCTTCGCGTTGGCGGTCATCGGACTCGGTCGGCTGCGGGGTGTTGCGGCTCTGATTGGTCTCGCCGCCTCGGTTGCAGTTCTCCTCTGGTTCGTCGCTCCGGCCATCTTGGCCGGCCGCGACCCTGTAGCTGTGGCAGCAGTCGGGGGCAGCGCCATCGCACTCCTTGCGCTTTACCTGACTCATGGTTGGCGAACCACCACCCATGTCGCCGCCCTCGGAACCTTTGCGGCCTTAGCCCTGACGATGGTTCTCGCCTGGCTGGTCACCCCCGCCGCGGCCTTCTCGGGATTCGCTGCCGAGGAGTCGCTGTTTCTTTCTTTCTTAGAAGGGGTCCAAGTCCCCGGACTGCTGTTGGCAGGGGCAATCCTCGGCGCGATAGGAGCTCTCGACGACGTCACGGTGACCCAGGTCTCAACCGTTTTTGAGTTGAAACGAGCCGACCCTGGACAGACCGCCCATCA
>CAWIXU010000006.1:0-509378 GCA_963840175.1 uncultured Acidimicrobiia bacterium
ATCGCTAGCGGGTGATCAGGATGGATGCGACAGGCCTATCGGCCAGGCTCGCCGTTCGAGCGGCGATCCATTAGTTCGGACCACAGCTAGGTCCCGTCTTGACCACGCATCCTCATCGAGTACCACCGCCCGCGCCGCCTGGGCGGCGTCGATGGGGGTCGGAGCTACCCGTATCCGTTCCTGATCGTCGGGATTCTTGGCTGTCAGGGTCCAAAAGGCGTGTTCGACGGTTGGAAAGAAGCGCCCGTCAACATCGAGCGGTCCCCAGCCGTGGGAGGTATCGCTGGTCGCGGAACGCAGGCGGGGCGCCGACGGGTCAGCTCCTCCGGTCATGGCAAGCAGCTGGTCCGCCCACCCGGCGAGCCCATCAGCGAACTCCAACGGCCAAACCCAGTCATGGGGGAATCCCGCAACGCCGTGGTAGGCCCCAGCCATGGCACCGGTCATCGCTGCCACCGTGTCGGCGTCGTAGCCGCCGTTGACGGCGGTGAGGATGGCTTCGGTGGGACTCTCCATGTTCGTGAGGAAGGACCAAACCGCAGCAGGCAGCGATTCCAACACGAAGGCGCCGTTGTGGGTTACGGCGAAAGCCTCCTCAGGAGAGGCGTCGAGAAGGTTCGCCCAATTCTTCCAGTCGTTGGCGCAGCGTCATCTCACGGTCGAGGTGACGCAGCGGATAGGTAGGGTTCATCTAGGCCTTCGATGGCGTCGGTGAGGACAGTGAGAAACCCCTCGGGGGTGGCAGCACCGTCGCTCGCATCGCGTCAGGTATGCAACGCCGGCTCCAATGACAGCAGCCGAGGCAAGAGCGGCCGGATCGTTGTGGGTGACGATCGAGGCCAGCCGGGCGTCGCGCCGGAGGGCATCAAGGTCGTCGGGGTGGAGGAGACCCAGCGGGGCCGCTCGCATCGCCGCGCCGTTACCCGCCGAACGCACGCCGGCTTGGTCCCAGGGGAGTCCTTGCCGGTAACGCATAATCGCTTCCCGCGTGGCACTCCCGACGCCCCGGCCGACGTAGAGCCAAGCATCGAAACGGAAGGCCAGGTCCTCGGGGTCAACATGGTTCTTTTCGACGATCGAAGCGGCCAAGCAGAGCGTCAATTGGGTGTCGTCAGTCAGGCGGGGAGTCAAGGTCCCGTCAGGTTGGGCGATGTAGCCGTCGAGGCGCCCATAGATCCGTCGGATCCGTTCGGCAGCCCATCCCTCCACCGGAGATCCCATAGCGTCGCCGATCCCACAGCCAACCAGCGCTCCCCTGTAACGGTCGTGCAGGTCGATCTCAGGTTCGTTCATCGGCTAGCCCGGCAGTTTGGTCGATATCGGCCGAGAGTTGCTCGGCGAATCCACTGCTCAGTACGAAGCCGAATGCTCGTGAAGGTCCGACCCTGGGGTTTCAGACCGTCAGAGCATTCGATCGACTTAAAACGGTCCTCGGATCGAACCCCTCGTCACTACTTTGTCGGGGCGCCCGGCGATTTCATCGGTGTTCCAATTCACGGGGAGGCCTGCCTCGAGGTGACGATTCTTGAGGTCGAGCCAGAACGATGGCGGCGTGCTCGCTGAGGGCGCCGAATGGCACCGGGTCGGCGTCTACCTCATCGGATTCGACGATCCATAGACGTCTGCTATTCGACGGTTTGAGGTCAAGTCGATCCCAGGCGACTTCCACTAGGAGGTCGGTGTTGGGGACGAACGGCGCGCCGCGGAGCCTCTGGCGTGGAGGGCGCAGCCCATGCAGCGCGCAGAGGAATCGCAGGGTTCCCCATCCGTAGATCCGAACCCCGGCATCGTTCGCGTCCGCTCCACGTGTAGTTGGCATACGAAAGCCAGCCGCCGTCCGCATACTCCTGCCAGGCGGAAGAGCCCATCAGATAGGCCCCATGCTGCTGCAACTGCACGCCGCTGAGGCGCCCGATCATCTCTCGATCGGTCCAGACGGCCGTTCCCATCTTCGAACGTCCGAACACCTCCGACCAAAGCTTCCCGGCCAGGCGGTTCACGTTTCACCTCCGGCATGTACTCGTGAGGTTGGAGACCGAAAGTCCAGGCCACGGCCTCGTGGGCCGACCGCATCGCGGGGGGACATGCAGCCAGTACACACGGTGGGAGCCATCGGGCATCGGTGTGGCATCGACCACCCTGACTACGGTCATCGGTTGGCTTGGAGCCCGTGCTCCTTGCGGATCGTGGAGGCGCCACAGCTGACCGCCGGCATCCTCGGCGACGAGCTCGCTGCCGACGTCGACGAGGTAGCGGGCATGTCCGTAGAGGTCGATGAGCACTCTCCGCACCTCGACGTTGTCCTGCTGGGCGATTAACTCCAGGGTCAGCCCGCCTCGCTCAAACACCCTCGGGTCGAGAAGAACGTTGTGAATGGCGTTGACGGCCCATCCATCCGGATAAACGATGGCCGGGCCAGTCGCGTCGTGAAGGTTCGAACGGTCGCCATAACTGAGCCTTTCAGGACGTGCCGAGATCACCACGAAGTCGAGGTATGGCCACCACCAGCCGGCCGCGGCGGCGAGGTCTAGCCAGTGACTGTCCAGTTCTTCCGGAACGAGGGTCCACTCGGTTGTCCGTGCCCGGCGTCTCAAGCCTCCGTTCGCCGGCAACGACCATCTCTTCGACTGTCAGCCACGGATTGCAGAACGGTCGGCCGGCGATTCCTCTCGGAGCCTGCCACGAGACCGTCGAGGCTTCATGAACCTCCATGCCGTGAAATCTGGAAAGGGCCTCGGTGACCAGCGTGCTTGCTTGGGTGCCGGACCGCGCATGGACTTGTACTCGGGGAGACGGAGCAGTTCGGTGAAGGGCGCCGCAGACCGAGCGGCCCCTCGAGCAGGTTCCGCAGAAGCAAACGTCGCCAGCATGTCCTGACGCCAGGAACGCGACGGTGTTCGCTCTCAGGGCCTTGGAGCGCCTGCCACGGAGCTCCGACACTCGCTCGAATCCGGCCTTCGGCGACATTGTCCAGACGACGTCGGGAAGGTCGAGCCCGATCGCCCTGTACATGGCGTCGAGTGCCCCCTCGGCTGCGTCGGGGTCGGTGTGTCCCGGTCTCTGGATCTCTTCGATCGTCTTCGCCGTCAGTCCACCACCCGTCGCGGGGCCGCCTGGTCGTAACGATGCTCCCGCTGGATGATCACGTCGTAGAACCCTTTGGGAATGGTGATGGGGGCGTGCTCCTCGTGCACCAGGGCAACCGACTCACCAATCACCCTTAGAAACCTCGAGTTCCAGTCGGTTAAAAGCGCCGCCTCTCGATCCAGAATGGCGTGGGCGTGCCCCGTCGCCTCTCCCAGGGCGAGGATCAGGCGATCATCTAGCCGCTCGATCGCCGTGTGCCAGTGCCTCGGCCCCAAAGGCTCGCGGCGTCTCAACAAGACGTCGCCCTGCCGGTACATCCCATTCATGTCGCACTCCTCGACTCGGGGAGAACGGCGCATAGAAACGCCCCAGACGGGGCGAGCTCTCGACTCACATCGCTCCAGCTATTCGCTGGCTGGCGTTGGCACCTTGCCGGGTGGCAGGTTGCCGGGCTGTCGACGGGCCAGATCCCTCGAGCCGCTCTCCATGTGTTAGTTGTGGTCACATCTTAGTTGAGGGTGGCGACAGAAAGAAGTGTCATACGCATCCCTCATCAAGTTGGGAAGGGACTGGCGGATATGGATGCGAGGCTGCGCTTGGATCATTCGTTGGTGGCTGTGAAGGCCGACGGTGTCGGACATCGCCTCCTCGAGTTGCAGGCCCCGGTGAGGCGTCCCTATTCAATATTCTCGCCACTCCTCGAGTGTGGCGATCGAAGCACTACGACCGTTACTGGTCGCGCTCGCACGACTTCTGCTCGCCGATCGCCGCCGGCAGGCACCTTTGGCTTGGTTTCGACGGGCTCAAGCGCGCGCTGAGTCCGCGGCGACCCTTTGGCATAGAAAGCGCCTGTGGACTCCCAGCCGTGTTGTTTTCGCCGTAGGTAGACACCCTGCAAAGACTGAATCCGGTCATCGTGGAGCAATTCGATCTCCGTCAGGTTCGGGAGCGCGACCTGTACTGGCCGCTCGTGGTCTACGTTCGAGGTGCTGTCATTTACGCGTGAAGTGGCTGAACTGTGACGACCCTTAGATATAGCGAAAGAACGAAAAGTCTGTTTAGCCCGAGTGGCCTCTCCCGATACGATTAGGTGCCGGCCAAAGCAAACATCGACGCAAAGTTGCGTGATCTCAAGAAGGAGATCCAGGAGTTTCAAACGCTATTCCCAAGGCTGGCCGCTGACGACTGTTTCCTAGCGTGGTTTCTGCGTGCCTACCTGGTTGAGAAGGACGAGGATGCTGCACACTCAACCATTGGCACGTCAAACGACAAGGGTATCGATGCGGTGTTCATTGACGACAATGCTCATCGTGCATTTGTGCTCCAAGGGAAGTACCGCCAGAGGCTGAACGGCAAGGCTGAGACGAGGAACGATGTTTTGGGATTCGTCGAGGTCGGCTCGAGACTGGTCGGGGACCAAAAGCTGTTCGACCAGTTCTTGGTTCAGGTTGATCCCCTTGTGGGGACAAAGCAAAGCTTGTCCGTGAGCGATGTCTAAGCCGTGGATACGAGCTTGATCTTTACTACGTGACCACCGGAACATGTAGCGCTGCGCTCGAGAAGGAGGCAGTAGGACGCCTTCGACAACTGACTAGCGGTCGTGCCTCGTTCGCCATGTTTGACGGCAAACGGGTGACGGCTGTACTAGATGACTACCTCGATGGCGTAGCTCCGCCCATTCCCTCGATCGACTTACCAATCGACACTTCACAGGGAGCAGAAGTTGTGACGTGCTATGACCGAAGATCGGACATTGAATCCTGGGTGTTCACGTCTCGAGGAAGCGATATAGGCGAACTCTTTCGCCGGAGCGGGATCAGAATCTTCGCGTGAACGTGTTCGGTGCTCTTCGAGGAAACACAGCCATCAACCGCGCCATGGTCGCGACGCTTGAAACGTGAGCCCGAGTACTTCGAGTACTTCAACAACGGAGTGACCATCGTCTGTGACCGCGTGCTGAACGCACACAGTCGAGGGGTGCTTCTGTTCTACGAATCGAGAACCCGCAAGATCATCAACGGCCAACAGACAACCAGGGTGCTAGCCGACGATGGAAGACATGGCCAAAAGGCGAGAGTCCTGGTTCGAGTGATCCGGATACCGTGGAGTGAGGACAAGCCAGCTGACCGCTTCGAGCAATTGGTGTCCCAAATCGTCGAAGCGACGAACTGGCAAAACGAGATTCGAGCCTCTGATCTCATGGCCAACGACCGACAGCAGATTGTCTTGGAAAGGGAGTTACGCAAACTTGGTTATCAATACCTTCGGAAGAGGCAGACGAAAGGCGAAGCTAGAAGAGCCGCGGGAGTGAAACGAAACGCTCCAGGTCAAGAAAGAGGAGCTGGCTCGAGCGGTTGCCGCATGCGAATTGGATCCAGGCGTTGTCAGGTCCGGAACGGAGGGCCTCTTTGAGGAGCGCTACTACAGGACCGTATTTCCGTCTGGAAACCCAGACTTCTACCTCAGCAGATATTGGCTAATGCAACGAGTCGGATCCAAAGCCCGGGGCTATCGGGACCGCACCTATGCAAAATGGGTCGTGCTGAATTTTCTCTGGGATCGACTAGGTACGGACTTGGCCCGTTCTGCTAGGCGATTCCGTGAGATCAGCGAGACCCCGAGATCGCATTCTGAAGTTGTGTACGAATTGGATCGCATGATCGAACGTGTTTTTCAAGGTGCAGTGAAGTTCTACAAGCAAGATAGGGTGAGGCGCCGATGCCTTCGATTCGTCTGCATTTTTCAATAGTCAGGGACGAGGGACGCAGTTCAGAAAATTTTGGAATGGACCGCAGAATCCCCATCGCCAATACTTCGAAAGTGCCAAGGCCAACTTTCACTCTCTGTTTTGACTGATCCTAGTTTGGCTAGGTAGGCCGAATAAATTTGCGACCAAGTGTGAGCTTCCCTTGGTGTTCAATTCTGCTGTGGGTTTGAAGGCCGACCCTTTGGCTTCAAATGGTCTGTCCTGATGACGAGCCATGTCTGAAGAACTCGGTCATGGGGTAACAAAGCCGGGTGCGGACGGGACCCTGTGAGGCCTCCTAGGTCGACATTCGAGGATCATGGCAAGAGGTTCGGGGGTGCCCCCTGTTTGAGGGACTCATCGACTTCCCAAGCAATCTGCCGAATCGTCGGTGGCACAGGATTATCCGTAAAAGGAACTCCGTCCTCACTTGAGCTCACGGTGACCCAGCCAAGTGTTCCTTCGTAGGCGACACCACTGAGTGTTTCTTTCCCCTTGGGATCGGCATGTGTTCCCCCTTCCTTGTTGGCCCAGTCTCTGACCAACAAGCTTCTGGAGAGCGTGTTCCTTGCTGGTCTGTGATGACAATCGTGGACCACCAGTCATCGAAGTTCTGCGGGGGATTCATACTAAAAATTGATAGATCGCCGTATGTGGGAGTCCACACGGCGTGGCCGAACCGCTGTACACCGTCATGCGGCACAGTTGCGGGAACATGTTGCCTTCGGGACCTGAGGTATTGACGAACGGAAGCTCTGTCTTCAATCCGATCTGCTGCAACAGTGAAACGCCGAGGGCTCCATCATGGAGTAGCACCCGCAACGACGTGGCGATTGCAAGGGCATGGACCAAGCTGCCTATGTCGAAGGATTCACAATGAGCCCGCAGCAACTGACCTTGAACATCCGTTCGGCTCGGTCTGGCCGCTGCATTGTCCGCAGGATATGGGCACTGTCCAAAGAGCATGGCGAAATATTGTTCGAACGAGTCTTGGAAGATGCCTCCGCTCACCAAAAGGGCTGCACTGACCCTTTTCACGAGATCGGACGACGCCGGCAACTAGCCGCCCTGAGCAGGGTCAATCGGTATGGATCCGTACACGCCTCCTCTGTCCAGGAACTGTTTGATCGCAACCTCGATCACACTTGAACGCGTCAGGTAGTACGGAAAATCAGCGATATTGAGGTCAAGGGCGGCCACGAGGCTTGCTGGGAGCGTCACGTCGATACGGCGGTTGCCGTTATAGAGGCGGCTTGTGTGGTGACTTTCTGGCTGGGACATCTCCCAAAAGAACCTATCCCAAGCTCACTTAGTGCGGCTGATTGACTTTCGCGAACTAGTCGCAGCCAGCTGCGATGCCCGGCTGCCTCCTCGAATCATGCTTTGGCGCGGAGGGGCGGGTGCTCGAGCACGCTGGGCCGGTACTCGACCAGCTGGATACCGCCGTCGAAGGTGCGGTGGTCGATCATCTCGAGGGCGACGTCCGGGTAGCCGTCGTAGATGCGTTCTGCGCCCGTGGCGCCGGTGATCACCGGGAACATGACGACCCGGAAGCGATCGACGAGTCCGGCTCGCACCAGCGACCGGCACAGGCTGATGCTGCCGATCGTGCTGAGGAGGCCCGAGCCGTCCTCCTTCATCGCCCGGACGACTTCGACCGCCTCGTCGCGCACGAGCGTGGTGTTGGCCCACGTGAGCGGCTCCTCGAGAGACGTGGAGAACACCACCTTCGACGCTTGCGTGAGTTCGTCGACGGACGCCTCCTCGTCGGCGGTGAACTCGTCCGTTCCCGCTGGGACCTCTCCGGCGGCGAAGCCCGACATCAGCCGGTAGGTATTCGCTCCCATCAGGTACGTGACCTTGGGTTGTTCGCCGAGCCAGGCGAGGTACTCGGGTCCTTCCAGCCCCCACCATCCGGGCCAGCCATCCGCCGACGCGTAGCCGTCGAGGGAGGTGATGAAGTCGACGAGGAGTTCTGACATGGTTGCGTCCTTGTCTCTGGATGTGAGGTAGCGGCTCCTGCCGTTGCTACCACGGCGTACGACGTTAGACGGACGGCGAGTCGAGAACTCATCGCCAGCGCTCAAGGGCGGCGTCAGCGTTGAGCGGCGGCGGACGCTCGGTCCGATTCAGCTCAACTCATCCCGGAAGCGAAAGTTCCACCCGCGTTATGGAGCGGTCCCTATTCATGTCCGACCGTGTGATATGAGCCGCTTGTCTGCCTCCGCGTTGCTTGTCAAAGCTATTGTCGCCCGGCAAGCCCTTGGAGACAATGGCAGAGGTCGGTTCGGTCGAGTTGGTGGATGTCACCAAGCGTTTCGGCTCGGTGGTCGCCGTCGATGGCATCGATCTCAAGGTCAACGTTGGCGAGTTCCTGTCGCTCCTCGGGCCTTCCGGTTGCGGCAAGACGACCACTCTGCGGATGCTCGCCGGCTTCGAAGAGCCGGATCAGGGAGGGATTCGTATTTCGGGCCTGGATGTGCGAGGCGTCCCGCCTTATCGCCGTGACGTCAACACCGTCTTCCAGAATTACGCCCTCTTTCCGCACATGACCGTCGCCGAGAATGTCGCCTACGGGCTTCGGCAGAAGGGCCTCGAACGCCAGGCGACCGCCAACCGGGTCGGCCACATCCTCGAGATGGTGCAGATGACCCGCTTCGCCCAGCGCAAGCCCCGCCAGCTCTCCGGCGGACAGCAGCAACGGGTCGCCCTGGCCCGCGCCCTGGTGAACCAGCCCTCGCTGCTGCTGCTCGACGAGCCTCTCGGCGCCCTCGATCGGAAGCTGCGCCAGGAGATGCAGATCGAGCTGAAGCTCCTCCAGTCCCAGCTCGGGCATCACCTTTATATATGTGACCCACGACCAGGAAGAAGCGCTCTCGATGTCCGACCGCATCGCGGTGATGCTCGACGGCCACATCGAACAGCTCGACGACCCCGACGAGATCTACGACCGGCCCGCCTCCGCCTTCGTGGCCGGGTTCATCGGCCAGCAGAACTTCTTCCCCGGCAGATCGGCGGCGACGGGTTCGACCTTGACCGGCGAGGAATGGAGGATCAGGGGTCTTCGCGAGGCCGCCGATGCCACTGATGGCCAGCCCGGGACTGGCCACGGTTCGTCCCGAATCGATCGAGGTCGCCGCCATCGACCCGGTCCTCGACACCAACGTCATCCGCGGCAGACTGGCCGGTATCGCCCACCTCGGCGACGCCATCCAGCACGTCGTGCGCACCGGCGGCGGCAAGGAGATCCTCAGCCGCCGACAGCGGCAGCTAGCGGAAAAGCTCGAGGTCGGCCAGGAGGTTTGGTGCTCCTGGTCCCCCGAGCACGCCCAGATTTTCGGAAGCGACCAGTCCCAACTGGTGCTGGCCGACGTCGAACGAAATGGCCACCGGCCGGCTACATCGGAGGAGAAGGAAACATGACGAAGGAAGAAGAGACGATCCGTCTGCTGGTACCCAGGGCCACGGCCAACCACCTGCGCTCCCAGCTGACCCGGCGCGGCTTCATCCGCACTCGGCAGCGCCGCTGTCGGCGGCTGTTCCTGGTCGCGTGCGGCGGTGGGACGGATCCGGCGGAACGGAGCCACCACGGGCGCCGCCACCACCGACGGCGGCCACCCCGGCGCCACCGGAGAATCGGAGGCGACCTCTCCATCTACACCTGGGCCGAGTATCAGAACCCGGAGAACACCGAGGCCTTCGCCTCGGCCAACGGGGTGAACGTCATCGTCGACATCTACGAGAGCAACGAGGCGGCGATCGCCAAGCTGGAGCTGGCCGGGGCGTCGGCCGGATACGACATCGTGGTGCCGACCTCGGGCTTCATCAAGCTGATGGTCGCCAAGGATCTCCTGACTCGAGCTCGACATGTCCCGGCTTCCCAACGCCGCCAACATCGACCCGGCCATCGCCGCCCTCCAGAACGCCGACGG
This sequence comes from uncultured Acidimicrobiia bacterium, assembly GCA_963840175.1. Classification (GTDB taxonomy): domain Bacteria; phylum Actinomycetota; class Acidimicrobiia; order Spongiisociales; family ZC4RG35; genus JACCTH01. Next base: position 9,766 of record CAWIXU010000006.1, read on the forward strand.
GATCGCCGGCAAGTATTCGGTGGTGAAGGACTGGGGTTCGACGGGCTGGGTCTACGACGCCAGCGTCATCACCGAGCCGCTGGTGACGTGGGGCGACTTCCTGACCACTGCGGCCCAGCCGGGAGTCAGCGGGCTGGTGTCCGTTCTGGGCGCTCCGGGTGACGTCACCGGGATCGTGTTCTGGCGAGACGGGATCGATTGGAACACCACCGATCCCGCCCACCTCGACCACGCCGAGGAGGTGCTGCTCGCCGAGCTGGCACCGCACCTCAAGGCCTTCGACTCCTACCCCGCGGTCAGCCTGGTCGCCGGCGAATACGTCCTGAGCCAGGCCTGGAACGGCGACGCCCGGGTGGCCGTGATCGAGGATCCCGAGAGGTACAAGTGGGGCCTCGGTGCTCCCAAGACCGAACTGTGGGTCGACACCTGGGCCATCCTCAAGAGCGCAGCCAACGTCGACGCCGCCTATGCCTGGATCAACAACATCCTCGACCCGGAGGTGTCGGCCAAGGAGATCGAATGGCACGGCTACGACACCGCGGTCATGGGCGCCCAGGACTTCCTGCCGGCGGATCTGCCGGCGCCCGGAGATCATCTTCTTCACCGATGAGGAGAAGTCGCGGCTGGTGGCCGGTGAGGTCAACGAGGCTCAGGACCGGATCGTCGAGATCTACAACAACCTGCAGGCGGCCGCCGGGATCTGACCGGTAGCGATCAGGAGACACCGATCATGGGGGACCGACCCGGCCCCCCTCCAGCTGAGGAGTAGTGACTTGGCGGTGATGGCACCAACCCGGGAGGAGGAAGCTTCGCGCTTCCTCGCATCACCATGGCCGTGCCGTCCTGGTCTGGTACATCGCCTTCTTCGTCGTGCCGCTTGATCGTGATCGTCCTGTACAGCTTCGGCTACAAGCCGCCGGCCAACGCGGCCAGCTCGATCGGCCTCGACCGCCTGTCGTTCGACAACTACTCCAACACCTTCAGCGACACCTTCAACCGCACGTTCATCGCCACGATCCGGATCGCAGTGACCGGGACCCTGCTGTGCCTGCTGGTCGGTTTTCCCCTCGCCTACTTCCTCGCCACACGGACCAGCCCCAGGTACCGGGGGGTGCTGCTCGGTCTGGTGATCGTGCCGTTCTGGACCAGCTTCCTGCTTGCGAACCTTCGCCTGGCGGATCTTGCTGTCCAGCCAACGGTCCGGCCTCGACCTTCCTCCAGAACATCGGCTTGCTGGGCGAGCCGCTGCGGGTGCTCGACACCCGGGGGGCGGTCCAGCTCGGCGTCCTCTACAACTACCTGCCCCTGATGATCTTCCCGTTGTTCGTCGCCCTCGACCGGCTCGATCCGGCGCTGCAGGGAAGCGTCGAAGGACCTGGGAGCGAACCGGTTCACGACCTTCATCCAGGTCACGTTGCCGCTGGTGATGCCAGGGGTGGTCGCCGGGCTGCTGCTGGTCTTCATCCCGCTGGCGGGCGAGTACGTCACCCCGGCCGTTCTCGGCGGGGCCAAGGGTCTGATGGCCGGCGGGCTGGTGGCGAGCCAGTTCCTCGCAGCTCTCAACTGGGCCCTGGGTTCGGCGATGGCGGTTGTGCTGATCCTGCTGATCCTGGCGGTGATCGCGGTGTTCGGCGGCCGCCGGTCTGATCGTCAGGACCATGGTCAGGCGAAACCGCCGGGTGGAGCTGGCCAGCCCGATGACGACGGTCGCTGCGCCCGTCCGTCGACGCTGGGACTGGTTGAACGGTCTGCTGCGGACCTATGCGGTGCTCGTCTACGTCTTTCTGTTCACCCCGATCCTGGTCGTGGTCATCTACTCGTTCAACAAGGGGCGGTTCCTGATGAACTGGGATGGCTTCGGGAACCAACTGGTACGCGACGGCGCCTCCAGAACGAGGGGATCCAGCGGGCGCTCGCCACCTCGGTGCGGGTGGCAGCGGTCAACGCCCTCGTGGCGGTGGTGTTGGGGACGATGGCCGGGATCGCTCTCGCCCGCCGGTCCGGCAAGTGGAGCAGGCCGTTCCTGATCCTGGTGTTCCTGATCCTGGTGGCGCCCGAGATCGTCGACGCCATCTCGTATCTGATCTTCTTCGTGCGCATCAACCTGGGATGGAGCTTCGCCCGCCTGGTGATCGGACATTCGATCTTCAACTCGGCGGTGGTGACCTTGATCGTGCTCGCCCGACTGCAGGGTCTCGACGAATCGCTGGAGGAGGCGGCGGCCGACCTCGGCGCCACGCCCGTGGCGGGCGTTCCGACAGATCACCCTGCCGTTGATGCTCCCGGCGGTGCTGGCGGGGGCGCTGCTCGTCCTTCACCTTCTCACTCGACGACGTGATCATCTCCAGCTTCGTCAGCACCTCCGGTGGCACGACGCTGCCGGTCTACGTGTTCTCCGCCCTCCGGACCGGGATACGCGGCGACCTGGCCGCCATCTCCACCGTCACGCTGGCGGCGACGCTGGTGGCGCTGGGGGTGATGGTGTTCGCCCTGCGGCGGTCCGGTGAGTCGGTCGAAGGGGTGGTCGGGACCATCACCGGGGCGGGATGAAGCGGACCGTTTTCGCCGGCGGGACGATCATCACGTCCGACCCGCCAAGGTGCGGCGGACTTCGGCGGTCGCCATCGAGGGTGATCGGATCGTCGCCGTCGGCGATGACGCCCTGCGATTGGTCGACGGCTCGACCGAGAAGGTCGATCTGGCGGGCAAGACCCTCGTGCCCGGGTTCCGCGACGGTCATTGCCATCCGCTGCTCGGGGGCGCTCATCTGGCGGAAGCGCCGATCTGGGGAATCGCCGACCTCGACGAGCTTCTCGACGTCGTGCGCACGTTACGCCGATGAGCATCCCGACCGCGAGTGGATCCGGGGCTTCGGCTACATGCCGGCGATGCTTCCCAACGGCCGCGGCGAGGCCGCGATCCTCGATGCGGTGGTGGCCGATCGCCCGGTCTGGCTGACGGCCAACGACGGTCACACGGGCTGGGCCAACTCGGTGGCGTTGGAGCGGGCCGGGATCGACGCCAACACTCCCGACCCGCCTCACGGCGAGATCGTCCGGCGGGCGGATGGATCGCCCAGCGGGGCGCTGCTCGAGTCGGCCCAGGATCTGCTCCGAGCGCGCCTCGCCCGGCACGATCACCCGGGACGACAAGGTCGCCGGCACCCGCAAGGCACTCGAGCTCTTCCGGGCCAACGGCGATCACCTGGGTCCTGGACGCCATGGCGGCGCCCGAGGACGTCGAGTTGTTTCATCGACCTGGCGAGTCGGACCCAACCCTCCCCCGGGTAGGCAGTCGCCCTGGTCGCGCCGACCCCGATCATTGGCGCGAGCAGCGACCGGCGTTCGTGGCGGCGCGGGAACAGGCCCGGACGGCCCGCGACGGCGAATCGGGTCAAGGTGGAGACGATCAAATTCTTCGCCGACGGGGTGATCGAGAGCGGAACCGCGGCACTGATCGACGAGTACTCCGACCACCCCGGCTACCGCGGGATCCCCAACTGGACGCCGGATGGACTGCGCCGAGGCGGTCGCCGCGTTCGACGAGCGACGGCTTTCAGATCCACATCCATGCCATCGGCGACGCCGGGATCCGCAACGCCCTCGACGCCATCGAGGCGACGATCACCGCAACGGCGGGCATCGGGATCGCCGGCCGACCATCGCCCACACCCAGCTGGTCCATCCCGATGACCTCCCCCGCTTCGCCGCCTTCGGGGTCATCGCCAACTTCGAACCGATTGTGGGCCCAGCTCGAGCCGACGATGGTGGACCTCACCATTCCCCGACTCGGGGAGAAGCGGAGCGAAGTGGCAGTACCCGATCGGCACGCTCGTGGCGAGCGGAGCCAAGGTGAGTTTTGGCAGCGATTGGCCGGTCACGTCGCTCAACCCGATGGAGGGAATCGCGGTTGCGGTCACCCGGCAGACCCCCGACAGGTGATCCGCCCGGTGGGTGGCTCCCGGATGAGCGAGTCGATCTCGACACCGCCATCGATCTGTACACGGCGGCCGGTGCCTATCAATCCTTTGAAGAACGAGAGGTGGGTCGCATCGCCGTCGGCCTCCGGGCCGACCTGGTGTTGCTGGGCGCCGATCTCGACCGGACGGCTCCCCTCGACCTCGGGGCAGTGCCGATCGAGATGGTGTGGATCGACGGAGGCGTGGTCAAGTCGTGATTGAGCGGGGACGCCTGGAGCGATCCAGTCGAAGACCGTAGGCAGAACTACCTGCCGTCTCCGACCGCGACGAGTTGCGGCCCTTGGATGTTCGCTTCCCGCCCCTTGGCGATATGAGGCGATTGGCGACGCGTCCTCAGCGCTGATCGGGTGACTTCTCCCTCGATACGACACGTCAAAAGCCTTCGGGCAATAATGCGTCCGCCGGTACCAATGCCGGGTGAGTGGGCCGGGAGGTCCGAGGTGTTGAACGAATTCAAAGTCCATCCAACCCTGCCAGCCGTCGACCTCGATCGGGCCAAGAGCTTCTATCGAGACACGCTCGGGTTCAAGATCGAGCATGAGAATCCAGTTGCGGCGATGTTTACAAGCGCCAGCGCTACTCGCTTCACGGTGTTCGCCACTCCCAATCCGAACCGAGCGGGCCATACCCAAGCCGGATGGGAAGTCAAAGACATCGAAACAGTTGTCCAGGACCTGCAAGGTAAGGGCGTCGTATTCGAGGAGTACGACTACCCGACGCTGAAGACAGTGAACGGAGTAGCCGAAACACCGGCGGGCAAAGCGGCTTGGTTCAAAGACACAGAGGGCAACCTTCTCGGCCTCGTGCAGCTCGCCTAAGGCCAACCTTTCTCTCGAAAACCGGGTAGATATCGGAGCACCGGAATTGGCGCCTGATTAACTAGAGGCGTCGGCACCTCATGAAAGTCATGACACGCCTCGGGCTAGTCGTTTGGACGCTCTTCTGGTTCGTGGTGACCAATTGGACCGGTTCAGTGCCGGGTGGCTGCTCGGTGTGGTGCCATGACTTTGCGTTCGTTGTCGCGCTGGTGGGAATGGCCTTACAGCTCGGTCTTGGTCTCGGGGCGGCTGCGATCGCAATTCGACTGCCACGGGCGATTCCCATCGCCTATATCGGCGTCGCCATCGTCCCATTCGTTGTGTGGGCTGTCGTGTACGGGTTCGCACCGCGGTTCGACCCCGGAAGGATCCCTGGCGAGCAGGTAATCGCGGAGATCGTTGCGGATCCGGCTTCATGGACGACCTACTTGATCGATGCCGCTGCCACAGACGGTGTCCTGGTGGTAGCTCATTCGCCGAGTCGGATCTGGACAACGGTGGATGGCAACGCGTGGAAGGCAGTACCTGCAGAAGGGCTCGGACCAAATGCAAAGTTGGAAGCTCTCGTTGCATGGGATGGAGGAGTGGCCGCAATCGGCAACGACGTCGGTCCGAGATCTTGGACACGGCGCCCGGACGGAACCTGGGTTCGCGGTGCAACCGATGACATCGGTCCTTTCGAGGCCGTGGCAGTCGCCCACGGCGACGGCGTGGTCGCCGTCGGCGCCGACCCAAAAGACATATCTTCTGCGGTCGCGTGGAGCTCGACGGATGGCCTCAGCTGGTCTGCACCGAATCGCGTTGGGTCGGGGCACCTGAGCGGCGTGGACGCGCTCGGCGAAGGACTCATTGCTCTTGGTTTCGCCGATAGCGGCGTTCCGATGACTGGGGTTTCGCCGGGGTTGGTGGAGGAGCTGGGAAGGGTGCCAACCGAGCCAGCCGGCGCCATCTGGGAATCCTCCGATGGAATGTCCTGGAGGCAGACAGCCATCGTGCTTGATGCGACATCTCTTTCTGGTGGAGTCGAATTCCGCGATCGCTTAATCGCGGTCGGTGTTGGTCCTAGCCCGGGCGGCGGCGTCGGCCGAGGTCTGATCGTGACATCAGAGAATGGAGGGGCGACTTGGGCAACGACCTTCAACGATCTCGGGCCTTTGTTCGATGTTGCGGTTTTCAACGATCGTGTGATCGCGGTCGGTCTTGAAACGATGGTTGTGTCTGAGGATGGAACTCACTGGACGGCTCTAACCACATGGCCGCAAGACATCGCCGTCCCCCGTTTTGAGCGGGCCTTGAGATGGGGGGACCGACTGGTTGTAAGCGGAAGAAGCGAGATGTCGTGCGGGTGTGTTCTGCTTGTCTCGGATGACGCCGAACAGTGGAGCAGCCTGGCTCCCTAGAGCTTCATTGAATTGACCTATGGAGGATTTGCCCGATCCACGCGACCAACAACACGGTGGCCAACGACCCTGCATAGCCCCATGCCCACCACGTTGTCCGACGACCCCGGGCGACGACAATGGATAAGACGGTGAAGCCAGCCTCCACAACGACGCTGCCGAGAATGACCTCGCCCAATGTCTGGTGGCAGAAAGGCGAGGAACAGTAGGACTGGGTCGCAAGTAGCAGGGTCAGCACCCAACCGCTTAGCAGCACCACGAGCGAGAGCCATACCAGCCCGCGTGAAATAACAGGCTTGGAGCGTGGGCTTTCCTCGAACTCCTCAGTTGGCATATCCCACAGGTCGCTGCAGTCGGGCAGCCGTCATTGCTGCTCTCACGCCGTTGTCAGTGATCAGATCACCGTAGCCCTCGCCAAAGACCGGTGAAGTTGGCAAAGCAATCGCAATGGAGGCCACAGCTGACAGCAGGGGTACGTACTCTCAGACTGGTCGATTCGAAGGTTTCTGTGCGAGACACGGCGTTTCCATCTATCGCCATGGACTGACCCATTCGCGGCGCGCAACGGCGAAGGTGACGCCTCTTATCGGTACACCGCTCCCGGGGCTGCCGACCGGACCCCGCCCCGCCGACGACGACGACGCCGAAAGCGATGTCGTCGGTAGAGCTGGCGCATCACGTCTCACTTCGTAACTTCGGGACCGAGTCAATCCTTCAGTCGTCGGGTCTAGGTCATTGGTCTTCCCGAGGATTCAGCTCGATCCGGTAACGGACCACATCGACCTCGTCGCCTTCCGGTCCTTCGATCGCGAGGATCTCGTTCCTACTGCGCGCCGTCGACGGCGCCAACCGAGGGCCTCGTAGAAGCGCCGGGCCCGGTCGTTGCCGGCCACCACCCAGAGCGTGGCCTCTTTGAAACCGGATGACTCGAGGAAACCCAGGGCATGATCGAGCAGCCGTTTTCCGATGCCGGCCCCGCAAGCCGGTGGGATCGACATGAATCGAGAAGACCTGCCCGGTATGGGCACCTAGGTCGTCTTCGTCACCCGATGGACCCACGAAGACAAACCCGACGATTCGAAGATCTTCGTGGGCCACAAACGTCGCACAACCCATCGGTGAGTTCTCGATACGGTCGGTCCACAGAGTCACCCGGCGGCTCAGGCCCTGGTTGATGCCTGCGATGGTTCGTGACAAATCGGGATAGGTGGCGACAAATGACCGACCATGGAGCTCCGCGATCGCCGGGGCGTCGGCCGCCGAAGCGAGCCGAATCTCGACGACCCTCTCCCTCATGGTCGGCCCAAGATCCGAGCCGGGTTTTCGACCAGCATCCGCTGCAAGGCCGATTCCGTCACTCCCATCGATCGGAGGCGGGGGAGCACCACGCGATGCAAATAGGTGTAGCCATATCGGCCGTGGGTCGAGGGATTGAGATAGGCCTCGACTCCGGACATGTCGGTGGAGAGGACGATGCGATCGTCATGCCCTCGCGCACACAAGTGCGCGAGGGCGGCGAGGCGATCGTCATCGCTTCGGTGGTACGTCCACTTGACGAACGAACCACCACCTTGACCCTCGCTCCCCGGGACCCGGTAGTCGAACCATTCCTTGCCGAACGTGTCGAAGCCAAGATTGGCGCCGGTGGCGAGAACCTTCTCCAGGTATTCGATGTCGGGTCGCAGATCCAAGTGACCGAGCACGACTCGGCTCAGGTCGGCTCCTTCTTCGCTGAAGATGGCCGCCTGCTCGGGGGCCATGGTTCCCAGCGTGCAGTGGGTGGAGATCGCTAGTCCGGTTGCAACCTGGGCCCTCGCCACCGCCCGCAGGTGGAGCTCTTCCCGCGGCAAGATCGCATCGAGACTCGTTCCGACTTCGCCGAACACTCCAATTCGCACTCCCCCGATTGGAGTGGTGGCAGCCTCGATGTAGCGGCTCGTCAGGCGCTCAAGATCTTCGTCGCCGAGCCGCTCCAGCCAGGGCTCCTTGTAATAGGAGAAGCCGGCGACCAGTTGCACGGGCAACCTCGTCGCCAACGTGTGCAAGCGCACGAACTCGTCCTCGAAGTTGGCGGCCCTGCTTCCCCCGGTGAGATCCACCAGGGAGGCAATGCCCAGGTCGGCGAGTGGCGCCAGTGCTTTGGGGGCGAGCTCTTCGACGTCGTTTTCACCGCCGCCCGAGTAGAAGCCTTGCGGGGCGAGCGAGAAGACGTGCTCATGCATGAGGGTGGGTCCCAACTCCCCAGCTTCAATCGGGCCGGTGACCGTTTCTATACGCACTGTCGGGGCAGCCTTCGCATTGGTTCGGTACGCTAAATCATCGGTCTAGACCATCGTCCTGACGATGGTGGCGTTGAAGATTTCTGCTCGAGGAGAAGCACATGCAATTCACACGACTGCCCAGAAAACTCATCGGCGTTGTCGCCGTTGTCTTGCTCATGTTGGGGGCGTGTGCGCCACCGACCACGACCACCACCGCGGCGACCGAGACCACCGCCGCGCCGGCGACAACCGGAACCGGGGCGGAAACAACCGCCGCGCCGACCGAAACCACGGCCGCGGCCGCAGCCGGCAGAGTGATCGTCGGGCGGACAGGTGACATCGACAACCTCGATCCCCATCTCGCCACCGCGTTTCAAACGATCGATGCTCTCGAGCTCGTCCACGACACACTCTTTGAGTTGGATGCCGAGCTCAACATCCAACCTGCGCTTGCCACCGACTACTCCTACAGCGACGACGGCACCGAGTTGACGCTCAATCTCAGAGAAGGAGTCACCTTCCACGACGGTGACCCGTTCACGTCCGCGGACGTGGTCGCTTCGCTCGAGCGCATCCTCGATGAAGCCACCGGCGCGGTCGGCCGCAGCTTCATCCTCTCCATCGAGGAGATCACCGCCCCCGATGACCTGACGGTGGTCCTCGGGCTCTCCGTCGCGGATGCAACTCTCCCGGCGGTGCTGACTCGAGAGAACACCGCGATCTTGTCGGATGCCTCGATTGCGGCCGGCACGGTTGGGACCGAACCCAACGGCACCGGGCCGTTCGATTTCATCGAATGGATCCAGGGTGAGTCGGTGCAACTCGACACATTTGCCGGCTACTGGGGAACTGCGCCCTCGATCGACGGAGTCACCATCCGCGTCCTGCCCGAGGACACCTCTTTATTGGCCGCCCTCCAGGCCGGAGAGATCCAGATGGGCATCATCACCAACCCGGCAGTCCTCGAGCAAGCCGCTTCGCCGCTGGTGGTGGAGAGCACGCCGGCGATGGGCTATTTCCCCTTCTTCCTCAACAGCTCCCGCGGGCCACTCCAGGAAAAGGAAGTGCGCCAAGCCATTTCGTGTGCGATCGATCGCCAACAGCTGATCGATGCGGCCCTGTTTGGCAATGGGGTTGAGACCGGTCCCTACGTCGAGGGCATCTATGCCTCCGATCCCTGGGAGGGACTCCCTTGCACTGGCCCTGACAAAGACCTCGCCCGCCAGCTTCTGGCTGACGCCGGCTACCCGGATGGATTCTCGATCGAGACGATCATCATCACCGGCGAGAGCGAGATCAACGTCAACATCGGCCAGAACCTCCAGGCCCAGCTGGCCGAGATCGGCGTCGACCTCCAACTCGAACAGCTCGAGACCAACGTCTACGTCGATCGGTGGCTGGCGGCCGATTTCGACTCGGCACTTTCCGAGAACGGCGCCGGACCTGATCCGCATCTCACCTACATCAGGTACTTCACCTCGGAAGCGGTCTTCCAAAACGTCGGCGGCCTCAGTTCTCCGGAACTGGACGACCTGATCTTGCAGGGCCAGACCACAACTGATCCCGAGGCGCGGGTTGAGATCTACAACGAGATCTCGCGGATCCTGCTCGACGAGTCACCCTGGGTATGGCTCTTCCGGGGAGTCCGCTCCTGGGTGCTGGTGCCCGAGCTGGAAGGTTTCATTCCTCACCCGACGGGTTCCATCAAGTCGCTGCGAGAGGTGACGCTCGCCGGCTGAAACCCGATCGAGACCCGGCCAAACCGGAACGACCATCATGAGAAGGTGACCGGCGAGATGGAAACTGTTTCGCGCCTGCTCGCAGAAGCGGTCGAGCTAGAAACCGTGCCGGGAGCGGTGGCGTTTGTGCGTCATCGAGGCGAGGTCGTGTACCACGAGGCATTCGGCTCGGCCGTCACCACACCGAAACCGCGGCCGATGAGTCGGGAGACCATCTTCGATCTCGCGTCCTTGACCAAGCCCCTGGTGGGGGCGACGGTCGCCCTGGCACTGGTCGATCAGGGCATCTTCTCCCTCGATGAGGAGATCACGAGGTTCCTGCCAGAACTGGAGCAGGTTCGGCGCCAGGGCGTCACCTTTCGAGGCCTTCTCTCGCATACCTCGGGAATGCCGGGCTGGCGGCCGCTCTATGTCTGGGCTCGGGAACGAAAAGAGATTCTCTCCGTTATCGATGGGCTCGGATTGGCCACGGATCCGGGCACCCGCTTCGAGTACAGCGACCTCGGCTTTGTCGTCCTGGGCATGGCGTTGGAGCGGGCGGCCGATCGCCGCCTCGAGGAACTGGCCGCCGATTTGGTGTTTCGACCGCTCGAGATGTCGCACACCGGATACTTGCCGTCGAGCTCGGGCGACGCCTTCGCGGTCACCGAGCAGGGCAACGCTTTCGAAAAGCGCATGGCCGACTGGGCCGGGTTGGAGTTCTCGGGGTGGCGCACCGACTTCTATCCCGGTCAGGTGAACGACGGCAATACGCACTATGCCCTCGGTGGGGTCAGCGCTCACGCCGGTGCGTTCGCCGATGCAACTGATCTGGGGAGGTTCGGCGCCATGTGGCTCGATGCCCTCGCCGGCCGGTCGTCGACGGTGCTGTCGAAGGCGATCGCTGCGGTCGCTACCTCCGAGCAGGCTCCCCATGGCGCGAGGCGAGGACTCGGTTGGGATCTGATGAAGACCGGAGGTCCCAGCTTGTCCGAATTGACCCGGGCCGATGCCGGGTTCTTTCCTCCGACCGAAACCCCCTGGACGCCACGTCCCAGCGGAGAGCTGCTTTCTCCCTCCGCGTTTGGTCACACCGGTTTTACCGGGACGTCGATCTGGCTCGACCCGCCACGAGAAATGGTGGCCATCCTCCTCACCAATGCGACCCATCCGCGGGTTGACCTCGGCAAGCCGGTGAATTCACTCCGGGCCCGGTTCAACAACGCGGTGGTGGCCGCCCTCGATTCATGAGGAGTTATCTCCTGCGTCGGCTGGCCGGCGCGTTGATCACCTTGATCGGGGTGGCTGTCCTCGTCTTCCTTCTTCTCCGGGTGCTGCCCGGTGACGAGATCACCGCCCGCATGGGGATCGAATCCGGGAGCCTGACCGCCGCCCAGAGAGCATCACTGGAGCGTTACTACGGGCTCGACAAACCACTTGTGGTCCAGTTCTTCACCTGGCTGGGCAGCGTCCTCTCGGGCAACTTCGGGATCTCGGTGACGAGCGGCAGCTCGGTTGCCCGGCTGATTGCCAGGGCGCTTCCGGTCACGATCGAACTGGCGGTGCTCTCGACCCTGATTGGCTCGATCGTGGGGGTGGCGATCGGAGTCATGGCCGCTTCCAACGCCAACCGGCTGCGGGACAGCCTCGGCCAGACGTTTGGTCTGCTCGGTCTCGGCATACCCAACTTCGTACTCGCCTCGGCAGTCATTGCGTTCCTGGCTCAGCGCTTCGGCTACTTCCCGGCTGCCGCCAGCTATGTCGATTTTTGGGAAGCGCCGCTCATCAACCTCCAACAGCAGCTCTACCCGGCCCTCATCTTGGGGGTGAGTCTCGCCGCGGCCACGATGCGCACTACTCGCTCGGCCTTCATCGAAGCCGCCTCGCAGGATTTCGTGCGCACCGCCCGCGGCAAGGGCCTCACCGCCGGCCGGGTGAAATGGCGCCATGTCCTGGGCAACTCATGGACTCCCATCATCACCATCATCGGAATCCAGTTCGGATACCTGCTCGGGGGAACGATCATCGTCGAAGAGATATTCGCCCTCCCCGGCATGGGCCGTTTGGTTCTCACCGGTATCGCCCAGCGGGAGTACGCGGTGGTGCAGAGCTCGGTGCTCGTGATCGCGGCCCTCTTTGTCGTGGTGAACCTGCTGGTCGACCTGGCCTACGCCCGCATCGATCCGCGGGTGAGGTTGACATGACCGGCACCGTCGCTTGAGGTTGATCCTCTTGCTCTCCCGGCTCCGAAGGGATGGCTGCGGCGGTTGTCCAAAAGCCCCAACTGGATCGTGGGGCTCATCGTCGTGTCCTTGCTTGGTGCTGGTGGCCGGGCTGGCCGCGATTGGGGTGACCCCGTTCCCGCCGATCCAGCAGAACCCGGCGATTCGCTTTGCTGCTCCTAGCCCCGAGCATTGGCTGGGCACAGACCAATTTGGGCGCGACGTCACCTCGCCGCGTCATGGCCGGTGTCCTTGCTTCCCTGCGGGTGGCGGTGGTATCCGTAGCGCTGGCGGCGCTGGTGGGTTCGATGGCCGGCATCGCCGCCGGGTTCTTCGGAGGCTGGGTCGATCGGCTGACCGGCAGGGTCACCGACATGCTTTTCGCCTTCCCCGCCATCCTGCTGGCGTTGAGCATCGTGGCGGCGTTGGGCCGGGGATGGGTCAACACCGTGATCGCCATCGCCGTGGTCTATACCCCGATCTTTGTGAGAGTGGCCCGGGGCCCGGTCCTCACGGTCCGGGAGTTGGAGTATGTCAAGGCCGGTCGGGTGCTGGGCTTTGGGTCCGGAAGGCTGCTCTTCCGCCACGTTCTCCCCAACGTGACCGCGCCGATCATCGTCCAGATCGCCCTGGCCCTCTCCTGGGCCATCCTCACCGAGTCGAGCCTCAGCTTTCTCGGTCTCGGCACCCAGCCCCCCGATCCGTCGCTGGGATTGATGGTGAGCGAAGCCCGGACCCTCTTTGCGCGGGGCTGGTGGCTGATGGTGTTCCCGGCCAGCGCGATTGTGCTGGCGGTGGTGGGTCTCAACCTGTTGGGGGATGGGCTGCGCGACGTTTTGGATCCGACCCGCCGAGAAGGACGCTTCTGATGGACTCGGCCGACCTCGTCACCGAGCAGCTGCGGCCCGAGCTGGCCGATCTCGACCTCCGCTCCACCTCGGAGTTGGTGCAGCTGATGGCGGCTGATCAGAAGGAAGCACTCGACGCAGTGAGGCAGCCGCGCCCAGCATCGTCGCCGCCATCGAAGCGGTCCATTCCCAGCTCGAAGCGGGAGGCCGCCTGATCTACGTTGGCGCCGGGACGGCCGGCCGACTCGGGTTGCTCGATGCGGCCGAATGCCCACCTACCTTCAACACGGATCGCGTCATCGGGGTCATGGCGGGAGGGCCATCGGCCTTCAACGTGCCGCAGGAGGCGGTTGAAGACGATGCCCGCGCCGGTGCCGCCGACATGGACCAGCTGGCAGTCACCGGGACCGACGCGGTCGTAGGCCTGGCCGCTTCGGGTCGGACCCCTTACACCATCGGTGCGGTGAAGCGGGCTCGCGAACTCGGGGCAATCACAGTCGGGGTGTCCTGCAACCCGGATGCCGTCGTTGAGCCGGCATGTCGACTACCCGATCGAGGTGTTGGTGGGGCCCGAGGTCATCGCCGGGTCGACCCGCCTGAAGGCGGGCACGGCTCAGAAAGCCGTTCTCAACATCATCTCGACGGTGGCGATGGTCCGTCTGGGCAAGACCTTCGGCAACCTGATGGTCGACCTCCGCGGCAGCAACGAGAAATTGCGAGACCGGGCGCGGAGGATTGTGGCTCAGGCCACCGGAGCAGAGATGAAACAGGTCGACGATGCGCTCGCACGCCGCCGACGGCGAGGTGAAGGTGGCGATCCTCATGCTCCTGGCCGGGCTCGAGCGCTGCCGAAGCGCGTGGGCGGCTCGAGTCTCATCGCGGCGTGGTGAGGAAAGCCCTCGAGGAAAGATGAGAGTCGTCGGGCTGATCTCGGGCACGTCGATGGACGGGATCGATGTCGCCGTCGCCGACTTTCAAATCGAAGGTGACCAGATCGAGCTGACGCCTCTAGGGACGTTGGCCGTGGAGTACGAGCCGGAGTTGCGCTCTGACTTGGAAGCCGCGCTTCCGCCGGCATCGACGACCTCCGAAGCGATCTGCCGCCTCGACAATGAAGTGGGCCGTGCCTTTGCAAGCGCCGCCCGCCGGGCGCTCGCCGAGCTACACGGCGATGTCGATTTGATCGCTTCCCACGGCCAGACCCTCTTTCACTGGGTTGAGCAGGGCCAGGCCCGGGGGACACTTCAGATCGGCCAGCCCGCCTGGATCGCCGAACAGACTGGACTTGCCGGTGGTGGCAGATCTGCGGGCGGCGGACGTTGCCGCTGGCGGGCAAGGAGCGCCGCTGGCCGCCATATTCGATGTGCTCCTGCTGGCCGGAAGGAATCAGGAATTGCGCAGCAGTCAACATCGGGGGTATCGGCAACCTCACCGCGGTCGGTCCTCGCTTGGAACCCACCGCGTTTGACACCGGGCCGGGCAACGTCCTCATCGATGCCGCGGTTCGTCATGTCACGGAGGGGAGAGAGCGCTTTGACGCCGGGGGAGAGCGTGCCCGGCATGGTGCGATCCATCGTCAACTTCTCGATCGTCTCTTGTCTGAGCCCTACTACCGAACTCCACCGCCCAAGACGACAGGAAGGGAGTTGTTCCATCTTCCCTATCTCCTGGAAGCGATCGGCGCCGTCGGCCCGGTGACGGACGAGGACCTGATCACTACGGTGACCTTCCTCACCGCCCGCACGATCGCCGACGCCTGCCGGGAGCATTCCGTCGAGGAGGTCATCGTTTCCGGCGGGGGAGCAGAGAACCCGACACTGCTGCAAATGCTGGGGAACGAGCTAGGCGATGTCGCCATTCATCCGATCGATGACCTGGGCGTTCCGGCCGCTTTCAAGGAGGCGTATTTCATCGCCCTGATCGGCTTTCTCACCTTCAATGGCCTCCCCGGCAACGTTCCCTCGGCCACCGGGGCGAGGATGCCCAAGGTTCTGGGCAGTGTTCTGCCGGGGCGCAACGGTCTTTCGTTGCCACCGCCGGCGACGACAGTTCCCACGATTCTCCGAATCGTCACTCAGCGATGAACGAGCCGGTGCTCGCGGTGCGCGGACTCACCACCGTCCTCAACCTGGAAGGGGGTCCGGTCGAGGTGGTGCGAGGGGTGAACCTGGAGGTTGGGGAAGGAGAAACCGTCGGGCTGGTCGGCGAGTCGGGGTGTGGCAAGACGATGGCGATGCTCTCGGTGATGGGCCTGCACCCGCAGCCGCCGGCGCAAGTCGTGTCGGGGGAAGTCATCGTCGATGGCCGCGACCTGCGCCGAGCTGTCGGAGGAAGAGCGCCGGCTGATGCGGGGCGCCAAGGTGGCGATGGTCTACCAGGACCCGATGACGTCGCTGAACCCGTTGATGCGAATCGGCGACCAGATCGCCGAAGTCCTTCTCGCCCATGGCAAGAGCCAATCCGAGGCGAGGAGCCGAACGGTCGAGGTGCTCGGTCAGGTCGGGATCCCTCAACCCAAGAGGGCGGCGGAGTCGTACCCGCACGAGTACTCGGGCGGGATGCGGCAACGGGCGATGATCGCAATGGCCCTGGCTCTTCATCCGAAGGTGCTGATCGCCGACGAGCCCACCACGGCGCTCGACGTCACCATCCAGCAGCAGATCATCACGCTGGTCGCCAACCTCCAACAAGACTTAGGGATGGCGGTGATCTGGGTCACCCATGACCTGGGAGTGGTCGCCCGCGTGGCGGAACGAATCCTTGTGATGTACGGCGGGCACATCGTCGAAACCGGACCCACCGACCGAGTGTTCAGCCATCCCGAACATCCGTACACGGCCGGCCTGCTCGGATCGATACCGAAGGTGCGGGGAGCCGAGCGTCCTCCCCTCCGACAGATCCCGGGAGCCCCGCCTGATCCCACCCGGCAACCCTCGGGTTGTCCATTCCATCCCCGGTGCCCGAACGCAAGAGACATATGCCTGGTGGAAATGCCGCCTCTTACAACTAGGGAAGAGGGCGAGGAAGATCTCTTTGACCACAAAGCGGCGTGCTGGGTGCCACCTTCGGAGTGGGTCGCGTGAACCGACCGATCCTTCGGGCTGAGGACCTGGTGAAGCACTATCCCGTGCGGGGGACGCGACAGACCCTAAGGGCCGTGGCCGGAGTGTCCCTAACGCTCTCGCCGGGTGAGACCCTGGGCGTGGTCGGAGAGTCGGGCTGTGGCAAGTCCACCCTCGCCCGACTGCTGGTGCGGCTGGAGGAACCAACTTCCGGACTCATCGAGTTGGACGGGGAAGACATCACGCACATCCGGGGCGCGGAGCTGCGGGCGATACATCGTCAAGTGCAGATGGTCTTTCAAGATCCGTATGCATCGCTCAACCCGCGCATCACCGTCGGCCGCACCATCGAGGAGGTGATCGCGGTCCATCGCCTCCGTCCCCGCGAGCAGTGGCAGACCCGCGTAAGGGAGTTGCTCGACATGGTGGGACTGTCCCCAGGGATGGCCCGCAGGTATCCCCATCAGCTGTCGGGTGGTCAACGCCAGCGAGTGGGGATCGCCCGCGCCCTGGCAGTCGAACCCGAGGTGATCGTCCTCGACGAGCCGGTCTCAGCTCTTGATGTGTCGGTGCGGTCGGGGATCATGAACCTTCTCGCCAAGCTCCGGAAGTGAACTCGATGTCGCTTTCATTTTCATCTCCCACGACCTGGCGATGGTTCGTCACATTTCTGATCGGGTAGCGGTGATGTACCTCGGCAAAGTGGTCGAATCCGGCCCGTGGGAACCGGTGAGCGATCGACCTCTCCATCCCTACACCGAGGCTTTGCAGCAGGCAGTTCCGATTGCCGATCCCGAGATCGAGGCGGACCGCGAGGTGAGGGCTTTGGCAGGCGAAGTGCCTGACCCGGCCAATCCACCTCCCGGGTGCCATTTTCACCCCCGCTGCCCATTGGTCGAAGAGGTCTGCCGCGAGGTAACACCTCTTCTGGCGCTGCTGGCTCCGGATCACATGGCCGCTTGTCATGTGGCGGCGAGGCGACTCGGCCGACCCGAAGCAACGATGGGAGGCGAGGAAAAAGTCGCGGTTGGCCTATGAGGCTCGTAAAGCTCCGACTTTCGCTGGGTTCGCTCAAATGCTCGGCATCGCCCTGACCGAAGGCGGCCTTCAGTCAACATACGGTCCGTTGTATATGGGCGCCTCGCCGTACGGCTTTCCGGCCATGAGCATGAAACGCGTCCCGGGCTGTGCATCGACCACGGTCAGCGCGCGACCCGGTCCGAGAACCGCAATCTGGGAGCGGCGCGCCCGGAGTGAATTGGCGCCGAAGCTGGCCTCGCCTTCGAGCAAGTACACGAAGCCGTTGAAGTCGGACGGTACCGGGCTGGTGAAGGTTCCACCCTTTGCCAGCTCGACGTCCAGGATGAGCCCCGGAGTTCCGAGTTCCACCGGCGAACCCTCTCCAACCAGCACTCGAACGATGGCGTCGCCCTCCTGACGGACGGGCACGTCCTGCGGTTCCAGAACTTGCGAGGTGGGCTCGACGTCCTTGTCCTTGCGCGCCAGGTTCACCCAGAAGAGCACCCCGCGCATTTCAGTGCCGGCGATTCCCTCCTTGATCTCATCTTCTCCGATTCCTTCCGCGTGCCAGACGCCGCGGCCGGTACGGAGCTTCAAGAGCGATCCAGTCTGAAGCCGCGCCCGCTCCATCGTGCCATCGGGACCGGTGCTGTGGCCCGTGCTGGCCGACCCCGAGATCAGGTACCAGAGGTTGTCGAACCCACGGTGCGGGTGCTTGGTATCCCTGCTCGCCCACTCCGGAGTGATCGGCACCACTCCCTCGTGAACGAGGATGAACGGGTCCACTAACCGGTAGGGGATGTCCCTCGACGGCAGGGGTTCGAGGATATCGAGGCCCATCATCGGGCGGAGATGAGCGTCCTCGACCAGGACGATCTCGCGTTCAGTTGTTTGCGATTTGGGTGGTCATGATGTGTTCACTCCATTTGCTTGGGCTAGAACCCGAGGACCTCGTCGACCAAAACGACAGTGATCCGGCTGGGCGTTATCTCGCGGTTGATGATGAGAACCTTGTTCACGCCGCTATGGATGCCATACGCCGCTTGGGCGCGGGCATCCTCGAGCGGGAGGGCGTATTCATCGATGCGGCGAAGACCCTCTTCGAGATCGGAGACGATCTTCTGCGTCCCTACGACGAGAATGACTCGCCCGGCACCGGTGGCGTATGGACCGAGCTGGCTGCCACTCATCGAGGCGGCAATCAGCGATCCGGTCTCGGTGACGGCATGCACGCTGCCGAGCATCACGTCGGGCGACGAGGACAAGCGGCGGATCTCGTCGCCTTGGGTCTTGCGATCCATGCTCCAGATGCGAGGGCGGAGGGGGTCGTAACGACCGGACTTTTCGATCTCGTCGGAGATGCCCGATGCCTCGAGGGATTCTGAGGCGCCATGATGAACTTCGGATCCTTCCGGGATCAGACCCAGAACGATCGTTTTCGCTTCCGCGGCGCTCGGAGCACGGAGCACGCTAATCCCATTCGCTTCCAGGGCGGCCGCGGCTCGTTGCACCCGGGTTTCGTCCGCCACGGTTGCGAATCGCAGGCTGACCGACTCATCGAGGTCGGTTTGGAATTGGGTGGACATTTGAGCTTCCTTTCCACACCACAGGCGGTGATATACTTGCAACTGCAAATACTCCCGCCAATATTCCTTGCATATGCAAACACTTTTGGAAACCGATGTAGCTAGCCATCTCGACCGGCTTGTCGAGCTAGAGATGCCGGAAAGGCGTGGACTGGCCGCCTGGCAGGCTCTCCTCCAGGCCCACGCCACGCTCATGCGCCAGCTCGAAACCGATCTCGAAAAAGAGGCCGGTTTCGCCCTGGCCGATTTCGACGTGCTCGCTCAGCTGGCGGTCGCCGGTGGTGAGCTGCGCATGACGGACCTCGCGGCCCACGCGCTCATCTCACGGTCGGGCATGACCCGCCGCGTCGCCCGGCTGGTTGATGAAGGCCTCGTTCGTCGAGGCAGCGCCAAAGCAGACGCACGCGGTGTGGTCGTGGCGTTGACCGACGCTGGTGTGGCCCGCCTGACCGAAACCGCCCCGGTCCACCTGCGCGGGGTTGCAAAACTGTTCGTGGAGCAACTCGATGATCAGGAGCTCGCCGTTCTCGAGAGTGCTCTTAACAAGGTCACGCAGGACTGCACCTTCGGCTGAGGCAAGCTCAAGTCCCGGATACGTGACAGCCTCCCTCCACCCGGGTGTTCGTTCCGTACCATGGCTCCATGCCGAAGTCTCCGACCGCTGATGAACTGGCCTCCGTGGGATTGTTTGCCTCGCTTGCTCCGGCCGAACGAGAGGAAGTCGCATCGATGATGGAGGTCCAATTGGTCGACGAAGGAGACTTCGTGGTCGAGAAGGGAGACCTGTCTTACAAGCTCCTGGTGATGCTGGACGGCCGCGCCCAAGTCGAGAACGATGCGGTCCCGATCGCCGTTCTTGGCCCCGGCGACTATTTCGGTGAGACGGGGATCATTCGCGCCGCTCATCGCAATGCCGATGTGCGGGCGCTCACCCCGCTCCGGCTCGGGGTGTTGGTGGGATGGGAAGTGAAGGACTTGATGCACCGCTATCCGGCGGTCAAGGCGAGCATCGACGCCACCGTGGCCGAACGCTCCTAACGGCTTGCCGAGCAATCTGATGCTGGTGGTCAGCTCGTGACTCTGCTTCGCATCGTCGTGGCCGCGGCCGGCGTATGGCTGGTGGGAATCACCGTCTTGTCGGCGATCCGAACCGTGGTGCTGCCGCGAGCCGTCTCCACCTTCATCACCAGGACGGTCTTTCTCACGGCGCGACGGTTCTTTGCTCTTCTTATCTACCGGGCCGAGGCCTATGAGACCCGCGACCGGATCTTGGCGTTGTATGCACCGGTGAGTCTGGTGATCCTGCCCCTTGTCTGGCTGGCCCTGGTCATGGTCGGCTTCGCCGGATTGTTCTGGGCAGCCGGATATGGCTCGGTGATGGAATCGTTGGCCGCAAGCGGCTCCTCGGTCACAACTCTGGGGAGCACGGTGATCGATCAGACGGGCCACCGCGTTTTGTCGTTCGCCGAAGCCGGAATCGGACTCCTCGTGATCGCGCTACTCATCACCTTTCTCCCCAGCCTCTACTCCGACTTTTCACGTCGCGAAGCTCAGGTCTCCTTGCTCGAAGTTCGGGCAGGTTCGCCGCCGACTGCGGTCGAACTGCTCCAGAGAGCCCATCGCATCCGCGGCCTTCCACAACTGGGCGAAGAGTTCGGGCAGTGGGAACGGTGGTTCGCCGAGCTCGAACAATCACAAACCGCGTTTCCGGTGCTCGCCTTCTTCCGCTCCTCCCAACCTGAGCGCTCCTGGGTCACCGCGGCCGGAACGGTGCTGGACGCGGCATCGCTTCACGCCTCGACTCTTGACGTCGCGCCCGATCCCCGAGCCGACCTCTGCATCCGGGCCGGCTACATCGCCATGCGGCGGATCGCCTCCTTTTTCGGCGCTGAGGTCGACTGGAATCCGGAGCCCACCGATCCAGTTGCCATCGCTCGTTCCGAGTTCGAAGACGCCTGCGACGCCCTCGCAGCCGCGGGAGTTCCGCTCAAGCAAGACCGGGACCAGGCCTGGAAAGACTTCAGCGGGTGGCGAGTCAATTACGACACCCCGCTGCTCTATCTGGCGGAATTGGTCACGGCTCCCTACGCCCCTTGGAGCTCGGACCGATCGCCGATTACCCACGAGCCACCCAAAGCCTCACGATGGGGATGGGGGAAGGACGCAGCGACCGACGCGTTGGGGCAATGATTCTCTCGGGGCGCCCACGCCGAGCCCGAAGGTGCAACAGCCGTAGGCTGCCCGCATGCCCCTCTTCATGGACCAGCACGACACCCGCGGGGGCCACCTCGGAGGACCTCGCCAGGGCCCACGAGAACGACCTGGCTGTGCAGGCCCAATACAACGTGCGTTTCCTCACCTACTGGCTCGACTATCCGAACAGCGTCGCCAATTGCCTGGTCGAGGCGGCCAATCCTGAGGCGGTGAATCAGGTCCACGGGGTCTCCCATGGCCTGCTCGCCAACCGGGTGATCCCAGTCAATCCCTCAGAGGTGGCCGCGATTCTGGGACGCCTCAGCGATCCCGATGATGGTCACCTCGAATCCGCCACTCGCACGTTCGTCTTCACGGACATGGTTGGCTCCACCGCACTGCTCGACACGCTCGGAGACGAGGCGGCTTTCAAGTTCATCCGCGATCACGATCGGCTCGTCCGCACCCTCCTCGATCGTCATGGCGGGCGTGAGGTGAAGCACACCGGAGACGGGTTCATGCTGGCCTTCATCTCATCGGCCGACGCACTCAACTTTTCGATCGACCTCCAGCGCGAGCTCACAGTCGGGGTGGTCAACGTGCGAATCGGTGTCAATATCGGGACTCCGGTAGCCGAGGGCGGCGACTTCTTCGGGATGGCGGTCACCGTGGCTGCCAGGCTTTGTCAGGTTGCGGGCGCCGGCGAGATACTGGCGTCCGCGGACGTCGTAGACGGTGCCCCCGAGAGTGAGTTTGTTTTCACCGAGATTGGGCCCGTTCAGCTCAAGGGCCGCGCCTCTCCGATCGCCGTCTTTCGGGTGGAAGTACCCAGTTAGACGGGTTGATATTGAAGTTGCGCTAGCTGGCGTATCGCGCCGCAGAGCGGGCGCGCGCTTTGGCGGCCTCTGCTTCGCGATTCTTCGGCGCCGCGCTGGTCACCAACGAGTCGACCAGAGTTCTCGTGGCTGCGCTCACCGCCTCCACGGCCGCGTTGAATGCAGCCTCATTCGTCTGCGAGGGTTTGGTGAAACCGCTGATCTTGCGGACGTACTGCAGGGCAGCGTCCTCGACTTCCTCGGTCGTGGCGGGCGGGGCAAAATTATGCAGGGGACGGATGTTGCGGCACATACGACGAGGCTACGCAGTTTTTCCCAGTAGCAGTCGACCAACCAATTGATTCACACGTCTGACGATGAAAGCCCTCAGTCCTCACCAAGGCGCACGCGGCGAAACGTGAAGTAAAGAGCAAGGTCATAGACGACCTTTAGACCACCCGCGATCAGGAATGGCAACCCCGCTGCCAATCCCATCGAGGCTGTCGCCAGGATGGGTCCGGCGGGTCGGGCAAGGTGTCGGGCGGCGTTGGTGTAGCCGGCGGCGGCAGTACGTTCAGCGGGATCGACCAGCTCGGCCACATAGGCTTGGCGGGCGGGGACATCCATCTGGGATAGCACGGCGCGGCCGAGTAGGAGAACGATCGCCAGTTCGAAGGAGGGCGCCAGAGGGATGGCCGCCAGCAGCAGGTTCGAGGGGAGATGGCTGAAGACCATGGTGTTGAGGAGACCGATGCGAGCACCAAGCCAGCCCGCAACGACCGAAGAGAGGGCTTGGAGGAGGCCGACGCCGAAGAAGACCAGTCCCATCTGCTCGGTGTCCACCCCAAAACGGCGACCGAACCAGAAGACGACAAAGCTCCCGACGACAAAGCCACCGGCGAAAGCATCCAACGAGAAGAGTGCGGCGAGCCGCCGCACGGCTCGTCGCGACCGTTGCAGCCCACGCGATCCGGTTGGTAGACCGGCTATCACCTCGACTCCGTTGCTCAGTCGAGAGGCGATGACCGCACATACCGCGGCTCCAACCGGCAGCACCAGCAGCCATCGTTGCTCGGGAGGAAGAGCCGGGATCACGTCGCGGAGGGCAGCGGGCCCTCCCGCGGCCAAAGCTCCGGCGGCGCCAGCGACGTATGCCACCGCGTTGTAGCGGCCATAGACGCGACTTCTCGCTTCCCGTGGTGCCTGGGCGAGCATCGCCTGCTCGAGACTCGTGATCGGCCCCGCCTCATTGGAATCGGTCGAGAGGGTGCCGGTCAATGCCATCAAAACCAGGAGGGGTACGTAGCCGGTGACCGCAAAAACGGCACCGGCAATGCCCATGACGACGAGAAGGACCATGTAGGTGCGACGGCGCCCAAAGGATTCGCCCCAACGTGCGACTGCAAGAGAGGAGAGTGCCATCCCGAGCAGCATCGAAGTGAAGATCGCGCCGATCGCGATGTCATCGAGACCGCTGGCTGCCAGCGACGAACCGAAAAGGATGCTGCTGAACCCGTAGAGAAAGGCGCGCACGGCTTGCACGGAATAGATGCGCCGGACATCGGCAAACGCAGACCGCTCCATCGACATCTGCCACAAAGCAACTAGAACCTAGTGGTGGGCAGGTGGAGCCGCTGACTCCAGCCGGAGGCGGCGGGCGGCGAACTGGTCGTTACTGGCGAATCCGGTGTTAGGTCGTGCCGGCTAAAACGGCACTCTGGTCGCTCGAAGCGACATCGAACCCTTGGCACTGGCGGCCGGTCAGGGAGGCGTGAGCCGGGTGACCTGTCCGAAGTTGACCGAAGTGATCCACATCGATCCGAAGCCTTCGGCTACGCAGCCGCCGCTGTTGGGGCGACTTGCCTGCAGGGCAGAAGCGACGGTGCGAGTGGTTGGATCGATTTCGACCAACTGATCGCTACTGCCCCATGCCCACATCGACCCCGGCGCTTCGGCGATGCATCCCAGTGAGATGTCGGGTGAGTCCGCCACTTGGCCGGAATCCCCGCTTTCCGGGTCGTACCAGGAAACTCCGGCGCCGGACACGCTATTGGAGAACCAGACGAGTCCGTGACCAACCTCGACAGTCGAGGGCGAAACCAGCCCGGAGACTGCGACGTCAACCGAGCCTAAGTCGGGATCGACTGCGAGCAGTTCGCCTGCGTCCGAGCAGGTGACGAAGAGCACACCGTCGAGGAATGCGTTGTGGAAGCAGACGGAGGGGAGATCAACCCGACCCAACTCGGTGCCGTCGTACCCAAGATGGACGACGCTCATTCCATCGGAGGTCGCCAGCCAGAGCCCTTCTTCGTCAGTGCCGACAAAGAACTGGTTGGAGGAGCCCTCAAACTCGACTTCCATCTCAACCTCAGCGGTGTCCGGATTGACAGCGATTACCTTGCCGCCGCTGCACGCCCACAGCAGTCCATCGGCGCCGGCCCTCGTGCCATCACACGAAAAGCTTGAGTCATCGCGCGGGAAGACCACTGTGACTTCATTGGTCGTGGGATCGATACGAGAGACTCCGTTCTCCTCGGGTGTGGCTCCCGATTCGATCTCAGAGCCAACCCAGATTGAGTTTTCGAAAGCGGAGATACTTTCTGCCCTCCGAACGTCGATCGTGGCCACCGTCGCCGCGTCGATGCCCGCCGGTGCGGCCACGGTCGTGATGCTGGCCGATTGGTCCTGGGGTGACGCGCAAGAGATAACAATCAGCCCCAAGGCGAAAGCAATCAAGATCTTTGCCTTCATGGTTCCTCCGAGTGGCGCCTCTACTTAGCGCCAGGAGGGTACTTGAGGCGATGATCTGAACAGCTCAGAAGTCCTTCCGTCCGGCAAAGAAGGTCGTTGCGTCAGGCCGGGCCGGTTCGTAGACAGCCAGGCGCAGGCCCTGCGGGGTACTAAACGAGACACAGGGTCCGTGGGGGATTTCGAAGACCTCTCCCTTCTCCCATCCCGCTGTCTCGAGTGCTTGGACGAGGTCGGACAACGCCCGGACCCGATAGATCAGGATCGGCCGTTCACCGTGCAGGTGATCGGTGAGAAGGATGTGAGGGGAATCGTCGGTGAGAGCGACCATTGCCACTCGGGTGGCTGCCGTCGGCGACTGCAAACACGATCCTCCCCCCGAGCACATCGACCAGGTTGGCGGCCTCGACCGCCACCTCGGCCGAAGGTATGTAGAGGAAGTCGAGGCTCTCGAAAGGAAGCTGATCCAAAAGTCATTCCTCGATCGAATGGCGAACATTGCGGCAGACTCTGTTTGCATTCCAGGTTTCCATGCGCTCCTCAGCCATCGTGGCCCACACGGCACGGTGAAACCGGCGACCATGCGACCTCGCGCTGTCTTGCAGGAGAGCGGATCGCGGACGTTACCCGTCGCCCCACTGGAGAGGTGGCGCCCCCGGGAATCGCGGTAGGTCTCGAAGTCCCTTTTGCGTGCTCGTAGCCATAAATAGAAGAGACCCCGATCCCCACCGGGGTCTCTTCCTCCTGCTCTCAGAAGCTCAGGGGTGTCCGGGCGTACCCTCCGGCCGGCCGGGCTGCACACCTCCGGGCGGGCCGGCGGGTCTGCCCTCGGGCCGGCCGGGGTTCACACCCTCGGGCGGACCGGCGGGCACTCCGTCGGGCGGACCTCCACCTTTGTCGGGATCGTCCGACTCACTTTCGTCTTCCGAGGCGTTTCCCCCCTCTTCCCCACGTTGACCCTGCCCGGCAAGTGATCGCGCCATCTCGGAGACCCGTTCGCCGAAGTCTGCGCCCACGAAGTCGGGATCCTCGAACATCGTCGCCATCTCGGTCAGCATCGCCGCCACCCCGTCGCGAACCTCTTGTGATTGCGGGTTGTCGTTGTTGTTCTGGACGCTGTCGGCTGCCCGCCTGAGGGCTCCGGCCGCCTGCGCGGCCTCGGAGGAAGACTCAGCGGATTCTTGGTCGGTCTCGGCCTCCTCGATGGCGTCGGCCACATGCGTTACTGCATCGGCCTCCCGGCCGTGGTCGAACAATGCACGTGCTTCGTTGATCCTCTCGGAGGCGGCCCCGTCGTTGACACCAACGGCTTCGAGCGCTCGGTCGAGCCCGTAGAGGGCATCACCGGGGGCGGCCTCATCGGAAGCAATCGCGACCCCGCTCATTCCGAAAAGCAGGACCAAGCCCGCTGCCCCTTTGACCAAGCCTCGTCCGGATGCCAATTGCGACGTCCTTGGTCTGATCGGAGTCCTCTCCGGCTTGGCTGGGGAAGCCAGCGACTTTGTCGAGCCGGCGATCCCCACCGCCTGGGCCGCAAAAGCAGACACCCTCTCTTCTGAGGGTGGTCCCAAGCGTTGGCGGTGCAGCGCCTCCAGGATGGGAGCAAGGCTGGCAAGATTCCCATCCTCCGGTGGTTGACCGGAGAGGAGCTGTTCGATGTCGCTGATCTGAGAACTTGCTCTTCCGCATGTCATCCTCGTAAACGCCAAAACCGCTCACAGGGGTACGTCCTCGAGACGGAGTTTTTTCTGCAAGGCCATTACGGCGCGTCGCTGTAGAGCCTTGATGGCCCCAATCCGCTTGCCCAAGACGTCCGCCGTTTGCTGGCTGGTGAGCCCTCCGATCATGCGCAGCGCGAGACATCGCGTCGGTCTTCGGTCAGCTCTCCAAAGGCGATCCGCAATTCCTCGGTGATTAGGTGTTCGATGGCCTCGCCCTCGGCGTTGCCACCCTCGCCCTCAAAGCCGGGCGTCAAGTCGGTAAACACCGGGCGCCGCCCCCGGGCCCGCCTGTCGTCGAGCAGTTGTCGGTGGGCGATGACAAATACCCAGGAACGAAACGAGGCTTCGTCGCCCGAAAAACGGTAGATCCCCCTGGCGACGTTGAGAAAGACCTCGGAGGCGGTGTCCTCCGGTTCGGGCGCCCCCCGGCTCGCTAGATAGCCCGTAACCGGTCCTGCCAGATCCCGATAAAGCGCCGCCCAAGCCCACTCCGCCCCGGACTTGGCAGCTTCCAAAACGCTGTCGAAGGCCTCGTCACCTAAGGGCAATCGGACGTCCTTTTGCGGTGAAAGCTATGACCCATCGGACCCGGGACAGAATTCTTGATTCGAGAGATTCGGGCGGGCGTCATCTGCTTCGCCTGGTTTAGGGAAGGCCTTGTTCATCACAGTCGCCGCGCATAAGGGATAGGCCTTCGCCTGGCCAAGTGTCCCGAATATCTTCTATGTTTGCCGCACGGCGTGCCCTCCTTCACCGGCGCCTGATCTTGGGGGCGGGCGGTGTAGCGATCACACCGCGATAGGGGAGACCATGATCACCCGGATATCGAGAGGGGCGGCGCGTCCCCGGAGTTCGATGGTGCGCCGGTCGGCGTCTCCGAGGTCGATTCCGGCCGCTCGATACGCATCATCGCTGGCGAGCAGCTCTCCTTGGCGGGCTAGCGAGGCGAGCCGGCCGGTCACATTGGCGACATCGCCCAGGACGGTGACGTCGTACCCGTCGGTACCTTCCACTCCTACCGTTCCCACATAGGCCTGGCCGGTGTGGAGTCCGGCTCCGACCGGGATCCAGGGTCCTCCGGGCTCGCCGTGGCCGGTGGCGAGGAGTAGCCGCGGGCGCTGCGCATTGCGGCGGCCGCATGGTCGGGGGTGAAGACCGGGAAGTAGAAGGCTCTTACCTCATCTCCCACCGGGGCGTCGATGAAGGCGTCGCTCTCGGTGAAGACACTGTTGCTGACCCGGTAGAAGCGTTGCATCAGCTCGGCAAATACCACCGGACCCATCTCCTCGGCGAGAGCCGTCGAACCTCTGACGTCGGCGAAGAGCACCGTGAGGTCGATCACCGCCCCGCCCGGATGATTGCTCGACCAGACCTCACACGCATTGCAGAAGTGGGGGTTGTAGCGCGGGTCGCCGTCCGGTCAGCTTGAGGACGGGGCTGGCGATACCGGCGAGGGAATCCGGCACAACCGGCAGCGCGGCGATCCGGGGACGTGCTTGAAGATTCGTCCCTTCTTGTAAAGCGGGCTCTCCCGGTTGGTGAGCATCTCCCTCCACATCGTCTCGATGCTCGGATCAATGCTCACCGTCCAGCCCGCCAGTCCACCGAATGCACCTGCAGGGGGTCGGCGATCCCTTTCAACGCAACTGAACGGGCTTCCGTCACTTCGTAAGGAATGGCGCCGGCCGCCGTCAGCAGCTGGGAGGACACCACGATCTCTTCTCGCTCGGCCAGCGCCCCAACCCGGGCGGCCGCATGTACGCCTTGCCCCGAGTAGTCGCCCCCGATCTCGCGGGTGGCCTCGGCCAGATGCAGGCCGATCCTCACCCAGGGAGCGAACCCGTGTTGCTGGCGGTGCGCTTCGAGGTTCCGCTGGATCGTTACGGCGCAATCGATCGCCGCCCGCGCATCGTCGAAGGCGGCGAAAAAGCCGTCGCCGGTGGGGCGGACGACCTCGCCTCCGCTCTTGCTGATGGCGTCGCGCAAGGTCCGGTCATGCCAATGCAACAGCTGCTCCCAGGCGGCATCTCCGATGAGCCCGATCAGATCCGTCGAGGTGACGATGTCGGTGAACATGAAGATCTTGGACAACCGATCCCGTCGGCCTTCTGTGCTGTCACCGGTCACCTCTTTGAGTCGACGGAGGTCGTTGGCGGCGCCCAGCTGGCTGAAAGTGGACGCAGCGGCCCGGAATTCCATGCGGGCCGCTGCCTCGTCTCCCTGGGCGAGGCGGGCACGCCCGAGCAGCACTCGGGCCTGAGCGCTCTCGTACGGCAAGCCGATCTCCTGCCACATCCGCCAGGCGCGGGCCAAGATGTCCGCCGCCCGGTCCGATTGCCCTTCGTGCAATTCCAGCGCTCCGCGACAGGTCAGAGCGGTTGCTTTCCAGGTGGGAGCCTCGAAGTTGGCGGCCAGCCGGTCGAGTTCGTCCACGGCCCGGCGGGCGGTTTCGGTATCTCCGATCTCGAGAGCGATTTCGACCTGCGCCGGGAGGAGATGGCCGCGCGAGAGACTGTCGGAGGTCGCCGGCAAGGGAACAGGGCCATCGGGCTGGTGCAGCGCGGCTGCAATCGATTTGGCCGCTTCCCCTACCTGCCCCCTGTTGAACATCAACAGCGCCAGGCCCGGTTGGGCAATGTGCCCGAATTCGTACGCCCGGCCGAATGCTTCCTCGGCGCTGGTGAAGTCCCCCATCCGTCTCCGGACTTCCCCAATCTCGTACTGGGCGAAGCCGATGCCGTCCAAGATGCGAAAACGCTCGAGCTCGATGCAGGCTTTGCGTGCATCCTGCTCTGCCTCCGACCAGGAACCGCGCAGACGTTTCAATTCGGCCCGGTGCACCTGACAGACGCCGGGGTAACCACCGACCGAATGGGCGTGCATCCAGCGGTCGGCCCTATCGGTCCATTCCCCCGCCCGCCGGTAGTCCCCGAGGTTGCGACACACCGCGATCGTATGGCAATAGACGTCGCTGGCCGCACGCAGGTCGCCCGTTTCGGAAACGGCCATCGCAGTCGCCTCGTCGACCAGCTTCATCCCCGCTCGCCAATCGCCGGAGTGCACCATGGCGACGCCCTTCAAGATCATGCCCATCGCCTGCATGGCCGTGTCGCCAAACCGGCGGCCGATCGCGATCGCGTCATCCGCGATAGGCATTCCGCCTTCGAGGTCGTCGTCGAACAACAAGGCCTTCGCGGTGTAGATGATCTTGAGCCAGCCGTGACCGATCGTTTCGGGCTGGTTCTCGAGAAGCCGTTCCACTCGGGAGATCCAGCCCCCGGCGATTGACGGCGAGAGCTGACGCATCGCCAGATAGGCGAGCCGGGCGCCAACAGTGGCCGCCTCGGCCACCCGACCCGCGCGCTCATAGCCGGCGAACGCCCTCTCGAACATCGCCACCGACTCGTCAGGTTCGCCCGACCACCACAAGGCGTCCGCCAGCAAAACGAGATCATCGGCGGCGAGATCGTCATCGCGGGAAGCCGCGCTCAAAGCGGCCACCGCTTCGGGCCAAAGGTTGTGGCGGACAGCTTCTCTGCCCGTCTCCAACAGGTCGGACAACAATCTTCCTATTCCCGGCCGGGGTCGGCCAACCCTAGCTCCGACGGGTCCGAGCTACCGAGGAGCTCACCGCGGTTCGAGGTCTGATCGGCCAGGCGTTTGGCCAAGGTGGAGAGCATCCCCAGGGCCACCGCTGGTCGCTCCTCGAGGATCGAGAGCAGGTCGTCCTTGGT
Organism: uncultured Acidimicrobiia bacterium; assembly: GCA_963840175.1. Taxonomy (GTDB): domain Bacteria; phylum Actinomycetota; class Acidimicrobiia; order Spongiisociales; family ZC4RG35; genus JACCTH01. Next base: position 39,891 of record CAWIXU010000006.1, read on the forward strand.
GACCACGATTCCGTGCAGTCCCTGCGCGCCGGCTGAGACGTCGGCCGAACGAACGCCTCCGGCGAGCAAGCCGAGCTCACCGACGTGTTCGCCGGCACCATATATTTGGATGAGTTCGCGAGCGGAGTCTCGGCTCTTGCTGACCACGGCGCTCCCTTCAACGATGATGAGCATCTCGCCCGCTTCGGCGCCGTCCTGGTAGATGAGTTCATTGGCGCCATAGTGAACTTCCTCGGTTCCGTCGGCAATCAGCTCCAGGTCTTCGGGGTCGAGCTCGGAAAACATTGGCGCCCGTTGTAGCGCCATGACCCGATCCATCGGGTTGAGCGTGTCGGATCTCTCGGTGGTCACGTTCGACCAGGCTGGCAGTGCACTCCGCACAATGATGGACTGATCTTCCGCCGAGTGCTCTCGCAGTGCCGCCAAATCGGTTGCTATCTCTTCGGCGAGAGCCCTGGTTGCCAAGGCCCGCAGCCAGGGGTCGAAGTCGACCAGTAGTTCGTGCAACGCCGAGCGAGGATCGGGAACGGGCCCACTCGGACTCCACTCGAGGAGGGGCATGAGGATCGCCATCGCCCCCCGATCGCCGGTCATCTCCATCGCTTCGACTGCGTTCGCTCTGGTCTGGGGATCGGTCGATCGGAGCCCCCGTTCGACGATCGGCATTACGTCCCGGGTGGTTGCGGTGGTCACGGCCATCATTACCCACCGTTCGAGGCGGGCGCTTCGCGCCCCCACGACCCTGGCGAGGAACTCCAGTGTCGGCGATTTAGACGAAAAGGCGAGAGCGGTCTTGAGCGTGCGCAGCTTGGAGGCTCGCCGAGCCTCCTGTGAGGCCCAGTTGATGAACCTCGGTTCCAAGGTTTCCATCGGGGTGATCGCACGCAATGCTTCGTCAGTGGCTTTGACCGAGCCCGACTCCAACACCCCGTCGAGCAACCTCCTCCCCTCGGGCACCTGGGCCAGGGCCTGTGCCGACGCCCGCCGCACCCGCAGCGCCGGATCATCCAGGCCGGGGAGCAGGTGTGCGGGATCGCCCCGCCAGAACGGATATGCGGCCGCCGCCACCACCCGGATCTTTCGGTCGGAATGGTCGAGGTATGGCGTCGGATCGACCACCAGCGATCCGCGCGACACAGCCATTTCTTCGAGCACCGCGCCGAGCGCATCGCTTTCCTGGCTTTCGAGCAGCTCGGCTATTCGCCCCCTGGCGGCCTCGTCCCCCATGATTGCTCGCGGCGGCCGCAACCACCCGGGGATGGGGATCGTTCGAAGCGCGTCAGTGACAAGTTTCCGGTGCTGTTGCCCCGGACGATGCGAGCACCCCCAGAACCCGGAGTCGCATTTCGTGGGCGGGGTCGGTCATCAGTGTCTGCGCTCTCTCCAGGATGCGGTCGTGGTTCAGCGCAGACATCGAATCGAAGGCCGCCACCCGCACCAGCGGACTCTCGTCTCCCAGAAGCTGCTCAATCCGGCTCGCTGAGGCCTCGTCTTCGGAATGGGCCAGGGCCGAGAGCGCAAGCGCCCGGGTCTCGGGACGGGCATCGTCAAGATGTCCCAGGAGTAGCCGCTTGGCCTCAGCATCGACTGGGGTCACGAGGCCCCGCTGCGGCACTGCCAGCACTCCGACGAGACCTTGTCTCACTGCGGCCACGACCGAGTCGTAGTAGGCAGGGCGCATAGCCATGACGATCACAAGCAAGGTGAGGGCAAGGCCGAGTCCGATGCCGAATCTCGCTGGGCGCGCAAGCGCGGACCCGGCGACCAAAACCACCCCGGCGATCACCGTTCCGACTTGCGCGGGAACCGCGGTCATGAAGGTCATAACCTGGCCGCGGCGGCGGCCGGTCACGACGTTGAACAGGGCGGCATAGGCAGTCGACCCGATCGCGTTCACCGCCACCCATTGCGCCCCTCTGATCAGAGCGGCCGCCGCCAGGCCAAACGACGCGAGCCAAAGCGAGAACCCGGCCAAATAGACGATCGGCACGGCGGCCAGAGCGAGCACGACTCCGATGCGGGCAAAGAGCCGCTTGGTCACCAGCAGCGAGAACAGGAATGTGGCGGCCGCGGCAATGGAAGAGAAGACGCCCAGGTAGCCCGCCACCTCTGCCTCAGATCCGAATGACGACACCACGGCTTCGTTGAAGGGAAAAACCACAAAGAAGAAGAGCATCGACATCAGGAAGGCGGTCGCCGCAGCCAGCCTGAGGAGGCGGCTCGAACGCACAGTCGCCACGGCAGACGCGAAGATCGGATCCGAGCGAGGGTGAGGCAGTTGCTGGGTGATCTGCAAACAGATGTCGGAGTCGGTAGAAGAGCGCCGCACTTGCCGCGAGCAAGAGTGCCTGCGCCAGAAGTAGCTGTTCGGTCCCGAAGAGCGACGCCGCAGGTCCGGAAAGTAGGTTGCCTGCCACGCCTCCCAAGATGCCCCCGGCAGCAAAGAGGGGAAAAAGCCTTTTCGCCTGACGGGTGTCGCAAGCGGACTCGGCCCCGTTCCACATCATCGTGAACGTCACCCAAATGATCGCCTGGGTCGAGATCCAGACGACTGCGTAGGCCCAGGTTTGGCCAAGCCCGGTGCTGGCCCAACCCAATCCCGCCCACAACGCCGACCCCAGCGCCGCCAGCCACAGCCAACGACGCGATCCGCGGCGAGCAAGACCCAGCCCATGGAGCAACGTGACGATCATTACCGCCACCCCCGACACCGCGATCATCAGCGGGAGATCACCGACCCCGAAGCGCACCAAGAAGAGCGCGTCGGCAGAGTTGGCACCTACCGCGTGACTCATTTGGGTGATGGCGAAGAGACTCACCATGCGCAGAACGAGACCGGACTCGTCCGGTCGGATATCCAGGCCGGAGGCCAGTTTCTTCGTTGTCATCCTTCGAAGGCGTGCATGCCAATGATCTTCATCAGTCGTCGTCCTGGACTTGTCGATCCCATCGTTAGCAGCGCCACGAGCTTGAGGGGATTGAACGATAAGGCAGCCGACATGCAGACTCGCGGCGTACCTGCCGAGCGCTCATTACTTTCTCGAAGCGTCAAACGATGGCCGATAACTACTCTCGCTGGGCGATGCCGCTGCTCGACACCCCACTCGCCAAGGACCTGCTCAAGCAGATGAGGTTCCGCTGCATCGGGCCCTTCCGCGGCGGCCGCGTCGTCGCCGTCGCCGGCAGATCCGGCGAGACCGAACACCTTCTACTTCGGCGCCGTCGCCGGCGGCGTCTGGAAGACCGACGACGCCGGCACCTACTGGCGCAACGTCTCCGACGGCTTCTTCGGACCAGCTCGGTCGGCGCCCTCGCCGTCGCCGCCTCCGACTCCAACGTCATCTACGCCGGCACCGGCGAGACGACCATCCGGATCGACGTCTCCCACGGCGACGGCGTCTACCAGAGCACCGACGCCGGCCGCACCTGGACCCACGTCGGCCTGCGCGACACCCGCCACATCGGCAAGATCCGCGTCCACCCCAACAACCCCGACCTCGTCTGGGTCGCCGCCCTCGGCCACGCCTTCGGCCCGAACGAGGAGCGCGGCGTCTTCAAGAGCACCGACGGCGGCAAGACCTGGCGCAACGTCCTCTTCGTCAGCGACAAGGCCGGCGCGGTCGACCTCAGCGTCGACGAAAGCAACCCGCGCATCCTCTACGCCACGATCTGGGAGGCCTACCGCTCCTTCTGGCAGATCTCGAGCGGCGGTCCGGACAGCGGCCTCTGGCAAGTCGACCGACGGCGGCGAGACCTGGGAGGACATCACCGCGCGAACCAGGGTCTGCCGCAGACGGCATCCTCGGGCAAGATCGGCGTCGCCGCCTCACCGGCGAAGGCGGGCCGGGTCTGGGCCCTGATCGAGCACGCCACCGAGGGCGGCTCTACCGCTCCGACGACTACGGCGAGACCTGGGAGAAGGTCAGCGACAGACCAGAACCTCGTCTCCCGCGCCTGGTACTACATCCACCTCACCGCCGACCCCCAGGACGCCGACACGGTCTACGTCAACAACCTCGACTTCTGGAAGAGCACCGACGGCGGCAAGACCTTCACCAGCATCGCCACCCCCCACGGCGACAACCACGACCTCTGGATCGACCCGCGCGACAACCAGCGCATGATCCAGGGCAACGACGGCGGCGCCAACGTCTCCTTCAACGGCGGCGACTCCTGGAGCACGATCTACAACCAGCCGACCGCCCAGTTCTACCACCTCGCCACCGACACCGAGGAGCCCTATACCACGTCTACGGCACCCAGCAGGACAACTCCAGCATCGCCGTCCCCAGCCGGCGTCAACCACGCCGCCATCACCTGGGGCGATTGCTATCCGCCGGCACCGGCGAGAGCGGCTACATCGCCGTCCATCCCGACGATCCCGACATCGTCTACGTCGGCGCGATCGGCTCGCTCGCCCGGCGGCGGCAACGCCCTCCAGCGCTACGACCGCCGCACCGACCAGATCCGGCTCATCACCACCTGGCCGGAGTGCATGGGCGGCTATCGGCGCCGGCGAGCACAAGTACCGCTTCGCCTGGACCTACCCGATCGTCTTCTCCCCGCACGACCCCGACACGCTCTACATCGGCGGCAACCGCGTCTTCAAGAGCACCGACGAGGGCCAGAGCTGGGAGCCGATCAGCCCCGACCTGACCCGCGCCGACCCGGAGACGCTCGAACCGACCGGCGGCCCGATCAACCGCGACGCGATCGGCGCCGAGACCTACGCCACCGTCTACGCCTTCGCCGAGTCGCCCCACGAGGCCGGGCGTCCTCTGGGCCGGCTAGCGACGACGGCCTGGTCCACCTCAGCCGCGACGGCGGCGAGACCTGGGAAGACGTCACCCCGCCCGACCTGCCCGGAGTGGACCTGATCTCCGGCGATCGAGCCCTCGCCGTTCGACCCCGGCACCGTCTACGTGGCCGCGCACCCGCTACAAGCTCGACGACTACACGCCCTACCTCTTCGTCACCCGCGACTACGGCCGACCTGGACCCGGATCGACGGCCAAGGCATCGCCTGCCGCCGACGACTTCACCCGCGTCATCCGCGCCGACCCGGCCCGCCAGGGCTGCTCTACGCCGGCACCGAGACCGGGCGTCTACGTCTCGTTCGACGACGGCGCCACCTGGCAGCGCTTCCAGTCAACCTGCCGGTGACGCCCGATCCACGACCTGCTGGTCAAGGGGAGCGACCTGATCGCCGGCACCCACGGCCGCTCGATCTGGATCCTCGACGACCTGACCCCGCTCTACGAACTGGTCGATGATCCCCAGGATGGATCGCGTCTTTTCACGCCCCGAAGCGCTTGGCGGATCCTGCCCAGCCTCTTCGAACAGTGGGTCACCACCGAAGGCAAGGACTACTGGGTGTCGTTGGGCAAGGCAGCCACCTTCCACGCCGAAGTCGACGAGACCGGCCAGGTGAGCCGGACCTATCTCGATGCCGGTGAGTCGGGACCGCGGGGAGTGGCGGTCACCTACGTTCTCGGCGAAGAACTGGCAGACGGATTCACGGTGGCACTGGAATTCTCGGTTGCCGACGGCGAGTTGGTACGACGCTTCGAGCTCGAGCCCCCGGCCGGAAAGAGATGGACGATGACGACAAGGCCTACTACTCCGGGCCCTGGATCACGGCCAAGCCCGGCATCAACCGCTTTGTCTGGGACCTGCGCTACGAGGGAGCCACCAAGGTGCTCGGCAACAAGCTGAGTGCCTCGGCCAGCCTGGGACCGCTGGTCGTCCCCGGCACCTATGAGGCCCGCCTCATCCTTAGCGAGCCCGAGGGAGAGAGCCGGACGCTGTCGGCGAGATTCGAGGTGCGCAACGATCCCCGCTCCAGCGCTGCCCAGAGCGAGCTCGAGGAACAGCTCGCGGCGGTTTTGCAGATCCGTGATCAGATCTCGCGCCTCCATGAGGCGGTGATCAGGATCAGGTCGCTCAAAAAGCAGCTCGCCCAATGGCAGGCCGCGCTCTGATCTCGAGGAGGAGGCCCGCGCCGCGGCGACCGACCTCGAGGAGAAACTCCACAAGATCGAAGACAGCCTCATGGTGCCTGGTCAGCACAAAGACACTTTCGGCCTCAACGAGCCGTCGCGTCTCAGCCAGAAGTTGGCTTCGGTGATCAGCGTGTTGACCTCCGCGGACTCCCGGCCGACGAAGAGCGCGCTGGAGGTGGCCGCAAAGTACAACCGGGCGATCGACGAAGAGCTGGCTCATTTCGACCAGGTGGTCGCGTCCGAACTCGCCGAGTTCAACACCACGATGGCTCATGCCGGCCTGCCGGCGGTGCATGCCTAAAAGCGCACGAGGTGAGCTGAGCTAATGGAACCCTGGTTGATGGTGGTCACGCTGATCGCAGTGGCGGTGTCCTTCACGGTGTCGTCATCGGCGGGACTCGGGGGCTCGTTGATCCTGGTCCCGATCTTGGCTCTCGTCCTCGGTACCAAAGACGGTGTGGCCCTAGCGGCGCTATTGCTGGCAGCGAACAACGTGGTGAAGGTGTTCGCCTACCGGGCGACCTTGCCCTTCCGCAAGTCGCTGGTGGTGATCGTTCTCACCGCAGTAGGCACCGCCCTGGGCGCTTTTCTCCTGTTGTCTGCTCCGGAGCGGGTGGTAACCGTGGCAGTGATTGTCAGCTTCGCCCTCGCCCTTCTGGCCGAGCGTCTCGACTTATCCCGTCTCCGGCGCATCGGTGGACCGGTCCTCGCCGTGGGCAGCGGCGCCACCTCGGGGTTTTCGGGAACCTCGGGCCCGCTCAAAGGGATGGCTATTCGCCAGCTCGAGCTGGACCGAGCCCATTTCGTCGGGGCGGCATCGCTGACCTCCCTCGCCGGCGACGCCACCAAAGCCACCATCTTCACCGAGGCCGGCCTTCTCAGCGCCGACAGCTTCCTCGTCGCCCTGGCCGCGGTTCCCTTGATGCTGGTAGCCACCTTTGCGGGGAGACGAATCAACCGCTCCATCGGTGAGCGCGGCTACACGTCACTCTTCTGGGGGGTCATGGCTGGTTACACAGTGCGCCTGGTTTTTGCTTTGTGACCCCGCGGCTGCCAAGCAATGGAAGTCGGAGCGCGGTTAACGGCAACGTCGCCAGGAGGCCGCGAACTTGGAATCGAATCTCCAGTAGATGTGGGAATCTGCGCGGCAGGTGCCGCGCAGATTCCCACTGGATCGGTTTGGGCTAACGGATCCGGAGATTGCCTCTGAACTCCAGGTTCGACTGACCACTGCCCTGGCCTTTGCCCGTGCCCTGAACCGCTGACGTGGTCTCGGCGAACACGAGGGTGGCGTGGGCGATGGCGTCGGCCATTTCGTCGATCGCCTGTTGATTGACATTGGCCAGGGTGTCGCACGCCTGGTGGTAGCAGGGGTCGTAGGCGATCCCCGCGGTGCCTCCATAGATCGCGGCTTGCTCCGCGGTCTTGATCTCCTCAGCACCGGTGAAGAGGCCACCGGCTGGTATCCCCTGGGCAATGAACGGTCCATAGTCGGATCGGCCGTCAAAGGCAGTGGGCTCCGCCGCCAGACCCTGGCTTTCGAAGTAATCGAGGAAGATGTCCTCGACCACTCCCGAGCCGTTGGGACCGGCAGTGCCGGTTGGGGACCCGTCGCCGTCGTAGACGAAGCGGACATAGTTGGGTGACCCGACCATGTCGAAGTTCAGATTGACGGCATGGTCTTTGATCTCAGCCTTGCTGAGTTGGCTGACGTAGTACTCCGAACCGATGAGTCCATCCTCTTCACCACCCCAAAAGGCGAACCGGATCATGTTGCGGGGCTCGATTCCCAGCTCGGCAATCTGCAACGCGGTCTCCAAGATCGCAGCTGATCCCGACCCATTGTCGTTGATGCCTGGACCCTCAGCCACCGAGTCGAGATGGGCACCCACTACGACCATTCGATCGCTCCGTCCGGTGGGGGTATCGGCCAAGACGTTGTACGTTTCGATCAGCGTGAGGGTGGCATCGGTGGCGAGACGCATCGTGAGGCCGCCCTCGATCAGTTCGTTGAGCTCGACGCCGAGCGCAAAGCTGGCGCTGACTACGGGGATATCAGTTACCGGCGGATCCAACGTCCCCCCAAAGAGGTCGATACGGTCGGCGGCGTCGCCTTCGTTGAAGATGATCACGCCCACAGCTCCGGCTTCGGCAGCATTGTCGGACTTTTCGCGAAATGTGCAGGTTCCACGTTGGATAAGGGCGATGCTCCCTGCGGTGAAGCTTGCGAAGTCGGAGTCCTCACAACCGCTCGTTGAGCCACCCGTAGGAGGGAGGAGCAGGTCGACTGCCTCCACCTGCGCGGTGACGTCGGCGCTCCCCGAATAGGTCATGATGAAGAAATCCACCCCATCGGTGTAAGTGACCGGGTCTGGTGTGACCTGTTCGAGAATCGATTCTGAGTTCTGACGGAACTGGTCATAAGAAAAGGTTTGGATCGTCACGTTGTAGCCGGCTGCGGTCAGCAAATCCGCGACATATGCAGCCGAAGCGTCATAGCCAGGCGTACCGGCTGCCCTGGTGCCGCCGTTGGCAGCGGCTATCTCATCGAGCTCAGTCAGGTGCTCCATGATGGCTTCGCTAGTGACAGCGTCACGAAGTTCCTCAGTTGGGGTGCCGTTATCGGCACCTGCTGGCAAGGCCAGCGAAAGAATGAGAACAACCAACATGGTTGCCCCTAGGCGGGATGCCTTCATTAGCTCTCCTCTCGAACGGAGGGAATCCCCCAATGGAATGCCCCACTTCTAAGGACCTACCCAGGCGTTCGACGTAACAAACACGACTTGATGTCAAGGTCATCGCATCTCGTGGAGAACCAGGTCCAGCACTCGTCACCTGCAGGCGGAGATTCGGTTTCGCGAAATCGCCGACCTCCTGCAAGTGCCGTAAGCGGAGGAAGATTGATCTTCGGGGTTGACGTACCACTCAGTAAGTGGTAACTTACGGTAAGTTATGGCTTACGCAGATGTGCTGAACGCTCTCGCCGACCCGACCCGGCGCTCGGTCTTCGAACGTTTGTCGGTCGATCGTCGCTCGGTCGGCGAGCTCGCCGCCGAGCTGCCGGTGAGCCGCCCGGCCGTGCTCTCAGCACCTGCGGGTGCTGAAAGACGTCGGTCTCGTAAGCGAACAGCAAGTGGGGACCCGGCGCTACTACCGAGCCCGTCCCGAGGGGCTGGCCGAATTGCGCACCTATGTCGAGCGGTTCTGGAAAGAAGCGCTCACCTCGTTCAAAGAAGCAGCAGAGAAAGGAAACGACGATGACGCAGCGCACTAGTGAGCAGGTCGACTTGGAGCCCGTCCGCTCCTCGGTCAGCGTGGAAGCCCCGATCGAGCACGCCTTCGCAGTCTTCACCGACCGCATCGGAGATTGGTGGCCCAAGCAGACGCACTCAGTCCACGAGGAAGCGGCGACGTCGGTCGGAATGGAGACCCGGCCGGGAGGCGCCATCTTTGAGACATTTCCGGGTGGTCGCGAGGTCTGGGGAGAGATCACCACCTGGGAGCCACCGAGTCGTCTGGTTTTCACCTGGCATCCCGGATACTCCCAGGATGAAGCGACCGAAGTCGAAGTGCGCTTTGCCCAACAAGGCGAGGTGACCGTCGTCGAGCTCGAGCATCGCGGCTGGGAGGCGAGAGGGTCGCAGGCACGCGAGATTCGGGCGAGCTACGAAACCGGCTGGGTGATGACGCTCGACCGCTACGCCGCTACAGCAACAGCCTGAAGTTGGGCTAGGAGAGTGCCTTCCATCCGGCGATGACAAGAACGACTCGGATCACGGCCAGCACCGGTGGAATCGGTAGCGCAAATCCGTACCAAAAGATCGCCTCGATGGGAATCAGCGCCAGTGCGAGCATTCCTCCTGTGCGATTGCCGTTCCAGAGCAACCAGGCTCCGCCCGCGACCAGCACCGTCAAAACGAGGAAGAGGCCGAGGATGGCAACGAAGGTCGGGGGTTGTGTGCGAGCCGACCATGGTCCTCCGTACATTGCGAAGAGGTTGAAAAACCTGGGCAGCCGGTCGTGCACCAGGAGATGGCGTGCGACGGGAATCGTTGCTAGTCCGAATCCTCCCGCGTAGGCCCACATGACGATCGCCGCCCAACGTTCGAAAGACATCGCTATCTCAAAGTAGCCTGTACCCATGAAGGCAAGATCGGTTGACTTCAGATCGGCCGCGCTTTTCGGCTTGCTGCTCTCGCTTCCGTTCGCATTGCTCGAGGTCGCGTTTCGGGGGTTCGTCAAACCCGACACCCGGTTCGTTCTTCACCCGGATTGGTTGCTGGGCGCGTTGGGGCTGTTTGGGTTTCTTTGGACCCTGCCGTTCATCTTCGCCTCCATCGGGCAACCGTTGCTTCGCGTACTTCGCATTGACCCTCGGGCACTCACTCGTCCACCGATGATGGCGAGGGTCGTCGGGCTGGTTCTGATCGCTCTCCTGTGGGGGACTCTCGTCTATGACCAGGTTCCCTGTTTTCTGGCCGTTCCCAATTGCGATTAGTCGGGTCGAGCTACCGCCCCCCTCGGCCTTAGCGGGCCACTCCCCCCTCCGGAGGAAGAAACGGCAGTCTTCTCTCCTCGTGATCAGAAACATCGTTGAGCCAGATCGAGATTTGACGTGGCTCGATCACCTGGTTCAAGACATTGTTGAGCCGGAGAACGATGCCGCGGAGATCGACTTCTTGCCGGAGTCCTTCGGTGAAACCCTCCACCGTCAGTTGGGCGTCGTAGCGCCGGCGATTGAATCGTCGATCGATGAACTTTTGCACCTCGTCGCGCAGCGGGCGGAACGCGGTGACGAATAGCAACGTAGTTATCGCCACCGCCGCCTTCGAGTCGATCAAGGGAGAGGCCGCCACGTTGCCCAGGACCAACTGCGCGACAACGACGAATGCGAAGTAGATCCCGCCGAGCACGGTGGTGACGATCGCATACACGGTGGTGCGGTTGAGAAGTCGTTCGATGTCCCACAACCGGTAGCGCAGGATGCCGGCGAAGAGCCCCACCGCGATGATGGCAAACGCCGGCTGGAAGCTGCGATAGAGGGCCACCGGCGGCTCGGCCAGATTTCGTCCGGCCAGGACATTGGTCGCGGGGGAGAGGCCATTGAGAATCAGAAACAAGATTCCAAACCCCACCGAGGGAAGTAGCGACCAAAACAGAAGTCGAGCCTGGGCGTGGGCAGTCGGTGCGGCGGGTTGCAGAATCCGATAGGCCTGAGCGGCGACTCCCGCCGCGGGCACCAGCAGGCCAAAGAACAAGAGCAGAGTTGCCGGTCGTGCCGGGCCTTCCAAGCGCAGCGAGAGAAAAATCGCTCCAACCGACGCGGTCAGATAGAGAGGGAATGAGAGCGCGTGGACGCCAGCGCGGCACCGGGCGACCGTCGGGGAAAAGCAGCAGGGCATAGAGGTACGCGAGGCCCGCCACGATGTGGGAAACGATCTGGGCCAGCTCCTCGAGCGGGGTAAAGGGCAGGTGTTCCAGCACAGCCTGCGTGGTCAGGTTGAAGACCCCCGCCACCCCGACCAGCGCGGTGGCAAGGAGCCGAGCCGTCCAGTCCCGTGGTCGTAGCCGAATCAGAATCGCAGCCAGGACCAGGTGGACGATGCTGAAGCCATAGTCCGCCAGGATCTGGGGGATCGAGGGAACCGCGTGGGAGGCGTCGGCGGCGCGAATCGCGACCCGGGCCCACACGCCCGGTCCCGAGGCCTTCGACATGAAGAAACTCATGCAGGCCGGGGGAGAAGGAAGCGAGCACGGCGACCAGTCCCTGCCCGAGAACGATGCAAGCTCCCGAGCACATAGATCCCGAACCCGATCGCGAAGCCCAGGTCGGCGCCCGTTCGGTCGACGCGGCCGGGCTGGCACCGCGCTCAGCCTGTCACGGTGACGGTTCCCACCATGGGCGGATGGATTAGGCACGCAATTCGGTAAGTGCCCGGGTTCGAGAAGCGAAGTGTGTATTGCACATAGGTATCGCTGAACAACACCCCTGAGGACCAGAAGCCTGATCCATCGTAAGTCCCTCCATCGATGATGATCGGCCCGGGGCCATCCGGCTCCTCCACCTCAGGAGCACCTCCCGCAGGCATGAACAGGGCCTCGTTAGCCCGAACCGTTCCATCCTCCAGGCGTTCGTAGATGGGGAAGTACTCGGGAACGTCGAAGCTGATCGAATGCGGTCCGAACATCACCCAGGTCACCGGCTCGTTCGCTTCCACTTCGAGGTTCTCGGGGACGAACTCGTTGAGCAACCCCTCGACCCTCTGGTCCACCAGGCCTGAGAAGGGTCCGGGAAGTGATTCACCCTCGTAAACGAACGCGCCCGACTGCGCCTGGCTGAACGCCTGCCGGAAGGGCTCGATCACCTCGTTGAGCTCCGCGCGGACCTCGACATTCACCTCTTCCGGTGAAGGTATCGGCACGTTGGGCGCCACCACTTCGAGCGTTCCGCTGTGGGCCGATCCGTGCACCGAACAGAAGAAGTTGTATTCGCCCGGCGAGATCGAGTCCGACAGGTTGAGCTCGAACACGTTCTCGTTGTCGCCCTCGAAAGGGATGAACCCGCTGTTGAAGTAGGCCTCGGTCCCATCGAACTCGCCGAGCTCACGGGTTTGGCATGCCATCCCGTCGCCGGGAACCTCGCCGGTTTCGATCAGGCAGGGTTGAGCGATGGTCTGGTTGATCTCGGTGGTCGACTCCGCCGGCGGAGCTTCCTCCGCGGTTGCTTCATCCGAGGGGAGGTCTTCGCTTGGCGGTTCGCATTCCGAATAGAGAACCGGCAAGGTGCATTCGGCGGCGAAGTATGCCTCGAGGACCTCGGGGGGAATTTCATCAAACGGCACGTCACCCCACTCCTCAAAGAGGGGCTTGGTGATGGCGAGAACTTCGTCGACCTTGGTGCCAAAGGTCACCGTGTGCGCCTCCCCGGTCCAGTCCTGCAGGAAGCGGACGGTGTCACCGGGATGGACGGAGATGCGGTCGGGAAAGTAGCGGATGAACTGGGTGGCGAACTCGTCGTGGTCGTAGTCGACCCGAACGGTCACGGTTTCCGACCCGGAGCTGCACGCCGCAACGACCAGCGCCAGGCCGATGCCGCCAATTCGAAAAAATCTCCACACTGCCTTTGCCCTCGGACGCATAGCTCCCTTTCTGCTGTAACCCGAAAGTAGCTTGCCACGGCCTTCATTACGAAGCCGTTACGGCGAGCCTTCTCAGAGTCAGGTGGAAAACGGCGTTGGGCTACCGTGCCCGAAGTGAGCAAGGTCGAGAGCCTTCCCTGGACCGGCGATGAAAACGCCAACCGGCTGCTCGCGCAAGACGGCCTCGCCCTCCTCTTGGGAATGCTCCTCGATCAGCAGTTTCCGATGGAAAGGGCCTTCTTCGGCCCTTACCTCCTTTCCCAGCGGATGGGCCGCGACCTCGACGCCGCGGTCATCGCCGACTACCCCGAGGAGGAGCTGGTGGCGATCTTCCGCGGGCCGCCTGTCATCCATCGCTACCCCGCGGCGATGGCCAAGCGCACTCAGGAGCTTTGTCGGGTCGTGCGCGATGGCTACGACAGCCAAGCCGAGGCGATTTGGACGACGGCCTCGAGCGGTCCCGAGCTCCTCGCCCGTCTCAAGGCCCTGCCTGGCTTCGGCGACGCCAAGTCGCGGATCTTTGTCGGCATTCTCGGCAAGCGGCTCGGCATCGCGCCTCCAGGTTGGGAAGAAGTGGCCGCCGATTGGCCGTCGATCGCCGACGTGGCGGTGTGGGAGGACGTGCTTGTCGTCCGAGAGCAGAAGCGGATTATGAAGGCGCAGGGCACCGGCCGCAGCTAAACCTTTGCGGACGGCGCTCTCGATCCCAAGACCTCGCAGCTCTTGGCAAACGAGAGCTTTTCATGGGTCGGCCGCTGACTGCAGAGGAGCCGACGCGGCGTCGGTACCCCGACGATTGGCGCAGAGAGGGCGGGGGTACGTTCAGCGGAATGTACGTGGTGGTATTCATCCCCGAGAAAGCAGACCCAGAGGTGTTCGGCCCGTTTCCCACCCCGCAGAAGGCGGTCAATTTGCTTCGTCGCATAGCAACCGCGGCCGGAGGCACGATTGACTTGGCGAATTGGTGGACTGTCGACATCTCGATCGATGATGAACGTCACCGTTATCAGATTCTCAAGGTGGGCTCGACCGATCAGATTGATGCTCACGCTCATGTGATCGAGCAGCTGCGGGCCTCGGCCCGCATCACCGTGGAATCGCGACCCACCCCACCGCCTCCGTCGACTCTGTCAGGGTATTGACCTGGCGAGAGGGCTCTGCCAGGCTCTGCCCTCTCACACCATCCTGGCGCGGGCCGGTGGCCTGTTTCTCCACTCCGACGAGGAGGAAGCCGGCCAGCACCAGGCCGAGCGTCAGCGACAGAATCAGGTTGTTTCTCAGTGTCTCGACCGCGGAAGAGAAAGAGACTGTGAGTCCTTCGCGGGGAGTGAGCTCGAGAGACTGATCCGAGTTCGGCTCGCCGTCCCCAAGCTCGAAAACCATCGCCGCGACCAGAGTTTCTTTCGCGGTTCTGGCAGCTTCCGGCGTCATGGCGGCGACCGTCGTCGTGGTCACCGTGGCTATTGGCGCATGCTGCCATGTCGGCCAGGTCACCGGCGTCTGCACCTCAGTGGTGGTCGAGGTGGAGGGGATCTGGCGACTCCGACCTGGCCGTGGTCGATGTCGTTACGACGGCGCCGGTCGTGGTCGTAGCAGCGATCGACGTTGTAGTCGCCGGTGGCTCGGTGGTAGTGGTGACCGCGAGAATTGCCTCGGTTGTGGTGGTCGTCTCCGCGGGGGCCGCCGTCACCTCGATCGCAAGCTCCACCGTTGCGGACTGGCCGGTGCCATCGGTGACCGACAGATCGAAGCGGTACCAGCCGGGTGATTGGTTGGCGGGGATCGGCCAGCTGAAGGCGCCCGTCGCCGGGTCGATTTGGGCGCCGGCGGGGACCGGTTGAACACCGTCCGAGAGTGAGTAGCTGGCGGTATCGCCGGTGTCGGCGTCACCGGATTCAGCAATGAAGGCAACTGTGGTTCCGGCCTCGCCACTGAGCGGAGGCGGTGAGTCGATTGTCGGTGAGTCCGGCGAAGGTTGGACAATGAGTTGCAGCGCCGCGGTCGAGGTGCCGCCGCGGCCGTCGGCGACGGTGTAGGTCGCACCATCGGTCCGATCGAAATTGGGGTAGGGCACGACTGTGATCGTCCCATCCCCATGATTGGTGATTGCCCAGCCGGTGACGGTGGAGGTGTCGATATCGACGAGAGAGAGCTGATCTCCGTCAGGATCACTGGCAAAGGCGGGGTCGAGCAGATCGAGAGTCAGGCCGACGGCATCGTCTTCGGGCAGGCTCACGGATCGGTCTGTCGCGGTCGGCGCCTGGTTGGTAGCGCTGATCGTCCAGGCGAACGTGTCGTTGGCGAAGTTGGGCCCGTCGGACACGGTGACGCTGGCCGCGTACGGGCTCCCGGCACCGGCGCCTACGGCCACCACGCCCGTGATTAGACCGGTGCTTGGATCGATCTGGACGCCGGGCGGCAGCCCGTTGGCGCTGTAACTAAGCGGATCGCCATTGGGATCGGTGGCCCCTGCATCGATGCTGATTGCGGAGCCCTCGGCATCGGTCCTATCTGCCAAGTTTTGGTCGAACGTCGGCTGCCCGCCCGGCACGACGACGATGTCGACATTGTCGATGTTCATGTGGCTGTTGTCAGAGCCGCCGACCAACGAAAATCTGATTCGGGAGTTGGAACCCGCAAAGGGAGTCAGGTCGTACGAACCGGTTTGTTGGCTTCCGTCGTCTACTTGCAGGGAGAAGGTGGCGATCACTGTCCAGGTGGTGCCGTTTTGGCTGGCCGCTAGCTCGACCGAGCCGGCGCCGGAGCCGTGCCGGTGCCGTTGGTAGTCAAAAGTAAACGAGACAGACGCCGCCCCGGCCGATCCGTAGGATCGATAGATCGACGCGTAACTTCCGCCCTCACGGCCGATGATTAAACAATCGTCCGTGTGGCAACGCTGATTGTCGTTTACCTGGAGAGCACCCGAATCCGGTCCGTCGCTTTCGCCCGATTCGACCCAAGGCGAAAGCCAGGAAGTGTTTCCGTCCGAGCCGCTGTAGGACTCCGAACTGAAATCGTCACGATAAGTCAACGAGGCGACAGCGACAGCCGGGAGTGAAGCAAGCAGCGAACTAATGACCGTCGCCAAAGCAAGCACACGGCGCCACTTCTCCCGCCGTATGAAGATTCGCCCTGGCATCTAGGCCGGGACCCGACTCAACTCGGCCGCTTCTACGGCGGCGGGAACGAGGGGCAAGCGGAAGGTAAAACAAGAAACTCGGCCGATTCGCTCGTAGACGAGATCGCCGCCCATGTCGAGAACCAGGGCGCGGGCGATGTTCAAACCCAAACCGACGCTTCCGGTAAGCAACGTCTCGCGCCCGCCGTGAACGAAGCGCTCGAAAAGCTTGCCAGCGATATGAGCGGGCACTCCCGGACCATTGTCGGCAACCCTGCAGACGAACTCGCCCCGTTCGACCCAGCTATTGATCCCGATCAGCGGGCCGCCGTGCTTGATGGCGTTCGAGATCAGGTTGCGTAGAACCTGTCGGAGCCGGACAGGGTCGGCCCACACTGCCGCATTCCCGACGTCGACCACGAACTCACGTCCCTGCCGCTTCCAGGGGCCGATGACCGCCTCGATCTCGGTGCGGGCAGATAGTTGCGCCGGCATGTAGCTGAGGGCGCTCGATTCGATCCGAGCCGCAGTCAGGAGGTCGTCGACCATCCGCGACAGATCTGACGACTCCGAATGAATGAGGCCAATCAACTCGAGATTTGATTCCGGGTCAACGTCTCGATGCTCCAGCAGAAACTCGGAAAAGCCAACGATCGAGGTGAGCGGAGTCCGGAACTCGTGGGAGAGGCCGGCGATGAATTCGTCCTTGGCCGAGCTCAGCTCCTTCTCTGCCTCGAGCCTTGCCTCAAACTGCAATCGCTGCTCCTGCACTTTGCGTCTTGTCATAGATCGGTAGATGGTCAGTGCCGCCACGGGAATCAACAGCGAGACGAGGGCTTGGGTCAGCCACGCGAGGCGGCCAGCGGCGCCTTCGGTCCGCTCAATGCGAGTTCGGATCTCGTCCTGGCTTTCAGCAAGGAGTCGCTCGAGAGTGGCAAAGGATGTCTCCACGCTTGCGTTGTGTGAAGTCAGAGCCCCGGCGGTGTCCCCGCTCTCGAGCTGAGCAAGGGTTTGCGCAAGCGCCGCTTGGTAGGTGGCCGCGGCTTCGTTCAGAGATGTTCCCGTGAGAGCTCCGACAGTTGCCAGCCGGTCGGCGCTGAGTGCGAAAGCGTCCGAAGCTGCCGTGGCTTCCGCCATGGCTCGCGCCGCCGCGTCGTGGGATGCCAAGCCGGCAGCACGGTCGACGGCAAAGAAGATCGCCTGGGCGCTAGCCGCCCGTGCGAGAGCACTCGAACCTAGAGCCACGTTTGTCAGGTGAAGGTCGAGAGCATTGGAGGTCACCTGTTTGGTGCCCGAGGCGCTCGCGAATGCGAGTGCCAGGCTCGCTACCGAGATCACCGCCCCGGCGGCGAGACCCACGGCGATCAGCCGGCGCGAATTCGCTCGCTTTGGTGTCTTCCGGTCCATGCCAGTTCATCGGGCCCAAGCGCCAATTCGTAGAGAGTCATAAGACTGTCCCCAGACTGACTAGTGACCTGTTGGGGTCTTTGGAAAGGGGAGAACTTGTGATTGAACAGCAGAACGCCCGCGATCGCGTCCACGATTCGATGCTTGAGAGGATCGAGGAGGCCGGTGTTGTCCCGGCCTCTTCGATCACTGTCTCTGCGATTTCAGCCGAGGGTTTCCCGGAGCTTGACGGCGAAGGCGTCGGGTTCGCCTGACCACCCGTATTCACCACCGAGAAAGCCGCCGTGATGGCTAGGGAACGTGACCGCTGTCTTGCCCAGGCGTTCGGCGACAGCCTTCGCCGCGCGATGGGCGATCTCGCCCTCCGACTCGGCACCGGCCGCAAGCACGATCCGGGTCGGAGCCTTGGCTAGCGCTTCGAAGTCGAGCTCATACGAGGTGCCGGTGAGAAGGTTCTGGCCGAGGAGCACGTCATCGCGCGTGCCGTCATCTTCGGTCGGCATTCCGAACATCGCCGGATCGACAATCTGGTCGGCGAAGTCGGCCGAAACCTCGCCCTTGTTGCTGGACAACGCGATGAATTTCGCCATGCCCCATCCCATGCCTTGCTGCTGATAGGTCACGCTGACGCTGCGGGTGGCGGCGAGCACCGCTTCGCGATCGGGCAGGACCTGCGCGGCCGGAGGCTCGTGGGCGATCAGGTTTTGCACGAGCTCGGGGTGCTTGGACACCAAGACGAGAGCGTTCACCGCTCCGCTACTGCTGGCAAAGACGTCCACGGGCTCGCCTCCGAGGGTGGTGATGATCCGGTAGAGATCATCGGCGTGCTCGTCGGGGGTCGACTGTGAGTTGGGGTCGGTCTTGACGCTCCGTTCGCTGCCCCGCGGGTCGTAGGTGACCAGCGATCGATCGGCAAAGTGCTTGGCCAAACTGGCAAAGCCGGCAGCTGCCATCGGTGAGCCGATCAAGAGCAGTACGGGCTTGGTGCTCGCCGGGTTGCGACGGACGTCATAGGTCAGCACTGCTCCCGGAACCTCGAGGGTGCGTGTTTCTGGGTCAGGGAGGTTGTCGCTGGCCAGCACCGCTCCGATCTGACCGATCGGCCTGCTTCATTCCCTCTTCCATTCCCATCGCCAGGACCTGCTCCATTGCCTCGGCCGAGGGATGGTGACTCTCGATCTCCATCGACGTACGGCCCTTGCCCACCTCGGTGATCCGGACCCGGGTCTCCCTGGTGGGAAGGTCGAGGTTGGGGGTGCCGTCGTCGTTGGCGAAGCCGTCGTTGAACACCAGCAGGTGTGGCGGGTCGACCTTGGTGATCTCCCAATAGCCGCGAGGCTGGTCGCCCTCCGGACCGGTCATGTGGTACTCGACTCGACCACCTGGCTCGAGGTCATGGCTGGTGAACCGTCGCGGGATAGGTGGGCGGACCCCACCACCGCTCGAGCTGGCGGGGATCGGCCCACAGCTGCCACACCCGCTCGGGGGTGGCGTCGAATTCGGTGGTCATGGTCATGGTCAGGGCCTTCTGGTCCTTGCGGACGGCCGTTGTGATTGGTTCGCGGTCATGGTTGGGCCTCCCTTTCGAGGATGTCGGACATGCGGTCGAAGCGACCGCGCCACAGCGCTTGAAATTCGTCGAGGAGGCTTCGCGCCACTCCCAGCCGCTCGACGTTGGTGCGGACGATCTTGCGCCGTCCACGGCGTTCCTTGCTGACCAGGCCGGCTCGTTCGAGGATGGCGATGTGCTTTTGCACTGCCGCGAAGCTCATCGGGTAGTACTCGGCCAGCTCCGCCACCCCTTCGCCTCCCTCGATCGCCCGGCGGACGATGTCACGACGGGTCACATCGGCGAGAGCCGAGAACACCCGATCGACGTCTTCCGTGGTCATCATTTGATACAACCATACGGTTGTATCAATGCATTGTCAAGGTGTGCTGCGCGAGCGGATCTTGAGGGCGTCCAGCCCGCATAACGGGTAGACTTCGTAGCGAGCGTCACGCCCCCGCGTGCAGCGCCTTCTTCGCTCTCCGATCCGTCGGGTGGAGTTTCCGCTGGCTCTGTACCGCGAGGAATTCCGAGCACCGCAGAGGACCGAGTTTGCCGACGGTTCGCGAATCCAAAGGAGCCCAGATCGTGAAGACCTCCGACCGAAGAACTTTTGATGGGAACCGGCAGCGGTGTATCGGCTGCGGGCACCCCAAAGTCGAACATCGCAGCGTCGCGTGCACTGTGCCCAAATGTGTTTGCGTTCAATACACGGCCCAGGCCGTCGAGGAGCCTGCCAAAGCGGCGACGGCGTAAAGCCCTGAACTAGCGCTCGGGTCCCCGTATACGGTTCACGGGGTGCTCAACCTTCCGGTGACGCCTCCGCTCGAGCCGATGCTCGCCCGGCTCGTCGACGTCTTGCCGCCCGGGTGGTTGTACGAGCCGAAGTGGGACGGGTTTCGGGCCTTGATCTTCCGCGACGGCTCACAGGTCCTGATCGAGAGCCGCAATCAGCGTCCTCTGGCCCGATACTTCCCCGACGTAGTGGCAGCGGTAAAACAGACCTTGCCCGAACGCTGCGTAGTCGACGGGGAGATCCTCGTCCCCAACCCCGAGGACGGTCGGCTCGACTTCTTTTCCCTTCAACAGCGTCTCCACCCGGCGTCCAGCCGGGTTGAACTCTTGGCGGCGCAAACACCCGCATCTCTGATCGTCTTCGACCTGGTCGCGGTGGATGACGAAGATCTTCGCCCGCAGCCTTTCGAGCAACGCCGGCGCCGGCTCGAAACCCTGCTTTCCGGCGCCGACTCTCCGGTGTTGCTCACGCCACTTACCACCGACTTGGACGTGGCGGGTGAATGGTTCCGAGAGTTCGAGGGAGCGGGTCTCGACGGGATCATCGCCAAGCATCCAGACAGCACCTATCAGCCGGGGCGGAGAGTCATGGCCAAGCTGAAACACGACCGCACCGCCGACTGTGTGGTGGTCGGTTACCGGACCCACAAATCTCGGGCGGATGAGGTCGGTTCGCTGCTTCTCGCGGTGTATTCCGACCAGGGCGCAGAAGGCCACGAATGGGAGGCGATGTTTAGCGGATTGATCCCGATCGGCGTGGCGTCGTCGTTCCCCGTCTCCCGGCGACGCGAGTTGTTTGTCGAGCTTGCCCCTTACGTGGTGGGACTTTCAGAGCATCCATGGGCCGGGGTTGCCTCCGAAGCCGTTGGGCCGGGGAGCCGCTGGAACCCGGAGAAGGACCTGTCGTTTGTGCCGTTGCGTCCCGAGCTGGTCGCCGAGGTCCGGTTCAACCAGTTGGATGGCGGCCGTCTCCGCCACCCCGCTCAGTTCATTCGATGGCGACCCGATCGCGACCCTGACTCGTGCCGGTTCGCTCAGCTCGAGGCGTCGTCGCCGTTGCGGCTCGATGAGATCCTGCGCTCATAATTCAGCCGGCGTGTGAACCTAAAGAAGATGGAGAATTTTCAGCGTTCATTGTTTTCGGCACCGGCGGGGATCGGCTTCGACGAATCGTTCGCCGGAATCGAGCGGACCGAATTGGCCGAAGAAGCGTGGGTCGATCGACAGCCGGGGTGGGCGGCGGAACCCGACGAGCTCTTCGAAAAAGTTCGACAGACCCTCCCCTGGAAAGAGGGCGTGGAGCGGATCAAGGGAATGGAGATTCCGCGGCCCAGGTTGGTGGCGGCGTTCGGCACCGGAGAGCTTCCCCCCGGTCTCGAGGTGATTGGCGAGATGTCCGAAGCGCTCAGCTCCCGCTATGGAGTGAGGCTCGAGCGCATCACCTGCAACCTCTACCGGGACGGGCGCGACAGCGTCGCCTGGCATGGCGATCGGGTCGCCCGCAACTTGCCCACAGCCACGGTCGCCATTCTCTCTTTGGGGGACTCCAGGATGTTCCGGATCCGACCAAAAGGCGGTGGACGCTCGATCGGTTGGGCGGCGGGCCATGGAGATCTCATCGTCATGGGCGGTTCCTGCCAGCGGACGCACGACCACAGCATCCCCAAGGTCGCCAACGCCGGGGAACGTATCGCAGTGATGTTCCGGCACAGCTACGACTAACACCTCCCCGGGTTGCGAGCCCCGTTGTTTGCAACGCGTGGTCTCGGGTACAGCGCATCTATGGACCTTGAATCACCTAAGCCGATCGAGGAATGGACCGACGACGAGCTATTAGCCCAGCACCGATTCATCAAGGCGGAACTAGCCGAGGAGTCTTCCTTCAAGAAGAGCGGCGATAACCGGCCTCTCGACGTGATCGAGGAAGAGATACGGCGTCGGGGATTGCGCGTGCCTGATGAGGCGTCTCTCGATACACCCGGACGGGACAAGCAAGAGCCGGACCGACGCCACTCGTGACGGCATTGTCTGCAAGCCAGCGAATTAGAGCATCGAAGTCTGAGCGAAGATCGGTCTGGTTACTCGACGAGCAGCCCGCATTTGAGTCGGTGTCCGGCGAGGTGACGGCTGACGTCGTGGTAGTCGGCGCGGTCGTATCCCCACTTTGCTGGTGCCGTCTCTGATCAGCGTCAGCTTCGCGTAAAGCGAGGGCAACACCTCCACGATGCCGACCCCCTTCAGGCTGACCGGGCAGCGACGGTCGCTAGCTTCGAGCGGGTGAAATTGTTCGACGCCGGCCTGGAAGCGCATGGCGTGATCGCGGTCGGGCAGTTCGCCACTGGTGTCTTCGCTTTTGGTCAAGTCGCCACCGGAGTGGTCGCAGTGGGCCAACTGGCAAGGGGAGTGATTGCAATCGGCCAGGTTGGCGTCGGTGTCGTTGCGTTCGGTCAGATGGCGTTAGGTCTGGGCTACAGCGCGGGGATGGTGAGCGTCGGTTCCATCACCGGAGGACTGCTACCAGTTCCGGCGATTGGTCGATGGCCGTTCAGCGCTTTGCTTCAGGGGCGAAACGAATTCGTTGCCGTACCCCGCAATCCTCTGCGAGCTCTGCTGCTGGTGGTGCTTGCGGTGGTGGTGGTCGTGGCAGCATTGCTGCCGATGGTGGCCGGCCTGGATCCAGCTTTCGGCGACGAAGCGGTTCGCCGTTGATTCCCAGGCCTTTCGCGCGCTTGATGAATTCGACTAGAGCAACAAAGGGGGTGAGTTGATGGCGCGGGTTGTGGTGTTCACGGAGTACGGCGGCCCGGAGGTGCTCCATGTCATCGAGGTGGCCGATCCGATTCCGGGCACGGATGAAATGCGTATCCGGGTCAAGGCCGCGGGTGTCCAGCCATACGACGCCGCGGTTCGTCGCGGTGCTTTCGCCAATTTCCGACCCGCAACCTTCCCGGCCCAGCTCGGCAACGAAGCGGCCGGGATTGTGGACATGGTTCACGACGGTGTCGACGGTTTCGCCGTGGGCGACGAGGTGCTCGCCTTCCTCGATGGCACCGGCTACGCCGATACCACCCTCGTCCCGATCGCCCAAGCCGTGCAGAAGCCCACTTCGATGCCGTGGCCGGAAGCGGGCGTCATCTCGGCGAGCGGCCAGACCGCCAAATCGGCTCTCGATGAGCTTGCGATAACTGATGGCGACCGGTTGCTCATCCACGCCGCCGCCGGCGGGGTCGGCACCTTCGCAGTGCAGCTGGCAATCGCTCGCGGAGCTTCGGTCATCGGCACCGCCAGCGAGCGCAATCACGGATATCTCGCCAGCCTCGGTGCCGTTCCGGTCACCTACGGACCCGGCCTTACCGAGCGGGTGCAAGCGCTCGCTCCAAATGGGATCACAGCGGCACTCGACTGCTTCGGCGGGGAAGCCAACGAGGTCTCGGTTGCCCTACTCGGATCACCGGAGCGGGCCGTCACCCTGGTCGACTACGAAGCGGAGCAACGGCTCGGGGTCCGGCGGGTCGGCACCAAGCGCTCGGCCGCCAACCTCGAAGTTCTAACTTCGCTTTACGAAGCCGGAGGCCTCAAAGTGGAAGTGGCGAAGGAGTTCAGCCTCGAGGAAGCCCACCTCGCCCATCGGGAAATCGAGTCACGACACGTCCGCGGCAAGATCGCGCTCGTGCCGTGACCCTCACCCCTACTTCAGAGAGAACGGCGGGTACTGGTCGGTGACGAGCAGGAAGGCGTATGCCTGCACTCGCAATGTCCAGCGGCCGACGCCCACGAGATAGTCGAAGAGGGCTCGGGGATAGCGGCCCGTAATCAGCACAGCGAACCAACCCACGACCGCCGCGAGAAGCGCGATGGCAATCAGCACGGCGAGGGCGAGGTAGTGAGGGATGGCGAGGAACCACTTGATCAGCGGCAACCAGCGGTTGAGATCCTGTTTGACGTCTGGGTAGTCGATCTCGAGATGGACGGACTGTTGGTCAACAGTTGACGGGTAGCGGTCGGTTAGCGCCACCAGATAGGCACCGACCCGGGTGGTGAAACGGGTGAGCTCGCGGGAGAAATCGAACCACCAGCGCGGATAGCGCTCTCTAAAAACGATCATCAGCATCGTTGCGAGGAAAAGTCCACCGGCGATCTGCCAGCTGCTGGTCTGGATCGTTTCTCCGGTTTCGGTCACCACGGTCTCGCCACCGCCGGCGGTGAGCAGGGCCACGATCACCAGGATCGGGATCGCCCAGATGGCTCGTAAAAGAGTCGTGAGTCGATCGAGTTTTTCGGGGTAGTCGATTTCCAGTCGTGCCGGATAGGAAGCTGTCTGCGTTACCACTTGGATTCTCCTGTGTCTGTTGTCGCCCCGGTTGCCAGGGCTTCATTGGCACCGCCACCAATGCTGATGACGGTCTTGCCTCGGGCGTGGCCGGCTCGCCGCGTGTGGAGAGCCTTGGCGACCTCGCCCAAGTCTGAGATCTGTTCGATTACGGGGGCCACTTGACCGCGTTCGATCATGTTGCGGATAACTTCGAGGTCCGTTCGGTTGGACTTGGCGACGAACATCTTCACCCTCCGCGTAAAGAGTGAGACCACGAACGCTTTGAAGAATGAACGCACCTTTCCTCCTGCCGGCACGTAGATGCCGTTAGCGGAGAGCGCATGCCGGCAGCGGCGGAGCGGGCGGTTGCCCACCAGGTCGAAAATCACGTCCCAGCGCTGGCCGGTCCGGGTGAAGTCCTCCTGGGTGTAGTCGATGATGTGATCGGCTCCGAGTGAACGGACCAGGTCGAGGCTGTCGGTTGAGCAGACGGCGGTGACCTCAGCTCCGAGAGCCTTGGCGATCTGGACGGCGAAGCTGCCCACACCACCAGCGGCACCGTTGACCAGGACCCTCTGTCGCGGCTGAAGTTTGCCCGTGTCGCGCAAACCCTGAAGGGCCGTGGTGGCGGCCAGGGGTACCGCGGCCGCTGCTTCGAAGCTCAGGTTCGCTGGCTTGTGGGCCAGCAGATGCTCGGGCGCAGAGACGAATTCAGCGAAAGCTCCGAAGTTGATCTCGCCGTAGACCTCGTCGCCGACTTTGAAGGCGGTCACGTCGGCGCCGACTTCTTCCACCACCCCGGCGACATCGCGACCGAGAGTCTTGTACCTGGGTCGAACGGGGCCGGCGGCGATGCGGAGGACCAATGGTCGCCCACTCAGGTAGATCAGATCGGCGGCATTCACCGATGAGCCGAGGACCCGGACCAGCGCCTCATTTGCTTTGACGGGCGGGAGGTCGACCTGGCGCAGCTCGACTACTGCGGGCGAGCCATATTTGGAAGCATACGTTGTAAGCATACGACGTAAGTTACAACATACGGCGTAAGCTTGTCAAGTCCCTCGAGTTAACTTACTCTGTACGTTAGGATTCGCGCTCGAACCCATGGCGACCCGCACCCGCACCGAGCCCCGCCTTCCATTGACCAAAGCGCGCGTGTTCGAGGCCGCGGTGGCGCTGGCCGACCGCGACGGGATCGAGGCGGTCAGCATGCGCCGCCTTGGCCAGGAGCTCGGGGTCGAGGCGATGTCGCTTTACAACCACGTGGCCAACAAAGAAGAGGTGCTAGACGGCATGGTCGACGTTGTGGTGAGCGAAGTCCCAGCACCGCTGCCGAACCCCGATTGGAAAGCGTCTTTGCGCCAGCGAATCCTTTCTGCTCGCGAATCCCTGGTGCGTCATCCGTGGGCCTCGGCCGTGATGGTCACGCGCACCACCATGACCCCGACGATGCTCGGCTACATGGACTCGACGCTCGGGATTCTGCGGCGTGGGGGCTTCTCGGTCGACCTGACCCATCATGCGATTCATGTTCTGGGCAGCCGCATGGTCGGCTTTGCCCAGGAGCTCTACGACGACAACGACGAGCTGGCCGCGAGTCCCGAGGTCGCCGCAGTCATGATGCAGCAGATGAGTTCGGCGTATCCCTACATCTCGGAGATGGCGATGTCCGTCACCCACGACGAGGCTTCGGTTGTGGGCACGGGTTGCGATGACCAGTTCGAGTTCGAGTTCGCCCTCGACCTCATCCTCGATGGACTGGAACGCTTGGCCGAGTAGCGATCCCTACGACGCGTCTGCGCCTTTTTCGTTAGCGTGGTGTAGGTGGCGGGAGACGAGCGAAAAGGAAAGCAATGAGCACAACCGGATGGATCATCCTCATCGTGGTCCTGATTCTTCTCTTCGGCGGATTCGGTTACTCGCGCCGCCGGCGATAACCGACTGCGCTCCCTGAGGCGCGGATTGCGAATTGGAGAGCGTGCGGGTGGGACGCGGCTCTATGACACCCTCTCACGGCTGGTTGGGCTGCATTAAGCAACGATGAACCCGGACGACGCATCAGCGATCACCTACGCCATTTGCGCGCCAAAAGATACTGAAGAGATGGGCCAGCTACTCGCGGAAGCATTTTCTCGGCACGACCCACCGGCAGTCGCACTCGGAATCACAGCCGGCGAGTTAAAAGAACTCTTTAAGCAATTCTCCTCTGCGGGTCAGGAAGGCTTGACAACGGTCGCTAGGGACAGTGGGACCGGTGAAATGGCCGGAGCCATGCTTACCGAAGATGCAATCGCGGCGCCGAAGCTCGGCACCACGCGCTTGACCGAGAAGTTTGATCCGATATTCGATCTACTCGGGCAACTCGACACGAAATATCGGAGCGGGAGAACCATCCGTCCGGGCGAGTATTTGCATCTCCTCTTTCTGGGCGTGGCGGACGAGTATGCGAGGAAAGGCGTCGCTCAGACCCTCGTCGCCAGGTGCTTAGAGAATGGTCTGGCGAAGGGCTATCGGATGGCCATGACCGAAGCGACAAACCGCGTCTCCCAGCACATTTTCCGGAAGCTCGGATTTGTCGAGCGCGTAAAGCTTTCCTATGGCGATTATCGGCACAATGGTGAAGCCGTCTTCGCCTCCATCGCCGACCACGGAGGCCCGATCTCAATGGATCGCCATCTCGTCGATTCCTCTGCCGACCGCCCTCGTTGAACCACGAGAGTATTCAGTTCTAGTGGTCGGCCACCTGGTCAGTCGCCTTCTTCGCCTTCCGCGCTCGAATTCGATCCCCAGTGCAGTCGCCAGCTCGTTCAGCGCCCCGAGAGCTTCCAGTTCTAGGTCTCCGTCGAGTGCCTTGCCGATCTTTTCCCGAGCCTCGCTGCAGCAGGTCCTCGGCGCCTGCAGGGTCGTTGCTGGCAGCCACGAGCGCTTCGTCCACCTTTTCCATGATCTCGGTGCGCTCCTTGGGCTTCAGCTCGGGAGGACCGATGCTTGCCAAAATTGCGGCGAGGCCGTCGCGAGCCGCTAGCACCGGTTCCACAGTCACAGTGGTTGGAGGCGACGTGGCGGCGGGAGAACTTGAGGACGTTACGAAAGCCGTGGTGGTGGCAATGTTGGGATCCGTCTCTGGCGAGCCGGTCGCCGAGGCGATGACGGCGAGAATGCTGGCCAGTAGGAGAAAGAGGAGGACGGGCATGAATCGCTGTAGCCCCGGCATCTCCTTGCTGGGCTCTGAGGGTTCGGATGTGGGTGCCGGCGGACGCGGCTCCATCTCGGAGTCAGGCGGAGGGGCGGGTAGGACGGGCGCCGGCAAGGGCAGCGTGTCGTTTGGTTTCATGACAGCACGCGTAGGCGCGGCGGCCCGCAACGCCACGACCATTTCCCTTGCAGTGGGCCGCTGATTGGGCTCAGTCGCGAGGCCGGCACGAATCACCGCGTCGAGCTGTGGATAGTTAAGAGGAACCGGCGGGGTAGAGCGTTCAGCTTCCGGGAAAGGCGGCTTGCCGGAGACGAGTTCGTAGACGACAGCTGCAAGCGAGAAAACGTCGCTGGCGGGGGTTGGAGTCTTGCCGGCGAGCACTTCGGGGGCGGCGTAGCTCGGCGTCGCCATGATCGTGCCCGGTTGCGTTATGTCCCTCGGTGGCTCCGGCAATCGATGCAATCCCGAAGTCCGTGAGGCACGGTCCCCGCTCGGACAGGATCACGTTTGATGGCTTGACGTCTCGATGCACAATTCCTGCGTCGTGTACGGCCGCCAGGGCGTCAGCGATTTGAGCGCCAATATCTATCGCCTCGGTGGGCCCGATCTCTCTGCCGGGCGAGGCGAGCGTGGGACCTTCCACTAGCTCCATTACGAGGTAGGGACCGGCTTCGTCGCCGCCGGTATCAAACATCGTTACCAGATTGGGATGCTTGACGCCGGCGGCCGCCCGAGCCTCGCGCTCGATCCGCTCGTCAGTCTTACTTCCGGCCGGAGCGGGATGGGGTCGCTTGAGGGCGACGATGCGTCCGAGGCGTGTGTCCCGGGCCCGCCATACCGTCGCCATGCCTCCGGACGCGAGAACCTCGAGCAACTCATAACGATCGTCCACCAACGTGGCCACCGGTTCAACCTACCTGGGATCGGCACTTCCGTCGGCGGACAGCGTGAGCCGTTGTCCGTCTTCATGCGAATGGCTTGTGGAACTTGGGCGCCCCGCTCGATTGCAACCAACAAATTCGCAAGGGGAACGCCACGGCGGGTCCGCGGAACGCTAACTACCCAGAGGTCCGAGCGGGCTGACGGCAGCTCGGCAAGGTACGATCGGCAAAGTGATGGAACGCCCCGGGGTATTGGCCGGCATCGGGCACACCCCACTAGTGAAGGTGACTCGGCTCGTGGGCGATTCTGACGCCTCGCTTTGGGTAAAGCTCGAGGCGGCGAACCCGACCGGCAGCTACAAGGACCGCATGGCCCTCGCGATGATCGAAGGGGCCGAGCGATCGGGACGACTGGCCCCCGGTCAGACTGTGGTCGAATACACCGGCGGCTCAACCGGCAGCTCTTTGGCCCTGGTGTGCTCACTCAAGGGGTATCCACTCCGTATCGTCACCTCCGACGCGTTCGCTAGGGCGAAGCTGCAAACGATGCAGGCACTTGGAGCCCAGCTCGAAGTGGTCGAAAGTCCTAATGGCATCACCCCAGATCTGGTTCCGCGCCTTCAAAAGCGAGCTAGGGAAATTGTCGAGGAGGTCGACGGTTTTGCTACCGACCAGTTCAATAACCGCGACGCCCTTGACGGGTATCGCGAGATCGGCCTGGAAATCGCCGAGCAATTGGACGGTCAACTTGATGCTTTCACTACCTACATCGGCGTGGGTGGTTGCTTCCTTGGCACGATCCAAGGCCTGGCAACGAGATGGCCGCATTTTCTGAAGGTCGCGGTGGAACCAAGCGAGTCGGCGGTCCTAAGTGGAAGGCAACCGGGCACTCATCGAATTGAAGGCGGAGGCGTCGGTTTCGTCCCGCCTCTCCTAGACAAAAGCAGTTTCATCGATGAAGTGATCACAGTTTCGAGCAAGGAGGCCTTCGACACTGCTCGCCGCGCCGCGCGAGAGGTGGGCATCTGGTCAGGTCCTTCCGGCGGGGCCAACCTCAATGCGGCGATGACTCTCGCCCGTCGGTTGGGCGCGGGCCGTCAGGTGATCACGATTCAGCCCGACAGCGGACTCAAGTACCTTGGCGGCGAGCTCTACCGCTGAGCGCTGACCAGGCGGATCGTGGAGCGGGCCAGAATGTTGCTAGCCGATTTGGATTGTGCGGGCGGTGGGACTCGAACCCACAGTGGGCGAACCCACCAGATCCTAAGTCCGACCTGACTGGGACAACCGATGCAGTCTGGTTCTATTAGGCCAAGCGCCGTTAGCGATTCCAACGCCTCCCGATGCGTCTGGTCACAGGCTGTGCCAAGATGTCATTGCTGGTTGGGTTGCAATTTCTTGGAATCTTGCCGGTGAGAAGACTTCGCCCGGGGTTTCGATCAGCAGGCCCATCGGCAGCCGCTCTCGATCACACCCGGCGAGCCCCTCGCAACTGCGCAATGCTGTGGTTCGAGTTCGATGTGCGGTGCGAACTGCCTCGGGTACACCCGATAGACCGCCTTACCTAGAGTCGAAGCGCACGCCCGTTTCCATCCCAGGTTGAGGAGGCATCGCGAGATGAGGGAGGACGTCGAGTTCCTATCGGAGGGCCTGGTCTGCCGTGGATGGCTGTATCACGAGTCCAGCGCGGGACCCCGCCCTACCGTGGTGTTGGCTGGAGGTTGGTGCTACGTCCGTGAGATCGTGATGCCTACCTACGCGGAAGCGTTCCAGGCTGCAGGATTGAACGCATTGATCTTTGACTACCGCAACCTCGGTGTGTCTGACGGCGACAACCGCCAGCACCTCGATCCCTGGGACTCAGATCCGCGACTACCAGAACGCGATTAGTTTCCTCGAGCGCCATCCCAGCGTGGATGCCAAGCGGATCGGGGCTTGGGGCATCTCGTACTCGGGCGGCCACACGCTCATCCTCGCTGCGATTGATCCCCGCGTTCAAAGCATCGTCAGCCAGATCCCGGTGATCGACGGATACGAGAACATGCGCCGTGTCCACGGGACGATGGGGTACCGGCGTCTCGCCGCCCTGATGGCCGAGGATCGCCGGCTTCGCTACGACGATCCCGGCAATCGGCTGTATCTGCCCCATGCCGCCCCCGATCCCAACACCGAAGTCTCGGCTTGGCCATTCCCCGAGACGTTCCAGACTTTCAATGCGATTCGCGAGAGCTCGGCGCCGCTGTACCAGAACCGCAGCACAGTGGAGTCGGTAGAGCTGCTCCAGAACTACGACGTTGGACCGTTCGTGAAGCGCATCTACGACACTCCGGTTCTAATGATCGTGGCCGAAGGTGACGACCTCACCCTCTGGGATCTCGAGATCGGAGCCTTCAACGCGATCCCGTCGGCGCGAAAGCATCTCGAGGTGTTGCCCCACACGACCCACATGACCCTCTACTCGGATCAGGACAAACTGGCGGTCGCTGCCGGCCACGCTCAGAAGTGGTTCAGCGAAACCCTGTGAAGCGTTGACACCTCGCGCGATCTTTAGGCTGTCAGCGTCAACGGACCCTCGCCAATCGGCCGGTCTAGAGTTACTGCAAGCGCTTGCAGAATCAGGAGTTGGAGATGGAAAGCCGGGCGGACCAGGCGAAGAAAGCTCTTATCGTCGGCGTCACCGGGATCCAGGGTGGGGCGTTGGCGAGCCACCTGGGAGATCTCGGTTGGGACGTCGTCGGCGTGGCCCGGCGTCCGTCATCTGACCAACCGGGCGTCACTCCTGTCGCCGCTGACCTGACCGACGAATCGTCAGTCAAAGAAGCTCTTGCCGGACTCGACCCGACCCACGTCTTCTTCACGGCCTGGTCCCGCCAGGCCACCGAGGCCGAGAACATCGCGGTGAACGGGGCCATGCTGCGCAACCTCCTCGCCGCGGTTGCCGACGCCCCGAGCCTGCAGCATGTTGCCCTCACCACCGGGTTGAAGCACTACCTGGGGCCTTTCGAGGCGTACGCACTCGTGAAACCGGATACTCCCTTTCGGGAGGATCAGGAACGCCTCCCCTATCAGAACTTCTATTACGACCAGGAAGACATCCTGTGGGAGTTCGCCAGCGACGCACGGTTTCACCTGGTCGGTCCATCGGCCTCACACAGTCATCGGGTGGGCAATCGGGAATGCCATGAACATGGGCGTGACGCTCGCCGTCTACGCCGCGATCTGCCGGGAGACCGGCCGGCCCTTCGTGTTCCCGGGGTCACCCGAGCAGTACAACGCGGTAACCGACGTCTCGGACGCCCGCATCCTTGCTCGCCATCTCGAATGGGCCTCGGTGACCCCGGAAGCTGCGAACGAGGCGTTCAACATCGTGAACGGGGATCAGTTCCGATGGAGGCGGATGTGGCACATCATCGCCGAAGGCCTCGGGGTTGAGGCGGCCGAATACCCGGGTCACCCGACCCCGCTGGTCGAACAGATGGCGGACGCATCCCCGGTGTGGGATCGGATCGTCGAGAAACATGGTCTGGCTCCGCATCCGCTCGAAGAACTTGCTTCGTGGTGGCATTCCGACGCCGATCTCGGCCGGACGATCGAGACCTTCACCGACATGACCAAGAGCCGTCTGCTCGGATTCACCGACTACCAACCCACCGACCGATCATTCCTGGATCTGTTCGAGCGGCTCCGCCGCGAGCGGATCATCCCTTCTTGAAATTGAATCCTCGAGGACCGGAATCACCGTGCGAGATCCCTGATGCATAAGTCTGGACACCGTATCCAAACCCGATTCGGACCGACCCTGGCCGACATTGCCGACGATGTCGGGCTCAGCTCGTCGACGGTTTCGAGAGCTCTCGATCCTCGCCGCTCGTTGATGGTCAATTCCAAGACCCGGGAGCTGATCACAGAAGCCGCCGAGCGGCTCGGATACCGGCCCCATCTCCCGGCCCGAAGCCTCATGACCGGTCGCACCCAGACGATCGTCGTCATCGCTGCCGACCTCGGCAACCCCTGGGTGACGCCCATCCTTCACGGTGTGGCCAGCCGGGTGGTCGTGGACGGGATCGTTCCCATCATCGCCGAGACCAATAACGACTCCCAGGTGCTGGCCGAGCTGATCAACCACATGTTGGCTCGCGGCGTGGATGCCATCATCATCCTCGCCGCGCAACGCCAGGACGCGGAAGTCATCGAAGCGGCCGGGCGGATCGTTCCCACAGTCGTCGCGGCTCGAACCCTGCTCGGCGTCTCGGTGCCGATGGTCACCCACGACGATCGTCGCGGCGGAGAGATGGTCGCCGAGCACTTTGCCGACCTGGGCCACAAGCTCGTCGCCCAGCTCCTCGGCCCGAGCGACGTGAGGAACTTCGTCTTGAGGAGCGAGGGCTTTGCGGCGGTCGTTGAAGCGGCGGCGTCTCCGCCAGTTGTCGATTGGAGATGAAGCCATTCAGCCGACGCTCGAAGAGGGCTTCCGCCTGATGGCGAAGCTGTTCGACTCCGCCTCGGAAACACCGACCGCCGTCTTCGCTCACAACGATGCGATGGCGATCGGAGCTATGGCGGCGATTCGCGAGCACGGACTGAGCATCCCCGACGACATCTCGGTGTCGGGTTACAACGACATGCCTTTGACCGAGTTTCTCGCCCCGAGCCTCACAACGGTCCACTATCCGGGCTGGGAAGTGGGGCATGCCGCGGGCGAGGTCGCGCTGCGGCTGCTCGCCGGCGAACAGGGGGTGGAATCCGTGTCCCTCGATCCCGATCTTTATTCCCAGAGGGTCAACCAGACAATTGACCTAATTGAATGATCGACAGCTAGACGAGGACCATTCCGCCGTCAATCATCACCACCTGGCCGGTCATGTAGTCGGAGTCGGCGGAGGCTAGGAAGAGCGCGGTTCCGGCGATGTCCTCGGGTTGTGCTGGCCGACCGAGCAGAATTCCCGCCGAGAAATCCTTCATCGCCTGCCCGGGCTCCTCGGCATCGCCGATGGCGACGAGATCGGCGTCGAGCTGCTTCCAGAGCGGGGTGTCGACCACCCCGGGAGCGAAACCGTTCACCGTGATCCCATGTGCCGCCAGGGCTCTCGCCGCCCCCTGGATGATCGCCAAGCACCGCGAACTTCGATGCGCAGTAGGGAACAAAACTCGGATACCCCTGACGGGAGGCGATCGACGCGGTGTTGATGATCTTGCCACCGCTGCCCTGAGCGATCATCTGCTTGGCCGCTTCCTGCGTCCCGATCAGCACACCGAGGGCGTTCACGTCCATCACCCGGTGCCAGACCTCTTCGGTGATTTCGAGGAAAGGCTCCGGCTTGTTGAAGCCTGCGTTGTTGAACATCACATCGAGCTCGGCCGAACTGTGTCGACCGTGGCGGCGATCAAATCCTTAGTCGAGTCCCGGCGGCTCACGTCGACCTGGTGCGCGGCTGCGATCGAGTCCCGCCTCCTTGAGCTCGGTGGCGACCGCCTCGGCTCCGTCGAAATTGAGATCACCGATCATCACGCTCGGCACCCTCCTGGGCAAGCCGGGTAGCGATGCCCCGACCGATGCCCTGTGCACCTCCCGTGACGATCACCTTGCGGCCGTCCATGCGCATCCGACCCTCCATTGCAAGCGCTTGCAACGCGGGATTGTAGGCGAGTAGGTTCCCGCCTGGTCCTTGGAAGGCGAGGGGAGATGTCAGAACCGATCCACGACACCCATCCGATGAAGGTCCATGTCGATTCCTTCCATGCAGACGGCACCTTGAAAGCCGAGGACGGGTGGGTCGATATGAACGTCAAGTTCCTGATCACCACGGGACTCCGTCAACGCCCAGCAGACCGTGTTCGGCATCACGGTGTTCCCGCCCGGGGCCAAGCACGACATCCACCGGCATCCTCATGCCGAGGAGACCGAGTACATCGTCGAAGGCCACGGCATCGCCCGGGTCGGTGACGACGACGTGGCGATGGGGCCCGGGCGACATCGTCTTCGTGCCTACCGACGCCTACCACGGCTTCTACAACACTTCGGAGACCGAGCGAGCCGTGATGGTGTGGTGCTACGGAGGTGCCGGGACCCTCGCCGAGGCGGGCTACGTACGCGAGGGCGCAGACTCCGAGCCGGCCGAAGCGAGCTGAGCATGCGCGCAGTCGTCTATCACGGCCCGCGCGACGTTCGGGTCGAATCCGTCCCCGAACCATCACCTCCGGGACCGGGAGATGTGCTCCTGCAGCCCCTGTGGTGCGGTATCTGCGGCACCGATCTCCACGAATACACGTCGGGCCCGATTGTCACGCCGGCCAAGCCTCATCCCGCTGACAGGCGTCACCATTCCCCAGATATTCGGCCACGAGTTCTCGGCGAACGTGGTGGAAATCGGCGAGGGAGTCACCTCGGTCGCAACCGGCGACCGGGTTTCGGTGATGCCCCTCATCTTCTGCGGACGGTGCGACCAGTGCCGGCTCGGGAAGCATCACATGTGTCGCATCATGGCGTGCACGGGTCTCAGCTCATCGAGCGGCGGACTGGCTGAGTACTCCCTGGTGCACGAGTACCAGGTCGCCCGTCTTCCCGATGAGGTGACCGACATCCAGGGAGCCGCCATCGAACCCGCGGTGGTTGCGATGTACGGAGTCGAGCGAGCCCAAGTTTCCTGCCGGTGGCCGGGTTCTGATTACCGGATCCGGACCGATCGGCGCATTGGCGGCCCTCGCCGCCGCCGCTCTCGGAGCCGGTGAGGTGATCATCTCCGAACCAAACCCGAACCGCGGTGCATTTGCTGCCGGACTGGATGTCGGCCCGGTGCTCACCGAGACCGGCGAGGCTCTGACGGAGCGACTGCGAGAGCTGACCCAGGGCGAGGGTGTCGACGCGGCGATCGAGTGCGCCGGGAAGGAGGCGGCGTTCAACGCGTGCATCGAGGCGGTCAAGCCACAGGGCACCGTCATACAGACCGGACTTCACGTGGCACCAGCAACGACCTTTCCCGAGATGTGGGCCATGAAGGACCTCAGGATCGAGGGCACCTGGTGCTACAACGTGACCGATTGGCCGCGAGTTATCCGGCTCGTCGCCGCCGGCAAGTATCCCGTCGAAAAGATCGTCACGTCCAAACTGCCTCTGGATTCGATCGTGTCAGGCGGATTCGAGCGATTGATCGATCCGACCGGGCAGGAAGTCAAGGTTCTCGGCTCGGCCGCCGCCTGACACTCTGATGATTGCCCGCTACCGGGTCACGTCGACAATGATCTTTCCCTTGGCGCGCTTTTGGGCGAGGGGCAGGATGCCTTCGTCGAGCAGTTCGTCGAGGCCGATCACCTTGTCGAGGACGATGTCGAAGACGTCGGTGGTGCGCAAGACCTCGAGGGAATCGGCGAGGTCTTCGGCCAGGACATGGGCCAGGGTGGTCGTGACATCGATCTCACGGACGATGAGCGACAGGAGATCGACCTCGCGAGGGGCGTTGTGCAGACCGACCAGCAGCACCCGACCACCCCGTCGGACCGTCTTGAAGGCGGCGGCCGGGGCGTGGGCCGCACCGGTTGCTTCGATGATCACGTGGGGGCCATCGGAACCAGCTCGCAGCCCGGATCGCTTCCACCAGATCCTGATCCGAAACGTCGATCGTCTTGGAGGCTCCGAGCTTGGAAGCCGTCTCGAGCCGCTCGGCGTCTATGTCGAGAGCGATGATGTCTTCGACGCCGAGGGCACGGGCGGCGGAGATGATGAATGCGCCGATCCCCCCGGCGCCGATGACCGCCAGCGTCTCACCCGGCTTGACACCGCTTCGTCGTACGGCATGCATCGCCACCGACTGCGGCTGGGCCACGGCGGCGGCGTCGTCCGAGACGTCGTCGGGTACCGCCATGAGGGTCGATGCCGGCACGTTCACATACTCGGCCAGTCCCCCGTCGACGTGCAGGCCGAGTGTGTAATAGGAACTGCAGAGGTTGGTGCGGCCCGCCCGGCACCACTCGCACTTCCCACAGGACACGCCCGCCCCGGACACGACCCGATCTCCCTCTTGAAACCGGATGACGCGCCGAGCCGACCGCGACGATCTCACCGGTGAACTCGTGACCGAGGATCACCGGAGGGACGGCGAGGACGGGTCCGTGATCCCACTCGGCCGAGTCGGTCCCGCAGACCGCGGCCCGGGTCACCTTCAGTTGGACCTCGTCGTCGGCGGGTTCGGCGGGCCGGGGAACGTCCTCGATCGACAGCAAACCCCTGCCCCGATAGACCGCAGCCCTCATGAGCCGGTCCTGATGTGGACCTTGATGTTTCGTTGCGTGTCCTTGGCGGCGTCGTAAGCATCGAGGGCCTCTTCGATTCCGAACGTGGCCGTGACCAGCGTCGAGGGGTCGACCAGGCCACGAGCCAGGAATCTGATCGACTCGGGCCAGACGTTCATCGATCCGATCAGCCCGCGCATCGTGAGTGCCTTCGATTGCAGGTATCCCATCGGCGCCGGCGGCTTGGAGCCGATGTTGATGCCGACGTAGGCGATCCGCCCACCGTGAGCGACCAGCTCCATCGCCTGGGCCATGGCGGCCGGAGACCCGGCGGCCTCGATCACTCCGTCGAATCCCCGTCCGCCGGTGAGATCCCCCACGGCGTCCGCGAATCCGTCGATCGTCGGGTCGAGGGTGTCGGACGGCACCCGCGTCGAGTCCCATGGCCCGGCGCCTCTCGTCCGGCTCGACGAGGGTCACGCGGGCATTGCAGGCCGCCACCGCCATGACGCACATGAGGCCGATCGGTCCCCCACCGAGCACGGCGATATGGTCGCTCGGGTCGACCCGGTCGAGGTGGCGCACCGCGTTGTATGCCACCGAGAACGGCTCAACCAGGGCACCCTGGGTGTAGGTCAGCTCGTCGGGGATCTTGTGTAGCCATTCAGCCCCGAGCCTTGAACAACTGGGCGGCCGCACCGTCGATGTTGAAGCCGAAGTGATCGCGGCCACCCGGTCCGACCACACACTCCCCGACCACGCGATCGCCCGCAGCCAGGCCCTCGACCGCCTTCCCGACTTCGACCACTTCTCCCGACCACTCGTGACCGGGCGTGACCGGATAGGTGAACGGGATGATGTAGCGCCCCGACAGCAACTCGAAGTCGGAATGGCAGATGCCCACGGCCCGGGACGCGATCAGGACGTCATCGGCACCGAGCGAAGGCTCGGCGACGTCGGCGACCCGCGCCTCGTTCGGTGCGACGAACTGCACTGCTCTCATGGACCGGTGGCTCCTGTGATCGATGCTCTGGTTGGCTCGTTGCTCTTGCTCCGCGGCACCTTCGGGCAGCGACTGACCGCTCTAAGCCGACACAACGAGCTGGGGTTTTCCTGCGGTCGAACCGTTCTCGCACTGCAGCCCAGTTAACCGTGTGGAGCGCGACGCCGGCGGCGAGGGCGCCGGCCTCGACCAGTGTGCGGATCGCCGTGGAGACGCCGAGGGTCAGAACGAATTGGCCGAGTTGGGTCAGGAACAACGCCGACAACGCGGTCGAAATCGGATAGCCCTTCCCACCCAGCAGGGAGGTCCCGCCCAGGACGACGGCCGCCACCGAGGAGAGCAGGTAGGCATCCCCTTGATAGGCGGTGGGCTGGGCGACGATCCCGGCAATCAAGACACCGGCCAGCCAATACATGACCATCGCCCACACGTAGGCGGACATCCCGTGACGCTTGGCTCGGAGTCCCGCCGCCCACGCCGCGATGGGGTTTGCTCCCACCGCTTCGAAGCGGCGTCCGGCCACCGTCTTCTTCACGATCACGGTGACGAGGACCGTGGCCGCCACCGCGAAGAACACCGAGTTGGGAATGCCGAAGGTCTGGTTGGTGACGATGTTCGCCAGCAGCCTGGTGGTGCCGCGAGGGATCCCACCGGACAGGCCCAGCACGACCGAGTAGAGAAGCGCGTTCATTCCCAGCGTGGCGATGATCGGGTTGAGTCCCCGGTGCGTGATCAAGAACCCGTTGATCACTCCGGCGACCAGCACTACGGCCAGTGCGGTGAGGGCGGCCCTCGGCAATCTGCTGTCCTGCCCATTCGCCAGATGGGTGCAAATCACCACCGTGAGGGAGATCCCCCCGGGCACGGAGAGGTCGATCCCGCCCTGCTGAACGACCAGCGTCTGTCCGAGGCCTGCGACGACGAGGACCGCCGCGTACGGAAGCATGCCGAGGATGGCTCCCCGACTGACGCTCGCGGGTGAAAACACCGCCCCGACCAGGAACAGCAAGACGGTCGCGACGACGACGGTGATGAGACCGCCGTGAACGCGCGAGAGGATCCCTGGCCTTCTGGCTTCCCCACCCGTCGTTGCCGAATCGGGCACCGTCTTATTCCTCCTGCCGGCTCATTCCGACCTGACGAGCCACCGCCAAATTACAGAACGCAGCAGA
Organism: uncultured Acidimicrobiia bacterium; assembly: GCA_963840175.1. Classification (GTDB taxonomy): domain Bacteria; phylum Actinomycetota; class Acidimicrobiia; order Spongiisociales; family ZC4RG35; genus JACCTH01. The sequence continues at coordinate 78,691 of CAWIXU010000006.1, forward strand.
AAGACTGCAAGCGCTTGCATTGCCGGACGACCGAGTCTAGGGTCCCGCGTAGGCATTCCCCTGATGGCAGGGGACGACGGAGAGAGGGAGCAGGCGAAAGCAAGAGCCGGGCCCATAGGCCACGTGCCCCTTCCAGCCCCAACCGGAGCCGAGACTCGGCTTCCAGCCGATCGACAAGAACCGAATGGAATGGAGCAACTATGAGAGGTAAGCGTCCCAGCGTGTCGCTGATCTCGGTTCTCACCGTCCTGGCCCTGATAGCGGCCTGCGGCGGCGACGGACGCGACGCGACAACGATTACCACCGCTGCGGCAGGCGACACCACCACGACCGCGGCTGCGGGTGACACCACCACGACCGAGGCTGCGGGAGATACCACGACCACGGCCGCCGCGGCCGGTGAGGTTCCCATCGTGGTGCGGTCCCGACGAGATCGTCCTGGGTATGACGGACGGCTTCGGAGGCAACAGCTGGCGGCTCGTGACGACCGCCTCCGCTCGATGATGAGGCAGCGAAGTGCCCGAGCGTGACGGAGTTCGTCTACGCCGACGGCCAGGGTGACACCCAGAAGGCGATTTCCGACATTCAGGGCATGGTCGCCACCGGCGTCGACGCCCTGGTGGTGTTCCCCGACGCCGGCGAGGCGGTGCTTCCGGCACTTACGAAGCGCGTTCGAGGCCGGTGTGGTCACGGTTCCGTACCGGGTCTTCCCCGGCGGCGAGGACGGTGTGGACTACACCAAGTACGTGGCCCTCGACTCGCTGAATGACGGCCACAACTGGGCGAACTGGATCCTGGAAATCCTTCCTGAGGGTGGGACTGTCCTGATGCTGAGCGGCCCTCCCGGCAACAGCCAGGGGGTTCGCGAAGCCGAAGGTCTGCATGAAATCCTCGATCCGACCGGCCTGTACACATTCATCGGTGAGCAGCCCTTCGAGCCGACCGGTTGGGATCCGGCCGTGACGCAGCAGGTGCTGACGGCGGCGATCGCCAGCAACCCGGAGATCGACGTCATCGTGTCTGACTTCGGCCCCTCCCTGGTGGGAGCCCTTCCGGAGTTCGAGAACAGCGGTCGCTCGATTCCGCCCATCGCGACGTCGGACGGCAACCTGCTGGGATGCTTCTGGGCAGGAGAAGTCGCCGGACAACCCCGACTTCAAGCTGATGACCATCCAAACCGGAAACGATCATTCGCGTTTGGCGATCCAATGGGCCGTCGCCCTCGCTACTGGCGGTGTGACGCCTGCCGCGAGCTAACACCAGCACCAGGTGTTCGAGAACTCGGTGACAGGCGATCCCAACCCGGTCCAGTGCGAGCCCGACCTTCCGGGAGACGTATACCTCTCGGCGGAGATGTCCGGAGAGGACCAGGCCGCATTGATGGACTAGCGATCAGCAGGCAAACGACATCGAGTGATGGGGATCCGCGAGACTCGCGGGTCCCCATCGCACTATTTTGAGTGAGCGGATGGCGACCCATACGACGTCTGAAGACACGCAGATCATCGATGAGCCGACGATGGTTCTCTCCGGGATCTCCAAGAGCTACGCGGGTGTCGCCGCCCTAACCGATGTTTCGCTCGAAATCCTCCCTGGTGAGATCCACGCCTTGCTCGGCGAGAACGGGGCCGGGAAGTCGACCCTGATGGGAATTGCTTCGGGCGAAATCGCAGCCGATGCCGGGACGATCACGTTCGCGGGCTCTCAACAGTCCTCGCTGACGCCGAAGCTGGCCAACTCGCTCGGCATCGCCATCGTCCACCAACATCCTGCGTTGCTGCCAGACATGACGGTCGCCGAGAACATCCGGCTGGCGGTGCCGGCCCAGCACCTTGCGTTCGCCGGCGACGAAGAAGCGTCGATGCGGGCTTTGTTGGACGAAGTGGGCATGAATGTGCACCTCAACGATCGGGCCAACACCCTCAGCATCGCCAACCAGCATCTCCTGGAGGTTGCTAAGGCCCTGGCCGTCTCTCCCAAGCTGCTGATCCTGGACGAACCGACGGCACCGCTTGGCAAGGAGTCGGTCGATCTGCTCTTCGAGCATGTTCGAACCGCCGCCGCCGAGGGAACCGCGGTCGTGTACATCACCCACCGGCTGGCCGAGGTCCGTCTGCTCGCCGATCGAGTGACGGTGCTTCGCGACGGCAAGGTCAGCGGCACGGCCAAAGTGGACGAGGTATCCGATGATCAGCTGCTCGACCTGGATCGTCGGCCGTCGCCTCATCGGTTCTACGTTTCCTGAGAAGGCAGCCGCCGAGGGAGCGGAGGAATACGTCAGAGATCTCTGACCTGAGCGGACAGGGGTTCTCGCACATATCGGTCTCGGCGAATCGTGGGGAGATCGTCGGTGTAGCCGGCGTGGTCGGAAACGGTCAGAGCCAGCTTCTGGCGGCACTCGCGGGGCTGGTGCCGTTCAAGGGGTCCGTCGAAGTCAATGGCTCGCCTTACACGTCAAGCGCGCTTCGGACCCGCGCTGCCTATATGCCAGCGGATCGCCACCGCGAGGGGCTGATGATGAGCCTCTCGGTCAGGGAGAACGCCGCCGTCAGTGCGCTGCAGCGCTTCCGTCGAGCGTTCTTCGTGAGGCGCGACCTCGAGGTTGCCGGCGTGCAGGCCGAACTCGACTCGTTGAATGTCAGGACGCCGTCGATGGAATCGAATGTGGCGTCGCTGTCCGGCGGGAACCAGCAGAAGGTGGTGATGTCGCGGGCGTTGTTGCGGAAGCCCGCCATGTTGATCGCCGACGAGCCCACCCAGGGTGTCGATGTGGGTGCCCGGGCCGAGATCTACCGCATCATTCGCGAGGTCGCCGCCGGCGGTATCCCTGTGATCGTCGCCTCGTCGGACGCACACGAGCTCGAAGGCCTATGCGATCGAGTGGTCGTGATGTCACGCGGTCAGAGCGTCGTCGAGCTGACCGGAGAGGCCGTGACTGAGGAGCGAATCGTCCGCGCCGCGGTCAGCGCCACCACGCAGCAGGACTATCAAGCCGACCCGGTGGTCGAGGGTCAGCTCTTCATCCTGGGGCCGCTTCCTGCAGGGTGACTATGCCCCGGTGTTGATTCTCGCCGTCGTAATCGTTGCGCTTGGCGCATACATCTATTCGACGAACGACAGATACATCAATGCGTTCAACATCACGTCTGTCTTGATGCTTGTCTCCGCGCTCGGGCTCATTGCGATCGGCCAAACAGTCGCTTTGATGGTGGCGGGGATCGATCTGTCGGTCGGCCCGCTGGCGGGGCTGCTGGTAGTGGTTGCGTCCTTCTTTCTGATCGAAGAGCGTTCGTTCGGGGTCATGGCATTGGGTTTTCTATTGATGCTCATCGTCGCCGTCATCATCGGAGGCATCAACGGAGCCCTGATTCGATACGGACGCTTCACCCCTGTCGCGGCCACTCTGGCGATGTACATCGCTCTCGGCGGGCTGAGCTTCGTTCTGCGTGATCGCCCGGGTGGCTTCATGAGCTCCACCGTTACCGGGCCGATCATGGCGAAGCTGGGGCCGGTGCCCTGGGCATTCATCGTGCTCGTGGTGATCGCCATCCTGATGGAAGTCGCTTTGCGAAAAACGGAGTGGGGCAGGCGGTTACGGGCAATCGGATCGAACGAGGATTCCGCCCGACGCCTGGGCATCAACGTCAGTCGCACGGCGTTTGCGGCATATGTGACGACCTCGTTGTTCGTCTTCCTCGGAGCGATCGTTTTGCTGGCTCAGCTTGGTATCGGCGATCCGGCCCAGGGCGTGGGGTATACGTTGAGCAGCGTCACCGCCGTAGTCCTGGGCGGCACCAGTCTCCTCGGCGGGCGTGGGACGTTCATCGGGACGTTGTTCGGCGCGTTTCTTGATCGTTCAGGTTCAGAACGCGACCGTCTTCCTCGGCCTGAATCAGACGTGGCAATACTTCTTCCAGGGAGCGCTCATCATGGTGGCGGCGATCATCTACAGCCAGGTCCGCGGTCTGCGGCGGGCCTCTGTGATGAAGTGTCTGTCTAGCGATTAGGAGTATTCCAACCCACCGATCGTTTCGAGAAGGAGAGAGACTTTGGAACTCAAGGCTGTACACCACGTTGGACTCGTCGTACGAGACCTGGACCGCTCCATCTACTTCTATCACGATCTCCTCGGACTTCCCTTTGCCAATGAGCCGACGCCCTGGTTCTCAGGCCCCCAACTTGAGAAGGGCGTCGGGGTACCCGGGGCAACCCTTCGACAGGTGGCCCTGTGGGCTGGCCCGGCCTCGATGATGGAGTTGATCGAGTACGGAAATCGGCCCGTCGAGAGCGACCGGCCCATTCCCAACAACTACCTCGGGGCCGCCCACGTTTGTTTCCTGGTGGACGACATTCGTGCCAAGAAATCTGAACTCGAGGGCAAAGGCGTCGAGTTTTACTCCGACGTCAATGTGGTTGACGACGGGCCTCTCGCAGGTTGGCGATGGTGCTACTTCAGCGACCCCGATGGCTTGGCGCTGGAACTTGTCGAAATCGCTTATTACCTAAAAGAAGAGCGAGAGGCTGCCGCCGCCGAGTATCTCCGAACCCGCCCTGCCCTGAGCGAGATCGTGGTTCGAGTGTGAAAGCCGGCCTCAAGCCGGGGCTGAGAGTCGACCGGGTGGTGATTGCCATCACAGTTTGTACCAAGCTGTCATAACTGGTTGGTGCAGTTCGGGTTGCAGTCGGTCGTCGCTCACGTAGACGATGTCGACTCCCACACGGATGCCGTTTGTGCAGTCCTGGCATCGCTCATCGCCGAATTTGAGCAAAGAGCCCGCGGCGTCATCCACGCTCGGACCGTCCCGTACGATGTCGCCGGAAGGGTGGTACAGGACAATGGAAGATCCGACCGTCGAGATCATTTGGGGACTGTCGAGCGTTCGCCACGATGCGCGAGATCGACTCGCCCGCGCGGCATCGACATTGCGCCATACCCAGCAGGCACCTCGCCTACCGGTTCTCCGACTGGGACCTGACGTCCATCTCCGGACACGTCTCGAACGACACACGACGGCGAACCTAGAGAGCGTGTGGAGAGCGGGCACCGACGCCCTGAGCCGTCATGAAAACATGGAAGCCCCCCGTCGGATTTCCTCCAGGGGGCCTCAGTCTGCCAGACGTTCTTTGGACGTCGGTCAGTTCCACATTCGAACTAGATCGACTCGACTTCCTCGTTGATCTCGACCCTTGGGGAACCGACGATGCCGGCTTCGGTCATCTTCGCCTTGAGGTTCGGGTTATTGACGAAGGCCTTAGCCAACTCAAGGGTATCGAAACCGGCGACAACTGTCACCATGTTGGGATCGTCCACCGAGCGACTGACCTTTGCGTACTTAGCTCCTTCGGATGTGGGACGGAACGTGTCATACACGATCTTCCACTTTGCGAAGTCCGTGACTGAATGGCGCACTGCAGTAGTAATCATGAGTCCTCCTCATATAGCTGCTTGCTTCTGGACCATACTCTAACACATGTTTGGAATTCTAAGCCGAAAGTGGAATTCTATCTGCCATTAGATAGTTTGAGGGGTAGGGTCTTGTTGGGAGCGACTATGCAACTGAGTCTCAAACGAAAAGGCGACTACGCCGTCAGAGCCATGATCTCGATCGGACGCCACCACGGGGCCGGCCTTCGCCAGGCCCGTCAGATTTCCACCGAAATGCACATCTCTTATAAGACCTTGACTCTGATCCTGGCCGGACTGGTCGCCGAGGGACTGCTGGAAGCCACCCACGGGCCCCATGGAGGCTATCGCCTAGCCCGACCTCCAAGCGATATCAGCCTCCTCGATATAGTCGAGGCGGCCGAAGGACCCGCCACGTTTGACCATTGTGTCCTCCGAGATGGTCCTTGTGATTGGGACGACACCTGTCCTGTTCACGACACCTGGGCCCGCACCCAGCGCGTCCTCACCCAAGAGTTGGCTTCAACTTCCCTCGCAGAAATAGCTGCAATCGACGCCGCCATCCAAGCCGGTTCATACCAGCCCGAGACCCCTCCCCACGCCCGGTCCACGGGTCGACACGGCATCCGCAACTAGCCCTCCTCCCGCTCTGGCCACGTCGGGCAAAGTCCTTCAGCCCAACGGTTCAAATCTTCTTGCGAAGCCACCTGGCTGATCCATGAACTCCTTGCCCTAGAAGCGAAAACGCCCGGCCGGTATTGTCGAAACGGGTTGGTGCGGGCGGTGGGACTCGAACCCACAGTGGGCGAACCCACCAGATCCTAAGTCTGGCGCCTGTGCCAATTCGGCTACGCCCGCAGAACTCGAACCTTAGGTCGTGGGTCGCCCGAGATTTGAACTCGCAACCTTGGCGTTAAGAGCGCCCTGCTCTGCCGTTGAGCTAGCGACCCACGACGATTTTACCGGGCGATTGCTGCCAAGCTTCCGCGAGGCACTCGATCCAAGTCATCGTCATGTGGTAGGCATCTGCGCTGCGCCTCATCTTGACTCGGCAGACACCATGGAGCCAGCGATTCTTGCGATGTCCAGTCCCTGCCGGTTTGATGAAAGTCTTTGTGAACATCGCACCGGGCAGGTCCAGCGCTTCTGTCCACCATGCCATGGCATCTCCGTCGACATTCCCCTCGTGCAGGTGGAGAGCTAAGCCGAATTCGGCATTTGGATCGATGAACATGCGAACCCAGGCGATGAATAGGCGCAGCACTCTTGCGTCCGTGTTGACAATGCTCAATGAGGGATAGGTCTTAGCTGCCTTCGGCCCAATACATGGTCACGCCTGCCACCCAGGCCGGATCAAACTGGAGATCGACGAAAGGACTTCAGAGCAGCGTCTCGAATTCCTTCAATCTCGAGTCGCCGTTTCCAGTTCGTGTCCTTCGGAATTCCCTTCTGGCTCGGAGACGACGCGCCTTGATCGCTTCGATTTGTTCGTCTGTCAGGCGGATCTCCTTGCACCAGCCGGCCAGGGTGCCTTTGCACAACCGGGAGCACCTCCATGATCTCGCAGTAGGTCCAGCCGTCGCGGCGGAGCTTGCGACCGAGCTCGGCCCGCTCCCAGCGGGTCATCGATTTCCAGGTTTCCGGATCAATCGGGTCCATCGGGACGAAGGTACGCGCGGGGAGGGACAGATCCAGAGTTTGCGAGCGCGTGCCGAAATACGATCGATGTCAGTGAATGGTTTCCACATCCGCGCAGCCCGTACGGCAGACATCGCGTCGGTTCTCGTCTTGCGTGATCGGATTGCTCTCGATCTCTTGCAGAAGGGCCGTCTGCAGTGGAGCCCGGACCGGATCAGTCCCGCCGACCTCATCGACTTGATCGATCGCAACGTCCTGTTCGTGGCTGGCGACACGATTGGAACCGTTTCCGTCTATTTCGACTCGGACCCGCTCTGGCCTCCCGGGCACGCGGGTTATGTCCGGATGCTCATGATCGACCCGGCCCTCCAGGGGAGGGGCGCTGGCAAGTCGTTGGTCGAATGGGCGGCCCGCTATATCTTCGCCACCGGACGCGGCCTTGTGCGGCTCGACTGTCCAGATTCAGCCGAAGGGCTCAAGCGCTTCTACGAGGAACTCGGCTTCCAACAGCTCGACACCAAAAGCGGTTCGGCCCTGTTCGAGTTGAGTCGGGATGGCCGGATTTGAACCGACGACCTCAGCGTCCCAAACGCCGCGCGCTACCAAACTGCGCCACATCCCGGGACCCTCAGCTTATCGGCGGGTGCCCCTCGCCCTTGGAGCTAGTCACTAAGCCGGTAGACATATGAATCTCAAGGCCGCGTGGGCAGGGCCGATGGCATCCACATGCCAACGCGCCCAGGTTTGTTTCAAAAGCGGGTTCGGACCCGCCTCCGAGCGGCGACCGTTGTGCTGCTATTCGTCTTCCTGATTCCAGTTGTGGGCCAGGCAGCGGCCTCGCGCTTCATAGATGTACCGCCAGAAAATCCGCTGGCCGCCGACATCGAGTGGCTGGAGTCCCACGGCATCACCCTCGGTTGTAGCGCCAATCAATTCTGTCCAACAGATCCCGTGACTCGCGAGCAGATGGCGGCATTTCTGCATCGGTTCGCGCTGTCGGGAGTAGTTGGGAGCGGAAGCGGCTCCGCCGGTCCGATAGGTCCGGCAGGACCCGCAGGACCAATGGGTCTTCAAGGAATCCCAGGTGATCCCGGCCCGGCGGGTGCGGCCGGTCCCCAGGGCAATCCCGGTCCCCAGGGCAATCCCGGTCCGCCGGGTGCGGCCGGTGCCCAAGGCATTCCCGGTCCGGCGGGTGCAGCCGGTGCCCAGGGCATTCCCGGTCCCCAAGGCATTCCCGGTCCCCAGGGCGACCCCGGCCCTGCCGCATCCACCAGCTATTACGTGGCGGAGATTTCAGACAAAGTTCTCTCATTCACGGTCGCCACCTTGAAGGCAACCTGCGAGGGCGGCGATATCGCCGTCGGAGGGGGCTACGAAGGAGAACTGTCAGACCGGGTGATCGTCACTGGTCAGCGACCGGAGCCATCGACGCTGGACTCCTGGGTTGTGACGGTCGACAACGGCAGCCTTCTAGCGGCCACCGTGACGGCCTACGCCGTTTGTCTCGATCTCTAAGTCGAAGTCAACAAGTAGTCGACCAAGCTCGACACTTCTTCGTCTGACAACGGGAACGTCGGCATGACGCCAGCTTCGAAACCGGAAACGGTGAACGCTTCTGGTTCGCGAATCGACTGCTCGACATATTCGGCAGCTGTCATTCCCGGGCACGCGTTCTGCGCTCGCTCGGCGAGGCCCGCCAGCGGAGGACCGATTGCTATCGACGGTGTGTTATCCCCGAGCACATGACAGCCCCCACAGCCAGTGCCGATGAACAGGAGACGCCCCGGCGACGTCTCCTGTTGCAGGATGCTTCGGGGTTCGGCTTGCTGCCACCAGGCGATTCCGAGCACCACCGCCAGCGCCGCGGTCAGCGCCAGGCGGATGTATTCAATCCGCACGTATCGCTTGCGGCCGCTTTCTGATCAAGCGCAAGCAACTGCACTCCGAGCAATGCCACGACGAGGGCAAAAGCAGCTGGCAAGAGGAACCGTCCGATCGATGCCGTCGCTGACGCGCGGCTCCGGTCACAGAGATCGAACCGAGGTCATGCGGGGCAAAGTCCCCCTGGCTCACGTTCCAGGTAAAGGTTCCCGCCGCGGGGAAAGTCACCTCGACGGTGTAGCGGCCGATCGAATCGGTTCGAGCCGCTTCGAACTCGGTGACATTGCCTGTCGGAGTCGGTGACAAAGACCGAGGTCTCGAAAACGTCGACCGGGGTCTGGCCGTGCTGAAGGATGGTGTAGGAGAGCTCATAGGTCTCGCCGGCTTCGAAAGAGGCCGGGAGCTCGTCGAAGGAGGTGAGGGCCCAACCCCCGGCCGAGGCGGCGAGCGGGAATGGCGAGCAAGACCAATAGAAGCGGGATGAGCCTCGTGAACTTCACGTGCGATCTCCTTTCAGTTGGGAGTCTTACACCTCGCGATCCGCTTTTGGTTCCGGAACCTCGCGCCAAGACGCGGTGTAGAACAGGACCGTGGAGGACCGTCCACTGGATGATCGAGCCTTGATCAGCCGCGCCAAGTCTGGAGACGCCGATGCCTTCGAGTCACTTATTCGAGCCCATCAGGGATTGGGGCTGCGAGTGGCTTATCTGATTGTCCGCGACGCCCAAGAGGCCGAGGACGCGTTGCAAGAAGCGGTCTTCAAGACACATCGCGCAATTGGCCGAGTGCGCGAGGACGCCGAGTTCCGTCCCTGGTTCCTCCGCATCGTTCGCAATGAAGCCCTTAATAGAAGGAGGAGCGCCGGCCGCCGGATCGGGCTTGCCTTGCGCTCGGTGAGTGTCTCGGGAGATGCGGTCCCATCTCCCGAGACCATTCTTCTCGACACCGAACGACGCCAGCAGCTGCTCGACGCGCTCCGACTTGCTTCCGCCCGAGGTGCGTGAGGTGATCGAATGTCGTTACCTCCTTGAGCTGAGTGAGAGAGAAACCGCGGAGGTTCTCCGCATTGCGCCGGGCACCGTCAAGTCGCGCACCAGCCGCGGCTTGGAGCGACTGCGAACATCGATGCAGGGAGACCGATGACCACCGACATCGAACTTGCGCTCAATGATCTCCGGCAACACATCGACTGGCCGGCTGAGGTGACTGTTGCACTCGGGACCTCGACGTGCTCCGAGTCGACGGCTGATCTGGGTGGCGGCGGTGACGAGCCTGCTCATTGTCATCGCGCTGCTCCCTGCCGGACGCGAGGCTGTTGCCAGCTTGGCGCGAGTGTCGGGATCCAGATCGAGTTCCGCGACTGCTTCCGAAGTCGCCGAAGGACTCAACCTTGGTCCGGAAGTCGGTGCCGATGAAGCCGCGGCCGCAGTCGACTTCGAGCTCGCCCTTCCGGCCTCGCCCGGAAGTCCGGACGCCTTTCACCTTCGAGAACCCCCGCTCGCCACCCAGGTTTGGACGGTGTGGGAACCAACCGACGGAGTTGCCCGCGATTCCGGGCAGTAACGCCGGCCTGATCCTGGCGCAGTTCCGCGCCGACCCGGAGGAGGAGTCGATCACCAAACTGGTCTCGGCCGGCATCCAGGTGATCTCGGTCGATGTCAACGGCGAGCAGGGCTACTGGATCGCCGGCGGTCCGCATGTGCTCGTGTTCAACGACGGCGATTTCGCTGAACCGACCCGTTCGAACGGCAACGTTCTCATCTGGACCGACGGCGAGATCACCTACCGGTTGGAGACAGCTCTCAATCTGGCGGAGGCGTTGGACCTGGCTCGAAACCTGGAACCGTTCGGAACCTAGAATTGACGGTTCTGCGGGTGTAGCTCAATGGTAGAGCTCCAGCCTTCCAAGCTGGTGGTGAGGGTTCGATCCCCTTCACCCGCTCCAAGTTGCCGGCTTCCGCTCTAGCTCCAGCGCTGTGCCGATCTGGTGGTGAGGGTTCGATCCCCTTCACCCGCTCCAAGTTGCCGGCTTCCGCTCTAGCTCCAGCGCTGTGCCGATCTGGTGGTGAGGGTTCGATCCCCTTCACCCGCTCCAAGTTGCCGGCTTCCGCTCTAGCTCCAGCGCTGTGCCGATCTGGTGGTGAGGGTTCGATCCCCTTCACCCGCTCCAAGTTGCCGGCTTCCGCTCTAGCTCCAGCGCTGTGCCGATCTGGTGGTGAGGGTTCGATCCCCTTCACCCGCTCGATCAGCCCGTGACGGTGAACGGAGCTCGAATTCCTTCTCCGGACATGCCAGGTTTGCAGGCGGTCAGATACTCGCCCGGTGAAGCGTCGACAACGAGTTCACGCGTGACGCCTGGACCGATGTCTTCTACCTCCCCAACAATGCCGACACCGTCGGAGTCGTACAGGTAGAACTCGGTTACCTCGCCGCCCTCGTTGGTGACTTCGAAAACGATCGTCCCGCTTTCAGCGGTTGTTGCCGCGACCTGGCATTCATCGTCTGTACTCGTGACGCTGATGGCATTGCCCTCTTCGCTGTCCGAACAGCCTCCCATGGCGAGGAGGGCAACCAATAGAGCGAATGGTCTACGCAATTTCATGTCGGCATCCTTTTATGGGTGGGTTAGGACGGGCTCGGCGGTCTTGGTGTCTGGCGCTGATCTCATGCGCGGCATTGATCGCATAAACAAGAACATTGTCGGAAGCAGATAACTGATCCACGCGATCGCCTCGAGCACCGAGGTCCGGGGGGAGAAGTTGATTGTTCCCTTGAGCAGCGTCCCAATTAGGGAGCCAGGAGGAATCTGTTCCGATACGTCGAAGGCGAGGTTGTTAAGACCGGGAAGGATCCGGGCTTCCTGCAAGTCGTGGATGCCATAGGAGAGGACCCCGGCGGCAACGACGATGAGCAAGACCCCCGTCCACCGAAAGAACTTTGACAGGTTGATACGAAGCGAACCGCGATAGAAGAGAAAGCCGAGAACCACCGCAACCACTAGCCCGATAGCTCCGCCAAGAAGAGGCTGGGTGTTCGAGCCCGCCGCCTTGGCCGCCGCCCAGAGAAACAACGCCGTCTCCAACCCTTCCCGACCTACGGCGATCAGGGCGACCAGCATCAGGCTCGTTCCTCCAACGGCCACCGCCTGGTCCACTTTTCCCTCCAGCTCGGCGCGAAGGCCGCGGGCGGTGCGGGCCATCCAAAACACCATCCAGGTGACAAATCCGACGGCGACCAGGGAGAGAAATCCGCCGATAGCTTCTTGGGCTTCGAAGCTGAGCCCTCGAGGTCCATACGTCAGAGCCGCTCCAACTCCGAGGGAAATCGCCACCGCGATTCCGACTCCGGTCCAAACCTTGGGCAGCAAGCCGCGGCGATCGGTCTTGACGAGATAGGCAATAAGAATGCCGATGACGAGCGCCGCTTCGAGGCCCTCGCGGAAACCGATGAGGAAGTTTCCGATCACGGCGAGCGATATTAGGGATACCTAACAGACCTTGCAAGGGAGGCTGACAACTGTGCGAGTCAGTTTCCCGAGAGCCGGGCATTGGCGATCATAAACTGAGGTTGACCACGACTTGCCCGGGCCCCCGTAGCTCAGAGGACAGAGCAGGAGCCTTCTAAGCTCTTGGCCGGGGGTTCGAATCCTCCCGGGGGCGCCCTCGGGTCGGAGTCGCACCAACATGGTGGCCGTAGCTCAGTTGGTTAGAGCGCCAGATTGTGGTTCTGGATGTCGGGGGTTCGAATCCCCTCGGTCACCCCAAAACCACGCAACCCTTCCAGATCGAGAGGATCCCATGTCGGTCCCCCCTACAGCCGTTCGCGACGCTCCTGTTCGAGAAATTGGGCGCTTCGAGCGCCGGTTGACTGTCAGCCTCACCGACGCCGACATCGACGCGGCCAAGTCGGCCGCGGCGCGGAGGTTGTCGAAGGATCTCAAATTGCACGGGTTTCGCCCCGGCAAAGCACCGCGCCCGGTGGTCGAGGCGGCAGTCGGTGCTGAGCGTTTGCGATCCGAGGCGATCGAGGACTTGATTCCCCAGCAGTTGCAGAAGCTGCTCGAGGAACAGCAGTTGACTCCGGTTATCAACCCCCAGCTCGAGAACATCACAAATGTCGACGGAGGAGTCGAGGCCGAAGTCCTGATCACTCTTTGGCCCGAACTCGATGCTGAGCCGTCCTACGAAGGGCGGACCATCGAGCTGAGTTCAATCGCGCTCACCGATAGTGACGTGGCCGAGAGCATCGAAGTCATGAGGAATCAGTTCGCCTCTTTGGAAACAGTCGATCGCCCCGCGAACGATGGCGACTTCGTCTCGATCGATCTCGCTGCCCAGGACCAGAACGGCCCCGTACCCGAAACCGTGGCGAACGAGCTCCTCTACGAAGTGGGTTCAAACCAGTTGCTCGACGAAGCCGATGAGCACATGCGCGGGATGTCGGCGGGCGAAGAGGTCAGCTTCGAGAGCACCCTCCCCGCCGGATTCGGTGACAACGCCGGAACCGCAGTCAGCTTCACGATCAAGGTCAACGAAGTAAAGGCCAAGGTGCTGCCTGAAGTCGACGACGAATGGGTGTCAGAGATCACCGAATTCGAGACGCTCGCCGAACTCGAAGACGAGTTGCGCAAAGAACTCGCGGTGAGCAAACAAAGAGCTGGAGCGCGCGAGCTGCGGCAGAAGGCCCTCGACCTGCTCATCGACGAAGCCATCGTGGAGATTCCTGAGCAGCTGATCAGAATCGAAATGGAAGATCTTCTTCATCGCTTCACCCATCGTCTCGAGGAGAGCGACATCACGATTCAGGATTACCTGGAGGCGAGTGGCGTCACTCCGGAATCACTCGAAGCCGACTTGCATTCCCAAGCCGAGCGGGGCCTCAAGTCGCGGCTGGTCCTCGAAAGCGTCGCGAAGAAAGAAGGAATCGAGGTTACGCCCGATGACCTGGCCAAACAGGTCGCCGCCATCGCCCGGCTCAGCAAGGAACCCGAGCAGGTTTACAAGGCCATGAGCGAAGAGTCGCGAGTCTTGTCATTGGCCGGTGATATCCTCCGGAACAAGGCCCTGGAGGCAGTGATCGCCGGGGTTAAGGCAGTTGACGAAGACGGCAATCCGGTCGAACTCGGCACCGAGATGGCCGACGAAGAGGACGAAGTGGTTGAGGCGCTTCCTCTCGAGGACGAAATAGTGGTAGAGGCCGAGATCGTCGACGAGGAGCCCTGATCCCATGCAGAACTACGTAATTCCGACAGTCTTTGAACAGACCAGCCGGGGCGAGCGCTATTTCGATATCTACAGCCGGTTGCTGAAGGATCGGATCATCTTCCTGGGCACCCCCATCGATGACACGATCGCCAACCTCATCATGGCGCAAATGCTCCACCTTGAGAGCGATGACCCCGACAAAGACATCTTTCTCTATATCAACTCGCCCGGCGGTTCGATCACTTCGCTCTTCGCGATTTACGACACAATGCAATACATCAAGCCTGACGTAAACACGGTTTGCATGGGCATGGCGGCTTCGGCGGCGGCAGTGATTCTCGCCGGCGGAGCGCCTGGGAAGCGCTTTGCCTTGCCCCACGCCCGGGTGATGCTGCATCAGCCGCACGGAGGGGCGCAGGGCCAAGCGTCAGACATCGAGATTCAGGCACGATTGATCGTGCAGATGCGTGAGCAACTCAACCGAATTCTCGCTGAGCACACTGGTCAAACCTACGAGAAGGTGGCTCTCGACACCGAACGGGACTATTGGATGATCGCGGACGACGCAGTCACCTATGGGGTGGTCGATTCAATTCTCTCTCGTCGAGAACTCTCTGCGGTAGCCTCCACCTGAGGAGGATCCAGCTAAATGGCGAAATTCGGTGACGGAGTCGACCTATTGAAGTGCAGCTTTTGCGGCAAATCGCAAAAGCAGGTCAAGAAGTTGATTGCCGGGCCAGGGGTCTACATCTGCGACGAGTGCATCGACTTGTGCAACGAGATCATCGAGGAGGAGTTCTCCTCGACACCCGAAGTCAGCTTCACCGAACTGCCCAAGCCGGTCGAGATTTCGGCATATCTCGACGACTACGTAGTCGGCCAGGATCCTGCCAAGCGCAAGCTCGCGGTCGCGGTCTATAACCATTACAAGCGGATCCGTTCCGGCGAGCACCGGCGCGACGACGTTGAGTTGCAGAAGTCGAACATCCTGTTGATCGGTCCGACCGGGTGCGGCAAGACTCTTCTCGCTCAAACGCTTGCCCGACAGCTCAACGTCCCCTTCGCCATCGCCGATGCCACCGCTCTCACCGAAGCCGGCTATGTCGGCGAAGACGTCGAGAACATTCTCCTCAAGCTGATTCAGGCAGCGGACTTCGATGTGAAGCGAGCCGAGCAGGGAATCATCTACATCGACGAGATCGACAAGATTGCTCGCAAGGCCGAGAATCCTTCGATCACCCGCGACGTCTCGGGTGAGGGGGTCCAGCAAGCTCTACTGAAGATTCTCGAAGGCACTGTCGCTTCGGTCCCGCCGCAGGGAGGCCGCAAACACCCCCACCAGGAGTTCATTCAGATCGACACGTCGAACGTGCTGTTCATCTGCGGTGGCGCCTTTGCCGGTCTCGAGGACATCGTGTCCTCTCGGGTGGGGAAAAAGCAGGTTGGCTTTGGAGCCGAGCTGCGTTCTCGCTCCGAGAAGCGTCCCGCGGAACTCCTCGCCCAGGTGATGCCCGAAGACCTCATCAAGTTCGGTCTCATACCTGAATTCATCGGGCGCCTGCCCGTGGTGGCCACCGTCGAGGATCTCGACCGGCAACAGCTGAGCGAAATTCTGACCGAGCCGAAGAACGCGCTGACCAAGCAATACGCCCGGATGCTGGAGATGGATGGCGTCACCCTCGAGTTCGAAGATGACGCATTGGGTGAGATCGCCAATCTCGCCATAAAGAGAGGAACCGGCGCCCGCGGATTGCGGGCGATTCTCGAGGAGATCTTGCTCAACACCATGTTCGACATGCCGTCGCGGAGCGACATTGGACGGGTGGTGGTGGATGCAGAGGCGGTCCGCAACAAAACCAATCCAACTCTGGTGCCACATCCCGAGGTGCCGCGGGAACGTTCCGCCTAAAGTCACCGTGTTATAACGCAGAGAAGGCGGCGTGCGTGGTTGGACAACGACGCCGACACGGTTGTAATTTGCTGTCGGAAGCCAGACTGCAAAGGTTGGACTCCAACTAACAGTCAGTGATAGTCGCCACGGAAAGTGGCAGGGCGATGGGCGGCAACGAACCTCCTCCCGAGATGCGGGCACCTGGGACGAGGGGAGCCAGTGGTGCGACCGGCCCTTTCGCGCATACAGCGAGGGAGGCTATGAAAATTCAAAGAGTGGGGAATCGCCGGTTGGCGGGGGCAGCGGCCTTTGCTCTGTTGATTTCCCTTATATCCAATGGTCGCGCTGCCAGCTATGGCACACAATGCAACGATCACGCACGACTGCAGTGGTCTGCATGTTGATTTGACCGCTTACCAATCGGGGGGAGCCAACGGCGTTACGGTCTCGATCGATGGCACGCAGGTGGGTCAAAACCTCAACTTCGGTACCAGCTACTCGGCCGACTTTCCCTGGCCGTCAACGGCTTCTCACAGCTATACGGTGGCGGTGACGGCCCACGACGACCCCAACGGGACTAACGGCTGGACGTTCACCGAGACGGGTATGCAATCGGCGTGCCCGGGACCCACGACGACCACCACGACCACGACGGGTCCGACCACCACAACAATTGCTCCGACGACCACGGTGGTGAATCCGACGACGACAGTGGTTGGCCCAACAACCACAACAATTGCTCCGACGACGACGGTGGTTGGTCCGACGACGACGGTGGTGGGTCCGACCACGACGGTCGGTTCGTCGACCACGGGCGGCACTCCAACCGGTCAGACACCGACGACCGTTGTCACGACCGGAGGCACGTCTTCGTCGAGCAGTACAACGGCTGACACGCCAGTGGTGAGTGGGATCCTGGTGACGGCTCCCGTCGTGGCTCAGGTAACGGAGGCCACGTTGCCGTTCACCGGTTTACCCACAAGCGCCGTCGCAACCGTGGCTGCGAGCCTCGCTGCCCTAGGCGTCTTGCTGTTGGCGGCAACACGCAACACCGACGAGAAAGATTCGGCTAGGTCCTGGAACTAAACGTTCCGATCTAACCGCTTGCAAGAAGATGGGCCCTTCGGGGCCCACTTCTTATTTCGACATGGGAACGTTCCAACGAGACACGTCGTTAATGCGTGGAGGACGGGGTCGATCCGACTACAGTCGGTGACGGGCCGCCACCCCGAGTGGCGTTAGGGCAAATATGGGAGGAAGTTCAATGGAAACGCTGGCGCGACGACGCAGCCTGGGGGTCGTTGGGGTACTGCTGCTTCTGGCTTCACTGCTGACAGTGCTAGCCGGTCCGGCAGCTGCTACCGAATCGACGACTACGACTAGTACTACGAGCACATCAGATTCGACGGCGAGCACGACCACGATGCCAACGACATCGAGCACCGACTCAACCACCACATCAACTAATTCAACGACCTCGAGTATGGCGACGACCACGACCACGACGCCGAGCACGACTACATCGACGGATCCCACGACGACGTCAACGTGGTCTGGATCAACGACGACGAGCACGACGGCGGCTCCGACGACAACGTTGGCGCCAACCACGACGACTGTGGGTCAAACCACGACGACGCAGGCATCGACGACAACTACCCGGGTCAGACCACTACCACCGGTGGGACTGGTGGTACAACCACGACGGGTGGCGGTGGTGGCACGACTAGCACAGGCGGTGGGGGCACCACCAGCACGTCGGGAGGTTCCTCAAACGGATCGACCTCATCGAGTGGTCCTGACACAGTGGCGGTAGAGGGAATCCAAGTCTCGGCGCCAGTTGTCGCTCAGGTCGCCGCCTCCAGCTTGCCTTTCACCGGCCTGGCCGCAACCTCATTCATCGCAGCCGCAGTAGTACTGGCAGCCTTGGGCGCACTTGCGCTCGCAGCCTCTCGCAAAGCTGAAGAGAAGACTCCGGTTAGGTCCTGGAACTAATCGTTTCGATCTAACCGCTTGCAAGGGAAGGGCCCCGAAAGGGGCTCTTCCCTTTTCTGCTCCTTAGGCGAACCAAGACAAAAGACCCGAAGACCCGAAGACCCGAAGATGGAATCCGGTCTTCCGGTCTCCCTGTCTTCGGGCGTGACTAGTCAGGAGAGGCTGAAGTTTCTAGGTGCCTAGGCAGGGTTGGCTTCGCGACTACTTTGAGTGGCAGGAGCCACTGCTAGTGGCGGGGCGATTAGGGAGGCGTTGATCCTCATCCCGTGTTCGGGCACCTGGGATGAGAGAAGCCAGTGGTGCGACCGGCCTGTTTCGCATGAGACCAAAGCGATTCGGGAGGAAGAGAATGGAAACACTGGCGCGAAGGCGCGGATTGGGGCTTGTGGGAGTGCTTTTGCTGATATCTGCACTTCTCCTTGTGATCGCAGGTCCCGCCTCAGCCGCAGGCACGTTCGTCGATGGCAACTGCAACGAGCAGAACGGCTGGGCTCAGAGCGTGGCGAGCGGTCCTTGGGGCACCATCACAAACAACGGGAACGGGTCGGTTTCGGCCAATCTGAACGCCGGCTACGCCCTCAAACTTTGCGTGAAAGGCGGTTCGGGTTACCTGGTGTACGACGTTCCGAGCGGCATGTCCGGGCCATATTGGCCGCCGGCCAACTGTGGACAGGTCCAGAACCAATGTGGGCTCTCGCACTGGGGGATTCGTGACGTGACCCTGACCACCACGACCACGGCTGCACCGACGACCACGACGACCGGTCAAGTCACGACGACCACGGCTCCGCCGACGACTACTACGACGGCTGCGCCTACTACTACGACCACGGTTCAGCAGTCGACTACCACGACGGCTGCGCCTACTACTACGACCACGGTTCAGCAGTCGACTACTACGACGGCTGCGCCTACTACTACGACCACGGTTCAGCAGTCGACTACTACGACCGCTGCGCCGACTACCACGACTACTGGTCCGTTCACCACGACTACGGGCGGGACGCCCACCACGACGACCACTGAAGCACCGACGACCACTGCTGCTCCCACCACCTCGACAACTGCGGGTGTGGGTGTCGCCGGGATCCAGGTGTCGGCCCCGGTTGCCGCACAGGTGACGCAAGCCACTTTGCCGTTCACTGGAATCTCGACCACCTCGATGGCAGTAGTCGCAGCCGGATTGGCAGCGATGGGGTTGCTGCTCCTGGCGGCTACACGCAAAGCTGACGGAAAACATTTGGCTAGGTCCTGGAACTAACCGTTCGATCTAACGGCGTGCGACGAGGTGGGGCCTTAGGGCCCCACCTCTTCTTCTTTGTATCTCCCCATTGGGAGAAGTGCTTTGGGTAACTAGTCAGGGCAGGCACTCGTATCTCATGCCTAGGCGGATGTGGACCAACGGCTACCGTGAGTGACAGACAGCCACTATCTGTGGCGGGGCGATAGGGAGGCGTTGATCCTCATCCCGTGTTCGGGCACCTGGGATGAGAGGAG
Organism: uncultured Acidimicrobiia bacterium; assembly: GCA_963840175.1. Taxonomy (GTDB): domain Bacteria; phylum Actinomycetota; class Acidimicrobiia; order Spongiisociales; family ZC4RG35; genus JACCTH01. The sequence goes on from CAWIXU010000006.1 coordinate 98,201, forward strand.
CCAGTGGTGCGACCGGCCTGCTTCGCGTGCAAGGCAAGCGAACGGGAGGCAAGTAATGGAAACGCTGGCAAGGCGGCGACTGACTGGGGTGGCAGGGGCTCTGCTTCTGCTCGTTTCCCTCGTCTCGATCGTTGCACTTCCTGCACTGGCTCACACGGCTTCGGTTTCTCCGAGCTGCGTCAGCCTGACGGTAAATCTGACGTACTACAACGGCAGTCACGACAACAGTCTCAAGGTGACGATTGACGGAGTGGTTGTGGAGAATCTCTCCGACTTCGGCACGAGTCACCACGAGGTCTATCCCTGGAGCTCGAGCGCCAACCACACCTATTCGGTAGTGGTGATCGCTTGGGATGACCCAACCGGTTCGAAGGGTTGGTCGAAGTCATGGAGTGGTTCTTGGCAGGCCTGCAACCCGCCGACGACTACCACCACGGCTCCTCCGACCACCACGACCACGGCTGCCGCCGACGACTACTACGACGGCTGCGCCGACGACTACGACCACGGTTCAGCAGACGACCACGACCGCTGCGCCGACCACTACGACCACGGCTCAGGTCACCACGACCACGGCTGCCGCCGACGACTACTACGACGGCTGCGCCTACTACTACGACCACGGTTCAGCAGTCGACTACTACGACCGCTGCGCCGACTACTACGACTACCGGGCAGGTCACCACGACTACGGGGGGGACGCCCACCACGACGACCACTGAAGCACCGACGACCACAGCTGCTCCCACCACCTCGACAACTGCGGGTGTGGGTGTCGCCGGGATCCAGGTGTCGGCCCCGGTTGCCGCACAGGTGACGCAAGCCACTTTGCCGTTCACCGGAATCTCGACCACCTCGATGGCAGTAGTCGCAGCCGGATTGGCAGCGATGGGGTTGCTGCTGCTGGCGGTGTCACGTCGCAGTGAGGAAAAGGATCCGGCTAGATCCTGGAGTTAGCGCTCCGATCTACCGGCTTGCAACGAGAGGGCCCTCCGGGGCCCTCTCACTTTTGGTCATACTTCCTTTTGGCAATAATCCGGGGTCTTGGCGAGCATGAATTATCTGGAGGCGGTCGAATATCTAGACGCGCACATCGGCCATGGAATGAAGCCCGGTCTCGATCGAATCCAGGGACTCGCTCGATCTGATGGGCAACCCGGAAACGGGATATCCGATCGTCCACATCGCCGGGCACCAATGGCAAGACCTCGACGGCCCGAATCCTCACGATGATCCTGGCCGCCCATGACCTCACCGCGGGATACTTCACCTCACCCCATCTCGAGCGTGTCGAGGAACGGATCGGAGTTGGTGGGCGACATGCCACCCAGGCGCAGTTTGCCCAAGCGGTGAGCGACGTCGCCTCGTTTGCTGACATTTTCGAAGCTCGTGGCGGTGACAAACTCACTTACTTCGAGCTAACCGCGGCGATGGCTTTCGCCTGGTTCGCCGAGATCGCGGCCAACGTGGCTGTGGTTGAAGTGGGTTTGGGGGGAAGGCTCGATGCCACCAACGTGGTGCAGAGCGACGTTGCGGTGGTGACATCTATTGGCTTGGACCACATGGAGTTCCTCGGCGACACCATCGAGCAGATCACCGCGGAGAAGCTGGGAATCGTGAAAGAGGGAACCAAGCTGGTCACCGGCCCCCTCCCTGCTGAGTCGCAAAGCGTTGTGGACGGAGTGGTCGCCGATCGAAACGTGCGCCACCTCGCCTATCAGCGTGACTTCCACCTCGAAGCCGCGACTCCGGCGGTCGGTGGCTGGCTTTGTTCGATCGCCGGGATCGAGGCGGAGTACGACGACATTTTTCTCCCTCTTCTTGGTCGGCATCAGACGGTCAATCTGGCCGTCGCAATCGCGGCCGCCGAAACGCTCCTCGGCAAGCCGTTGGACGAAGAGTCTCTGAGAACGGAGATCGCCGCGGTGAGATCCCCCGGACGCTTAGAGCCGGTCGGTTCGCAGCCGCTGTTGGTTATCGATGGGGCCCACAATCCGCAGGGATTCGAAGCATTGGCGCGTGCCCTGAGCGAGTCGTTCGACTCGAGGCGTTGGGTGTTGCTCATCGGGGCCATGAAAGACAAGGATGTGGGGGCGATGCTCAGCCATCTTCAGGGCAAAGTCGTGGCGGCGGTCACCACCAGCACCGGCGCCGAGAGGGCGCTCTCAGCAGACGCGCTGAAAGAAGAGGTCGCCAAGGTTCTGTCAATCGATGTCCGCGCCGAGGATGACCCGGCCGCCGCCCTCGAACTCGCCCGGGCGACAGCGGGACGGGACGGGGGAGTGATTGCCACTGGTTCGCTCTACCTCGTGGGAGCGATTCGCACTCTCGTCAACAGTGGCTCGCAGCCGCAGGCCAACGAGCGGTAGCGTCGGGACCATGGAGCGAACATTCATCATGGTGAAACCCGATGGGGTGCAACGAGGTCTGGTTGGCGATGTAATCGCTCGCTTCGAGCGCAAGGGTTTGCGGCTCAGGCAAATTCGGATGCTGACCATCGATGAAGCTCTGGCTCGCCGCCACTACGCCGAGCACGTCGACAAGGCCTTTTTCCCGGAACTGCTCGATTTCATTCTCAGCGGCCCGGTCGTGGCCATGGAGTGGGCGGGAGAGGAGGCCGTGTCGGTGGCGCGCACCTTGATGGGTGCGACCGACCCCAAGAAGGCCGATCCGGGGACCATCCGTGGTGACCTCGGCTTAGCCGTGACCCAGAACATCGTCCACGGCTCCGACAGCCCCGAATCCGCCGAGCGGGAGCTCGGCCTCTTCTTCCCGACTGACCCCTGATCTCTGACCCCTGACCCCTAGGTTCCCCTCTGGCAGAGGGCCGGACGCAGCCCTACACTTCGAAGGTCCTTTTCGCGGCTCTTGGATTCTGCTATGGCCGAAAATCTCTTCTCTTTCGCTGGCCAAGACATGGCCATCGACCTCGGAACAGCTAACACGCTGGTGTTTGTGCGCGGCCAGGGAATCGTGCTCAACGAGCCATCGGTGGTGGCGATCAACGTGCAGAACGGACGGGCCCTGGCTGTGGGCATGGAAGCCAAGCGGATGATCGGGCGCACGCCGGCCTACATCCGCGCCATCCGGCCCCTGCGAGACGGCGTCATCGCCGATTTCGATATCACCGAGAAGATGCTCCGCTACTTCATCCAGAAGGTGCATCGTCGCCGTTGGGCTCGCCCCCGCATCGTTGTCGCCGTCCCCTCGGGCATCACCCCCGTCGAACGACGCGCGGTCGAGGAAGCCGCCTATCACGCCGGAGCGCGGCAAGGCCTACACGATCGAGGAGCCGATGGCGGCCGCCATCGGATGTGGACTACCGATCGGCGAGCCGTCGGGCTCGATGGTCGTCGACATGGGCGGCGGCACTACCGAAGTCGCGGTGATCTCGCTGGGTGGAATCGTCGTTAGTCGTTCGATCCGGACAGGCGGCGACGAACTCGATGAGGCGGTCATCGAATGGGTCAAGAAGGAATACAACGTGCTTCTCGGTGAGCGAACCGCCGAACAAGTGAAGATGGCAATCGGTTCCGCCTGGCCATACGCCGACGAGCCGTCCGCCGAGGTGCGCGGGCGCGACCTCGTCACCGGTCTTCCGAAGACCATCCTGCTGTCGAGCTCAGAGATTCGAGAGGCCATCGACGAGCCAACGCAGGCAATCGTCGATGCGGTCAAGTTCACTCTCGACAAGACCCCGCCAGAATTGGCCGCCGACATCATGTTGCGCGGGCATCGTCCTCACCGGCGGCGGAGCGCTGCTGGTCGGGCTCGATGAGCGGCTGGCCCACGAGACCGGGATGCCGATAGTGACGGCCAGGCGACCGCTGCAATCGGTTGCCACGGCTCCGGCAAGTGCCTCGAAGAGTTCGAGACTCTGCTCTCCTCGTCGGCCCGCCCGTAAGAATGCCTTCAAGCTCGAACCTGCCGGCACGTCCCGGCACCTCGCTGATGGCAACCTGATCGATCGTGACGACGCGCGATCGAACCCTGCCCACCTTCATCACCCTGGTCGTGCTCGCGTTTCTGATGATGACCGTCGATGTACGGGTGGCAAACCGGGGATTGGGAGGAACAGTCCGCAGCGGCGCTCTGGGACTGCTGGCGCCGCTCCAGAACCTTGCGGCCATCGTGATCGATCCGGTAGCCGACCTCGGCGACACCCTGGCCGACCTCGCCACCCTCCGGTCCGAGAATCAGGCCCTCCGCCAGGAGGTCGCCCGCCTGCAAGCCGACCTCGCCGGGAGCGCGGACACGGCGGCCCGACTGGCCGTGCTCGAGCAGCTCAACAACCTCGAGATTCTCGATTCGGAGACCGCGCAGGTAGCCGGCCAACGTCATCGGCCGGCCGGACCCGATTCGGCGCGAGCTTCATCATCGACAAGGGAAGCGACGAAGGTGTTTCGCTGGGCCATCCAGTGATCGATCCGTTCGGCTACGTCGTCGGCAAGGTGATCGAGACGGCACCGTCCCATGCGACGGTCGTCCCGATCACCCAGGACCGGGAAGCGCTGACAGTCTTGGTCGAACGGGCAGGTGGGGACTCTGTCTTCTCGTTTTGGGTCCGAACTCATGGATCTCGAGGTCTTCGACGCCACCGAACCGCTGGTGGCGGGCGACCTGGTGGTGACCAGTTCGGTTTCGATCACGTTCCCCCAGGGGCTCCCGGTCGGAGAGGTCACCGAGGACGCCGAGCTCGAAGGGACGTTGGTGTCGGCGTCGGTCCGGCTCTTCGCCAACCCCGATGCGCTGCGGGTGGTTGTGGTCGTCACCTGGCCGCCGGAGCCGGGAGTCGTCACCACCACTGTCCCTACGACCACTCAGCCGGTCACAACCACCACGTCGGGATGAGGGAGCTCCGCCCCGGGCTCGTCGCCCTCCTCTTGGCTCTGGTCGGACTGGTGATCCAGGCCACACTTGTTCCGGCGTTTCGACTGGGTGACCCCCGATCTGGTGGTGCTGGTGGTTTGCCTGGCCGCGCTCACTCTGGCCTCCACGGCTGAGCTCTTGCTCGGGTTCCTGGCCGGGGCGCTAGTCGACGTCTCCCTCGCCAGCTCGGTCTTGGGGTTACGCTCGCTCACCTATACGGTGGTTGCATATCTGGCCATCCGGTCGAAAAGATCCGCAGAATCGGGCTTTCTGGCAGTCGGTGTGTGGGTAGGAGTTTTGACTTTGATCTCAGTGGTGGTGCTACTGGTGGTGGGGATCACATTCGGTCAATCAGATGAGCTCGGCACGCAGGTGACGCGCCGGCTGCTGCAGGTTCCCCTTTCCAATCTCGTTTTCGGCGCCCTCCTCGCCGTCCCGGTCACCCGGTTGCTGCAAAAAAGCCGGGGTTCACTATGAGCCATTTGATGAAGTTGCTGGAAGTTCAGCGCTCGACTGACCATCGTCGCCGCTGTTTTCCTGGCCATGTTCGGGGTCGTCGGGATCCGGCTCTGGTTCGTGCAGGTGGCGGAGGGCGCGCAAAGCGCGGAGATCGTCGAAGAGCAGACCTGGGTGCAGGTCAGAAGCGAACCGGCCCGCGGCGACATCTTCGATCGAAACGGGACTTTGGTGGTTACCAGCCGGTTGGCACCTCAACTCGTCATCGACCGGCGGTTTATCGATCCGGCGCAGAAGGACGACCTCATCCAGAGGCTGTCCGGGTTACTGGGCATCCCCGCGATCGACATCGACGCCGCCTACGAGGCGGCCGGTCTCAACGGACGTTTCCCGTTGACCGAGGTGTCGACTGACACCGCCTACCGGATCAACGAACAGCTGTCGCTTCTACCCGGCGTCAGGATCGAGAAACTCCCCCAGCGGGTCTACCTCACCGGGCCGACCGCTGCGCACGTCATCGGCCACCTTGGCCTGCCCGATCAGGCCGATCTCGAGGAGCGACCCGAGCTCGACCTCAACGCTCGCATCGGCAAGCTCGGAGTCGAGCGGGTTTACGACCAAATCTTGCAGGGGACCGCCGGCTACTCCGCAGTTGCGGCTCAACCGCCAGTCCGAGGTGATCGACGAAGCGGAGCCGGTCGACCCGATCCAGGGGGCGAGCCTCTACCTGACCCTCGACCTGAATTTGCAAGAGGTGGTCGAACGGGCGTTGGAGAGCGGACTGTTCCTGGCCAACGAGGTGAAAGACGAAGACCGCGCCGCGGGGCTCGAGGTCAATCACAACGCGACGCGAGGCGCGACCCTCGTTTACGACATGACCAACGGGGAGATTCTCGCCCTCGCTTCCTATCCCGATTTCGACCCTTCGTTGTTCGTCGGCGGGGTCGACACCAGCACCTTCTCCGCCCTCAACGACTCCAAAGCGTTCAACAACCTGGCGGTTTCGGGTCTGTATCCCCCGGCTTCTACCTTCAAGGCCATCACCTACGTCGCGGCGCGTGAGGAGAATCTGCCGTTGCCGGCCGACCTTCCCGGGATCGATGCCCCGAACGGTCTGGTCCATTGCAACGGCACGTTGCGTCTGCCAGGGTTCGAAGAGGGCAGCCAGCAGATCTTTCATGACTGGTACACCGGCGATAAGGGGTGGCTCAACCTGCACGAAGCTTTCGAGCAGTCCTGCAACATCTATTTCTGGTCGATCGCCCTCGGCACCTGGCGCGAGTACAAGCTCTCGAACAACGAGAGCATCATCCAGGAGTGGGCCCGGGCAGTTGGTTTTGGCGAGCCGACCGGAATCGACCTCACCGGTGAGGCGAGTGGCATCGTTCCGGACCGGGCGCTCTTCGACCAGTGGAAGGAATTCCAGCTCGAGAATCCGGACGCGCCGGCTCGACTCGAGCCCACCCGGCTCGAATTGGCGGAAGGTCCGTTCCTCGGGGGCGACCTGATGAACCTGGCCATCGGTCAAGGGGAACTCACCTCGACTCCGTTGCAGGTCGCGCAGGCTTATGCGGTCCTCGCCAGCGGCGGGCAGGTCTATCAACCGCATGTGGTGGCCCAGGCCGTGGCGCGTGACGGGACGGTGGTTTACGAAGCCGATACCGGGCTGGCCGAGCAGATCGACATCAGTCCCGACACGGTGAGCACGCTGTTGACCGACATGAACCGGGTTGTCACGAGCGGCACCGCCTCGACCGCCTTTCGTGACTTCGGCTCTTCTCTCGACCGGGTCGGTGGCAAGACCGGCACCGGACAGACGATCGCCAATAACGACAACCACGCCTGGTTTGTCGGAGTCGGACCCCTCGACGGTCCACGGTGGGTGGTGGTGGTGATCATTGAAGAAGGCGGCAGCGGCGGACGGGTGGCGGCGCCAGTGGCGCGCCACATCATGCAGTACCTGATGGGCGAGAATCCGACGCCGATCGTCGAAGGGGCGGCCGCCGACTGATGACGTTGCTCGCCCGCCCCGACGCACCCCCGGCGATCTCCGATCGGCCGCGCAACTCTTCGGACCGCATCTTGCTGATCACGAGTGTTGCCCTGGCACTGCTCGGTTTGCTGATGATTTACTCGGCAACGAGGGTCGGGCTCGAGCGCAACGACCTTCCCGCCTCGTTTTCGATGGAGCGCCAGATGATCTTCGTCGCCGCCGGCATGCTCCTCGCCGGGCTCTTTTCCTTCGTCGACTATCGCGAGTACCGGCACCTGGCTCACATCGTCTATGGATTGACGATCGTGGCTGCTCGGGCTCGTCTTCCTGTTCCCGCCAATCAAAGGAGCGCAGCGCTGGTTCGATCTCGGGGCGTTCCAGTTGCAGCCGTCGGAGTTTTCCAAGACGGCCTGCGTACTGGTTCTCGCAACTGTGCTGGCGCGGCCGACGCCGAGGCTGCCGTGGACGAAGATTGTGCAGGCTCTGGCGGTCATGGTGATCCCCGCGACGCTGATCTTTCTTCAGCCTGATCTGGGCACGATGCTTGTCTTCGCCTTCATCCTCATCGTCATGCTTTTCGGGGCGGGCATTTCGGCGCGGCAAGCGCTGGTGCTGTCAGGTGCTGGAGTTGGGTTGACTCTGGCGGTCATCCAACTCGGTCTCTTCCAGGAGTATCAACTCGACCGGATCCGCGTGCTGTTGGACCCCACTCGCGACCCCACCGGCATCGGCTGGAACCTCCGCCAAAGCATCCTCGCGGTGGGGTCGGGACAGCTCACCGGCAAGGGTCTATTCCGGGGAGAGCAGACCAACTTCCAATACGTGCCCGAGCAGGGGACCGACTTCATCTTCACCGCCGTCGGTGAGCAGCTCGGGTTTGTCGGCGGGATTCTGGTCATCGCCGCATTCCTGGTCCTGGTGTGGAGGCTGCTCGCCATTTCCGCCACGGCCCGTGATCGTTTCGGAGCCCTGGTCGCGCTCGGCATCGCGGCCATCTTCGTGTTTCATGTCTTCGTCAACATCGGGATGACAATCGGAATCATGCCGGTCACTGGACTCCCGCTGCCTTTCATGAGCGCGGGCGGATCTTCGTTTCTCAACTTTGCGATATGCGTGGGCGTCGCCAACTCGATCTGGCTTCGTCGCTCGCCTGTGCCTGGCGAGGTCGGTTAGGAGTGTTCCGGCCGTCGTCGGGTTGGATCGAAGTCATTTGCGGCCCGATGTTCTCGGGCAAGAGCGAAGAGCTCATCCGGCGCGTCACCCGGAGCAAGATCGCCCGTCTTCCAGTTCAAACCTTCAAACCCGCGCTCGACACCCGTTATGCAGAATCAAAGGTGGTGTCGCACTCATCGCTCACCGTCGACGCTTCTCCGGTTTCAGACTCAACCGAGTTGCTGCGTGCCGTCACCGATGCGACTGTTGTCGTTGGCATCGACGAAGCGCAATTCTTCGATGAAGGCTTGGTCGAGGTGGCAGAGCATTTGGCTGCAACTGGCAAGCAGGTCATCGTCGCCGGCCTCGACACCGACTACCTCCGCCGACCATTCGAGCCGATTCCGACCCTTGCCGGTCGGGCCGAATTCGTCACGAAGATGCTGGCCGTCTGCCATGCGTGCGGAGGTCCCGGGCTCTTCACCCAGCGCATTGTGCGCTCCGAAGGGCTGGTCGTCCTCGGCGCCCAGGGCGCGTACGAAGCCCGCTGCCGCGCCTGCTACTCGCTGGATGAAGCCGAGCAGCCGGCGCTGGCTCTTTCATAAAGACCCGAAGCCCGGAAGACCCGAAGACAAGGGATGGGCCGCTGCTAAGATTCGGAAAGTCGCTCACTCTGAGTGGCGGTCTTTGTTCCCAGAACCCGGCCTTGTGACGCAACTGCTTTTTATGACCAGGTCAATCAGTTTCGCTTCATCTCATCGCCAGGCCGCGCTGCGGGGAACTCCAGCTATTAAGTCAGGAGCTTTGCTCGATGGGATGGTTTCGCAAGAAAGAAGCCGAAGTCCTCAGGCGTGGAGCCGAGGGGGTTACCGAAGAACGTAAGTCGTTCATCTTCGGCGGTCAGAAGGTCGAGGTTCGGCGAGTAACCGAAGCCAAAGCCCCGGCTCACAATCGGAAGAACGATCGCAACGCTGTCTCATCTAGGGGGCCCGCCAAGCCGGTGCGGGAATCCAGGTCACAGGCCGTTCCCCGGCGCCGAGTCGAAGAGGAAATCATTGTTGCCCCCGAATCCGGGCGCAAGCAGATGCTCGTCCGGGTGCTTCCCCACCAGACCCAGGTGGTCGTGTTCGAGGGCCCGGTGCTCGTCGAGCACTACGTGGCCGGTCAGGACCGATCGTCTCTCGTCGGCAACATCTACCTCGGCAAGGTGCGCAATGTTCTCCCCGGAATGGAAGCGGCCTTCGTTGATTTCGGTTCCAACAAGAACGGTGTCATCTACGCCGGCGACGTCAAGAGTCACGTCGGCGCGTCGTAACGGCCGCCAGGCACGGATCGAAGAGGCACTTGCCGAGGGGGAGGAAGTGCTGGTGCAAGTGGCGAAAGACGCGATGGGGGCCAAGGGAGCCCGCCTCACCGGAATGCCTTCATTGGCCGGTCGCTACCTCGTCCTCGTTCCCAACTCCGACAGCCAGGGGATCTCCCGCCGTCTCCCCGACCCCGAGCGCAACCGTCTCCGCGAGGTGCTCGACATAGTCAAACCGGACGGCTTCGGCGTCATTGTCCGCACGGCTGCGCTTCATGCTTCGGCGGAGGAGATCGCGTCCGACATCGATCGACTGGTGAAAGCCTGGAGTGAGATCGAAGAGGTCGCCACCGGCGGCGATGCCCCCCGGCTAGTCCACGAGGAGCCCGATCTCCTCACCAAAGTGATCCGCGAACATTTCACGGCCGATTTCCGGCGGCTCCTGATCGACGAGCCCTGGTGCCTATGAGCAAGTCTGCAACTACCTCCGCGCCACGGCACCCGACCTGGTCTCCAAGGTTTCGCTTTACGACGAGGAAATGAGTCTCTTTGAGCGATACCACGTCGAGGATCAGCTCCGCAAGGCCCTCGACCGCAAGGTCTATTTGCCGAGCGGCGGCCATCTGGTTATCGATCGCACCGAAGCGCTGACTGTGATCGACGTCAACACCGGCCGTTTCGTCGGCTCGTCGAGCCTCGAGGAGACGGTGCTGCAGAACAATCTCGAAGCCGCCGAGGAGATCGGGCGCCAGCTCCGGCTCCGCGATATCGGAGGGATCATCGTCATCGATTTCATTGACATGGAGATCGAGGGAAATCAGCAAAAGGTGTTGCGCAAGCTCCGGGAAACGCTGGCCAAGGACAAGACCCGGACCCAGGTGTTCGATGTCTCCCATCTCGGTCTCGTTGAGATGACCCGCAAGAACGTTTCCGCAGGTCTGATCGAGAGCTTCTCCGAGCCGTGCACCGTTTGTGGCGGCCGCGGCGTCATCCTCCACGAGGAGGCCGCGACCCATGGGATTCCGGTGGTCTCAGCCCTGGTCCATGACGACGACTTCGAGATATAATTCGACCATTCCCTTTCCCAGAGGTTTGACCATGTACGCCATCATCCGCGCCGGCGGCAAGCAATCCAAAGTCCAAGTTGGCGATGTCATCGAAATCGAACGCGTCAAAGATCCCAGCGACACGATGAGCTTCGTCCCACTGCTCGTCGTCGACGACGACGGCAACGCGGTCTCCGATCGTGATCAGCTGGCCGACGCGACCGTCTCTGCCGAGGTTTTGGGCGAGACCAAAGGCGACAAGATCGACATTTTCAAATACTCGAACAAGTCGGGCTATCGCCGGCACATGGGTCATCGTCAGAAGTACACCCAGCTGCGGGTGACCGGTATCGATCTCAAGACCAAGAAGACCTCGAAGCGTACGACAACGAGCAAGGAAGAAGACGCAGATGTCTAAGACCAAGGCCGGCGGTTCCTCGAAGAACGGCCGTGATTCGCATGCCCAGCGGCTCGGACCGAAGGTGTTCGACGGAACGACGGTGAACGCCGGAGCGGTCCTCGTCCGTCAGCGGGGGACTCGCATCCACCCGGGCCAGAACGTTGGTCGCGGCAACGACGACACTTTGTTTGCTCTGACCGCGGGGACCGTCAAGTACGGCACCCGCAACCTGCGCCGCCAGGTCAGCGTCGTCCCGGAATGAGACATCAGATATCAGATATGAGACATCAGATCCGAATCTGACATCTGACGTCTGACATCTGAAATTTCTGGTGTTTGTAGATCGTGTAACCGTCAGACTCCGGGCGGGTAACGGCGGCGCGGGAGTCGCTTCGTTCCTCCGCACCAAGGGCAAGCCGAAAGGGCGGCCGGACGGCGGTAACGGCGGCAAGGGCGGCGACGTTCTTTTGCGAGCCGATCCTTCCGTTTCCACCCTTCTGCGTTACAAACGCAATCCGCACTACAAGGCCGAGAACGGCACCCATGGGGAAGGTGACCTCCGTCACGGGCGACAAGGCAAAGACTTGGTCCTTTCCGTCCCTTTGGGCACCATCGTCTCAGAGCCCGGCGGAACCGTTCTCGCCGATCTGGTCCAACCCGGTCACCAAGTGACGGTGCTCAAGGGAGGGCGTGGTGGCCGGGGGAATGCCGCCTTCGTATCCCCCCGGTTAAAGGCGCCGAGCGTGGCCGAACAGGGTGAGTATGGGGTCGAAACTCCTTTTGTCCTCGAGCTCAAGCTCCTGGCCGATGCCGCCTTGATCGGGTTCCCCAATGCAGGCAAGTCGACGATCATCTCGTCGGTCTCGGCGTCGAAATCGAAAGTAGGCGATTACCCGTTCACCACTTTGGAGCCCCACCTCGGAATGGTCGCGATCGATGACCGGGAGTTCATCATGGCCGACATCCCCGGTCTCATCGAAGGGGCGGCAAAGGGAAAAGGGCTGGGTCATGAGTTCCTCCGTCATGTCGAGCGCGCCCGGGTCATGGTTTTTGTGCTCGATCCTTCGCCCCTGCAACCCGAACCGGTCGATCGCCAACTCGAGATCCTCGCCAAGGAGTTGGAAGACTTCCTCCCCGAGCTCGCTTTGCGCCCGCGCCTGCTCATCATCAGCAAAGGTGACTTGCCCGAGGCAAAGTCTGCGCAGCAATTGGTGCCCGAGGCGATGGTCGTCTCGGTCGTTACCGGGCTCGGAGTTGAGAAGTTCCTCCATGCAACCGCCGACCTCGTCGATCAGGCCGTGAAAGCATCACCCGATCGACCGGGATTCGTGCTTTATCGCCCGGTGGTTTCCGATCTGCGAGTCGAACGGGAAGGCGATGCGTGGAGGGTTGAGGGCATGTCCGCCTACCGGGCGGTCGCTTTTGCCGACCTCAACAATCCCGATGCCGCCCGTCTGGCAGCCGAGCGGCTCTCCCGGGTTGGCGTCGATGCGGCCCTGCTCTCGGCGGGCGCCTCACCGGGTGATGAGGTGCGGATCGGTGAATTGGTGCTGGAGTTCACCGTGCCTGAGGATGAAGACGAATGAGACATCCGATCGCAGCCAAGGCGCCGGTGGTGGTCAAGGTGGGTTCGTCGAGTCTGACGAGTTCGAATCTGGCCGAACGCGAGAGCGGTCTGGACGACTCCGCCATCGCTTCAGTGATCGACATGGTCGCCGAGGCGATGGAAGCCGGCCACCCCACGGTTCTCGTCACCTCGGGAGCTGTGGCGGCGGGGCTTCCTGCGCTGAAGCTCAGCAATCGGCCCGCCGACCTGGCCGGCCTTCAGGTAGCAGCGGCCGTCGGTCAGGGCTTTCTGATGGAGCGCTACACCGCCGGCTTCAAAGCTAAGGGGATCATTGCCGGGCAGGTGCTGCTCACCCGGGACGTCCTCGGCAATCGCGATCAATACCTCAACGCCCGCGCCGCTCTCGACTCGCATGCTCGGTCTCGGCATCGTCCCGGTCGTCAACGAAAACGACACGGTGACCGTCGAAGAACTGCGTCTGGGTGACAACGACAAACTCGCTGCCCTCGCTTCGCATCTGGTGACCGCCGAGCTGATGCTGATCCTCACCGACACCGAAGGCCTGTATACCGCCGACCCCCGGCTGGTTGATGGTCAGTTCCTTTCCGAGGTCGCTTACTTCGACGAGGTCCTCGACGGCCTCTCCGGCTCCGGCCCGTTGGGCTCGGGCGGCGTCGCCGGGAAGGTGGCCGCCGCTCGCATGGCCGCCCATTCCGGGGTGCCAACGATCATCGCTTCAGCCAAAACCCCAGACCTGATCAAACAGGCGCTGGCCGGAGAACCCATCGGGACGTGGATCGATCCTCGCGCCGAGCGTCTGCCGGCGCGCAAACTCTGGATCGCATTCGGCCTCGAGGCTGCCGGCTCGCTGGTCGTGGACGAGGGAGCGGTGCACGGCTCTGGTCGAGCACGACCGCTCGCTGCTTCCGGTCGGGATAACCGAGGTCAAAGGCGGCTTCGGCGCTGAGTCTGCCGTCGACGTCCTCGGCCCGGATGGGCGCGTCGTCGGCAAGGGCCTCGCCGCAATCGAGTCGGACGAGCTGATCGGTCTGATCGGCCAGAAGGGCTCCCGGGAAGCCATCCACCGCGACGACCTCGTCATTCTCCGGTAGAGCCAAAAGTAGGATTTACCGATGATCGAGGTTCTGGGCGCCGCGGCGCGTTCGGCAGCACGCCGTCAAGGGCAAGCATCGACCGCGCAGAAGAACGCGGCCCTGATTCGCGCCGCCGAGATGATTCTCGAGGCAGGCCAGTGACCTCGAAGCCAGGAATCAGACCCGATCTCGACGAAGCCCAGCAGCAAGGGATAAGCGGTGCTCTCCTCGATCGATTGCGACTTACCCCGGCGCGGATCGAGGGAATGGCCAGCGGCTTGCGACAGGTGGCGGCGCTTCCCGACCCGATCGGGGAGGTGACGGCGGGCTTCGTTCGTCCCAACGGGCTGCGGATGACACGATTCCGTGCCCCTCTCGGTGTGGTGGCCGTGATCTATGAGGCGCGGCCCAATGTGACGGCCGACGCCGCCGGCCTCTGTCTCAAAGCCGGCAACGCGGTCATCCTCCGCGGGTCGAGCTACGCCCTCCGCTCCAACCTCGCAATCGGCGAATTGCTGCAAAGCGCCCAGAAGGAAGTGGGGCTCGACCCCAACGCAGTCCAGGTGATGGACGATTCGAGCCGGGAAGGCGCCCGGCAACTGATGCAGGCCCGCGAGTGGATCGATCTCCTGGTTCCCCGGGGCGGTCCCAAACTCCTCGCCGCCATCGAAGCCGAGGCCACTGTGCCCTATGTGATCGATGGCGCCGGCAATTGCCATGTTTACGTCGACGAGTCGGCCGACCTCGACATGGCGGCCGAGATCGTCGTGAACTCGAAGGTGTCCCGGCCCGGAGTCTGCAATTCGGCCGAGAAGCTCTTGGTCCACGCCGCGATCGCCGAGCAGTTCCTGCCCAGAGTTGGGCCGAAACTCGAACACCGGAGTCGAACTGCGGGCGGACGACCGTGCCGCCAGAATCCTCGAAAGCGCCAAGCCGGCCACCGACGGCGATTGGCCCCAGGAGTACCTCGACCTGATCATGGCGGTGCGAGTGGTCGACTCCCTCGACGAAGCCATCGAACACATGCGCACCTTCGGCAGCGGTCACACCGAAGCGATCGTTACTCGCGACCTCGCCAACGCGGACCGGTTCGTCGAAGAGACCGATGCGGCGGTCGTGATGGTCAACGCCGCGACCCGGTTCACCGATGGCGAGGAGTTTGGCTACGGCGCCGAGATCGGGATCTCGACCCAGAAGCTCCACGTGCGGGGACCGATGGGTCTCGAAGCGCTCACCAGCGAACGCTGGGTGGTGCAGGGCAGCGGTCAAACTCGATGACCCTGGCCAATTCGAATCTTCGGCCAACCCCGGCCGACGTCACGGCACCGCGCTGGCCGACGTCGGCTATCTCGCCGACGACCGGATCGCCCAGGTGGTGTTCCTGGCCGACAAGCTCCAAAAGCCCATCCTGGTCGAAGGACCGGCCGGGGTCGGCAAGACCGAGCTGGCCAAGGCGCTGGCGTCGATCACCGATCGCCGCTTGATCCGCCTCCAGTGTTACGAAGGTCTCGACGAAGCCAAGGCGCTTTACGAGTGGAACTACAAGAAGCAGTTGCTTCGGATCCAGGCCGATTCGGACAAGGACTGGTCGGAGATCGAAGACGACATCTTCGCCGAGGACTTCCTGCTTGCCCGGCCGCTGCTCGAAGCGATCCGAGCCGACTCGCCCGGTGGTGCTCTTGATCGACGAGGTCGACCGCGTCGAGATCGAAACCGAGGCGCTACTGCTCGAGATTCTGTCCGACTTCCAGGTCTCGATTCCCGAGCTCGGCACTGTGCTGGCTACGTCCACGCCGCTCGTCGTCCTGACTTCGAACAACACCCGGGAGCTGTCCGAGGCCTTGAAGCGACGGTGTCTGTTCCTCCACATCTCCTATCCCGAGCACCGAGCGGGAGAAGGAGATCCTGCTGCACCGGGTGCCGGGCATCACCGAGCACATGGCCACCCAGATCGCCCGCCTGGTGCGCTCGATCCGCGGCCTCGACTTGAAGAAGGCGCCGTCGGTCTCGGAGACGATCGACTGGGCCCGCACGCTGCTGGCTCTCTCGATCGAGCACATCGACGAGAAGGTGGTCGGCGACACGCTCCACGTGCTTCTGAAGTACCAGACCGACATCGACAAGGCCGCGAAGGAACTCGGCGGCCACCGTCAGCGCCGCTGTCGCTGTGATCACCTGCTCACCGACTTCATCGGTGAGCTGCGCGCCGCGGGAATCCCCGTGTCGATGGTCGAAGCGATCGACGCCATGGAGGCGGTGAAGCACATCGACATCGGCGAGCGATCTGCTCTCAAGGCGGCGCTGGGAGCAACCCTGGTCAAGAACGCCCGGCACTACCAGGCCTTCGACGTGGCCTTCGAGGTCTTCTTCGCTCACCACCGTCCGGTGCAAGGTCGAGCAAACGGCGACGGGCTCCGACCACGAACGGCGCGTCGAACGAGGGCGGTCGACGGTCGGTCCGGAGTCGAAGCGGATATCGACGCTCTGGTCGAGGCCCTCTTCCGGTCGATCATGGGTGGCGATGCCGGCGCCCTCGAGGCCGCGGCCCGGCGGGCGGTGAGGAGTTCGCGGGAATCGAACCGGGCCGTCCGGTCGGCGGCACCTACTACCTCTACCGGACGCTGCGCCGGCTCGACCTCGACGCGCTGCGGGAGCGGCTGCTCGAGGCGGTGCTGGCCGACGTCGACGCCGACGATGCCCTCGACACAGCGGCTGGCGCGCGAAGAGGTCGAAGTCGATGATCGCCCGGTTGCGCCAGGAGATCCAGGACGAGATCCGGCGCCGTCTGGTGGCCGATCGCGGTCGCCAGTCGGTGGCCCGAACTCTGCGCCAGCCGCTGGTCGAGGATCTCAATCTCATGCACGCCACCCGAGCCGACCTCGACCGACATCGAGGATGTGATCGAGCCGCTGACTCGCAAGCTCGCCGCCCGCATGGCACGACGGCGGCGACTGCTTGCGCAGCGGCCGGCTCGACTTTCGCAGGACCGTTCGCAAGTCCCTTGCCTCCGGTGGCGTGCCGATCGATCCGGTGTTCCGCAAGGCCCGTCCGCATCGACCCGAGGTTTTCTTGCTGTGCGACATCTCCGGCTCGATGGCCACCTTCGCCCGGTTCACTCTCCAGTTCACCTATGCGATGGCGACCCAGTTCTCGAAGCTGCGAACGCTTCGTATTCATCGACACGGTCGACGAAGTCACTCGCTACTTCGGACCCGGGGTCGACTTCGACGATGCCATCGGGCCGGATCGCGACCGAGGCCGAGGCGGTGTGGCTCGACGGTCACTCCGACTACGGCAATTCGTTCGCTCGCTTTCAGGAGCGCTACGGCAGCGAGATCACGCCCCGCACGACTGTGATCGTCACCGGCGACGCCCGCAACAACTACCGGCCGGGTAGGCCGGAAATCCTCGATCGAGATCAGGTCAGCAGGCCCGAGCGATGTACTGGCTCAACCCCGAGCCGAGGTCCTACTGGGACAGCGGCGACTCGGTCATGGGCAAGTACGAGAGCGTTCTGTGACGGCATTTATGAGGTCCGGACCCTGCGCCAGCTCGAGCATTTCGTCGAGCAACTTTCGCTCCCGGGCCACCTCACCGGAGCGCGCCAAGGGACCACTCAACTCTCGGCCAGGATCGGCCGATAGTCTCCGTACACGAGTCAGCCCAAGAGGCAAAGGGAAAGTGGGTCACCGAATTCTCGTAGTTGAAGATTCAGCGGTCATCCGACGCCTTATCGAGGTGTGCCTTCGGGCCGGCGATGTCGAGATCATCACCCGGGAGGACGGTCCCGGCGGTCTCGAGGCCGTGAACTCGGAATCGCCCGATCTGGTCGTGCTCGACATCGGTCTGCCCGGCATGGACGGCTGGCAGGTGCTCGACGTGATTCGATCCCAGCCCGCTACTCGCCAGCTCCCGGTTGTCGTCCTCACCGCCCACGCCGAGGAAGAGTCTCGACGCCGGGCCGATGAGGGCGGCGCCGATGCCTTCATCACCAAGCCGTTCCAACCCAACGACTTCCGCGAAACGGTCCTCGACCTCATCCGTTAGCTCCCTTTTGCGAACCCAGGGTTCGCAGCCGGTGTCCAACGCGGATACCAGCCCACAGAACGGTCCGTTTACCCTCCGACCTGTGACTGATCTCGTCCCCTCGATGCTCGGCGCCCCGGTGCAGCGTGCCGAAGACCCCTCGCTCATCACTGGCCGTGCGATCTTCACCGACGACCTCACCCCCGCGGGCACGCTTCATCTCGCCGTCCTCCGGTCTCCGTTTCCGCACGCGCTTGATTACCTCGATCAGCACGGACGCGGCGGCCGGCGCCCCTGGAGTGTGGGCGGTCTACACCGGGAAGGATGTGGCCGGCCTCGAGGTCCCGCCCAGTCCCAATCCCAAACGCAACGTGCCGCGCCGCTACGCCCTCGCCCAGGATCGGGTTTTGATGCCCGGAGATGTGGTCGCCGCCGTCGTGGCCGAGTCTCCACAGGCCGCCGTCGATGCGCTCGAACTGATCGAAGTCGACTACGACCCGCTCGACATTGTTGGCGATGTCGAATCCGCCATCGATGCCCCGCCAATCCATCCGGACCAGCAGTCAAACGTCGCCTACGAGCGCGCCAAGGGCGATTGGGAGGCGGTGGCCGCCATCACCGGAGTGGTGGTCGAGGGAATGATCGACCACCCGCGGGTCGCCCCGGCCCCGATGGAGGGGCGCGTGGCGCTCTCGGTGTGGAATG
This sequence comes from uncultured Acidimicrobiia bacterium, assembly GCA_963840175.1. Classification (GTDB taxonomy): domain Bacteria; phylum Actinomycetota; class Acidimicrobiia; order Spongiisociales; family ZC4RG35; genus JACCTH01. Next base: position 116,812 of record CAWIXU010000006.1, read on the forward strand.
ACGGTCGCCTAACCGTCTATATGAACAGTCAGGCACCCCACCTCATCCAGGAGGAGCTCGCTCGCTGTCTCGAACTCCCGGTCAACGCGGTGCGGGTCGTTACCGGCTTTGTTGGCGGTGCTTTCGGGGCCAAGTTCGACCTGGCCGAGGAGGAGATGCTGACAGTTTTTGCGTCCCGCCAACTCGGACGAGCGGTGAAGTGGGTCGAAGGACGGCGCGAACACCTCCTCACTGTCGGGCACGGACGCTCGATGCGGGCGCGCTACCGCCTCGTCGCCGAACCGTCCGGCCGCATCAAGGGATTCTCGGTGGATTGGCTAGTCGACCTCGGCTGTCGATCTCGATATGTCGACTTCATGACGATCACGCCGCGCATTGGCACCGGCACTTATGACATCACCAACTATGCGTGGCGCATGCGCGGGATCTGGACCAATCGCAGCCCGCGCGGCATCTATCGCGGGGCAGGCAGACCCGAGGCGACCCTGACCCTCGAGCGGGCAATCGATCATCTCGCGTCGGTGCTCGAGATGGACCCGGCCGAGGTCCGCCGGGTGAATTTCATTCAGCCGGGACAGTTCCCGTATAAGAGCGCCGGCGGCTATGTCTATGACACCGGCAACTACGAGGCCAACCTGGATGCTTTGCTCAAGACAAGTGACTATGAATCGTTGCGAGCAGAGCAAGCCAGAGCCCGGAGTGAGGGTCGTCTGGTTGGAATCGGGATCGCTTCCTACGTCGAGGTCTGCGGGTTCGAGGATTGGGGAGCGGCGCGGGTCATCGTCGCTAACGACGGTTCAGTGACGGTGCAGGTCGAAACTCTCGATCAAGGCCAGGGACACCGCACCACGTTCGCCCAAATCGTGGCATCCCGGCTCGGTTTGCCTATGGCGATGGTCCGGGTCGAACAGGGCGACACGTCATCGGCGCCATCCGGCCATGGAACCTCGGGCTCACGTTCGGTCGCCCAGGGTGGTTCGTCAGCGCAGGCCGCCGCGTCCAAAGTCGCGGCCAAGGCGCAACGGATTGCCGGTCACCTGCTCGAAGCCGCCGCTTCAGACGTCGAACTCGCCTCGGGTCGAGCCACGGTGCGGGGAACTGACGTGTCGATCACCTGGCAGGCGATTGCGGCTGCGGCTTACGAGGGCAATGTGCCTGAAGGCGACGAGCCCGGCCTCGAAGAGGAAGTGCGTTTGCGGTCGGAGGGCATGAACTTCCCGTTCGGAACCCACCTTGCTTTGGTCGAAGTCGATCGTGAGACGGGATCCGTCGTGCTGCAACGATTGGTTGCCGTGGACGACGCCGGCGTGATCATCAACCCGATGCTCGCTGATGGCCAGCGGCATGGCGGCCTGGCACAAGGTGCCGGCCAAGCATTGTGGGAAGCAGTTCGTTATGACGAGAGCGGCAACCTCATCACCGCGACATTCGTCGACTACCTGCTGCCCTCCGCGACCGGCCTGCCGATGTTCGAATTGGTCGAGACCGAAACTCCGACCCCCACCAATCCGCTCGGCGCCAAGGGTATCGGCGAGGCAGGGGCGGTTGGGTCAACCCCCGCGGTGGTAAACGCTATTTGTGACGCTCTGGGGCGTCAAGATCTTCAGATTCCGCTGACTCCTCACCAAATTTGGAGTTGTCTTCGTTAGACGCGTAGTCAGCATGGTCGCCGTTGATCGAGGAGAGCCGGTTCTTCATCGCTTCGCGACGTTTGGCTCCCGACTCACCGCCGAAAAAGCGGGCGAGCAAAAACCCGAGAAAGATTCCAGTGGCCGCGCCGGCCATCATTCGCTGTCGGGCGCGACGCTCGGTCACCAGATTGAGTCGAGCCAGTGCACTGTCGGAGAGGTCGTTGACCCGGGCGACAATGCTGTCACCAACTTTTTCCCCGAGCTTCTGTGATTCGCTGCCAAGCTTGTCGATCAGATCGTCAGCCGTATCGCGTACCTGGGCGCCGATTCTTTCGGTGGTCCGTTCGAATGTGTCTCTAAATCGCATACAGCGTTAATACCCATTCGGGTCGGTCTGAAACGATCCCCTTCAGTCTCGGTCGGGAATCAGGGCGTTGAGGATGGCGGTGACGATCGAGATGACGAGGCTGCCAAGAAACGCTGCCAGGACGCCATCAACGGTCAGGTTGGCCATGAGCCCGGCCGTGATCGCTAGGAGGATCATGTTGATCACGATGGCAAACAGGCCAAGTGTGATGATCAAAAACGGCAATGAGAAGAGCTTCAGCAGGGGCCGGATGAATGCATTTACCAATCCGAAGACCAGTGCGATGAGCAGGATTTGCCAGATGTCGCCGGTTAGGTCGATACCCGGAACGAAACGGGCGGCGACCCACAGCGCGGCTGCTCCGACGAGAACTTTGATGATGAAGCCCATATGGCAATTGTAGGGAGACCAAGATTGCGTCTATGGACATAAACGACTCCGAAGTTACGCTGAGCCAAAGGCTGCAGATTCTCACCGCCGAGCACTCAAGCCTGGTGGCGACGCGGGCACTGGCTTGGTCCGAGGCTTTCAGCCGGACGACCATGTTCCTCGCAGTGCTTTCGGGCTCCGTGGTGGCGATCGCTCTGGTTGCACAGGCCTCTGCCTTTGGCGACGCTTTTGCGCTGTTCGCCTTGGTCCTTCTACCGATGGTCCTGTTCCTCGGAGTCGCTACCTTCTTTCGATTGAGTGCGGTCAACTATCACGATGGTCTGTGCGTCGCGGGCATGAACAGAATCCGCCACGCCTACCTGGAGGCGGCTCCCGACCTCAAGCCTCATCTGGTCATGGGCGCTCACGATGACCGGGAAGGCCTGCTCACCACCATGGCCATGCCGCCGGGAATGTCCGGCTTTCAGCAGTTTGTGTCCGCGACACCCCAAATCATCACGGTTATCAACTCGATCGTCGCCGGTGTCATTGCTGGCGTCGCTATGGCGCGTTTCAACTTCGACACGTTGCTTGTTGGAATAGCCGGGTTGATCGGGTTTGCGATCACCCTCTTCCTGCATCTTCGCTCCGCGTTCAAGGCCATCACGAAACAGATCGGGAGCTTCGAGACGAGATTTCCGGGCGAACCGCTCCCTTAGCGTTGACTGGCCTAAACCTTGACCGCCTAAACCTTGACCGGATCGGGCAGATCGCCGAGCCGCTCGATGAGATCGACCACCCGGTTGCTGTAGCCCCATTCGTTGTCATACCAGGACAGCACCTTCACCAGGGTGCCCCCCAACACCTGCGTACCGGCCGAGTCGAAGATCGAGCTGTGCGGGTTGCCGATGATGTCGGTGGAGACGATGGGGTCGTCGGTGTATTGGAGGACTCCGGCCAGCTCGCCGTCGGCGGCAGCTTTGACCGCTGCGTTGACCTCCTCCACTGTTACCTCGCGATCGAGCTCGACTACGAGGTCGACCGTCGAACCGTCGGGAACCGGCACCCGCATGGCCATCCCGTGGAGCAATCCGTCGAGCTTGGGATAGACCTTGCCGACGGCCTTGGCCGCGCCGGTGGTGGTCGGGATGATGTTCTCGGTGGCGGCGCGGGAGCGCCGCAGATCCTTGTGGGGGACGTCGGCCAGCCGCTGATCGTTGGTGTAGGCGTGGACGGTGGTCATCAACCCGCGCTTGATCCCGAACGCCTCGTCGAGCACTTTCGCCAGCGGAGCCAGGCAGTTAGTGGTGCACGAGGCATTGGAGACGATCACGTCGTCGGCCGACAGCTTGTCATCGTTGACGCCCAGGACGACGGTCTCGTCGATCTCGTCGTCGGCGGGCACGGTCAGGATGACTCGTTTGGCCCCGGCATCGATGTGCTTTTGCAGGCTCTCCCGGGTCCGGAAAATCCCGGTCGCTTCGACGACCACATCGATGTCGAGGTCCTTCCAGGGGAGCGTGGCGGGATCTTTGACATAGAGCATCCGCACCTCGTGCTTGCCGACGGTCATCACCCCGTCCTTCACCGAGACTTCTTGCTCGAACGGCCCCATCACTGAGTCGTAGGAAAGGAGATAGGCAAGAACGTCATCGTCGGCCAGGTCGTTGATCGCCACCACCTCGATGGGGCTGTCGGGCCGTTCGGCGATGATCCGAAATACCGCTCGGCCGATCCGCCCGAATCCGTTGATGGCCACACGCACGCTCATTTGTTGCCTCCATCCAGACTGGCACTCATCTTCTCGAGCACCTCGACGATGCGGGCCGAGTAGCCCCAGCCGTTGTTGAACCAGGTGATGGTCTTGACCATCGTGTCAGCCATCACGATCGTGCTCAAGCTGTCGAACACTCCCGAAAATGGTGACTCCCTGACATCGGAAGAGACGATCGGATCGGCGGTGAACTCGATCACATCCTTGAACCGTCCCGAACATGCCGCGGCCACGGCGGCGTTGACCGCCTCCTTACTGGTCGGTTGCCGGACCAGGGCGGTGAGGTCGATCGTCGAGCCGTCCGCCACCGGCACGTTCAGCGCCATGGCCGAAAGCTTGCCGCGCAGTTCGGGCATCACCTGAGCGAGAATTTCTGGCGAGTTGGTCTCCGCGGGAATGATGTTCTCGCCCGCCGCCCGGGAGGTCCGAAACCCGGTTCCGGGCACGTCGGCGAGCCGTTGGTCGTTGGTCATGGCGTGGACGGTGGTGAAGAACGCCCGATCGATTCCGAGGGCGTTGTCGAGGATGCGCAGGATCGGCGCCACCGCATTCGAGGTGTTCGAGCCGAGCGCCACCACCTCGGCGCCGCTGTCGATAACCGAATCGTTGATGCCGCGGAGGAGAACCGGAATGTCTCCGGGCTGTTCCGGAGTCGAGGCGATCACGACCCGCTCAGCTCCAGCAGTGAGATGACCCTTGGCCGATTCCATCGTCCGGTACTTGGCGGTCGCGTCGACGACGAGGTCGATGCCCATCGCTTCCCAATCGGCATCGCCGGGGGCGGGAGCGTTGATGAACGCGATCGACCGGTCGTCCACATGCAGACGTGCCGTTGTCGTAGGAGAGCGGGCGGGGGAACCGGCCGTAGATCGAGTCGTACTTGAGGAGGTAGGTCAAAGCATTGGGATCGTCGATGTCGGCGATGGCCGCCACCTCGAGCTCGGGGTGGTCGAGCAGCAAACGAAACACGTTGCGACCGATCCGGCCGAACCCCATCAAGCCGATTCGTTTCAAGTTGCTGGTCCTTTGTGGGAAGGGCGGAAGGGTAGCTGCCGCGCTCAAACATCTTCCCTAGGCGCGCTCCGTCCGATACGTTGCCCGGGTCGATCCGTGGGGGTAGGAGTGGTTTTCGAGATTCTGCTGGTGGCGTGCCTACGTGCGCCGGTCGCTGGTCCCATGGTGGACAAATACTCGGCCGTCAGTCGATATGAGGGGCATCATGGGATCGACCTCCAAGCGGGGGAAGGCGAGGCCGTCCGGGCAGCAGGCGCTGGGACCGTCTCCTTCGCCGGATCGGTGGCCGGCATGCTCACCGTGACCGTCGATCACGGCGCTGGGCTCCGCTCCACCGTCTCCTACCTCGCCGAAATCGCCGTGCGGTCCGGACAAGTGGTGGCCACGGGCGAGCGGCTGGGCTCGTCGGGAACAGCTCACGGTCGAATCGGCGCGGTCCATTTCTCGGTCCGGACAGGAGACGTCTACACCGACCCGATGCCCTATCTTCGTTGTGGCAGCGGTGGGCCTGAACACCTTTACCTGCTCCCGCCTCCGCCTGCTTCCTATGCTCGCCAACGTGCGCAGCGGCCTGATGGGCGGAACCTTCGATCCTCCCCATATCGCCCATCTCCTCGCCGGCGAGGTCGCTTTCCGACAGCTGCAACTGGATCGCGTTCTATTTGTGCCGGCCGGGTCGCCCTGGCAGAAAGCGGGCAAGGAGGTGAGTGAGGCCCAGACTCGTTGGGAGATGACGCAGCTAGCCACAAATGGAATCGACTACTTCGAGGCGGATGATCGGGAGGTCAGTCGGCAAGGATTGACCTACACCATCGACACCCTGGCGACGTTTCCTGCCGACGAGGAACTGTGGCTGATCCTCGGCGCCGACGCCGCTCGCGGCATCCCGGGCTGGGAAGGCTCAACCGATGTGCTCAGCAGGGCTCGGCTGGCGGTGCTGCCGCGACCTGGAGTCGATCCTCAGGAGGTCGAAGACGCGATCGGACCTGCCTTGTGGTTGGACATGGCACCGGTGGCGATCAGCGGCACCGACATCCGCAACCGGGTCCAGAGCGGTGTCGGTTATCGGTTCATGGTGACCGAACCGGTCTACGACTACATCGAGTCGAATCGCCTCTATCGAGGCGCTCGGGCGTAGCGGGCTCTCACCATGATGCAGCTGTCGTAGTCGAAGTCGACGCCGGACTGATCGAGGTAGGAGATCAGCTCGCGCGACTCGGCGCCTGGTTGCAGCCAGATGTTGTTGAGCCCTACCGCAACTGCCGTCTTGGCAACCTCAAGTCCTATGTCGGCGGGAACCACAAAGTCGATGACATCGGGTTTTTCGGGCAAGTCACGCAGGCTTGGGTAAGCGCGATCCTCATCGACGGTTTCGGTATTTGGGTTGACGGGCAGCACTCGATAGCCCCGGCTCTTCATGTCGCGATAGATGATTGCCCCGTACTTTTCGAGATGATCCGAGGCGCCCACAACGGCAATCACGGCCGTGGGTTCGAGCAAATCGGTGAGATCCTTGCGCATTGCGACCTACCCTATAGGACCAGAAGAGTTGTCCCTGAGCCGGTTCTAGGCTCGCTAGCAAGAAGGAGGTTTCAACCGTAGACGCACCCACCGCCGCCCGGCTCGCAGCCGACGCCATCGCCGATAAGAAGGGAATGGACATCGTTCTTCTTGAAGTCGGCGATCTTTTTGTTATTACTGATTTCTTCGTCATTGCCACCGGCACTTCGCGGCCGCATGTCCAGGCCCTCGCCGAACGTGTCGAAGAGTTGCTCAAAGAGGGGGGCCGGTCACCGCTCCGCGATGAAGGCTTGCCGGAGGCCGAGTGGGTCGTGATGGATTACGGCGATTTCATGGTGCATTTGTTTCAACCCGAGGCCCGCGGCTACTACGACCTCGAGCGATTGTGGCGCGACGCTGCCACGTTTGGAGTGGGTCGATTCCAGCCAACCCGTTTCTGGCTCTAGCTAACCGGCTGGTACCCTTTTCGAACCTCGGGGCTGTAGCTCAGTTGGCAGAGTGCTTGCATGGCATGCAAGAGGCCGGGGGTTCAAATCCCCCCAGCTCCACTACGTAATTCGAATATTGGCACCCGGCAGGGAGCCAATCCGGGAGCCCTTTGGGACTCAAGCTTCATGATCGACGATGCAAGTGCGCCGCGGAATTGTTTCCTACCCAAGCATCGTGCCCTCAACGGCGGATCTGCAGGCCAGAAGGCCAAGGTCGAAGAGCCCGATCGAAGCGGCACAACCCATAAATCGCTGCGTATTGTTAGCTGCGGAGGACTTGGGTGAGATTTCGACGCGGCCCAACGGTGCTGTCGGCCCTGTTTGCGTTTCTCGTTGCATGCACGGGAGATGCTGCCGAAACCTCCTTAACAGCGGTTGAAACTACCCAGGTGCCGGCGGCGGCGGTCAACACCACAGAGGTGGGGAATGCAGACAGCCCCACCACTCTGCGTCTTGCCGTCACCAGTGGATTCGCAGACGACCAGGTCGAGGCGTTGGTGCGCGAGCTCGAGGTTGTCTCAGACGGGGCATTGCAAATCGAGATCGATACTGAGAGAGGTGATGCCGGAGCCGCGGTCGATGTCGAGCAACAAGTCGTGGCCGCGACAGCCTCCGGCGAGCTGGATCTCGGCTGGGTTGGAACGCGGGCGTTCGCCGAGCTCGGCGTTGCAAGCTTGGATGCCCTGACCGCCCCATTGCTTATCGATAGCTATCCGTTGGAGAAGGCGGTTCTTGAGAGCGACGATACCCGAGCGGATGCTCAAAGGCGTCGAACCGCTAGGGGTGATAGGTCTGGCAATCATGGGGGGCCGGCTACGCATGCCGATCGGAGTTAACGGACCTTTCACCGACCCCGATTCCTTCGCCGGGGCCACACTCCACGCCTTTCACTCGGCGGGGAACACCGCCACTCTCGAAGCCCTCGGAGCCAACCACGCAGACGTTTCCACCGATGGCCGGGACACGGGACTCGTGGACGGAACAATCGACGGGTATGAGAACAACGTCGGATTCTTCGAGACTCGGCTCGAAGTGGCCCCGTTCATGACTCTGAACCTGAGGCTCTGGCCGGGAACGGGGGTGCTTTTCGCCAACCCCGAGACGATCGCAGGTCTGAGCGATTCCGAAAGACAGTGGCTTTTAGAGGCAGTCGACCGGACGGCGGCTGCATCCGTCGACATCGCCAACACAGACGCCGACCTGATCAACAGGATCTGTGAGGCCGGCGGAAGGTTTGCTATAGCTACCGAATCGGAGCTCGAAGAACTTCGCAGCGCCGTCGAGCCGGTGTACAGCCTCCTAAAAGAGGACGACGAAACCGCCGAATACCTGGCGGAGATCGAGGCCCTCGGAGCGGAGATCACCGATGAGCCGCCGGCTGTGCCGTCCGGCTGCAGCGACTAACAGGCTGGCAACTACCCGGATCTACACCCGGATGCGCTCAACCGGAGCATCGAAGCGATGCTGCTTCGTCCAGCCCGGATGGCCCAGGCGCTCCTACGCAGCAAAACGGAAGGTTGCGAGGAATTTATCCAAGGTGGCGCGATCCGTTTCGTCGAGTGGACTGTCCGAGAACATGTCGATCATGTAAAAGCGGGTTTCGTTGGATACGACAACTTCGATGACGTAATCCGTCCCCAGGCAAAAGGCATCCTCTTGCCGGCCGGTCACCCCATCGATAGTCACCTCGTGCCGATCCGACATTTCGCAGATCATCGGATTCTCCGAATCGAGCTCGTTCCTGAGTGTGACTTCGTCTCGGCCATCTTCAAAGGGCACTGACGAGACATATACCGAGATTTTGCTGGTCGGCGTCGGACCGAACCTGTCGGTGCGCACCCCGTTTGGGAACGGAAACCCCGCCGCGGGCCAGTCCTCGGTGGCCGGGGTCACCACCCAATCGACCGGGTAGTCAATCGAATAGGCGAAACGGCTCGAAACATAGGTGGTCCACTCGAGCGGAATCGTCTCTTCGCTCGGCAGCGACGCTGAGGAAGAAGAGGTCGCGATAGAGCTAGTACTCGCCGTAGTGACGGAAGTTGGAATGCTCGAAGTCGCCGGAGTGAGGGAAGTTTGGATGCTCGAAGTAGAAGTCGAGACATCGGCCCCTCCACACGCGCAAAAGATCAAAGCTCCGAGCCCGATGGTGAGCAGCTTCAAAATACGTGCTGCTCCTTTCTGGGGCGTTGGATCCTGACCGCTTTCCCATCGATCATGGTGAGGCTTTAGCCAAGACGATGCCGGTGCGCAATAGTCAAAATAGATGGTTCAGGTCCGGATCTCGACCTCGGAAAAGCGCCGGTCGAGCGCAAGGTAACCGAGACCGCCTAACAAGAGGGTGACGCCAAGTGTCCCGAATCCAACGCCGTAGCCCGCGTCGGCGATCAGGAGCCCGACGATGGGGGCGACGATCAGCAAACCGACGTCGAAAGTGGCGGTAAACGTAACCACCGCAGATCCCCTTTCGGCCACTCGCGCCCGATGCACAACCTGACTCGACAAGATTGGAAAGACCAGGCCATGCGCTGAGCCAGCGGCCAATGCGCCTAGCGCGGCGTAGGTTGGGCCGGAGGCAAGTGCAAGCAGGAATACGCCGGCCGCCTGACCAGCTACCGCCAGCGCGATCGTGACTCGTTCTCCGAGCATGGCGGCCAGCTTCCCGGCCCCGACGCGGGCCGAGATCGCCGCGAATCCATAAACGGCGAAGAAGACCCCAAGGCTGATCACGCCGCGGGTCTCGACGAACGGGCGCATGAAAGTGAGGATCGCCTCCATACCCATGGAGATGGTGAGGGTGACCCACCACAACGGAAGGAGATTCCTCTGTCGCACCACGGCCCAGAACGATCGCCGTGGCTCATGGATCGGAATGGGCAGGAGCGGTAGCCGCCAAGCCAGTAGCCAGGAAATCAGGCCAGCGGCGGCTGAGGCGAAGATAACCCCGTCGTAACCGGCACCGCCCAGCAGAGCGTCGCCCAGCAGGTTGGAAAGGGCAATAGGCAGCAAACCCGACACTCCGAAAACGGCTAGCCCTTGGGTTCGTATTGAGACTGGCAAAGCATCGGCCACATAAGTGAGAAGGGTGGTGAAGAGGATCATTTGCAGGATCCGCTGGGCGAGGAAAGTAACCCACAGCACGACCCCTATGTCGTCGATGACGCCAAGAAGGACGGTGGCCAGCACGGTGGCCACCCCGAGGTATCTAAGAACCGTACGACGGTGAACCAAATCGAGCAAGCGGCCGAACGAGGGGCGCAACAGCAGGGTCGCAATGGCCCCCGCCGAATATGCCAAACCGATACCTGCCTCGCTGACTCCCAGATCAAGGAGCTTCCCGGGGATGTTGACGAGGAGGAAATATGCCACCTCCTCGAAAAACCCGACTATCCAAAGAAGGGCAAACGGTGGCGTCCGCAGGAGACGGCGAATCATGCGGCTTGTCTTCTCATACTGAAGGTTTCTTTATTCGCGTAGATTCAGAGCCCGTAGGCCTCGAGAAGCCGAAGCCAGACTTCGCTCACCGTTGGAAATGAAGGAACGGCATGCCAGAGCAGTTCCAGTGGCACCTCCGCCACGATGGCGATGGTCGCCGAGTGCAACAGCTCCTGGACACCGGGTCCCGTGAACGTTGCTCCGAGCAGAGTGCCGCTCTCTCGATTGATCACGAGTTGTGACGTGCCGGTGATGCCTTCGCCCTGGGTGTAAGCGCCGGCTACGTCGCCCGTGCCGTAGCTAACGACGTCGACCTCGAAGCCGGCGGCGCGGGCGTCGGTCTCGATCATCCCGACCGCACATACCTGGGGATCCGTGAAGGTCACCCGGGGGATGACTTGTTTGGTCGGCGCAACAGTGCGACCGGCTATGACGTCGCTAACGACTCGACCTTGATATTTACCCATGTGGGTGAGGGGAGCGGTTCCGTTGCAGTCGCCGATGGCGTATAGCCAGTCGATCGGTCCCTCGCTTCCCTTCACGCGAAATAGATCGTCGACAGGTATTGCGGCTCCGGGCGCGAGGTCCACACTTTCGAGGCCGAGGTCTCCAGTGGCTGGTCGGCGGCCGGTCGCCACGAGAATCTGATCAACCTCGATTGCTGCTCCAGGGTCGACCGAAACCGAGAGTGGGCCGTCGGTGTTGGGGCGGCTGACCTCGACGACACGGCTGGAGGTGAGCACGACGATGCCCTCCGCCTCGAACGCCTCTCGTACTTGCACGCCGGCGAAGGGTTCTTCGCGGGCCAGCAAGTGCGGACTGCTTTCGACGATGGTTACTTTCGACCCCAAGCGAGCGAAGCCCTGGGCGAGCTCGACACCGACCGCACCGCCGCCCATCACGAGGAGACTGGGCGGAACTTGTTTGGCAGCGGTCGCCTCGCGGTTGGTCCAAGGCGCTGCCTCTCCGAGCCCGGGGACCGGTGGGATGAATGCGCCGGTGCCGGTGGCGAGGACCACCGCCCGGCCGGCCTGGAGACGGACGAGCGGCTGGTCGGTCCGTTCAACCTCCACAAGGCGGTTCCCGGCCAGCCGGCCGCGCCCTCGATACAGGGCGATTCCCTCCGAGTCGAGCCAGTCCACGGCGCCTTTGTCATTCCAGTTGCTGGTCATGTAATCCCGTTGGGCAAAGGCAGCCGTCGCATCGAGGTCACCCACGACGGCCTCCCGAGCACCGGGAACTCGGCGGGCTGCGGCGAGGACATCGCCCGGCCGAATCAAGGTTTTGGAGGGAATGCAACCCCAATAGGAACATTCCCCACCGACCAGCTCCTTCTCGATGACTGCGACGTTGAGCCCCGCATCCGCGCACCTCCCCGCCACCACCTCTCCCGCCGGACCGGCCCCGATCACGATGACGTCGTGTTGGAGTTCGTCATTCATTCGCTCACCTCTGCTTTTCTGCGACTAGTGATCAGGTCGGCCACGAGGCCGGTCCAGCCCGTCTGATGCGAGGCACCGAGACCCATGCCGGTTTCGCCATGGAAATACTCATGGAAAAGAACCATCCCGGCGAGCCTCGGATCCAGGTCGAGCGTGGCATACGGTCCGTGCACAGGCCGCCTCCCCTTGTTGTCGGGTAGGAAAATGGTCACCAGCCGCCGTCCGAGTTCATCAGCGACTTCGCTCATCGTCATGGTTTGCCCCGAACCTGTCGGGCATTCAACTTCGAGATCGGGACCGAGGAAGCGGGCGTACCTCCGCAGCGCCTCGATCGCCAGATAGTTGAGGGGAAACCAGATCGGTCCCCGCCAGTTGGAGTTACCACCGAACAAACCGGTGGTCGACTCGGCTGGTTCGTAGGCCACGGTCGCATGCATTCCACGAACCTCAACGGAGAAGGGCTGATGCTCGTGGTGGGCCGATAGCGACCTGAGCCCGTATGGAGACAGGAATTCTTCGGCATCGAGAATGAGGCGGAGCATGCGAGCGAGCCTCTCCGGTGACACGACCGAGAGCAAGCGCCCCTCGTGCGTTCCCAGACGATGGACGTGGGCGACGACGTCGGCGTACTGCGGTTTGTGCTCGAGGAACCAAAGCATCCGGGTAGCAAATTCAGGGAGTTCCTCAAGAGTCCTCCGCCCAAGCGTTGTGACCGCAAAGAGCGGAATCAGCCCGACCATCGAGCGAACTTTGAGGGGCCTGACTCCGTCCTCACTTCGCAGGACGTCGTAGTAGAAACCATCGTCTTCGTCCCACAGTCCCTGGGTGTGGATGGCGGAGGCGATGTAAGCGAAGTGCTCGAAGAACTTGGTTGCGAGGTCCTCATAGGTGTCGTCATGGCGTGCCAAGAGCAGCGCCATCTCCAGCAGGTTGAGGCAATACATCGCCATCCACGCCGTGCCATCGGCTTGCTCCAGGCGGGTGCCTTCCGGGAGGCCAGCCGAGCGGTCGAACGGGCCGATGTTGTCGAGACCGAGAAAACCGCCCTCGAAGACGTTGCTTCCGCCGGAATCCTTGCGATTGACCCACCAGGTGAAGTTGAGCAACAACTTGTGCAATACCCGCTCGAGAAAGTCAAAGTCGGTCGAGCCGTCGATCTCGAAAACCCGGAGGGCCGCCCAGGCGTGCACGGGCGGGTTGACGTCCCCGAACGCCCATTCGTAGGCAGGTAGCTGCCCGTTCGGGTGCATGTACCACTCGCGGAGCATCAAGATCAGTTGGTCCTTGGCGAATCTCGGGTCGACATGGGCAAGCGCGACGGTGTGGAAGGCGAGATCCCAGGCGGCGTACCAGGGGTATTCCCACTTGTCGGGCATCGAGATCACGTCGGCGTTGTTGAGATGCCGCCATTGGCTGTTGCGACCTTCGAGTCGCGAGTCCGGCGGTGGTGGTCCCGCCGGATCACCATCGAGCCACTGTGCGACGTCGTAGCAGTAGAACTGCTTGCTCCACAGCATTCCCGCAAATGCCTGTCGCATGACTGACGTCTCGTTAGGGGTGGCGTCGGGCGGCGTCAGCGTGGCGTAGAAATCGTCGGCTTGCGCCCGGCGGACGGCGAAGATCGAGTTGTCGACACGAGCGGCCTTCGGCGACAGCCTCAGCTCGATTTCCTCTGAAGCACCCGAAGGAACCGACAGTCGATACCACATCGCCGCTTTCGTCCCTGCGCGGGCGGGATTGACCGAGTTGGCGCCGGAGACCACGTGATCGGCGATGCCATCTTTCGGGTATTGAGCGCCAGCGCGATCCCAAAGCCGTCGGCTGTTCGAGTCGTTGTCACAGAACAAGAGCGCAGGCGCACCCGATCCCACCAGGCTCATGGCCCCCAGCGTTTCGTGATTGGCGATAAGGACGCCGTCCTCCGCCTGAATCGAAGGTCGGCGATCGTCGAGTCCCCACGACCAGGTATTGCGAAACCAAAGCGTCGGCAGCACGTGAAGACTTGCCTCGGATTCGCCCCGGTTGCGTGCCGTTAGTCGGATCGAGATATCCTCGGCGGAGTGCTTGGCAAACTCGATCGAGATATCCCAAAACCCCGAATCCAACACCCCGGTGTCGATGAGCTCGAATTCAGGGTCGAGGCGTCCTCGGTGAGCGTTCTCCTCGACTAGCTGCTCATACGGAAACTCAGCCTGGGGATAAAGGTATCGGTAGACCATCCATGAGTGCGAGGGTGTTGAATCCTCGTACCACCAGAGCTCCTTGGGGTCTTCGCCGTGGTTCCCCTCGTTGCCGGTGAGCCCGAAGATCCGCTCTTTGAGAATCGGATCGACACCGTTCCAGAACGCAAAGGCAAGGCAAAGGATCTGCTGGTTATCGCAAATCCCGGCGATTCCGTCCTCGTTCCAACGGTACGCGCGGGAACGAGCTTGATCGTGCGGGACGTACTCCCAGGCGGCTCCGTCCTCCGAGTAGTCCTCGCGGACGGTGCCCCAAGCGCGCTCAGAAACATAGGGTCCCCACCTTCGCCACCCGCTGGCAGCCTCGGCAAGACGGGCGGCTTCGCTCGTGGTGCGCTACTTAGTTGTACCCGGGCGATTCGGTATCCGAGCCCTGGTTGGAATCACCATTTTCGCCGGAGGGATTCGAATCGTCCCCGCAAGCGGCCAAGCTCACTGCGATCAGAAAAATTGCGATCCACTTTTTCACCATCCGCATTGCCTTTCATGGAACAGCATCAGATCGGGCATTCTTCATTCGTCCCTGGCGGTTAAGCCGAGGCGGGTCGCCCGACTAGGCCGGCCGCATTCTAAGAAATGCGTGAACCCGAAAAATCCCGAGCAGGATCCGCGCCGGGAACGGCATGAGGCTGCGCTTCGGATCTGTGAAAGGTTCCGGATCGACCAGGTGGATCACACGATCGCCGATCTGGATGTCCGCCTCCCCGCTGGCCATGACGTTCTTCACCCATTGCACGTCATGGCCATAGGTGAGCGCAAAGACGTAATGCCCCTGACGAAGAAAGACGTTCATCGGGATGCGATAGACCTTGTTGGTTCTCCGGCCCTTATAGATCAACAGACAGAAGCCGGGCAGCCGGTGAGCGAAACGTCGCGTGAGCGGGTTGACGAATCTGATCGTGAATCGGCGCATGCCCGCAATTAGCGGACGGGGTGGCGGCGGCGATGGGGCCATCCTGACTAGCGGCCTTGGCGGCTCCCGAGCCAGGCACCAACGAGGACCACAGCCGTTCCGGCAAGGCTGAGGATGTGAACTTCTTCCGAGAGCACGATCACGCCGAGCAGGATGGCGACCACGGGTATCAAGTAGGTGGAGATCGAGGCGCGGGTTGCTCCGACCCGACCCGCCAGCCCACCCATCAAGAGGTAGGCCATGGCGGTGCCGAAGATGCCCAGAGCGAGAATGGCCAGAACCGGCACGAGCTCGAACGTCGATTCGTCCAGACCGGTAAAGCCGAGCGGGAACGTCACCGCCATGCCGACCATTTGGGCCCGCCAGAAAACTGGCAGAGATCCGTACTTCTGTTGCAGGGGGACCGCCAGGTTGAGAGCAAAGCCGTAGCAAGTCAGGGCGATGAGGATCAAGAGCACTCCTAAGGCCTCAGACCGACCCTCACCAAGGGATGGCAAGGCGATGAGGGCCGTACCGACAAAACCGAGCACAAGCCCCCAACGTTGATTGGTCCCCGGCGGCCGCTTGAGCAACATCCAGGCGACGGTGGCGGTGAAAATTGGATTGGCGCCGTTCAGCATGCCGGTCACTGCTGACGAGACTCGCTCTTCGGCGAAGGGGAACATCGAGAGCGGGATGGCCATCCAGATCACGCCGAGGAGGGCGATCCGCGGCCAGTCGGATCGGTCGACCTTCTGGCGTGCGGCCGGAAACAGGCTCAAGGTGAGGAACCCGAAGGCAAGTCTCATCGGCGTGATGACTTCAGGGGCAATGCTTTGCAGCCCGACGGCAATGAAGAAAAACGACGACCCCCAGATGAGACCGACGCCTCCGAACATCAGCCAGTCGCGGACGGTGAAGGCCTGGAACGAGGTCCCTTCGGCCGTGCTGAAAAATCGACGGGGAGTTGCCTGGAGTTCGGTCACCACGGGAAAGATACGCTCCTTGGGGGGTGAAAATGCGCTCGGATTCTCTTAAAGGAACACCGCCGACTGCTTAACGGTTGCATCGTTTCAATCTCCGAGGCGTTTCACCACCGCGGGCGGTCGGGTAGGGCATCGAAGACATCCACCATCGCAAGGAGGAACAGGATGACTTACGGTCTTTGGAGCTACCGCGACGATGTTTACCCAGACCGCACCGGTATCAACGATGACGTGGCGGCCCGGGACATGCGGGGCGACATGGAACGGCGAGCGGAAGCCGAAATGCGAGAGGATCTCGTCGGTGACAATCGTCAGGACCAAGGGATGGAGAACGGATTGGTTGGTTACACCGTGGAGGCGCTCGACGGCTCGATCGGCAAGATCGACGAAGCCACTCAGGACGCCACTGCCAGCTACGTCGTTGTCGATACCGGTCCCTGGATCTTCGGCAAGAAGGTCATGTTGCCGGCCGGCGTCATCTCCCGGGTCGATTCAGAGAACCAGAGCGTCTCGGTCAATCGAACCAGGGACGAGATCAAGAACGCGCCACTTTTCGATGACACCACTTACCGCGAGTCGACCTACCGCGATGAACTCGGTGCCTACTACGGTCCGGAGGGCGCTGGTTTTCGAGACTGGTGATCCCAAAATCAAATCAGCACCGGATTCAAACGAGGAGCCCCGGGCTCGGTTGCCCGGGGCTTCGTATTCTTTCCATTCGTTGAAGAACCGGCACGGAAGGGTATGAGGAGCCAATGCGTAAAACGTTCGACCTGCTCAAACAGACTGTCAAGGAATGGGCCGAAGACAAGGTCCCGCGACTGGGAGCGGCACTGGCGTACTACACGATGTTCTCGCTCGCCCCGCTGCTCATCATTGCGATTGCCATCGCCGGCTTCGTTTTTGGTGAGGAGGCCGCCCGCGGACGGGTCACCGAAGAGCTGGGGAGCCTGATCAATGAAGAGGCCGCAGCAGCCGTGGAGGAACTGATCCTCAATGCTCGGCGCCCGGGGGCGGGTATCGCCGCAACGATCATCGGCTCAGTCACTCTGTTGCTCGGCGCCTCGGGAGTGATCGGCCAGCTCAAGGACTCGATGAACACCATCTGGGAGGTCAAACCCAAGCCAGGCCGGGGAATTCTCGGTCTTCTGAAAGATCGATTTCTCTCATTGGCAATGGTGCTCGGAATTGGCTTCATGCTTCTCGCCTCCCTGCTCCTGACCGCAGGCCTCGACGCCGTTTCGGAGTTCGCGTTTGGGAGTCAGTCCCTGGTTCCGCTCATGATCTTGAACTTCGTCGTTTCGTTTGCGGTGATCACGCTGCTCTTCGCCGTGATCTACAAGGTCCTCCCCGACGTGAAGATCGCGTGGCGCGACGTCTGGGTCGGGGCCGTTGTTCACTGCTTTTCTCTTCAACCTGGGCAAGTTCCTGATCGGCCAATATCTCGCTCGCTCGACCACGGCCTCTGTTTTCGGGGCGGCCGGGTCCTTGATCGTGATCCTCTTGTGGATCTACTACTCGTCACAGATTCTCTTCTTTGGCGCCGAGTTCACCCAGGTTTGGGCCAACCGTTACGGGGAGAAGCTCGAGCCCGCCGAGGGGGCGATTGCCTTGACCCCAACCGATCGTGTCCAGGAGGGGATACCGAAAACCAAGACGGGCTGGACGCCGCCTGCAGATGCTGCGAGCGGGCGGCTGGCGTCGCTCGCGATTCTGGCCGTGGTGATATTCGACCTGTTCAGAGGCAAACGCCGCTCCTGAGCAGCTTGAAGCGGTCGAACTAGCTGGGGATGGGCTCGATCATGATGCATTCGCCCGGGCACTCCTCCGCCGACTCGAGGGCGTCTTGGATCAAGTGATCGGGGATGCGAGCCACGCCGCGGGAGCCTTCCGGCCCGTGACCGTCGCCTTCCTTGCCGTCGTAGATGATGGTCTTGCCGAAGTGCTTCGTTTCTTCCTTGACCACCCATAGCCCGTCCTCGCGAGCCACGAAGACATCGGGTGTGATCTCCTCGCAGATTCCGTCGCCAGTGCAGAGGTCCTGGTCGATCCAAACCTGCAATTTCGTCGCTGTTGCCATTTCGTGCCAAGGGTAGACGGCCACAGCAGTATCGGGTTCGCACCGGCGGGGGTTAGCTAGCCCCAAGTCGAACTAGCTTTGAGAACGATGGGCTACCAGCCGGTCAACAAACTCCGCTTTGTCACCGCCACGACTCTCTTCGACGGTCACGACGCCTCGATCAATGTGTTCCGCCGGATGCTGCAGGCCTCGGGGGCGGAGGTCATCCATCTCGGCCACAACCGAAGCGGCATCGACATCGTCGCCACCGCCGTGGAGGAGGACGCCCAGGCGATCGCAGTGACCTCCTATCAGGGCGGTCATATGGAGTTCTTCCGCTACCTGCGTGACCTCGTAGTCGCTGCTGACCGACCCGAGATCAGAATCTTTGGCGGCGGGGGAGGAACGATCCTTCCTTCCGAGGCGGCGGAGTTGATGGACTACGGGATCACCCGGATCTACTCGCCCGACGACGGACGTGCCCTCGGTCTCCAGGGCATGGTCGATGACATGCTCGCTCAGGCCGATTATCCGACCGGTCAGCTCGAGGAGCCGATCGATTGGGACTCTCAGGTCGGTGCGGGGGAGCTTGCTCGCCTCATTTCGGCGGCCGAGAACTGGCCCGAGAAGTACCAGGACCTCTTCGACCAGGTCGCCGATCGGGCGTCAGGGTCGAAGGTGCCGATCCTCGGTTTCACCGGGACCGGAGGTTCGGGCAAGTCGTCGCTGGTCGACGAGATCGTGCGGCGCTTCGTCCTGGACTTTCCCGAGAAGCGGCTCGCGATCATCTCGGTCGACCCCTCGAAACGCCGGACCGGCGGAGCGCTGCTCGGGGATCGGATCCGGATGAACGCGATCCCTCACCCGCACGCTTTCATGCGCTCGATGGCCACGCGGCAGGCCAATCTCTCGCTCTCGCCGGCGGTCGGCAACGCGCTCAACCTCCTCCGAATTTCGGGGTTCGACCTGGTGATCCTCGAGACGTCGGGGATCGGACAGTCCGACACCGAGATCGTCGATGTGGCCGACCTCTCTACCTACGTGATGACTCCCGAGTACGGAGCGGCATCGCAACTCGAGAAAATCGACATGCTCGACTACGCCGATCTGATCGCGATCAACAAGGCTGACAAACAGGGAGCCGAGGACGCGTTACGCGAGGTGCGCAAGCAGTTCCGTCGCAATCGCGTGCGCTTCGAAGGTTCCGATGAGGACCTCCCGGTCTACGACACCATCGCCTCTGACTTCAACGACCCCGGCACCAACCGCTTCTACCTCGCTTTGCTTGGTGCGCTCACCACCAAGACCGGCCTGGACTACCGGTCATCAGCTCGGCTTGCCGCTCGATCCGGTGGACAAACAGGCGGTGGTACCGCCGGCGCGGGTGCGCTATTTGGCGGAGGTCGCCGAGTCGAATCGGGCCTACGACGAGTGGGCCACGGACCAGGCGGAGAAGGCTGAGCATGCGTACCGCCTGGCCGCCGGCGCGGACGGCGAGGCGATCGGCGGCGGCGCGGGCTGGCGATTGATCCGGCCAATCTATCCATGCTTGAAGGCTGGGATCAGCGGATGGCCGCCTACGAACGGGAAGACTTCGTCTTCACGGTGCGCGGCCGGGAGGTTTCGGTGCCGGCAGCTTCCGAGACCTTGAGCCACCAAACGATCCCCAAAGTTGCCGTGCCACATTTCCGCGGCTGGGGAGATCGCCTGACCTGGCTCTTGCAAGAGAACTTGCCCGGGAGTTTTCCGTACACCGCCGGGATCTACCCCTTCAAACGAACTGCGGAGGATCCGACTCGCATGTTCGCCGGTGAGGGACCGGCTGAGCAGACCAACAGGCGCTTTCACTATCTGGCCGCGGGGATGCCGGCCAAGCGGCTCTCCACTGCTTTCGACTCGGTGACCCTCTATGGCGAGGATCCCCACGAGCGGCCCGACATCTACGGCAAGGTCGGCAACTCGGGTGTGTCGGTGGCCAGTCTCGACGAGGCGAAGAAGCTCTACTCGGGCTTCGATCTCTCCGACCCCACCACGTCGGTGTCGATGACGATCAATGGCCCGGCACCGATCATTCTCGGATTCTTCCTCAATGCTGCGATCGACCAGGCATGCGAGAAGTACATCAAGGAGAACGGACTCGAATCCGAGGTCGAGGCAAAGATTGCGGCGCTCTACGACGGTCAGGAGCGGCCCAGGTACGAAGGTGAGCTCCCGCCCGGCAACGATGGCCTCGGGCTGATGCTGCTCGGGGTGACCGGCGACCAGGTGCTTCCAGCCGAGGTTTACGAGAGGCTGAAAGCCGAGACGATGACGCGGGTGCGAGGAACGGTGCAAGCCGACATCCTCAAGGAGGATCAGGCACAGAACACCTGCATCTTCTCGACCGAATTCTCGCTGCGGATGATGGGCGACATCCAGCAGTACTTCGTCGACCACAACGTGGACAACTTCTATTCGGTCTCCATCTCCGGCTATCACATGGCCGAGGCAGGGGCCAACCCGATCACCCAGCTGGCTTTCACTCTGGCCAATGGCTTCACCTACGTCGAGTACTACCTGTCGCGGGGGATGGACATCGACGACTTCGCTCCCAACCTCTCGTTCTTCTTCTCGAACGGGATCGATCCCGAATATGCGGTCATCGGACGGGTGGCGAGAAGGATCTGGGCGAAAGCGATCAAGCACAAGTACGGCGGCAACGAACGCAGCCAGATGTTGAAGTACCACATTCAGACCTCGGGCCGTTCCCTTCATGCCCAGGAGATCGGCTTCAACGACATTCGCACGACGCTGCAGGCGCTCTATGCGATCTTCGACAACACCAACAGCCTCCACACCAATGCCTATGACGAAGCCATCACCACTCCCACCGAGGAGTCGGTCCGACGAGCGGTGGCGATTCAGTTGATCATCAACCGCGAGCTCGGCCTCGCCAAGAACGAGAACCCGCTCCAGGGCTCGTTCGTCATCGAGTACCTGACCGAACTGGTGGAAGAGGCGGTGCTAGCGGAGTTCGAGCGGATCTCGAGCCGCGGGGGAGTTCTCGGGGCGATGGAGCGGCAGTATCAGCGGGCGAGGATCCAGGAGGAGTCGCTCCACTACGAGCGCTTGAAGGAGTCGGGCGAACTGCCCATCGTCGGCGTGAACACCTTCTTATCTGCCGAAGGATCTCCGTTCGTGGTGCCCACCGAGTTGATTCGCTCGACTGACGACGACAAGAACCGACTGATCCGGAACGTCCGGGCGCTCCAGGCCCATCACCGTGATGTTGCCGGACCGGCGCTGAAGTCGTTGCAACAGAAGGCGATCGCAGGCGACAACCTCTTCGAGGAGTTGATGTCGACGACCAAGGTGGCAACGCTGAGCCAGATCAGCGCCGCCCTCTACGAAGTGGGCGGGCAATACCGTCGGAGCATGTAAGACCGGAAGACCCGAAGCATCAGAAGACGATTCCAGCTTTGTCTCAAATCCTTAGTCTCGAAGAGGAGCCGGTCGAGGCCCCGAGTGAGGCCGACCCGATCGGGAGAGCGCGGATGGCGAGGAGCGTGCCGGCGATGTAGGGAGCGGCGCTCTCACCGGCGTCGTAGCGGAGGGAGAGACGTTCGCTCTCGGCCCCGAAAACGATGTCGGTCGAGATGATGAAGCTCGGCAGTCGCAAGCGAGTGCACCTGGGTACCCGGCGACCGAAGCGCCCCGCACACCCTTCGGGGCCGAGCACCTCAGCGAGAGGCACTGCGATGGCTGGCGCCCGCACTCCTTCGAGACGCTCGGCCAGCTCGCGGGCGGTGCCGCTGGGGGCATCGGGCTTGGTGGCGCTGGCGTAGTCGACGATCTCCCAAGCATCTAGCTGACGGGCCGCTTCCTCGGCAAAACGCAGCTGCAGCGCCGCCGCTAGGAGAAGTTGCCAGCGGCGATCACCCCCACTCCCTGCTGTCCTCGCCTTCTCGTCGATCTCGGAGTAGTCCTCGGCGGAGAGTCCGCTCGAGCCAACGACAACGCCGACACCTTGGTCGATGGCGGCGAGGACGTTCGATTTGACCGAAGCCGCGCTGGTGTACTCGACGAGCACGTCGACCGGTCCGGCCTCGAGGGCTTCCGCAACCGAGGAGTGAGTGCGACGGATCGGACCGGGAGATGCCCCCGACCAGCTCGAGATCGTCAGCTTGCTGTTATCGCGTCGGCGAGGGGCACTCCGACCCAGCCGGTGATCCCGGCGATCACGACACGAATAGCAGCATCACTTTTGGCCATATGTCCTACTCCTGGGGCGTCGTCGGGAAGGTAGGGCATCGGTAGGCTCCCGGCCAAATGCGTCGGCGTCTGTCGGGGTTCTTTAGTTTTCCATTCCTGCGTCGAATTGCCTGGCATGTTCAACGGGTGACGCGCCACTTCGAAGGCAAAGTCACCACCAAAATGGTGATCGGGTTGGTGGCGATCATCGGGCTGGCGTCGGCTTTGGTCACCTTCACCGAGAAGGATCTGACCCCTCGCAGCTTCTTCGCCTCGTTCTATTGGGCGGTGACCACCGTCATGGGCCAGGGACAGTCCGACTATGTCACGGGGCCGTGGGGGTGGATCACCTCCTGGATGCTCAACCTCTTCGGCGTGGCGATCGTCGCCACCGTCACCGGGGCGCTGGTTGGTTTCGTAATCGATCTACTACTCAAGGAGGGACAAGGCATGGGCGCGGCCGGATTCAATGATCACGTGGTTGTCTGCGGCTGGAATGCCACCGCTCGTGAGTTGATAGAGGAATTGAAGACCGACGACTACGACGTTCGAGTAGTGGTGATCGACGCGGCCGAACGCAACCCTGCCGGCGATGGTGTCTATTTCGTCCGAGGCGACGGGGCCACCGAGGAGGACCTGACGCGGGCGGGCATCGCCACTGCTCGCGCCGCCATCATCTGCCCGCGCGACGGAAGCGACGACGCCGATATGCACTCGATCCTCACCGTTCTCGCAATTGAGGCGATGGCGCCGCAGGTGCGAACGGTCGTCGAGGTGAACAACCCCAAGCACGTCACTCACTTCAAACGGGCCGAGGTGGATGAGGTGCTGGTGACATCCAAGCTGGCGTCGCGGCTCCTCGCCCGGACTGCGCTCTATCCGGGTTTGGGCGACCTCGTCACCGACATGGTTTCGGGCGGCGAGGGGGCCGAGCTCTATCGAGTCAAGATTCCCGATCGGATGATCGGGATGTCAGTCGGGGAGGTCAGTCGCAAGCTCAAAGACGAGAACGATGCGACCCTGCTCGCCCTTGCCCGTGACAGCGGCATCACCACGAACCCGGGCAGTGCGGTACTGCTGGCCGAGGGTGATGAGGTCGTGGTCATCGCCGAGCATCTCGAGAAGCTGGCCTCGCTGTCCGAGGTCCACGAGGACGAAGCCGCCTCGTAGGCCTCAGGCCGCAGCTACAAACCCAACCAGCACCGCGATCGCCAGGGAGACGGGCGCCCAGATTCGTTCGATCCGCGAGCGGGAGATCAAGTTCACAACTCGTCCCGAGCGCGAAGTATCCGACAATGACCCACAAAGCCGGAGTGAGCCACGACGGACCGACTCGCCTCAGCCACACTCTCCGAGAGCACCACCCAGGCGATGGCGCCAAGAAGCAGCGCGGAGACGGCGCTGGCGATCCGGAGCCCGCCGGCGGGAGCACACCGGTGGTGCGGCCGCCCCACGCGGCAGCACCCCATGGCACTCCGAGGGCCAGCAGGATCTGAAACAAGACGACCACTCCGATAAGGACGACGGCGATGGACTCCAGCAATAGACATCGCCGCGATCGTAGGCAGCATGCTTGGGGTTTCCGGGAGGCAAAGAGCGCGTTTAGCCTCCGGACCCGTGGCGTACGACTTTGCGACGATCGAGCCCAAATGGCAGGCCCGCTGGGCCGATGAGCGCGTCTTTTTCGTCGAGCCCGACCCGGATCGGCCCAAGTTCTTCAACGTGCAGATGTATCCCTATCCGTCGGGCGAGATGCACATGGGCCACCTGCGCAACTACACCTACGTCGACCTGATCACCCGCTACAAAACGATGCGGGGATTCAACGTCCTTTCTCCGATGGGGTGGGATTCCTTCGGCCTGCCCGCGGAGAACGCCGCGATCGCCTCGGGCATCCACCCCCGGATCTTCACCGAAGAGAAGATCCGGACCATGAAGGCTCAGCTACAGCGACTAGGTGCGGTCTATGACTGGGACCGGGAGCTCGCCTCGCACACGCCCGAGTTCTATCGCTGGGACCAGTGGCTCTTCCTGAAGCTGTTCGAGCAGGGACTGGCCTACAAGAAGCTGGCCGCGGTCAACTGGTGCCCCCAGGACCAGACGGTCCTCGCCAACGAGCAGGTCGTCGATGGCGCCTGCGAACGATGCGGCACGATCGTTGAGAAGCGAGATCTCGAGCAGTGGTACTTCCGCATCACCGACTACGGCGAGCGTCTGCTCAACGACCTCGCCCTGCTCGATCGGTGGCCTGACCGGGTGCGGGTCATGCAGGAGAACTGGATTGGTCGATCGGAGGGTGCTCAGTTCACGATGAAGGTGGCGGAGACCGATCTCTCCTTCGAGGTTTTCACAACCCGACCCGACACCATTTTCGGAATGACCTTCGCTGTTCTCGCTCCCGAGCACCCGTTGGTCGAGGCGCTGATAACCGGCAGCGAGTCCGAGGTCGAAGCCCGGGAGTACATCGCCGCTGCTCGACGAGCCACCGAGGTCGAGCGCCTCGCCGAAGGGGCCAAGACCGGGGTGTTCACCGGGGCTTATGCGATCAACCCCGCTAACGATCGGCCGGTGCCGATCTACATCGCCGACTACGTCCTGCTGTCATACGGCACCGGAGCGATCATGGCTGTCCCCGGTCAGGACCAGCGCGACTGGGATTTCGCCACGCAGTACGGGATCGAGATCATCCGCACGGTCGAACCCCCGCCAGACTTCGAGGGCGAGGCCTATCAGGGCGAGGGGCCGGCGATCAACTCCGATTTCTTGGACGGGCTCGATCTCGCTTCGGCCAAGAAGCGGATCATCGCCTGGCTCGAGGAACGCGGACTCGGTTTCGGCAAGGTGCAGTATCGCCTCCGCGACTGGTTGATATCGCGTCAGCGCTACTGGGGCAGCCCGATCCCGATCATCAAGTGCCCGGTCGACGGGCTCGTGGCCGTGCCCGAGGCCGACCTTCCCGTGGTCCATCCCGACGTCGAGAACTACGCCCCGCAGGGAGAGTCTCCGCTCGCCTCGGTGCCCGAGTTCGTCAACGTCACCTGCCCTGTCTGCGGCGGTCCGGCCCAACGCGAGACCGACACCATGGACACCTTCGTCGATTCCTCCTGGTACTTCCTGCGTTATTGCGACGCCCACAACAACGAGCAAATCTTCGATCCCGCCAAGACCTCATATTGGATGCCAATCGACCAATACGTCGGGGGCGTCGAGCACGCCGTGCTGCATCTTCTCTACGCCCGCTTCATCACGAAGGTCCTGCACGACATGGGGATGGTTGAGGTAGAGGAACCCTTTGCCGCCTTGTTCACCCAGGGGATGATCGTGAAGGATGGCGCCAAGATGTCGAAGTCCAAAGGGAATGTGGTCGCCCCTGATGCCTATTACGCCCGATATGGAGCCGATGCCATTCGCCTCTTCGAGCTCTTCATCGGACCGCCGACCGACGATGCAATTTGGAACGACAACGGCGTCGAAGGGACCTATCGATTTCTCGATCGGGTGTGGAGGATCGGACACGGAGAGGCGGGACTAATCGTCGACTCAACTCCATCAGAGGCGGACCTGGAGCTCCGGGCCGATGCCCATCGGACGGTGAAGAAGGTGACCGACGACATCGATCGTTTTCGTTTCAACACCGCCGTTGCTGCCCTCATGAGTCTCACCAACAAGATTCTCGATCGACTCCGCTCCGATGAGGGTTTGAGCAAGGCGGTCTACGACGAGACCTACTGCCTCTTGCTCAAGATGCTCGGCCCGATGGCCCCTCACATCACCCACGAGTTGTGGGAACAAACCGGCCGCGGCTCGATGCTGGCCCTCGAGCCCTGGCCCGCCTGGGACCCCTCGCTGGTCGAGCATGCCTCGGTGACGATGATCGTCCAGGTCAACGGCAAGGTCCGTGACCGGATCGAGGTGCCCTCGACGATTTCCGAAGCCGAGGCCGAAAGCCTTGCGCTCAACTCGGCCAAGCTCGCTTCCTATCTTGCGGATGGAACCATCCGCAAGGTCGTGGTCCGGCCGCCCAACCTGGTCAACGTGGTGGTTTCTTGAGGGGATACCCCCCGTCGGTGGTAGCTGCGCTCGGTGGTTTGGATGTAAACGAGGTGGCTATCCGATGCGGGGTCAACGACATCGATGCGGTTCCGATCCGACGAGCGCCCCGGTGGATGGTGCGTGCCTGGCGCGGCGACGTTGCGGCGATGACCTTGCCTTTCGGGATCTTCGTCCGCCCCGAAAGTTTGGCGGGCGACCGAAGCGCGTTGGCGAACATGATCCAGCACGAGCTCGTGCATGTGCGGCAATGGAAGGAGCTGGGGATCGTCAAGTTCCTCTGGCGCTACCTGACCGACTATTGGAAGGGTCGCAGACGAGGCCTCGGTCACGATGAGGCGTACCGCCAGATCAGCTTTGAACAAGAAGCGCGGCGGATAGCGGGCTTTTGATTACTCGACGACCAGACCGGTGAGATCGCCCTCGGCGGCGGGATAGTGCAAGTCGAGTCCTTCCAAGGTTTCGATGAGGACCCGGGCAATGACGATGTTCCGATACCACTTCTGGTTGGCCGGGATGACGTACCAAGGAGCGGAGGCGGTCGATGTCAGGCTGATCGCCTCCTCATAGGCGTCCTGGTACAGGTCCCAACGTTTTCTCTCGTCGAGGTCGCCCATCGAGAATTTCCAATGCTTTGAAGGGTCGTCGATCCGGTCCTGCAGTCGCTGCCGCTGCTCGTCCTTCGAGATATGAAGGAAGAACTTGAGAATGGTGGTGCCCTCGTCGACCAGCATCTGCTCGAAGTGGCGGATGTGCTCGAAGCGCCGGCGCCAAGTTTCTTCCGGGGCGAACTCTCGCACTCGCACCACCAGGACGTCCTCGTAGTGGCTGCGGTTAAAGATGGTGATTTCGCCGTTGCCGGGAACGTGGGGATGAACCCGCCATAGGTAGTCGTGGTCGAGCTCGAGTGGGGTGGGCTGCTTGAACGAAGCGACTTTGACCCCGAGCGGATTTACCCCTTCGAACACCGCCGAGATCGTTCCGTCTTTGCCGCCAGTGTCGGTGGCTTGCAGCACGACCAGCACTCGCTCGCTCCGATCGGCGTACAACATCTCTTGCAATTCTTCGAGGCGACCGTTCAGCTCCTTCATCGCCTCCTTGCCGGCCTCCTTATCGCCGGCGAAAAGCCCGGCGTCCGCCGGATCTCGCCCGGCCAGGTTGGCCTGCTCACCTTCTCTCACTAGGTAGATGTCGGTGTCGCTCATCTCGCCACCTCAACCCTAGGTCGGGAACAGACCCCTTCCACGGCCGGTTCGATCGAACTATTACCAAACGGGTGAAGTCGCTGCCGGGCCGGGGGCCGCTTGTTTGGGGGATGCTCATCGCCTTAATAGCGGTCGGGCTCTGGTGGGGTGGACGCGGGCCCGAACCACCTCCAATTCTCCCGGTCGCCTCGACCGGGGACTTACGAGCGATGCTGACGGTGCACGTCGGTGGCTGGGTCGCCAATCCAGGGTTGGTTGAACTACTCCAAGGCGCACGCGTGGCCGATGCCATCGCGGCTGCTGGGGGGACGCTGCCAGGAGCGGCGATCGACGCGCTCAATCTGGCTGCGGCCCTCGTCGATGGCGAACAGGTGATAGTTCCGGGACCAGCAGGCTCCGATTCCACTGAGGCTGCGGCTGGAGAGGGCGGAGGGCCGATCCACCTCAATCGAGCAACGGCGGCCGAGCTCGACGAGCTTCCCGGAATCGGACCGGTAATCGCCCAACGGATTGTCGACTATCGCGAGACGAAGGGACCTTTCGAGACCGTTGAGGACCTGCTCGACGTCCCAGGTATCGGCGAAGCCAAGTTGGCCAGCATTCGCGATCTCGTTACTCCTTGAAATGGCCCAGTCCAACTGGCCGGGTGGTTTTGGGCACGACATGTTGGCTGATCGTCGGTTCAGCGCTAGCTCGTGGGTTGGGATGGGCCTGGGTTGCTGGCGCCGCGGGTGCAGGCATGCTGCTCGGCCGAAATACACCGCGGGCTGCCCTGGCCGCGCTGCTCATCGGCTTATCGAGCGGTCTGGTCGCGAACGCCCGCGATCAGGGCCAGCTTGGAGCCGTGCTGCCTTCTCCACTCACCAGACTCGAGGTGATCGCCCTGACCGATTCCTCCCCAGGTCGGTTTGGCAATGCTTGGGCTCTCGCCCGACCCATCGCGTTGGACGTCGGAAACGAATCCACTCCTTGGTCTGGTCCCAACCTCCTGCTCGACTTGCCGCTCGATGACCTGGTCGTTTCGGGGGAGCGATATCTCGTCGACGGTGAGTTGAGGGATCGGAGCGGATCGGCCGCCGGAATTACCTATCGAGCTCGGTTTCGGGTCGACGAGATCGAACGGCTGGCCGGTCCAACAGATCCGATTCGGATGGCGGGAAATTCCATTCGGTCGCGCGTGCTCGACCGTCTCGATCGGAACCGGCCGGAAGAGGCGCTGCTCGCGGGATTTCTTGTCGGCGACACGACCGGGCTGGCTCAGGAGGACATCGAAGCTCTGCGCGCCGCGGGAATCTCCCACTTTGTCGCCGTCTCTGGCTCCAATGTCGCCGGTTTTCTCCTCTTGTTCTGGATCGTCCTGGGACCCCTTGGGGTGGGTACCCGTCGACGGGGAATGCTCGGTCTGGTGGCCTTGGCCGTATTTGTGGTGGCGACCCGTTGGGAACCGTCGGTGATTCGGGCGAGTGCCTTGGCCGGGGTCGTCCTCGGGGCTAGGGCGCTCGGCTGGGTGGTCGATCGATGGGTGGCTCTCGCCATCGGCGTAGGCCTCGCCGTTCTCGTCTCGCCTGACCTTGTTGCGGACCTCGGGTTTCAACTATCGGTGGCGGCGACCGGAGGGATCATGCTCGGAGCCGATTCTCTGCCCCGATCCTTGCCCGCGTGGCTGCGCAAGCCTCTGGGTGTCGGCCTGGCCGCGCAGTTGGCGGTCGCGCCGATCCTCCTTGCGTCCTTCGGGGAGATTCCGTTGTTCTCTCCTCTTACGAACCTCGTTGCGGCACCCGTCGTCGCCATCTCCACAATGCTGGCCGCGGTCGGAGTAATTCTGTCGCTCGACCAGCTGATCGAACTCGCCGCAATTGGGGGAAGCGCCTTTCTCTGGATCGGACGCACCACCTCGTGGTACCCCCAGCTCACGACTCTGCCGGTCCTCGCCCTCGCCACCGCCTTCGCAATCTCTGTCAGGTGGCCTCGCCTGCGAACGTTGCTGGCTTCTCTGTCGGCGGTGACGCTGGCGCTCTTCCTATGGGGAGGCCCGGGTCTGCGCGGTCCGGCGGTGGTCTTTCTCAACATCGGTCAGGGTGACGCGGTGCTTGTCGCCACCGGCGAAGGACGGGTGATCCTCGTCGACGGCGGGTCCCGGTCCACGCGAGCTCTGGCGGGCTCTCCGGCGCCATCGGGTCAGAAGCCTTGACCTGGTCGTCGCGACGCATCCGCACGATGATCACATCGCCGGGCTTGTCGGCCTCGCGACTCGAATGCCGGTTCGAATGGTTTGGTATGGAGGCGACCGCCACGCGAGCGCCACCTGGGACCGCATTGAATCTGAGCTCGAAGCGGAGGGCGTTCCCATTGCGGTTCCCGAGGTCGCGACGAGCGTCACGCTTGATGACTTGAGGATCGAGATTCTGGGACCGGAGAGGCATTACGAGGATCCCAACGACGAGTCGGTGGTCCTCCTGGTCGATTCGCCCGGGCCCACAATCCTTCTTACGGGTGACATCGAAAACGCCGCTCAGGCCGACATAGTTCCGCCCGATATCGAGGTGCTGAAGGTGCCCCATCACGGTGGCGCCACGTCGCAGGTCAGCTGGCTGCTGGCAACCACGCCGCAGGTTGCGGTGATCAGTGTGGGTGAAAACGACTTTGGCCATCCCCATGAATCGATCGTCACTGCCTTGCGCGCGGCCGGGATCGACGTCAGGCGAACCGATCGAGACGGAGATGTGGTGATCTCTCTCGAGGCCCAAACCTGACTAATCGGCTTAGGGCCGCTGCTCCTTGTCCAGCCGTCGCCAAACATCGAGGATCGGTTCCAGCCCCTCGCCGGGATAGGTGGCTGCGGCGAGCCGCACTCCCGCATCCTCCCCGGCCTGGCCGGTGAGGAGCGTTCGGAGATTTTCGGCGGCGATGCGAGCACCCTCGGGACCCGTCTCGGGGAGGACCACACCAATGAGATGGTGATCGTCCTGGCGAGCATGAGAAACATGATCGGTTTCACGAACGGTTTTGCGAACCCGCTGGGCCAGGTCCCTGATCACCGCATGCTGTTTGCGGACCGGTCGCGATCCCCAGGATGGATTGGTGAGATCAGCCAGGATCACCGAAAAGACTTTCTCGTATCGATCGGCGCGGGCGCGTTCGACATCGGCCATTTCGATCAGAGAGCGCGCATTGCCGAGACCGGTCTCGTCGTCGATGTCGTCCTGCCGCTCGAGCTTGTCGAGCGCGGCTTTGATCTGCTGGCTCGCCCAGCCCCCACCGGCGCCGAAGCCGAGATAGCCGAGGATCCGAGCGGCCATCTGACCGCTGAGCGGGGTCAGGCCGAGCAAGCGAATCGAGGGTATCCGCAACAGCACGTATCCGAGTGAGGCCAGCCCGGCGAGCACCAAACCACCTCTGATGCCAAAGAAGAGAAAACCGGCGAAAACCGGAATGAAGAACAAGGTGGCGACCACTTCAACCTGGTCGACTCCCCGTGAGATGGCGAGCAAAGCGACGAGCGCAATCAGGACCAGCCCCGAAATGAGGACTATCGCCCGCGCCCGGCTGAACGTCATCTCTGACCACCTTACGTGACGAAGCCTGTTGACCAGTGTCGTTCGAGCAGGTGTTCGATACCTCGATACCATCGGGCTGGATACCATCGGGCTGGTGCCCGTATTGCTGCGGCTCAGGCTGGCGCTCGTTGCCCTGTTTGGCGTATTGCTCATACCGATATTTCTCAGCTCGATGCGTGGCCTGACGCACGTCGTCAGCTGCTCGACTGCGATCTCGAAGCCGTTCGAGGTGACCTTCGACTCGGCCGGGACTCCAACCTTGACCGGCTCGAGCGTTGTCGAAGCCGGTGGCGATCCCGTCTGCCGGTCGTTGCGCTCCGATGTCTCGATTCGAGAGGCCGGCCCCAATCGGCTCGAGGTCACGGTCCCCATCACCAACGACGGTTCGGAGGCATGGCAGGGGACAGTGGCGTTACTCGTCGGACGAGTGGAAATTCCGGTGAAGATCGGGCTGGTGCCGCCGGGGGAAACCCGGTCGGAAACCCTCGTCTTGAACTTGCCCGCCGGCGTCACCTCGTTTTCGGGGGAGCTGTTGATCGGTCCCTAATCGTCGACGGCCCGAGGTCTTGTCGCCCCAGGACGGCACAATGCGCTGATGTCAATCATGCGGGCCGGAAAGCACTCGCTGACTTTCGGTGGGGTTACCCACGTAATGGCTGTTGTCAATCTTTCCCCGGAGTCGGCCAATCAGCACACCGTGGCCGCGAGCTTGACCGCGGCGGTGGAAATGGCTGAAAAACATCGAGAGGCAGGGGCGACCATCATCGATCTTGGCGGTCAGTCATCCCACTACAACAACCCGACGCTGGCGGCTGAGGTGGAGTTGGACCGCCTTCTCCCAGTCGTCGCGGAGTTGGCCGATGCTGACTTCATAGTGTCGATTGACACCTGGAAGCCCGAAGTTGCAGAAGCTTGCGTCAAGGAAGGCGCGGTGATCATCAACGACACCGGGGGATTGACCGATCCGAGAATGATTGACGTGGTCGCGGCGAATGACGTCGCTGCAGTAATGGTCTACGTCGAAGGAAAAAACCCCCACGACGTCGGCGAGATCGACCATGCGCCCGACAAACCAGAACGGACCGCATCGGTTCTGGCGGAACGAATCAAGGGGCTGGCTGCCGTGGGAGTGGAGCAGCTCATCGTCGACCCCGGGATCGCTTTGAACTATCGCGGTGACTACGAGAAGTACACGCAACTACAGCTCGATGTCATCCGGCAGAGCCAGTCGTTGCACGAGCTCGGGCATCCCGTGCTGATCCCGATTCCGCGCAAGAAAGAGGACCACCGGGTCATGGCCTACGTCACGCTGGCCCTGGAATACGGCGCCGATGTGATTCGAGTGCACGATGTCGTAGAGGCGTGTGACCTCGTTCGATTTTTCGGCCGCACGCCGTGACTTCATTGCTCGCGGTCTCGGGACCATCCAACGCCGGACCCGGTGAACGCCAGGAGATGCTCGACCGGGCGCGGGCATTTCTCACCCAAGCTGGAGTCGAGCCTGTAGATGTCGTCCGTCTTGACGTGCCGCCTCGCGGCGGGGGCGAGGACACCGAGGGTCCGTTACGCGCTGAGGTCGAGCCTTTGGTCCCAATGCTGCAGTCCGGTTCGCTCTTTGGCGGCCGCCAGGGTCTCCTCGTCGTCGAGGCGCAAAACCTCAATGCAGGAGAGTCGTCCCTCACCGCCGAGCTTCTTTCCCAGTTTGACGAAGACGCGGTGGCGGTCGTGCTGGTTTCCTTCGGGTCCATTCCCGGCCGCGGTCACCAAGGTGGTCAAGAGTCGCGGTGAGGCGGTCAGCGTTCGCAAGATGTGGGAGCGACAAGCGACCGAATGGCTGCGCACGGAACTGACGACTCGGGAGTTGAAGATCGAGGCCGAAGCCCAAGATGCCTTGCTGCAGAGGTTCGGGACCGACATTGCTGGCCTGTCGCAAGCCCTCGATCAATTGGTCGAGCACAAAGGCAAGGTCACCCGTCAACTGATCCTTGATCGGTTCCGTAACCGTCCCGACGAGCCGCTCGTCCATTACACCGACGCTCTCGCCGCGGGCAAAGCGGGAGAAGCACTCCGCCGTCTCTCCGATTTCTTGACCCACGGTCATCCGCTGGTTCTGCTGGCCGCGGTCGAGTCGGATTTGCGCCGGCGTTCTCTGGCCTCGTCCTCGGTCGACGAGGAAACTTTCCGTGCCTCGATCGGTGCGCGGTCAGATGACCGGCGGGTCGCCCGGCTCTGGCGAGAGCGGGGACGGATCAGGGATTCGTCGTTGCAGAAGGCGTTGGAGGGCTTGGTCCGCGCCGATCGGGTGATGAAAACCCAACCGGAGGAAGTTCACCGGGTGACACTCGAGCGTCTCACCGTTGCGCTCTGCCGCTGGTACGGAGGACGGACCTAGGGGCATCCCAAACCTAAGGCTTTGAGCCGTGGTTTTCACGGCTTACGGCCTTACGTTTTGAAGAGGGACTAGGGGCGGACGCTGTTCACAGCTCGAGCGAGTCGTGACTTGCGACGGGCCGCCGTGCGTGGGTGCATGCGGCCCTTGCTGACCGCCTGATCGATCTTCTGCTGAGCGACGCCGAACGCCTCGGTCCCATCGACCTTCTCGCCAACTGCGGTCCGCACTGCCTTGATCCTGGTCCGGAGTTCGGACTTGGTCGCCTTGTTGCGGGCCTGGCGAACCACGTTCTGACGGTTCCTTTTGATTTGCGACTTGATGTTGGCCATGACGGCAGAAAGCTCCAACTGCTGAGAGGAACAGACCGAACGGCGAAGCCGTTCATGAGATCCTCAGGTTAGCACCCGGTCAATTGCGAGTGACTGGCCCCCGTACAATGTGGCGGTCCCCCGATTTCATGTTTTCTCAGGCGCGCATCCGTAATTTCTGCATCATCGCCCACATCGACCACGGCAAGTCGACGCTCGCCGACCGTCTCCTGGAGCGCACCGGCGCCATCTCGGAAAGGGACATGCGCGAGCAGGTGCTCGACACGATGGACCTCGAGCGAGAGCGCGGTATCACGATCAAGGCCCAGGCCGTACGCCTGAACTACCGAGCTGCCGACGGTCATGACTACGTCATCAATCTCATCGACACCCCGGGCCACGTCGACTTCTCCTACGAGGTTTCTCGGTCGCTGGCGGCTTGCGAAGGTGCATTGCTTCTGGCCGATGCCGCCCAGGGGGTTCAGGCGCAGACGCTGGCCAATGCCTATCTCGCCATCAACGCCGGGCTCGAAGTGATTCCGGCTTTGAACAAGATCGACCTGGTCGCGGCAGACCCGGAACGAGTCACGGCGGAGATGGTCGGCGTTCTCGGCGGCAAACCCGAAGACGTGCTCCGCATCTCCGCCAAGACGGGGGAGGGCGTTGACCACTTGCTCGAGGAAATCGTCCGGCTCGTCCCCCCACCAATCGGCGAAGCCAATTCGCCCTTGCGGGCTTTCGTGTTCGACAGCTACTACGACGCCTATCGGGGGGTGGTTTGTTACGTCCGCATCGTTGACGGAAGCCTGGCTCCGGGGGACCAGATCCGTTTCATGGCGACCGGGGAGATCCAATCCGCGGAGGAGGTTGGAGTTCTCACGCCGAAAGCCCTGGAGGTCGGAGGGCTCGGTCCGGGCGAAGTGGGCTATTTGATTACGGGGGTGAAGGAAATTGGTCGCATCAAGGTGGGTGACACCATCACCAATGCCCGCCAAGGCGCCGTGGTACCGCTACCCGGCTATGCCGAGCCCAAGCCGATGGTCTACTCGGGTCTCTTTCCGACGGACGGCGACGATTTCGAGCGTCTGCGCGAGGCGCTCGAGAAACTTACCTTGAACGACGGTTCGCTGAAGTACGAGCCAGAGAGCAGCCGCGCCCTCGGATTCGGCTTCCGTTTGGGGTTTCTCGGCCTTTTGCACATGGAAATCGTGCGGGAGCGACTCGAGCGCGAATACGGGCTCGATCTCGTCGCCACTGCGCCCTCGGTCGCCTTCCGCGTTCGCCTTCCCGACGAGGCCATCCTCGAGATTCAGTCGCCTCAGGATCTGCCCGATCCCGACGCCCGCATCGCCATCGAGGAGCCTTACGTCAAAGCCATGATCATTGCCCCGGCGGAGTACATCGGCTCGATCATGGAGTTGGTGCAACGACGGCGCGGCGTGGGCGGCAGCATGCATTACCTCTCGCCCGAGCGGGTCGAGCTGACCTATCAGATTCCCCTCTCCGAAGTCGTTTTCGACTTCTTCGACGTGCTCAAATCGCGTACCAAGGGCTACGCATCGCTCGATTACGAACCGGCGGGCTACCAAACTTCTGATTTGGTCAAGGTTGACATCCTGCTCAACGCGGTGCCGGTCGATGCCTTCTCCGCCATCGTCCATCGCGACAAGGCAGGTGCCTACGGCAAGGTGATGACCGAGCGACTCAAAGAGCTGATTCCGCGCCAGCTTTTCGACATCCCTATCCAGGCTGCAATCGGCGGGCGCATCATCTCCCGCGAGACTGTCAAGGCCAAGCGCAAGGATGTTCTGGCCAAATGCTACGGGGGCGACATCACCCGGAAGCGCAAACTCCTCGAACGACAAAAAGAAGGCAAGAAGAGGATGAAGATGGTGGGCTCGGTCGAGGTGCCCCAGGAAGCGTTCGTGGCGGCTCTGCGTGTTGACGTCGACTAGCCCAGATTCGACTGGCACAGTTTCTACCGCCGAGCGGCCCGACTCCGTCGGGCTGGCAGAACGCG
The DNA here is from genome assembly GCA_963840175.1 of uncultured Acidimicrobiia bacterium. Lineage (GTDB taxonomy): Bacteria > Actinomycetota > Acidimicrobiia > Spongiisociales > ZC4RG35 > JACCTH01. The sequence continues at coordinate 152,789 of CAWIXU010000006.1, forward strand.
CTTCTGGTTTCCGCGCCGCTTATGTTCACATACCTTTCTGCGCCCGGCTCTGTCCCTATTGCGATTTCGCAGTGGTCACCGGACGGGACGAGGAGGTCCCGCGTTATTTCCGCGCGCTGATAGCCGAGATCGAGCGCGACGATCCATGGGGACCGCTCGATTCGGTCAATTTCGGCGGCGGTACGCCTAGCCGGGTCAATCCAGACGACCTCCGTTCGGTGCTCGACGCCCTCAAGAAAAGACACGGCCTGAGCGACGACACCGAAGTTTCCCTCGAAGCCAATCCGGAAGACTGGACTCGGGATCGAGCCGGGGCCTTAAGGGAGGCGGGGTTCAACCGGGTGTCGTTTGGGGCGCAGAGCTTTGACCCGGCCACCCTGCTCGCTCTCGGCCGCCGACACCATCCGGACCAGATCGGCGAGGCGATCGAGGCCGCGCGACGGGCAGGGTTCGAGTCGATCAATCTCGATTTGATTTTCGGATCTCCCGGCGACGAAGGGTGGGAACGAACTCTGACCATTGCGCTTGACTCCCACGCCGACCATCTGAGCTGTTACGCCTTGACGGTCGAGCCCGGCACCGAACTTTTCCGCCGCGTCGCAGCCGGTGCGCCGGCGCCGGACGCAGATGCTCAGGCCGAGCAGTGGGAGCTGGCCGACGTTGCCGCTAGGAATGCCGGCTTAGTTCGCTACGAGGTGTCGAACTGGGCCCGGCCGGGCCACGCCGTGAGGTACAACCTTGCGGTTTGGGCGCAAGCGGAATACCTGGCCTATGGGCTCGGTGCCCACCGGTTTCGCCGATCAGTTCGCTCCCACAACTTTCGCCACCTCGACACCTATCTCGCCGCGATGGAACAAGGAAAGAGCGCCTGGTCGGGCCAGGAGTCGATCCGGGGGTGGTCGGCCGAGACCGAGCGGGTATTCCTCGGTATCCGGCGGGCGGCGGGCGTCATTGCTGGCGCCGCCGGAGCCGCCCTTGCCGGTTCCGACGAGGGGAGCATGCTGGCCGAACACGGCGTCATTGCCTACGAAGCCGGCCGATTGGTGGTTGCGCGCCCCCTCCTTACTGATGCCGTCGCCCGGGCTGTGTTAGCACTCTCACCCCCCTGACCGCTAAAATTGCCTAAATGTTGGAACAGCGGCGCTCTGACGTGCTGCGAGCTTTGGTCGAAGCACACATCAAGACTGGGGAGCCGGTCAGTTCCCGGGCGATCCTGGCCGAAACCGACCTTGGCGTGTCGGCCGCGACAATCCGCAACGACCTCGCCTCACTCGAACGCGACGGTTACGTAGCTCAACCTCACACGTCGGCAGGCCGCATCCCCACCCCCCGTGCTTTCCGCTATTACGTCGATCACATCGGCCCGGGCCGGCTCGGGTCATCGGACAACAAGCGCATCGCTGCTTTCTTCTCCTCCGTCCAGTACGAACTTTCCAATCTGTTCCGAGCCACCTCCCAGCTCCTGGCAGACGTCACCCATTATCCGTCGGTTGTGGTTTCACCGGCGGTTTCAGGAGAGGTGGTCCGGGGTTTGCATATCGTCCAGCTTTCCTCCCAGGCGCTCATGGCTGTGCTCGTCACCGATCGGGGTCGGGTTATCCAGCACCAAATGCGATGGAACGAAGAGATCGGAGCCGAGGACGTGGCGGAACTTGAGCGAATCGCCGCACGTTCCCTCGTCGGAGCGGAGCTCGGTCGCAGCCCGGAAACGCAAGATCTTTTCGGCGAACAGCCGGCGATGGTGCGTGAGGTGGGGCAGGCACTGATGACATTGCTGCGTCAGAGCGCCAACTCGCCTGGCGAGATATATGTGGGCGGGACGCGGGAAATGGCCTATGGCTGGCCCAACCTGGGAGCGGTCCACCGGGTGCTCGAAGTCCTCGAAAGGGAGGCCGAGTTGTTGAGTCTTCTGGTCCACGCTTCTGGAGTCTCGATCCGAATCGGGGAGGAAGTGCCGGTGGCCGAAGGGCTCGACCTCGCTGTGGTTTCGACGACCTACGAGGCGGGCGGGGCGGAAGGCTCGATCGGCGTCATTGGTCCGATGAGAATGAATTACCGCGCAACGATCTCGGCAGTGGAGAAAGTCGGGCAGGCTCTTCAAGACCGCATAAGTAGCTGAGCCTCTCCCCGTAGCCTGATGCCAATCACCTCCCGCGACTACTACGCCGACCTCGGACTCGAACGCAACGCCACGCCGGATGACATCAGGCGTGCGTTTCGACGGCTCGCCCGCGATTCGCACCCCGATGTCAACCCGGGTGATGCCGGCGCTGACGCCAAATTTCGGCGTATCGCCGAGGCTTACGAAGTCCTGAGCGACCCCGCGCGAAAAGCCTCGTATGACCGTGGGGATGTCCTCGACTTTGGAGATCTCTTTTCAGGCATGGGTGGGCTTGACGATCTCATTCGTTCGGTTTTCGGAGACGGGGGATTCTTTGGACAGACATCCCGACCAGCGTCGCGCGGTCGCGATCTCCTGGTGACGACGGAGGTCGATCTCAACGTTGCCGCTTTCGGCGGAGAGTCCGAGGTCAAGTTTCGATCTGCGGTGACCTGTGAGTCGTGCGCAGGACGCGGGACCGCACCCGGCACTTCACCGGTTACGTGTCCAACTTGTGGCGGGGCAGGCAGCGTGCGGGTTGCTCGTCGCGGTCTCCTCGGAACGATGATGACCGTTACTGCTTGCTCAACCTGTAGCGGGCAGGGAACCCTGGTCACCGACCCGTGTCCTCAATGTCGAGGTGTTGGAGCGCGCGATTTGGATCGGTCGGTACGAGTCGAAATTCCGGCGGGAGTTCCGGCCGGCACCCGCCTCCGTCTCACCGGCCACGGTGAATCGGCGGGGCGGAGAGGCGGACCGGGCGATCTCCACGTCGAGGTGAGGGTGAAGCCGCACCCTCTTTTCGAGAGAACCGGCGATGACCTGGGATATGAGCTGCGTCTGGGGATCGCCGAGGCGTCGCTGGGGACGAAAGTCGACGTTCCGCTCCTCGAGGGTGGCACCGAACCATTGGAGGTTCCAGCCGGCACCCAACCTGGCACTCGATTCCGGTTGTCAGACCTGGGGACGGCGCGTCTGGGCCGGCGCGGCCGCGGGGATCTGGTCGTGCACACGATCGTCGAAGTCCCCACCACGCTCAGCCTTGAACAGGAGGAGGCACTGCGTGCTTTCGCTGCCGCCGCCGGTGAGAATCCGCGCAAGCGGCGCCGCCGGCGATAGCGTCGTGGTTTGGGCGCCTGACTAGTGGCGCATATCCCTCACCTCTACCTTCCCCGTCCCTGGGGGGAAGAAGACATTGTCCTCGAGCCGCCCCAGATCCACCACCTCGAGCGCGTTCTTCGACTGCGCTCCGGTGAAGTCGTTTCATACACCGATGGGGAGGGCACGGTTGGCGCCGGGCCCTGGGAAAAAGGTTCGATTCGTCGCCAGGGGGAAGAGCAGGTCGAACCCCTGGGCGAATTGGAGCTGGCGGTCGCCCCGCCGCATGACCGGGACCGCCTGCGCTGGCTCGTCGAAAAGGCCGCGGAGCTCGAAGTCACCCATATCCGTTGGCTCCAGACCAGGTATGGAAACGCCCGGCCGAACCTGCTTGCCCGGAGCCAGGAATGGGCCGTGGCCGCGCTGGAACAGAGCCGGGGCGCCTGGCTGACCTCGGTTGCATCCACCCTGGTTTCGCCGGCGGATCTCCAGGGTCGGCTGCCGACGGTGGCTGCCGATCCGGCGGGAGGCTCCTTGACCCATTCGCTGCCACTGAGAGTGTTGATCGGCCCGGAGGGTGGCTGGGAGCCCGATGAGATCCCGACCGGTGTGCCGCTTGTCAACCTAGGGCGAAACATCCTCCGCACCGAGACCGCCGCCTTGGTGGTAGCTGCTCGTTATCGGAGCAAAAAACAGGACGGTGACTAGTTCCATCCCACCACTCTCGGTGGTAGATTCGAAAACGGCTAGGAGGCTGGGCATAGTCGACAACTTTGATAAGGCGCTGGGCGAGCGCCTCCGGACGGCACGCCGCCATCGCGGCTGGTCGCTCCAGGAGGTCGAGCGGCGTTCCGAGTTCGAATTCCGGTCGTCGGTCCTCGGTGCGTACGAGCGGGGAGAACGGGCGATTTCCGTCCAGCGTTTACATCGACTGGCAGCCCTGTACCAGATCGACGTCGCTCATTTGATCCCCAGCGACCCAGAGAATGCCGGGGAAGTCACCATCGACCTCGACGAGATCAGCCGCATCGACAGTGACGTCTCGGACCTGATCGAGCGCTTTCTGGTAGCGATCCAGATGCGCCGGCGAGCCGGCTCGGTCACGATGGCGGTTCGACATGGCGACCTCGAACTTCTGGCCGCGTTGGCCCGCTCGGATCGGACGACCATAAGCAAGGTACTGTCCCAGCTCGAATGAGCGACTGCCTCTTCTGCCGCTTGGCGGCAGGCGACATTCCGTCGACCCGGGTCGCCGATAGCGACGACGCCATGGCTTTTCGAGACATCAATCCTGTCGCCCCCGATCACGTTCTCGTCATCCCCAAGGTGCACATCGGTTCACTGGCCGAGCTCGACTTTGATCGACCCGAGCACGCTCGCATCTGGATCGAGATGAGCCGAATGGCGAGAGCGATAGCTGACGACCACTCACAACGGCTGGCGTCTCGTGACCAACATCGGAGACGAAGGCGGCCAGACAGTGGGCCATCTCCACCTGCATGTGCTGGCGGGTCGGCGGTTTACCTGGCCGCCGGGATAGCCGATAGTTAGGGCGTAACAGGCCGTATCGGTATAATTCCAACTTGATCTCCCCGGCCGATCTGCCGTGACTCCCGACTTAGTCGAACAACGCTTGCGCGTCCCCTCGAACCATCTGATGCTCGATTTGCTCGGGCAGGCTGACGCCAACCTCAAAGCGCTCGAGCAGGCTTTTCCCCGACGTGGTGATGGTGGCACGCGGGAACGAGGTAACGATCTCGGGGCCGGCACCAGAAGTCGAAGAGGCGCGGACTGCGCTGGACGAGATGCTCCAGCTCGTCCAGGAGGGAGGCAGTCTCGACCTCCATCGAGTCGAACAGCTCGTCGGCATGGTGCGCGACTCGGTCCCGAGCCCGGCGGGTGTTCTAACCGATGGCTTGTCAGTGGGCCGAGGGAAGCTCGTGCGACCCAAGACCCATGGCCAGCATCGCTACATCAGTGCCATTCGGGAGAACACAGTCACGTTCGGAATTGGTCCGGCCGGAACGGGCAAGACCTATCTGGCGATGGCGGCCGCAGTCGAGGCTTTGACGGCCGGAGCCGTACGCCGCATCATCCTCACCCGCCCCGCGGTCGAAGCCGGCGAGCGCTTGGGATTTCTCCCCGGAGATCTATTCGCCAAGATCGACCCCTACCTGCGACCTCTCTATGACGCCCTCTGGGACATGCTTGGCCCAGAAGAGACAACTCGCCTGACCGAACGCGGCACCATCGAAATCGCGCCGCTCGCCTACATGAGAGGCCGCACGCTCAACGACGCCTGCGTCATCCTCGACGAGGCTCAGAACTCATCCGCCGAGCAAATGAAGATGTTTCTCACCCGGCTCGGTTTCAATTCGAAGATGATCGTCACCGGCGACGCCACCCAGACCGACCTCCCACCACAGAAAGTGTCGGGCCTGGCCACGGTCCGCCGGATCCTCGCCGAGATTCCCGGAGTGGCTTTCGTCGAGCTGACCAGCAAGGACGTCGTCCGCCATCGCATCGTCGCCGCGATTGTCGACGCCTACGCGCGAGCGGAAATCGAAGACCGATGAACCGCGCCAACTTGATACGAGGGGCAATCCTCCTGGCCACTTCGGTAGGCGCCTGGATGATGCTGTCTCTCGGTGGAAACGAGCTCACCGCCCTTCTGCCGGGACAACTAGCGCCGCGCGACTACGACGCTCGCGTCGCGGCCCAGGTTGTCGACGAAGTAGCGACCGCAGCCAATCGGGACGAGGCCGAGGCGGCCGTGCCAGATCAACTTTCCCGTGATGAAGGGGCCGAGCAAGCCGGAATCGCTGTGATTGAGGAGATCATTCAGACCGCCGTCAGTGGAGTGCTCGATCCAGCTCTCCCGGTGCCTGCCCTCGTTCTCCCCGCCCAAACGGTGGAGACGACGGCATCGGTTTCCACTACGGCCGGGGAGCTGGCAGTCATCGAGGTTCGGGGAAGGGCCTTTCTCGATGCGGACTCCGACGAAACCTTCACGGAAGGCGAGGGCGCCGTTGGATCGAGGTTTGCGAGGAATTTCGGTATTGATATTCGACGAGAACGGTTTTCAGATCGGCACGGCCGAAACCCAGAGCGATGGAACTTGGAGCACTCAGGTCAATCTGGTTCCGGCGTGGGTCTCAGTCGATGGATCCGACCCCGACTTCCCGGAATCGTTGACGCTCGCCACCGCAAACGACCTCCAAGAAGTCGACTGCGACGACAACGTCTGCGTTTCTATGCCGGTGGGCTACCAAGCGGCGGTGCTGCCCCCCGAGGTGCAAGCGGCGGCCCTACAGGCCGAGCATGAAAGCCTGAGCCCGGCAACAGTCGAGCTCCTGGTCGCCTACGCCACCGGAGATGTGGTGCGGGCCGCGATCGGCGAACCGAGCTGGATCGGAGCCGTGGCGGAAGGCGCCCAAAGCGAGCTTGCCGAGATCTTTGGGACCCGCGTGACCGCCGGCGATCTGGCGCAGATTCGCAACGATGTTCTCGCCAACCCGCCTCTGGTCCTGATCGGCTCGACCGCCGATCCCGACGGACGCAGTGCGGCCGCCGACATCGTTAGCCAGGCTGTCCAAGCCAACTACGTGTTCGACCGCGAAGCCACCGAGTTACAGGAACAACTGGCTCGCGATGAGGTCGAGGAAGAAGAAGTCAGTTTCCTGCCCGGTCAGAACATTGTCCGCGAAGGCGAACCGCTGTCCGCGCTGCACATCGAAGCAATTGAGGAAACCAATGCAATCAACCTCGCCGAGAGCGGGCAGTCGATCGGTCTGTTCGCCGTCTTGACCGCGATGATCGTTTCGATCGGAACCTACCTCGCCCGGTTCCGAAGGGAGTTCTGGGACAGCACGCGAATGGCCGCTCTTCTCGGCCTTCTGATCGTGCTGGCCGCCGGGGTCGGTCCGGCTCACGATTCAGGCACAAGCCGGGATCGAGTCCGTCGCGGCCTGGTACCTGTTGCCGACCGTGATCTTCGGTCTCATGACCACGGTCTTGTTCGACTCACGGGTGGCGGCGGTTATGAGCCTGGCCATGGCTGTGCTGGTCGCGACCGGCACCCGCGACCCGGGACTGACCGCGTACGCAGCCATGTCGACCATGGTCCCGGTTGCCTTTGTGTCGAGCCTTTCCACCCGGGGCGGTTATCGCAGAGCAGTGATCGCCTCTGCGGCCTCAGTAGCGGTCATCGCCGCGGCCGTCGCCTGGTACTTCCACACCGCTCCCGATCAACAACCCTGGCTGGTGATTGGCTCGTCCGCGGCGCTTGCCGCCGGGATCTCGGTTGTCAGTGCGCTTCTCGGGTTGGCGGTCTTGCAGTTCTTCGAGAGTGCATTCGATATCACCACCAATTTGCGGCTGCTCGAACTGACCGACCTCAACCACGATGCACTGGCGTTGCTGCAGGAAAAGGCCTTCGGAACCTTCAACCACTCGCTCATGGTTGGCACCCTCGCCGATGCGGCGGCGCGAGCGGTCGGAGCCAATCCGTTGCTGGCTCGGGCCGCGGCCTACTACCACGACCTCGGCAAGACGGTGAATCCCACCTTCTTCATCGAGAACCAATTCGGAGGCGGCAATCCCCACGACGAAGTTCGGCCCCGGCAGTCTGTCGAGATGATCCGCAATCACGTCACCGAGGGGGTCAAGCTCGCCCGCCACTATCGGATTCCCACCGAGGTCGCGGAAGCGATCGTCAGCCATCACGGCGACGGGATCATGCGGTTTCTTCTACGAGAAGGAGCGGATCTGGCTGCAGGGGGAGGACATCGACCCCGACGACTTCCGTCATACCGGCCACAAACCGCGCTCGGCCGAAATGGCCATCGTGATGCTGGCTGACTCGCTCGAGGCGGCCTGCCGGGCGGTGTTCCAGGCCGAAGAGCCGACTCCGCAGGCGATCGAGAAAGTTGTCACCCGGGTGATCGACGAGAAGGTCAACGACGGCCAGCTCACCGAGTCATCGCTGACGCTCGCCCAATTCACCCGGGCCCGCCGGGCGTTCCTCGAGGCGCTGGTTGGTCACTATCACCAGCGAATCCAGTATCCGAACTTTCCCCGGCACCGATGATGGTCGCTGTCGAGGACGAGGCGACTCGTCCGAATTAGATCTGAGCGGATCGTGCAGCGGTGGGCCGAGCAGGTTCTGGCTGCCGAGGGCTACCCGAATCGGCGGAGCCTAACGGTCGATTCTGGTCAGCGAGCGAAGTCATGGCCAGGCTGAATGCCTCCGCGTTCGGCAGCCACGGACCCACCGATGTGCTCAGCTTTCCGATCGAACATTTGACGCCGGGCCAGGTACCGGACACCGAGCGGGCCCCCATCGTGATTGGCGATGTCTTCCTCTGCCCCGGCTTACATCCTTCGCCAAGCGGAGCGATGTCGGAAGCCACAAGTCCGATGAGTTCGCCTCACTGGTCACCCATGGCGTTCTGCATTGTCTTGGATACGACCATGTCGAGGACGGGGACGCCCTCGCTCATGGAGGGAAGGGAGCGCGAGCTTGCTCGAACTGTTCGGGAATGACCCGCCGATGATTCTCACGATCCTTCTCTCGGCCGCAGCCCTTCTGCTGGCCGCGGCGCTGCGGGCCGGCATCACGTCGGCCCTCCGGACGAATCGCGGTGACGCCTTGCGAGATGCCGCCGACGGAAAGCATGGCGCGCAGCGCATCGCCCGTCTGCTCGAAGTGCGGGAAGTCCTGCATCCTTCGATCAACGCCGTGCAGTCGTTTCTGCTTCTCCTCGGGGTAGCGCCCGCCACGTGGGTGTCTGACCCGGGGAGTCGTCGGTCTCTCGGTGCTGGGGGGATCGCCGCCGCCGTGCTCAGCTTCTGGTTCATAGGCGACTTTCTTGCCCGCGGGGTCGGCCGAGCCCGGCCTGGCGTGCTCGGCCTATCAACTCGCCCCGCTTGCTTGCCCTGACGGTTCGTCTTCGGGCGCGCCGCCAATGAGCTCATCGCCGACGATCAGAGCGAACCCCGAGAGATGTCCCGGCGAGCCTGACATCCGAAGAGGATGTGAAGGAGCGCGAATTGATCGACTCGGTTCTCGAGTTCACAGAAACAATCGTGCGCGAGGTCATGGTTCCCCGCCAGGACATGGTCACCATCGCCCTCGACAGCGATCGTCGCCCAACTCGCCGCTCTGTCCTCTGAGAAGCGGATTCTCGCGTTACCCCGTCACCGACCCTAATGGAGAGATGGTCGGTCTCGTCCTCACCAAAGACGTTCTTGGCGCCCACGCCGGCGGCCACGAGATCATCGACCTGACCGGTTTCTTCGCGCGAAGCGCCGTTCGTTCCCGAGAACAAGCGGGCCATCGGATCTTCTGCGAGAGATGCAGACCAACAAGAGCTCACCTCGCCATGGTGGTCGACGAATACGGCGACATCACCGGCATCGTCTCGATCGAGGACCTTCTCGAGGAACTGGTGGGAGAAATCGCCGACGAGCTCGACTCCGAGGAAGAGCTGATCTCCCACATGGAGGATGGAGTGGTGCGAGTCGACGGGACGGCTCGATGTCCAGACGCTCGTCGGACACGTTCGAGATCGACCTTCCGGACGTCGAATGGGACACGGTTGCCGGACTGGTGCTTGGCCTGGCTGGCCGGGTGCCCGAGGAAGGCGAACGGTTCGAGATCAATGGCCTCGAGCTCGAAGTCGACCGGCTCCAGGGACGGCGGGTTTCGTCCATCCTTGCTCGACGCACTTGATGCGGACCGGGCTGGTGACGCTGGTGGGGAGGCCGAACGTCGGCAAGTCGACCCTCGTCAATCGTTCGTTGGTCGCAAGGTCTCGATCTGCATCGAGGCGCCCGCAGACGACACGTTCAATCGTTCGCGGTGTCGTCAACGATCCGAAGGCTGAGTGGCAGATGGTGCTTGCTCGACACTCCCGGTCTGCACCGACCGCGTACCGAGCTGGGCAGCCGGCTCAACCGACTGGTCCACGGCAGCCTGGCCGACGCCGATGTCATTTGCTTTCTGATCGACGCGACCCAGACCGATCGGACCGGGCGATCGACTGATTGCCGAACGAGTCCGTGAGACCGAGACACCGGTCGTGCTTGGCCGTGACCAAGATCGACAGGGCCGCGAGCGGAGGTTGCTGCCGCAGCTGACGTCGCGGCCGGAGTGGGACTTCGCCGCGTACGTTCCGATGAGTTCGATCACCGGAGAGGGCATCGAAGCGCTCGACCGACGAGTGACTTCGCAGGTTGCCGGACGGCCCAGCCCTGTTTCCTCCGGATATGGATACCGATCAACCCGAAGCGTTTCTCGATCGTCGGAGATCATCCGGGAAAAGTTCCTCGATCAACTTGCGCGAGGAGCTTCCCCACTCGCTTCATGTTCGGCTCAAGACATCGACGACGATGGCGACCTTCTACGGATCGAGGCCGATCTGCTCGTCGGAGCGCCAATCACAAAAGGGAATCGTCATCGGCAAAGGCGGATCGATGCTGCGAGGAGGCCGGGAGTGCAGCCCGCCACGAACTCGAGGCTCTGCTCGGGTCGAGGATCCATCTGCAGCTACAAGTCAAAGTCGAACCCGACTGGCAGCGCCGGCCGGAGATGCTCGATCGTTTCGGGTTTACGAAGGAATAGTGATGGATTCGGCGGTCAGCGCTCGGGTGCGGCGATTGCCCCAACTGGTCGCCGACAATCGCCTGGCCGAGGTGTGCCTGTTGCTCGGAACGTTCGTCGAGCCCGACCTCGATGCCGTTTCCTATCTCGGCCGGCTCGATCGAATGGCGGCGGCTGTCGAGGGGCGAACCCATCTCTCGCTCCGTCGGGTCATCTCGATCCAGGAAGGAATCGGGGGCAACACTGACGATTACGACGCACATCGACAACGGCTTATCTCCATCGGGTTCTCGACTCTCGGCGAGGTCTGGCCGATCATCGTCAGCGTCATCTGGATCGAGGTCGGACGGCGGGCGGGGATCGACGTTCAAGGCGTGGCTCTCCCCGGACATTTCCTGGTCTTCGCCGGCGGTCAACTGGTCGACCCGTTCCATTTCGGGGAGGCGATCGGTCGCGACGAGGCAGCCGTGCTGGTCGCCGAGTCGATCGGCGGGCCACCTCGACTCGAGCCAACCTGGCTCAACGCCGTCGACACAGCGACGATCGTGCAACGAATCCTGAACAACCTCTACAGCCGCTACGAGAAGCTCGATCGACCAGACCGACCTCGAGTGGGTTCGCGCCTGCGGCGAGATCCTTGCCTGAGACGATTGTAAGAGGCGAGACGATGACTGAGCGCGAGATGACCGATCGCTCTATAGCGCGGAGATCGTTTCGGCCAGGGCGAAGTCCTTCTCTGTGACAGTGCCGGCGTAGTGCGTGCTCAACGTGAGCCGTACCCGGTTGAACTTGATGCTGATGTCGGGATGGTGGTTCGCCTCCTCGGCCGCCTCACCGACCTTGTTGACAAAGGCAAGCGCCTCGGCGAAGTCAGCGAACTTCCATTCGCCGATCAAGGCGGCACCTTCTCTGATCCAGGGCGGCTCGAGTTCGGTCACCGCGGCCAAGGTAGTCGACCTCGGCTCGGTACCGTGTAAGGATGTGGCCATCCGCTCTGAGCAAGGCATCGTTCTCCGCAGCTATCCCTTCGGGGAGGCCGACCGGGTCGTGGTCCTGCTCAGCCCGAATCGCGGGAAAAATGCGGACCGTCGCCAAGGGAGTGCGGAAGACGAAAAGCCGGTTTGGTGGCCGTCTTGAACCGTTCACCCATGTCGACGTGGTCCTCTATGAGGGTCGCCAACTCGACACCATCACCCAGGTGTCGGTTATCGATCCCTTTGCCCATCTCCGACTCGACCTCGATCGCACTTATGGCGGCGGGGATGATGGTCGAGGTGGTCGATGCGGTCGCCCAGGAGCGAGAAGACCTCGCACCGGCTCTTCTTGTTGCTCCATCGCGGATTGAAGGCTCTTGATCACGGTGGAGGTGGTCGTGACCTCGTCAGCGCCTTTCTTCTCAAGCTCGCCGGAGTTGTCGGGTATCGAGCCGTCGCTAACCCGTTGTGCCGTCGTGCGGTAACCGCGAAGGCGCTCGATCGTTTCAGCATCGCGGGCGGGGGAGCCTCTGTCCCAACTGTCGAACGGAGGGAGCCGTCAGGCTTCGCCCCGGGCTGACCGCATATCTGGCAGAGCCTCGCCACGGCCGATCTGGCCGTGCTTCCGCCGGCGGATCCGGCTCTCAGTGGCGAGGCGATGGGTGTGGCCCGCCGTTTTGTGGAGTTCCATCTCGATCGTCGGCTGATCTCGCTGGCGGTCCTCGATGGCTGATCCGAGCCCGGGTTCCTCGACACGTCGGATTGATCCTCGACGGCAATGGCCGTTGGGCAAATGCGCGCGGCCTACCTCGCACGGCCGGCCATGCGGCGGGAGAGGCAGCTCTCTTCGACACGGTCGAGGGTGCTCTCGAGCTCGGGATCAAATGGCTGACGGCCTACACCTTCTCCACCGAAAACTGGTCCCGCGATCGGGAGGAAGTCGACTTCTTGATGTGGTTCAACCAGGACCTGTTGACACGTCGCCGGGATGCGCTCGCCGAACAGGGCGTGCGGATGTACTTCATCGGTGATCTTGGCTGACTCCCGGATCCCCGATCACAACCGCAAGGAAATGGAAGAGGCGAGCGCGCTGACGAAGAACAACGACAGGCTCAATCTGGTCTTTGCGTTCAACTACGGCTCGCGACGCGAGATCGCAAATGCCGCCGTCGAGCCTGCGCCGCCAAGGCGGTTGCCGGTGAGATCACGCCGGAGGACATTGATGAGGAGGCTCTTCTCGAGTTCTCTCTACTTGCCGGAGATGCCGCCACTCGACCTCGTGATTCGGTCTTCGGGCGAGCACCGCCTGTCCAACTTTCTGCTCTGGCAGGCCGCTTACGCCGAGTTCTGGTTCCCGGGAATTCTCTGGCCCGATTTCAATCGGCACTACCTACAGGAAGCGGTGATTGAGTTTCAGCAACGGGTTCGACGATTTGGCGCCGCGAGCGAAACATGATCGAGAAAGCCCACGTTTCGAGCCCCAAGAAAGCCGCGTATATCACCAGCGCGATGACCTGGCGACCCGATCGGATGTCGCTGACGCCGCCGGCGAAGAAGACGATTTGGAGAACCAGGGCGATAAGCCCCAAGCCCAGCCGAACCAACACTGGCCATCTTGACCGACCCAGGGCAATGCCCCCGACCACGACACTTGGCAGCATCACGCCGCCGGCAGCCATCCCTAGAGGCAAATACGACAGGGCCAGGAGCCGCCACCAGTTTCCCTTTCCCAGCTGCCAGCGGCGGTAGGCGAGTCCGGTCAGGGCTCCGGCGATCGTGGTGGCCCCGATGATGAACAACGTGCCCGACCAGGTGAATTCAGGGTCGGTTGAGATAAACCGCATCCACGCCCTCATTCCACTTCCCCACAAGAATCCGAACAGCGCGCCAAGCAAGATCGACATGCATCCATTCTTGCGCAAACGGCGCCCCCTCAAATTGATCAGATTGGCCCTGGGTTTTACCCTAAGAATGCGAGGTCTAGCCTTGCCGCCTTCCATGCCGGTCAGCCTCGATACGATCGCCGCCCTCGCCAAACAGCGCGGCTTCGTCTTCCAGTCCTCTGAGATTTACGGCGGGATTCGCTCCGCCTACGACTACGGTCCGCTCGGCGTCAGTTGTTGCGCAACGTCAAGGACGAGTGGTGGCGGCGCGATGGTGCAGGAGCGAGACGACATCGTCGGCCTCGACTCGGCCATCCTCCAGGCACGTCAGGTTTGGCAGGCGTCCGGCCACGAGGCGGTCTTCACCGACCCCCTGGTCGAGTGTCGCAACTGCAATCAGCGATTCCGGCTCGACAAACTCGAGGATGCATCGGTCTGTCCGAATTGCGATGCCCGCGATAGCTTCACCGAGGCGCGCGCCTTCAACCTCATGTTCCGAACCCACATGGGCCCGGTCGAAGACGAGTCGAACCTCATCTACCTCCGGCCGGAAACGGCCCAGGGCATCTTCATCAACTTCGACAACGTCCGAAGGAGCCATCGTCTCAAGCTCCCCTTCGGTGTCGCCCAGATCGGGAAGAGCTTTCGCAATGAGATCACTCCGGGCCAATTCGTGTTTCGCACCCGGGAGTTCGAACAGATGGAGATGGAGTATTTCTGCCGACCCGAGGAGGCGGCCGCCCAGTTCGATTCCTGGGTCGACATTCGCCATCGCTGGTATCTCGATCTCGGTATGACCCCGGCCAATCTGCGCATCCGTCCCCATGAGGCGGACGAGCTTTCGCACTATTCGGCGTCGGACCGGTCGACGTTGAATACAACTTTCCCTGGGGGTGGGACGAGTTGGAGGGGATTGCCAACCGCACCGACTTCGATCTCCGCCAGCACACCGAGCACTCCGGCATCGACCTCCGCTACTTCGACCAGGACGCGAACGAACGCTTCTTCCCCTACGTCATCGAGCCGGCGGCCGGTGCTACCCGCACCACCTTCGCGTTTCTCATCGATGCGTATCACGAAGAGGAGGTGCGCGGGGAGAGTCGCACCGTGCTCCGGCTTCATCCCCGGCTCGCCCCCTACAAGGTCGCGATCCTCCCCCTTTCGAAAAAGGCGGAGCTGATCGAGCCGGCCGAGCGACTTGGCCGCTGAGCTCCGCACGAACTTCATGCTCGAGGTCGACGTCGACCCAATCGATCGGCCGGCGCTACCGGCGTCAGGACGAGATCGGCACCCCGTTCTGCGTCACGGTCGACTTCGAGACGTTGGAAGATCAGGCAGTCACGGTCCGGCATCGAGATTCGATGGACCCAGGACCGGGTGGCTCAACCGGCATCCGGGCCTACCTGCAGAGCTGTCTCGAGCCTAAGGGCTGTCGGCCGCCTCCGGTAACCTCGCCCGTGTATCGGCGGGAAGACATCGACCGGGTCCGGGCGGCAACCAACCTGGTCGAGTTGGTCAGCGGCGTGACGACTGTCAAGAGGTCCGGCCGGTCCTACGTCGCGGTGTGTCCGTTCCATCAGGAGAAGACCCCTTCGCTCAACCTCGAGACCGGGACGCGGCCTCTATCACTGCTTCGGCTGCGGCAAGGGCGGCGACGTTTACACGTTCGTCCAGGAGACCCAGGGTCTCGACTTCAACGAGTCGGTCGAACTCCCTCGCCGCGCAGCGCCGGCATCACGCTCGAAACCGATCCCGGCGCGGCGCGCCGGCGCGGCGAGCATGAGGAGATGATCGACGCCGTTGCCAAGGCAGTGACCTTCTATCAGGAGCTGCTTCGGTCCGCACCCGAAGCCGGCCCGGCCCGCGCTTATCTCCGCAACCGCGGGCATCGGGGCCGAGACCGTCGACGACTATTTCATTGGGTATGCCCCGGAAGGCGAGTCATGGGATGCGCTGGTCAAGGGTCTCCGTGACCGGGGGGTCAAGGAACGAACGATGCAAGGCGCGGGCCTCGTCAAACGAGGTCGAGGGGGCAAGCTCTATGACGTCTTCCGCAACCGGATCCTCTTTCCGATTCATGACCTGCGCGGGGACCCGGTCGGGTTCGGCGGAAGAGCGATGGAAGGCGCCAGCCCGAAGTACTTCAACTCGGCTGACTCCCGGATCTATCAGAAGAGCCGTCTTCTTTACGGCCTCCACCGGGCCAAGGGAGACATTGCGCGCAGTCAGGAAGCGGTGGTGGTGGAGGGTTACTTCGATGTCATCGCCGCTAACCAGGCCGGAGTCGGAACGGCCGTGGCGACTTGCGGAACCGCACTCGGCGAGGATCACTTCGACCTGCTTACGTCGTTTCACCGATCGCGTGGTGCTGGCATTCGACTCCGATCAGGCCGGAGCCGGGGCCGCCTTGCGTGGCGACCAGTTGCGAATGCCGGTCGATCTCGACTTCGACTTGCGTGTCGCGGAGCATCCCCGACGGTATGGATCCGGCCGACCTGGTTCAGACCGGACGCGGGGCCGGAGTCTCAGCCGGGCCATCTCCGAGTCCCGACCCCTTCTCCAGTTTCGGATTGAGAAGGAAGTTGGCCGGCAACGGATGAGCGAGCCGGAGGGCCGGGCCCGAGCGATCCGCAACACCGCCCGTTTGCTCGCCCGGGTGCACCGATCCCATTGCCCAAGCCGAGTACGTCCGATTTGCGGCGAAGGAGATCGGCGTGGAAGCCGAGCGTCATTGGCTCCGCACTTGCCGGGAGCAGTCGAGTAGGGATCAGGCCGGATCGACCAGCGGATGCAAACGGTGTCGATCCGACCCAGGCCGAACTGATCCGCGTCATGCTTGCCAACCCCGTCGAGCTTGCCTCGGTTACCTTCGATTCCACCTGGTTTTCCCCGGAACTGTCCGAGCTGGTGATCGAGATCGAGAAGCGGCGAGCGGGAAGCGACTGCCGGAATGGCGATCGACCTTGGCGGATCTTCCCCAGTGCCGAGTTGGTGCAGCGTCTCGCCTTTGATCCCCGGCCGTTGCCAGCGCCGATCGACGTCGTGCAACGGGCGGAAGTGAAGGCGTTCGAGCGGCAGATCAAGTATCTGGAAGGCGAGCTCGAAGACACTCGATCCGAGCAGTGGTGCCTATTCCGAAAGGCTGCGCGCGCTGATAGGTTTGCAGGAACAGAGGCGGAAGCGGAGTGAGTAGCGGTTGTGACTGAGGACATCGAACGGCTCGTCGATCAGCTGTCACGCCGTGGCCAGCAGCGCGGTTTCCTCGACCGTTTCCGAAGTGCAACAGGAGTTAGAGGATGCCGAGGCCGCGCCCGACGCCTTCGAGCGGGCCGTCGATCTTCTCCGTACCCGCGGGATCGAGCTTTCCGAAGATGATACCGACCCCGATCACGGCCTTGATGTCGTCGAAGACGTCTGGGTCTCTGATCCGGTGCGGATGTATCTCAACGAAATCGGCCGGTACCGACTGCTGACTGCGCAAGAAGAGGTCGAGCTTTCGATGGCATACGAATCCGGCCTGAGAGCAGCGGAACAACTCGAGAAGGCGGGCAGCGATGGTCTATCCGGCGAAGACCGGGGAATCATCGAGGGCTTGGTCGAGAAGGGCGAGTCATCCCAACGGCGGCTGGTGGAATCGAACCTCCGCCTGGTGGTGTCGATCGCTCGCCGCTATGCGGGACGAGGAATGGCCTTGCTCGATCTGATCCAGGAGGGAAACCTGGGGCTCATGCGGGCAGTGGAACGCTTCGATTACCGCCGCGGGTTTCGCTTCTCAACTTATGCGACCTGGTGGATTCGGCAATCCATCGCCCGCGCCATTGCGGACCAGGGTCGCAACATCCGAATGCCAATTCATGTCGTCGACATCATCAACAAGCTGACCCGATCGCAGACGAGATCTGGCCCAAAGCCTCGGCCGCGAACCGACGATCGAAGAACTCTCGATCGACATGGATATTCCGGTGGATCGGCTGACGGAACTCACCCGAATTGCTCAGGACACGATTTCTCTTGGAAACGCCAGTCGGCGAAGAAGAGGACTCGACGCTCGCCGACTTTGTCGAGGACCTCGATGCAGAGGTGCCCGCCGATGCGGCCACCTTCCGGCTGCTGCAGGAAAACCTGGCGCTTGGCATTGGAAGGGTTGAGCCGAGCACGAGCGAGAGGTCCTCATCATGCGCTTCGGTCTGGCGGATGGCCGTATGCGCACCCTCGAAGAAGTCGGGAGCCACTTCAAAGTCACCCGCGAGCGAATTCGCCAATTGGAGACGAAGGCTCTGGCGAAGCTGCGCCATCCGGAGAAGGCGCGCAACCTCCAGGGATTCCTCGAAAACGGTTAGCTGATTCTTAAGAGACGGGGCGGTCGGTGAAGACCGCTGACCAACCGGTGTCGATCAGGCTCTGGCCTTTTTTGGCCAGCGTTTCCTTGCCGTCGGTGGCGTTGTTGAACCAGCGACGAATTTCTTCGTAGCGTCCCACGCCCTGCTTTGGCGCCGAGGACATAGCCAATGGCGCCACCTATCAATAGTCCGAGTCTGAATCTCATGGACCGATTGTGCCCGTTTTCGGAGGAAACGAAACTCCTGCCTTCATCACCCAGGCTCACCGATTCGAGCAGGGTGCACGTTCTGCAAGGGGTTGCCGTCCACCGCCATCAGGTCCGCGAAGGCTCCTGGGGCGAGCGAGCCGACCTTGCCCGTCCCAGCCGATCATCTCCGCGGCTCACGCTCGTGGCGGTCCGGATGGCCTCGAGCGGGATCGAGCCCGTGACGAACCAGATAGGCGAACTGACTTGCCAGCGTCGGCATGGGGAAAGACGCCCGGCGTCGGTCCCAAAGGCCAGGTTCACGCCGGCCTCGACGCATTTCTCGAATCCCTTGCGCTGGGCGTCGGTGGTCCGCCGATCTTGCGCAGGGTTTCGTGGTCGTAGCCGAGGCGCGGACCCTGGTTGTCGATGTAGTCGCCGTCATAGAGGTCGGCCACGAGCCAGGTTCCGTTGTCGACCAGCATCTCTATGGCCTCATCGTCCATCAGTGATCCGTGCTCGATCGACCGGACACCGGCCCGTATCGCTCGCTTGATGCCCACGGCGCCGTGAGCGTGGGCGGCAACAAAGACGTCGGCTGAGGTCGCCTCTTCGACGATGGCCCGCAGTTCCTCCTCGGTGAATTCGGGCGCCCCTGGATTCGTGCCCGAGGTGAGAACGGCGCCGGTGGCGATCACCTTGATCACCTCGGCGCCTCGGCTGAGGATCTCGCTCACCAGAGCCCGCGAAGTCGATCGGGACCAGCACCAATCCCAAAGCGAAGTTCGCGTGGAACAACCTCATCGAGATCGATCGCCAGACCGGTGATGTCGCCGCCGCCGCCCGGTCGGGAGATGAACGTGCCGGCGCAGATCATCCGGGGACCCTCGATCCAACCGGCGTCGATCGCGTCGCGTAGTGCGACATCGGCGAACGCGCGGAACGAGCCGACATCGCGGACCGTGGTGAATCCAGCCCGCAGCATCTCACTGGCGTGCTTAACCCCGATCAAGGCTTCCTGAGCACCTGATCGGGTGACGAGGCTGGCGTAGCCGCGGCCGGCGTCGATCTCACCGACCAGATGGGTATGGCAATCAATCAGCCCGGGCAGGACTGTTTGCTCTGCCAAATCGATCTCGATCAGCGCCCTCGGGAATCGAGTTCGTCGAGACGACTGCCTCAATCCTTCCGCCTTCGACGAGGATCGCGGAATCCTCTCTCAGTTCACCGGTCGCCGGATCCAGCACGATTTCGGGGAACGATTGCCAGCATGTCGGAAAGTTAGACCCTGGTGGTGCGGACCGCCCCTTTGGTACCATGGCTGGCGATCGGCAAAGTCCGGTCTTCGTGCCTTCCGGGGTAGCTCAATTGGCAGAGCGGCGGACTGTTAATCCGTAGGTTGCGAGTTCGACTCTCGCCCCCGGAGCCGATTCAGTGCGTAGCGGGCCGCTCAGCGTCCGGCCAGAAACGCCAGGACCAAGTCGTTGAACGTTTTGGGCGCCTGAAAGCTCATGAAGTGCGTAACCGCCGGGACCACGACGAATCGGCAGTCGGGAAGACATGCGGCTAACCGCTCGACGATGAGCCGTGAGTAGGGAATGCCGTGCTCAGCGCCCACAACGAGCGCTGGAATGAAAAGTTCGCCAAGTCGATCACAAGTCAGCGGGGACCCCGACGCGGCCGTGGGGCGGGTTGTAATCATGTTCTTGACCCACATCTCGCGGAACGCAGCCGGCTGATCCGCGAACCGCCCCGGGCCCCGATTGTTGACAAGCTCGAACCACAGCTCCGCCTGTCTGATCGGGTCGCCGCCCGCATCCGCTCGGACCCGGTCGTTCTGGTTCCGCCACCAGGCGAGGATCGTCTCGCCCTCCTCGTCCCCCGCGAGGAGCGACGGAACGTTCGGCTCGATGATCGTCAGCGTACGAAGACAGTCAGGCGCCCTCTGGGCAGCCAGCAGAGCAGTTGCAGCCGAGAAGCCCACGAGGTGGACGGGGCCGGCCTGCAGCTGACGGATGAGCGCCACGAGGTCATCGGCGTGGTCGTCAGCTGCGGCGCCACCATCTGGCACGCCCTCGCTCGATCCATAGGAGCGGCGGCTATCACGCGACGAACTGGTACTGATCGGCGAAGGCTCGACGCTGCTGTTCCCAGAATCGGAGGTCAGATCCAGCTACCATGGGAGAACACGACGGGGATGCCTTCTCCTTCCTCGTCATACTCGAGGTCGACGCCATTTATGTGCATCCGGCTCGTCTGCGCCTGGTTCCGGGCCACAACCTATTATCTCGCAATGGTTGTCGAACGCGCCGGTCGGTAGCCCTCCGATGGCGGCGAGTATCGCGTCCTTCGACGGCATCCCGGTCTGTTTCGAGTCGACTGGCAGCGCGGAGCGCGCGCTGGTCTTCGTCCATGGGTGGTCCTGCGATCGGACATATTGGCGTTGTCAGGTCGATGCTTTCGCCCACGTCTATCGAGTAGTCACGCTCGATCTCCCCGGCCATGGCGAATCGGGCGACGGCCGCGCGTCGTGGACAATGGCCTCTTTTGGTGAGGACGTTGTCGCCGTCGTCGAGCACCTCGGGCTCCGGGACGCGGTGTTGGTCGGTCACTCGATGGGTGGCGACGTCGTAGTCGAGGCCGCTCTCAAGCTCGGCGATCGTGTAACTGGGCTGATCTGGGTCGACACCTACCACAAGCTGACCGTGCCCGAGACCAACGAACAGGTCCAGGCATTCCTCGATCCGTTCCGACAGGACTTCGCGCATACAACCCGATCGCTGGTTCGGCGGATGTTTCCGCCGAACGCGGATACCGACATCGTTGAGGCGATCGAGAATCACATGTCGTCGGCGCCCGCACACATCGCGCTCGACGTCTTGCATCACGCGTTTGCGAACGAAGGGCGGGTGATGAGAGCGTTGCCACAGCTCGCGGTCCCGATCGTGGCCATCAACCCCGACTACCGCCCGACCGACTCCGAATCTTTGCGCGGGTATGGAGTCGAGACTGTGATTGCCTCCGGAGTGGGGCACTTCCCCATGCTCGAAGACCCCGATCAATTCAATCGGCTTCTCGAAGACGTGCTTACGTCCTGGATTGGGGCGCTCGGTAGGTGACGATTCGCGGCGGGTTGACTGTGACCATCTCATAGATGAGGACGACCCCGCGCCTAGCCCGTGGAGCTCTCAGGCGACACACAGGAGGCGAACGGGCGAAGTTTGATCTTCTGCCCGACGGGTAATTCAAAACAATGGCCAAGAACCTGAAAGATCTGACGAAAGCGGAGCTTTACGAAAGGGCCCAGGACGCCGACGTCCCTGGCCGGTCGCAGATGACCCGAGATGAGCTGATCAAGTCCCTTTCCAACGGCAAATCGGAAAAGCGATCAAAGAAGAGCCACAAGAGATCCCAACCGGCCACCACCAAACGCTCGATATGGAGCGGGGCGATCACCTTCGGTCTCATAACCATCCCGGTCGGTCTCTATACAGCCACCGAGGAACGCGACATCGCCTTCCACCAGCTCTCGGGCAAAGACAAGTCCCGCATCCAGTACAAACGGGTGTCAAGCAAGACCGGGCGAGAGGTCGAATGGGACGACATTGTCAAGGGCTACGAGTATCAGAAGGGGAAGTATGTCGTTTTCACTTCCGAAGAGCTTGATCAGATCGCCCCTGAGAGCGCTCGGACGATCGACGTAGTAAGAATTGTCGACGCCGGCGAGATCGATCCGATCTACTTCGAAAAGTCTTACTTCGTCGCTCCGAGCCAGATCGGAGCCAAGGCATACAAGCTCTTCCTGCGGGCGCTGTCGGAGTCTGAGCGAGTGGCCGTGGCCAAGGTCACGATCAGAGAGAAGGAGCGTCTCTGCATTCTTCGGGTGAAAGAAGATCTGCTGGTGCTGGAAACAATGAACTGGCCCGACGAGATCAGGATTCCCGATTTCGAACAGCTAAAAGACAACACCCGGATTTCGGCCGATGAGCTGAAGATGGCGCGTTTACTTATGGACCATTTGTCGGGGGAATTCGACCCCTCGGAGTTCGAGGACAGTTATCGCCAACGATTGCTTGATGCAATCGACGCCAAGATCGAGGGCAACGAGATAGCGCTGGCACCGGCTGAAGCCGAACCAGCCACTGTTACCAACTTGCTCGAGGCTCTTAAGGCCAGCGTTGATCAGACACGCGCCAAACGTTCGGCCAGCTGAGCGGCGCTGCCCAAATCTGTCTCTCGGCTACCGCGTTCGACCGCCACCCTTTACCGACCACTCTCCGGTACTCGCGAGGACTTCGGCGAAACGATGTGGGTGAGCGAGGTGTGGGAAGTGGCCGCTCCGCGTCCACACTTCCGTCTCGGCATCGGGCAGATTCGCACGTATCCAAGCGGCATCCTCAGGCGAGAGCTCGTTTCCCATAATTGCGAGGTAGGGGACGCCGGCTGCTTTAAGCGCTGCCGCGCCTTCTTCGACCATGCCGTCAAGCTCAAGAGGGGTCCGCTCGAACAAGTCCTGCCAGTATCCAAGAAGGACTTCCTGGCGCGGTTTGCTCGTCGAGGCAACAAACTGCCGAATGTCGGGGGCTACCTGATCCAGTCGGAATGCGCCAGCTGATATTCGAGCCCATGCCTCGTCGAAGCCGGAGCCACGAAGTATGGGTTCGAGCGATTGGACCATCGACGCAAACCCACCAACCCTCAGGGTGCCTTCGACAGCAACGACGCCGCGGGTCGGATACTGCACGGCATAAACCGTGGCGGTGCCCGCCGCGCCCGAATGCCCAACCACGACCGGAGCTTCCAAGCCCGCCTCAATAACCGCCTGATGAATCCGCTCCACGAGCGCCGGAATGGTGTACGACGTCGAGTCGGGAGATTCTCCGTGGCCCGGGAGATCGAGAGCGAGCACCCTTCTCCCGGGATCTATCAAATCGAGCTCGATCAATGCGGGGCGCCACATCTGCCTGTCAAAGGTCGTCCCGTGAAGCAATACGAGGGACGGTCTCTCATCAATTCGACCCCAAATCGTCGGCAACCAGGCCCGCGTATGCGAGCGAAGGGAAGTCCTTGAGCTGACTCACGTCTTGCCTCTCTGATTCGGATGACATCTATATGAACCCCGGATGGGCGCGGCCCTCAAGTCAATAGCGCACACTTTCGGACTGTACTCACAGAGCGTCACGTGGTCACGGTTGGATTACTTGCCTTGGTCTCCGAAAGTGGCCCCAGCAGATAACAAAGCCGTTCTGGTCAGCGCTGACCGGCGGTTTTGTGCGAGTAGCACACCGATTTAGCTGCCCGTCCAGTTAATCCTTAGGTTGCGAGTTCGACTCTCGCCCCCGGACCTCGAATCCCCTATCAAGCACTGGTTTTCCTGGGCTTGGTTTTCTTGCAACAGGACAGCTCCAGGACCGCGACCTCGCGTCCTGCGGAGGTGCAGTTGCTGAGATCCGAAAGGACGCGAAATGTCGCCGGTTGGCAGCAGAACTGTGTCTGGATGCCTTCCCGTTTGAGATTCCGATAGTGGTCGAATCCTTATCAGTCGGCTGCGGCTCGGCCGAGCAAGATGTCCCGTTATGAGCGGGCTTGGCCAGTCACCCCCGCGGCGATCCGCCATTCGTGATCCGTGGTTGCATCGATGGCTGCCATGGCCGCGTGTGATTGTTTAACCGTGAGCTCATCGACCAGGCAGAACTCGTTGCCGAATGGGTCTTGCATAACCGCCCAGTCGATGAGTGGTCGGTGGTCGCCGTGTGATCTGGGTCGCGGGATAGAGGCTTGGTGCCTTCTTGACTCTGCCACCCAGCTCGAGGATTTCCTCTATGGCTTGGTCGACGCCGTCATTCGGGGTGATGTCGATATGCACCTGGTTGGGCTTGTCAGGATTGGGTGCCTGGATTTCGAGGGGAGAAGTGTCAACGCGTTGGAGAATGATCTCGTGTTTCCAAGGGTCTTGGGTGCCCAGATATCCCAGCCAATCGTGCCAGCCCGTCTTGGAGCCAATCACTTCAAGGCCGGTCACGGCGCCCCAGAACCTGTAAGCGAGTTGGAGGTCTGTGACGTTGATCACGACGCATCGGAGGGTCCCCACGCCCATGTGTTGGTTGCTCCCGTCTAGTCCAGACAGCTTTGTGCGGCTCCGAGATTCAATAGCCACAATATGTCGATGTGGGCCGCAGCGCGTCCCCGACAACCTTTGGTCTGCTCGGCCTCCTGGCTGTCCGGGTCTGGACCGGGCATGAGCTAACGCACCAAGCTGCCGAAGGAGTCTCCGATATGTGCGGCCTTCATCCGAAGGGCACCTAGATCGAGAGCAGAAACTCTCGTCAAGATTGGCTGGGCGGGGGTGAGGATGAACCAACAGGCTGGGCTGTAAAGTCGGCTTCGTTGATCTAGGGGGCACAGTGTCGACAGCGGACCTTGGCCAGTTCATCGAGCGCTATCACCGAGCGCTGGATGCGTTCGTCCAAGGAAACCCAGGCCCCGTGAAGCAGCTCTTCTCGCGGCGCGATGACGTGACCTTGGCCAATCCACTCGGCCCGCCCGTCCGCGGTTGGAGCCAAGTCGAGCAAGCGACAGATCACGCTGCCTCACTGGTGAGGGAGGGCACGATCGCGAGCGTCGAGAGCATCTCGGAGTTTGAATCGGCGGACTTCGCCTACAACGTAGAGATCGAGCGAGCGCGGATCAAAGCCGGTACCTCCGACCAGTTGGCGGAGGTCTCACTGCGCGTTACGACTATTTATCGACGGGAGGATGGTGAGTGGAGAATCGTCCATCGTCATGCCGATCCCATAACCGCTCCCCGCCCCATAGAGTCAATCTCAGAGGCCCCCTCCCCCGAGTAGCGGCTGCATGAAAGCCTCCTCACAAAGTTCCCATGGACAACAGAAAGAAAGGTCGTGCTTTCGTGGGCGCTAAGAGCGCAGCTCGAAGCCACTGGGAAGACTCGGCCAAGGATCAGTAGACAGCAGCCGGGCAATATGCACGTTTGTCGCCTTTCCTTGTGGTGGGTCGGAGTGTGCCCAAAAAGTCCATTCCGGAAGGCTTTGCGGGGCAGTCCGCGGTTAAGCCAAGAGCAAGACGGACCGTTAATCCGTAGGGTTGCGAGTTCGACTCTCGCCACCGGGAGCAGAGATTCGCTTCCGTCTAAGCCAAGAATCGCCGACTCAGAACGCGCGCCCGGTTAGCGCGATCCAGACGAGCCAAAGGACGAGCGCCAGCCGAAGTGTTACCACTGGCGCAATGTCCATGAAACCAGCGACCTCGGCCGCAAGAGCTGTGATTCCCAGCGCGAGGGTGAGTCCCCGATGGTCCGCCCAGCGCTCGTCGCGGCGGAACGCAGCCGCGAGGACGAGTGGCGCTGCGAGCCTCGTCGGTAACCCGAGGAGAAAGCCGATCCCGTGAATCAGTCCGGACGTAGTTTCCTCCGCGCCCGCGGGGTCAATGTTGCCCGCGCCGAGGAAGAGATATGCGACCGCCGCGAGCGAGAGGAGGACGATTCCGGCGATAGCGGGCTTGGAACGTGCCACAGATCGGCGGAGGACGAACGCAAGCGCGCCGATGCCGGCGGCACCAGAGAAGAAGGCGACGTTCATCAACCATCCGTAATCGCCCAACGCATACTCGCTGGTCGCGTTGCTGTCGTTGAATTCTGGTTCGAGGACGTGGAGGAGTGCGATCAAAGTGATGCAAAGGATCGACCCGGCAACCGCAAGACGAGCCCCCCAGATGAGCCCGTTGGGCCGGCCCGGAGCACCAACCATTCGAGCGAGTGTATTCACCACTGGGGTTGCGGTCGCCTAGCCAATCGACCCTATTGCTGCCCGCCTGATCGACAATCGGCGCGGGTCGCACGCGGATCAAGAGGCGCGAGACACCGCACTTGGTCAGGCGGTGGACTGTTAATCCGTAGGTTGTGCGAGTTCGACTCTCGCCCCGGAGCAAGCCCAGTGGGCGCCGACGGCGAAGGAGTTTCCGACAGCCACAACAGAGACGTAACCTTCGACAAACTGATACTGGAGGGCACCATGGAGACTCGAAGAAAGCGATTTGTTCGCGCATTCAGCGCTTTAGCGCTGCTAATGGTCTGTGCGCTGCCTGCGAATGGCATCACTTGGGGCGTCCCGGATAATTCAGATGCTTACCCCGCCGTGGGAGCCATCATGATCGACTGGCGGGTGATCGGTGAACCCGAATTTGGCCTGGGGGTCTATTGCAGTGGAACCCTCATCCATCCATTGGTGTTCTTGACCGCCGGTCATTGTGCCGATGGTCTCGTCGAAGACGGCATTATCGATGCGAGCGGATTCCCCGTTCCCGGCGACGACAACGCGGCCGACATCTGGGTCAGCTTCGACGAGAACCCGTCTGACTTCGACCCACCGGAGACGAAGACACGTTGTGACACCTGTCTTGACATCGTCCGGGTAGTGAATAGCCCTCTGTACAGGTGGGGACCTGTATCCGATCCCCACGACATCGCTGCGATCATCCTGGCGGACCCGTCGAGCATCACGCCGATGCCCTATGCGGGGCTTGGCGACCTCGAAGATCTCCTAGGGTCAACTGGACGTCGCAACGGTGCATTCCGAGAGAAGTTCACGGTTGTCGGATACGGAGGGAGCTTCGCCGGCGAGCCGCCGCCGTGGGAGATCGAATATCTCGATCATCGAGCGATTGCGCAGAGCTCATTCCAAAACCTGTTGGATGCATGGCTGCGCGTGTCACAGCACCAATCGAAAGGTGACGAAGGGACGTGTTACGGCGATTCCGGAGGTCCGATCTTGCGCGATGTTGAAGGTATGGAGGTCGTCGTCGGTGTGACCTCATGGGGGGATGTGCCCTGTGTCTCCATGGGCTTTTACTACCGCGTCGATATCGAGCACTCTCAGGAGTTCATTGCAATGGTGATCGCCGAGGCCGAATCCGGCTGAACCGAGGCAATCCTCCGCCACAGCGGCCCGTGGCCGTTCGTGTATGAGGGGATGAAGCCAGCTACTAAATCGCCCGACCACCATCTCCGTCGACCATGCTCAATACCGATAACGAAGAAACCCCCCGGTCTGCCCAGAGCGGGGGGTTTCTTGTTGGGAGCGGGGATAGCCGTTCCCCGGTCTTTCCTGTCCTTTCATCATCGGCCGGGTGGGAGCGTGACCCAGACACATGTCGGATACGTCCGGCATGGCTAGTCCCGTCGGCTGTAAAGCTGCCTTTCACCGCTGGTCGCTTCTCCATTCGGGCCCAGAGAAGGACTCTGAAGAAGAGGTTCGCCGCACACAACTCAACCGGCTTTCGCCAGCAGTCCTGGTCAGGCGTTCAGCTTCTGCTTGATCGCTCTTATGTCCGCCGCCATCTCATCGTTCGAGTCCGCGCTCTCGTGAGAGTTCCGGTGGATGAAATAGGTCGTCAAGATGACGAAAGCCAGGATCTGAAGAAACTCGCTCTGCCAATTCTCAAACACGCTGGCGAGGAAGGAATCCCAAAACTCGCTAGACATCACTGCGGGCGGCGCCTCCCCATGCTGCATCGCTTCATCGACTTCGTGCCGGTATTGGAAATAGAACTGGCCAACTATCGAGACAAAGAACAGGATGAAGAGAATCACGCTCAGCATGTGATCGTGGAGCCATTTTCCGTTGGGCTCTCGCACTCGCTGCTTGGAATCTGAGTTGCGTCTTTCCATGGCGCCTTGGGCTCCTCCTAATCATGCTGGACCTACCGTCGATTTCGAGCTCGCAGGATCCGTCAGGCGATCCTCTCCAGCCTCAGCCGCAGGCGCTGTGTACCCGCGATAGCGCTGCTTAAACGAGCGGGCCTTTCGGTTTTCACCTTGTTGGCGAAGTCACGTTTAGCCGATGCGTCGGCAGGGGTAAGGCCGCCGGGCGAAGTGGTGCGTGGGCCCCTAAGCCGGGAGGGCGCCGACGCGAGGGCGGAAGACATCAAAGCATCCGGGAAGAAGCTGACGCCCGAGAGCGAGGCGTCGGAAGGAGAGGAAATGAACGAAGAACAAGTAGACGAGCTGCTCTACCAGGCGCTAGAGACCGAGATAGGCGGCGTGCAGGTCTATACCAACGCCATCCGCTGCGCGATCAATGAGGATCTTCGCGAGGAATGGCAGAAGTATCTCGAGGAAACCGAGAATCACGTGACCATCGTCAACGAGATATTCAGCAAGTTAGGCCTTGATCCCGCTGGCGAAACCCCCGGCCGTGAGGTTGTGCGGCATAAGGGCGAAGCCTTAGTCACCGCCATGCAGATGGCCCTGAGCGCGGGCCCGCCGGCGGCGGCCCAGCTGGTAGCCGCCGAATGTGTGGTCGACGCCGAAACGAAAGATCATGCCAACTGGGAATTGATCGGAAAAGTTGCCGAGAAAGCGACCGGCGAACGGAAAAAGGCGCTCAAGGAAGCCTACGAACAGGTTGAGGAAGAGGAAGACGAGCACCTCTACCACACCATGGGGTGGTGCCGAGAGCTGTGGATCGAATCATTGGGGATGCCGGCAGTGCTACCACCGCCCGAGGAGCAAAAAGACGTCAAGTCGGCCATTGGCGCATCACGGGCTGAGCAGGCCCGCGACGAAATGGTGGGTAAGAAGCCAAAGAAGTAGGAGCGTCTCCGGACGCCCTCAGTGAGGGGAAACAATGGCCACTAAAAAGGCTCGCGGCCCGGCAAACACCGGCTCAGGCGCCAGGCGAGAAACCACGAGAAAACAGGGAAACCCGTCAGCAGCGAAGTCGACCGCGGGAGGCGCGAGAAAAGGCCCTCCGCCGGACCGCGACCCGGCCGTTCTGCAGAAGCAAGCCACCGAAGAGACGGCCTCCGCGTTTCCGATCAATCCCAACAAGCCGAAGGAATTTGGAGCGTCGGCCACGAAGCCGAGACAGGGGAAATCCGTTACCCCGGCCGATCCATCGGCCACGGCCAGCACGCTCACCGAGCAGATGGCTTCTGACAAGACTGGGTCGGCTGCCTCCCCTGGAGTGAACCCCTCCAACGACTCGCTGGACCGGGTGAGAGTTGACTCGACGGGCCAGGTATTGACGACCAATTTCGGCCAGCCGATCGCGGACAACCAGAGCTCGCTCAAAGTCGGACTGCGCGGCCCCGCCCTCCTCGAGGACTTTGTTCTCCGGGAGAAGATCACCCACTTCGACCATGAGCGCATCCCTGAGAGGATCGTGCATGCGCGGGGCTCAGCCGCGCACGGCTTCTT
The DNA here is from genome assembly GCA_963840175.1 of uncultured Acidimicrobiia bacterium. GTDB lineage: Bacteria > Actinomycetota > Acidimicrobiia > Spongiisociales > ZC4RG35 > JACCTH01. The sequence goes on from CAWIXU010000006.1 coordinate 182,188, forward strand.
CGAGTGCTACGAGTCTTTGGCACCGCTGACGCGGGCTGCCTTTCTCGGGGAGGCGGGCAAGCGAACGCCAGTTTTTGTTCGGTTCTCAACCGTTGCCGGCGAGCGTGGATCCGTTGACACGCCCCGAGACGTGAGAGGGTTCGCCACCAAGTTCTACACCGACGAAGGCAACTTTGACATCGTCGGCAACAACATTCCGGTCTTCTTCATCCAGGATGCGATGAAGTTCCCCGACCTCGTTCATGCCTTGAAGCCGGAGCCAAACAACGCGATGCCGCAAGCCGCCAGCGCCCACGACACCTTCTGGGACTTCGTGTCTCTGATGCCTGAATCCACCCACATGCTGATGTGGGTGATGTCCGACCGCGCCCTTCCTCGCAGTTTTCGCATGATGCAGGGGTTTGGGGTTCACACCTTCAGGCTCGTCAACGCCCAGGGTCGCTCCCGTTTCGTGAAGTTCCACTGGAACCCAGTAGCGGGGACCCACTCGCTCGACTGGGACGAGAGCGTCAAGATCGCCGGCGCCGATCCGGACTTCACCCGCCGCGACCTGTGGGAATCGATCGAGGCAGGGGTGTTTCCGGAATATGAGCTGGGCTTTCAGATCATGACCGAAGCTCAGGCAGAACGTTTCAGCTTCGACGTGCTCGATCCGACCAAAATCGTCCCTGAAGAACTTGTTCCGGTGCAGCCCGTGGGACGGATGGTTCTCAACCGAAACCCGGACAACTTCTTTGCCGAGACCGAACAGGTTGCTTTCGGCGTACAGAACGTTGTCCCGGGAATTGACTTCTCGAACGATCCGCTGCTCGCTGGTCGGATCCACTCCTACTTCGATACCCAGCTGCTGCGGCTCGGTGGCCCCAACTTCCACGAGATCCCAATTAATACGCCGATCAACCAGGCGCATAACAACGAACGTGACGGTTTCCATCGTCAAGCGATCCACCGCGGGCGGGTTGCCTACGAGCCCAACTCGCTGGGAGGCGGCTCGCCTTACCAGGCCGGCCCCGACGGGTTCGTGAGCTTTCCAGAGCCCATTGCCGACAGCAAAGTTCGTGGCAAGCCTGAGAAGTTCGCCGACCATTTCTCGCAGGCGACGCTCTTTTGGAATAGCCAGACGCCCGCGGAGAAAGCTCACATCATCCGCGGATTCCGCTTCGAGCTTACGAAAGTCCAGGTCCCGGCGATACGGGTACGCACTGTGGCCATGCTGCGCAACGTGTCGGACGAGCTCGCAGGCGAGGTAGCCGCTGGTCTCGGCATAGCCTTGCCCCGCCCGCTGCCAAAAAGTATCGAGCCACCGCCCGCCGAAGTGACGGTCTCGCCCGCACTCTCTCTTACTGCACGTCCTGGAAACGGGGACATTCGCGGTCGAAAGGTGGCGATCTTGGTGGGACCCGGAGTCGACGTGGAATCGGTTCAGCGGTGCGCATCGGCTCTCACGGGAGCGGGAGCAGTCGTGCGAATGGTTGCCACCGACCTGACGCCGGTGGAAACCTCGAACGGCGATCCGCTCGATCCCGATGCCACCTTCGAGACTATGCCATCCGTACTCTTCGACGCCGTAGTCGTACCTGATGGCAGCGAGGAACTCAGGGCGCTGGGCCAACCCCTGGAATTCCTACGCGACCAGTACCGTCATTGCAAGCCGATTCTGTATTTAGGCACGGGCAGCACGCTCGTGGCCGACGCAGGAATACCACCCGACGACGAATTCGATTGGGCGCTCTGCCAGGACGTCGGCGCTTTCGTCAAAGCGGTGGGCAAGCACCGTAACTGGGATCGGGCGACCGATCCTCCCCATGTGTGACAGCGACGTGTCAATAGATCCCCCCGATCCGGTAGATGAGGCGATCGATGAGTCGTTCCCGGCCTCGGATCCGCCTTCCTGGGCTGCCGGTGCACCGAGCCAACAAGGCACATCGATCGCTCACCCGCAAATAAATGCGGATTCTCCGCTGGTCGGAGCAATGAGTTGGTTGGAAAGCAGGCAGTCTCTAGACGCAAGCGCGGCCGTGATTAGCCGCGGTGCTAAGTCCCTGGACAACGACCTCGGCGATTGGCTGCGCGGTACCTGGCTCGGTCATGCCCTTCATCCTCTCCTGACGGACTTCCCGTTGGGATGCTGGGCGTCCGCGGCGCTACTCGACATTGCTGGGGGCAGAACTGCTCGTCGTAGCGCACGATTCCTCGTCGGAATGGGATTGATGGCTTCAGTCCCAACGGCCGCGGCGGGCATAGCGGAGTGGAAAAGCCTGCCCAACCGGGCGACGACACGGGTAGGGACGGCTCACGCTCTCGGTAATGCCGCCGCAATTCTGTGTTACGCGCGGTCGTGGGTCAATCGTCGGCGCGAGCCGGAAACTCGAGCCGGCCTCGGTTGGGGAATGCTCGGAGGACTTCTCTGTCTTGGAACCGGCTACCTAGGCGGCCATCTCTCCTTCGGGCGAGGAACCGGCGTCGGGATCAGGCAACCCGACCGAAGACGAGAGGGGTCATCCCCGGCCCAGATGATTACGCCCGCGGCGGGAGACGGCTGAAGGGTATTGACGGTCTGTGACACCTAGCCGCGCTGCCACGGCATCGGGCACCAGGAGCACCATTCGAGGTCCTGGCCTTCTGCTCGGTGTCGGTCTGGGCGGTTTTGTTGATGGGATCGTCCTGCATCAGATTCTTCAGTGGCATCACATGCTCAGCGAGACAGAGCAGTATCCGCCCACAACTCTCGCCAACCTTCAAGTCAATACTTTGGCCGATGGAATCTTCCACGCGGCAACGTGGGTCTTGGTCTTCGGGGGTTTGTGGTGGCTATGGCGAGCTGCCAAAGCTGGGGGCTGGAAGTGGAGCTGGCGATCATTGCTCGGTTGGATGGCGGCGGGATGGGGCCTGTTCAACGTGGTCGAAGGAATTGTCAATCATCACATCGTCCAAATTCATCGTGTTCGTCCCACTGCCGCAAACCCTTTGGTTTGGGATGTCGGATTTCTGATCTTTGGTGCTCTCCTGATTGCCATTGGGATAGCAATCCAACGGCGGGAACCACGGCTTCGGTAAAAAGCTCAGGCGACGGGGGCGTTTCACCTGACAAGCAGACCGCGCTCCCGGGAGGACGCGGTAGGCAAGCACCTGAACTGGCAACGGGCTACCGACCCTCCCATCGTGTAACGACGCCCAATTACTTGGCGCTCTTCTTCTTGGTTGTGCCCTTCTTGAGGACCTTGTCGGCTTTGCGGTTGATGCGCTCGAACTCGTCCTTGGTCAGGTTGCCCGTCTTGCGCTGCTTTTTGGAGAGTTGCTTGGCGCTGATGGCGTGGCCTTTGTCCGGCATCGGATAGTTGCCCGATTCCTTTTTGGCGTCGGTTGAGCCTGCTTTCTCGGGTAAGCCGAAGTCTTTGGCGGGAAGTTTCGCTCGCTGCTTAGCGGTGAGTTTCGCCACGAGTCCTGCTCCTTTCACTCGACAATCGTGGGCTACCCACGATTCGCCACATTTCAAACTCATCGGAGACGTGTTCCCCACGTTCGCGCCAATTGCCTTTTGGCTACTGTCCCCACGTTCGGCGGACCTAGGAGGAGGTTTAGATGACGCGTCGGCGTCGATTGGTGAGCATCGCATTAGTTCTGGCCGTAACGGCCTCTCTGGTCCCTTTGCTGGCCGTGCCCGCGGCGGCAGTATCGGACCCCGTCGTATTGGCGAGCGGACTGAACGCTCCCTACAAACTATCGATGGGTCCTGATGGGGCCATTTACGTGGCCGAGGCGGGCGCCGGCGGGCCCAATTGCACAACCGTCGTGGGGCCGGAAGGCGACGAGGTCGAAGTATGCGTGGGAGATACCGGATCGGTGACCCGGATCGGTACTGCCACCACGCGCACTGTGACGGGGTTGCCATCGGCCTCTTTGGGTGGCGAACAGTTGGGGCCGACCGCGGTCGATTTCGATTCCAATGGTCAACTTCACGTGCTTGTCGGGCTCGGGGGCGATGCGGCCACCCGGACAGAACTTGGGAATGACCAGTTTGGAACGCTCCTGCGGGTAGGGAGCTCAGGCGCTCCGGTCGTGGTGGCCGATCTCGTTGCTTTCGAGGAGGCGAGTGACCCCGATGAGGACCAGCCCGGAGTTGAAGGGCCTGATTCCAACCCCTTCGGTCTTGCCTTCGACGGAAACGATGCGCTGGTCACTGACGCCGGCGGCAACGACTTGCTCCGAGTCACGCCCGCTGGCGCGATCTCGGTCGAGGCGGTCTTTCCGTCAACCTTCGTGGACCCACCTCCATTCATACCTGCGCCCGGGCAAATCCCCATGCAGGCGGTGCCGACTTCCGTTGAGGTCGACGGGAATGGGGACATCACCGTGAGCCAGCTGACCGGCTTCCCCTTTGTCGTGGGTGAGGCGAACATTTGGAGTGTTGGCGTGGGCGCCCCCACGGTCGCTGAGAGTGGGTTTACAAATATCATCGACCACGCGGTTGCCGATGACGGCACGATGTACGTGCTCGAATTCGCCTCCAATGGACTGTTGGCCGAGGAAGGGCCACAGCCGGCGCTGATCCAGGTGAGGACGGACGGCACGCGCAAGACACTGCTTTATGGCAGTGAGCTGCCGGTTCCGGGAGGGGTGGCGGTCGACTCGAACGGATTGGTCTATTTATCCGTGTGCACGCTTTGTGGTCCGGGCCAGGGAATGGTCTGGCGGATCGACCCGTCGGTCGCTTCGGATGCTGCCACTGCATCGGCCTGTGCCCCCGACGATGTCCCGGGAACCGACTTTGCCGACATTGCGGCCAACCCCCACCGCGAGGCGATCGAATGTGCTGCATGGTGGGAGATCGTCAATGGATTCTCAGCGGAGTCGTTCGGTCCACTCGCCGACATAACTCGCGAGCAAGTGGCATCGATGCTGGCGCGAGCGCTCCGGGCAGCGGGAGCCGACCTACCGGCAACTCCTGCCGATGCGTTCACTGACGACAACGGGTCGTCTCATGAAGCCGATATCAATGCCCTGGCGGCCCTCGGAGTGATCAAGGGCGTCACCGCGACGCTGTTCGATCCAAAGGCGGCGGTCACGAGGGAGCAGGTAGCTTCGTTGGTGGCGCGGGCGTATGCGGTTGCGGCGGGCGAAGCCTTGGCGGCGGGAGTCAACGCCTTTACCGACGATGAAGGCTCGTCCCATCAGGCCGACATCAATGCGGTGGCGAATGCAGGCTGGGTCAATGGGATTGGCGGGGGCCTGTTCTCGCCATCCGGTCGCACGACTCGAGACCAGTTCTCCTCGATCGTGACTCGCATGCTGTCGGACTTGGTCGACGAGGGCGTCGCGACACTTCCGAGTTAGACCTTCAAGCCCTGATCGACAGAGAGCCCAGGCGAGCGCCTGGGCTCTCGGCGTTGTTACCGCTACCTATCGACGCAATTGCATCATCAACATGCCGAGGCCGACCCCGATGACGGCGCCGATCCAGATGCCGTTGCCGAGGTTGTCGGTGATCGCGCCGATCGCGGCCCCGATCCCGACGCCGAGAACCGAACCGATGCCAACCCAGTTGGACGATTCCTTCTTCTCCCCATTGCGCGGATCGGTCAATTTTCCTCCCGAGTCGACTGGGGCCACTTTATGAACCGACGAGGCGATTCGGGAGCTCGTTTTCTGCAGTTTCATCAAGCTGTTGCAGGGGTATGAGGCTAAGCCTCAGTCAAAGAAAGGACAGATTTCATGTCGACTGACGAACAGGTCACACAGGACCTCATCCAGACCCTCGAGGACGGCAAGAAGGGCTTCGCCGAGGCGGCCGATCGACTGGGCGATACCGATCGTTCGATCTGGCCACCAAGTTCCGCGAGTACTCGAGGCAGCGCGGCGAGTTCGCCGAGGAGCTGCGAAGCATGGCTGCGAACTACGGCGACACGATCACCGAGTCCGGCACCGCTGCAGCGGCGCTGCATCGCGGTTGGATGGCGTTGAAGGATGCGATCTCCGGCTCCGACCCTGAAGGTGTGCTCGACGTGGCCGAGCAAGGCGAAGACCACGCCGTGTCTGAGTACCAAAAGGCTCTCGACAACACCGAGATCTCAACCCAACTGCGCTCTGTCATCGAGCGACAGTTTGCGGCCGTAAAGTCGGCGCATGACGAGGTGAGTTCGCTCCGCGACGCTCACTCGTAGACCCTAGAAAACCGGGCCGCCTCGCTTTATGCGGGGCGGCCTCTCGTTTGTCTTAAGTTGATTCCTAGAACTAGCGCCCGTTCTCCGCGTACCATGGGTCGAACACCACCCATAAGGATCTTTGATTAGCCATGGCCCGAACGGGAGCTCGCAAACCGAATACGCGCGCAGCTGAGGAGGCTGTCGCCCGCCGAGCAGCGGCCCAGCGTCGCCTTCGCAATCGTCGCTGGATCATTGGCGGAGTGATCGCCGCCGTCTTGATTGGTGCAATCGCCTATTTCGCCACTCGCCCCCAACCTGAGGCGCTGGCCAATGTGCAGACGTTCCCCGATCTCGGTCAGCAGCACATTGACCCCAATGGTCCAGTTCCGGATTACAACTCCAACCCGCCGACCAGCGGGCCGCACTCGCCTTCGCCAGCCCCTTGCGGGATCTATCGCCAGCCGGTCCCCGACATCGCCCAGGTCCACGACCTTGAGCACGGCGTGATCGTTGTGCAATACGACCCGGCTCTTTCCGACGAGGAACGAGCCCAGCTGGAGGAGTTCGGACGCGATGCTCCCTCCCACGTGATCGTTGCGCCCCGCGAGGGCATGGACAGCCGGATCGCGGTCACTTCCTGGACAAGGTTGATGACGCTCGACACGGTCGACCTCGCCGCCATCGAAGGCTTCTACGGCCAATTCGCCCAGGCCGGCCCCGAAGCGGGGGTCCAGTGCCCGTTCCAGGTGGACGAAGGCGCGTAGAAAGATGTCAGATACTCAGATGTCAGATATCAGATCCGATCTGACGTCTGACATCTGAAGTCTGATGTCTCAGAGTTAGTTGGCGGCCGTAGTGGCGGTGCCGGGGTCGTCCCCGCTGTCGACGTTGATGTTGATGTCGCTCGGGATCGAGTCGCCCGCCCCGCTGTTGTTGAAGTACCAGATCGCAAAGATCACACCCAACACCAGGATCACGGCGGCCACGATCATTCCAGCTCCGCTGCCGCCACCACTGTTGGTGACAATCACTTCGCGCTCTCGGTGAACTTCGGGTTGTCTTGGATCAGTCATCGTTCATTTCTCCCATTCATTTCTATCGCCAGCCCAGCAAGGGCTTGGCCAACCTAACTTCTACCCTTTCCGAGATGACAACTAACGATCTATTCCGCGACCCCGACCCCGAAGAATGGTTTTATTGCCTTGATCATCAAACCGTCGAACCAGCCGAGGGCTGTCGGGCCGAAGTGAGGCTCGGGCCATATCCGAGCCGCGCCGAAGCCGCCCGTGCTTTGGAACGGGCGGAGGAGCGCAACCAGGACTGGGACCAGGACCCCGCCTGGAACGACGATTAGGTGACTCGTCTTCGCGAATTGGGGATCGAGCTCGGCCGCCTTCCCCCGGGCCGATTCAACGCCATCACCGACGTCGCTGATGTCGGGGTCGGTCACTCAACGCTCGTTGCTGATGATCCGCGAGTTGTCCGCACCGGAGTCACGATGGTGGTCCCCCGCAGGGATGAAATCTGGACCGACTACGCCTCGTGCAGCTGGTTCTCGTTTTCCGGCAATGGGGAGATGACCGGTCTGCCCTGGCTCGACGAGTCCGGGCTACTCGGCTCAGCCCTCGGGATCACCAACACCCATCAAGTGGGGCTCGTGCGGGACACCATGGTGAAGTACGCAGTCGACCGTGGAGTGATCGACGGTTTTCTCCTTCCAGTCGTGGCGGAGACATATGACGGCTGGCTGTCGGACATCGATGCGTTTGCCCTGGAGCGAGAACACGTGTTGTCGGCTCTGACCGATGTCTCCTACGAAGCCGTGGCCGAAGGGTCGGTGGGAGGTGGCACCGGCATGATCTGCCACGAATTCAAAGGCGGTATCGGCACCGCTTCGCGAGTGGTCGATCTGGCCATGCACTCCTACACCGTGGGGGTTCTGGTCCAGGCCAACTATGGCGCCCGCGGTGATCTGCGGTTGGATGGAATCCCGGTCGGGCGGCGCCTGAACTACAACGACGTACCGGCGCCCTGGCCCGACGTTCGCAGCGAGGGCTCGATCATCATCGTGATCGCCACCGATGCGCCGATTCTTTCCGATCAGTGCCGGCGATTGGCCAAGCGCGCGACTGTGGGACTCGCCCGGGTTGGTGGGTTGGGTCACAACGGATCGGGCGACATCTTCGTGGCGTTCGCCACCGGGAATCACTTTCCCGCCGGACACAAAGGGCCGTATTCAGCCAAAGCACTTCCGCCAGATCACATGGACCCACTGATCGAGGCAACGATCGAAGCCACCGAAGAGTCGATCTGGAATGCGCTTTGCGCAGCCGAGACCATGACCGGCTACAAGCAACGAATTGCTCACGCTCTGCCTCTGGACCGCCTCGCCGAGATCTGGGCATCCGAGCGCCGTTGATCAATTTGGGCTAAAACGATCCGGTCTGAGACCGGCGACGTCGACTCCATGTGCTTGGAGGTGCGAGTTCGGATGGCCGTTGATGATCAGGTCGGCGGTCAGTTGGCCAGCGGCCGGAGCGGTTTGAATCCCGGTTCCTCCTTGGCCGGCGAGCCAGAAGAATCCCTCCACCTGCGGATCCCAGCCGATCACCATCGCCCGATCGGGAGCGAAGGTCCGGAGGCCGGTCCACGAGGAGCGAACGCTGCGAATGCCGATCGTGGTCGCTTCGTTGATTCGATCGATCGCGAGCGCAATATCCAGTTCGTCGGGCCGCGCATCCTCGGCTTCGGAGATCGTCTCTTCGGCCAGCGAGCACAGCAATTGCGTTCCGTCGGGCCGAAAGTAGAAATCGTTGTCGGTGTCGCCGACCAACGGCCAGCCTCGATAGGCAAGGTCGCCGGGCACCATGAACGCGGTGCGGCGGCGCGGTTCGAGCCCTACCGGGTCAGCGCCGGCCATCATGGCGACGGTGTCGGCCCAGGCCCCGGCGGCATTGACGATGACATCAGCCTCCAAGTGATCGGCGCCGGCTGTGATCGACCATTTCATCGCGCTCTTGGTCAGCGACTCGACCCGCGCGTTGGGCCGAATCTCACCGCCGGCGGCACGCAGGCCCCGGACGAACGCTTGGTGGAGGCCGGCCACATCAAGGTCGAGTGCCTCCGGCTCGAGAACCGCCCCGACCAGATAATCGGGGCGCAGGACCGGAACCAAGGCGCAAGCCTGGAGCGGGCCCAGCCACCGTCCCGGTTGGCGGCTGGTTTCTGACTCGGCCAGGTGGGCGCGCAGGCTGCTCTCCTGTTCGGCGGTGCCGATCCACATCGCCCCCCGTCGCTCGAGCAGCGGGTGGTCGACCAGCCCGGGAGGTGGCTCGTCGAAAAACCGTCGGCTGGCGGTGGTGAGCGCCCGGTTGGCGGCCGCGCCGTAGTTCTCGAAGTAGATAGCGGCGGACCGACCGGTGCTGTGATAGGCAAGCGTCGATTCGGCTTCGAGGAGAGTGACCGGACTGCCAGCCTGCGCTAGTGCATAGGCTGCACCGACTCCGGCGATGCCGCCACCGATCACCACCACCGACGGGGAAGTCACACGGGTATCGCTCTCTCGACGATCGAGTTGTGCTTGTTGGTGATCGGAAGTGTCCCGTAGAGGCGCGTGCCACTCGGATCACTGATCCGGCTCGCTACGAAAGTCTCGGCGACCTCGGGTGAGGCATGATCGACCAGCAGACCGGCCTGGAGCCGGAGTGCTATCTGCTCGACGAGCCGGCGCGCCTCCCCCTCGTCGGCTGAAACCAAAGGATCTACCAAATCTTCGCCACCGACTGCGCCCCGGGCGAGCTCGGAGCGCAACGCCTCGGCCGATTCGGGGTGCGTCCGCGCCGCGCGCAGGACATCGAGCGCGATCACGTTTCCTGACCCCTCCCAAATCGCATTCAAAGGAGACTCTCGCATTAGCCGGGGCAGAATCGATTCCTCGACGAATCCATTGCCACCCAGACACTCGAGCGCCTCATGGACTACCTCGGTGCATCGTTTGGTGACATGAAACTTGGCGAGGGGGGTGAGAATTCGCCGCAATGCCTGTTCGTGAGAATCGTCGCTTCGATCGAAACACATCGCTAGGCGAGCCATGAGGACTACCGCGGCCTCGGTTTCGATTTCCAGATCGGCGAGGACATTGATCATCGCGGGCTTATCGATCAAGGCCGACCCGAATGCGCGTCGATGGCGGCAGTGGTGAATCGCCTGGCTGACGGCTTGGCGCATCAAGGCAGCCGAGCCAGTGACACAGTCGAGACGGGTCCCGTTGACCATTTCGATGATGGTGGCCACGCCCCGTCCCTCTTCCCCGACCCGTTCCGCCCAGGCGTTTTCAAACTCCAACTCGGCTGAAGCGTTCGAACGATTGCCGAGCTTCGCCTTCAGGCGCATGATGCGGATCTGGTTGATGGATCCGTCGGGGGAGTGGCGGGGGAGAAGGAAGCAGGTGAGCCCGCCAGGTGCATGGGCGAGGATCAAGAAGGCGTCGTTCATCGGCGCCGAGGTGAACCACTTGTGCCCGGTGATCCGATAGCCATGGCCGTCTGGAGTAGCGGTGGTCGTTCCCGCCCGCACGTCCGAGCCGCCCTGCTTCTCGGTCATCCCCATGCCCAGCAGCACACCGTTCTTCTCGGCCGGGGGAGCGAATCGGGGGTCGTATTCGCGCCGTACGATCAGCGGCTCCCATCTCTTCGACAGTTCCGGCTGCTCGCGCAAGGCGGGAACGACGGCGTAGGTCATCGAAATCGGACAGAAGTGGCCAGCTTCGACCTGGCTGGCGAGGAAGGTCAGAGCGGCTCGAGCGAGGTGGCTTCCAGGTTCGGCTCCATGCTCCCAAGGAAGGGAGTGAAGGCCGGCCCCCACCGACCGCCGCAACAGGTCATGCCACGAGGGATGGAACTCGACCTGGTCGACGCGGTTACCGATGCGGTCATGCGTGCGCAGCTGGGGTGGGTGCTCGTTGGCGGCGAACCCGAGTTCGTAGCCCTCGGCGCTGGCGACCTCGCGCCCGAACTCCACCGCCTGCTTAACCGCCCACGGCGCCCCCGACTGAAGCACAGGAATAAGGAGCGGATCGGCCGCCGCGAGGTCGTAGTCGACGAGTGGTGGGACCTGATTCAAGACGTCGATGGGTAGGCATCGGGGATCGCCCGAGGGTATACCGTGGAGATGCCGATCGAACCCGAGCCTTCCCGCTGGGGATTCCCCGATCCGCGTGACTATGGAGAGGATGATCTGGTTGCAGTCGGCGGCGACCTGTCGCCGGGGGCCGTGATTGCCGGTTACCGGCAGGGGCTTTTCCCGATGCATCTCGAGGATGAACGGCTCGGGTGGTGGTCACCGGTCGAGCGAGGGATCATTCCACTCGAGAGCTTCGAGGTTTCGCGATCGTTGCGGAAGTCACTCCGCCGGTTTCGAGTCACTTTTGACCAGGACCTGTCCGGTGTCATCGAGGGTTGCGCCGATCCTGAGAGGCCGGATGGCTGGATCACCCAGGACATCAAGGATGCCTACTTGGAGCTCGGGCGTCTGGGCTGGGTTCACTCAATCGAGTCCTGGACCGCCGAGGGCGACCTTGCCGGCGGACTCTACGGAGTGAAGATCGAGGGCCTGTTTGCCGGCGAGTCGATGTTCAGCCGGGAGCGCGACGCCTCCAAGGTCGCCCTGGTGGCGCTGGTTGGCGTCCTCAGCGCGGTTCCGGACGCGTTGCTCGACGTGCAATGGGCCACGGCCCATCTCAAGTCCTTAGGAGCGATTGGCATCGATCGGTCGGAGTATTTTCGCCGTCTCGCTGGCGCCTTGCGCGCACCTAGAGTCGAAGGGCCTTGGAGGGAGCCGCCTTGACCGATCAAGTCGTGGCCGGGATCGACTTGTCACCCATCGGTCGCCGGGTCGCCGAGCGTGCCCGCCTGCTGGCTGACTTGCACGGGCTGCCGCTGCATCTGGTTTCGGTCAACGAGTCCTCGAGCGACGCCTTCCTCGATGAGGGTCTGGGCCGCATCCTCTTCGAGCACTATCAAAAGAATCTGGTCGACGTGGCCAAGTGGTTGGAATCGAGAGCGACGGTGCCGATCACCCACCAGGCGATCAGAGGATCGATCGGCTGGGAGCTGGTCCGGGAAGCGAAAAAGGCTGCCATCGTCGTCGTTGGAACCTCGGCCGTCGACGTCGAGCGCTGCGGGCCGATTGCCCGGCGAGTGTCGATCATGTCGACCGGTGATGTGCTGGTGGTCCGCCGGCAGCCGCGCAACCCCTATCGGAAGGTGATGGCCGCGGTCGATTTCTCGGTGCATTCCCAAACCGCAGTCGAGGCAGCGTTGCGCTGGTGCCCGGGAGCCGAGCTGACGGCGATCTTTTCGTTGCCCGACCGATGGGACACCGCCCTGGCCGAGAGCGGCCTTTTCGACGTCGAAGTCGAAGCCGCTCGTAGCCGCCGGCTGAAGAAAGCAGTTGAACGGATGGAAGAGTTCGTCGCTCAATGGCCGGGACAGATAAGACCGCTGGTGGTGGACGGCAACCCCGCCACCGCCATCGATGAAGTGGTCCGGCGTCGGGGAGCCGACCTGGTTGTGGTGGCCAACCGTGGCGCTGGAGCCACGCGGCATGATCTTGCTGGGGACGGTTGCCGATGGTGTGCTTGAGACTGTGCCCTGCGACGTTCTCGTGGCTCGCGTCGATGGCGAGTTCCGTCGTCCCTAACTGCCGCGCAGTTTGTTCTTGGCTTGCTTCTCTTTCTTTTCTTGACGCTTCTGCTTGGGGTCTTTAGATGGCGCCTTCTTCTGCTTGGCGCCACCCTTGTCTTTGTTGGCCATCAGTCCTCCGTGACTCTCGATCGTGCAGTTTATTTGGGCTTCATACAATTGGCGGCGCGGGCCCCGTAGCTCAATCTGGTCAGAGCGCCGGACTCATAACCAAGAACCGGGGACTTGGCAACCGCAGCCCTGAACGTAACACCGGCCGACCAGCTCGGTCGGTGCTACTTGAATTCAGTCCGTGTGGCGACACAGGCCTTCTTCCGCCTCGACGCCTCACTAGCTGCACGAGACCGGATGGAACTCGAGCTTTCATGCCGTTTGAGAAGCCACCCGTACCGTGGAGCGCCGTTCTGCATGACTGATCAATTGCCCCCCGGCCAGGTCTGTGAAGCGCTAAGTGCCCGCCGGAGGGTCCAGCCGATCGACAATCCGCTCGCATGAGCAGATTTATGAATGCTTCTTTGCGCCGAGGATTTCGACCGCCGCCGCATGAGAGAGACGTCGATCTGGGCGGGGTCACAGGACAATCCGGTACTGTGCGATCAGCCCACCTGGGAGTGGGGTAGGGACGGGAGGGATCTGTGAGACGATCGTTGCTGGTCGTAGCGCTTATAGCACTGGTGGTGATGGCGTTCGGCATGAGCGCCGCTTTGGCAGGTGAGGTCACCGGGAACGGCAAGAGCCTCAAGAACGACGATGGATCGCTAAACGGGCGTTCGGCGTGTGCGTTTTCGGGACAGAATGACACCTTTACCGGTGATCCGGATGTCCCCGACGCGGACGGGTTCTTCCGGACGCAGTCCTGGGGACAAATCGATAAGGATCTAAGGGATTCATTCTTTATTCCTAACGGTCTTCATCCCGGCATGGCGTGCAATCCGACCGCCGGCGAGCACGACGCCTAGACATTCACCATGTGAGGGACGAGAAGGCCAGCCTTCACCGCACAAAGGGAATCACTGACAAAGAGAAGGGCGCCCGATCCAAAGGCGCCTTTCTCGCGTTGTCGGAACTAGGGCCGGCAAACCCTGCTGTAAAGACCCCGGCCGGGTCCGTGGAAGCTGTTACTACCCGGGGAGGGCCGGCAGAAGCGCCGGCGCAACGATGAATGACAGCAGCGTGCGTGTCGGAGATCTCTGCAAGTAAGACCGCAATCTGGCGATGACCGATCTCGCGTACGTTGCTCGAGGTCGTTCGCGCTCAGTCACTGATCGAACTGACGCGCGGAGAGGTCGTAAGACTCGATCGCGCGAGGCCACAGACGCCGGCCCCCGTAAACTGACTATCCAGAAAGGTATGAGCTTCGCAATGGTTAGCCCTTGGACATTCGCTGTCACGGCGTTCTGCTAACCGTCAGCAGGGCGAGAACCTGACAAGCACGGGCCCGTAGCTCAATCTGGTCAGAGCGCCGGACTCATAATCCGTCGGTTGCAGGTTCGAAGCCTGCCGGGCCCACAAGTCCAAATAGCTGATCCGCGGTCCGATCCAGTGATTCGGGTCCGTTTGTCGACTCTCGCCTACATCGATGGTTTGTAGTCCGGCGCAAAGTATGGCTCAGGGTTCTCTTTGAAGTCGAGCATGCAGCCCTTGCCACAGAAGTAATAGGTCTGGCCGTTGTGGTCAGCGGTGAGTCCGCTGGCCGCGGCCGAGCTTTGATCTACCTGCATCCCGCAAACAGGATCCGTCGCTAGTTGTTGTGTCATTCTCGAACTCCTTCTTACTCGGTTTGATCTGGGACAGAGAGGTCAGTGATTTGATCGAAATGTTCGTGGGATCCGAAGGTGCCGCCAAGCTCCGGAGTTGCCGGAGTCATTTGGTGCGCCGGATTGACCCAGAAGAGCGCTGCACCGCCGACAACGAGCGCCACCACCGCGATTGCGACCAGGTAGCCGATGTCACGGAGTCGGTGACTCAGCGGGGGATTCAGGATCTCGGCGACATTGTCGGGAGCGCGAAACCGGCGGAGCCGTAACGCGTTCGTAACGACGCTGACGCTGCTCATTGCCATGGCCGCCGCGGCGATTATCGGGTTGAGCAGCACCCCGAAGAACGGATAGAGAAGGCCCATTGCTACCGGGATCAAGAGGATGTTGTAACCGAAAGCCCAGAACAATCCCTGCTTAATAACTCCGACCGTTTTTCGCGACAGCGCGATCGCTGTGACGATGGTGTTTAGGTCGCCTCCGATCAGTGTGATGTCTGATGCCGACATGGCTACATCGGTGCCGGTGCCGATCGCGATCCCGAGTTCGGCCTGCGCAAGGGCGGGAGCGTCGTTAATCCCGTCGCCGACCATGGCGACCACTTTTCCAGAAGCCTGCAAGTCGGCCACCTTGTGGGCTTTCTCGTCTGGTTGAACTTCGGCCAGGACTCGCCCGATGCCTGCCTGGCGGGCGACCGATTGGGCGGTGAGGCGGTTGTCGCCGGTCAACATCCAAACCTCGAGACCGAGGGCCTCGAGCTGGGCAACAGCCTCGGCCGAGCCTTGCTTGAGTGTGTCAGCCACGGCAATCGTGCCTAGCAACGCTCCGTCAGCCGCCACGAACATCGGCGTGACGCCTTCGGCAGCGAGTCTGTCAGCCTGTGCCGCTAGCTCGTCGACTTCGACCCCGTGCGCTTCCAGCAGCGAACGGTTCCCGACGACAAGGGCACGACCCTCCACAACTGCCCGAATCCCCCTCCCGGCTAGGGCGACGAAGTCTGAAGAAGGAGGCAGCTCGATCCGAAGTTCGCGAGCGTGGTCGACGATCGCCTTGCCCAGGGGGTGTTCGGAGCCCACCTCGGCGGCGGCTGCGAGTCGAATGAGCTCGCCCTCGGACGCCCCGGAGACAGCAAACACGCCCTTAACGACCGGACGACCACGGGTGAGCGTGCCCGTCTTGTCGAGCACCACCGTGTCGATACGACGCGCCTGCTCGAGCGCCTCGCCGCTGCGGATCAGGATGCCGTGATCGGCCGCTTTCCCAGTCCCGACCATGATCGCGGTCGGTGTCGCCAGGCCCAGCGCGCACGGACACGCGATCACGAGCACCGAGATGGCCACTGTTACGGCGAAAACCGGGCTCGGTCCGAAGATGAGCCACCCTGCGGCTGTCAAGGCGGAAACCGCCAAGACGACTGGCACGAATATGCTCGCTACCCGGTCTGCCAGGCGCTGGAGGGGGACCTTCGAGCCCTGCGCTTGTTCGACTAGTTGAACGATCTGGGCCAGGGTTGTATCGCTCCCCACTTTCGAGACACGGAAAACGAACGATCCGCTCGTGTTCAGCGTCGCTCCGATCACCTGGTCGCCAGGGGACTTCTCGACCGGAAGGCTCTCGCCGGTCAACATGCTCTCGTCCAGCGCCGACGCGCCCTCGACGATGAGACCATCAACCGGCACTTTCTCGCCCGGCCGGACACGGACGTGGTCGCCGACGACCACGTCCTCAACTTGGATCTCGACTTCTTCGCCTCCACGCAAGACCCGGGCGGTCTTCGCCTGCAGATCCATGAGCGCTCTGATTGCTCCTGTGGTCCGTTTCTTGGCACGCGCTTCGAGCCATCGACCCAAGAGCACCAGGGCGATGATGATGACCGCCGTCTCGTAGTAGAGGAAGTAGGGAAAGCCCCACTCCGTGGCCAATGTTGGCCACAAAGTGACAAAGGCGCTGTAACCGAAGGCAACGCTCGTCCCGACGGCAACGAGAGTGTTCATGTTGGTGCTGCGATGGCGGGCTGCCACCCAAGCGGCCCGGTAAAAGACCGAACCCGCCCAGACTTGGACGATCGCCGCCGCGATGAGCAGCAACGGCGCTACCAGCCTCATGTCGAGGTTGAGCGGCAGGTACATGATTGACATCATCACCAGGCCAATGCCGAGGCTGACAAACGACTTCTGGCGGAGGACGAGGATCTCGCGATCGTGGACAACCTCGGCGGCGTCGGCTTCGGAGACGCCCGGGCCAGCTTGGCGAGACGGGGTTTGCGCTGCGGACGTCGTAGCCGGCGTCTCGGACTGCCTGTTTGAGTTGGGCAACCGACGCGACGGCTGAGTCGAATGAGATGTTTGCTTTCTCGGTAGCCAGGTTGACGTTGACCTGCTCAACGCCCTCAACCTTGTTGACAAACCGCTCGATGCGATTCACGCATGAAGCACAAGTCATGCCTTCGACGTCGAGAGCTACGTTCTCCATGGGGCCCAACTCGGATGTCGCGGGGGAGACGCTGGTCTTCACGAGCGTAAAAGGCGCTCGATCGCCGCGGTCGCTTCGCTCACCTTGCTGTCGTCGCCCTTTGCGGCGGCCTCCATTACGCAGTGGCGCACGTGCTCATCGAGTAGACCCACTGCGACGCCCTGAAGAGCCTTGCTGACCGAGGCGACCTGAGTCAGGATGTCGATGCAGTACTGGTCTTCGCTGACCATCCGCTGGAGTCCCCGGACTTGTCCCTCGATGCGCCGCAAGCGTCCGAGATAGTCGTCACGAGACATGGTGTATCCGCGCATACGTGCCTCTCATCAAGTTGACTGAGAGAACAGCATACCATACCCCCCTAGTCTATAGACAAACCTCGTTCAGCCGACGGCGTCCTGTAAGGGGTGGCCGTGTCCAAACGTGCGGCGCTGTTCACATTGCCGAGATTGCGAAGTGGTGCAGGCCCTCCGAGAACGCGAAGACGTCAGTCGAGGCCGCCGCTCCAGGAACCTCGCCGGCGTGCGACGTTCGTCGCGCCCGCCGGGCAAAGCTCCTGTAGAAACCGAGGTTTTACTGTGCCTGTGGGCGCGGAGTCAGCCCATACCTTTCGATCAGATCGGGCACCCAGGTGAAGTCGAAGGTCAACCCGTAACGATCGGCGAGGGCTGCGAGCGCCTGCGGGTCCGGGGCGCCGTCGCCGGCGAGAAACAACTCCGCTGCCTCCTCAAAGTACTTTTCAAACCCGGCCGGCGAGATGATCTCGATCATTCGTGCGGGCGCCGGTCCGGCGTTCCACATTGAATGCAACTCGTCGCGAGGCTTGGTGATGTAGCCGCCCGATCCCAAGGTGACCTCCCGATCGCCGGAGCGAAAGCCGATCTCGCCTTCAAGGACAATCGAGTATTCGTCTTCACGGGTATGGATGTGCGGTGGCACCCAGGCGCCGGGAGCGAAGGGATGCTCGACCACAGAGATAGCGCCCCCAGTGTCCGCCCCCATGAATTTGAAGTCGACCCCGAAGCCCGGTCCCAAACGCACCCTCGCGCCCTGACCTGGAGCCACGATGGTCAGATTTCCTGGGGATGGCATGCCTCTAAACCTCCTACCGAAATTCGGTATACACGCTTGTATACTGAATCTCAATTTATGACCCCGCGAGCCGATCGTCAAATGGTTGACAAGTCTCCCCGCTCACCAGGGCGGTCCTATCGCTCGCGCAAACGTGACGAGCAGGCTGCTGCTACCCGCCGTCGCATTACCGAGGCCGCCGTGGCGTTGCACGGGTCGGTTGGCCCGGCCCGGACCACACTCAGCGGGATCGCCGAGAAGGCGGGTGTCACCAGAGTTACGGTGTATCAACATTTCCCGACGCTTGAGTTGCTATTCAACGCCTGTTCGGCGCATTGGCTTTCGGAACATCCGTGGCCAGACGTGTCTGCCTGGGAGAGAATCGACAACCCCGATGCGCGGTTGCGGCAGGCCCTTTCGGAGCTGTACGCCTTTTTTCGCTCCAACGAGTCGATGGTCGCCAACCTCAACCGAGATCTCGCCTCACTTCCACCGGCAAATCAGGAGCGAATCAGAGCGCGCCCGGCACGTATGGCCGCGGCGTTGCTGGAAGGGAGAGGGCTGCGTAGCTCAACGAGGCGACGGGCAAAAGCAATACTCACCCACTCGGTCGAATTCGAAACGTGGCATTCGCTGTCGCGGCACGGCCTGACAGATGACGAGATTGTCGAGTTGCTGACGACAGCTGTCCCTTCCTCGGTGATCACTCCGGCCAAGTAACTCCTTTGAGTCCGCTGGTTAGCGTACGTGTGGATGCAGGTCCTGGTGGTGCATGCCCATCCCCGCCGCGACAGCTTTAGCCATGCCCTCTTCGAAACCGCGCTGACCGCTCTCAGAGAACGCCGGACACGTCGTCGACTCGATCAGTCTCTACGAAGACAGATTCGATCCGCGCATGACCGCGGATGAACGAATCGCCTATCACACGTCCAGCCCCATCTGTTCGGAGCAAGTGCGGCGCTATGCAGAGCTTGTCGCTAGCGCCGAAGCACTGGTTTTCGTCTACCCGACCTGGTGGTGGGGTTTGCCGGCGATCCTCAAAGGCTGGTTGGAGAGGGTGTTGGTGCCGGGGGTGGCGTTTGTGATCGACCCCCGGAATCAAGAGGTGAGGCCGAACTTGACCTCGATCCGGCGGATCGTCGGAGTGACCACCTATGGGTCGTCGTGGTGGTACAGCAAATTCTTCAACGACGCCGGTCGGCGCATGCTGGTACGCACGTTGCGATTGGTTTGCAATCCTTCGACACGCTCGACCTGGATGGCGATGTACGGAATCGACGAGTCCAGGCCCGAGCAACGCCGCTCCTTTCTCAGCAAGGTCGAGCGCACCCTTGCCGCCTTGTGAGAGTTCTCGTCGTGTACGCGCACCCGGTGGAGGGAAGCTTCTGCTCCATCTTGCGGGACCGAGTCGTCGAGGCTCTCAAGAGCAGGGGTCATCAGGGTTGACCTCTTGGATCTTTACGCTGAGAATTTCGACCCCGTCTACTCCGCGGAAGAGCACCGACTGCAACGTTCCGGTCCGGATGAGAAGCCCGCAGTTGCTGATCAGGCGCAAAGGCTTCGCAACGCGGAAGCGCTTGTTCTGGTTTATCCGACCTGGTGGGGGGGACAGCCGGCCATCCTCAAGGGTTGGATCGATCGCGTTTGGATCGAGGGCGTTGCTTACGCCGTGCCGGCCGGAGCCAAACGGCTGAAACCACTCTTGACTCAGATGAGGTCTATCTCAGCGGTTACGACTCATGGATCTTCCAAATTGGTCAACGCTCTCGGGGGCGAGCCTGGCAAGCGGGTGGCACTCCGCGGGTTGCGAGCGCTTTGCGGGCTCACGACTCCGGTCCACTGGGTCGCCTGCTACGGAATGGATCGGGCCAGCGATCGTCAACGTCACAGGTTCATAAAACGTGCGCAAACCGCCATGAGTCGCATATGAGATCCTCAAGCTGCCGACCCCACGAGCCTGGCCGCGTCGGTTTGGCCGCGCCTGGCTAATTGATCGCCTGATCGTTTATGGCACCGGTAACCCGGGTAGGACGGACCCCATGAGTGACCTTGAAAAGTTCTACGAACTCGTTGAAGACATCGAAACCGCGATGATGACAACTCGGCGTGCCGACGGCCATCTTCATTCCCGGGCCATGGCCAATCAGAACCGGGCGGCCGGGGCGGACCTTTGGTTCGTGGCCGCAGAAGGGAGCAACAAGGTCGCCGACATCGAGAACGACCCTCACCTCAACCTTGCGTATTACCGGGATCGCAATCGGGAATGGGTGTCGGTCTCCGGAATAGCGGAGCTCAGTCGAGATCGGGCGAAGATCCGCGAGCTCTATGAACCAGATTGGAAGATTTGGTTTGCCGGGGAGGGAGACGAACGGCATGGGACCAGCGAAGATCCCCGGATGGTGCTGATTGGAGTCACCGTTCATGCCGCCGAATTCTTTGCGATCGACAAGCCGATGCCGGTGTTGCTCTTCGAGCTAGCGAAGGCGTGGGTCACCAAGACCGAGCCCGAATTCGGTGAGACCACCAAGCTCACCGAGCCCCACCGAACTTAGGCCGAACGAACCTAAGGTTTCGGTGGTTGCACAGCAACCAGAATCGCCCAAAGAATCGAACCCGCACATTGTGAGTTCCGAAAACGATGGACCACTCACCGGCATCAAGATTCTCGATCTGACGCGAGTGCTCGCAGGACCGCTTTGCACGATGACCCTGGGTGACATGGGTGCCGATGTCATCAAGGTCGAGCAACCCGGACAAGGCGATGACACCCGGAGTTGGGGGCCTCCTTTCGTTGGCCCCTTCTCGGCTTACTACCTGGCGGTCAATCGCAACAAGAGAAGCCTCACCCTCGACGTGAAGAGCGAGGAAGGCCGCGATCTGCTTCGTCGCATGATCGCCGACGCTGATGTCGTCATCGACAACTTCAAACTTGGCACAATGGAGAACTGGGGTTTTGACAACGAATGGTTCGAGGCCAACGCGCCAGGAGTAGTGCGGTGCTCAATTACCGGCTACGGCGCCACCGGTCCCAAGGCCCACAAGCCCGGTTACGACTTCATCCTCCAGGCGGAAACCGGGCTCATGTCGATTACCGGCGAAGTCGATGGAGCGCCGATGAAGCTCGGCGTCGCCATCGTCGACGTGTGCGCCGGGCTGACGGCGGCGATCGCAGTTCTCGGAGCCCTTCAAGCTCGGACGAGTACCGGTCTTGGTCAGCATTGTGAGGTGAGCCTTCATGACGTCGGACTGCAGATGCTGATCAATGTCGCCTCCAACCATCTTGTGTCCGGCGAGAAAGCCCTGCGCTTCGGAAATAGCCATCCCAACATCGTTCCGTATCGGACCTACACGGCCGCCGACGGCGAAGTTGCCATCGGAGTCGGCAACGACAGGCAGTTCGCCGCGTTGGCGGCGGTCTTGGAGCACCCGGAATGGAAGGATGATCCCCGGTTTACTCGCAATCAGGACCGGGTGAACAACCGTGAGGTCATCGACCGGGAGATCGCGGCCGTGATCGCTCACCGGACACGCGGGCTCATTGGATCGATCTCCTCGAGGGCGTCGGTGTGCCCGTGGGCCCGATCAACTCCGTGGCCGAGGCATTGGCCAGTCCGCAGGCCGTGGCTCGACAGATGGTGGTCGACCTGCCACTCAAATCAGGGGATTCGATCCGAGGGCTGGGCGTGCCCTTTCAATTCTCGAAGACGCCTAACTCGATCCGCCGAGCCCCTCCGAAGCTCGGTGCCGACACGTCCGAGATCCTGACCGAACTCGGGGTGTCGCTTGACGAAATCGATGTTCTCAAGCGGCGCGGGGTGATCTAAGAGCCTTCGTATTCCTGGTCGGTGACCGCCCGCGGCTCCCATTCGGTAGCCCCGCCCGTCGTGATCGAGATGTGCATCATGTAGGAAGACGGTGATGCCCCATGCCAGTGACGCTCACCGGCCGGGGCATAGATCACGTCTCCGGCGGCGATTTCGACGAAATTGCCGTCGACACCTCCAACCCTTCCTGAACCGCTGGCGACATAGAGCACCTGGCCTTCGGGATGGCTGTGCCAGAACGTCCTGGCGCCCGGCTCGAACATCACACCGAGCGCGGCAACCGTTCTGTCTGGCGCTCTCGACATCGGGCTCGACCAAACCGTCCCGGTGAAGGTCTCCGCCGAACCCCGTTCCCACTTGAGGTCGCCGACGTGTGCGTGCTCCATTCCTCTCCTCGTGATCGGACAGTCGAGGTTATCCGGCGTTACCTTGTCTCTTTCCCATCCGGAGGTCTGCTTTGCGAGCGTTGAGAATGTCAGAGGTCCCGGGGTTCGGCATCGACAAGGTGGCCGCAGCCGCCGGAGAGGATCCAGAGGTCCTGCGGCTTGAAAATCTCGACACCGATCTGCCGCCGCCGCCGGGCGTAGTCGAAGCTACGTGCGAGGCCGTCGGGCAAGGTCAGTACAACAGCTGGCTCCCCTTCAGCGGCCGCACAGATCTGAAAGAAGCAGTCGCTGACCACGTCGAGCGACGGAGCGGAGTCCGCTACGACACCGATTCGGAGATCGTCATCGCCGCCACCGAAGGAACTTCGATGCTCGACTCGCTGCTCGCGATGTGTGATCCCGGCGACGAGGTGATTCTGACCGATCCAACCTATGCCGGCATGATCAACCGAGTCCGCCTGGCCGGCGCCACCCCTCGTTTCGCCGCCTGCCGGGTGGAAGACGAGCGCTGGCGCCTCGACCTCGAGAGCCTTGCTCAGTCCGTCACTCCTAAGACCAAAGCCTTGTTCCTCCAGAACCCCACCTTTCCGAGCGGAATGGTGTTCAACCGGGAGGAGTGGCAGGCCATCGTCGATCTAGTGCTAGATCGAGATCTCGTGCTCATCTATTGGTCGCTTATGGAGGGGATTCTTTTCGACGGTCAATCGATCATCCATCCGGTCTCTTTCGCGGGTATGCGAGAAAGGACGGTCATTCTTGGGTCGGTCAGCATCGAGTACCGGATGATCGGCTGGCGAATCGCGTGGGCGCTCGCCGAACCCGACACGGCCGATGCCCTGGGAGTGGCCCACATCTACAACGGCCTGGTGGCAAGTGGCTTCTGCCAAGCTGGAGCCCTCGCTGCGCTGCGGTCGGATCCGGAGGACTTTCGCTCCGCGGTCGCCGAATTGGAACGGCGGCGCGACACGGTCGTGCAGCAACTGGAAGGTTTCCCGGTTGTGCCTGCCGCCGGAGGCTGGTCGCTTCTCCTAGAAACGGAAGCGATGGGCATCCCACCGGGCGAAGCGTCCGCGCGTCTTCTTGCCCAGAAGGTGGCGGCTACCCCGATGACCGTCTGGGGCGAGAGCGTGGCTCCGCAATACATTCGTTTCGTCTTTAGCCGTGAGCCGGTGGAGCGGCTACAAACTCTCGGTGCCCGGGTGCGCGCGGCGTTGCGCTAAATCGGCCGGTGCAAACAATCGGATACGATCTGGAAAATGGGCTCCATCAGCTACGACCCCAAGACCGCCCTGATCATCGTCGACGTCCAGAATGACTTCGCCGACTCGAAGGGCAACCTCTATGTGAGCTCGGGTGAAGAGGTTGTTCCGGTGATCAACCGCGAGATCGATCGGGCCAAAGCCGGGGGAGCGCTCGTGGTCTACACGGCCGACTGGCACCCGGAATCGACTCCACACTTCCAGAAGGACGGCGGGATCTGGCCGGTGCACTGCGTTGGCGACACCTGGGGAGCGGAGTTCCACCCCGACCTCGTGGTCGACGGCCCGGTCATTCGCAAGGGGACCAATGGGGAAGACGGCTATTCGGGATTCACGATGCAAAACCCCGAAACGATGGAAACGATCCCGACTCGCCTGGCCGAATTGCTCCGCGAACGTGAGATCGAGCAGATCGTCGTGGTCGGCTTGGCCACGGACTATTGCGTGAAAGCCACCGCGCTCGATGGCAAGACCGCGGGCTTCGATGTGCAGCTCATGACGGATGCGGTTCGTTCGGTGGATCTGGCGGCGGGGGACGGTCAGCGAGCGCTGGCCGAGGTCGACGCAGCCGGCGTGGAATTGGTCTGAGCCTCTCGCACAATTCCCAACAAGGGACGCACCCGCACCCCGATGATGGCGATGGCGAGAATCAGGATCTGTGCCAGCACCGTCGACATCACGAATTGGAGCGCGGCGAGCGTCCCGCCGAGGAGGGCTCCGGCCACCACCAGCCCGCGTAGCGAGCCCTTGCCGCCAATGATCACCACCAGGAAAGAGTTCACCAAGAACAACAAGCCGAACTGAGGGTTGAGAGTGCTGATGGGCGCGAGCATCGCTCCGGCCAGGCCGGCAATGGCCGCGCCCAACATGAACAATCCCGCCCGGACCGCGCCGGTGTTGATCCCCATCGTTTCGGCGAGAACAGGGTTGACGACAGTCGCTCGAGCGTTGAGACCAAACCGGCTTCGCTGTAGAAACTGGATGACTCCAAAGACCAACAATCCAGTGACGACAACGATGAGGAGGCGCCACCAGGGAATGTTGAACCCACCCAAAAGAAAAGATCCGCCGATCGGGTTGCGAACCGTCTGGGGGTTGGGGGAAAAGATGAACTGGACCACCTGGCGGATGATGACGGAGAGACCGAATGTCGCCAATAGCGAGTCGAGCGGCCGGTCGTAGAGGAAGCGAAGGACACCGCGCTCCATAGCGTAGTCCGATCAGGGCCGCGACGATGGGGGCGAGCGCCATCCCGAGCACCACGTTGCCGGTCGCCTTCTGGACCTGGAGGGTGGTGTAGGCGCCGATGAGGATGAGCTCGCCATGAACCAGGTTGACGACGTTGAGCATGCCGAACGTGAAGTGGAGCCCGGTGGCGACGAGGACGAACACCGCGGCGAGGACGATCACGTTGAACGAATCGACCGGGAGAAAACCGAGGATCACAGCGCCAGCCTTTGGGCGAGCACGCCGCGGTCGTGGAGATCTCGAACGTTCCCGGAAACCACGATCGCTCCCTGCTCGAGAATGTACGCGTTGCCGCCCAGGGCCAGGGCGGTGTCGATGTTCTGTTCGACGAGGACTACGGCTGATTCGGCGCTCGCCGCCTCGATCGCCGGGATCAATTGTTCGACCACTACCGGCGCTACCCCTTCGGTGGGCTCGTCCATGAGTACGAGCTTCGGTTTGACGATCAGCGCCTGCGCCAGCGCCAGCATTTTGCGCTCGCCACCGGAAAGGGTTTGCGCTTCTTGGTCGAGGCGCTCTCCCAGGATCGGGAACAGGTTGGCGGCCGCGGTGACGCCTTCATCCTCGTTGGCTCCCTGGAGCGCAATGCAGAGATGGTCGCGAACAGTCAGCCCGGAAAAGACCGAGTTCTCTTGCGGAACCCACACCATCCCCGCCGCATTGATCCGATGCCCCTTCTGGTGGCTGACATCCGATCCCGCCAACCGCACCGTCCCCGTCTTGGGCAGCACTCCCATGAGCGCCCGGAGCAGCGTGGTTTTCCCGGCGCCGTTGCGACCCATCACGCAGGCGACTTCTCCCGGCCCGACCGTGAACGACACGTCGCGCAGGACGGTGGTCTGGCCATAGCCAGCGGTGAGGTTCTCTACCTCGAGAACCGGCGTCAATGCAGTCTCCCCAGAGAACGAAGCCTGCACGGCTGGGTCGTTTTGCACCTCCTTGATCGGCCCGTCGGCCAGGACCGAACCTCGATGCATCACCGTCACCCGATCCGTCACCAGGCGGATGAACTCGATGTTGTGCTCGACCACAATCGCCGCCTGGATGGCACCGTCCTTGCGCAGATTGCGAAGCAGCTCGGCCGTGCGGCGGCTCTCGGCCTGGGTCAACCCCGAGGTGGGTTCGTCGAGCAGGAGAAGCGTCGGCCGGGTGAGAAGGACCATCCCGATTTCCAAGCGCTGCTTTTCGCCGTGACCGAGTTTGCCGGCGCTCCTGTTCCTCACGGCGCGCAGATCAACCAGATCGATCACTTCCTCGATTCGGCCTGGATCTACCACTTCGGATTCAGCCCCCCTCCCCCCTTCGGGGTACTCCCCCCAACGCTCGCTCCGCTCGCTGCGGCGAGAAACGCGTCCTTTGGGCAGGGCGCCGAGCCGCAGGTTCTCGTCGACGGTGAGGCCGTCGAAGACCGAGATGATCTGAAAGACCAGACCCATCCCCATCCGCGCCCGAGACGTGACCGGTAGAAGGGTGACGTCGGAGCCGTCGAAGCTGATCGACCCCCGCTCGGCCCGCAGCCGACCATATATAAGGTGGAACAGAGTGCTCTTCCCGGCGCCGTTTGCTCCAATCAGTCCGAGCATCTCGCCCCGATCCACCGCCGAGATCGACGTTGTCGACAGCCTTCAGCCCGCTGAAGCTCTTGCCGATTCCGCGGACGGTGAGAACACTCACGAAGCTCGTTCCCGGTTGAGAAAGCCGAAGATCCCGGCCGGGATGAGGAGGATCACCACGACCAGGATGACTCCCACCACCACGAGCCAGGTGTCGAGCAGGGTCCCCGAGAGCCGTGCGGTCAGATAGGGAAGCGCGACCGCTCCCACGACTGGGCCGATCAAGGTGCCCTTGCCTCCCAGCACCACCCAGAGCAGGACCAGGGTGGACGCACCGACTCCCACCGACGCCGGCGAGACGATTCCTTCGTGGAGATAGAACAAGCTGCCGGCCAGCCCGGCGATGGCTCCGGAAAGCACAAAGGTCCAGCGCTTGACGCGAGGGACGTCGTAGCCGAGGAGCTCGACTCGCTCCTCGTTCTGTCCGATTCCCCGAAAGACCAGCCCGGAGCGTGAGTGGAGATAGCGCTTGAGACCGAGATAGACGAAGAGGAGAATCACGGCGGCGAGGACATAGAAGCCGTGACCCTGATGGAGCGGCCCCAGCCGGTAGGTCATCAAGATCCCGTTTTGACCGCCGGTGATGTTGCCGCCGGCGTTGGCCAACCGCTCGAGCGCTACCGAAACCGCCAGGGTGACGACCGCGAACTCGACTCCGCGGAGGCCTCCCCGGCGAGCGAAGGTGAAGTAGGAAATGGCCAGGGCAAGGAGAGCTGACGCCGCCACCGCCCCGACAATCGCCACTCCGAGCGGGAGCGGGAGGATCCCGGCCTCGCGGGTGGAGAGGATGCCCACCACGTAACCAGCCCCGCCGAAGAAGGCGGCCTGACCGAAGGTGAACATCCCTCCATACCCCCAGATCAGGTCGACCGAGAGGGCGAAGACCGCCAGCAGAAGGAACCGGCCGATGCGGTCGACGAAGAACGCGTCGCGACTAACCAGGGGTACCGCGACGAGCAACCCCAGGAGGACGAACTCGGCTTTACGGAGAGCCTTCCCGCCCTCGCTTACAACGAGCAGTCCTCCTCGGGGTCCATGTTCTCGAACGAATCGACCAGCACGTACTCGCCACCCTGGGCCTGGACGAGGTTGATCGTCTGCTGGAGATGGTGAGACGGCATCATCTCCACCGTGCCGGTGGGCCCATCGAAGGTCTGGCCGACCATCGCCTCGGCCACCGCGGCGGGATCGGTCGAACCGGCCTGCTCCACGGCCTGCTTGTAGAGCCAGACGGCGTTGTAGGCACCGACCCCTTCGCCGCCGGACGGGATTTCGCCCTCACCGAATTCGCTCGCGTAGGCCTCGAGGAATGGGGCGACACCGGGCGCGTCGGCGACGGTGAAGAAGGGCAGCGCGGTGTAGGAGCCCTCGGCCAGGTCGGCGATGCCGGCGAAGTCGGGATCACCGAGGAAGATCGTTCCGATCCCGACCGACTCCAGCAGGCCGGCGTCGTTGAGCGCCGTCAACGCCGCTCCCCACACCGCGGGGTAGAGCGAGAAGATGTAGTCGGGCTGGGTGTCGCGGACCTCTTGCACGAGCTCGCTGAAATCCTCGGCGATCAGCGGCAGATACAGCTCGGAGACCACGGTGCCCCCGTTCTCCTCGATGATCGGCTTGGCGATCTCGAAGCTCCGCCGTGGCCAGACATAGTCGGCTCCGAACAGCATGGCGTTGGTCCCGTATGCCTCCTGCAAGATCGGAATCAGGGGTCGGATCTGCTGGGCCGGAACCGCACCGAAGGAGAAGTAGAGCTCGTTGCACTTCCCGCCTTCGTAGGTCTCGGTGTAGAAGAGCAGCTTGCCGCCGCTTCGACCACCTCGGCGTAGGCGGCGTCGTTGGCGTCGGAGCCGATGGGACCCATCACCAGATCGACGTTGTCGCTTTGCACCAATTTGCGGGCCTTGTCGACGGTGGCGGCGACATCGGTCTGGATGTCCTCGACGATCACCTCGACCTGGCGGCCCAGCGATCCCGTCCGCGGCGTTGATCTCGTTGACCGCCAGCTGGGCGCTTCGCGCCAGGCTGTTGCCGTAGGTGGTGAACGGCCCGGTCAGATCGGCGATGATCCCGATCTTGATCGGGCCTTCGGCGGAAGTCACGACCGTCGTGGCGGCCGTGGTCTCGGCGCTGGTCGTGGCCGCGCCTGTGGTTTCGACCGACGTCACGCCCGAGGTGGCTTCGGTCGTGCTCGCACCACCTCCATCCCCGCAAGCTGCGACGATCAGCGCCAAAACAAGGCTGATGAGAATCAGACTTCTTCGTGCCATCTTCTCTCCTCTGCTGATTCGGTAGCGGATCCGAGCGTAATCACACGCGTCCGTCGCGCCCCGGCGAGGATCGCCAGAACTTCCTCCAGATCCGCCACCGTTGCGTAGTGGGTGTCCAGGTCGTAGAGGGTCGACTCCTGCTCGCGCTCGGAGGTGGCCGCCACGCATTCGACCGGGATGGTGACGCCGGTAGTCGCGGAAGAAGGCATCGTGGGCGGTCGAGCGGACGCAGATGTTGGTGACGACTCCGGTGAGGATGAGGTGATCGATGCCCAGCTCGCGGAGGCGATGGTCGAGGTCGGTTTCGAAGAATCCCGAGTAGCGGGTCTTGGGGATCCGGTAGCTCCTCGGCGTCGGCTCCAGCTCGGCCACGATCTCTGCCCCCCAGCTTCCCTTGAGGCAATGCACCGATCGCTTCTCGAACTCGCGGTCGCCGGGCAGATGCTCGTCGCAGATCCAGATCACCGCGGCCCCGCTCTCACGGGCAGACTGTCAGCAGCCGCTGGATCGGCTCGTAGAGCCGGCGCCCTTCGAGAAGCGGCATCGCCCCTTCGGGCTCGAGGAAGTCGTTGAGCATGTCGATCACCACGACCGCGCTTCGGTCGGGATCGAAATCGAGGTCGCGCTTGACTCGATGCTCGGAGAACTCTCGGAGCCGGTGCTCACTCACGCCGGAATCTTGATCGGGCGTGATGGCGGGCGGAGTGTTGCGGCTCTTCTCGAATCGCGGCTTCCCGTCGATGATCGCGGTGGCCACCGCCAGGGTGTCGCCGATGGCCAGCGCCCCCAGCGCGTCGTCGGCCTGGGAACCGAGCGGAGCGTCGACCACCACCAGGTCGGCCTCTCGCCCTACGGCGATCACACCGGTGTTGAGCCCGTGAAGCGCGGCGACATTGCCGGTCGCCATCGCCACCGCTTCCTCGGGAGGGACGTCGGCCAGCGACGCGATCCAGGAGATGACGCGGAGGATGCCCAAGGGCTGGACACCGGAGCCGGCAGGGCTGTCGGTCCCGATCACGATGCGCCTCAGTTCGCTTCCGCGTCGGCCACCAGACGAGCGACATCGGCCGCGGCCCTGACGTTGCCGTTGTGGACCAGTTCGATCCGCGCCGAGGTCTCCTCCAGAATCCGTCCGACGTCGGACAGCGGCAGAGCGGTGGGACCACCGTTGGTGTGACCGGCCACGTCGGGTTGGACCTTCACCACGAAGTCGGCGCCGATCACCCCGCTCCCGGGGATGGAGGCGCCGCCGGTGTGGACCATCACCTTCATCCCTCGGGCCTGGGCCCAGCCGGTCATGGTGGCGGCGACTTCGGGATCCTTGACCCCCGAGATCCCGATCTCGGCCACGAGCCGGACCCCGGCCGCGGCCATTTCGTCGAAGTCCTGCTCGGTCAGCCCTTCTTCGAGCATGACCGCCCCGGCGTGAACCTTGACCCCGGAAGGCCGAAGCTTGGCGAAGGACTTGTGAGCGAGGATGGTGAGAGCCTTCACCCCGGCCGGATCGGTCGGCCGCCCAGGGGTATGAGGCTCGCCGGCCGAGATCATGGTCGTGACCCCACCGTGAAGACATGGAATCGATGAAGTCGACTTGTCGCTGGCGGGGGGTGTAGTCGCCGATCACCGGATGGACGTGGTTGTCGCACAGACCCGGCATCACGGTCGCACCGGCCGCGTCGATCACGTTCTCGATTCCCTCGGCGATCGACATCGGGGTCGTCGCCGACATAGGCGATCATGCCCGTCGCGGACGACGATCGCATCGCCGCTGGCGAGCGGCTGGTCGATGATCGCCGGTGACGATGGTGCCGATGTTGCGGATGACGAGATCGCTCAACGGAGCCCGTCCTCGCCAACGATCTCCTCGACCTTGAGGCCACCGACCCGGGGATGGGGCCGACCTCCGTCGGTGACAGCCACCGCCAGCACGATCTCGTCGTCGGTCGGGAGCGTCGACGATCCGTAGTTCGATCGCGTCGAAGTGGCTGCGGACGAAGGCGGCGTCCTTGTAATGGAGGGGGATGTCGAGCGGAGTGCCCGGCCCACCCCGCTTCTTGGCCGAGGGGATGATGGCCTTGCCGCCACCGCTGGCTTCCGCGGAGAGGGTTGCCGAACTTGGGATGAAGAAGCGCGGCGGCGTGCTCCAGCTCGCCCTTGCTCCCGACGATGGCCCCCTTGCCGTAGCTGTGGACCGGCTTGCCATCGAGTTGCGCGACCGCCGAGCCCGAGAGCAGTTCGGAAAGCCCGACCGATGCCTCGATCAAGTCGTCGAGGTCCTCGACGTACTCGCCGGCGTGGGGATTGTGCAGAACCGCGGCGACAATGACCCGTCTGATGGGGGGATCGACCGGTCGACCGGCCTCGATGCGGACCTCGTCGACCATGGTGACCAGCTTTCGAATCTCCATGCTCCATTCTTGCGGATCGAGCCCTTGGATTCAGGGGTGCCGGATCGTCCGCAAGAATGGATAGTCGTGAATTACCTGGCGCCTGCTGATCTCGACGACGCCCTGGCCGCGTTCGCCGAGCGGAAGTGGACCGTGCTCGCCGGCGGGACCGACTTCTACCCGGCCCGGGTGGGACGCCCGCTGACCGAGCCGGTGATCGACATCTCTCGGCTCGATGAGTTGCGAGGACATCACGGTCACCGACGATTCCTATCGAATTGGGGCCCTTACCCGCTGGGCCGACATCAGAGACGCTGACCTGCCGCCAAAGTTCGACGGTCTCCGTGCGCGGCCGGAGCAGGTGGGTGGAGTCCAGGTTCAGAACGCCGGCACCATTGCCGGCAACCTCTGCAACGCCTCCCCGCCGCCGACGGGATTCCTCCGCTCCTGACCCTCGACGCCTCGGTGGAATTGACGTCGCAAGCAGGACGCAGGGTCGTCCCGCTGCAGACTTTTCTCACCGGCTATCGGCAGACCGATCGCCGGCCCGGATGAGCTCGTTACCGCGGTGCTCGTTCCCGCGGGGTGCGGAGGACGCCTTCTCTGATTTTCAGAAACTCGGATCTCGCAGCTATCTCGTGATTTCGATCGTGATGGTGGCATCGATGATTGAGACTGCGAGCGACGGCACCGTCTGCGACGCGCGCATCGCGGTGGGAGCGTGTTCACCGGTGGCACAGAGGCTCACCCATCTGGAGTCCGACCTACGCGGGCGAATGAGCGATCGAATTGGAGGCCTTGCCGACAAAAGATCACCTAGCTCGCTCTGGCTCCGATCGACGACGTTCGAGCCACGCGGCGCCTACCGCCTCGAGGCGACGCTCACCCTTATCCGCCGATCGCTCGCGCCGCCTGGCGGAGGCCGCGTGATCGTCAATCTCGTTGGTCGTCAACGGCCAACCGGTTGAACTCGACACATCGCCGTTGCGCCGGCTCACCGATGTACTGCGGGACGACCTCGGCTTGACGGCCACCAAGGTCGGCTGCGAGGCGGGCGACTGCGGCGCGTGTTCGGTGTTGCTCGACGGCGACGTCGTGAACGCATGCACCGTGCCGGTCGGGCGCCTCGGCGGCCACGAGGTGGTGACGCTGGAAGGACTCGACGCGTCGGGACGGATTGAACGCCTGCAACGCTCCTTCCTTCACCACGGCGCTGCGCAATGCGGGATCTGTACGCCGGGGATGCTGGTGGCCGCTGCCGGGCTTGTTGGCGGTCAATCCGGCGCCCGACGAGCAGGCCGTCAAGGATGGACTGGGCGGGGTGCTGTGCCGTTGCACGGGCTATCGCAAGATCATCGACGCCGTCATCGCGGCTCCCTCTTTCGAGGAGGAGCCGGTGAGGGCACCCGAGGGGAAAGCCGTCGGAGCAGCGAGTGCCGAGAGTGGACGGGGTGCCGAAGGTTCGAGGAACCGACATCTTCGGAGCCGACGGCACTCCCGCGGATGCGTTGGTGGCCCGGGTGATTCGCTCTCCGTATCCGCGAGCTTCCTTTGTCTTCGGCGACCTCGATGACTATCTGGCTTCGAACCCGGGAGTTAGTGGCGGTGTTCACCGCCGCCGACATCCCCGGTCGAAACTGGTTCGGGGTGATCGTGCCCCTCGCTGACCAGCCGGTGTTTGCTGAACGCGAGGTTCGCTTTCGCGGCGAGGCGGTCGCCCTCGTGGTGGGGGACAACGAGGCGATGGACCGACTCGACCCGGCCGCGTTCCCGATCGAATGGAACGAGCTGCCGGCCCTGATGACGCCTAGCGAGGCAATGGCCGATGGTGCCGACCTACTCCATCGAGATCGACAGCAAAACGTCCTCATCCGAGGGCTTGGTGCAACAGGGCGACCTCGAGGCGGCTTCGCCCGATCCGACATCGTGGTGGAGGGCGAGTACTCGACCGGGTTCATCGAACACGCCTATATCGAACCGGAGGCGGGCTTCGCCATCCGAGATGGGGATCGAGTCGAGGTCCATGTCACCACCCAAACCCCGCACATGGACCTAATCGAAGTGGCCGAGATCCTGGACCTCGATCAATCCCAGGTGCGGATCGTCCCTACGTGCAGTGGGCGGTGGCTTTGGGGGCAAGCTCGACATTTCGATCCAGCCGTTTCTGGCGCTGGCCGCGTGGCGCCTCGACCGCCCGGTGCGGATGACCTACACCAGACCGGAGTCGATGATGTCGACCACCAAGCGTCATCCCGCGCTGATGACAATCCGGGTCGGACTGAAAGCGGACCGGGAAGCTCGTCGCGATGGATTTCGTCGGCACCTTCAACACCGGTGCCTACGCCTCCTGGGGACCCACCGTGGCCAACCGGGTCCCGGTCCACGCCGGCGGCCCCTATGTGTACGAGGCATACCGGGCCCGGACCGCGGCCGTCCACACCAACTGCCCGCCATCGGGGGCATTTCGCGGGTTCGGCGTACCGCAGGCGGCGATCGCCCAGGAGTGCCTGTTCGACGAAGCGGCTGACTCGGTCGGGATCGATCGACTCGAGTTCCGTCGACGTAACGCCCTCACCGCCGGCCAGCCCACCGTCACCGGCCAGGTATTCGAATGCTGGGGTGGGCTATGTCGATTGTCTCGAGGCGCTGCGTCCGACCTGGGAGAGGGCCAGGGAGGAGGCCGCCGACTTCAACTGAGCGCCAAAGTGGAAAACGGCGAGGAGTGGGAGTGGCGGGTCTCTGGTACGGATGCGGCAACACCGCTCTCCCCAATCCTTCGACGATCAAGGTGGGTCTCAATCGGGACGGGCGGTAGTTCTGTTTCAGGGCGCGGTGGACATCGGCCAGGGCGCCAACACGGTGATCAGCCAGATCTGCGCCGATGCCGTTGGAGTGCCGCTCGAATCGGTGATCCGGGTCGGGGCAGACACCGATACGACACCCGATGCGGGCAAGACCTCCGCCTCGCGGCAGACCTTCGTGAGCGGCAATGCGGCCTTCGCCGCTGGCCAGTCGTTGCGTCGCCAGCTGCTCGGTCTGGTCGGGGCATCGACGATTCCTCCTTCGAACTCGACGGCTCGAGCCTGGTGATCCACGACCGTGGTGAGGTGAAGAGCGTTGATCTCAAGTCCTTGCCCGTCGGTCGACAGGGGCCTGGTGGCGGTGGCTGAAGCCACTTATGACCCTCCGACGACTCAGCTCGACGAGAACGGACAGGGTGAGCCGTACGCCGTGTTCGGGTTCGGGGCCCAGCTCACCGAATTGGAAGTCGATCTCGAATTGGGGACCGTGGAGTTGTTGAAAGTCACCGCCGCCCATGACGTGGGCCGGCCGTCAATCCCACCTTGTTGGAAGGACAGATCGAAGGCGGAATCGCACAGGGAATCGGACTGGCCTTGATGGAGGAATACGTCCCGGGCCGCACCGAGAACCTGCACGACTACTTGATCCCCACCTTCGGCGACGTGCCCGAGGTGGTGAGCATCCTCGTCGAGTCGAACGACCCGATCGGCCCCTACGGTGCCAAGGGAATCGGCGAGCACTCGCTCATTCCCACCGCTCCCTCGATCCTCAACGCGATCGCGTGACGCGATCGGCGTTGCGATTCGGAACCTCCCGGCGACACCTGACCGGGTTCTGGCGGCGATCCGTTCAGTGCAGTCGGTCTTAGATCGGTTTCCGCATAGAGCGGAACTAGAGGAACTCGTTAGAGGCTATAGAGGTTCTTTCCGCAAAGTGCTGGTGTCGGCGCTCAGCGGGAGGCATCCGGTCAACCACTGAAAGGCGCCGATGGAAGGAAGCGTCACATGACGGACACACTCACTCGGCCAGTAGCGGACAAACGGCCGCAGGAGTTGGAGCCGAGCGCACCCGCACGAAGAAAGCGGGTCGTCTTCTTTGGTTTGATCATCGGGGTCCTGGTGGGCTGGGCATTGTTCGCTCTCCTCGGCGGTCCCAGCCGTGCGGAACTCGAGCAAGCCCGTTGGGAGCAGGTTGTCGACCACTACTCCGCAGCGGTACCAGGTGATGACCGAGGCCCGCGCAACGGCCGAAGCGGCGCACTGGGGAGAGGTCGTCAATCACTACGCCCGGCAATATCAGTTGATGCTGGCCGCCCAGAGCGTCGCGGCAACGGACCGCGAGGCGGCTCACTGGCAGGCGGTGGTCGACTACTACGAACAGCAGTGGGAGATGCGGACTAGGTAGCGTTCGGAGAGCAAGTGCGATGAACTTTCGAATATTGGGAACAGTCCAGGCCGAGGTCGAAGGGAAACCTGTCGACCTCGGTCCTACCAAGCAACGAGCGCTCCTCGCGCTTCTGCTGCTGAACAGCAATCAGGTCGTCGCCACCGATCGACTCATCGATCTGATCTGGGGGGAGACTGCTCCTCGCACTGCTGCCCACTCAGTGCAGATCTACGTCTCGGCGCTTGCGCAAGCTCTTCGCAGGCGAGGGCGGGCGGATCGAGACCCAGTCTCCCGGCTACGTTCTCAAACTTCGACCGGAGGAACTCGACTCGCATCGATTTCAGGCCATGGTCGAGAGCGGGGAAGTTGAACGGCTGCGTTCGGCTCTCGGGCTTTGGAGTGGCGACCCTCTTGCCGACTTCGCCTACGAGGAATGGGCACAGCCACACATTCGCCGGCTACGTGGCCTGTGGGCGCGGGCAGTGGAGATGCTGGCTGAAGCCGAGCTGGAGGATGGGCGGATCGCGGCAGTGCCGGAGCTGTTGGATAGCCTGATCGCAGCCGACCCCTTGCGGGAAGGGCCCCGACGGCTCCTGATGCTGGCGCTCTATCGGGGTGGCCGACAGGCGGAGGCTCTGCGTACCTATCGGGACTTTCGCAAGCTCCTGATCGAGGAGATGGGAGTCGAGCCCTCGTCCGACCTCGTCCAGCTCGAAGAACAGATCTTGTTGCAGGACCCCGCTGTTGGCTCCTCGGACGGTCGCCGCGCACCGTCGGCGAAGCGCCATTGCGCAACCCCTACAAAGGGCTGGGGGCCTTCGATGAGATCGACGCGGGCGATTTCTTTGGGCGCGACAAGCTGGTTTCCGAAATGGTCGACGCCTTGTCGGGTGGCAGCAGATTGTTGGTGCTGGTCGGGCCGTCGGGGAGCGGTAAGTCGAGCGCAGTCAGGGCCGGCCTGATCCCGGCCTTGAGGAACGGCCGGGTTGCAGGCTCCGATCGGTGGATTCTCTCGACGATGATGCCGGGACGACATCCGTTCGAACAACTCGAAGCGGCGTTGCTGCGCGTGTCGCGGACTCCGGTTCCCACGGTCCTGGAGCAGCTCACCGAAAACGACACCGGACTGCTTGCGGGTGGCGTTGCGGATCGTCGCAGACGAAAGAGGCGATCTGTTGCTCTTTGTCGACCAGTTCGAAGAACTGTTCACTCATTCGACCGAGCGCGAGCGACGCCGCTTTCTCGACAACCTGGTCACTGCGGTCACCGATCCCCGCAGCCGGCTCCGAGTGGTGCTGACGCTTACGGGCCGACTTCTACGACCGTCCTTTGCTCTCCCATCGCTTCGCGCCAGTTTTCGCCTCGAGTGTGGTCAACGTCTTGCCGCTGACCCCGGCCGAGCTGGAAGCCGCCATCGTCGAACCGGCTGCCGGAGTGAACGTCAGATGTTCAGCCTCAGCTCCTCGCGCAGCTGATGGCCGATGTGGGCGAGGAGGCCCAGGCGCTGCCGCTCTTGCAGTACACCTTGACCGAGCTCTTCGACCGTCGCCAGGGAAGGACGCTCGATCTCGGTTCTTATGGCGTTCTCGGCGGTCTCGAAGGTGCGCTCACCACCCGGAGCGACCATCTCTTCGAGACTTTCGACGCTGACGGCCAGGAGGCGGCGCAGCGGCTCCTCCTCCAAATGGTGCGATATGACCGAGGTAGTGAACCCACCCGCCGGCGAGTCCCCCTCGACGACTTGCGCCAGCTAGGAGAGATTGACGAAGTACTCGGCACCCTCATTGCCAACCGCCTGTTGACCGCCGACCGCGATCCCCTGACCGGCAAGGCCACTGTTCAGGTCACTCACGAGGCGTTGCTGGAAGGTTGGGACCGGTTCCGCGGCTGGATTGAACTTCATTCGACCGACCTCCAACGCCGGTCAGCTCTTTCCGCCGCGGCCGCTGAATGGAGAGCCTCTGGCGATGATCCCGATTACCTGCTCACCGGGGGCCGGCTCGCACAGCTCGAGGTCTGGAGCCAGGAAACGACGATGGCGCTAGCGCTCGTGGAAAGCGCGTTCCTGCGGGCGAGTCTCGACCGGCGGGCTTTGCCTCCGATCGCTTTCGTGTCGGAGGGCCCGGGCCGAGGCGACAGTTCCTTTCGCGACGAACTTGGAGCCGGGTTTGACAGGGCAGCTGCAGAGCTGGGCGACGGAGTGGTGGCCGAATACGTCGCGCACTGGTGGCAAGCCCACACCGAAGTCAAACGGCTCGCAGAGGCCGGAGTCAAGGACTTCGTGCTCATGGCCGGATTCTCGGGAAGCATCCTCGACGAGTTGGCTTCTGATTTGCCCGACAACCGCTTCGCCCTCATTGACTGGATCGGTGAGCAGCCCAACGTCCAATACGTGAACTTCGCTGCTCACGAAGGTTCGTTCCTGGTCGGAGCGATTGCGGCGCTCAGGTCCGAAACCAAGACCATCGGCTTCGTAGGGGGCATGCCCTCTCCGCTCATCCTCAATTTCCAGGCCGGTTTCGAGGCCGGAGCCCGACATGTGCGACCAGATGTTGCAGTCTTGGTGGAGTACCTGGCACCAGAGTGGGATTTCAGCGGATATGACAGCAAAGCACTCGGCCAGGCGAAGACCGAGCCGCTTTACCAGGCCGGTGCAGATGTGGTCTATCACGCGGCCGCCAAGTCCGGCCAGGGGGTCTTTGAAGCGGCCCGGGTCGAAAGCGCCGCGCAGGGTCGGCACCTGTGGGCGATCGGCGTAGACGTCGACGAGTATTCGTCTGTACTCAATGAGCCCAATGTCACCATCGGCGGTCCCGACCCCCGATCCTGGCAACCGCACATTCTCACGTCCATGATCCTGCGGTGGGACATCGCCGCCCACACCGTTATCACCGAGTTCGCTTCCGACCAATTCCGCCCAGGCTTGCGAATGTTCGGGCTGGCCGATGGGGGTGTGGGTTATTCCACCAGTGGGGGATTCATCGACGACCTCGTCCCTACCATCGAGGATCTCAAGGCCCGAATCATTGCCGGCGAGATCGTCGTACCCGAAGCCCCGTCGACCTAGGCAGGCGATGAGTCAGCTCAATGGCTCGACGATGTGCCGCGTGATCAGTTCTAGCTGTGCGAGGGTCGGCGACGAGCGGGGTGAGGATCAAGTACTGGAGCCCAGCACTCTGCAAAGCCTGGATTGTTGCCAGCATGTCGTCGATGGTTCCGGTGAGATAGGAAGCCTGCAGGTCTTCGTCGGTGCGGTGGGCGCCCATGATCTCGAGGAAGTGCGGCATCTGCTCGGCGAGAGCCATCTTGGGATCTCCGTCTTCGGTCACGTGGAGAAATTGAGTAGCGCCAAAGGTGAGGGTGGCGGGATCACGGCCGTTCGCTCTCAAGTGCTCTTGTACGAGCTTCCAATCATTTGCGACATCCCCGGGGTCGCTGCCGCTCGACCGGGCCATCCATCCGTCTGCCTTGAGGATCCGGGCGAGAACTCCCGGGGCCATGAATGGCTTGTCGGGCGTGTCGGGAGCGTGAGTCAAGGTGCCGCCGGCGATCCACACCGGTGGTGGTTCGGGCAGACGTGGATAGATCGTGAGGTCCTCGACCTGCCAGAAGCGGCCTTCGAAGCTGACGTTCTCCTCGATGAGGAGGCGACGGATCAGCTCGAGAGCCTCGTCGGTGCGACTGCCCCGCTCTTTGAGAGGCACGCCGGTCGCGGCGAACTCCTCCGGATCCCACCCGACCGCGACACCGAATCGGAACCTGCCACCGGAAAGCATGTGCAGGGAGGCGATCTCCTTGGCGAGAGTCACCGGGTGGCGGAGCGGTAGGACCAGGGCGGCGGTTCCCAAACCAACGCGTTCCGTAACGGCGGCGGCGGCCGAAAGCGTCGCGATCGCGTCGAGCCAGGAGACCCCATACACGCCCTTGGAAACGAGTAGGTGGTCAATGACCCAGATGTCCTCGAACGGGAGATCGTCGATCCGCCGGCAGTAGTCGAGCAATTCCCGGGAACTTTGATATGTGAGACCGGGAGGGGCATAGGAAGGAATTCGCAGCCCAAAGCGCAGTGTCTCCCGAGCATTCTCGCTCATCGTCCGGAGTTTCGCATACCTCCTTCTCGGAGCGAAACCTAAGGTTCTGGGCCGTGGATTTCACGGCATTTAGCCCGCGGTTCGTGTGTCACCTGCCACAGAAAGAGCGATCTAGGCTCGCCGTGTGGTCGAGCGATCGGAGCCATCAGAAGACCGGCTACTCCATGCCCTCACTACTGAGCACTCCACTCTGCAGACGGCGCGTATCGGCGCCAATTCGGAGGCCAGCAGCCGAGTACTGATATTTCTCAGCACGCTCTCGAACTCGATCGTGGCGCTCGCTTTTGTGGGCCAGGCGTCCGACTTTGGGACGCCTTTCTATACGTTCGCGTTGATCATCCTGCCAGCGATGGTGGTCATCGGGTTCACCACTTTCATGAGAACTCTGCAGAACATGATCGACGATGCTTACTACGGAGTCGCGATCAATCGCATCCGGCAGCACTACAAAACGCTGCATCCCGACGCAGAGTCCCTGATGGTCCTTCCCACGACCGGTGGATTGCACGCCGTCCGGGCAGAAGCCTCGCTCGAAAAACGGGTTCCGCGACTACAGCCTCTCTACATGATCTCCGGTATGGTCGCGTTCGTCGAAGCCTTGGTCACGGGGGCTTTCGTCGCTCTACTTATCAACCGCCTAATTGAAGGTGCGGCAGCCCTCGCCGTGGGGGCAGGGGTGGCCACTGCAGTCGGCATTGTGATCGCACTTTTCCGATTCAGCCGAAGCTACGTCTGGACGGCACTCGGGAAACTCGGCCTGACCGCCCCGTGGAAAAAAGACCGGCCAGAGCTCTAGTTGCTCGTTAGCGACGCCGGTACCGCAGCCAGAGCGTGCCGGAGGGAAATGGTCTGCTTTCCACGAGTTGGAGATCGAGTTGCTTTCCGGCCGGGAAGAAAGGCTTGCCACCGCCGACGGCGACTGGGTTGATCCACATGCGAAACTCGTCGATGAGATCTATCAGCGAGGCTGCCAGTTCGGGACCACCGACGTCGATATATGTCGCGGACTCTTTCTTGAGCCGTTCGACGAGGGAACGCGCTTCGGCCCGACGGCACCAGGGTGGCGCCATTGCTCGCCTCCTTCATCGTGTCGGACACGACATAGCGCGGGGTGGCCGCATAGGCAGCAGCGAACTCGGCCTCGATCGGTGGGTGGCCTTCCTCCTGCGCGGCTCGCATCCAGTATTCGTCCATGGTTTCGAACATTCGACGCCCATAAACGAACGCGCTCGCTTCTTGTGCCTGTTGGTTGGCTAGCCGGTGGACGTCGTCGTCCGGGGCGGACCATTCGAACCCACCTTGTGCGTCCTCGACGTAGCCGTCGAGCGAGACCCCCATGCCATAGATGAGATCGCCCATTTTCAGCCTTCGCCGAGATCTTTGGAAAGCTGAGCAGAGGACAAGTCGACCTCGATCACCTCCGGGCCTGGCAGAGAAGGCCCAACTGCCTCGTCGAGGATCATCCAGTGATCAGCCGTTTGAGCTTCTTTCACGATCTCCTCGTACTTTGGGTCGCCGAGTTGCATCCGCAGTTGGGCCACGTTTGCCTGCTTCAGCAGGTCCATCAGTGGCCAGATTGGCATCCCGATTGAGTTGCGGACTGCCTCCGCCGACGCCTGGGTGCGGGCGGCCGTAACAAAGTCACCCGGTTCAGTGCCAACGTCGTCGCCACTTCTAGGGCAAGAGCGGCGCCCTCGCGATCTTCAAAGTACTTGACCACCTCTTTGGCAAGCCACAAGTGTTGGCGAGCATCTTCTGGTTTGCTCTCCATCACGTCGATTACGGCCAGGTTCAGCCATCCCTGGATGCGCAACCCGTCGAGGCGAATCCTCTCTCCGATCGCCACTACTTCTTCGGACAGCGCCCGACCCGTTGCCAGGTCTCCTTCCAGGGCGCGGAGAAACCCGAGAATCGCGGCGCCAAAGCCGACACCGCTCAATGTGTCGGACCGGCGAGCAAGGTCGAGCGCGCGGGCCGCCATCTCCGCGGCTTCGCTCATCCGCCCCAAGTGCGGCTGCGCAGAGGCACGGGTGAGCAAGCCGACGATCAAAAGCGTGTCGTCTTCGAGTTCTTCGACTATCGGCATCGCCTCGTCCAGGAGTTTTTCGGCTCCTAGATAGTCGCCGGTAAAGAATCGCACAGTGGAAACCGTGACGAGCACCTCGGCTCGGATCGGGCGGGGCGTGTCGGGCGAGATCAAGGCGACCGCTTCCTCAAAGGCCGGCTGGGCGTCCTTTAGTCGACCCGTTTGCCACAGCCAGAACCAAATCGGTCGAGCAAAGGCTGCGATCAGGGGAAGATCCGAGTGATCCAGACACCACCGAATCGCGACCGCCAGATTGGCTAATTCGAAGTCGAGCAACGGCCATACTTCGATCGCTTCATTGGATTTCGAAAAGTCGGCTCTCTGGCAGAGCCGGAGGAACCAGTCGACATGACGTCGGTAGGTCGACTCGCAATCGGGCCGTTGCTCGAGTTGCTCCCGGGCATAGGTCTTGATCGTGTTCAGCATCGCG
The DNA here is from genome assembly GCA_963840175.1 of uncultured Acidimicrobiia bacterium. Taxonomy (GTDB): domain Bacteria; phylum Actinomycetota; class Acidimicrobiia; order Spongiisociales; family ZC4RG35; genus JACCTH01. The sequence continues at coordinate 224,108 of CAWIXU010000006.1, forward strand.
AAGCGGGCCTCGCCGCTGGGGCTGCTCTGGGTTCTCAGAATCAAGCTGTTCTCGAGGAGCGAATCGACAACCTCGAGGACATCTATGCCCGTGTCGCTGCAAAGCGCTTCGATCGCGTCCAAATCGGCGCCACCGGCGAAGACGCTGATCCTCGACAGTACGAGCCGCTCGACCTCGGAGAGTAAGTTGTAGCTCCATTCGATCGTGGTGCGCAGAGTTCGCTGACGATCGGGATAGTTGACTGGCGCGGAGCCGAGAACCTCCATTCGCTCGCCCAGACGCGTGAGTAACTCCGGCACATCGAGGAGTCGCATGCGGGCGGCGGCCAATTCGATGGCAAGTGGAAGATGGTCGAGGCGTTTGATCAATTCGGTGAGCGGCATCTGCTCGTCCGCGCTCACGACGAAGTCGGGCCTTACGGCGCGTGCCCGTTCTGTAAAAAGCTGCACGGCCGCTTCATCCGCCAGCGGGCCGATCGGAATTTCCCGTTCGCCGCGCACGCGCAACGGCCGCCTACTGGTCACCAGAGCTTGCACCCGATCGCAGGAGTCGATCAGCCTGGCCATGTCGGCCGCGGCGTCGATCACATGCTCAAAGTTGTCGAGTATGAGAAGCATGTGCTTGTCTTGGAGGTATTCCGTCACCGCATCGAGTGTGACCTCGGCGTACTCCATCCGCAGCCCCAACGACTCAGCCATTGCCCGCGGAACCTGAGAAGCCTGAAAGAGAGGTTCGAGCGGTACGAACACGATTCCGTCTGAGAACTCTTTCTCAAGCAACTGCGCTACTTCGAGGGCGAGCCGGCTCTTGCCCATGCCTCCGGTTCCGGTAATGGTGACGAGGCGCGAGCCCTTCAGAATTGCGTCCTTGACCAAGGCGACTTCGTCGGCGCGGCCCACGATGGGATTGATCGGTATCGGCGGTCTGACGATACGACTGGCCGGCCCTTGCTCCGCTTCCGGCTCGGCGAAACGTTCCGTAAGGAGAACCATGAGATCCTCCTCGATCAACCTGCCGAGCTCCTCGGCAGTGTCGAAGGAGCGGTAGGAGGCGGTGTCATCAGCCTGGATCTGCGCGATCAAATCTCGCAAGCGCGCTTCGCGGTCTGCGGGCTTCTTCATATAAAGGAGTCGGGGCATCCCATTCGACAGCCGGTACTCGTCCTCTAACCCGGAGATCTCCTCCTCAGGTGCCACCCACCCGTACTTCTGCCAATAGAGACCCACAAAGACCTGGCTCTGACGGAGGTACGACCGGTAGAGATTGCGAGGTGGATGCGGGCGGGCGCCCATTTCGAACATCACCGGGATCAAGTGCAGGCGTTCGATGGCGGCTTTCACCGCGGCGCGTTCTGGCGCCAGCTCCTCGAGCGTCGAGCTGACGAACACCCGCAGCCGCTGATCAGGAGTACGAATCAAGCCTCGTCCAGGCTATCAAGAGCTTTCTGGCACCATGCTGAGAATCAAACAGATAGTGCGCTCTCGCGGCTCTTCGACGCTCCTGGCCGGGCTGCTCCTGGTCGCGGCTGCATGCTTTGCGGACGAAGAGTCTTCAGTTTCGACTGAACCGGCAACAGCCTCGACAAACGTGGCGACGACCACGGCAGCGGTCCCCTTGGAGCCTTGCTCCGCTCTACGCAGACATATCTCTCACTCGACTCGCCGATTGTCCCGAGAACATGCAGACCCAACGCCGCCGATTGAAAGTCATTGAAACATTGGGGACGGCAAGTGGTCATTCCCATGGGCGGGACTTCTCGGCCACCTTCGGCGAAGGGACTCTTGCCGACGCCCTAGTCGTGCGCCGACGGTGGAGCAGAGACCGCGCTTGCCCTCCGCCCTTGGGAAGCGAGCTGAACCTGCTGCAAACGATGGACGAGATCAGCCCTACAGCCGAGGCCGACGACAACGGCGTCAGGCTGAGCGGTCGGAACGAATGGGTCAACTACGACGTCGTTGCTCGAGAACTATCCCTACAACCCCGGGTTGCTCCACTACGAGGTCGTGATAGAGCCGCATGCCGAGCTTCCATCCGGCGCGGTCGAGCTCGAATGGCAATTCGTGAACCCGAACTACGGGCGAGGAAGCCGCGGCGAACCTGGAGTTCTTCGCCGAGCGCGCCTCATATGCCGCCCCGATGTTCTACGGATATTCCGAGACGCTGGACGCAACCCTTCTCTATTGGTTCGATCTAACTCGGATCAATCCCTTCATCGAGGTCACCCGATATGGACCCGCCGGCACCGCCGGCCACCGGGGACGCTCCTTTGGCCACACGCTCACGACCAGCGATCTGAGAAAGCTCCCGATTGGCGAGTCGGTCGTGCTCTACGACGCCTACCTCTATCTGACACCAGGTCGGCCGGCCGACGAAGACGCGATGTTCGAGGACTTTCTTCTGCAGGTGAGTGATATCTACGACCTGATCGCCAAGCCAGAGATCTCCTCGCCCGACTGGCAAGCACTCGCCCGGGAAACCTTGGCGGATCTCGATGATCCGGAGACATGGGTCGAACTTGAACGGGAAGCGTTACTGGCGCGCTTACGTTTCCGATACGCGTCAGAGCGCCGAGGCGATCACGCAACTCGACGTCGGGCTCGGCGCAGCGCGATACGCGGCCCGCTACGGAGACGAGCAGGCGACCCGGATTGCAGAGCTGGCCGAGGCAACGCTGGAGGACTTCTACAACCCGGAGTTTGGACTCGTCCAGAACAGTGGCCCCATCGCAATTACCGGCCCCCAGGGGCGGGGCGACACCTGGTATGAGCTGGGACATGTCCTCAAGCTGGCGGAATGGGGGCTGCTCGGGAGCGAGGTGGCTGCGAGACCTCGCGCTGCGCAGCGCAGATGCGTGGATGGAATACGCCCACGCAGTCGACTACCGCTTTCACCGCTTCTACAACTTTCCCGATCCCGATAACCCGGCTGCCGCATGGCAGGGAAGCGAGCGCGAGCCGGACGCGTCCGGTGGCTACGCCTACTACATGCTGTTGCTGCACGAGCTAACAGGAGAGGAACGCTTTCTCGAAGAAGCCAAAGCCGCGGTCGAAGCCCTGGCCGGCAACGGTTTCCTGCTCGCCTACGAGACCCACATCACCGCGCAAGCGGCGGCCGCTTGCGCGCGCCTGTGGGAGTTGACCGGCGACCCCCACTATCTCGCTCTCTCTTACGGCCCAATCGCCAACCTGGTGCGACTCGCCTGGATCTGGGAGGTGGATCATGGACCTGCGGCAGAGGCCACGACGTTCTGGGGACTCAACCCGACGCAGCGATCAGGGGTTATCACGCCAAAGGAACAGTATGAGGCGTGGATCTACCTCGATGAGTACCTGCGCATAACCACGGGGGAATCGACCCATCGATCGAGAAACTTGTGGCCGAATTTCTCAAGTACACCCTCGCGACTCTCGCCTACACGTTGCCACCGCTGGCTCCAGAAGGAATGGCCACCGAGAACCCGGCTGCCTATCCAACCGTGGCGACGAACCGCTTGGATCTCTACATCCCGTTGGAGGACATGCGCGACAGCTGGGGAACCTGGGGCGCGATCGGCCAGCAGGTGTATGGGGCGGGCATGGCGCCGACGCTCGCCGCCCTGTCCAATCCATGACGGACGCCTGGCACGCACTGCGATTCACCTACTCCGTCAGCGGAGGCAAATAGGCAGCCAACGTTGCGGTAGCCAGCAGCGCGGTCAAACTCATGAACAAGACACCGAGCGGGACGCCATAGAGGAAGCTGACGGTGCCCAGGACGAGGACGAACAGCGCCACCATGAAGGCGGGAGCCGGATTCGCAGACAGGAACGCCAGCGTGTTGCGATAGGTTGTGCGCAGCTTCCGATGCGACTCCTCTTCCGCGAACCAAAGGGGCCAAAAGAAGAGATTGAGGATCACCCAAACAAAGAGGAAGGTCGCCCAGACCCAGCGCAGCATCGTCCATCCCAGTCCAGGAGCCTCTCGATAGATCCAAAGATTCGAGGCGGCCACGCCTGCGAGGCCGAAGAAGACGAGGCCCCACCGCCACGCGGCCAGCCAGTAGCGGCGGAAGGGCTGCCAGAAGCTTTGCCAGGTGATGCGCTCGTCGTTGGCCAGCACCTGGCGGGCCACATGGAACATCGCCGCGGTGGCCGGGGGGAGGGCGACGATCGACAACGCTGCCATGGTCCAGAGCAGGTTCAGTCCGGTCAGGATAAAGATCTCGCGCCACCATCCCCCCACCGCGGTTCGGAGCATGCCGCGAATTCCGCCCTCGATCCGCAGTGGGCGAAGCGCCAGCAAGTCGTTCATCGGTCGGAGTGTGGCTACCCCTTCACTCCCGCGTATCCCACTCCCTGGATGTAGTAGCGGCTGAAGAGGAAGAAGAGGATCAGGACCGGGGCAGCGTTCAACATCGCCGCGACGAGAAGGAGGTTCAGCTCCGCCCGGAACTGTCCCTTGAAGATATTCAGGGCGACGTTCAGCACCCACATATCGCGCCGCTGGAGGTAAAGAAGCGGGCCGAGATAAGCGTTCCACATGCCCTGGAACTGCAAGATGAAGACGGTCAGCAACGCTGGCCGCGCCAGAGGAAGGATGATGTCCTTCAACGTCTGGAAGTAGGACGCGCCGTCGATGTAGGCCGACTCCTCCAATTCCCGCGGGATCGATTTCAGGAATTGGGTCAGCAGGAAAATGCTCCCGGCGGTGACGATTCCAGGGATGATCAGGCTGTAGGCCCGATTGATCCAATCGAGCTTCGACATCAGCACATAGGCGGGGACCAGCGTGACTGCGCCCGGAATCATCATCGTGGCGAGCATGAAGGCGAAGATGAGATCGCGCCCAGGGAAGCGCAGACGAGCGAACGCATAGGCGGCCATGACGCAGAACACCAGCTGGAAGCTCGCCAGCATCACCGAGAGGACCGAGGTGTTGAACAGCCACCGCCAGAATCGACCTCCGCCGGCGAGCAATGCGATCTGCTCGAACACGACGGTCACCACGGCGAATAAGACGAGGCTCCACCCAAGCGCCATGAGGACACGTCGCCAGTCGGGTTGGGACATAGAAAGCAAGAGGACGGCAATCAGCAGGAGAACCGTTATCGCAGCGCCCACGGTCACCCACTCCACAAACTCCCCTTCCGCGCGAACATTCACGTAGACAGCCGAGGCCGCGCCCCCGACCAGGGCGAGGAGGATGCTGAGGGGCAGGCCGACCGACCGGGGAAGCCCCTTTCCCTTGATTTCGCTGGTGAGGCCGGTGAGCAGGAGCGTAAGGAAGGCGGCAAACAGGCCCGCCATCAGCCCTAGGGAGACAGCCCCATCAAGTTGCGCCTCTCCGCCAACGTCGGTCCCGAAGAAGCGCGGCCAGTTCTCCTACTTGCCACTCCCCGCGCGGGAACAGGCTCGGCGGATACGCGATGATCTCTGCGTTGGACTTGAAGCTGCCGAAGAAGGAAAGGATGAAGGGCGCGAAGAGGAACAGGCCAAGCACGATCATCAGCACGTAGCGCAGGCCAACCCGTCCGGCCTTGCCCCGTACTCGACGAGGCGGCTCGGTCGGCACCGGGCGAGGCACCGTCGAGGTGCCCATGTCGACCACTTTTTCGGGGGCGATCTCCTGGGTCAATATTGCTCCGTCCCGCTCTCGATGTAGCGCCGTTGGATGAGGGTGAAAATGAAGATGATCACCCCGAGGAGAAAGGCCATGGCCGAAGCCAATCCCATCCGAATCTGGCTGCCTCCGCCGAGCACGCCGAGCGCCTCGCCGTAGACGAGATAGACGGGAGTCAGCGTGGTATTCAGCGGCCCTCCCGCGGTGAGAAATTGCACCTGGTCGAATACCTGGAAGGCGCCGATGGTGCCGAGCACGACGATGAGGAGCGTCACGGGTCGAAGCATCGGCAACGTGATGCTCCAGAATTGCTGCCGCCGGCTCGCCCCATCAATCGCGGCGGCTTCGTAGAGGGGCGGTGGAAGGTCTTGGAGCGCGGCCAGATACATGATCATGAAGGTGGGCGCGGTGGTGAAGATGTTCAGGGCCATGATCGCCAGCCAGGTGATACTCGGCCCACGGAACCACCACTGGTCTGAAGGAATGTCCCCTCCGAAAGCATTGGCAATGACCTGGAAGAGGCCGCGTGGATCATTGAGCCATTCGATCGGTGTCCATTGTGCACCGAAGAGGCTGAACGATCTGATCGAAGACGTAGTTGACGATGCCGGTCTTCAGGTAGAGCCAGAGGAAGATCGATGAAATCACGACCGATGAAGTCACACTCGGGCCATAGAAGACGGTGCGGAAGAATTGCTGCGCGCGGATCGGCTTGTTGAGCACGATTGCCAGCATCAAGCGCGATCGCGGTCTGAAATGGCACCACGATGATGACGTACATGAATACGTTCAGCAGCGAACGCAGGAAACGCCACCGGTATCCCCGAGGGCCCGTCGATAGTTGTCGAGTCCCACCCAGGTAGGCGCCTCGAAAAGGTTGTAAGAAGTAAAGCTGATGTAGAGCGCGAAACCAATGACGCCGACGGTAAAGACCGACGTAATCAGCAGGTAGGGCGAAAGAAACAGATAGCCGATCAAGGTCTCGTTGCGCGCCCCGACCCTGCGTTGGCGCTTACCGGGTTGGGTCGCTGAAACCATGTTCTCCCTTCCTTGCGTTGTTATACCAGTAGGGGCCGGAGCCCGTAGCCAAAGCTGGCCACGGACTCCGAACCTCTACAGCTACGCCGCCTCGTCAAGCGCTAGTTGCGCTTCCTCCTGTGCCTGTTGGAAAGCCGCCTCGACATCCTGCTCGCCGAGGAAGATGCGCTCCAACGCCTTGCTCACCGAGTCGTTGACCCGACCGGTGTTGGAACCCCAAAAGGCCACGCGGGTCAGGTCGTAGGTTCCGCCCTCGGAAATCGCCTGGTCGTTCTCGTTGGTGATCAGGCTGAGCTGATCTTCACGGGTCGGATAGGCGAAGCCCGTTTCGGTGATGGCGGCCTGATTCTCGGTTCCCGTCACGAAGAGCGCGAAGGCTGCGGCAGCGTTGGGGAACTCGGTCCCTGCATTGACGCCGATGCCATTGGTGAAGATGACATCTGCCTTGCCCTCGGGTCCTGCCGGAATCGAAACCGCGGCCCATTCGACGTCGGGATAGTCGTTGTTCATGAAGTTGACCATCCAGCCGCCTTCAAGCGTCATTCCGACCAACTTCCTGCCGATGGCCTCACCACACCAACCTGCGCCTACGTCGGAAGCAGTTACCAGCGAGCCTTCGCTCTTCATGTCCGCGACGAGGGTCGCGGCCTGGATCACACCCGCGTCCGTGAGCATTGCCGTGGTGGCGTCCTCACTGGCAAAGGTCGCGCCGTGGCTGAAGGCCCAAGGCGCCAGGCGGGCCCAGTCGGCGCCCTGGCAGAAGCCGGCCACATCGGTGTTCTCCGAGATGGCCTGAGCCGCAGTGCGTAGGTCGTCCCACGTCCAGTCGGCCGTCGGTGCCTCAATTCCCGCGGCCTCGATCACTTCGGGCAGGTAGATCAGGCCCAGCGTGCCCCAGTCTTTGGGGAGCGCATAGGTCTGGTCCTCGAGCGTGAAGATGGTCAAGAGCGAGGGGATGAACTCCTCGCGCGTCACGCCTGCCTGCGCCATGTATTCGTCGAGGGGCAGGAGCTGGCCGGCCCGACCCAGCGCCGTCATCAGCTGATCATCCACATATAGAACGTCAGGACCTTCGCCACCGGCAAAGGCGGCCTTCATCTGTGTCTGGAAGTCAGCCGGGACCGGCTGATAGTCAACCGTGACGCCTGGGCATGCCTCGTTGAAGCGGGTGATCGAGTCTCGATAGACCTGCTGTTCGGTTTCGTCACCCCATCCGGAGAAGACGATGGTCGCACCTTCCTCGACGGCAATGCCCATGCACTCTCCTGCCGCGCCGCCGCCACCACCTGCTGTCGTGACCGCCCCTCCACCGGCCGTAGTGACCGCTCCTCCGCCAGTGGTGTCGGTTACGCCGCCGCTGGTCGTGGCTGCACCGTCGCCACCACCACAAGCGCCCAGCACCATCGCGAGAATCGCGACGACGATGGGCCAATGTCTGGTTTTCATTGCCTTGCCTTTCTCTTGGGACGCAAGCGTCCTTTGCTTACTTGTCACGGGAAACTTCCAATGATCGGATTTCCCCACGGTGATAAAAGTTAAGCCCGATCGATCGCCAATGATCGGGGAGCCGTGGAGTCGTTGCTGGACGGCCGTCCTCCAGATGAAGGCCGGCGAATCCAAAGAGTGTGGTGAGGAGCAAACCGCCTTGACATGCGGTGTGAATCCCGTGAGAGCCGTTACCCATGGAGTCGTCGAGATCGATTGCTGCAGCTCGACGAAATAGGCGATAGCCCAGATCGGGATCGCCCATCTGGGCCGCCAGCAGGGCGTGAAACCCCAGCGAGAGAGAAGACCCATGATCAGCTTTCGGCTCGTAGTACTTCCAGTTGGCGTCGGCCGACCCCAGGCGGTCAGCTTCCTCGGGGATCAGAGTCATCGCCATTAGGACGTCCGCTTGCTTGATCACGGCCGCGCTCTGGATTCGCTCCTCCCCGAGCAGGTCATACATCGCATGCACCCGCGGCTCGAACGCGGCGAGGTCGATTGGCTGGAGATTGAAGAAGCCTGCGTGCTGTTCCCATACCCCGTCGCTGCCCCGCCGTAACACGACTTTGTCGGCTGCAGCGGCAAACGCGGTCAAATCCTCAGCGGTCAAGCCGAGCCTGGTCAGTAGCTTCGATGAGGATCCGGCAGCCATCGCCTCGATCCGCTCTGCGACTTCGCCTGCCTTCCGGAGTTGCCATGCGGCGAACAAGTTGGTGTAAAAGTTGTCGTCGACCCTGATGTGATATTCGTCTGGACCGATCACGTTGCGGAGATGGAGACCGTCGTTCTCCGGTTCGAGCCGGCTCATCCAGTAGTGGGCACCGTCAATGATCATCTCGGCCCCTTCGTCAATGAGGAACCGATCATCGCCCGTCCATTGCCAATAGTGGTCGGCGGACCAGGCGACGTCGGCAGTGATGTGTTCTTCGAGTTCGCCGGTCCAGATTCGCATCGGATCGCCATAGAGAGGCTTCGACCAGTCCGGTGTCATTTCATCTCCGGTCCCTGCTGACTCCCAGGCATAGAACGCCCCTTTGCGGCCATACCGAGCTGCCTTGCGCCGCGCACCGGCCAAGCCCCGGTAGCGGTAGGCGTAGTGCGTACGGGCAAGGTCGGGCTGACTCAACGTCAGGAACGGAGCCACGAAGATGTCGGTATCCCAAAAGACGTGGTGGCTGTAACCAAACCCGCCGAGCCGGGCACCGATCCCGGCACCGGAGTCGGTTGGGGGAGCGGCGGCAATCAATTGGAAAGCAGCAAACCGCAGGGTTAGCTCGGCCTCCGGGTCATCGTCGATTTCAATAGCCCCGGTCACCCACCGTCTAGCCCAGGCAAGTCGGGAGCCAGCAGCGATATCGTCAAATGCAGTCCCCACCGGTGGCAACGCCAATTCGATGTCGTCATTGCGGGCGACCTTGTAGCCGACGAACTTGGCCACGTTCAAGACGGCTCCTGGCGCCAGTTGCACCACCCCCCGTACGCTCGGCTGTACCGGATCATCGATGTAAGCGAGCGCCGCGGGAGTGTCGACCCGCCAAACGAGCTCCAGCTGGTGGGCGTCGTCGATGCTGTGATAGCGGCAGCTGCCTCCGGTTGAATTGTCGTAGCTCACTTTGCTTGGAATCCACACGGGCACGGTGGGGCTGGCGATATTCGCCTCCACCCCGGTGTGGAACTCGACTTCGATTTCGTCAGTGAGCGATTCGATCGTCACCTCGAGCACGGCGAGATGGGGGAGATCTAGCGGCAGCAGGCGCCTAAACGTCACGCGGATGGTCCCGGGCTCGGCACCACGCCAGAGGACGGTGCGCGTGAGGGAGCCATCGGCCATGTCGAGAACTCTTCGATAACCTGCTGGCCGGCGGCGATCGATGTCGAAGGGCTCTCCGTTAACGGCAAATCGAAAGCCGGTCCAATCCGGCACGGCACCGAGCAGCTGGGACTCACCGGGAGGAGTCACAAAGGCGCCATTGACGAACGTTGCTCGAACTTCTCCGTCCCGTCCTTCTTCGGAGGTTCCCCGAGTCATTAAGTATCCGTTGCCGATCGTGAACATTGACTCTCGCCAAGGTGCCTGACTCGGTACGTACCGGTCTTCGACGATCGTGGATCGAGAAATCACATGAATCCACCGGTGCTTAGGCGTATCACCAGTTCCGGCTTGAGGAGCACGCCCCGAGGCTCACTGCGCAAGGAAAGAGCCTCAGCGAGGAGCTCGACCAAGACGGCGCCGATCTCCTTGATGGGTTGGCGAACACTCGTCAGTCCGGGCTGGACGATCGAAGCGGTGGGGATGTCATCGAAGCCGGCGATTGCAAGTTCCTTTCCGACCTCGATGCCACGGACTGCGGCCTCGGCCATGGCCCCCAGCGCCAACTCGTCAGCCACTGCAATGACAGCCGTGATTGAAGGGTGGCTCACGAGCAGGTCGGCAAAGGCAACCCGACCAGGTTCGAACCCATTGGTGGTCCTGACGGTGGCCGGCTCGCCTAATCCGTGGTCGGCTAGGACCTTGCAGACTCCGTCAAGTCGGAGGTCACCAGACTCAGACCCTTCGGGCCAGGCAATAACACCAAACCTCGAGTGGCCCCGATCGATCAAGTGTCGGGACACATCCATCATTCCCGCCTCACCATCGACGTCCACCCAGAAGTGCCGGCGGCTGCCCGCAGTGCGCCCGAAGGTGACAAAGGGAATACCTCGCTCGAGCAGATGGTCTACCCGGCCGTCGTCGTAGTCGGTTTCCGACAGCACGAAGCCGTCGACCACCCCACGTCGAACCAGGTCCTCGTAAGGGGTTGTGTCATGTCCGGTGTCGCGGAACAAGACGATCTCCAGCCCGTATACCGCTGGCTGAGTCGACCATCGAGTGAAGAAATGCATTAAGGGTCGGGTTGCCGCGTTCGCCCGGCTCGGGAAGTCCGTAGCCAACTTGGAAAGAGCGGCCTCCGACCAAACCCTGGGCCGCTTTGTTGGGGCTGTAACCGAGCGTTTCGGCGGCTTCGACTACCTTCCGCTGGGTCTCGTCGGAAACAACGCCGGTTCCGTTCAGGGCCTTGGACACAGTGCCCACCGAAACGCCGGCCCGACGCCCGACATCTCTAATGGTGGTTCTCTGGCCCTTCATCGTCACTCGATTCAGGATCTGACATTTGAAGATCTGGGGAAAACGTTTTCTGCCTCCTTGTTTACACAACGAGTCGCCTATCCGCTCCCCCAAACAAAAAGGTTTTTTCGCGATCTTTTGGCGCCTAACTTTCGCCCGTGGGCGTGAACGGCTATCTCTTCGATCTCGACGGCGTATTGACCCCGACGGCCCTAGTCCACCAAGCGGCCTGGGCCGACTCGTTCAATCAGTTTCTCGCCCATATCCATGACACCGGCCGCCCCTTCGACGACTCCGACTACCTTGCCTTCGTCGACGGCAAGCCGCGCTACGACGGGGTCCGCAGCTTCTTACGATCGCGGAACATCGATCTGCCTGAGGGAGCAACGTTCGACCCACCCGGATTCGAAACCATCCAGGGTCTGGGCAATCTCAAGAACGACGCCTTCCGCAAGGTTCTGCAGCGCGATGGCATTGCGCCTTATCCCGATGCTCTTGCGTTGCTACGGGAGCTCGACTTACGGCACATTCGCTGGGCAGTGGTCTCCTCGAGCGCCAATGCCAGGGACGTCCTGGCCGCGGCCGGCCTGGAAGATCGCGCGGCGTTCGTCGTTGACGCGTTCGTTGCGATCGGCCGAAGGGCTGGCCGGCAAGCCGAGTCCCGACACCTTCCTCCATGCCGCTCGTCTGCTCAGCCTCGAGCCGGCGCAATGTGCGGTGGTGGAGGATGCGATCTCCGGCGTCGAAGCAGGCAAGGCAGGAGGATTTGGAGCTGTGATCGGCGTCGCTCGCCACGGCGATTCCGATTTTTTCGCAGCCGGCGCCGACCGGGTCGTGGGTAATTTGGCCGAGCTCATCGGCGATCTGGTGTAGAAACGTCCCATGGACGAGCCCGCCATCAAAGTTGACGAGCTCACCAAACACTTTCGGGTGCACCAGCGGGAAGCAGGATTGGCCTCTGGCGTGCGGAGCTTCTTTCGGCGCACTTATACCGACGTCAAGGCGGTCGACGGCGTCAGCTTCTCGATCGAACCTGGCGAAATGGTCGGATTTCTCGGCCCCAACGGAGCCGGAAAGACGACCACCCTCAAGTGCTTGGCAGGGCTCCTCCACCCAACCACGGGCGAAGCTTTGGTGCTCGGTTTCACGCCACACGTCCGCCGACAGGAATTCCTCCGCTCCTTCACCCTCGTCATGGGCCAACGCAATCAGCTGTTCTGGGATCTGCCGGCCATGGAGACGTTTCTCGTCAACCAGGCCATCTATCGGATCCCCGAGGGCGCCTTTCGAGAATCCCTGGACGAACTGGTTTCGCTGCTCGAGCTGTCGCTCTATCTCGACAAGCCGGTTCGCAACCTGAGTCTGGGAGAACGAATGCGGGCGGAGCTCGCTGCAGCCCTCCTGCACCGTCCCCAGGTGCTCTTCCTCGACGAGCCGACACTCGGTCTCGACGTCACGGCCGCGGCGGCCGTGCGTGGGTTTCTGACGGCATACAACCAGCGTCACCAGGCCACGGTCCTGCTGACCAGCCACTACATGATGGATGTCGCCGAACTGACCCGACGCGTGATTGTGATAGATCATGGACGGATCCGCTTTGACGGCAACTTGAGCAATCTGATCGATACCACTTCGCCTCACCGGATTATCCGCATCACGATGTCAACCCCCGTCGATCGCGCCACCCTGGCTGAGTTCGGGGAACTGATTGAGAACGACGGCGTAATTGCGGTCTTCCATGTTCAGCGCGGAGCCACCAAGGAGATTGCGGCGCAGATGCTGGCGGACCTACCGATCGAGGATATTGCTATCGAGGAACCCGAGATCGAAGAAGTGATTCGCCGAGTCTTCGCCGAAACATGATCGCGGCGTACAAGGCTTTGCTGCGAGCTCACATCGGTGTCGGACTGGCATACCGAACGCGGCTTACGGTGTGGGTTCTGACAGCGTTGTTTCCGCTGCTACTGATGGCGGTGTGGCTGGCTGTCGTCGACGAGGTCGGACCCGCTAACGGGTGGAACCGAGCTGACTTCATTGCTTATTACTCAGCCGCCGCCCTGCTGTGGCATACCACGACCAGCTACTTGACTTGGGTTTGGGATGACGACTTTCGCAATGGCGACTTCTCATTCAAGTTGCTGAAGCCCCTCGATCCCTTCCACCAGTATTTGACCCAGGAGTTCGGGTTTCGGGCGATCGTCATCGTGATCCTGGTCCCAACTCTCGTAGTGGTCACGTTGTTGGTTCCCGCGCTGAGCTACGACCTTGACTTCTGGGGATGGGTGCTCACCTTCGTCGCCGGTGCGAGCGGCTTCTTGCTCAATGTGGTCATGGCCATGGCTTTTGCCACGATCGCCTTCTGGACCACTCAGACCGGCAACATCTATTCGCTTTGGTGGGGATTGGGGTCGTTCCTTTCGGGGTGGATCGCTCCCTTGCCGTTGATGCCCGAGATCGTGGAAGCATCGGGGCGGTGGCTCCCTTTTCGTTCCTCGATGGGTTTTCCGCTCGAGTTGTTGTTGGGGCGACTGACCGGCTCTGAGATACTCCGCAGCTTCGCCGTCACCGCAGGGTGGATCGGTATCTTCGGACTGCTCTACCGGCTGTCCTGGCGCAAAGGGATTCGCCGCTATCAGGCGGTCGGCGGATGAAGCGCTATCTCCGACTACTCCGCATTTTCTGGGGGAACACCCTCGCCGCTGAAATGGAATATCGAACGGCGTTCTGGGCCAACGCCGCGCTCAGCTTGTTCTGGCTTGCCTGGGCGGCTGTCGGGATCGGGGCATTCTTTCGTTTCGCCCCATCTGTTCGAGGCTGGACTTATGACGAGCTGCTTGTAGTTATGGGTATTTTCTTTGCGATCAACGGATTCCGCCAGGCCGTGATCAGCCCCAACCTGGCGATGATGACCGAGTACGTCCGGATGGGCACTCTTGACTTTCTCCTCACCAAACCGGTGTCGAGCCAGTTCATGGTGAGCCTGCGACACGTCGGCGTTTACAACTGGCTCGACCCTTTGCTCGGGTTTGGCCTCGTCATCTTTGGCTTGATTCGCCGGGGCGATCCGGTTTCGTTGATGTCCGTGCTCACGTTTGGGTTGCTGACCGTCGCCGCAGGCTTGGTGACCTATTCACTGGCCCTGGCGATTCAATGCTTGGCAGTCTGGACCATTGGTGGCGAGGGACTCGATGATCTAGTTCAAGGCATAGTCGAAGCGGGCCGTTTTCCGGTGCAGATGTATCGCGGAGTAGTTCGAACTGTTCTCACCTTCCTTATTCCAGTCGCTTTACTCACCACAGTCCCAGCCGAAGCGATTCTTGGGCGAGGCTCAACTGGAATCCTGGTCATCAGTTGCTCGATAGCAGCACTTCTCCTCTTGGTGACTTCGCGGTTGTGGATCTGGTCCCTGCGCCATTACACCGGCGCGTCCGCTTAGGACTTTTTCCTGACGATCGATGTCGCCTCTGGTTAGACGGCTCGTTGCCCGACAGTTCCCCCAATGGGCTGATCGCCCGATCACGCCGGTGGTGCCTGGCGGGTGGGACAACCGAACTTTTCGACTCGGCGAGGACCTATTGGTTCGGCTCCCAAGTGCGGAGGGGTACGCAATGGCGGTCGACAAGGAACAAACGTGGCTACCAATCCTTTCACCCCGTCTTCCTCTTCGAGTTCCGGTCCCTGTGGCGAAGGGCCATCCGGCGGAGGAATATCCGTTCGACTGGTCGATCTTCGAATGGCTTGACGGCGAGACCGCCGAGCTCCCAACGCATCAACAACCTCGGCACTTTCGCGGCGACGCTCGCCGACTTCCTCCTCGCGTTGCAACGAGTCGATCCTTCCGAAGGACCAACGGCCGGTGCCCATAGTGCCTATCGCGGGGCGCCGCTGAAGGTCTACAACAGCGAGACCCTCGGCGCTCTCGAAACGTTGCAGGATCGGGTCGACACCCGAAAGGCGCTTGCGGTATGGGAGACCGCACTTGTTGCGCCATTTGCCGGCTCACCGGTTTGGTTTCACGGCGATGTCGCCGCGGACAACCTGCTGGTGGCTCAGGGCGTGCTCTCCGCGGTGATCGATTTCGGTTGCTGTGGTGTTGGCGACCCCGCCTGTGACCTTGTGATCGCCTGGACCTTATTTCACGGCGCGAGTCGTGATGTTTTCCGCACATCCGTTGATGCCGATGAGGCTGCCTGGGCGCGTGGCCGGGGGTGGGCTCTCTGGAAGGCTCTCATTACGCTTGCCGGGGAAGTCGATTCAAGCTCGGTCGAAGCGGCGAAGGCTCACAATGTCATCGACGAGATACTCGCCGAGTCAGGCTTTTGAGTTGAAAAAGGACAAGTCCAAAAGCAAAGCGACGGGGCGACGCACCAACCTGGCGCTGCTCGTCTTGCTGCCGTTTGCGGTCCTCTCCGGCCTTGTTGCCAATACCGCCGGGACCACCTGGGGCATCCATCCGTCGGTTTTTCATGGCATGACTGCGCTAACGATCTTGATCCTCGCCCCCTGGAAACAAGCGATCGTCAGACGAGGTCTGAGAAAGAAACGAAAGAGCTCCTGGGTCTCGATCGCACTTCTGGTTCTCGTGCTCGCGACGTTGACGACGGGCGTCTATGCACGCCACCGGTTATAGGGAACGGATCGGGCCGCTCACTTTGATGCAGGTCCATATCGGTGGGGCGCTTTTTGCTCTCCTTCTCGCCTGGTTCCACTACCGGTCGCATCCGGTCCGCCTCAACCAGTCGATAGATCTCAATCGCCGGACGTTCCTTCGCACCACCGGTCTGGCGGCAAGCGCAGGTGTGGGGTGGCTCGGTTGGGAAGCGACCCTCGACGCCCTCCGGCTAAGCGGGGGACAGCGACGATTCACCGGGTCCCACGAAACGGGTTCATTCCACGCCGCTCAGTTGCCGGTCACATCGTGGCTCGACGATCGGGTGCAGGACATCGATGCGGGGGATTGGACCCTCAATGTCGACGGTGTCGCGTTACGGCTCTCGGACATCGAAGCGTTCTCACGCGACCACTTCGAGGCAACGCTCGATTGCACCAGCGCGTGGTTCTCGACACAATCCTGGAGTGGAGTACGGCTCGACCGCATTGTCGATGTTGGCCGACATCGATCGATTGCCGTCAAGTCGCAAACCGGTTACAGCCGGAGGTTCCCAGCGCGAGACATCGAGAAGCTGTGGCTGGTCACGCACCTTGGCGGCGAACCGCTCTCGGCCGGACATGGTTACCCGGCGAGGATCGTCGCCCCCGGTCGACGTGGGTTCTGGTGGGTCAAATGGGTCGTCGAGATTTACCCGTCCGATGTCCCCTGGTGGGTCCAACTTCCCTTCCCCGCCACCTGAGCCCACTCGTCAACACCTAAGGTTTGGTCGATAGCTACAAGAAGGGCCGGAGGAAACTGTGCGTGGTCTGATTGAGCTCAGTCACGTCATCACTGATGGGATGCTCACTCATCCCGGTATTCCGGGGCCGAGCATCTCGACGTGGCTGACCCATGCCGCGTCCGCCGAGCGTTACGCCGAGGGCACCACCTTTGAAATCGGGAGTATCGACCTCGTAGCGAACACCGGCACGTACGTCGACACGCCGGCTCATCGATTCGTCGACGGTCAGGACCTCGAGGATTTTCCTCTCGAGCGTCTGGTCGATCTCGATGGGCTCCTGGTCGACGCCACGCGGAATTGACGGCAAGGCCATCGATCAACAAATTTTCAACGGGCTCGAGCTCGAAGGTCGCGCCGTGCTGATTCGGACGGGCTGGGACGTCCACTGGGGCACGGACACATATTTGGCCGACAACCCTTATCTAACCAAAGCGGCCGCCGAGGCCCTTCTCGCCGCAGGCGCCGCTTTGGTCGGGATCGACTCGCTCAACATTGACTCCCTTGCTGATCCCCATCGGCCTGCCCACAGCGCCTTGCTCCAAGCGGGCGTGCCGATCGTCGAACATCTCACCGGACTAGAAGCCCTCCCGGTGGAAGGTTGGCGATTCTTCGCCGCGCCCCACGCGTCCGCGGGATGGCGACGTTTCCGATCCGCGCTTTCGCCATCGTGCAGAGGTGAATGACGGGGATCCGCACCTCTGCTCTCCTCGCGGGTTCTTGCTGGCGACGATCCGGGCGAGCCCCCAACCGACTTCACCGGTCCAGGACGGTTGTGGCGGTTCGGACGCCTGCCGACGGAGCGTTAGGTCAGACGATTTACCGACTTTGAGTCGACGCCGCCACCAGACCTACACTCGAAAGAAGGGGTCGCCCAGGGGCGGGCGCCATTAGCCGGGAGGAAGAAATGACACGTTCGATTCGGCCGCGTTTGGGTCGACCAAGTTTGATTCGACTTGGCATTGCTGTGCTCGCACTCACGGGTCTTGCCGCCTGTGCGAGCGGAGGCGGAGGCAGCCAGGAGGACCGCGAGGAGCTCGCCACTCTTGTGCAGCAGATGGCTTCCTACAACGGCGCGGACGTCACGCCCGAAGACGTTGACTTCTACATGTCCCATATCACCGACGCCTTCGTGCAGGATTTCGGTACCGAGGACGTCGCGGCCTGCGCAGCTGATCCCGAGTTCTGCATCGGCGAGCCGCTGCCCAATGCCAGCGTCACCGCCGACGACGTTGTCATCGATGGCGACACCGCTAGGGCAGTGATCGATAGCGATATCGGCCCCTTCGGTATCGAGCTCGATCAATGAGGATGACGTTTGGAAAGCAAGCGGGATATTTGTCCCTGATGACGAGATCGCCGAGGGAACAGAGATCGTCGAGGTCGAGATGATTGAGTTCGCGTTCGTTGGGGACCTGACCTCTGAGGCAGTTCAAAGCGGCGACTTTGCCTTCCGCTTTGTCAACAACGGGGAGCAGCCGCACATGGCGTCGCTTGTCGCCCTGCCGGCCGAAGGCACGCTCGAAGAATTGCTATCGGATGATTCGTTCCAGCCCGAGCCGATCTTCGTCAAGTTCGGTTACGGGCCGGGTGAGCAATCCGACGTCGCTCTACCGGAAACCCTTGCGCCCGGTCGGTATGGGCTGATCTGTTTCCTCCCGGACACGACCGAAGGTCCGGATGGCACGCCGCACGCCTTCAAGGGGATGGTCGCC
Source organism: uncultured Acidimicrobiia bacterium (assembly GCA_963840175.1). Classification (GTDB taxonomy): domain Bacteria; phylum Actinomycetota; class Acidimicrobiia; order Spongiisociales; family ZC4RG35; genus JACCTH01. Next base: position 242,439 of record CAWIXU010000006.1, read on the forward strand.
GAGTTCACGGTCGGCTAAGCAGGGACGAGGACGGCCTCCTCGCGCGATCTGTCCGATGATCTCGGCGAGCTCGGCGGGTCGCGACCACATCGGCCAGTGGCTGGTCGGCAGGTCGACCCAGGTGACGTTGCGTAGTTCGCGAACGCCGCCGAGCCATGCCCAGTCCTGTTCCTTGGCGTAGGTCTTGATGTCCTCGGATGGGAAGCCGGTGCAGATGATGGTGGTCGGAAGGTCGCGGCGGGCGTCGTTGGTCAGTTCGACCTGCTCGCGGAGAACGCCGCCGGGGACGGGCACTGCCCGCTGGCGGAAGGTCTCGAGCTGCTCCTCGCTGAGACCGTCGAGATTCTCCTCCTCGGCGATCTCCTCCCAATTGAGAGGCTTCTCCACTCCCTCGAAGCCAGCGTCGAGCGCGCCCTTGCCCGGGGCGGAGTCGACGTAGACCATCGCCGCGATCCGCTCGGGAATCAGGTCGCTCGCCGCGTATCCGGAGAACCCGGACGCGCTGTGCACGGCCAGAACCACCGGCGCGCCTAGCTGCACGAACTGCCTGCGTGATTGCATCGATGTGATCTGAAAGGGTGATGGTCGATCGATCGGTATCAGCCGAGTCGAGGCCGGGAAGGGTCAGCGCAGTGACATCGTGGCCCTGGGCGCGCAATGACTCGGCTACCTCGTCCCACGCCCACGCCCCGAGCCAGAAGCCCGGAACCAGAATGATCGGTGCAGATTTGGTTTGAGTCTCAGCCATGTGTTCCATTCTTGCGGTATCTCCCCGAGGGGGGAGTATCCGAGCGAAGCGAGGGGGTCAGGGGCGCATTTTGAGTCACGAAAACGTATTTCCCTGGTCCCGCCTGTGGCGGCCTCCCCCCTCCCCATAGGGTCACGACGATTCCCGCGCCGCTGATCTCAGTCGGCAGCCGCTTCGATCTCCCCGCCGACCTTTTCCTACCCTGGCCGCGATGGGAAGGTGGCCTCCAACCTGTCTGCTTGCCACGCTCCTTCTGATTCTGTCCTGTAGCAACGAGGCAGACGAAACCACTGCGTGGGCGAAGCGAGCTTCGATGGAGATACCGCGCTCGGAAATGCCAGCGGTGGTCGTAGCGGACGAAATTTGGGTTCCCGGCGGGCTCACGGACAACGTCCTCGGTTTCTCGGGCTCCAACGTTGTCGAGGTCTATGACCCGAATTCCGACACCTGGCGGCAAGCCCCCGACCTCCCCGAGGCGCGACATCACGCGATGGCCGCAGTGGTCGGTGACGACCTATATCTAATAGGAGGAATGGTCGGAGACTCGTTCGAGCCGTCTGCGTCGGTGTGGCGGTTCCGGGCAGAGCGTGGGAACCCGTTGATCCGCTACCCGAACCGCGGGGCGCCGGCGCAGCCGTAGTCCTCGACGGATCGATCTATGTGATCGGCGGTGTCCCGAACGGCGTCAGCGTGATTCGGTACGACCCGGAAACAGGGGAGTGGACCGAGGTCGCGTCGCTCGCTACGGCCCGCGAACACATCGCTGCGGCGGTTCAGGGAGGATCGATCTATGTGGCCGGTGGCAGGTGGAACGGGCAGATGCTGTCCACCGTCGAGGTCTACGACCCCTCGACGCGGCGGCTTGGAGCCCGGGACCAGCGCTGGCTGAAGCGCGCTGGGCTTTGCACTGGTGCCGTTCGCCGGCGGCCTGGTCGCGCTAGGCGGCGAGATCTTCGAGCCGATGCAGAGCCTCGCTAGCGTCGAAATCTTCACCGAGGACACGTGGCGGGCTGGGCCCGAGTTGCCGGAAGGTCTGCACGGGGTCCCGGCCGTGGATTTCGACGGGATGCTCTACGTTTTGGGCGGATCTCGCCGGGCCGGGGATGTCGACAACGCGGGCGAGGTCTGGCGAATACCCGTAGGCGACCTGACGCAATGAAACGGCGGGGTGGGGACCGCCGAACGAGCCCGGCAGGCGCTCGAGGAGTCGCTCGCTCTCAATCCCAACTTCGACCTGTGGGGCAGGGTCGAGGCGCGTCGCCTCCTCGCCGAACTCAATTAGCCCAGTCAGTGATCTGGCGCTGAACGGCTGACGCGTCGAACCAGGCGTTTTCGTAGCAGATCAGACCATCGCGTAGCTCGAAGATGTGAAGTATCCGGACCTGGACCGGTGCCCCTCCACCCTTCATGCCCGACCATTCCCCGTGCACGTGTCCGGTCAAGAGCGACTCGTCGACCACGTATCGCCCGCCTTCCGCTGAGAAACGTCGGACCGACGTCAGAACGACGTCCGGTATGGCATCGAGGATGGAGGAGTAGACCTCGCCCACCTCCTCCTTGCCATGGAACGGGGCATCGGGGTGGGTGACGTCGTCCCACACTATGTCGTCGGTATATGTCGCCAGCGTGGCCTCGACGTCGTGAGCGTTCTCGGCGGCGAAATGCTGATCGATGATGTCCACGTTTCGTACTTTTAGCCGAACCCAGGGTTCGCAGCCGTGTACAGCGCGGATACCAGCCCACAGAACGAGAGATTTACCCTCGGCGCGGATGAAAGCCGATCTAATTGTCCATGGCGGGTTCGTCTTCACCGGCACCGACGATCCCCAGCCGGGCGGGGTTGCCGTGAGGAGTGGACGGATCGTCGGGTGGGAGACGTTCGCAGTTTCAACTCGCCGAGCGACTGAGACGATCGACGCGGCGGGTGGGCTCGTCACGCCGGGATTCATCGACGCTCATGTCCACCCGTTAACCGGTGGAATGAAACTTGCCCGCTGTGATCTCACGAAGCGAACAATGCCACCGAAGCGATAGACCTGTGCGTCGCCTACGCCAGCGCCAATCCGGACCTCGAGTGGATTTGGGGAGGTGGATGGTCGCTCGATTGGTTTGACCGGGGCATCGCTCCCACGGGGTGCGCTCGACGCGGTGACCGGTCGATCGTCCCAGCCTTTATTTATGGCAAGGACGGACACGGGGCCTGGGTGAATAGCGCCGCACTCGAACGGGCGGGCATCGATGCCACGACGAGCACCGATCCTGCGGATGGGCGTATCGAGCGTCTGCCCGATGGAGACGCCCGCAAGGCACTCTCCATGAGGGGGCTATGGACCTCGTCGAGCGCGTTGCTCCCACCTTTCAGTTCGAGCGATTGGGAAGCAAGCGCTTGCTCGTCGGTCAGGGATATCTGCTCTCGTGTGGCATCACCGGTTGGCAGGACGCCGACGTCCGGCCTGAGCAGGAGGACGCCTATCTCGCCAGTCGCCGGCCGGGGCGAGCTCATCGCCGTCGGTCGTCGGCGCGCTGTGGTGGGAACGAGATCGCGGTCTCGAACAGGTCGGTGAGCTCGTCAATCGTCGAGCGCGGTCTTGCTCCCCGTTACCGGCCGACCTCGGTCAAGTTGATGCTGGATGGCATCGTCGAGAACTACACCGCCGCCATGCTCGAGCCCTACCTCGACTTCGACGGTCAACCAACCGACAACACTGGCATCGACTTCATCGAGCCGCAAGCTCTCAACGAGATCGTGCGTCGCCTCGATCGCCTTGGTTTCCAATGCCACTTCCACGCGATCGGCGGTCGGGCGGTCCGGCACGCCCTTGATGCGATCGAAGCAATGGCCGATCACGACGTTCTAACCCACCACCTCGCCCACCTGCAGGTGGTCGATCCCGCCGACGTTCCCCGTTTCGCCAAAGTCAACGCGATCGCCAACTGCCAGCCATTGTGGGCCTGTCGCGAACCCCAAATGACCGACCTCACGCTTCCGTTCCTCGGTCAGAGGTCCGCCGCTAACCAGTACCCCTTTCGATCGCTCGCGAAAGCAGGAACCACCCTGGCGATGGGCTCTGACTGGTCGGTATCGACGGCCAACGTCTATGAGCAGATCGATGTCGCCGTAACCCGCACCCATCCGGCCTACCGCCAATCGAGAACCGCTTGACCCCCGAAGGGGCTGAGCCTGCAACAAGCCCTGACCGCCTTCACGGCAGGTTCGGCGACGGTTAATCGGGTCCAATCAGGCCGACTGGAGGTCGGATCCGTGGCTGACATTGCGATCGCCGATCGTAACCCTTTCGTCGACGGCCCGATTGCCGATACGGCCATCACCCACACGATTGTCGACGGACAAGTCGTGTTCGCGACTTCCTACCATTCCTGATCCGTTGATCAAGGAACGCCACCAATGACCACGACCCCAATAGTCCAGCTTGCGGGATCCGGCTCACCACCGACATTCCCGGCCCCAAGAGCCAGGCAATCATCGCGCGGCGAGAAGCGGCCATACCTCCGGGCAACGCCCGATTGACGCCGATCAGCGTCGCCTCGGCTCATGGCAGCCTCGTCACCGACGTCGACGGCAATCAGTTCATCGACCTCGCCGGCGGCATCGGCGTCCTCGCGGTCGGGCACACACCACGAACTGGTCGTGGAAGCTTTGCAACGGCAGGCGCAGGAACTGATCCACATGTGCGCCATCGTCTCGACTTACGAGGCCTTCGTCGCCGTCGCCGAGCAACTCAACGCCTTGCCCCGGGCGACTTCGCCAAGAAGACGGTCCTGATGAATAGCGGCGCGGAGGCGGTCGAAACGGCAGTCCACATCTCCCGCAGCTATCAGAAGCGGCAGGGAATCGTCGTCTTCGAGGGCGGTTACCACGGCCGCACCAATCTGACCATGTCGATGACCTCGAAGTTCAACCTCTTCAAGAAGGGGTTTGGACCGTTCGCTCCCGAGATCTACCGGTTCCCGTTACCCGAACGTCTACCGCCGCCCCGACGGAGATGAGCGAGGACAGCTTCGTCGAGTGGCATCTCTCGCTCCTTGACCATTCGTTCATGGCGCAGGTCGATCCTTCTCACGTAGCGGCGATCGTCGTCGAGCCCGTGCAGGGTGAGGGCGGGTTCGTGGTCGCTCCGTTCGCCTGGCTGCAGAGGTTGCGCGAACTCGCCGACCAGCACGGAATTTTGCTCGATCGCCGATGAGATCCAGGCGGGCATGGGTCGGACGGGAAAGCTTTGGGCCATCGATCATTCGGAAGTGGTGCCCGACCTTCTGACGACGGCGAAGTCGCTCGCCGCCGGGATGCCGCTCTCGGCGGTGGTCGGACGGGCCGAGGTCATGGATGCCCCGCACCCGGGTGGGCTGGGCGGCACCTACTCAGGCAACCCGCTCTCCTGTGTCGCCGCCTTGGCCGCGCATTGACCAGATCAGCTCGCCCGATTTCTTGGCCAGATCGGCCGAGATCGGCGAGCATCTGCGGGCTCGGCTGGAAGCGATCAAGGACAAGCATCCGGATCTGATCGGCGACGTGCGGGGACTGGGGTCGATGCTGGTGATGGAGTTCGTCAAGAGACGCCAAAACCAAGACCCCCTGGATGGAGGCCACGGCGGCGGTGACGGCCGAGACGATCAAACGCGGCGTCATCACCATCCGCGCCGGGCTCTACTCGAACTGCGTGCGCTTTCTCCCTGCCCTCGACATCAGCGACTGCTTGTTGGATGAAGCGCTCGACGTTGTCGAGGAGTCCGTGGACACAGGTCGCAGCGATCTCGGAGGGCAAAAGATGAAGTACGGCCAGTTCATTGCCGGCGAGTGGCTTCCGGCCCAGGCGGCGGAGTGTGGGATCTGATCAACCCGGCAACCGAGGATGTCGTCGAACAGGTGCCCTTCGGCGACGTGATCGACGCGCGCATCGCTCTCAACGCGGCGCACGAGACCTTCGACGATCGTGGAGCCACACGAATCCGTATCAGCGCGCCAAGTTCCTGGAAAAGGCGGCGGCCTGCTGAAAGAGCGAGCCGACAAGTTCGCCGCGATCACCACCGAGGAGTCTGGAAAACCGCAGGAGCAAGCCAAGGGGGAGTGGTTGTCCTGCCCGAACTACTTCCTCTGGGCAGCCGAGGAAGCGAAACGGATCTACGGCAGGTCGATCCCGGCCCGGATCGAAGGGCGTCGGATCGACGTCTTCTATCGGCCGGTCGGAGTGGTCGGGCTGATCACCGCGTGGAACTTTCCGGTCTACAACCAGGCGCGGGCGATCAGCTCGGCGCTCGCCGCCGGGTGCACCGTGGTCTCGCGGCCGAGCGAGTACACGCCTCGTTCGGCGATGCTTATCGCCTCCTGCCTTGAGGAAGCCGGACTTCCGGCGGGAGTGCTCAATCTCGTCAATGGCGAGCCGGTAAGCATCGGCCAGGAGTTCCTGGACGATCCTCGTTGTCGCAAGATCAGTTTCACTGGCTCGACCCGGGTGGGAAAGATCCTGATGGATGGCGCCTCGCGCACCGTCACCCGTCTCGCCCTCGAGATGGGAGGCAATGCTCCGGTCATCATCTTCCCCGATGCCGGCGACGCGGCCGAGGTCGCGCAGGCCGGAGTGACGACGAAGGTGCGGAATGCCGGTCAGGTGTGTGTCGCTCCCCAGCGCTTCTACGTCCATGAGGAAATGGTCGACGAATTCTCCGCGGCGGCGGTGACGGCAGCTGAGGGCCAGGTCGTCGGAGACGGTAGCGATCCAAGCACCACGGTCGGGCCGTTGATCAACTCCATCCAACGGGATCGGGTGGAGCGGATCGTCAACGAGTCGGTCGACGCCGGGGCCAAGGTGTTGACAGGCGGCGAACGCCTCGACCGCAAGGGCTATTTCTTCCAGCCGACGGTTGTCTCCGACGTCGCTCCCGGCACCCCGCTCCACGATGAAGAGATCTTCGGACCGGTGATGCCGATGATCCCGTTCAATTCGGTGAACGATGTGATCGAGATGGCGAACAAGACCGAGTACGGACTGGCGGCCTTCGTCCATACGAACGATCTCAACACTGCCATCCGGCTCTCCGAGGAGCTCGACTACGGGATGGTGGCGATCAACGACTGGGCGGTGGCGACGCCGGAGGCGCCCTTCGGCGGCGTCAAGCAATCGGGTTTGGGCCGCGAGTCGGGGATGGAAGGCGTTTACGAATATCTCGAACCCAGGACGAGATACATCGGCGGCGTGAAGTGACTGGACCGCTCCGATGAAGGACCGACCGATCCGCGTCCTCGAGGCGACCGGGACAGGAGCGCATCGCGGAGCGGTGCACGGCGCCGCCTTCTATTCCGAGATCCGCCGCTACGCCGCTGAACGATTGCGGCTCTCGCATCGAACGGCAGCTGGGCAGGCCGACCAGCCACCGCCGAGGATGCGTTGGGACTCGCCGCGGACATGCTCGGCGGCCCATCGGCCGTATGACGCTGATCTATTTGAGGAGATGACGGCGCTGGCTGCGGCCACCAATCTGAGCGAAGAGGAAATTCTGATCGTTTCCGGTTTCACTGACTTTGTGGACGTTGTCCGCGCCGCAGGTGCGCACCGAGGTTCCCGAGGAGGACGATTGCACCGCGGTGATCGTGCCCGACCAACTGGCCGACGGATCGGGTTATCTCGCCCAAACCTGGGACATGCATGACAGCGCTACGGAACACGCCTTCCTCTTGCGAGTCGAACCCGAACACGGGCCCGGCATCGTTGGTGTTTTCGACGGTGGGCTGTCTCGGCCAGATCGGCATGAACGAGGCCGGAATCGCGATCGGGATCAACAACCTCACTGCGTCAAATGGAAAGCTCGGTGTCACTTGGCCCTTCGTCGTTCGCAAAGCCTTGAACCAGACGTCAATCGGAGACGCTCTGGGCGCAATCCTTCGAAGCCGATCTCGCCGGGGCTCACAACTACTTGTTGTTTGATTCGACGGGCACCGGGTTCAATGTCGAAGCAATGGTCGGCTACCGGGCGGTGACCAAAGCTCGAGCAACAGCCGCTCATCCATACCAATCACGCTCTCGACGAAAAAGCCCAGGCATCTCGAGGCGACCCGTCCTCCCGACCTTCTCGCCTCGTCGCTCGCCCGCCTCGCTCGCGCCGAAACTCGCGCTGGCTGCCGAAAACAATCGAAGTCAAGGACCTGATCGCACTGACCAGAGACCCTGAGGCGATCTGCCGCCGATCGGAACCGCCTCACCACACCGAGTCGTCGGGGGCTGTGATCATGCGCCCCAAAAGCGGTGAGATGTGGGCCTGCTGGGGTTTGCCGTCAGAGAACGACTTCGAGGAGTTCTCGGTATGAGCGAGCTCCGGCTTGTCAACCTCACCAAGGAGCTCGCGGCGCAATGCGCCGCGCTCGAGCTCGCCGCCTTCCCCTATGCCTCTCCGTCCGAGCTGCTGAGCGAGCCCGACATCGTCGCCTACAGCGAAACGTTTCCGGAGGGCTTCGTGGTGGTGCTCGACGGTGACCGGGTCGTGGGCCAGGGAGCCGGAATCTTTCTCGATTTCGACTTCGACCATCCCCAACACACCATCGCCGGCATCACCGGCGAGCACCAGTGCGGAAACCACGACCCCAACGGTGCCTGGTACTACGGGACCGACATGGCCACCCACCCCGAATATCGGCGGCGAGGCATCGGGCGAGATGCTCTACGAAGCTCGCAAAGACCTGGTGCGAAGGCACCACAAGCGAGGCATCATCGCCGGCGGCCATATGCCGGGTTATGCGCGCCCACCGCCGGAAATGAGCACGGAGGAATACCTGGAGAAGGTGCGCCACGGTGAGCTTTACGACCCAACCCTCACCTTTCAGATGGAGAACGGGTTTCGAATCGTCACCCTGCTCAAGGGCTATCTCCATGACGAAATGACCGGAGGCGACTCGGCCCTCATCGTCTGGGACAACCCCGAGTTCGGGCCCGACCGCCGCTCACCGGCTAGCCGCTTATCATCGGCTGCGGGCCCCTCCAACCGGCCCCTTTCTGACGAGGAGTAACTGAAATGGCAGCAAGAAACTGACTGGGCAATCGTCGAGTCCCCGGGGCAATCGGGATGTCCTGATCTCGATGCTCATGACCAACCGCATCGATCGCCGGGAGTTCTTGCGCAAGGTGGGCGCCGGGGGCGTCCTCATGTTGGGGGGTCCGGCTCTGCTCGCGGCTTGTGGCGACGGCACCTCAGCCGAAGGAACGACCGGCGGGACGGGTGCCTCGGGCGGCGGAGTCCTGAACGTCGACAACTGGATCGAGTACATCGACCTCGACGACAACGGCGAGTCGCCGACGCATCCTGCGCTTCCAGGAGGAGACCGGTATCGAGGTGAACTACATGGAGGGGGTCAACTCCAACGAGGACTGGTTCGGCAAGTACCAGCCGCAACTCGCTGCCGGCGACGACATCGGTATCGACATCGTCGTTCTCACCGACTACATGGCGGCGCGGATGATCCGGCTCGGCTACGTCGAGACCATCGACCACGCCAACGTTCCCAATCTGAGCAATCTCGCTGCCGGCTCTGGCGAGTCCTGACTTCGATCCCAATCGCGACTACACCCTGCCCTGGCAGTCGGGCTTTACCGGTCTCGCCTACGACATCGATCAGACAGGGCGCGAGCTCACGACGTTGCAGGATCTGTTCGACCCGGCCTTTGCCGGCAAGGTCGGTCTGCTCGAGGGCTATGCCGACACGGTGCCGCTGTTCCTGCTGATGGAAGGGCAAGGATCCGCAGACCGCCACGGTCGACGACTACGTGGCGGTGACCGATCGGATCGCCGAGGCCATTGCGTCCGGACAGGTTCGCCAGGTCTATGGCAACGACTATCTCGACGCCCTGCTCAATGGTGACCTGGCTGTCGCACCGGGTGGTCGGGCGACATCGCGGCGAACCAGGAGGACGCTCCCAATCTTCGCTTCGGCTTCCCGACCGAGGGCTTCATGATCTGGAACGACAACATGATGATCCCCAAAGGAGCGGCCAACAAAGCCAACGCCGAGGCGTGGATGAACTTCTATTACGACCCGGTCAACGCCGCCGAGCTCGCCGCCTTCATCTGGTACGTGTCGCCGGTGACCGGTGCCAAAGAGGCCGTCGCCGACATCGCCCCCGAGCTCGCCGACTCCGAGCTGATCTTCCCGACCGAAGCAACGCTTTCCAATGCCTATCTGGTGAAGTCGTTCAGCGAAGAGGAAGAGGCAGAGGTCAGCCAGGCGGTGTCTGCCGCGACCGGGGTCTAGATGGTCGCCGCCGAGGAAGCTTCCGGAACAACCCGCGGTCGAGCTCGAGCGGGGTCACCAAACAGTTCGTCGACTTCTCCGCGGTCGATGATCTCAACCTGACCGTCGACGACGGCCAGCTTCTTCGCCTTGCTCGGGCCGAGCGGATGCGGCAAGACAACCACGCTGCGGATGATCGGTGGCTTCGAAGAACCCACCTCCGGGATGATCCGACTGCACGGAGAGAACGTCACCGGTCTCAAGCCCTACCGCCGACCGGTCAACACGGTCTTCCAGAGCTACGCCCTGTTCCCGCATCTGTCGATATACGAGAACGTCGCGTTCGGATTCCGTCGAAGCAAGGTCGCCGACGACGACGTCAAGCGCCGAGTCGGCGAGGTGCTCGAACTGGTCCAGTTGGTGGGCCGGGAGCACCGCAGACCCCGCCAGCTTTCCGGCGGCCAGCAGCAACGAGTGGCGCTGGCGCAGCGCTCGGTCAATCATCCCCGCGTCCTGCTTCTCGACGAGCCGCTGGGGGCGCTCGACCTCAAGCTCCGCAAGGAGATGCAGATCGAGTTGAAGCGCATTCAGCAGGAGGTCGGCATCACGTTCATCCACGTCACCCATGACCAGGAGGAAGCGATGACGATGGCCGACACCATCGCGGTGATGCACAAGGGACGGATCGAGCGGATGGGGGACTCCGACCGAGATATACGAGGATCCGCGGACGGCGTTCGTCAGTGGCTTCCTGGGTGCCTCGAACCTGATGAGCGGGAAAGTCGACGGCGGATCGTGGAACGGTGGCACTCACCAGGCGGAGGGAGCGGTCGCCGCCGACCCCAAGAGACTTCCTGCGAACGGCGGCCGAGGTCAAGGTGGGAGTGCGCCCGGAGAAGATCAAGCTGCATGCTCCCGGAGATGAGTCCGCACCTCCGAACCGTTTGCCGGGGAAGGTGACCGACGCCAGCTTCATCGGAGTTTCGACGCACTACCTGGTGCGAAACTGCCGCAGGCCGGTGAGATGACGGTCGTGGTGCAGAACCTCGACGACCGTCGTTTCGCTCTCGGCGAGGACGTGGTGGTGGCCTGGCAGCCGGAGCACACTTTTGGGGTGACTGAGTGACGGCGGTTGCCGATCCGCCCTCCACTAACACACCGAGAAAGCGGCCGTCGCTGGCCGAGACGCAAACGGCGTCGGGTTCCCTATCTGCTGCTGGCGCCCGGAATCATCTATCTGATCCTTCTCTATCTGGTCCCACTGATCAGCTTCACGAGGATGGCATTGCAGGAACGGCAATCTCCAGTCCGGCTACGAATTCACGTGGGCCTGGGAGAACTTCACCCAGGTCTTCACCACTTATCGCGGCCCAGCTCTTCCGTTCGCTTGCTCTACTCGCTGGGCGCCACCCTGATCACGCTCCTAATCGGGTACCCCTTGGCCTACGCGATCGCTTTGCGGACCGGACGCTGGAAGAACCTGTTCCTGGTACTGCTCCTCGTCCCGTTTCTTGATCCCGTTCTTGCTACGAACCTTGGCCTGGCGAACGATCCTGGCCGACAACGGGATCGTCGTGCAGACGCTGATCAATATCGGGATCCTGCCCGAACAGGGAGGCCGGCTACTGGCGACCGGATGGGCCGTCCTGGCCGGGCTCGTTTACAGCTTCCTGCCCTTCATGGTCCTCCCCATCTATGTCGCACTTGAGAAGATCGATCGCTCGATGCTCGAAGCGGCCGGAGATCTTTATTCGAGTCCGTTTACCGCGTTCTGGAAGGTCACCTGGCCACTTTCCCTTCCCGGGGTGATCTCGGGAACTCTCCTGACGGTGATTCCGGCGGCAGGGGACTACATCAACGTGCAACTGCTCGGCAACCCCCAGCAAACGATGATGGGCAACGTGATCGAGAACAAGTTCCTGAGCGTCGTTGACTATCCGGCGGCGGCCGCGATCTCGATCACGTTGATGCTTGCCATCGTGATCGCCGTCGTCTTCTACGTGCGGTCAGTCGGAACCGAGGAACTGGTGACCTGATGGCGCGCCTGAAGCGGATGATTCTCCCGGCATACCTGGGTTTCGGGCTGCTCTATCTGTTCTTGCCGGTCCTGGTCGTCATCCTCTTTTCGTTCAACGACAACCAGGGTCGGTTCAACGTTCGCTGGCAGGGTTTCACCCTTCGTCATTGGCTTGATCCCTTCCGGGTCGCGGAAGTGCCACGGGCCCTTTTGGTCAGCATTCGTCGTGGCGCTGATTAGCTCGGCTATCGCCACAGCAATCGGCACTTTGATTGCGCTCGCCCTGACCCGTTATCGCTTTCGGGGTCGGGCGCCCACCAACATCTTGCTCTTCTTTCCGATGGCCACTCCCGAAGTCGTGATGGGCTCGTCGCTACTCGGTCTGTTTGTCGCCACCCGGTTCAGCACCGGATGGATCACGCTGATCCTCGCTCACATCCTCTTCATCATCTCGTACGCGGTAGCAACGGTGCGGGCGCGGATCGTCGGTTTCGATCGCCACCTCGAAGAAGCATCGATGGACCTCTACGCCGACGAATGGCTGACCTTCCGCAAGGTGACTCTGCCGATGATCATGCCGGGAGTGTTCGCCGCCTTCCTCCTCGGTTTTGCGCTCTCCCTGGACGACTTCGTCGTTTCCAACTTCACCGCCGGCCCGATCCAGACCTATCCGCTTCTGGTATGGGGCGCCGCCCGTCGGGGCATTCCGCCCCAGGTCAACGTCTGGGGCACGATCATCTTCGTCGTCACCGTCTCGGTGATGCTGCTCTTCCTCTGGTCGCAAAAACGCCGCCAAAAAAGGCTTGGCGTCTAGAACTCACCATTCGGTGTTGCGTGGCCAACGCGGCGTTGCACTGCAGCGAGCGTCTCGGCGATTTCTTCGGCTTCTCTCGCCAAGGCTTTCCCGACCTGCACATCGATAAGTCCAGCTTCTACAGCGACCAGTATTTCCGATTCGAGGTGTTCTGCTGAGCCGACTCCCTGCCGGATCTGTCGCGGCAAAGTCTGCGATCGCAAATCGAAGGGAATCCCTCTCCATCGAGCCGGCACGCTCGATGTCACGCATTCCCGGGAGGAATAGGAAGGAGAAAGTCACAACTGCACCAAGAAGTCCCGCCGCGATCAATGTCGTCCGAGCGCCCAAGAGCGCGGCCACCGGCCCAGTCAGTGCATAAGAGACGGGCACTAGACCGATCGAAATGAACCAGTCCAGGCTGGACACCCTTCCGAGTAGGCGCCCTGGAACCAATCGCTGCTTCGTGGTCGCCCAGGCAATCAGACCGGCGCTCTCGAGGGAACCAAAGACGAAAGCGGCGATCATTGCCTGCCAGGGAACCCGGGCGAGTCCGTAACCCGCCACGGCAAGGGTCGACACCGTCCAACAGATGTAGATGAACGTCATGTTCCGTCGTGGGATGCCACGGCGGCCGACGAAAATCGCAGCACCGATAGATCCGATTCCACCGACTCCGAGGATGAATCCAAGGTCTGCGGCCGATCGGCCCATCTCGTTCTTGACGACAAATGGCAGCAGCACCTCTATGGGGCCGAGAAACAGAAGATATGCGCACGCGGCGGCGAGAAAGGTCCCCCACAACCACACGCGGGACCGGATGTAACGAAACCCCTCCCCCACGTCCCGGAGCAGGGAAACCGCGACATCTGCCACTTCGCTTCGCGGCGCGGTCGCATTGCCGCCAATGCCACAATTGAAACTGCGAAGGTGCCGGCGTCGAGAAGAAACGCCCCTCCTGCACCCCACACTCCGATGATAACGCCACCGATAGCAGGGCCCGCGAGCTGCCACGCCGCGGGCCGTACGAACTGGTCAAGCGAATTCGCTTGAGTGAGGAGAGTCGAGGGAACCAGGTCCGGGACGATGGCGTCGAACGATGGCCCGAAAAACGCAGTGCCAGCGCCGTAAAAGGCGGCAAGCACCGCAATGTGCCACACTTCGATCACGCCGCCAAGGGAAAGAATCCCTAGCACTGCCACCGCGGCGCCCCTCACCAGATCGGCCGTGATCATCACAGTTCGCCGATCAAACCGATCGCTCACTGCTCCCCCGACAAGGAGCAGGAGCACATGTGGTGTCGACATGGCGATGCCAACAATGGAGAGGGCGGTCGGCGCATCCGATAGTTCGTAGACCTGCCATGCCATCGCGACCAGGAAAATTCCGTCCCCGAGGAGCGACACGACCATGCCCGTCCAAAGCAGGCGAAAGTCGCGAAGACGCAGCGGTTCCAAAAGGTTCGCCCGACCCGAATCTCTAAGAGAGGGCTTGGATCCGTCGCCTGCCATCAGCTTGGGAAGTCTCCGAGTAGCGCCGGTGAGTTCACTGGCTGATATCGACCCGTTTGAAGGGGGTCTTTATGCCGTCAGGGACTTGTCCCGCTTGCCCTGGTGTCGGTTTGGGCTGAAGACGTCCCTTACCGCGCCCACCGGTTCCGGCGATCCCTCTGAGGACGTGCTTCGGGTGTGGGCCGAAGTGGACGACAGCGGGATGGCCACCGCCATGGTGGTGCCTTCAGGTCCCGTATGAACGAAAATCGAACCGTCGATGGCCTCGACCATGAGCCGGGCAAGGTAGAGGCCCAGACCGGTGCCCGAGCTACGGCTGTGCTTCTCAAACTTATCGAAAGCACGCGGAAGAAACTCTGGATCAATGCCCGGTCCGTTGTCTCGGACGAGGTAGTAGAGCGCCGGGTGGGGCGCAACGCCCACTGCCTGCATCGGAGTGAACGGAAGGGACTCCACCACCTCGATCTCCACCTGGGTCGCACCATGGGTGTAGGCGTTGTCGGTGAGTGAAAGCAGCAATTGCACCAGTGCCTGAGGGTCGGTGTGAATCGCTTCCGTAGCCAACGATTCGCATTTGATAATGGAGCTCGCTAGTTGCCCAGTCGCGCCGCATTCTGTCCAACACGTTGTGGACCGTGGTCTGGCGCAAGGTATAGCTGAGACCGCGGTTTTCGATCCGCGCCACCGTCAGCATTTGGGAGATGAGGTCGTCAAGTCGGTTCCCATCACGGACCATGTCTTCCACTAATTCCTGGCGATCTTTCTCGGCCATGCCATTGCTCCGGAGCAGTTCGGCACCGGTAACGACACTCGTTAGAGGAGTTCGCAACTCATGGTTGATCATCAGCACGAACTCGGAACGAATGCGGTTGGTCTCCTGTTCAGCTTCGAGGGCGATAAGCAATTGCTCCTCAACCTTCTTCTGCTCGGTGATGTCGTACATCACTCCTTGCAGGTAGATGGGCTTGCCGTTTTCGTCGCAAACGGCATCAGCCACATCTCGGATCCAAACCAGGTTGCCGTCTTTGCCCACAATCCTGTATTCGCATTGGAGCCGGCCCTCGCCCCTCAGCAATCCCAGCTCGGCGCCGATTGCTATCGCCCGGTCCTCGGGCACGATGCGCTGGCGCCAAACCGAGGCAGCCGTGAACTCTTTCTGCGTGAACCCGAGAATGGTTTCGATCTGGGGGCTGATATAGGTGAAGTCGCCATCTTCACCAAATTCGGCGATGTAGACAACAGCCGGCAAGCCCTCGACCAGCGAGCGATACCTGGTCTCGGCCTCACGCAAAGCTCGAGCCGTCCGCCGATACTCAGAGATGTCCACCATCAGACCGTTCAGTCGCACCAACACGAGTGCGAAGGTGATGGCGGCGGCCGCTGCGGTTACTTTGGTTTGAACTCGGATGGACACTGCGAAGTTGATGCTGGGGGCCAAGAGGGAGGCGGCCGCGAGGATGACAAGTCGCCGTCGAGGCTGTTTGGGCTCGACCTCAGCGGCAGGCTCGTCGAACAAGTGAGTGGAAGGGTGAAGCGCCGCCGCACCCATCAACAGATAAAACAGGCCCCATCCACCCTCGAGAAAGCCGGTGGTGTTGTCGTATCCCCCGTGGAGGACGATCCAGCCGTAAATACTGTCGGTAACAAATAGAACCGCGATCGAGCCCATTAGCAGATGGAATGCGGTGGAGCGTCGTCCAGCCCCGACCGCCAAACGAACGGCAACTGTCACCAGGATGAGATCCATCAGAGGGTAAGCCATCGCCACCAGTTTTTCGACGATGGTCAGGGTCGGGTCGACGACGTAGGGCGAGATCAGGAAAACCCAGGAGATGGTGCCGACGCCAATACCAACGATCAGCGAGTCGATGAGGCTGGCCCGGTCGCGACCCGGGCTTCGGTGGCGGACCAGGAGGAGAATGCCTGCCACCAGGAACGGGTATACGGAGAGATAAAAGAGGTCTCCGATTGAGGGGAAAGGGGGCTCGGTGCCGAAGAACCGGGCGTAGTTGTAAGTGATTACATCACCAGCTACGAAAAGAACCTGGCCGATTGCCACCAAGAGCCACGGGAGACGGTGACCGGGGCGATGCTTTCGCATGGCGGTGACGATGACCAACGCCCCAGACAAGGCAATCAGGTTGAAGATTGGCCCAAGCCGCAACCCCGGCACCAGCAGGAATGCCAATAGAACAAGGGTCCCAACTACAAGATATGTCAGCCAGGTCTTGCGGATCATGGCTCGAATATCGGCCCCAATTGGCAGGGGCATTAGGTGGTCGTCCTAGGCACTCCGGCCTACTGACTGCACTGGCTGGCCTGAGCTTTCTCGATGCTGCAGGTCGAAACGGCGATCGAGCTCACCTAGGACCTCGCAAAGCAAGTCGATTTGGTCGTCGCCATTTAGGGCGGTCACCTGAATACGAAAACCGACCTCATGCCGGGGCACGAGCGGGTATGCCGCCATCGTCACGTAGATTCCCTGCCGATATAAATACTGACCGACGATGTCGATATCTTCGTGGTTCGCTAATGGGATCTCGATGATCGGAAGCCCCGAGGTGTTGGGGGTATGAATGCCGAGTTCAGCCAGATGATCAAGTACGCGACGGGTCTTGCGGTGGATTTCCATTCGTAAGAAGTCACCGCGCTTGTCGTTGACATCGAGACCAACCCACGTTGTCGCCAGCGAGGCGACCGGAGACGGACCGGAGAACAGATAGGGCGGGGCGGCAACCTTCAAAACATTCTTGAGCCGTGTGGGAAGGGCGAGAAATGCCAGCAACGAGGAATAAGCCTTGGACATCCCCCCAACCAAGACGACGTTCTCATAGCTCTCGTTTTGGTGGCGCAGCAAGCTGTTCCCGCGCATGCCGTAATCACATGTCTCCTCGGAGCCACGCTCACCGATCACCCCAAACCCGTGCGCATCGTCGATGTAAAGAAGGGCGTCGTACTCCCGAGCCAACCAGGCCAACTGGCGTACGTCGGGGGAGTTGCCCGTCATCGAGTTGACGCCATCGGTGGCAATCACCCGGGGCGTCGTCGCCGAGGAACGAAGCAACTCCTCGAGCTGTTCGTAGTCGTTGTGCCGGTAACGCTCGACGGTGGCCCCATGACTTCTGGCAATCGAACATCCGTCGAAGATGGTTTTGTGGGCACGGTCGTCCATAAAGATCACTCCGCTGCCCGCGAGCAAAGGCAGCACAGACATATGGATGTGGGTGATGGTTGGAAACAGCAACGTGTCCTCACACCCCAAAAGCCGGGTTAATCGCTCTTCGAGCTGTTCGTAAAGAATCGGGCTGCCGAGTAGTCGCGACCAGCTGGGGTGGGTTCCCCAACGGTCCAAGTACGCGGGAACGGCTTCGATTATCTCCCGATCCCAGTCCAATCCGAGATAATTGCAGGAAGCGAAATCGGCCAGCCAATGGTCTCCGATTCTGATCCTCCGCCCATCCACCTCATCGATGACTGCATCCAGCATCGGGTGGGACTGTCGAAGTCGGTTCAGGTCGGATACCGTGGCCATCCACCGGTCAAGCCAGCCATCGGACTCCCGCCGCAACGGTTTTGAGGGATCCAGGAGTCGCGCGGCGGGTTTTCCCCCAAGGCTGTCAGGCCGAGCGCCGTTGCGTTTCATTTCGAAAGCACCTGAACTCGGCAAAGGGCGTGCAACAGACATTCGTACCTATCGACAAAACGACGGTCCCGCCTTGAGTTTGAAAACGCTTCCACAAACGCGCTAGTCATTTGGCGCGTTATTTTCGGCTGGATTACCGAGCACGTAACATCCCCGAGATAAGGGTGTTTCCAGATCGTCGCCCGCGAGACCAAAGCCATCGCCCATCGGTCCGAAGCTGGGAGAGTCCTAGGGCGGTTTGATCTTCATTGGGCGGATTTCTTCTCGGCCAGACCGTTGAGAAGTTCGAGCACGACTCGATTCGCGAGATAGGCGGTGATCTCGCCGGGGCCGTCGTAGTTGGGGGCAACCTCGACTATGTCGGCCCCAACGACGGGGAGCTCGCGCGCTAGTCGCCGGACCGTGTCGAGCAATTGACGGGAGGTGAGACCCCCTGGTTCGGGTGTCCCGGTGGCCGGGGCAAAGGCCGGGTCGACGACATCGATGTCGATCGAGATGAACACGCCCTTGGCGCCACCAGCGATTGAATACTCGACCGCCTCATCGACCACTGTCTTGAGGCCGCGTTCCTCGATCTCGGTCATCAGGTAGCTGCGCATGCCCTGCTCCCTGGCCCAAGCCATCACCTCCGGCTCGGGCCAATATCCGCGAAGACCGATCTGGACAAAGCGGTGACCTGGTACGGCGCCCGATTCGACCAGTCGTCGCATGGGAGTGCCGTGGCCATAGAGGGTTCCGTTCTGGCTCACACCGGTGTCGGCGTGAGCGTCGAAATGCACCACCGCGATTTCTCCCGCACCCAGGGCGTTGGTGACGCCCGTGGCATTGGCAAAGGTGACTGTGTGGTCGCCGCCAAGAATGATCGGGATCTTTCCGGCTGCGGTGACCTTTTCGACGGTGGCGATGATTCGCTCAAGCGAAAGTTCGACCTGGCCCGGGACCACAAAGACGTCGCCGATATCCACCACCCCGAGCGTGCGAAGCGGATCAATTGCAGTTGGAAGATGTGGCCTGTATCCATCCATTACCCCATAGTCGGCGTTACGAATTGCTTGCGGTCCGAAATCGCGCCCCCGGGCGAAAGGACGTTCCCCAATCGAACGGTGCGCCGAGAATTACGACTTCGCCGTCACCCAGATCATTGAGCGTCTTGGCTGGCACACCCAGGAACGAAGCGCGAGAGGCAAACGCGATATATTCGGCCGAGGCGAAGGGGATTTCCTTCGCTCGATCCTCATAGGGAACAGAGACCGAGTCGTGGGGCATCAGGTCACGCTAACGCGGAGAAGGTCAATCCTGTCGCAAGTTGAAGACCACGGTTTGGAGGTCGGTGAACTCCTCGATTCGCTGCCTTCCCCAACCGGTGTCGGTGCCGGCGGCTCCGCCGAACGGCTGGAATGTCTCCCAGAAGTCGGTCGAGTCGTTGACGATGACCGTGCCGCTGCGGATGCGATCGGCGTACCAAAAGGCCTTGGAGACATCGTTGGTGAACACCGCCGCCTGCAGGCCGAGATTGGTCCGGTTGGCGATCCCGATGGCATCCTCGTCGTCCTTCGCTGTGAGGATGGGAACGACCGGACCGAATGACTCTTCCTTCGACACCAGCGAGTCCTCGGGGACCCGGTCGAGGACAGTGAACTGGTAGTAGAGGTCGGTGGGGTGGCCGCTCGCCCGCCCACCGCCGATCAGGACCTCGGCTCCCTTCTGGCGGGCGTCCTCGATATGACGATCCATTTTCGCCGCAGTCGGCTCGTTGTTGAGCGGCCCCATGTTGGTGGCGTCGTCCATGGGATCGCCGAGACTCACGGCTTCGGCAGCTTTGAGAGTCGCATCGACGAACTCGTCGTGAAGATCATTGAGCACGATCACCCGCTCCGTGGCGGTGCAGACCTGGCCGGCGTTGTAATAAGCCCCGTAGACGGCAGCAACTGCAGCGGCTTCCACGTCGGCATCACTGGCGACGATCAACGGTCCGTTGCCGGACATTTCCATGATCGAGCGCTTCAAACCCATCGACGCCACGATTCGCTTTCCCGTTTCCGACGAACCGGTGAAGCTGATTCCCTGGATGCCGGGATGGGTCACCAGCCACTCGCCCACATCGCCGTCACCGGGAATGACCGAAAGAGCACCTTTGGGAAAGCCGGCTTCCTCGATCACCCGGGCTGCTTCGAGCATCGCCCAACAGGTGTTGAGCGGTGGTTTGACGATCACCGCGTTGCCGGTGGCGAGGCCCGGCCCGACTGTTTCCATCGGAATCATGACGGGGAAGTTCCAAGGGGTGATCGCGGCCCACACGCCAACCGGCCGCCGCACCGTGAACATGCGCCGGTTGCGCTCGGTGGTGGGGATCAGGTCCCCCTTCATTCGTTTCACGTCCTCGGCAGCGATCTGGAGGTAGTCGCCCGACTCGGCGATGTCGTCGATCGCTTCGGCCCGGAAAGGCTTGCCCTGTTCCATCGTCAGAATCCGGGCGATTTCCTCGACCCGTACTTGCCAAAGCTCGAACGCCCGCAGGCACAGATCGGCGCGCTCAAAAGCCGACCAATGCCGCATCTCCTCGGATGCGGCTCTGAGCAGCCGTAACCGCTCGGTCGACGTCGGCTTTCGACGCACGGGGAATGTCGGCCAGGTGTTCGCCGGTCCCCGGCGAGCGGAGCTCGTAGTGCCCCTCGCCGGTACCCGACGTCCACTTTCCGGCAATAAAGAGGTCAAGCTGGGTTGCCATGGCCGAAACCTTAGGTTGTCCGGAACGACGTTAGATTTCTCCCCCGATGAGTCCCCAGGGACCGCATGACCGCCGACTGGTTCAAACGCGCTCGTGACAATCTTGTCAACGGCGTTTCCAGCGGCTTTCGCTATCTCGGCGACGAAGACACCCTCGTCATCGATCGCGGAGAGGGCGCCTATGTCTGGGACATGGACGGCAAGCGCTACATCGACTACCAATGTGCTTGGGGCCCGATCATCCTCGGTCATGCCGACCCGTATGTGACCGACGCGGTGATGGCCGCCGTCCGGCAGGGCACGACCTTCGCCATGACCCAACGGCGAGAGGTCGAAGCGGCCGAGACAGTGCTCGAGGCCATCAAATGGGCCGAGCGTCTCCGCTTTACCAACACGGGAACCGAAGCGACGATGCATTCCCTTCGCCTCGCCCGCGGCTGGGCTAACCGCGACCTCGTCGTGAAGTTCGAAGGCGCCTTCCACGGCACCCACGACTACGTCCTATTCACCACGGCCAGTGCGCCGCCGGCTCATCTGGGCTCGAGGCTGCGGCCGATCCCTTTCCAGGTCTCGAGCGGAATTCCCGATGGGATTCGGAGTTACATCAAAACCTTGCCTTTCAACGACGTCGAAGCGCTGGTCGACTACTTCAACGACTACGGACATCAGACCGCGGCAGTGATCGTCGAGCCCACGGCCGGCAACGCCTTTGGCATCCTGCCCGAGCCCGGATTTCTCGAAACACTGCGCGAGCTCTGCACCAAGAACGAGACGGTGTTGATCTTTGACGAAGTCAAGACCGGCTTTCGCTTTGCCCTCGGCGGGGCGGTTGAGGTCTTTGGCGTCACTCCCGACATCGCCACCTACGCCAAGGCGCTCGGCAACGGGTTTCCGGTAGCGGCGATCGCGCTGTCCGAGGAGATGGTCGATGGCTGGAAGCTTGGCGGCATCGCCCAGGCGGGGACGTTTGGAGGCAACGGCGTTTCCATGGCCGCAGCCAAGGCCACGATCGAGCAGCTCCGGGCGACCGATGCCTATGCAAAGATCGAAAAGGTCGGAAAGGCATTGATGGAGGGTCTGGCCCGGGTACTGGTCGAATACGGGGTGGAGGGCCAGGTCATCGGCCATCCCTCGATGTTCGGCGTCTACATGGGAGAGGGACGGCCGATCGAGTTCCGCGACATCGCGGCCCATGACGCTCGGCTTTACACCGCCACGATCGCTGGCATGATCGAACGAGGGGTGATGCCCTGCATCGACGCCAGGGAACCATGGTTCCTCTCCGCCTCTCACACGATGGAAGACGTGGCGGTCACGCTCGACGTGTTCAGCGACTGCTCTCGTCGAGGCTCTCGCCCGGGCAGGCTCGCTGCCATCGCATCTCGACGAGGCCGACTAGACCTCGATCGCCAGTGAATCCATATCGGACACTCAGCCTCTGGCATGACACGGCCGGAGAAACCCTGGTCCGCGCCCCTCGCTCCCCGGACGTCGACCGAGGCCGATGTCGCAATCGTCGGAGCCGGATACACCGGCCTCTGGACCGCCTACTACCTGAAAGAAGCTCCAGCCCGATCTTCGGGTTGTCGTGCTCGAGGCCGAGATCGCGGGGTACGGGGCCTCCGGCCGCAATGGAGGCTGGTGCGCGGGCGAGATTGCCGGAAATCGCGACCACATGGCTGCGCGCCACGGCCGTCGGGCAGTCCGCGACCTATGGCATGCGATGTTCGCCACTGTTGATGAGGTCGGAAAGGTTGTTGCGGAAGAGGGGATCGATTGCCACTTCGAGAAAGGCGGCATCCTGACTTTTGCCAGAAACGAAGCGCAACGGACCAGCCTTCAGCACGAACTCGCTGACGACCGCGATTGGGGATTCTCCGATGACGATTTCCGGTGGCTAGAGGCCGACGAGTTGCCAGGCCGCGTCGAGGTGCACTTGGCGCGCGTCTATTCGCCCCATGGGCAGCCATCCAGCCATTTCGATTGGTGCGCGGGCTGGCGCGAGGCGGTGGAACGACTCGGAGTGAAGATCTACGAGCAAACCCGGGTCAACGACATTGGACCGGGAGAGTTGAAAACCGAGCACGGGACGGTCAAGGCTGCCTCGGTTCTCCGGACGACCGAGGCCTTCACCATCAACCTCGACGGACATGAGCGCGACTTCGTTCCTGTCTATTCGCTCATGGTCGCCACCGAGCCATTGCCGGCGGCTTTCTGGGATCGTGTCGGTTTCGGGCAACGGGAAGTTTTCAACGATGCCCGGCACCTGATCATCTATGGCCAACGGACCGCCGACGACCGTCTCGCCTTCGGCGGCCGCGGCGCCCGCTATCACTTTCGTTCGTCGTTGCGCTCCGAGTACGACCGCCAACCCAAAGTGCACCAGGCCGTCGAGGCGATTTTGCGGGACCTTTTCCTCGAACTGGGTGACGCCCGGATCACACATCGCTGGGGTGGAGCTGTGGCGTTGTCTCGCGATTGGCGACCTTCGGTCTTCTTCGAGCGGCGAACCGGTCTCGGAGATGCGGGCGGTTACGCCGGCGAAGGAGTGGCGGCTTCCAATCTTGCCGGCCGCACTCTGGCCGACCTGGTTCTGGGCCGCGAGACCGATCTCACCCGGCTGCCATGGGTCGGGCATCGATCACGACGCTGGGAGCCGGAGCCGCTTCGTTGGTTGGGAGCAAATCTTGCCACGAGCCTCGCTCGCACGGCCGATCGAATCGAAAGCCGCACCGGCCGCCCGGCCCGTCTCACTAACGCCGCTTTCTCGTTCTTGACGGGCCGGTAAGCGAGTGTCGGTTCTTCCCTGGTCGCTTGCTCCCGGACACATCGCGCGAGGCGAGTGACGGTTCGCTGCTCATCGGCGGTTGCTCGGTTTTAGAACTCGCCGCTGAATTCGGCACGCCGCTATTCATTTACGACGAAGAGCATCTGCGCTCTCGCTGTCAGGAGGCTGTGGCCGCGTTTGGCGACCAGACGGTCTACGCCGGTAAGGCCTTTCTTTGCCTGGCGATGGCCCGACTCGTGCACGAGGAAGGGCTGCGGATCGATGTTGCCAGCGGGGGAGAGCTGTTCGTCGCACTCGCCGCCGGCGTTCCCGGTGAGCGGCTGGTTATGCACGGCAACAACAAGAGCCTCGAAGAGTTACGCGCCGCCGCCGCGGCCCAGGTCGGGCGTTTGGTCGTCGACAGCTTCGACGAATTCGACCGGATCAAAACGGTGCACGACGAGACGGGTTTTGTTTTCGATGTCCTGGTTCGGGTTACTCCCGGAATCGAGGCGCACACCCATCACTACGTCGCCACCGGTCAGGACGACTCGAAGTTCGGCTTCACGCTCTCCTCCGGCCTTGCGGCCAGAGCGATCGCCACCGCGCGAGCTCAATCCGGGTGTCCGCTTGCTCGGTGTGCACGTCCACATTGGATCGCAGGTGTTTCTCGTGAGTTCTTTCGCCGCGGCATTGGCTGCCATGGCTCCGTTTGTGAGCACTCATCAGCTGGCAGAGCTCTCGATGGGAGGAGGTCTTGGCGTTGCATATGTCGAAGGCGAAAGAGCCCCCACGCTCACCGAGTACGGCATGATCCTCAGGACCGCGGCCGCCGATGCGGGCCTTCAGGCGGAGCTCTCGATCGAACCCGGGAGGGCGATCACAGCGGGGGCGGCGATCACCGTCTACACCGCCGGCACCATCAAAGAGGTAGAAGGAATTCGCACGTTCGTCGCGGTCGACGGGGGCATGAGCGACAATCCGCGCCCGGTTCTCTACGGCTCCGGCTATGAAACGTTTCTGCCGCGTGCGGTGCGGGCGAATCGGGACCGCGAGGTCCGGGTTGTGGGCAAGCACTGCGAGAGCGGTGATGTGTTGGTGCGCGATGGTCGGGTGCCTTCCGACATCCACGTCGACGATCTCATTGCCACGCCCGTCACCGGTGCCTATGGCCACTCGATGGGCTCGAACTACAACAAAGTGCCGCGGCCCCCGGTGATTTTCGTGCGCGATGGCGACGCTCGCCTGGTGGTGGCGCGTGAGTCGTATGACGACCTGGTTCGTAACGACCGACTATGAGTGATCCGTGATCCGGCTCGCTAATCCGGTCGACGAGAAAGCGTTACTGGGGCTGATCCGGGAGTTCAACGAAATAGATCATCATGCACACGATGGTGAACGCGTTCAGCGGGCACTACTGCCGCTGCTCGAAGATGACTCTCACGGGGTGGTGTACGTGTGGGGCGAACCCATTGAGGGCTATTGCGTTGCCACCTGGAGCTACTCCCTCGAGTCGGGCGGGCGAGACGGGCTGATCGACGAGTTCTACACCCGCGACCGTGGGCGGGGGATCGGTGGAATGGCTTTCGACGAGGTCCTTGCCGACCTGAAACGCCGAGGAATTCCGCGGCTTTTCCTCGAGACCGAGGCCCACAACGAACAGGCGCGTCGCTTCTATCGTCGCCATGGGATGGTCGACGAAGACTCGATCTTGATGGCGATGGACCTCTCGTAACAGAATCGAAACGGTCAGCGATCATGGTTTCTACATGAGTGTTGCTCGGGCGAAACGGCTCGGCTGGTCTCTTTTCGCCTTCACCGTCGCCGGCATCGGAGTAATGGTCTGGCTTTCCGCCGGTCGGGAGGAAGCTTTCGACACGATTCTTTACGGGCTGCTTGCTCTCATCTTCTCCGGCGCCGGCGCTCTGATCGTTGCCAAGCATCCTGACAATGCGATCGGTTGGATGTTCCTCTACCTGGGGGTTTCGAGCGTCTTTTGGGAGACCGCCGAAGGCTGGGGCTATTTCGCCGCCGAACGTGGCCTACCAGGTGGCCCCATCGGGCGAGTGGATCATCCTCTGGTCCTGGATCGTCGACCTCACCGTCTTCTCGCTTGTTTTTCTCTATTTTCCCGACGGACGGCTTCCCTCTCCCCGGTGGCGAGCGTGGCTTTGGGTGATCGGGGGCGGTTTGGTCCTGGCATGGCCCGGGCAAGCCTTCAACGCTGGGCTCGGCTCGGAGTTCATCAGCGGCGTCAACCCCTTTCGGGATGGGAGGGTTCCCGGCCGACCTGGTCCTCTATACCGGTCTGGTCCTGTTAATCGCCGGGCTGGCGGGTGGCCTTGTTTCACTCGTCTTCCGTTTTCGACGCGGCACATACCTCGAACGCCAGCAACTCAAATGGATCTCGTTGTCAGCTGCGCTTGTGGTGACCAGCGGAACCTTTGCGCTTTTCTTCTGGTACACCAGCCTCCTCTCCCAGATCGGAATCTCCTTGGCTCTTCTGTCGGTTCCGATCGCGGCCTGCGTCGCCATCATCAGGTATCGCCTCTACGACGTCGACCTGGTCATCAAACGATCGCTGGTTTACGCCACGCTCACTGCCGCGCTAACCGCTATCTACCTCGGCACTGTGTTGGTGATGCAGCTCGCGTTGGGAACCTTTAGCTCAGATTCGAGCCTCGTCATCGCCGCATCAACTCTCGCGGTAGCCGCCGCCTTTCGACCATTGCGAAGCAGGATCCAAGCCGCAGTCGACCGCCGCTTCGACCGGCGGCGCTACGACGCCGCACTCACCCTTGAATCGTTCTCGGGGCGGCTGCGCAACGAGCTGGATCTCCGAACCTTGGATGAGGAACTGCGTGTTGTGGTCGCCGCGACGATGCGGCCAACTCTCGTCTCTATCTGGCTCCGATGAGGTTCGTCAGAAAATGAATTCCCGCAACTGGCCAGCTTCTTCATCGAGGGCTGCCACCGATTGCCTGTCAAGCTTGCGGTAGGGATTGAGCTGGAGATCAGAAGCATCGAGTCTCCAGGTGCCGGCGACCCTCCCATCGATCAAGAAACGTGGGCACCGACTGCGGCAGCTTGGTGTTGAAGATAAGTGGGCGATACTCCTCGGGGAGAATCCCACTGCGTCGAGCGTGAACCAGCAAGTTCGCATCCCAGGGCGGCAGAAACCGTGGCGGGGCGGGAGTCTCGGGGTCGGGGAGCAGCCCGTCGCCGACGTCGAAGAGCTCGATGTCGTCCTCGGTGCGAAACGTTCGATACTCAGCCAGAAGTGGCATGAGCCCGTTGAGATGGAGGCCGAGAAAGGTGGCTACGTCCTTGGCGCTGGCCGGACCAAAGGCGGCCAGATACTTGCCAACCAGGTCGCTCCGCGCGACCTCGGGCGAGATAGAAGGTGCGGAGAACAAGTCGTACAAATCGGCTCGTCGGTTGTCCCATGTCCCCGATGGCGGCACCCGAATCAGATCGAGGAAGGCGGTCGCTCCGGTCCAGGTCGCGCTGTCGATGCCAAGCTCCTTCATCAGCTGTGCCCGTTTGCGCGGGCCTCGACTCAACGCAGCCTGCGATCTCTTGAGCGACTTTTCGCATGGCTTCTTGGTCATTGCGGCGGCTGGCTCGAAACCACCAGGCAGCTCGCTCCTCCCGGACTGCATCGTTCGAGAGCTGAAAAAACTCCGGTGTGACCAAGTGGATCGTGCCTCGCAAGGTGGTTCCCTGGAGGATCTCTCTGTTCTCTAGCGCCTCCGTAAGGGACTCGCGTTTGAAGTCAGCGAGCCGGCTCCAAAGACCGATGTAGCCGTTCGGCGCGTACTGGTTTTGGATGCCGGCGATCTGGTCGAGGGCGGCGGTCATCGTCAATGACGACCTTTCCAGCAGCAATTGGCGACCAAGCACTGCCCGGTTGAGCGCCCTCGCACTCAACACTTCGGTGGACATCGGGCCAGGCTAGGTTGAGCCAATGGCGAAGGTTCACGGCGGTCAGCTCGTCGCCCGTGCCCTCAAAGCCGAAGGCGTCGACACCATCTTCTGCCTGTCGGGGGGACACATCGTCGCCATTCTCGATGGATGCGCGCAAGAAGGAATTCGTATCGTCGATGTGCGGCATGAGCAAGCCGCCGCTCATGCGGCCGAGGCCTACACCCGGCTGACCGGCCGCCTCGGGGTTGCCGTTGTCACCGCCGGCCCCGGGGTGACCGACACGATCACCGCAGTGGCGACCGCCTGGTTCGCGAGGACGCCCATGCTTGTGATCGGGGGTCGTCATTTGCTTCGTCAGGAGCTCAAGGGCGGGCTGCAGGAGATGAATCATCCGCAACTCTTTGCCGGTATTACCGCCTGGGCCGGCACCGCCTGGCAGACCGCGCGGCTGCCCGACTACATCGCGTTCGCCGCCCGCCATGCCTTTTCCGGTCGGGGGGCACCAGTCTTCCTCGATATCCCCATGGATGTCCAGTTCGACGTAGTGGAGGAAGATGAACTGGTCTGGCCGCGGGCATACCGTCCCGATACGCCGGCCGGGGCCGATCCGGAGGCTGTCACGAGAGTCGTCGAGGCATTGGCACATTCGTCTCGTCCGGTGATCTTCGCCGGTGCCGCCGGCAAGGAATTGGCCGATCTCGCCGAGCGCCTCCACGCTCCAACCTTTGTCAACGGCAGCGCGCGCGGCTCTTTGCCGTTTGGGCATCCCCTGCTGGGAAATCACGCCCGGAGCCACGCCCTCGCGCACTTGCGATCTAGTTCTGGCCTTCGGGGTCGACTGGGATTTCCGCACCAACTACGGCGAGCGGGTCAACCCCGAGGCGAAGGTGGTCCATGTCGACCTCGATGCAACGAAAATTGGTTGGAACCGACCGGTTGACATCGGCCTGGTCGCCAACCCGGCTCGGGTCGTCTCTCAGCTGCTCGCCGCCGACTCACTGGCGGTCGCCGATCAGGCTTGGGTCGATGAGGTCTTCGCCGCCGAGAAGAAACGGCAGGACGAGCTCGAGCAGGAAGCGGCCACGACGCTGCCGGGGTTTGTCAACGCCCAGCGTTTCGGGAAGGAGGTCGCGCGAGTTCTTCGGTCGCGATGCGATCGTCGCCGTCGACGGAGGTGACATCGTCTCGACTACCGCTCGGTGGCTCCAGGTGTCGACTCCCGGTCACGTTCTCGACCCCGGTCCATTCGGCACCCTCGGCACCGGAGCACCGTTCGCGCTAGCCGCACAGATCGTCTTCCCCGACAAGCTCGTCGGCCTCGTCATGGGCGATGGTGCCTTCGGCTTCAACGGATTCGAGTACGACACCTTCGTCCGGCTCGGGCTGCCGATCCTCGGCGTCATGGGCAACGACGGCGTCTGGGGAAACATCAAGACCTTCCACACGATGATGTACCCAGAACGCGTCGTCGCCACCGATCTCGGACGGCGGCCCTATCACGACGTGGTCACCGCGCTTGGGGGCTACGGGGAATTGGTCACCGACCCCGACGAGCTAGCGCCGGCGCTCAAACGAGCGCAAGCTTCCGGTCTTCCGAGTCTGATCAACGTCCACATCGCCGAAACGATGCGGATGAGCTCCAACTACTCCCAATGAAACCTAAGGCTCCAAGCCGTGGAATTCACGGCTTTCAGCCCGCGGTTTGGTTTTGCTTAGAGGAAGATCAGCGCCAGGGCTCCGACAACCAGGCAGTAAATCGCGTAAGCCATCAATCCGGTTCGGGCGAGCATCCGGAGGAGGAGGGAGATCGCGAGGTAGCCCGTCACGGCTGCGACCGCCACCCCCACCCAAGCGCGGGCGTTGACGCCGCCTCGCTCGGAGAGTGTCCAAAGCTCGAGGAGGCCCGCGGCGGTGATGGCCGGGATTCCCAATAAGAACGAGAAGCGTGCCGCCTCCACCTTGTTGAAGCCACGAGCCATTGCCGTTGAGATCGTCATCCCCGACCGTGAGATTCCGGGGAGGATCGCCAGCAATTGTGCGAACCCGATCAAGACCGCGTCGGCCGGGCGCGGCATCGGGAACCCGCCTCTCTCCGGGGCGGAGTCGATCAGCGACAAAAAGGACCGCACCGGTGATGAGGAGGAAGGTCGCGGTAGCCGTGACTGACCTTTGCAGCTCCTCAACTTCGTCAACAAAGAAGATCGCGAGCGCCGCGGGCAGGCTGCCAATCACGAGGAGGCCAAACAAGCGCCGTGCCTCGGGGTCGGAACGAGCCTTGGTTAGCGACCAGAGGTCTTTCCGAAAATAGGCGATGACCGCGGCGAGAGTTCCGAGGTGGAGAAAAGCCGTCGTCGCGAGGTCGGGTTGCTCCAATCCCAGGAAAGCCGGAACGAGAACCAGATGCCCGTCTGAAGAAATCGGCAGGAACTCCGTAACCCCCTGGATCAGCCCCCACACGATCGCTTGCAGCACCGGGGCACGTTAGAACCTCATCTACCTCCGACCAGGGTGCGGAGAGATCCGTCGGCCAACGCCGCGGCGGCGGCACCGACCTCAGCTTCGGGAACCGCTACCAGGGCGGACAGTCCCGTCAAGCTGTCCTCGCCGACGATCCGAATCACGAGGCCGGGGATCACTTTCGGCTCGAGCCGCACATCGACCACCAATCGGACATCGGTCCCGACCGATGTACCGCCCGGCACCGGCACCTCGATCCCCCACCATCCGGGCGGCATCGCCGGCTCAGCGGCCAGCATCGGCTCCACGAGTGGAGTGCCGGCCGCGAAGTTGGCGACAAAAATGCCGCTCGGCTCGACTAGTTCGGGAAGGACCCCGACCGGAACCTCGCGCCACTCAAGCACGTCTGGTGACAGTGAGTCCCCGGCTTGGACGTCTATTGCGATGAACGGTCGACGGTCATGAGGAAGTGGCCGAATCTCCCAGACCACGGCAGCCAGGAAGATAAGAACGGCCGCGGTTCGTCGTAGATAGGGAGGTCGGGAAAGCCAGAACACCCGATCACCGTATTAGTTGGGGACCGCCGTGGGAAGAGGTTCAGTCGCCCTTGGAGTCCGACGAGGTAACGGCGGTCTTGTCGGCCGCGACTGAATCACTCCCGCTGTCGCTTGAACTCGTCGACTTCTCTTTGGTCGACTTCTCTTTGGTCGGCTTCTCGGAGATCTTTGCCGTTCTTGGAACGGGAATCGTTGACGTAGAAACCCGACCCTTTGAAAATTACGCCGCGGGGGTGGAAGACCTTTACGACCTTGCCTCCACATTCAGGATGCTTGCGCAGGGGCTTCTCGGTGAACTTCTGGAAGACCTCGAAGTTCTGCAGTGCACTTGTCGCATGATATTCGTAAGTCGGCACGGCTCGAATTCCTCCGGAGGAATGGTGGAACAGAAATGTTAACCCCTGGCCGTTTCGACCCATTCCCGCAGACCCAGTCGCCAATACACTCGCTGGTGACGGCCACGACCGGGGTGCTGATTCTCGCTCAGCTCTTATCTGTTCGGGAGCGTCGACTTTGCGGTGCTCGTCGGGCGGATGCACGGCGTTGACATCCACCAGGTTGGAAGCGGCAACCCCGGCACCTCCAATGTGATGCGAACGCTGGGACGGGGACCGGCCGCGATGGTTTTCATCGGCGACACCTTCAAGGGCGTGATCGCCGCCGCGATCGGAGCGTTTCTCTCCGGGCAAGGGCCCGGAATCTCCGTGGACCTACGCCGCCGGGCTCATGGCCGTGATCGGCCACTGCTACCCGGTCTTTCATCGGTTCCGCGGAGGGAAAGGCGTCGCCACCGGTGGGGGCGTCGTTCTCTTCGCCGAACCGATCGGCGGTCTGATCCTGACTGTCGTCTGGGTGGCAGTGGCGAAGATCGCCAAGGTGGCCTCGATCGCCTCGCTCGTGGTGATCGTCGCCTCGATTCCGATTTTGATCTGGCAGGGCGTGACCGGTTGGGCGCTTGTCTGGTTCGGGATCATGTTGGGGCTAGTCATATACCGACATCGTGGGAACATATCTCGAATCATGAATCGCCGCGAACCCACCGTCATCTCATGACCGCCCACGTTGCGGTCATCCCTGCCGCCGGTCGGGGAACCAGGATGCGCCCGGCCACCAAGGTCGTGCCCAAGGCGCTGATCACAGTCGTGGATCGCCCGGCGGTGCAGTATGTGGTGGAGGAAGCGGCTCGAGCCGGGGCCACGGAAGTGATCCTCGTGGTCGATCTCGACGCCGGTCATCTCGTCCACCAGCACTTCCTGAGCGATGGCCGTTTACCCGGCCTGGAGCACGTCAAGGTCCGAGTGGTCGTACAGGAGGAGGCACTCGGTCTCGGGCATGCGGTGTGGGAAACGGCCGAGGCCGTCCGCGATCGATCCTTCTTCTGCCTGCTCGCCGACAACATCGTTCGTCCCGGCTTCGATGTCCTTCCCGCGCTTGCCGCGGCGGCGCGGCGACGAATTCCGCGGTTTGCCTGCGCGAGCTGACACCCGAGTTTCTGTCAAAGTACGGCGTGGTCGTCCCCGGCTCCGAGGTCGTCGACGGGTCCCTCGACGTGATCGGGGCGGTGGAGAAGCCCGGCCCGACCCTCGCCCCTTCGAATCTCGGACTGATCGGCCGCTACGTTTTCACCGCCGAGATCTTCGAGATTCTGGGCAAGCTCGCGCCCGGGCCACGGCGGCGAGATCCAGCTGACCGACGCGATCAACATCCTCGCTTCCTGCCGGCCGCTGTCGGGGATACGTCGCCGAGCAGGATCTTGCTCGACGTCGGTACTCCGCAGGGGTCTCGTCGAGGCGAGCTGGGTTCTCGGCCAGAGCCAGTTCCCCGATTTGAGCTGATGCGCCCGCTCCGCTCGGCACAGCACCAGGTGCTCGCGGCGCTTCCGTCCTGCCCGAGGTGGCGGTATCGATCGACGAGACGCTCTGGGCCTCGCCCTGCGCGAATCCGCGGTTGCCACCCATCCCGGTGCCTCCCTTCGCCAACTCGGCTATGGATGGTTACGCGGTACAGGCTGTCTGATGTCGCCGAGAGTGCCGGCAACGCTCAAGGTGCTCGAGGACGTGCCCGCTGGATCGGTCGCTACTCGGTCAAGTGGAACGCGGCACCGCGATCAAGATCATGACCGGCGCTCCGATGCCGGAGGGGGCGGATGCGGTGGTCCGAGTCGAGGACACCAGCCAGGAAGGTCGATTGGTGACCATCACCGTCGGGGTCGCCGAAGGCGACATCGGTGCAGGTCTGCCGGCGGCGATATCGAGGCGGGCACGTCGTGGTCGAGTCGGGGGTTCGTCTGACGGCCGGCTCACATCGGCGTGCTCGCCAACATCGGCCAAGCCACGGTGGAGGTGGGACGCCGACCGCGGGTGGCAGTGGCCTCGACCGGCGACGAGCTGGTGGCGGTCGACGGCCCCCGACTCGGACCCGGCCAGATTCGGGATTCGAACCGTCCAATGCTCATCGCCTGGTGCGCGAGCTCGGCGCCGAGGTGATTGATCTTGGACCAGCATCCCCGATGACGAGAAGATGCTGACCAAGACTCTGCAACAAGGGGCCATGGATGCCGACGTGGTCGTCACGTCGGGGGGCGTGTCGATGGGGGAGTACGACCTCGTCAAAGCCGTGCTGGCGAACTCGGTGATGTCGATTTCTGGCAGGTGGCGATGCAGCCGGCCAAGCCCTTCGCGTTCGGGCGCTTGGGCGATACACCCTTCTTTGGCTTGCCCGGCAATCCCGTGTCGAGCTTTGTTGCCTTCGAGCAGTTCGTGCGTCCGGCGCCTACTGCACATGATGGGCGCGACTCGACATCGCCCGGCCGCGGATCGAGGGACGTACCGAAGTCGATCTGGAGACCGATCCGGAGAAGACAGTTTTCGTGCGGGTCAGCACCTGGATGGAGGAAGCGATCAGATGGTGCCGACCCTCGGGCGGCCAATCTTCCAATGTGTCTCTCCGCGGTTGCCTCCGGCGACGCCTTCGCGGTGATCGACCAAGGCGTCGGCAAGGTCGCATCGCAGGTGAGGCGGTCATCTTGGAGATGTATCGCTGGCCGGAGTCCCGGACGATCCATGAGCTCTGAGATCCAGACTGCCGCATCTCACCGCCGCCGGCGACGCCCACATGGTCGACGTGTCGGACAAGGCGGTGACCAACCGGATCGCTGTCGCCGAGGCTTTGGTGACGATGAGCGACAGCAACCCGAGTCGTCGCTTCTTTGGAGGGAAGCTTGCCGAAAGGCGATGCGCTCGCCACCGTGCGTCTGGCCGCGATCATGGCCCGAAGCGGACCTCGGAGTCTGATCCCCTTGTGTCATCCGCTGCCGATCGACGCGGTCGAAGTCGCGATCGAGCGAACCAGGTAGGGGGCTCGGATCGTGGCGAGGTGAGGACGACGGGTCGCACCGGGGTCGAGATGGAGGCGCTCACCGCGGTGTCGGTCGGAGCATTGACCCTGTACGACATGGTGAAGGGCATCGAGCGGGGCGTCGAGATCGGGCCGATCCGGCTCCTCAAGAAGAGCGGCGGACGCAGCGGCACGTATGCGGGGGAACGCTTAAGTAATTGTCTGCCACGGAGCGAAGGGCTACGCTGCCCCGGGAGCAGAGGGCCTTTCGAAGGGAAAATGACGACACCGGTAATTGTGGCGGGCCTCTTGTTGGCAGCTGTTTGGGGTTTGTATTTGCTGCCCGGCGCCTTTGGTGACCGTCGTCGGACTCCGATCAACTCGACCGAAGAGTTCGATCGCATTACCCAAGTCATGGCCGATGCCCAGCGACGCAACTACGACGCCAAGCTTTCGACGGCGCGCGACCAGGCCCGGATTCGGAGAAAGCGCGTACTGATCGTTCTCGTCCTGATGGCGGTCGCCACCCTGGTCGTGGCCTGGCGCCGGCAGTCCCTCAACTGGCTTCTTCTGCATATCGCCTCGACGCGTGTCTCGCCTGGTACGTGGCCATGCTTTCCCAGGTCAAACAGAAGCACGCCGCGGAACTCGCCCGCTATCGACGGCGTCCGCGAGTGGGACGAGTCACCGGTCCGAGTCGTCTCCGAGCGCTAACCCCCTTTTCGGTAGCCGCGCTCCAATTGAATCGGGTGCTACTCGGACGCAGAAGATCAAACTAAGATTCGGACGTATCCCGGGGGTGTAGCTCAGCCCGGCAGAGCGCCTCCCTCGCACGGAGGAAGCCAGGGGTTCAAATCCCCTCACCTCCACAAATCGGAGGCAGCCGCGGGATGGCCGCCGGCGGCCAAACAAAAGCGACCGGGTTCGGCTCGGACCGGCCAACTGGGGGCAGGCATCAAACAAAGCCCATTGAGCCCCCGGCTGAGCGAAAACCGTCGGGGGTCCCGAAAGGAGGGCTCATGGCCTTGCAACATCCGTTGGAGAGAAATATTCTTTCCGGGTTGGGTTAAGGAAGCCGGTCTCCGCATATGACATGCCATAAGCGTCGAGAAGGAGGTGACGTATGCTCAACTCGGAACCTACCCCAACCTCCTTGAACCTCGTCCACGAGTCCCCGCCTGCGTTCGACTCACCCCACGAGACCGTTCTCACTCCGCATGGAGAGATCGACCTCACCCGCAAAAGTGAGTTGGAGGACTTGGTGGACCGTGTTTGGGAGCCGACCAACGACCTGGTGATAGACCTGAGGCAGGTCACATTTATAGATGCCAGTTGCCTTCATTGGCTGATCGATACACAAATGAAGGTGGAAGCAGCCGACCGACGATTCGCAGTATTTGTACCCGGGACCGGGATCGTCAGAAGAGTTCTGGAAATCGCGGGTCTGGATCAGCTAATGATTGGCTTCGAGGCAGAGGAAGTCTCTGCTTAACCACCATCCCTGGCTTCTGCGTCTCCGCTCCCTTCGGCGGCCGAGTCAGGCGCTTGATATACCGTTTTGTGGGTACGAACGACCTCAAACCAGACGATGGCGGTGCCGTCGCCTAAAACCCCCCAGCGGTCGGTGAGGTGGTCGAGGATCCGCTGCCGGAAAAACTCCTCCCGCCCCTCGCGGCCGGCCCCCGTCAGATAATCGGCCGGTAGCGAATCGGCGAGCTCGACCCGAAACCGGCCTTCCCCGTCGAACAGTCGAAACTCGAGCGTGCCATCGCTGTCGCTATGCCGGGCGAAGGCGGTGGCGATCTCCGACACCGCCTGCTGCACCACCCCGGTGGTGTCGCCCAGAAGCGGAGAAAAAGAGGCGACCCGTTGCCTAAGAAGCCGAGGAGTCTCAACGGTGAGCGCAAGCTCTTCTTGATAGATCTGGGCGAGGTGTCGATCCATCATGCATATCAATTGCCTCGCAGGCTCAGAATCAAACATAGAAAGATGCAAACGCTGGTCGGATACCCCGGCGACCTAGCCCCTGGCTGTTAACTAACCCGCGGTAGAGCGGCCGGCTCCGGTTGCGCGGGCGATGGCGCCTGCAATGAGACCAACCACGAAGCCGCCGATGTGGGCCATGTAGGCGACGCCCCCGGTGGTCTCCTCCGCGACGGCAAATGCTCCGATTCCGTTGATGAACTGGAACAGCGCCCACATCCCGATCATCACCATTGCCGGAACCACTGCTTGTCGCAGACCCACGAAGACTCGCACCCGGTTGCGCGGGAACAGCACGAGATAGGCGCCAAGCACTCCTGACACCGCGCCCGAGGCGCCGAGGCTGGGGATCGGCGAGTCGGAGTTGATCAGGATCTGGGCGAGCGCACCGATCACGCCCGCCAGGAGATAGAAAATCACGTAGAGGCCTCGGCTGATGGTGTGCTCGACGTTGTCGCCAAATACCCACAAGAAGAGCATGTTGCCGATCAGGTGGAGCCATCCGGCGTGCATGAACATGCTGGTCACCAATGTGAGGAAGATCGGGTTTGGGCCCGGCGCTTGAGGCACCTCAACGGGTCCTGAGGAAGTCTCGACGACTTGTGTTGCAGTTAGGTCCTCGCCAGTCGTGATCTCCGCTGGAATCGCGGCATATCCATAGGTGAAGTCCTCGTTCGAGCCGGCTCCTTGAAGGAAAAGGAACACCAGAAAGTTGATGGCGATTAAAAGAATGGTGACAATGCCGGGTCCCTTGCCCGGAATGTTGTCGTCGCCCGTGGGAAACAAGACTCTTCCTCCTCGAAGCGGACAGTATCCCAGCCCCGAGCGATACAGTTTCGGAGTGGCCACTTCCGAACCCGCTTGCCTGATCATTGCCGACATCACCGGCTATACCACCTATCTCGCCGGGGTCGAGCTGGACCACGCCCAGGACATCCTCGCTGACTTGATGAACACAGTGGTCAAGTCGCTGCGACCGTCGTTCAAGCTATCCAAGCTCGAGGGCGATGCGGCTTTCGTGTATGCGTTGACCGACGACATTGACGGCTCGCTCCTGCTCGATACCGCCGAAAACT
This sequence comes from uncultured Acidimicrobiia bacterium, assembly GCA_963840175.1. Taxonomy (GTDB): domain Bacteria; phylum Actinomycetota; class Acidimicrobiia; order Spongiisociales; family ZC4RG35; genus JACCTH01. The sequence goes on from CAWIXU010000006.1 coordinate 279,216, forward strand.
GCTACTTCGCCTTTCGCAACCGTCTGCTCTCGATTCGACAGGCCTCGACCTGTGAGTGCAACGCATGCGCTTTGATCCCGAGCCTGAACCTCAAGTTGGTAGCGCACCACGGCGAGGTCGGGATCCACAGAGTGGCCGGTCGCACCGAGCTTGTCGGCCACGACGTGATCGTGGTTCATCGGCTGCTCAAGAATTCGATTCAGGAACCGGCCTACCTCTTCTTATCCGATGCTTGCGTGCAGAGAACGATCCTTGCTCCCGAGGCGTTGGGTTTGCGGCGTCACGTCGAGTCCTTCGACCAAATTGGCGAGATCGGTGGCTGGGTCGAGGACCTCGAGGCGGCGTGGGAGGCCTATCGCGATCGCTCGCAGCATTATGTTTCGACAGCGGACGCGGCGCTTCGTGTTGTCCGGGTTCGTTCCCGGTCCACCCGAGCTCGTATGGGAATACATCTCGTCTCCCGTCCTGCGGCCGCAGTGGAGCGCCGGAATGACTCGGATCGACCAGGTCGACCCGACCGGGAGGCGGCGACCGGGCACGATTAACCACTGTATGCACGGCAAGGACATGATCCTCCAGGAGTTCATCGATTGGCGTCCTCCCCGCTACTACACGTCATCGGCCACTGTCCCCGGCGGCGTCAAGCTCATCTCTACCCACGAAGTCGAGGGAGTCGAGGGCGGCGCCATGGTGCACGATCGCTTCCGTCAACCAAAGGGCAAGGAAGCTAAACAAATGTTCGAGCAATTCCGCCTGATGTTCGAGGCCGGCCACGCCGAAGAGCTGACCCGGCTGCGTGAATTAGTTGCCGCCCGCCTGGCGGATAGCTCGACGGAGATCGAGCCCGACCTCCGACCACCAAACGAGGCCAATCGCTTGGCCAGTTCGGTCAGCTCTTCGTGAACTGAGCACAAAACTCGGCGCCGTTTCAGTCGGCGGGTCGATGGGTACCTACTCCTCACAGCAAAAGCGAGGAGGAAGCTGTGAAAGACGCTCAGGTTCATGAGCTGTTGTATCAGGCCCTGGAGACGGAGCTAGGCGGTGTGCAGGTTTACACCAAGGCGATTGAATGCGCCGTCAACGACGACCTGCGGGAGGAGTGGAACAAGTATCTCGACGAGACGAAGACTCACGTTGAGATCATGACGAAGGTCTTTGCTGATCTCGGGCTAGATATCGAAAAGGAAACCCCGGGTCGGAAGATCGTCCGCTTCAAGGGTGAGTCCCTGGTGAAATCAATGGACATGGCGTTGGCGTCGGGCGACAAGGGTGCGGCGCAACTGGTCGCAGCCGAAGCCGTCGTTGATGCCGAAACAAAGGATCATGCGAACTGGGAACTGATGGGACAGGTTGCGGAGGAGGCTAAAGGGAAAATGGCCTCAGTTCTGAAAGAGGCACATGGGCAAGTAGAGGAGCAGGAAGACGAGCACCTCTATCACACCATGGGATGGTGCCGTGAGCTGTGGATCGAATCGTTGGGATGCTGGCCGTCTTGCCTCCGCCGGAGGAACAAAAAGAGGTGAAGACAGCAATCGGCGCCTCCAGGGCCAAGCAAGCCCGTGACGACATGATCGGTTCGTCCCCCAAGAAATAGCGATCTCCGGTTTGAGAATTTGAGAGCCTCGGATTAGCCGAGGCTCTCAATTATTTTGTGGGCCAGGGCTGCGGCCTTCCCTCGCAGCTTGATGGCGAACTTGATCGGGATCACCCGAGAAATCGAAGCGGTACGAGTCAGGCTCTCGGCCTTTGGCGATAACCCCTACAAAGACAGTGCCCACAGGGCATTCCTTCTTGTGTCTCCGGCCCTGCAACTCCGGTGAGCCCACGGCGAGGTCACTGCCGAGTCGGTTAGGGCTGAACGCGCCATCTCTTCGGCGGTCGAGCCGAAATGATCGATTGCGTTTCGATACCCAGCACGCGACGCTTCGCGGCCGTTTGGTAGGTGACCAAAGAACCGCGGAAGACATCTCCCGCCCCCTCCTCGCGAGTCAGCAGATAGCCGAAGAGGCCTCCAGTGAGAGATTCTGCTGCTCCGATCGTCAACTCGCGACGAACGAGCGCTTTGAGCCAAAGCTGAAGTTGGCCATCCGTCATTGCTCAAGCACTTTGAGCAGGCCCGATTCTCCCCGAGACAACCACCTGCCCGCACGGCTGCTGCGCCAGATCTTGTCGAGAGCACCCGTGGTAAACGCCTCTCCGATCGCCGGATGGACATAGGACGCTCGGGCCACCGCTCTCGTGTTTCCCAACGCGTCGGCAACCTCATCGATCGCCGCCAACACATCCTTTTCCGAGTGCTCGGTTGAGCGCATGCGTCCGAGTCGGTCGGTCAGCAAAGCTGACGCTCCCCAAGTCCTGAAGTCTTTCGCGGTGACCTCCAGCCCGGTAGCGCTCCGCAAATATGCGTTCACGTCATCGGATCGAACACTTGCGATGCCGCCATTTGAGTCGCGATACGTGAACAAGCTTTGCCCGCCGAGCTCCTGGCACTGGGCGATGAGGTTGGCAAGCCGCTGATCTGTGAGGGCGATGGCGCTCTCGGCACCGCCTTTGGCGATGAAATTGAAATGGATCTCGTGACCGCTCACATCGGCATGAGCGTTGGTGATGGTGGTCAGGCCAAAGGAACCGTTCTGGCGGGTGTAGCGGTCGTTCCCGATTCTGATCAGCGTCTGGTCGAGTACCGCCACTCCGAGGGCCAGGACACGGGTTCTCGTCAGCCCGCGCTGGTTGAGGTCAGTCTCGATGTGGCGGCGGAGCCGCGGCAGTTTGCGGCCGAAAAGGGCCATGCGATCGAACTTGACCTCGTCCCGCACCCGTTCCCACTCGGGGTGATAGCGGTATTGCTTGCGGCCTGCGTCGTCTCTGCCGGTCGCTTGGACATGACCATGGGGATCGGCGCAAATCCACACGTCCCGCCAGGCGGGCGGAATTGCCAGACTCTTGATTCGCTCCTTGTGCTTACTGGGTACCGAACCTCCGTCGTGTCGAACGTAAGAGAAACCGCGTCCTTTTCGATGCCTCTGTATGCCCGGCTCCTCGTCGCTGACATAGCGCAGTTCGGCCATATCGGCTATCAGCAGATGGATCAATCATGATCGGGGCCTAGACGCATTGCTCCGACATACCCTGGCCGGACGGCCCGTGAAACTCCACTTCGATAGGTGCTTGAACTGAAAAACCCCAAACAAGTCCTCGGCGAGAAACTTTGGTTGTTGGCTGATCTCGAACGAGCGAACAGCCAGCGCCGGTCCTTTTCCAGCCGGGCGTATCGAAACGCGGTTTGGGCGCTCGATCAGCTCCCGCCCGAACTGACTTCCGACCGCGACGCTACTTTTGCGCGTCTCACGGGATCGGGAAGACGATTGCGGACCTCGTGATCGAGTTTCTCGAAACGGGCGAGATCCCCCGACTGCCGCGTTTGTCGCAAACTTTGCCAAAGGAGGCGGGTCGACTTTCGCGCCTCCCGCGGATGACTCCCACCCGGCTGCGTGCGCTCAAGTCCGAATTCGGAGTGGAAACGGTGAGCGACCTCAGACGAGTCCTCGATGAGGGCGAAGTGCAGGATCTACCCGGCGTGGGCACGGGGACCGTCGCCGTTTGGCGCGACCGATTGGCCGAGTCGGATCGCGACGGAATCTCCCTTCCTCGCGGCGGCGGGAATTGCGGAACGATTCCGCACCCATCTTGAAAAGCACCTACCCGAAGACGCGTTCGAGGTCGTCGGGGGAGTGGCACGTCTCGACGAATGGGTCGATGAAGTCGAACTAGAGGCCAGCGACCTTGTGGCCGTCGAGAAATTCCTCGAGCAGTCGGCCCTCACAATCGAGCTTCACGTCAGGCCCGGCAAGCTGTTTGCCACGACCCTCGCCGGTCCGATCACGATCGCTCTTCCGGATTCGAACATGAAAGCTCAATTGGCGAAATCCGGTTTGCGCGACGAGGACTTGCGAGGCGATTTCCATCTCCACAGCGATTGGTCACCCGATGGTCGCCAAACCCTCGCCCAGATCGTGGCAACGGCCCGCGCTCTGGGTTGGCAGTACATCGCTATCACTGACCATGGCATCGGACTCCGTTTTGGCGGGCTCGATGTCGAATCCATCCGTCGTCAACGCGAGTCGATCGACGAGGTCAGGGAAGCCAATCCCGATCTCGTGATCCTCCATGGAGCCGAGCTCAACATCGATCGTGCCGGCCAACTCGACTATGACGACGACGTGTTGGGTTGGCTCGACTTTCGACTGGCAGGTGTTCATTCCCACTTCGGGCTAGAGCAAGAAGAACAAACCGCCCGATTGCTCACAGCCATATCGAACCCCCTGGTCCATGCAATTGCTCACCTCACCGGCAGGCGGATCGGCACGCGACCTCCCATCGACCTTGACCTGGAGGCAGTTTTTCAAGCCGCGGCGAGCTGCGCCACTGCAATCGAGGTCAACGGGCATCTTGATCGGCTCGACGTATCGGCCGACAACGCCCAGCTTGCGGCTCGGGCCGGGGCAATCTTCGTGGCCAACAGCGATGCCCATCGACCGGCCGAAATGCGCAACGTTTTCACCGGGGTCAAGCTACTACAGCGAGTGGGAGTCGAGCCTGGCCAGGTGGTCAACACCTGGGAGCTGGGTCGATTGCGGAGCTGGCTGGAAACGAAGACGCCTCAGCCCACTTCAACTGCCAAAAGCACGACGTCGTCGCGGAGCTGACCACCAGTGTGGCTGCGGAGCCGCTCCAGGATCGCCCCCAACGTCTCGTCGAGCGAGCCCTTGTTTGCCTCCTCCAAGGCCGCCGCCTCGAGATCAAAGAGCTCGTTCTCATCATTGCGAGCTTCGGTCACCCCGTCGGTGTACAACAGGATTCGGCCCCCACGGGGAATCGTCACGCGCCTGACATCGGGCACGTTCAGGAAGCCAAAAGGACGGGTCCGTTTGTCGGGTGAGAGCCAGGTGGCGGTTCTTTGATCGATCAGGATTGGGTCAGGATGGCCGCAATTGACGATTTCAACTTCAAGTCCACGAACTTGCATGACGACCGCGGACGCGAAATCGACGGCCTCACCCACCTGACGCTGGAAGCTCGCCCTCCATGAATTCCGTCACGCCCGCCAAGTCATGGAAGCTGTGAGCAGCTTCGCGGAACGAGAAAACGAGCGAAGAGGCTTTATTCACTGCTTCGAGGCCGTGACCGGCAACGTCGGCCACCAGCAGGCGCAGTCCCCACGGGGTTGCCTGAGCGTCATAGACATCGCCGCCGATCAGCGCCCCGTCGAAGGCCGAAACGAATCTGACCGCGAGTTTGGCAGCGCCATAGCGCTCGTCGAGCGGACGGAGGAGGGCACGCTGGGCGGTCTCCGCCACGTTCTCGGTTCGAACCAGATCCGCCTGTAAACGCTCGCGTATCCGAACTACTGCAAGGGCCACAGCGGTACACGCAACGAGAATCACAAGTCGCAAGAGATCACCCGAGGTCCACCGTCCGCCGCCAGAGCCCAACCAAATACCCCATAGCAAGGCGTAGAAGCCGACGGCCACCACCTGCCGTTGCGTGGCGGCGATGCTGGCGACGAAGACTCCCAGACCGAGCGCGCCGAAAAACGAAATGTCCATCGCGGCGTCGAGCAGTCCTAAAGCAGTGACCACGACCAGTCCCGCGATGAAGAGGCTGCGCTCGGCCCTGGGGAGGGCCTTTAGGGAAACGGTCGGCATCACGACTTGCCGTTTCGATGCAACTCGAACGAGACGATGGTCGACCCATCGGGCTGCACCTCATGTTGCCACCGGTCAGCCAAGGCTCTCGACCAGCCGCAAGCCCCACCCGGTGGCGTCGGCGGGCTTCTTCCTCTGGAAAGGAAGGGGTTGTGACACGCCTACCCAGAGGACATCGCCACTTCGCGCAAAGGCCAAATTCACGGTGCCGATGACCCCCCCATGCCTGAGAGCATTGGCGACGAGTTCATTGGTCAAGAGGACGGCCGTTTCAGCAGCTTCCGCAGACATCCAACTTTTGACGGCCCGGCGAATCTCGTTTCGAGCAACCGCCAACGACGAGCTTATCCGCTTGAATCGGGACTGTCTGGAGGTCCGTCGGAGCCATCAGACCCCGATTGTATGAATGCTGCTTCTTACCAGTTCGATCTGGTACCCAGGTCGAGCGCTTCCTAAACCCGAGACTCTCAACCAGTCCACAGACTCAGATAGTCAAAAGCGCACTGTGATTCGGGTCCGCCCAGCATGCTGACCCCGATTTGGTTCACCCCGGCGATCGGCGGGTTCGACAAACGTGTCGATCTCCTCGTCCAGCAAGTACAGCGAAACCGACGTGCCTTCGATCCAGAGGCCGATGTCGTTCTGTTGGGCATCGTCGATGGCGACGTCGTAGCTCCCCTCACTGGCCAGGGCACCGTCAACGAAGAGTCTGACGTTGAGCCGACCGTCACCGATGGCGGCGACTAAAAGCGAACCGGCCGGATTGAGCAGCGCCAGACCGCACTGGCTGCCGGCGAGACGGCTCGTGGCTCCCGTCTCCACGTAGAAGAGCCCTGGGCCAGGCACGAAAGGGACCGAGCTGTAGTAGGTCTGGTCGACGCCAGCTACTGAGAAACCTGTCTCGTATCGGCCGTCGACGAACCCATAGAAGGAGGTCCCATCGTCACCAGCAAACTCGCCCTCACTCCAGGCAGCTTCGTTCGTGTCGAATAACTCTTCGAACACGAGCTGAAACGTCACCGATGTCGTCCTCGTTGTCGACACTGCCTCGGCGACGATGGTGGAGACGGAGGCTGTGTCGGTCGTTGTTCCCGTGAGTTGAGTGGTCGCTGGTGCAGCGGTTGTGGCGATCGTGATCGTCGTTGACGCCACCGGCGGAGCGGCGGCGGCCGTGGTGGTGGTAAGCGGCGAAGGGAGAGAAGGAAATCGCGCCGGTTAGCCATAACGTCCCCAGCGTCGCCGCGAGGGCGACAGCGAGCATGCCTGGAATCCAGGCAGGGGCGCGACGCTTCGGACCGCTCCCGGGTTGGGAGTTCGACGGGCCGTCGGGACGGCTCCGTCGCACTCGGAGGAGAAACTGTGTTTTTGGCAGATATGAGCGGGACGGCAGTCGGAGCCCTATTTCCCGGCCGCGCAACGACCAACGCCCCCGCCTCGTCGAATTCGAACTTGCGCGGCGATTGCCGGCCCTCGACTCTTAGCTTCTCAGCGGTATAGGCTATGAATCTCGCTGGCGGTGATGCGGCCATCTGCGTTGAGGTCGGCGGCCCCTGAAGCGATACCTTCCACGACGGCGTGCGTGTAAAGCGAGCCTTTTTCGCCCTCCCAGGCCTGCTCGACGGCTCCTGAAGCTGCGAGCACAACTCGCCCGCGTCCACCTCCGAATGTTCCGGCCAGGTCGACTTCGACCGAACCCTTTGGGCGAAGGGCGCGGGAGATGGCGCCGGAGTAGCAGCAGTCGAGCATGAGGATTTGGCCTCCAGCCGGGCTCTCATTGAGGATCGAGCTCAGGAGGTCGGCAGACAGGGCTGTCGTGCGCAAGCAGGTCGCGATCGGTGTCGCGTAAAGCGAAATAGAGGTTGCCGTCGTCGTCTTTGACGCCGTGGCCGGTGAGATATACGAGCAAGAGATCAGATCGCTGCCGTCCCGCTTTGCAAAATCGCTCGAGACGTCGTTGCACGGTCTGCGCTTCAGCGTTCACGAGCGATTCCACCTCAAAGGTTCCGTGGTCGCCAAGCGTGCGAGCCAACTCCAGTGCGTCCGAGAGCGGCGCCGCGAGGCGGGCCAGCCGGGCATCGTCATATTCGGTTGTGGCCACGACCATCGCGAGTCGACGGCCGCCTTCGGTGCTCATCGCTTCAGGAAGCGATCAACGACGCGACGATTCGGTCGATCTCGTCTCGCTGCAACGTATGAGGGATCTCCAGGGTGGTCCCGTCTGGGCGGGAAATCCGGACTACGCAGCGGCCTCGCTCTTGAACCCAGCGGCCGATGAGGGCTACCACCGCCGGAACCGCGGCGCTCAACATTGAAACCATCATGGTTCCCAGGAGGGTGACATCACCCTTCGCTCCCGCGCTTGGAACCGACTGTGGGGCTTCGATAGTGACATCGTCGACCTCGGCCAGCTCCCGACGGAGACTTCGAGTCGCGGCTTCCAGGTCCTCGGGCTCAGCGGATTTGTCGACTATTTCAAACGTAACTACAACATCGCCGCCCATCCGCGGAAGATTAATTGGCCAGCCGACGGCCTCGCCTGCCGGGGACAAGGTCTAGGGACTCAGAAACCCCTGCGTTGCTTCTTCTGTGCTGTCGAATACTGGAATCAAGGCTTTCAGGCCGAGGACTTCCATCGCCCGGCGCGGAACCGCCCCAGGAGACAGGACGAGGGCGATCTCGTGACTGGCGCCCACAGATAACAACATTTTGAACCCGGCAGAGTCGATGAAGCTCAAATTGCTCAGATCGACTACCGCCCTGCGGGTACCGACGGATCTATTCAGTTCGGTCTCTACGTTGTCAACGTTGCTCTCGTCGACTTCGCCACTGAGACGAAAAAGACCCAGGGTTCGTGAAACATCCTCGAGCGAGTATCGCGAGGGTTCAGGCACTCAGACGGGTCTTCCTGTCGAATCGCATCACCACCCTCGTCATCTCCGAAGTCGACCTCAGATCCAATTCATTCACGAGTCCGCGCATCAGTCGGAGCCCGAGGCCCCGAGGTTTCTCGTCTGCGCTCAGATGTTCCGTCCAGCCTCCGCGATCTCGCACACATCCGATGATCGAGTCGCTGTCGAGGGAAACCTCAACGGTGATCAGGTGGTCGGGATCGTTGTTGCTCCCGTGAAGAACGGCGTTGCCAATGGCTTCGCTCATCGCCAGAGTAACGATTTCGCTCTCGGTCTCGTCGACCTCGTGCGCAGACAACCAGGCGCCGAGCCGGTGGCGTACCTGAGCGACATTCTCGACTACGCCCGGAACGATGTCGACAAAGACCCGCCGGGGTGCTCCAACAGTTCGAACGGCGAGCACGGCAACGTCGTCGCGTTTCCCTCTCGTTTCCCACGAGTTGGGAAACCAATCGTTCGCAGATGAGGGACGTGGGCAACCACCAGATCTGTGCAAGGAGTTCGGCGAGCCGGTGGAGGCCGAGCGCAAGAGACTCACCGCGCCGTTCGATTAGGCCGTCGGTATATAGGACCAATAGCGATCCCGGTGCAACCTGCGAACGTGCCGGCCTTTTCGGCCTTGTCCGCTTCGACTTTGGTTGCTCGAGTCCCAGGGGCCATCTTCGTCCGCTGTTCAGGAAGCGGACCTTGCCTTCTGGGTCAACTAACGCCGGAGGGACATGGCCAGCGTTCGCATACTGGAACTCGCCCTCCGTGGACGTCGAGCACCCCGAATATGGTCGTGGCATATCCGGCGCCCGGGCTCCTTACCGCCATGCGGTCGAGAGCTTCGATTACTTTGACGGGTCGTGAATCGACCAGCGCCGCCGCTGCCGCGGCAGCACGCAGCTGTCCCATCGCAACAGCCGATTCCAAGCCTGATCCCACAACATCTCCCACGGTGAGTCCAACAGTTCCCTCGTCGAGAGAGAGGGCGTCGTACCAGTCTCCCCCGAGGAGGCCGCGCGGCGAGTGGTAGGCCGCCGCCACCGCGGCGGATAAGGGAAGCTTGTCCAGACGCAGGAGGGTGCGCTGCAAATCCTCGGCCAGTTTGTGTTCCGCCTCCGCTCCCAGAATCGATTCGACGAATGACGTGGCGAGACTGGCAAGCGTTGCAATCTCGGCTTTGAGTCCGCGTCGAACTCGCGCCGTTCCGACCAGATCAGGCTCAGACTTCCGATGTTCTCGCCTGAGCTACCAACCAAGGGCACCGTGCCAGTCGCCTCGAAGCCGTTGGACCGGAAGTCGGCTTCGATCAAGGAGAACTCTCGGAGATGAGCAAGGAGGTCCGCAAGGAACAGAGGTTGGCCTGTGCGAATAACCCACGACGCCGGATGTGGGGCGGCGAGGGCAATCTTCGAGTAGCGCGCAATGGTTTCACCATGGATGGTCCCGGCCGGTAGGACACTGATCGACTCTTCATGGGGGCGATTGACCGCGATCATCGACGCCACGTTTCCCAGCACGGGAGCAAGCCAGCCGTGGATGGCGCCGGCCAATTCATTCAGGTTCCGCGAGCGTCCAAGCTCCGCAGCCAGGGGTTCGGTGCTCTCGAGCAGCTCAGCGGTCACTCCATCCACCCGGTTTCGTCTCGGTATGAATTGACTTTGAGGGCTCCTGCGGCGTACATGACCTTCGTCACGTCGGTTTCGTCGCCTTCTATGGTGGAAACGGTCAGCACCGCTGAGCCTGATTCGACGCTTTCCCGGTAGAGCGATCCGATCTCGTCTTCGACCGCGGCCCGGGCGATCGCGTGGCGTAACTCCACCTCCTGCGGTCGCTTTTCGCTCGACTTCATCCATCGTGCGATCGAGAAAACCGATCTCAGTGTCGCCGTAGCCGAGTTGGTAGAGCTCATCTACCGCTGTCAGAGCGTCTCCCTTGCTCCCGAATATCCCAACAATCTCCGGCATTTCTCGCTTCGCGGGTCGTCTCAGAAATGGGCTTACCCAGGCGCTAGAGCCGAGAACCCTCAAATTCCCCAAGTTTGAGTGACGCCCGATTCGGGGTACAAAGGGGGTAACCAAATTTTTGGATTGGAGGGATATTTGGTGTCTTCTCGGACAGTTGCCATGGTTTCAACCTTCTCGCCCACGCGTTGTGGGATTGCTAGTTTTTCGGCCTCGCTGGCGGATTCGCTTGTGGATTGGGGGCATGACGTCGACGTTTTTCGGCTGATCGATCACAATGACCTGCCAAGTTCGTATCAGCGAGTAGTTATGGAGTTCGATCCTGCGAGCTCCTCCGGCCTGCACCACGCCGCCGCGGTCCTGGACCGTTACCAACTCGTCGTGCTCCAACACGAGTTCGGGATCTTTGGTCCCGACGACGGAGTGGCGGCCGCCGACCTAGCCGAGGCGATCACGAGCCCGGTCATGGTTGTCTTCCATTCTGTTCCGTTGCGGCCGAGCGACACCAAGCGTCAGATCATCGATCGGTTGGCTGGCGCCGCCAGCGCCCTGGTGGTTCCCTCGCATGCTGCCCGCTTGGCGCTAGAGGATGTATACGGGATCGACGCCGAGATTGTCACCGTGATCCCCCACGGCTCCAACTGGCAGCCCGCTGAAGTCGCCGCGCGACCGCGCACCCGTCTCTTGACCTGGGGCTTGTTGGGGCCGGGAAAGGGGATCGAGAGAGCAATTGAAGCTGTGAGTCGGCTACGCGACCTCGATTTTACTTATCGAGTCGTCGGCCAAACACATCCCAACGTTGTTCGCCGACAGGGCTATCGCTACCGGGAAGAGTTAGAGCGTCTGATTGGCCGACATGGCTTGGAGGGAACTGTCGTTCTAGACGACGGCTACCGGTCGGAGTCCGACCTGCAGCGGCTGGTGGCGAGCGCCGACGTGATCGTTATTCCGTATGACAACGACGAGCAAATCAGCTCCGGTGTCCTGAGTGAAGCGGTAGCTGCGGGCAAACCCGTAGTTGCCACTGCTTTTCCACACGCGACTGAGCTGCTGGGATCCGGGGCCGGACTGGTCGTGGGGCACGACGATCCCGGTGAGATGGGCGCTGCGATTCGCAAATTGCTCACCGACGATGTCGCCTACCGACGGGCCGTTACACAGGCACGCGTGGCTAGCCGCCATCTATCTTGGGCCGAAGTGGCCCGGCGATATAGCGAGACCTTCGACCGGTTAGCCGATTCCCTCGCGGTTGGCTAGTAACAGCTAAAGCAATCGCTTTTTTCGATCGGCGCCTGACCGAGTCGTTCGTTCGGCAAGGAACGAAACCTGGCCGTCGGGCTCAAGAATCGCCGCGCGCACATCCTCTAGGTCTTCGATTCCCTGTAACCGCGCTTCGGCCTTCAAGTCATCAAGGCTGAAGCGATGCCGCTTTAGGTGGCTCTCGTTGACGACCCCGTTCTCGATCACGATCACCGGGTCGCCCTCGATCAGACGCCGCATGCTCGAAAATCGAAACGAAGCCCACGAGAACAGCACGGCGAGTAGTCCCATGGTGGCCGCGGCTGAGAGCCCGCCTAGCAAGGAGGTGTCTTCTCCGGTGATGCCTTGCTGGATGACTTCTCCGACGGCCATCAGCAAGACGAACTCGAATGCGGAAAGCTGGGTCAGCTCTCGGCGTCCGAGAACGCGGAACATCACCCAAAGAAAGATGAAGGCAATTGCGGATCGAAGAACAACGTCCATTACGGCACCACCCAGGTAGAGAGTTGGAACTGAATCGACTCCGTGCCCGCCTCCACCTTCACTTCTAAAGGCAGACGGCCAGGGGGAACGGACGGCGCAAAGCGTGTATCCAGATGTATCTCGAGGAATTCTCCTTCCGGTTCGAACACGTGCCCGGTCTCCGCACCCCGGCCGAGAACTTCGCTGGGTTCGGGCACCCAGTTGTTGTGGTCCACCTGGCCGAGGTACGAGTTGTTGATCCAGACCGTGATGGGCCCTGGGCCGGCGTCATTCGTCACCGCCAGTGTCAGGGGAGCTGCCAGACCCCGTCTCCCAATCGCCGGGTATGTCACCAGAACATGAAGCTGATTCGAATCTTCCTCGGCCGAGCGACTCCTAACCCCGAGAAAGGAGGATGCGATGACGAATACAACCAACACCACGATGCCGAGTCGACGGAGGAAAGCACTCCGACTTTGCGCCGCCTCCGAACTGTCAGTCGGAATCGTTTTCACGCCGTTAGTTTGCCTGCCGTTCGTCCGCGGCTTGGGGATTCTCCCCCGAGAGCAGTGGCGTTTGAATTTGAGTTTCGCGGGGTACTCAACGGGCGCTCGGACAAGGAGGAATTCTTGAGCGACGTTGTGATTGATCGGAGAACCCGTCGGGCCGAAGCGGCTGCGGCGGCTCGATATGGAGGTGCTGATATTGGCGCATCCCTGTCGGGATTCTTCGCCGGCCTTGGAGCCCTGGCTTTCGCCGGAGCCTTGGTGGCGGCCGGAGCCAATGAGTTGGACTATCAGCTCAACCTGATCGACCTTCAGGGAGAGATAACCGAGGCTTCGATCGTCGGTGCGGCCGTGGCCGTCGTGGTCGTTTTCCTGACGTTCCTATTTGGTGGCTGGGTCGCCGGGCGCATGTCGCGTTTCGCCGGCGGGAAGAACGGGATGGGAGCCGGGCTCTGGTTGCTGATATTCGCGGCGATATTTGCGCTGCTCGGTGCCCTCGTCGGACCGGAGTTCAACGCTTTTGCGACCGCGGGGCTTCCGGACTGGTTCTCGCAGATCCGTTCCGATGTGCGAACTACCAGCGGGCTGATCCTGGCAGCTGTGTTTGCGATCGCCGCGTTACTGGGCGGATACGCCGGTGGCCGGCTGGGTGATCGCTATAACGAGAAGGTTGACGCCACCATGGTTCATGCCACCGACACCCCCTGTGGTCACGGATCGCACCGTCATCACCACTGAGAGATAGCGCCAGAGAGACGACGCAAAGAAAGACAACAGAGGAGCAGAGATGTACATCGGATTGGGCACATTGCTCTTGATCATCATCATCATCCTTCTGGTTACCTAAACCGAAGGCCCCAATAGACCAACAAAGACGACCGAAGTAAGCGGGCGGGCAGCAATGCCCGCCCGCTTTTATGAAGGAGTCCAAACCAAAATGGATTGGCCAGTCATCGCTCTCATCGTGGTCATCGCCATCGCCGTGGCCATCCCGCTCTGGCGTCTGCAGAAGAAGGCACCCGGACGTCACTCATACCCCGCAGAGAATCTGGAGCAACCGGCCGAACCCGGCTCGGAGGGGATGAATGTTCCTACCGCCGGCGACGTGGCACCGGGGCCGGACGCCCCCAAGTGACAAGCCGAGCCTCTCGATAGCAGCAATGCAATTGCGGATCGGGGTCCTTGCCCCCATAACCCATTCCCTCCCTCCTGACGGATACGGACCCTGGGAACGGGTTGCCTATGAAACCGTGGAGGGATTCGTCGAGCTTGGACATGACGTAACCCTCTTTGCTCCGAACGGCGCGCAGACTTCGGCGCAGACCTTCGTTCCCACGGTTCCGGCCCCTTTGACCGGCAGTGCCCTCGACCCGCGACTCACCGAAGAGCTCCACATCGCTCGAGCGATGGAGACAGCGACGGAGGAGAAGCTTGACGTGATCCACTCGCACCTGCACGTTCATGCGTTGGGCTACAGCCGGCTGATCGGGTGTCCACTGGTCAGCACCTTGCATGGCGTCGCTTGGAACGAAGTCCACCATCCGATTTCTCGAGGAGTACCGCGAGCAGCCCTTCGTCTCGATATCGGACTCGGAACGTCGCTTCCTTCCGGGCCTTAACTACGTCGCCACCGTCTACAACGGGATCAACCTGGCCGATTTCGAGCCTGACGGTGAAAAAGGATGACTATCTGCTCTTCGCCGGACGGCTCGCCCCGGAAAAAGCACCGGATCTAGCCATCGAAATCGCCCGCCTGAGCGGGCATCGCCTTCTGATCGCAGGCGCCACCGAACCGCGCCACCAGAGTTTTTTCGAAGAGCAGGTCGAATCGAGACTGGGAGACGGTGTCGAATATCTGGGCGCGCAGTCACGGTCGGATCTGCGGCGGCTGCTCGCCCACGCCAAGGCTGTGCTGATGCCGTTGCGCTGGGATGAACCTTTTGGACTGGTAGTGGTGGAGGCGCTCGCCAGTGGTACGCCGGTGATCGGATGGCGGCGGGGCGCAATCCCCGAACTGATCGAGGATGGCCGGCAAGGGTTTTTGGTGACAGATGTTGCGGAGGCGGTTTCAGCGGTCGGAAAGCTCGGTCAGATCGATCCTCGTGTGGCGAGAGCTCGGGTCGAGAGTCGATTCAGCCGAGCCGTGATGGCCCAGGGGTATGTCGACGTCTTCCGCCGCCTGGTGGCCCTCGGCTGATCGGCGTTCTATCGCGGCCAGCCATCGCCACAGCCGATCGAGCCCGACCGCGGTGTAGATGAATCCCGCGGGGACCCACATGATTACTCCCGCCAGGTGCTGATCGGCGAGGGCGGTGAAGCCCCAGACGGCAGCGCGGTTCTCGTAAAACGGATACCAGGGGCTCGCGGCGAAAGTCATCAGCAAAGCGAGGCCGACGCTCTGTAACGCAAGAGCAAACACCATCAGCACCCCGATCCCGGGCCAGTCCGGGGAGCGATGACGGGTAAGTAGCACCAACTGCCAAAACCAGAGTGCGGTGAGCAGGAACGTGGCGTGCTCCAAATAGTGAAGCGCGGTCGATGAAAGTGCGGCTTGATAAGGCCCACCCGCATGCCAGAACAGCAGGGAGCCAGCATGCAGAAGCCAGATCAGCACGGGATGGCCGAGGAGTCTTATTCGGGCGGGGGTGAGACCAAGGGCCAGCCGGGTCGAACCGAGGCGCTTACGCACCGCTGTCGGCAGACCGGCAAAGATGCCTTCACCGGCACCGCTCCGGACGAGCGCGGGAGCAGCAACCAAGATGAGGAGCAAGTGCTGGACCATGTGAGCCGAGGCCAGGGCTCCGGACATTGCCTCGAGCGGTGAGACCAGGGCGATGGTCAGAGCCACGAGGGCGGTTACCAGCCATCCTCGTTGAGGCCATCCTCGTTTAGGTTTGCGGCTGCCACGGAGGTACAACCAAACCAGCAAGCTCATTCCCGCCAGGGTCAGGGGATCGAGGTTCCAGGCTGTCCAGAGGTCGTGGGGAGCAACCGGCTGCCCGGGGTGGAGGTGGAGGCCGGTCAGCATGGCTGAAGCACCATCGCGGGCAGTGCGACGAAGACAGTTGCGAGAACCGACAGCGCGGCTAGACGAGCGCCGACGAGAAAGAGGACCCGACGCGGATCACTCGTATCGCTCGAGTCCTGGCTTCGGCGGGCCCTAATTGACTTGGATTTGCCAGCTGCCCGGACCCCAAAGGCCACGATCGCAACCACCGCGACCACTGTTACCCCGGCGGTGAGAGGAGCAACCGACGTACCTCCGTCGCTCGGGTAGGGACCGCGGCACACGCCGTCTCGGCCCAGAGATACACGATCCAAAAATGAAGTATCCATATCACCGGTCCTGCGAGGAGCAGGACCGGCCACGAAGTCCAAAACCCTCGCCTTTCGATCTCCTCTTGATTGGGGATCATGTGAGTCGCGGAGTCAGGTAGAGGACCGCGAAGGTCACGACCCAAATGACAGCCGTCACGGTGTAGAAGCGAGTTACGTTGAGGACGGGAACGTGACGGCGCGCGGTGTACTCGCCGCGGAACGCCCAATAAAGGGTCATGAACCCCATGACCAACGCGGCGAAAGCGACCGTTGCCGCGAACCCGGTGATGGTGTAGAAGATCGAGCCGTAGGCATGGGCCTTGGAGTCGAATGAAAGTCCTCGCCACGACGGTGATCTGACCGCCGAGACCGAGGCAGAGGGTGACAAGTGCTGCGCCGACCAGCAGCCGGAGACTGCGACCGTTACCCCTTTTGATTGCTCGTAGGCCGGCGGCCATTGCCAGCCCGCTGAACGCGACGGCGAGAGCCGCCAATCCTCCCGGAACAAAGTTCGGAGGCTCGGACCCGGCCGGGGGCCAGCTCGGATTCTCGATCCGGAGATAGAAATAGGAAAGGAGAAGACTGGCAAAGGCGATCGACGTGAAGAGGACCATGAGCCCCATGCCCCAGCGTGCGACGGCCAGGCTTCCTCCGACCCGAACCGGTATGTCGTGTTTGGCTTCGAACTCGCTTTCCTCTTTCTCGGTGATTGGAGCCTTTTGCGGCCAGTTCCAGCCAACGACGCCTACGACCACGATCAGAGCACCGGCAAACGCGCCGATCCGGAGCTTCAACAACTCCGCCCCGAAAATCGCGACAGTCCCGCAGGCGGCCACAAAGGGCCAGAGAGACGGCCCGGCCACCCGGAAGATCTCTTCGGGTTGGGCCTGGGCGGTCCCCGTAACGAGCGCGGCCCGCCAGCGCAGCGGCCACATCGCCAGCGCCTTCGTGAGTTTCTCGTCGCTGGCATCGCCGGTCGACAAGTCAGCCTGGTCCCAAAGCGGATGCCGGCTGCGAACGATCGGCGGCACCGACCAGGTATGTTGCAGTGGCGGCGAGGAGACCGCCCATTCGAGCGTGTCCCCGCCCCACGGGTTGTGGCCAGCCGGCTCTCCCTTGAAGTGGCTGTAGACGAGGTTCACCAGAAAAACCATGATCCCTAACACCACGACCACAACCCCAATGGTCGAGATGAAGTTGTAGATGTCCCAGCCGAGCCCGGCCGGATAGGTGTAGATACGGCGCGGCATTCCCTTCAGCCCGACGATGTGCATAGGAAAGAAGGCGAGGTTCACACCGAGGAAGAGCAGCCAGAAGTTCCACTTCCCGAGGCGTTCGTTGAGCATCCGGTTCGTGTACTTAGGCAACCAGTAGTAGATCCCGGCGAAGATGGGAAAGGCAACCCCTCCGATGAGCACGTAATGGAGGTGCCCGACGACGAAGTAGGAGTCGTGCGCCTGCAGGTCGAAAGGGACGGCTCCCACCATCACGCCGGTGATTCCGCCGATGACGAACAGCACGAGAAAGCCCACGACGAAGAGAAAGGGTGTCTTCCAAACGGGCCGGCCACCCCAGATCGTCGCCAGCCAGGCAAACACCTGAACGCCCGCGGGGATGGCGATCACCATGCTCGCGGCGGCGAAAAAGGCCAGCACCACGGGTGATAGGCCGACTGTGAACATGTGATGGGCCCATAACCCGAAGCTGAGAAAGCCGATAGCCACCAAGGAGGCGACGATCCAGTTGTAGCCAACGATCCTTCGTCGCATGAAAACGGGAATCATCATCGAAACGATCCCGGTGGCGGGGAGAAACTGGATGTACACCTCAGGATGACCGAAGATCCAGAACAAGTGTTGCCAAAGCAACGTGCTGCCCCCGGCCGCGGGATTGAAGAACTGGGTGCCGAAGCCCCGGTCGAGCTCGAGCAAGAGACTCCCGATGATTAGCGGCGTGAAGGCGAACAGGATCATGAACGCCGTCACCAAGAAGGCCCAAGCAAAAAGCGGCATCCGGGCGAGGGTCATTCCCGGCGCGCGCATCTTCATGATCCCGACAATGATCTCGATCGCCGCGGCGATCGCGCCGACCTCAGCTACACCAAGACCGAGCACCCAGAAATCGATTGCAAGATCGGGGGAGAATTGGGGACCGGAGAGCGGCGTGTACGCGAACCACCCGGCGTCGGGAACCGCGTTGAAGAGTGTGCTCGAGTAGTAGAGCAGCCCCCCAAACAGAAAAGTGAAGAACGAGAATGCGCCGAGGCGGGGGAAAGGCATCTCCCGGCTGCCGAGGAGCAAAGGGAGCATGAGGATGGCGAAGCCCTCGAAGATCGGAAGGATCACGAGGAACATGGTCACGGACCCGTGGTTGGTGAATAGCTCGTTGTAGAGCTGGGGGCTAACCAGATCGTTTTCCGGTATTGCGAGTTGCAATCTCATGACCAATGAGTCGACAGATCCGCCGAGGAGAAGGAAGAAGAAACCGGTGATCAGCAGCCGCTTGCCAATCGCATCGTTCTGGACAGCCTTCAGCTTCCCCAAGAAGCCGGGAGGATCATCCCAGAGCTTGTCAAGGGCTTCGTCGGTGGGCTGGGGCTGGACCTGGGGCGTGTGATCCGGGGGCGACTGGGTCATTCGAGCGATTCCAAGTAGACGATCAGCGAATCGAGGTCGTCGGCAGAAAGGGCGATGTCCTGCATCGCGACGCCTTCCTTCAACTCCTGGGGCCGGCTTACCCAGTTGCGCAGGTGGTCAGTGGTGTTGGGGAACGTTCCCGCCGCGAGGGTGAGCCGATTCGCGAGATGAGTGAGGTCGGGGCCGATTTCGGCGGTCGATGTGCCATCGATTCGATGGCAATTGGCGCAGCCCGACTCGAGGAAAACCTCTCGGCCGCGAACGGAGTCGTCGGTCTCGGGATCAAGAGCGGGCTGACTTTGCGTCTCGAGCCAATCCGCGAATTGAGCCCCGTGCACGGCCACGAGAGTGAAGGCCATGCGGGCGTGCTGGAGTCCGCAGAACTCGGCGCACACGCCCCGATAGTTGCCGGCCTCCCCGGCCTCGATGACCATCGAAGTGGGCCGGTCGGGAAGAAGATCTGTCTTACCCGCTAGGGCGGGCACCCAAAAGCTGTGCACCACATCTGCCGACAGCAGAACCAGCTCCACCTCCTCGCCGACCGGCACATAGATCTCATTTGCGGTGCGAATCCGTTGGCCCGGATAGACCACGTCCCACCACCACTGGTAGCCCGTGATCTCCACCACCAATCGTTCCGAACTGCCGGCAACGGGAAGGGAGCGCATCGCGATCAACGTGAGCGCAAACACGACCGCCACCACGACCGAGGGGAGCACTACCCCGCCCCCAATGAGGAGGTTCCTCTCGCTTCTTTCCGCTCTATTGGGAGAAACGCGCGTCAGGCCCCGAAAAAGAACTACCAAGAAGAGAACAAGAACCGCGCCGCCAATCGCAAGAAGAATCCACCACAAATCGGCGATCTCGGCAGCCACCGGGCCCTTGGGGTCCAGACTGGCTAGCCGCATGGTGGCCCTCCGTTATTTCAGGGAAAGAGACTTAAAGATTGACTCAGCCGGTGTAGCCGGAACTACGGCTTCGGAGGAAGACCCGCGCCCGAAACCGCCGATTCGCCTTCTGCATCGGCGTCGCCCTGCATTCCCGAGCCGGAGACAACAGATTCCGGCTGATGATCAGCGATTCCCGTATGACCATGTTGTCGGGCGCAATGGGCGCAGCAATAGATAGTTCCGTCCGCAGTCTCGACGCCGTGTCCAATCACGCCGTGTACCGCAATGGGGACAGGTAGGCGCGAGGGCATGAATCGCACATTCAAAACTATCGAAGGTCAAGGGGCCGCCGTCGCCGACGGTGATCTGCATGGGTCGGCTGTAGGTGTTTCCGCAAACTGAACATTCCATTGCTTCCTCCTCGTTTGAGCGGCCCGCAGCCTGACATACCCGCGAGCGTCAGGTTTTAACGACCGGTACCAGTTTTAGCCGTCGAGTAGAACTTTGGCTTCCTCCAATGAGTCGACCATGTTGAGCATTTCGGCGAGCCCGGTGACGGTGATCGCCTTCTCGACGATCCGAGGCGGATGGACTAGCGCAACGCGACCCTGCCAGGTCTCGTGGGCTGCGAGAAAAGCTCTGATTCCGCTCGAGTCGACAAAGTCCAGTTCGTGACAATCGAAAATGAGGTGCTTGAAGGAGGGATCCGAGCCGGCTTCAGCCACGGCCGTCTCCACCTGATCGACCGTGGCCACGTCGAGTTCGCCCTGCAGGTGCAAGATTGCACAGCACGGATCTCTCTCCAGTCGAACCGCAAAATTCTCTTGGGGACTTGTCACTCGAAGGAAGCCTATCGGCCCCCGCCAGGGCCCACGCCTTCAGGGGGTTTGCTTGAGGGAACCGCTGGGTAATTTCCCTCGAATCATGGAAGAGAACCTTTGACTACTGACGATCGGACAAGCGCTCAGCCACCTGATGAGGTTGTCGACCAGCACATTCCTCTGCAGGATCGAGTGATAGCCATTGTCGATAGCGATGACGGCGGCGGTGCTGCTTCTGCCCTGAGCTCCCGGGGATGGCAAGTTACGACTCTGAAGAACGAGGCAGACGTTGAGCTCCTCGAGCCGAAGACAGGTGGATTGTCGGGAGCCCTCGCCAAAGCCGCCGCTTTCTTCGGGGACGAGATTCGGATCATCGATCAGATTGAGCGAACTTTGTCGGAAGGAAACCAGGTGCTGGTCGTGACGGGGCATGACGACGCCGCGCCCGTTGCCAAGGTTTTGCGCGATCACGGGGCGCTTTCGATTTGGGATTTCGGTACCTGGACTTTTGTCAACACCGGTACATCTGACAAAGCGGAGGAGGAAACGGGATGAGCGGGGTTCAGGAAGTGACGGCCAAGTTTGGCCTCACCCTCTCCAGCGAGGAGCACTCGCCGGCGCGGTTGGTTGAGATCGCTCAGCTCGCCGAGGAAGCCGCGTTCGATTTCGTTTCCATCTCCGATCACTATCACCCCTGGGTCGGCGAGCAGGGTCACGCCAGCTTCGTCTGGACGGTCCTCGGAGCGATTGCCGCGAGCACTTCTGACATTGAGGTGGCGGTTGGCGTCACCTGTCCAACTGTCCGGATTCATCCGGCGGTGCTTGCGCAGGCCGTGGCCACCACTGGCACGCTCCTCGAGGGACGGTTCGTCTGGGGGGTTGGAACTGGCGAGGCCCTCAACGAGCACATAGTGGGAGAGCGGTGGCCCCCACATCCAGTTCGGCTCGAAATGCTCGAGGAGGCGCTCGAGGTGATTCGCCGGCTCTGGACGGAGGATTCTGTGACCCATTACGGGGCTTACTACACCGTCGAGGATGCACGGATTCTCGATCGGCCCAAGGAACAGATTCCGATTGTGGTTTCCGCCTTCGGTCCCGAAGCGGCGAAGTTTGCCGCCTTGGCTGGAGACGGGCTCTGGACCGCTGGCATCAAAGACATCATTGACGAATTTCGCGGCGCAGGTGGCAAAGGCGACGTGTACTCGCAACTCACGTTGTGCTGGGACCCGAGCGAGGAGAAGGCAAAAGCCAACGCGCACCGTCTCTGGGCTTTCTCCGAGTTGCCGGGCCAGCTCAACCAGGACCTGCGCACGATCGCCGACTTTGAGGAGGCGGTCGCTCTGGTGACCGAAGAGCAGGTCGCCGAGAAAGTACCCTGTGGACCTGCCTTGGAACCGATCGTCAAAATGGCCTCCGAAGCGATCACTGCTGGAGTCGACCATCTCTACTTCCACCAGATCGGCTCGGATCAGGAGGGTTTCATCGAGTTTTGGCAAAAGGAATTGAAGCCCACGCTCGCAGACCTATGACAGCCTCAAACCCTTTGTTGCCCGACCGCACGATGCGCCTCGACCACTGGCGAGCGATCTCCGGACGCCGCGGCTTGTTCGAGCATGCGCGTTACTCGCGGCCTCGCTATGAGCACGGCTATTGCCTCGACGACAATGGTCGGGCGCTCGTAATTGTGTCGCGGGCCGCAAGCTGCGGGATCGAGTTTCCCGCCTCGTTGCGTCAGACGTCGTTCGAATACGTCATGGAGGCGAGTAGCAAAAGAGTGTGGCGCAACCGTCTGAGCGCCGACGGGGTTTGGGAAAGCGGGGCGTCAGATGACGCGGTTGGGCGCGGTCTGTGGGGGTTGGGAGCGGCCGTCGCCTCGTGGCCCGACGAAGAAGGGCGCGTCCGGGCAGCCAACCGCCTTGTCAACTCGTTGGGATTTGAAAGCCACTGGTGGCACCCGCGGGCTTATGCCCTGCTGGGTCTCACCGCGGCTTACCGCGCGCTCGCTGAGCCAAAGGTCAAGGACGCGATATCGCGCCTGGCGGCACAGCTGCCGCGGCCGCGAGTGGGCGACGGCTGGTTGTGGCCTGAACCTCGGTTGCGTTATGACAATGCGCGGCTGCCGGAGGCGTTGATCGCTTCCGGAGGAGTTCTCGAGGATGCGGCGATGATCGCCGACGGGCTGAGTCTCTTGAATTGGCTCACCGACCAGGAGATGGGGAGTTGGGGATTCAGTTTCACGCCCGCCGACGGGCGCGGACCCGACGATGTGCAGCCAGGATTCGACCAACAACCCCTGGAAGCCTGGGCAATGGCCGACGCGTCGGTACGGGCAACCGAGGTGTCTGATGACAAGGGCTGGATGAACGCAGCACATCTCGCGGTCACCTGGTTTCTGGGCGAGAACGACCGGCGAATGAGCCTCTATAACTCCGAATCCGGGGGTTGTTTCGACGGTCTCACCGAGGACGGGGTGAATCTCAACCAGGGGGCGGAGTCAACTCTGTCCGCGCTTGGAGCGTTGCTGGCGCTGCTCAAGCCTGTGGGCGCGCCCTAGGAGACAATCGCCTCGAGCAGCTCGGCGACATTGACGAGCGCGATCCCCACCTCGCGATCGGCGATGCCGTAGGGGAGGACGAGGTCTTCCCCCTGAATCATCGACCCACAGGAATAGACGACGTTGGGAACGTAACCGTCTCGGTCCTCCCAGTTGGGTTCGAGCAACGGTCGGGTGAGCCGGCCGATCACCCGATCAGGTTCCTCGAGATCGAGCAGAAGCGCACCGAGGCTGTAGGTGCGCATTGGCCCGACGCCGTGGGTAATCACCAGCCACCCTGCCTCGGTCTCCAGCGGCGACCCACAGTTTCCGATCTGGATCGACTCCCATAGCTCGGTGGGAGTCGCCAGTCTCTGAGCGTTGCTCCACTCGGCCACGTCGTCGGACCAAAGCAGGTGGAGATTTGTTTGATCATGCCGGCCGAGGGCCAGATAGTTGCCTTGCACTCGCCGGGGAAATAGGGCCATGCCCTTGTTCTGCGCGCAGGCTCCGTGCAGGGACTCGACCCGGAACCGGTTGAAGTCCTCGGTTGAAATCAACTGCGGGAGGATTCGGTAGCCGTCGAATGCGGTGTACGTGGCGTAGTAGTTCACCTTTTCTCCGTCGACGAACCGGACGAAGCGGGCGTCTTCCATGCCCCCGCTATCGGCGGGCCCTGCCGGGAACAGGACACGCTCGGAGAGTTCCTCACCATCGAAGACGAGCTCGTAGTTCGAGGTCGCCAGCCAGTGGAAAAGGTGGAATGTGGTGTCGGCTTGTATCCGGTTCACCCGATCCTTGGCGGCCACTTTGGCGATCGCGGCGGCCATCTCGGCGTAAGCGAATTCCTCGGATAGGAGGTCGAGGACCATGTCGGCCACTTCGTCCTCAGCCTCCATCTCTTCCAGCTTCGAGGCGAAACTTCGTCTCTGATGAAGGATCTCCTTGCGATGTCCCGGTCGTGCGTAGGGGCCCGGGTCCTCGATCGTGACGACCCGGTCCGAGGAGATGTTTCCGCGCCGAAACTCGATCGATGAGATGTGACCCTCACCGATTGCTCGCAAGCTGAGCACGAACTCGGATTCACCTGTCGGGACGATCGACGGGTTGGTGAGAGCGGCCGCCTCGATCGAATACTCGTGCGTGAAGGTGGCTCCGAGAATCTGACAAAGCGCCTCGTCGGTGATGCTGGCCAGCTCCGGAACCATGCTCGTCACCGTTTCCAGGTTTTCGTTCCAAACGGACTCCAGATTCCGGTGCCGGCCGTTGAAGCGTTTCCCAAGTAACTCGAGCGCGCCGAGAATCTCTGACCGTGGGATCTTGGTGACACGGTCGACGATCTGACGGATGCGCTCCTCCTGACCCATAGCCGCAGTGGGATGGGCGATGAAAGGCTTGGCTACGACGCGATCCAACCGGGGACCGAGCCGGACGTCGGTGAGAGTGACCGCAACCACCTGATCAGGCTAAGTCATCAGCCCCTTCATTTACATGATTCGCTCTGCGTTTAGGGCTCGCGGATCGGGCGCAATCTCAGCCAAACGAGTCAGCCCCTGTCGACTGCCTTCTGTAATTCGGCCTTGGACATCTTTGAGCGTCCCTTGATGTTCTTGTCCTTGGCCTCCTCGTAGAGCTGATCACGAGTTCGGCCGCCCTCGCCTTTGTGCGAGCGCAACCCGCCGCGGCGACTCGGCGACATGTCCTCGCGTGAGAGCCTCGAGGACTGGCGAGCCTCGCCGGCCTGCGCTCGGGCTTTGTTGACCGTGCGGGCGGCGATCTCCTCGGCTTTGTCCTCGGACTTACCCTTGTCGAGCAGGCCTTCCTTGATGTGCTCGTACTGTCGCTCGCGTTTCTTGCTCCATGAACGTGTTGGCACTTTGGCTCCTTTCAACTTGGGTCAGGTATCGAGACAATAAAAGTCGTCCCAGTCGGGCTGCTGGTTACCTGAATGTCTCCGCCGTGGGCCCGAATGAGGTCGCGAGCGATCGACAAGCCGAGACCCATACCTTTCGAGTCGCCACCCTTCACGAAACGGTCGAAGATCCGGGGTATGAGGTCGGGTGGGATCCCGGGTCCATCGTCGGCAACCTCGATGTTCCAGGCGGAACCCACTCGAATCGCGGTCAGCGAAACGGTGTGGCGCGGCGTGGCGCAGGGCGTTGGCGGTGAGATTGGTGAGAACTTCGCGCAGGCGGAGAGGATCGACGCGGATGTCACCTGCGGGAACATCAGAGGTCAGCCTCCGCTCACTTCGTGTTGCGTCTTCTCGGAAGGGAGCAAGGGCGTCTTCCACTAAGACGCCAATGGGGACCGTTTCAATCTCGAGACGGAGCTGGCCGGACTCGCTGAGCGAAAGGGTGCGGAGGTCGTCCAATAGTCGGGACATGACGGCGGTTTCGTCAAGCAGCATCGCCAGTTGCTCCCGATCCGGCGGGTGGACTCCATCGATCATGGCCTCGAGCTCTCCTTGGATGACCGTCAGCGGGTTGCGGAGCTCGTGACCCAGGTCGGCGAGCCAACGACGGCGCTGCTCGGAGGAATGTTCCAGCTGTGCGGCCATCCCGTTGAACGAGTGAATCACCTCCCTCATCGGCCCGCCTTCGACGTCGGGGATACGGACGGTGTAGTTCCCGTCGGCGAGCTGACCGGCCGCGTCAACCAGTCGCCCGACCGGAAACCAGCGAGGCCGCCGCCGGCGCCTGACCAAGAAGAGGAAAAAGAGGATCCCCAACGGCCACAGGAACCAGCCCCCATGTCCACGCCGGCCGACGAAGAAACCGATCAACACGAAGAAGAGGATCGGGAGCAGAAAGAGGCCAAACCCCCATCGGGGCCAACGCTGTCTTCCCGGCCACGCCTCGTTTTCCGGCCACCAGGGGGGCTTGCGCTCAGGCATCGTTCATTTTGTAGCCGACGCCATGGATCGTGAGGAGGTAGCGGGGTTTGCTCGGGTCGGGTTCGAGCTTTCTCCTGAGGTTCTTGATGTGGGCATCGATCGCTCGTTCATACGACGCCACCGACACCCCGTGGATGACCTCGAGCAATTGGCTGCGAGTAAAGACACGGCCGGGCTGCGAAGCGAGTGTGTGAAGCAGGTCGAATTCGGTTTGCGTCAGTTCGATGGTCTGCTGGCCCAATTGCACTCGGCGGCGTCCGGAGTCGATCGACAAATCAGCTACTCGCAAGACTTCGGCTCCGGCCAGATGCCCGTCTGTCCGCCGCAAGACCGCCCGCACCCTGGCAACCAATTCTCTCGGGCTGAACGGCTTGACCAGGTAGTCATCGGCGCCGAGCTCAAGACCGACGATGCGATCGGCTTCCTCCGCCCGAGCCGTGATCACCACCACTGGCACGGTCGAGGCACTGCGGAGCTTGCGGATCACGTCCAGGCCGTCCATTCCCGGCAGACCCAGGTCAAGCACGATTAGGTCGGGCTTGGTCTGGCGCGCCGCCGCCAGCGCGCCTTTGCCATCGGAGGCGGTGACAACGACGAACCCCGCCTGTTCCAGGTAGTCCCGGACCAAGCGGGTGATCTTGAGTTCGTCGTCTACAACTAGGACGGTGCGCACGGAGCTTGATTCTGATATCAGGTCTGTTCGTGCGCCTTCTTGTGCCATTCCTCAAGGCGCCGTTCCATGTGCTCGGGGCCACCCCATCCGGGACCATTGGGCCCTCCTGGACCGTTCCCCCAACGGGGAGGTCCCCACCGACCACGGAACGCTCCAAAGATCAGGAAGAGGAAGAGCAATGGGAAGAGGAACCCGAAGGGGAAGAAGCCGGGCCCATAGCCTCCCCGACCCCAACCGTGGTCAACGACCACCGTTGTCCCTTCACCGTTCTCGGCCGTGGCAGCTGTTACCGCCCCGGCATCAAACCCGTTCTGATAGGCCAGGTAGATCCCTCCACTTACCAGCACTATCGCCAGCACGATTGCCAGCACTCTCGCCGTCCGATTCATCATTTCTCCTTTCTCGGACAATGAGCTGACTGTGCTGGACGGATGTGAAGAGCTTGTGAACGAGATGCGGAAATCCATTGAAGCTCTCATCGGAATCTCATCGTTCGAGTCGATACTCAAGCGGTGAGAGTGCTCGTTGTTGAGGACGACCAGAAGATGGCGGCCGCGATGAAGCGAGCCATGCAGGCCGCTGGCGCCGTTGTAGATACGACAGGGTCGGCGGAGGATGCGGAGTGGATGGTTCGCACCGCGGCATACCAAGCCATCGTCCTCGACGTGATGCTCGGTGAACTCGACGGCTTCGAACTTTGCCGGCGGCTGCGAAACGATCGCGTGCAGGTGCCGATCATCATGGTGACGGCCCGCGACAGCGTCGACGATCGAGTTCGGGGTCTGGACGTAGGAGCGGATGACTATCTGGTCAAACCTTTCTCGGTGGCGGAGTTGCTGGCGCGTCTGCGAGCTTTGGACCGCCGGGGCCCCCAGCAAAAAAGCCCCGTGCTCCAGGTGGGATCGTTGAGACTCGATCCGGCGACTCGGCGAGTCTGGCGGACCGATGTCGAGCTGAAGCTTTCGGCGAAAGAGTTCGCGCTCCTCGAGAAGTTCATGTCTCATCCGGACCAGGTACTTACCCACCAGGCACTACTCGACGCGGGTTGGGACCTTGGCTATGAGCACCGATCAAACGTCGTTGAGGTCTACATCCGTTACTTGCGCGAAAAGATCGACCGGCCGTTCGGACTGTCGACCCTGGAAACGGTTCGCGGAGTCGGGTACCGCCTGCGAAGCGAGACTGAATGAAGAAAGTCCCCATACGGCTCAAGTTGGCCGCGGCCTTTGCCTTCGCCATGGTGGTTGTGCTTTCGGGAGCTGGTTGGTTCGTCTACGGGCGTCTGCGAGCGGACCTCGATGAGAGTGTCAATCTTTCGCTGCAGTCTCGGTGGGAGGCGGCGGATCGATGGGTCGGCTCTGATTTGGGCTCCTTCCCGCTCGAAGAGCCTGATGAGAGCTTTGTCCAGCTGCTCGACGAACAACGGATTGTGAGCAGCGCCGGCGTGGTTGCTGCGCCGGTCTTGGTGAACGGTGAGTTCGATTCCGCGCGGTCTCAGATGTTGCTGGTCGAACGACCGGTATCCGGTATCGAAGGTGTCACCCGCATCCTGGCCGGACCGAGCGACCAGGGAGTGCTGGTGGTCGGATTGACGATGGCCAATCGTGATGAGGCCCTTCGAGATGTGATGCTCTCTTTCGCCATCGGCACGCCGGTTGCGGTGCTTGTTGCTTCCCTCATCGGCTATGTGTTAGCGAGCGCCGGCATGGCGCCAGTAGACGCGATGAGTGTGGCCGCCACCGAGATTTCAGAAGCCGGCACGGGGCGACGCCTGCCGGTTCCAGAGGCGCGAGACGAGATCGCCACGCTGGCCGAGACCCTCAACCAGATGATGGATCGACTCGATCAATCGGCGATGCGAGAGAGGCGGTTCGTCGCCGATGCCGCCCACGAGCTACGAACCCCAATCGCTATCGCCCGAACCGAACTGGAAGCCCTCGCGTTCGACAGGGGTCGAGCCTGAAGCTGTGGCTAGCGCCCTTGACGAGCTCGAGCGGCTGACTCAACTTACCGAGGATCTCCTGGTCATGGCCCAGGTGTCGGAAACTGGATTGGCGCTGTCGCTCCAGCCTGCCTCAGTCCAAAGCATGCTCGAAGCGGTGCGATCTCGGTTCTCGGCCAGAGCGAAGTGGCAGGGTCGTCGAATCGACATCGAGAATTCGGTAGCCGAACCCGTCGAAGTCGATTCGCATCGGGTGGCACAAGCGCTCTCCAACTTGGTCGACAACGCCTTGCGCCACGGCAAGGGCGATATCGCCGTTAAGGCAAATCTCGACGGGACCGTGCTACTCCTCGAGGTTGTCGATGGGGGGGATGGATTCGACGCCAGTTTTGTCGATCGGGCCTTCGAGCGTTTCTCGCGTGCCGATGCGGCGCGAGCTCGTGGCGGAGCCGGGCTCGGTCTCGCGATTGTCCAAGCCCTCGCCGAAGCCCATCGCGGCACGGTGTCGATCGTTTCCGGCGAGAAGACGACCGTTGCAATCCGGCTTCCGGTCTGATTCAGGCTCTCATCTCGATCTCATCGGCGGGGCGTAAACCGGTGCCTGTCAACAGAAAGGGAATGTGCGGCAATTGCGAGCGGTTTTAGCGATGGCGACTTTGGCACTGCTGGTGAGCTGTCAGAAGGAAATCATCGAGTTCAAGGACGCGCGGATCAAGTTCGAGATCAACGCGACCGACGACGATGGCGGTGTCCAGATCTTTCTCGACGCCGACACCTGGATCGAGCTCGAGATCTTCGACCCCAACGGAGAGCGGATCTTTCACTCAACGGTTACCGGCGCGATTGGTGTACAGGGGGCGACCGAACTATTCATGGAGAGCGCCGAACCCAACTTCGCCGACCTTCCGATGCACGAGCTCCTGGCGAGATTCCCCGCGGGTGACTATCGCTTTGAAGGCACCGGACTCGATGGCGAGCGGATTGTTGCGTCGGCGACTCTCACCCACGACCTTCCCGATGGGCCGATCCTGATCAGCCCAATCGAGGGCGATGACCTGGCCGATCCCGAGAGCACCGTGCTCGAGTGGGAAGCGGTCTTGCCACCAAATGGCAGCCCGATCATCGGTTATCAGGTGCTGGTCGTGCAGCCCGATACTGGTAGTGCCGCACTTCCGAGCATTGTTCTCGACGTCATGATGCCTCCGGACGCCACCTTCATGCAGGTTCCGCCGGGTTTTCTGCGAGCTGATACTGAATATGAGTGGGAGGTGCTGGCAATCGAGTCCAGCGGAAACCAGACGCTTTCCTCGAGCGCGTTCACGACCGGAAGCAGCCGGTGACATTGCGGCCGCCCTGGGTAGCCTGACGGAGTGAAATCGCGCTTCCTTTTGGCGCTGCTCGCCGTCCTGCTGTTGGCGGCGTGCACGCCGTCGTCTGATACTTCCACGACCCTGGCGATCCCACTTCCGGAGGGTTCAAGCACTACGACAACGATCAGCTCTGGGACCACAACCGACGTTTCGCTCCCGGAGGGGACTGAGGAGCTGCCCGAGGGTCTGCGCGCAGAGATCGCCCGGCTGATCCCGCGAACTGAGGAGCTGCGCGAACTCTCCTTCACCACTCCGCCGACCATCACCGTCCTCTCGACCGACGAGCTCTCTGCCCGGGTGATCGAAGAGGTGGAGGACGAGTATGAAGACGTCGACGTCGACCAGGCCATGTATCGGCTGTTGGGACTCACCCCAGCCGAGTTCGACTTGATGGAGAGCCTCAAGTCTTTATACGGCGAGCAGGTTGCCGGCTTTTACGACGGCGACACCAAAGAACTGGTAGTGACGGCGCGCAACGACGAATTCAGCCCTCTTGAGGAAGCCACGCTGATTCATGAGTTGACCCACGCTCTCACCGATCAGGTCCACTCCTTCAACTCCCGCTTCAACGAGCTGTTTGACAACGACCGCTTCGATGAAGGTTCCGCGTTTCAATCGGTGGTTGAGGGCGACGCGACGCTGGTCGAGACGTTGTTTGCCCAGCAGCTGACCTTCGAGGAACAGCAAGAATTTCTGGAAGAAGCCTTTGCGGTCGACAGCACGATCTTCGAGACGATGCCGCTGTTCATCCAGGACAGTCTGATCTTCCCTTATCAGGAAGGCGCCGCCTTTATCCAGGAGGAATGGGCGGAAGGTGGATTCGACGCGATCGACGCGCTTTATGAAGCGCCACCGGTGTCGAGCGAGCAAATTCTCAATCACGATGACTACCCCGACGACGGGCCGGTCCCGATCGACCTTCCCGACCAGGAGCTGGCGGGGTACGAGCATTCCTACGGATCGGTGTGGGGTGAGCTCGGGTTCCGGCTGATGTTTGACCAGATCCTCGGCGGGGCTAGCTCGGCGGTCGAAGGCTGGGGTGGTGACAGCTATGACCTTTACTTCAACGGGACCGACGTCGTCTTGGTGATCCTCTATCAAGGAGACGAGGCCGGCGACGCGACGGAAATGGCTTCGACCTTGCGCGACTACTTCCAGTTGATCTCAGGCGTGGCGGAGCCCACCGCCGATCCGGGGGCGGGGGCGGGAGCGATCTACTCGGCGGAGGACTATGCGTTCGTCTCCACACTGGGGGATCGTGTTCTGCTGGTCGCCGCCAGCGATCCGGCGGTCGGCGCTATTGCGCGGGC
This sequence comes from uncultured Acidimicrobiia bacterium, assembly GCA_963840175.1. Lineage (GTDB taxonomy): Bacteria > Actinomycetota > Acidimicrobiia > Spongiisociales > ZC4RG35 > JACCTH01. The sequence continues at coordinate 310,396 of CAWIXU010000006.1, forward strand.
TTGGTATCCCGAGTTTTAGCAAGCACTGCTTCGTACAACCGGCGACGGGGAAGCCCGTGTTCAGCGGCTACCGCCTTCACTGCGCTCGTCATCGCTTCACCTTCGGCGATACGTCGCTCGACAGCGGACACGCCAGCGGCGAGGTCCACGGGGGATGGCTTGGCACCGGCGAGGACCAATGTGAACTCGCCTTTGGGGTTGCGGTCGCGCCAGGCCTTGACCGCTTCGCGGCATGTGAACCATTGGATTTCTTCGAATGCTTTTGTCAACTCTCGGGCAAGACATAGGTCGCGGTCGGGCCCGATCGTTGCGAGGTCGGTGAGGTCCGCGAGGAGATGGGCACTGCCGACGAAGATAACTGTCGTCCTTCGTTCGGCGTCGATGGCCGCCAGGCGGTCTTTTCGTTCCTTCCCTTTCCGGGGAAGGAAGCCTTCGAAGACGAAACGTTCCGAGGGAAGGCCGCTCACCGCCAACGCCGCCGTCAACGCGGAGGGACCGGGGATGACAGACACCTGAGCATCGGCGTTGCCGCGGCGGCGTGTACGGCCGAAAGGCCCGGATCGGCGATCGTGGGCGTACCGGCGTCAGTGAGCAGAGCGATGGTCTTCCCCGTGGTGAATGCCTCGATTAGCTCATCGGCTCGGTCAGCTTCGTTGCCGGCGAAGAAGGAGCGCAGCGGTTTGGTGATTCCCAGGGCGTTCAGCAAGATCCGGGACCGGCGCGTGTCTTCGACGTAGACCAGGTCGGCGGAGGCGATGGCCTCCGCCAGCCGTGCTGAGGCGTCACCGAGATTGCCGATCGGTGTCGCGCAAAGAATCAACCGGCCCGGCATCAATCCACGATAAATGGAGCCCGACCCGAGGCGGCTCGATCTCGATCGGAAGCTCGAGGATCAGATCGACGCGCCGCAGCCAAGCGACCCTGGCCGGTACCAACTTTCTGACCGCGACGACCTTCATGTCTCGTAGTCCACAGATCCAGAGGTCTTCCTTCATCCCGAAGCTGTGCACCGACCTGGCCTCGAGAAGCAGCCCCGACCCAACTGATCTGGGCCGCAACCCGCGCCAGCGGTCAAGAAACCCGGCTGCTGTCATCACCGGCCCCGAGCTCCAACCCTCTCCACCCAGCACACCATTGCTCTACTTCCAGGCAGCACCTGCGACAAGAGGTCTGTGCAGGAATGAACCGCCACGGTTCCCTCGTGCACGATTGTCGAAATTGGGGGACAAGCAGGTCGCTTAGTGGAGTTGGGAGCGGCACTCGCTGCAGATGCCGCGGCCTTTGAAGGGCATCACGTCCTCGGTGCGCCCGCAAAACGCGCAGGTGTCTTCCATCTTGCGGATCGTGATGCCGGTGCCCTCGATCGAGATGAGGAGCTGGTCGCCTTCGCGAATGTTGAACAGGCGACGAGTCTCGGCTGGGATCACGATTCTTCCCAGATCGTCGATCTTGCGAACGATTCCGGCTTCCACCCCGAGACTCCTTGGCTGGCTCTTCGACATTACCTTTCGACTACCCTCCGCTGTAGCCTCGCCGGGAGATGGAATGGGTCGACACGCATTGCCATCTCCAACTCGATTACCGACCGTCCGCCGAACTCCTGGAGCGGGCGACCGACGTCGATTGGGTTGTGGTCCCCGGCGTCGATGCCGACAGCAGCCGAGCCGCACTCGACCTTGCGGCGGCCTTCCCGAACAAAGTCCTGGCCGCCGCGGGACTTCACCCTCACGATGCCGAGCGGTGGCCCGAACAGGAAACCGAGATCAACCAGCTCGCCGAACAAGCCGCGGCAGTGGGGGAGACCGGCCTCGACTTCTATCGCAATCTCTCACCGCCCGCGGACCAGGAGAAGGCGTTCAAAGCGCAGCTCGATTTGGCGACCAGGACTCAACAAGCCCGCGGTCATCCATTGCCGTGACGCGTTCGCCCAGGTGCATGCAATCCTCGAGCAGCAGAGCCTCGGGCCTTTGGCCGTCCTGCACTGTTGGACCGGCGGACGCCGCTGGACCAGACGATTCCTCGAACTCGGTTGTTGGTTCTCCTTCGCCGGTCCCGTCGCCTTCGAGACCGGCGAGACGGTTCGACTGGCAGCAGAGCTGGTGCCTCCCGAGCGGGCTCTGGTCGAAACCGACACACCCTTTCTCTCGCCTCCACCGTTCCGGCATCAACCGAACGAGCCTGCTCGCGTGGCTCTGGTCGGGCAAGACCCTCGCCGGATCTGGTCTCTGACCCGTCGACGAGGTCGCTCGGATCACCTCGCCAATGCGTCGACGGTTTTCGGTCGCCAATGACTGCTCAGACCCGTACTCACATCCGCGGTCTGCTCGACAAACATGGGATCGTTCCCCGCCCTAGCCTCGGACAGAATTTTCTCGCCGATCCCAATGTCATCGACCGGGTGGTGCGGACGGCCGCGATTCAAGCGGGGGATCGAGTGCTCGAGGTCGGCGCGGGAACCGGCGCCCTGACCCGCGCGTCCTCGCGGCACGGGGGCAACCGTCACGGCGATTGAGTTCGATCGTCGTCTGGAGCCGGTACTCGTGGAGGAGCTTGACACCGGCGGCATCACTCTCCTGTGGGCGGACGCAATGGAGGTCGATTACAACCTTCTGCTTCAGCCGCCCGGCTGGAAAGCGGTGGCCAATCTGCCCTACCAAGTCGGAACGCCGCTCTTGCTCGACTGGCTCCGCTTTGTCCCCGCCCTGATTGAGTTCACGGTCATGGTGCAGCTCGAGGTCGCGCAACGTCTCACCGCCAGCGCCGGCAGCGACGCCTACGGGTTGCCGAGCGTTGTCGTCGGACTCCACGCCAAAGCCGAACTCGCGTTCAAGGTGCCGCCGCAGGTGTTCTATCCGGCCCCGAGGGTCGAGTCGGCGGTGGTGAGGATGATTCGTCGACCCGCCCCGAAGCTGGCCGAGGAGGCGATCCGATTGGCCGCCGCCGGCTTCGGACAACGCCGCAAGATGCTCCGCGGCTGCTCTATCGACCGTCTTGGCGCGACCAATCGCCTCCCTGGAAGCAGCGGAGATCGATCCCGACATACGAGCGGAGGATCTCAGCCCCGCAGACTTTCTCCGACTGGCCGAAGTTGGCATGAGCGTCTGGGAGTCGCCCGCCAAGGTGAATCTGAGTCTCGAGGTCGGACCACTCGCCGCCAACGGCTATCACCCGCTGCGCTCGCTGGTGATGTGTCTCGATTGGTGCGACCTCATTCGCTTCGAAGAAGCGGACGAGGACGAGCTCGTCATCTCGGGTGCCGATCTACCGGACGATGGCGAGAACCTGATCTGGAAGGCGATCGGGACGCAGACGCAAACCCGACGGTCGTCCCCAGCTCCGCATCGAATTGGAGAAGTCGATCGCCGTGCCGCCGGTCTCGGGGGCGGCTCGAGCAACGCCGCCACAGCTCTCGCGGCTTGGGCCGACATGACCGGTGGCGAAGCTTCGCTGGACGCAGCAGCCGGAATCGGCGCCGATGTTGCCTTCTTTCTGAAAGGCGGGCTGCAATGGATGGAGGGCTACGGCGAGACGGCTCACCAACTCCAAGGTCCGGCCCGAGCTCGCGCGTCGCGGTTGTCGTTCCTCCCTTCGAGCTCGCCACCCGCGACGTGTATCAGAGGTGGGACCGCCTCGGTGAGCCAAAGGGTCCCAGCCTCGATGGTCGGCAACTCCCGCCGAGTCTGCGGGCTTCGGACCGTTTCGCAACGATCTCACCCCGGCCGCGGTCGACCTTCGCCCCGAACTCGGCGACTTCATCGAAGACCTCAGCCAGCGCTGGGGCCAACCGGTGATGATGACCGGCTCGGGACCGGCGCTTTTTACTTGGCTTTCCGACGTCGGTGAAGCCGAGAGTGCGGTCGATGCCGCTCCCCGACAAGCCCGCTCGTCCGCGCCGCTACCTCCGCCAACGGCGTCGAGCGAGTCGAGTGAGCCAGCTACACATTCCGACATGACGGCTCACCGACAGTCCGGACTCGTACGCCGAGGCAGCGACCAAGCCCGGCGACAGAGGGTTTCACGGCGGTTCCGCCGGCGCTTCGCGAGCGTTCGGCGCTGACCCCGAAGCTCTGACTTTTGCGGCTGGCTGATTGCCAAAGGCATACTTCGGCCTCTCCCTCATTGGGGGGTGGTGTAACCGGTAGCACAACGGACTTTGAATCTGTTAGTCGGGGTTCGAGTCCCTGCCCCCCAGCTTTGAACAACAAACCGTGCCGATGAGTCGTCTACGCCGTCGTTCTGGCCGCGGTCAGGGGACCCGGATGAAGTCCGATCTTCCCAAGGTGCTCCACCGATCGGGGGCCGGACGATGCTCGACTGGGTGCTTGCGGCGGTCGTCGACGACCAAGCCCGATCGAACTCTGGTGGTGGTCGGTCACGGCGCCGACCCAGGTGGCGGCGAGCCTGCCCGGACCATGTCGAAGCAGTCGCACCAACCCAGCAACTCGGGACGGGCCATGCCACCGAACTCGCCGTTGACTCGGCTCGATGAACCCTGACCGACGACGACACCGTTCTCGTCGTCTACGGAGACATGCCATTGCTCTCGCCGGAGCTGCTCGAAATGGCCATCTCGGCCCGCGCCGATCGTTCGGCCAGCATGACTTCGTTCGAAGCGCCCGATCCGACCGGGTACGGCCGGGTGGTGCGCGATCAGCAAGGTCAGCTCGAACTGATCGTCGAGGAGAAGGACGCCGAGCGAAGCTGAGCGGGCGCTCACCGAGGTCAACGCCGGCGTTTACGCGTTCGCCGGCAACGCACTTCGGATGGCGTTGGCCCAACTAGAGAGCGGCAACGCCCAAAACGAGTACTACTTGCCCGACGTTTTGCCGATAATGAAGAACGATGGAGGTGTTGCGATCGTGAGTGCCGAGGCGCGGCCGAGGTGGCCGGGGTGAATTCGCATGACCAGCTTTCGGCGGCGGAAGCCGAGATCAGAGCACGAATCAACGCCGACTGGCAACGACAGGGCGTCTGGATGCAGGACCCGGACCGGGTCTACATCGAGCCCACCGTCGAACTGGCCGCGGGCGTCCGGCTCTACCCGGGTGTTCATCTAGAAGGAGCGACGACGATCGGCCCCAATTCGGTGATCGGGCCAGAGGTCTTCGCAGTCGACAGCACGATCGGGGCGGACAGCCGGGTCTGGTACTCGGTGTTGCGCTCCGCCCAGGTGGGAGACGAAGTCGAGGTTGGGCCTTATGCCTCGCTGCGACCGGGCACGGTGCTCGAGAAAGGGTCCAAGGCCGGAACCTTTGTCGAGATCAAGAACAGTCGGGTGGGGGAGGGGGCGAAGGTTCCTCACCTCGCCTACATGGGAGATGCCACCGTCGGTGCCCGCGCCAACATCGGGGCCGGGACGATCACCTGCAACTACAACGGATACGAGAAGTTCCCGACCACGATTGGTGCTGACGCCTTCATCGGCTCGGACACGATGCTGGTCGCTCCGGTCAACGTCGGCGACGGAGCCATCACCGGAGCCGGCTCGGTCATCACGAATGATGTCGAGGCCGGGGCCCTGGCCGTTGAACGAGCGGAACAGAAAGAGATCCCGGGCTACGCTCAGCGATTGCAAGCCCGCTATCCCGACAAGAAACACTGATGGATGTCGTAAGCCGCAACCGGATGATGCTCTTTACCGGTGGGGCGAACGTTCCCCTGGCGGAAGAAGTTGCCGACCAGCTAGCGGTTCGGCTCGGCAACCTCCATTTGTCCACGTTTGCCAACGGCGAGATTTACTCCCGACCCCTCGACAGCGTGCGTGGCGCGGACTGTTTCGTAATGCAGAGCCATTCGGTTCCCATCAACGACAACATCATGGAGCAGCTAATCACCATCGACGCCTTGCGGCGGGCTTCGGCGCGACGAATCACCGCGGTCATGCCCTATTTCGGTTACTCCCGCCAGGACAAGAAAGTCCTCCCGCGCGAGCCGATCACAGCCCGGCTGATCGCCGACCTCTTCATGACTGCCGGCGTCGATCGATTGGTGTCAGTCGATCTTCACTCAGGCCAGCTGCAGGGGTATTTCCCCCGATTCGACCACCTCACTGCGCTGCCGATCATCACCGACTACCTGCGCGAGCGCCTCTCCGGTCCGACCACCGTTATCTCTCCCGATGCGGGCGGTGTGAAACGGGCTGAGAAGTACGCCCGCCGCCTGGATGGGACCGTGGCGTTCGTCTACAAACGCCGGGACCCGGATCATCACAACGTGTCCAACGCCCATGAGGTCTCGGGCGAGGTCGACGGTCGCCACGCCATCATCGTCGACGACATGATCGATACGGCGGGCACTGTGACTAATGCCGCCGATCTCGTCCGTGAGCGGGGGGCGCTCTCGGTCCGCATCGCTGCTACCCACGCCATCCTGTCTGACCCGGCGATTGACCTGATCAAGAACTCGGCAGTGGAGGAAGTGATCGTCACCAACACGCTGCCCGTGTCCGAAGATGCTCTGCGAATCGACAAGATCAAGGTGCTTTCGATCGCGTCGATCGTCTCCGAGGCGCTGCATGCCATCTTTACCGAGAGTTCGGTCTCCGAGATCTTCCTCGGAGACAACACCTAGAGCCGTTACCCCCACTCCGGCATCGTCAGCACCTCGCCGGGAAAGATCAGATCCGGATCGCCCGAGCGAATCCGGGTGTGGTTGGCGGCGATCACCGCCAGCCAATAGGGCGCAATATCGGCATCCGTGACCGCACCGCCCCGAATCTCTCGCAACCGACGTTCTGCGAGCAACCACATGTTGTCGCCAGGGCGGACCCTTACGTCGATCGCCTCGACTGAAGTGGCGATCGCGACCGGCCGCGCTGGTTCGATCGGCAAATAGAGAGAGTCGACTGGTTCGACGATTGTGATCGGAAGCGTCGTCGTCGTGGTCGTGGAGGCCAGGGAAGGCGTGTTCGATGCGGGCACGGGATCGCCGGCTGGGACCGGGACGTACCCGGGTTCGACCGCGGCCTGAGCAGCTGAGCCGGAGAGGGCGATGACGAGACTCGAAGCGACACTGCTTTCAATCAATTTGCGCACCGGCGCCCAGGTCAGGGGAGCGATGGCGCGGATGGCAGCCGGGAGGGCACTCAACCGGGCGAGGATCAGAAGGACGCTCGATCCCAACAGCCAGTAGGCGACGGCCAGACCGACCAGCCGGGCAAGTGTCCCCAGCGTGAGGTCGAGCGGCCCGGTCCGCAGTGACGAAAGCGGGAAGTCCGCAGCGAGCCCGTGAAGATAAATGGTCGCGCCAACCAAGCCAGCCAGAACGGCCCAAAGCCCTAACCGCCTCCTCATGTGATCGAATCTAGAGGGAACCGGAGTCCGCGAAAAGGGGGTCTACGATGGTATTTCTGAGATCCCCCAAATAATCAAACACGGGGATCAGGCACAAATGGGTCGATCAGGGATAGCCGCCAACAGCAGGAGATTTGCGTGTTAGTGAAGGTTGGGGTGTCCGACAGCAACCGGGTCATCGAGCTCGAAACCGAAGACCCCGAGGCGTTCAAGGCGTCGATCGAAGAGGCTTTTGGCCTGGCGAAGAACGTGCTCTGGTTCGAAGACACCAAGCGTCGCCTGGTGGGAATCCCCGTTCAGAAACTGGCGTACGTCGAAATCGAACAGGACGGGGCGGTCCGCCAGATCGGGTTTTCGCGGTCGAACAGCTGAGCGGATTTACCCGGCGCGCCGGCGGCGTTCGGCCAGCCAGCGCTTACGGAGCCGGCGCCGTTCATCTTCGGCGTATCCGCCCCAAACCCCCGACTCCTGATTCGATTCGAGAGCGTATTGGAGACAATCCTCCTGGACCGAGCAGGTGGCGCAGATCTGCTTGGCGGCAGTGATCTGGTCGATCGCGAGCCCAGTGGATCCGATCGGGAAAAAGAGGCTCGGTTGAGAGTCGCGGCAGGCGGCCAGTTCCCTCCAGGTAGTGATAGTCAGGGTCGTCGTGGCCATCGAAAAAGGGTCCTTACTTTGTGAATGCTTTCACAAGATAGGTCATATCGAGTGAATAAAGGCTTGTGATTTGATCGACAAGTACGGTAACAACCCCCCTTGTCGACCGCAACGAATTTCGATTCCCAATTTCCGCGAACCCAGGGTTCGGGTCCGCGTTCAGCGCGGATAACGGCCCACAGAACGAGTGACTAGTCCGTGAAAGTGATCGGACATCGGGGATGGTCCCGGCGGTATCCAGACAACAGCCTCGATGGCATTAAGGCTGCCAGCGAGGTGGCGGCGATGGTCGAAACCGACGTCCGCCGGACCCAGGATGGGGAACTGGTGCTTTCCCACGACCCGATTGAGGACCCAGGCGGCTTGGTCCGGCTCGATGAACTCCTTGCCGCTTTCCCCGACTTTCCGTTCAACCTGGAGATCAAGAACTTTCCCGGCGAGCCCGACTTCGACCCCGATCACGGCTCGGGCTTGGAAACAGCCGCCCGGGCACGGCCCTTCGACCTCCTGACCTGCTTCTTTTGGCCAACTGTGGACGAAATCCATCGTCGGTTCCCCGACGTTGCCACTGGTCTCCTCGTCGACCGAAGCTGGGACCTGACTATTGCCATTCAGCACGCTCGCTCGGCCGGGCACAAGACCCTGGTGCCTCACTGGTCGGTGGCCCTGGAACAGCCGCAGGCCACCGCGGCGGCCGCGGAGCAAGGGCTGGAGGTTGCGGTATGGACGCTAAACGACGTCACCCGGATTACCGAGTTGGCCAACCTCGGAGTGACCGCCATCATTACCGACGACCCGGGCGCGATGAGCGCCGCCCTCAAGGACGAAACATGACGATAAAAGAGGAGCTCAAAGCCGAGCTGACAGACGCCATGAAGGCCAAGGATGCGCGCCGTCGCGATGTGATCCGGCTGGTCGAAACCGAAGTCACGATGGCACGATCGGCTCCGGGCTTCTCGGGAGAAGTCGATGACGACCTCTATCGCAAGGTGCTCTCCTCGTACTCAAAGAAGATGGAGAAGGCGAAGGCCGAATTCGAGGACGCCGGCGAGCGGGGTAGGGAGATGGCGGAAAAGCTGGCGTGGGAAGTCGACTATTTGAGCCGCTGGCTCCCAAAGAAACTCGACGAAGCGGCGACCCGGGACTTGGTGAAGGCGGCGATCTCGGAGCTCGGCGTAGCTGGCGACCCCAAGGCCTCGGGGCGAGTGATCGGCTCAGTCATGAAGTCGCACCGGGATGAGATCGATGGCGGCCTGGTAAATCGACTGGTGGCCGAAGAGTTAGCCCCAATTAATTGAGCTTGGCCCAACCTAGGGCTACGTCAACCAACTCAACCCGCTGGATCTGATCGAGATCGCTCAGCGGCCACCACTGCGCCTGGTCGGTGGTGCCGTCGAGTTCATGGATCAGAGTTCCTGTGGCGGTCACCCGATAAACGACCTGGACCACATGTATTGCTGTCTGCCGGGTTCCGACGAAAGAGTGCAGACCAAGAACCTCTCCGACCTGAGGGACGAGCCCGGTCTCTTCGAAGAACTCGCGCTCGAGACCGGCGACCGGTTCCTCGCCCCAATCGAGCCCCCCGCCGGGAAGCGTCCAATAGCCCGCATCGAGTTCGACGATGCTCAGCCTGGTTAATAGGACCGCTCCGTCGTCGATGGCGAAGCCGTAGACCCCGAGGCGAAATCGCCGGCCAAGTTCGTCGACCAACATGGAGCCAGTATGACCCCGGTCTATCAGCCGATGCTCGCCACGCCGCATCCTCAGCCGTTTACCTCCGAGGACTGGTGGTTCGACCTCAAATGGGACGGCTTCCGCTGTCTGACCTATATCGACGGTGAAAAAGTCGCCCTGCGGTCGCGGAACGGCAACGACCTATCGGGCCGCTTTCCCGAGCTGCGTGCCGTGCGCGCTTCAGAACCGGTGGTCCTCGACGGTGAGATCGTGGCGTTTGGGGACGACGGCAAGCCGTCCTTCTTCTTGCTCGGCTACAAGCCGCCCCAGCTCGTCGTCTTCGACCTGTTGCATCGTGACCGGCCCTTGATCGATCTCCCTCTGGAGGAGCGATGGGACCAGCTCTCCGCAGTCGAACTCTTCGGTCCCGTGACGCGGTCCCAGCCAACCCCCGGGGAAGGCGAGGCGCTCTACGAGGCGGTGAAATCCAGCGGGCTCGAAGGAGTGGTGGCCAAACGCTCAGGTTCGCGCGTACCTCCCCGGGCGGAGATCGCCCGATTGGCGCAAGATCGTGGCCCGTTCGGAGCTGAACGCGGTCGTTGGCGGATATCTGCGCGGAACCCGAGGCAGCTTTGGATCTTTGCTGCTCGGCCTCTACGAAGGGGATCGCTTACTGGTCGCCGGCTCGGCGGGCTCGGGGCTCGACAATCGCTCGATCAGTGAGCTCTGGCCGGTGTTGCAGTCGCTCGAACGACCGACCTCACCCTTTGCGGAGAAGGCGCTCTTCATGGGTGAGCCGGTGTGGGTGGAGCCTCGTCTCATCGCCCGGATCGAGTACCGGGAGTGGACTCCGGATCGTCGCTTGCGCGCCCCGGTGTTCAAAGGAATCGTCCACGACCTCAACCCGGTCGAGGTCACCTGGGCCGAGGAGGCGCCAAATATTTAGGCCGGGGATCTAGCCGGCTTTGCGCTTCTTGGTGGCTTCGACGCTCGCCTTCAGCGCCTCGAGCAGATCGACGACCTTGGTGGGCTCGGGGCTCTCCGGGGCGACGATTTCCTTGCCTTCGATCTTCTTCTGGGCCGCCTCTTCGATCGCCTCGCGAGTGAGGTCCTTGTAGTCCCCGGCCTCGAACGGTGAGGTGAGGCCGTCGATCAGCATCTCGGCCATCTTGACCTCTTCGGGGCGGACGTCGGCCTTGAGGTCGAGCTCTTCGAATTCCGCATCCCGGATTTCGTCGGGCCAGTACATGGTTTCCATGACCAAGACGCCATCCTTGGTTCGCAGTGTGGCCAGGGTTTGCTTGTCGCGGATGGCGACTTTGCAGATCCCGACCCGGCCCTTCGAATTGAGCGCATCGAGCAGGATGCGGTAAGCCTTGATCCCGGTCTTCTCGGGGGCGAGGTAGTACGACGACTTGTAGTAGATGGGATCGATCTCGTCCTCGTCGACGAATTGGACGACATCCACCAGACGGTTCTTCTCGCCGGCCGTCGCCGCTTCCAGCTCGTCTTCGCTGAAGATGACGTATTGGCCCTTCTCGACTTCGTAACCCTTGACGATCTCTTCCCAGGCGACTTCTTCGCCGTCGGCCTCGGCGACGCGCTTGTAACGGATCGGCGACCCGTCCTTCTCGCGCAGCATCTTGAACTTCGGAGTCTTCGATTCGGTTGCGGTGTACATGGCGACTGGAATGGTCACCAGGCCGAAGGAAACGGCCCCTTTCCACATGGCTCTTGGCATGTGCGGATTGTACCGTCAGAGAGCGACTCTGACTCAGGGACGGCGCAGGAGGACGCGCTCTTCGCTGGCTAGAAGCGGGCCGGCCGATGTCGGTCAGGGCGAGCACGCCGAACTGCCCGCGCGCCTCCAGATGACCGAGCGCGATCAACCTGCGAAAGACCCGGCGCCACTCGGTCTCGCTCAGGTCTTTCCCGATGCCGAACGTCGTGAGCTGATCGTGCTGGTTGCTCACGGCTTTCTCCGACCTCTTGCCGCGGAGAAGATCAATGTGGTAGTTGAACCCGTAGGCGGCGGCGCCGGCCGGTGCGTGCCGGACCCGGATCACTGAGGAGAGTGCCTTTTGCGCCGCCTCGGTCGCGTCCCACGTCGGTGGCGGCTGGAGGCAATTGTCGCAGTTGCCGCACGGTTCGGACTCTTCGCCGAAGTAAGCGAGCAGTTCGACTCGCCGGCAAGTGTGGGTCTCGGCCAGGGCAAGCAATGCGTCGAGCTTGTAACGCTGGATCTTCTTCCATTCAGGTTGCGCGGTGCTCTCCTCGATCAGCCGCCGCTGCTGAACCACGTCGGCGAGCCCGTAGACCAGAAACGCAGCGGCCGGGAGGCCATCGCGCCCGGCGCGGCCGGTCTCCTGGTAGTAGCTCTCGATGTTTTTTGGGAGGTCGAGATGGGCGATGAACCGGACGTCGGCCTTGTCGATCCCCATGCCAAAGGCGATGGTGGCGACGATCACGATGCCATCGTTGAGGGCGAAAACGTCCTGGTTGACGCTGCGCGCGTGCTGATCAAGCCCGGCGTGATAGGGGAGCGCGGGAATCCCGGCGGCGAGCAACCAGCCCGTGACTGTCTCGACCTTCTTCCTCGTTGAGCAATAGACGATTCCAGCCTCGCCGCGGTGTTCCTTGACGAAATCGAGGAGTTGTGACTGGGACTTCGCGCGCTCGGCGATCGTGTAGCGGATGTTCGGGCGATCAAAGCTTTGGATAAATCGACGAGCGGACTCGAGCCCCAGCCGCAGGGCGATGTCGTCGCGAGTTTGTGTATCAGCAGTAGCGGTGAGAGCGACTCGGGGAACAGCTGGATAGCGGTCGGCCAGCAGCGCGAGTTTCAGATATTCGGCTCGGAAGTCGTGCCCCCAATGGCTGACACAGTGGGCTTCGTCGATGGCAAACAGACTGAGCTTTCCCGCCGAAGCGAGATTGTCGAGTTGGCGGAGGAAACCTTCCTGGGTGACTCGTTCGGGGGCGGCGTAGATGATGGAGAGATCGTCTGCCTGGAGTTGCTCCTCCACTCCTCGTGCCTCCGCCCGGGTCTGGCTCGAGTTAAGGAAGGCCGCGTGCACGTCGGCCTTTTCGAGGCCGTTCACTTGATCCTGCATCAACGCGATGAGCGGGCTCACCACCACCGTCACTCCGAGACCGGCACGGTGTCGCACGATGGCCGGAACCTGATAGCAAAGACTCTTCCCCCCGCCGGTGGGCATGAGGATGAGAGCACTGTTGCCCGCGGCGACGTGCTCGATGATTTCGCCTTGCCCGCCCCGAAAGTCCTCGTGACCGAACACTTCCTGGAGGACCGACAGCGGGGAGTCCATGCCCCGTCGGTACAATTCGCCAGCCATATTCATTGGCCACGCCCTCGTAGCTCAGGGGATAGAGCACTGGCCTCCGGAGCCAGGTGCGCAGGTTCGAATCCTGTCGAGGGCGCCTAGACCACCCGTACCCAACCGAAGGGGTCATCGGCTTTGCCGACGTGGATCTCTGTGAGCGCTTCTCGGAGGCGCAGGGTGTTGCTGCCGACCTCGCCGTTGTTGATCGTGATCTCTTCGCCCTTGTGAATGAAGGTCCCGACACCGGTGAGAACGGCGGCCGTTCCACAGAGAGCCGCCTCCCCGTCCCATGACAGCACCTCTTCGACGGTCAATGGCCGCTCTTCGACCTGATATCCCAGTTCGCGAGCGAGCTTGAGGGTCGAGTCGCGGGTGACGCCGTGCAGGTAGGCCTCGCTCAAAGGGGCGGTGACTACCGAGTCGTCGTTGATGAGCAGGAAATTGGAGGCGCCAGTTTCTTCTACGAGCCCATCCGGAGCGAACAGCACCTGGTCGGCATCGTGCTCCTCGTGGGCGGCAACCACCGTTCGCAGCGCCCCGGCATAGTTCGCCCCTGCTTTCGCCATTCCAAAGCCGGCGGTTGCCCGACGCTGGTCTTCCTCAATCAGGATGCGAAGCGCCCTGATCCCGCCTGCGAAATAGTCGCCAACGGGCGAGGCGATAACGAAGAACTCACCCGAGGCCGGCGGATGGGCGGCGGCGCCGATGTTGATCTCGGTCCCGATGATGGTGGGACGCAGATAGAGGCTCCCCGGCGGGTCGGGGATGTCGTCGCGGTTGGCCTTGACGACTGCCTCGACCATCTCGATGGTGAGGCTCTCCGGTGGCGGTGGGAGGCAAAGCATCTTGGCGCTTTGGACCAAGCGAGCGGCATGGGCTTCGACCCGGAAGATGCGGGCCGAGTCGTCGATCCCGCGATGCGCCTTGAGCCCCTCGAAGCATCCCGAGGCGTAGTGAAAGACGTGGGTCGCCGGGTGGAGCGAGTACTCCCTGATTTCGTGAAGCGACCAGTCCGTGTATTCCCCGTCGACAAAGCGGCAGGAAGCCATCTGGGGGGCGAACACGGTTCCAAAGGGCGGAGGCATGGGGGAACAGTAATTAGACATCAGACATCAGAGATCAGATTCGGGTCTGAAGTCTGACGTCTGATGTCTGACGTCTTCGCTCGAATACCATTCGGACCATGCCAGTAGGAATAGGCATTCTGGGTGGCGGGATCGTCGGTGGGTCGTTGGCTCGCCGTCTACTCGACGATCGGTCGGCCATTGCCGCTCGCACCGGGCTCGACCTGGAGCTGATCCAGGTCGCTGTGCGCGATCAGGGTCGCATCCGCGGCTTTCCCCAGTCATTTGCGACCTCCAACCTCGAGGGAGTCGTGGATCATCCCGACGTCGCCCTGGTTGTTGAGCTGATGGGTGGACTCGAGCCCGCCGGCAGCCTGGTGAGAAGGGCGCTCGAGCTCGGCAAACCCGTAGTGACCGCCAACAAAGAACTGCTCGCGGCCCGCGGTCCGGAGCTTTTCGATGTGGCCGCCGCCAAGGGGGTCTCGCTCCTCTTTGAAGCTGCGGTCGGTGGTGGGATCCCACTAATTCGCCCCCTGACCGAGTCGCTGGCGGGAGAAAAGCTGTCTCGCGTTCTTGGCATCGTCAACGGCACCACTAACTACATCCTCTCGGCCATGGACCTCGAGGGCCAGCCCTATTCAGACGCCCTCAAGGCCGCCCAGGACCTGGGGTTTGCCGAGGCCGACCCCACCGCCGATGTCGGCGGACATGACGCGGCCGCCAAGGCGGCCATCCTCGCCGGTCTCGCTTTCGGCACCTGGGTGCCCGGCGAAGCCGTCTATCGCGAGGGAATCGACGGTCTCGAGGTGGCGGATCTAATCGCCGCCCGCCAGCTCGGGTATGTCGTCAAGCTCCTGGCCACCGCCGAACAGCGGTCGGGCGGAATCTCGGTGCGGGTCCACCCAGCCCTTGTCCCGACCGAACACCCGCTGGCCTCCATCCGCGGCGCAACCAACGCCGTCTTTATCGAGGGGCCCGCCATTGGCCAACTGCTTTTCTCCGGACCCGGCGCCGGCGGCGAGCCGACTGCCACCGCCGTCCTTGGCGACGTCATCGACGCCGCTCGCGAGCTCCTCGCCGGAGTGGAGGTCACGCCGCGGCTCATCATCGCTTCCGGCGCGATCGTCGACATGGCCGAGGTCGACACCTCTTATTACCTGCGAATGGAGGTGGCCGACAGCCCGGGAGTGCTGGCTGCCATCGCGTCAGCTTTCGGCGAAAGCGGCGTTTCGATCGCCTCGGTGCGACAAGACGGGCGAGGCGATGACGCGACTCTGATCATGGTCACGCACACCGCCACCGAGAGCGCCCATCGCCGGGCATTCGATCGACTGCACCGGCTCGAGGCTGTCAAACAGTTGGCAGCCACCATCCGGGTCCTCCACAACAACTGATGCGCTATCGCTCAACCCGGGGTGACGGCGGTCGCCCGTCGTTTGCGTCAGTCCTCCTCGACGGTCTGGCCCCCGATCGTGGGCTCTTCGTTCCCGAGACTTGGCCACAGCTGCAGGCGGGCGGTACCTACCCGAAAACGGTGGCGGCGACCTTGCGGCCGTTCGTTGAACCCAGATCCGCTCGAAGCGGATCTCGACGACCTGGCCGAAGCCGCGTACGCGCACTTCCGACACCCCGAGATCGCGCCACTGCGCGATATGGGCAGCGATCGCTATCTCATGGAGCTCTTTTGGGGACCGACCCTCGCCTTCAAGGATCACGCCCTCCAGATGCTCGGACAGCTCTTCGATCAGGTGCTGGCTCGACAAGACCGCAGGATCACGGTTCTAGGAGCCACTTCAGGCGATACCGGCTCGGCGGCCATCGCTGCCTGCTCCGGACGGCAGAACATCGATGTCGTCATTCTCTACCCGGAGGGTCGGATTACCGAGTTTCAGCGCCGCCAGATGACAACCGTCCCCGAAGAGAACGTAAGAGCGGTGGCTGTGGCGGGATCATTCGACGACTGCCAGGACCTGGTCAAGCAGGCATTTGCCGATCCGGACCTGACCGTGGACTTGGTAGCGGTGAATTCGATCAATTTCGCCCGGGTCGCGGCTCAGGCCGCCTATTACTTATGGGGAGCGGCGCAATTGGCACGGCGGTGAGGTCGATTTTGCGGTCCCGACTGGCAACTTCGGCAACGTCTTCTCGGGATGGGTCGCTCGCCAGGGCGGGGCGAACATCGGTCGGCTGATCATCGCCAACAATCAGAACCATGGCTTGTTCGACCTGGTCGAAAACGGGGTGCTCACCCTGACCGAGGTCGACCGAACTCTCTCCCCGTCGATGGACGTAGGAATTCCGTCCAACCTGGAGCGTTATCTGTTCGAGGTTGTCGAGCGGGATGCGGAAATAGTTCGGGCCTGGCAGGATCAGCTGCGATCGGGGAGACAGATCAAGCTCGATCCCGATCAACACCAGAAGCTAAGAGGCGACTTCGCTGCCACCTGGTCCGACGACTCAGAAGTCAACGAGACCATCAAACACGTCTACGAGGAGCACGGCGTCCTGATCGATCCGCACACAGCCGTCGGCTGGGAAGCCGGCAGCCGGCATAAGCGTGATGGCGTTCCGATGATCAATCTCGCCACGGCCGACCCGGTCAAATTCAGTCCGGCGGTGCTTGCCGCGACTGGAGTCGCCCCACCGCTTCCGAACGGGTTCGAGACCTTGCTCAAAGCCACTGAAAGAACCACGCAAATCGATAACGACTACAGGTCGCTCGCCTCACTTTTGAGCGCGTAACTTGGTTGCCGGTCGCGGTCTGCTACTATTCCATTTACCGCCCGCCTTCCGAGTGCGGGTTGCCATTGGTCCCGATTCCCCCATTCCGGCCCTGCCGATGAACGATGAACCCTTTGGGTCGTGCAGTAGAGGAATCGTGACTTCCCTCGACAAGAGCGAGAAATGAGCACACGAACGCAACTGCAAAGCAAGTCGATAAACGAATTGCGCGAGATCGCAGAAGCAGTCGGCGTCGAAGCCGACGGACTGCAGAAATCAAAGCTGATCAGCGCCCTAATGGCTGCTGGAGGCATCGTCGATGACGAGGGAGAGACCTCAAACATCGATCTTCCGGCCGCGCGCGTCCGGTCCGACAACGGAGACAACTCGGCGGAAACCGATTCCGACGACGTCGCCGAAGCCGTGATCGAAGCGACCGGGATCGAGATCGACAACGACGGGGAGTCGTCGGATTCTTTCGATCGGGACGACTTCCGCGGCAATCGCCGACGCCGCCGCCGGCGCGGGGGCCAGGGTGGTCCCGGCGGCCAGAGTGGTGGGCAAGGCGGTCAGCGGGAACCCCGGGAATATCAATCGAGCTACGAGCAGATTCCCGAAGGCGACCTCGAGGTCCGGGAGGGCTACCTCGACATTCTCCCGGAGGGCTACGGATTTTTGCGGGTTAACGGCTACTTGCCCGGTGACCGCGATGTCTACGTTTCGGCCGGCCAGGTGCGCAAATTCGGTCTCCGCAAGGCCGATCTGGTGGCGGGTCCGATTCGTCCCGCTCGCGCCCAGGAGAAGTTTCCGGCTCTCATCCGGATCGATACGGTCAACGGGGTCTCGAGCGAGGAAGCGACCCGACGTCCCCGATTCGAGCAGCTCACGCCGCTCTTTCCCGACGAGCGTCTCAAACTCGAAGTGGACGGCAGGGCGAATGGGGTTTTGACCCGCATTCTCGACCTGATTGCTCCGATCGGGAAAGGTCAGACGCGGTCTGATCGTCTCACCTCCGAAGGCTGGCAAGACCACCGTTCTCCAGGAGATTGCCCAGGCCATAACGGTCAACAATCCCGAGTGCTACCTGATGGTCGTCCTCGTCGACGAAAGACCAGAAGAGGTGACCGACATGCAGCGTTCGGTCAAAGGCGAGGTCATCTATTCGACTTTCGACCGCCCGGCTGAGGAGTCCATCCAGGTGTCGGAGCTCGCGATCGAGCGCGCCAAGCGCCTCGTGGAGCAGGGCGCCGATGTGGTGATCCTGCTCGACTCGATCACCCGCCTCGCTCGAGCCCACAACCTGGCCACTCCGGCCTCGGGACGAATCCTGTCGGGTGGAGTCGATTCAACCGCCCTCTACCCACCTAAGCGCTTCTTTGGAGCGGCACGCAACATCGAAGAGGGTGGCTCATTGACCATTCTTGGCACTGCCCTGGTGGAAACCGGCTCCAAGATGGACGAGGTCATCTTCGAGGAGTTCAAGGGAACGGGCAACATGGAAGTAAGGCTCGACCGCAAGCTGGCTGACAAGCGGATCTATCCGGCGATAGATATCGAAGCCTCGGGTACCCGCAAAGAGGAGTTGCTCTTCGACCGCAAGGAGCTCGCTCAGGTATGGAAACTTCGTCGAGTTTTGCTGGCGCTGGAATCAGGAGCCGCCCTCGAGTTGTTGATTGATCGGCTGAAGACGTCGAAGTCCAACGAAGAGTTCTTGTCAGAAGTCGCCAAGTCGTCGGGAAACTGACCGAACGCCCAACGCGCAAAGAGGAGTCATGAGAGCAGACATTCACCCCACCTACGAAGAGACCACCGTGCTGTGCTCGTGCGGCAACCGCTTCGTGACGCGGTCCACCAAGCCGGGTGAACTGCACGTCGAGCTTTGCAACGACTGCCATCCGTTCTTCACCGGTCGCCAGAAGCTGGTCGACTCGGGCGGAAGAGTGGAGAAGTTCCAGAAGCGGTATGCGGCCGGCAGCTACGGTTCGAAGAAGAAGAAGGGCGAAGCCGCTCCCACCGAATAGTCAGCCATCACATGAGCACCGAGCATTTACAGGGCCAGCCCGCAGCGATGTCGGTTGGGGGGCAGGCAGTGATGGAAGGCGTGATGATGCGGGCGCCCAACGCCTGGGCCGTGGCAGTGCGACGTCCCGACGGTGTTATCGAAGCCATCCGGAATGACCTCCCTCGCCTTTCGGCGCGTTCGCGCTGGGCTCGGGTGCCGTTCGTTCGGGGCATCCTCGTGCTCGGAGAGTCACTGACGCTGGGTTTTCGCGCTCTCTCCTGGTCGGCGCAAAAAGCAACGGGCGAAGAGGAACAGGAACTGAGCCGGGGTCAGATCGCCGCTTCCATGGTGGTGGCTCTGGTCTTCTTTGCCGCTCTTTTCATCGTCGCCCCGGCAGCGGCTGCACGCTTCCTCACCGACGATCGCTCGTTTCTCTACGCCGCCCTCGAAGGAGTAGTCCAGCTCGGGATCTTCCTCACCTACCTTTGGCTTTTGGGCAGGTCGGCCGAGCTCCGCCGGATCTTTGCCTATCACGGCGCCGAGCACATGTCGATCCATGCCTACGAGGCCGGCGATCCGCTCTCGGTCGACCGGGTCAGCCGCTACCGGCCCGAGCACCCCCGGTGTGGGACCTCGTTCCTTCTCCTCGTCATGTTGATCGCCATCATCCTGTTCGGCTTGCTCGGCCGTTTGTCCTGGCCGCTCCTCATCCTGAGCCGAGTCATCGGCATCCCGGTCATCGCCGGAATCTCATACGAGCTACTCAAGGTTTCCGGGAGGCACCAGGACACGTGGTGGGGGAGATTCCTCGCCGCCCCCGGGCTGTGGCTGCAGAAGCTCACCACTCGCGTGCCCGAAGGCGACCAGATCGAAGTAGCCGTCGCAAGCCTGCTCTCCTCGCTCGAGCCTCTGCAAGTGGACGAAGTTCTCGCCCGCGGTCCGGTGCCAGAAGCGGCTCTCGCCGCACAGCGTCTCTTAAGGCATGGCAGACCAACTCGACCAAGCGCTCGTTGCCGCGCCTCGAACAGATGGTCGAGGCTTTCGAGCCCAGCTCGAGACGGAAATGGGTTCCGGGGGCGAGGATCCGTCACGCTACGCCGACCTGGGGAAGCGCCACGCGGACCTGGCGCCTGTGGTCGAGCTCTATCGGCGTCTCGCTGCGGCTGAGAACGACCGCATTGATGCTGAAGGCTTATCCGCCTCGGAGCCCGAGTTCGCCGAGATGGCGCGGGAGAAGGCTGAGGAGGTGAATCGGCTCATCTTGGAGCTGCGAGCCGAGCTCAATCCGGCCGACCCCAACGATCAGAAAGACGTGATTCTCGAGGTCAGAGCGGCGGCCGGAGGTGACGAGGCGGCGATCTGGGCCGGCGACCTGCTGCGGATGTACGAACGCTATGCCGAGCGCCACGGTTTCCGAGTGGAATCGATGGACAGTTCCGAGTCGGAAGCCGGTGGCTTCTCGAAAATAACTGTGGCGGTCAAGGGCCGGGGAGCGTTCTCTCGCTTCAAGTACGAAGGAGGCGTCCACCGCGTCCAAAGGGTGCCGAAGACCGAGGCCCAGGGCCGGGTCCACACCTCGACCGCCACGGTGGCGGTGCTGCCCGAAGTCGACGAGGTGGAGGTGGATCTCGACCTCAATGATGTCCGCGTGGATGTCTACCGCTCGCAGGGTCCCGGGGGCCAGTCGGTCAACACGACCGATTCAGCCGTACGGCTCACCCACATCCCCACCGGCCTGGTCGTCACCTGCCAGGACGAGAAGAGCCAGTTGCAAAACAAGGAGAAAGCGTTTCGCATCCTGCGAGCCCGCCTCTATCAGAGCCAGCGCGAGGCCCGGGAGTCAGAGTTGTCCGGCGCTCGCCGTGCCCAGGTTGGCAGCGGCGAGCGTTCGGAGAAGATCCGGACTTACAACTACAAGGAATCGCGGGTGACCGACCACCGGCTGTCGCTGACCATTCGACGGCTCGACCAGGTACTCGAAGGCGACCTCGACGAACTAGTCGAAGCGATGGCGACCAAAGACGAGGCCGACCGTCTTACCGAGCGATGACGTTCCTTCTTATGTGTCGGCTGAAATCGCGATTCCCGTCATTGCAGCGAAAAAAGCGGCAAAGAGTAGGAACACCAACAAAAGAAGTAGGGCCGCAGGGATCAGCACGGTTGCCCAGGCACCGCCGTCCGTTGTGTGCTGGGTCTCTTTGACTGCCTTGACCAAGAGCCAAACCGTCCAAAAAAATCCGACGATCGACCCGATTATCGGAATGATGCCCAAAGCCTGGGGGGCCATGGCGTATCCGGTCGCACGGAACATGCTTCCGTAACTGCCATTGCCTTTGAAAACCTTGGCGAGCAGCCAGAATATCCCCGCCCCGACGGCGACAGCAATGACGCCACCGATGAGGGCACCGATCCAAGTTCCAATCCGGACGGGGAAAAGATTCGCAAGCAAGTTGGAGGCGGCAGCGATGATCAGCGCCTGCACCGTCGCCGAGTTATCCGCCCCGATCTCAGCGAAGACGCCGTTTTCATTCTTGAGCATCCGCTGGAGGCGGCTCATCATCGTTGATGTCCCAGTTGCGGGCACCATCAGAGGTGAGCGGCTGGGGTGGCACTGCTCCGAGGTCAGGCGGAGGCATCGACGTCGCGGGTGGGGGTACGTAGGGGTCGTCGGGACGCAAAGGGTCCCGGGGAGGCATCCCTCCTGGGTCGGTCATTGTTCTCTCCTAGCTACTTGGTCTTTACGACCCGGGTCCCCCCCGCAAATGTGTCGTGCCATCCCACGCGTGCCGGCGAATTGTTGATGGTTACTGCGATATAGATCACCGCCAGGAGCGACAGGAGCCATCCGACGACCGGGACGATATTCACGGCGTACCAGGCGTTGCGCTTGACCGCCTGCTCCATCGTGGGGTTTCCCCCTCCCGGGCCCTCGGTCCTCAGGCTCATGGCCATCTTGCCAACGGTTTGACCCCGGCTCGATTCCATCAACGCGAAATAGGCGATGGAGATGGCCGCGCCGATCAGGGTGTAGATGAACAACCTTCCGCTGAATCCGCCAAACCCGATCGCATACGGATTGGCGAATCCGCCGACCCCACCGACCCCGAGAATGATGGCGCCGATGATCCCGTTGATGACCCCGAGAATGATGCCGTCGATGATCCTGGCGACGAACCTGGTTCCGAGGTCTGCCGGTGCTCCCGCTCCTGAAGCCTGAACAGGCGGTGGAGGGATCGGCTGGGGAGGTGGCGTCGCTCCCGAGGTCCGGCGGAGGCATCGCTGGGGCCGGCGGGGGGACATAGGGGTCGTCGGGACGCAACGGGTCTCGCGGAGGCATCCCTCCTGGGTCGGTCATGGTTCTCTCCTCGTGCCGATAGCGTTCGGACGTTAACGATCCAAAGCCCCCGACCACGAGCAATGTGCCAATGAAATCCGAAAGCCGATGAATTTGGAACTTCCACACCACGAAGTGCGCCGGTTGCGTGCATTGGCGGCGAATCAGGAGCATTTCGACGCTTTGGTCGGCGGCCCGACGGGCGGGCCAGCCCCTCCAATATCTCGAGGGCCGCGTCCAGTTCGGACCTGGTCGAAGTGGCAGTCGATGCTCGGGTGCTGATCCCTCGACCGGAAACCGAGTACATGTTCGACTTGGCCGCGAAGGGTGCCGTTGCACCCCGGGTGATCGTTGACCTTTGCACGGGATCAGGTGCCCTTGCTCTCGCCCTAAAGCACGTCTTCCCTGTTGCCCGCGTGATAGGCAACCGACAACTCCGTGGCCAGCGTTAGCAGTGGCCCGGTCGAACGGAACCGGAGTCGAATGGCTGCAAGTTGAATGGTTTGAGGGCGATCTGTTTGCAGCGCTGCCCGACGACTTGCAGGGCCAGATCGACTTGCTCGTCGCCAACCCGCCTTATGTCTCGGCAGGGGAGTGGGAGACGTTGCCGACGGACGTGCGGCGCGAGCCCGTCGAGGCGTTGGTGGCGGGACCGAAGGGAACCGAGGTTGTCGAGCGAATTCTGACCGAACTGGAGGTTTGGATGTCGCCGGCTGGCGAAGCCTGGGTGGAAATT
This sequence comes from uncultured Acidimicrobiia bacterium, assembly GCA_963840175.1. Taxonomy (GTDB): domain Bacteria; phylum Actinomycetota; class Acidimicrobiia; order Spongiisociales; family ZC4RG35; genus JACCTH01. The sequence continues at coordinate 333,220 of CAWIXU010000006.1, forward strand.
GGCGAGAGCCAGGGATGGCTGGGGGAGAGGTTCGGGGTAGAGGTGGTCAAGGACCAGTACGGGGTCGACCGGTTTCTCCGATGGACCTAGAACGAGATCGTCTCCTCGCTGTCCGCCGGCGAGGTGGTGGGCTTGCCGACAGATACCGTCTATGGCATCGCCGCCGACCCCACCTCGAAGTCTGCGGTCGGCAAGCTGTTTGCGATCAAAGGAAGAGGGCTTGGCAAGCCAATCGGTCTCCTGGTCGGAAGCCGGGCCGAGGCAGCCGAGTTGGTGCACTTACCTCCCTATGCCTTGGAGTGGGCTGAGCGACATTGGCCGGGTCCACTAAACCTGGTGGCCACACCTTTGGTCAACCTCGAGATCGGAACCCCCGACTCCCTCGCCGTTCGCGTGCCTGCCCATGAGACAACCCTGACAATTCTCAGCGCCTTTGGACCGCTGGCGGTGACGAGCGCCAACCGGAGCGGCGAGGCGGAATCGCTCACCGACTTCGAGGCCCGAGAGCTGCTCGGGGACGACGTCGCGCTCTATGTCCCGGGCGAATGTCCCGGGGGCCAGGCATCGACAACCGTTGACGTCCGCGGACCGGACCCGGTTCTTCTCCGCCCTGGCCCGTTGAGACTTGAAGGTTTGTTCTGACCCCTGACCCCCTCCTTGGGTTGCAGTTAACCTCCGACCGATGACCGACATGCGGCCGATTGAGCAGGTCGACCCGCAAATTGCGGACCTGATACGACGCGACGTCGAACGGCAGAACACCCACATCCATCTGATCGCCTCGGAGAATTTCGCCTCGCCGGCGGTAATGGCAGCCTCGGGTTCGGTTTTCACCAACAAGTACGCCGAGGGCTATCCGGGAAAGCGGTATTACGAAGGCTGCGAAGTCGTTGACGACATGGAGTCACTGGCGATTGCCCGCGCCAAGTCGCTCTTCGGTGCGGAACACGCCAATGTCCAGCCCCACTCCGGAGCCCAGGCCAACATGGGGGTCTACTTCTCCCTGATCAAACCGGGCGACACGGTGCTGGGGATGCGACTCGATCACGGCGGCCATCTCACCCATGGTTCTCCAGTTAACTTTTCGGGTCTCTATTACAACGTCGTTGCCTATGGCGTCGACCCGGACTCCGAGATCATCGACATGGACGAGGTCGAGCGCCTGGCCAAAGAGCACCGGCCGAAGATTCTTCTTGCCGGATATTCGGCCTACTCGCGCAAGCTCGACTACGAGCGATTCCGTCAAATCGCCGACGACGTCGAGGCAATCTTCATGGTCGACGCGGCTCACTTCATCGGTCTGGTGGCCGGCAAGGCCTATCCCAATCCCGTACCGCACGCCGACGTTGTGTCAGCCACGACGCACAAGGCTTTGCGTGGCCCATCGCGGTGGTCTGATTCTCGCCAACGCCAAGTTCGGATCGCAGATGGACAAGGCTGTGTTTCCCAACGTCCAGGGCGGCCCGATCATGAGCCAGATCGCGGCGAAAGCCGTGTGCTTTCAGGAAGCAGCCAGCAAGGAATTCGAGTCTTACGCACAGCAGATCGTCGCCAACGCGGCGGCGATGTCTTCCCGGCTCCAGGCCGAAGGCGTGAGAGTCGTCTCGGGCGGCACCGACAATCACCTGCTCCTGGCCGACCTCCGCTCGGTCGATCGCGAGCTCACCGGCAAGGACGCCGCCCGGAAGCTGAACGACATCGGCATCACCCTCAACTTCAACACGATTCCCAACGATCCGCGACCCCCTTCTAGGGCCAGCGGGCTGCGAATGGGCACCCCAGCCATGACCACGATGGGCATGAAGGAAGCGGAAGCCGACCGAGGTGGCAGGCTTGATCGCCCACGCGTTGCACGGCGGAAGGGTCAGAACTCGAGACCCTCGGGTCGAGAGTACGAGAGCTGGCTGCGGCATTTCCTCCCTATCCGAACGATTTCGCCGGCCACGTGTGAGGCTCTAGGCTTTGTGAAAAGATTCACAAGATGAGCGAGAGAGAGAACCCGCTGCACAAGACCGAATCTCGAACCGCACAAGCGGCCGCGGGTGGCTGGACGGCATCCGGATCATTCCTGGGATCGATTCTCTCTGGGACTCTCCTCGGCTATCTCGTCGACCTCTGGCTGAACACCCGCCCCTGGTTCATCGTCATCGGGATCATCGCCGGGTCATATGCCGGTTTTGTGACGATGTGGAACCTGGCCAAGAGAGCGGACGAGCCCCAACGGAGTCGGTCGTGACGCAGATGGTTCCCTCCTTCAGCAGACGTCCCGGTGGAAGCGATCATCGCCCGGCACACGGTCGCCCGGGGGATCTATTTGGCGCCCATCCTGATCGGACTCGCCTGGGCGGTGCGCGGAGCTGATGGGGCCTTCGCCGCCAGCCTCGGAGTGCTCATCGTCTCGGGGACCTCTATCTGGCGGGAAAGCTCCTCAGCCTGGCCATCGGCGATCTCTCGTTATGTATCATGCCGCCGCCCTGATCGGCTTTGTGCTGCGGATGGGCCTCATTGCGGGGACGATGCTTTTGGTAGTGCGCTTTGTTCAGATCGACAGGGTGACGTTCGGGATCTCGGCAGTGGTTTGCTACCTGGTGCTGGTCACCCTCGAAGCGGTCTCGGTGGTTCGAGGTCGAGAAAGGAACCTGGATTGGTCGGGCTCATGGCCGCGCGTTCATCACGAGTGCGACGTCGTCAACGAGGTCGTTTGCGTACCTGAGGACGTCAAGACCCTTTTCGAGTTCAAACAACCCTGGTTCACGATCGGACCGGTCAACTTCACTCGAACGTCGTTCCTGTTTCTTCTCGCCGCCTTCATCGTCGTCGCCCTCCTCTTTTTCGGGCTGCGACGCGATCGATTGGTGCCGACCAAGTTCGAAGCGGCGATCCAGAGCCTGGTGGAGTTCGTGCGCGACGGGATTGCTCGCGACATCATCGGACCCGAAGGTGTCAAGTACACGCCCTACCTGCTTTCGATCTTCATGCTGATCCTCGTCGGGAACTTCTTCGAGCTCACGCCGCTGATCAACTTCCCGATCATGTCGCGGATGGCAATTCCGTTCTTTCTTTCGCTGGTGACCTACTTCATCTTCGTCATCGTTGGATTCACGAAGAACGGTCTCTCCGTACGTCACCGCCATCGTCTGGCCGAAATCGGTGCCTGTCGCCCTGCGGCCCGCTCGTTGGTCTGATTGAGTTCGTCTCGACCTTCGCCCTCAGGCCGTTGACTCTGGCGGTGCGGTTGTTCGCCAACATGGTGGCTGGCCATCTGATGCTGTCGCTTGCTGCTCGGGTTCCGGCGTTGCCTTTCGTTCTGGCCGTGGGCGAAATCGGACCCAAGGCGGGGATCGGAATCTTCTGGTTCGCCTTCGGCCTCTTCATCTTCTTCTTCGAGATCGTCGTCGCCAGCTTGCAGGCCTATGTCTTCACCCTGCTGTCGGCGGTCTATATCCAGTCTTCAATACACCCAGAGCACTAAGGAGGACAGATGGAAGGCAATATCGAGGAACTGAAGGGAGCGATCGCCCTCATCGGATACGGCCTCGGCGCAATTGGTGGTGGTGTTGGTGTCGGCCTGGTCGTGGGCCAGGCGATCACGGCCATGGCCCGTCAGCCGGAAATGGCAGGAACGGTCAGGACGACCATGTTCCTGGGTATCGCTTTCACGGAAGCGCTGGCCCTGCTCGGCTTCGTTCTGTTCTTCATCGCCTAGGAGGTTATTGCGTGCGCACCGCAATGCATCTGGACAATCTTGGCTCAGGGAGAACCAGCAGAAGCGAGTTCCAACATTTCGTTGGTGCTCCCTGAGACCAACGAACTGATCGCCGGGATCGTGGCCTTCCTCATCGTCTTCGTTTTCGTCTGGAAGTGGGCCCTACCTGCGATCAATCGAACTCTGGAAGCTCGACAAAAGGCGATCACCGGCAAGTTGGAAGACGCCGAGAACTCCAAGACCGAAGCCGAGAACTTGCGCAAGGACTACGAAAAGCAGATCGCCGAGGCGCGAACCAAGGTCAATCAGATGATTGACGAGGCTCGAAAGTCACGCTGAGCAAATGAAGATCGGACATGATGAGCCGAGCGCAGACCGAGGCGGATTCGCTCGTCGCCAAGGCTCGGGAGGAAGCCGAAGGCGAGAAATCGCGTGCCCTGGCCGAAGCTCGCCAGGAGGTCGCCAACCTTTCGATCGATCTCGCAGAAAAGGTCGTGGGCCAGAACCTCGACCGCGAGACCCAGCTCGGATTGGTCGAGCGATACATCGCGGAGCTGGAGAAGAAGTAGGTGAACGAAGACCGAGCGGATCGGCGGCTACGCCTCGGCGATCTTCGACCTGGCGACCGCCGAGGGAGCGAATGAGCGGATCGAACGCGAGCTGCACACGATCGCCCAGGCATCTCCGGTATCGGACGAGCTGCGTGATGCATCTCATCAACCCGCAACTGCCGGCCGATCGCAAGCAGGCCATCGTCGACGACCTTCTCGGGAGGCAAGCTTCGGATCTCGTTCGGGGGCTGGTTTCGTTCATTGTCTCGCAGGGACGAGGCGCGGACCTCTCGCGATCGTCGATGAGTTCATCCCCAAGTCGGCCGCATCGCGTTCGAAAGCAGTGGCTGAGATTCGCTCGGCGATTCCGCTCGACCAGGCAACGATCGACCGATTGACCCAGGCGCTTTCGCAGGCGACAGGCAAGGAACTGGAGGTGCGCTCGGTGGTTGACCCGGATGTGATCGGAGGGATCAGTTGCCAAAGTCGGTGACACGGTTTTCGACGGTTCCGTCGCTCGTCGTCTTTCGTCGGTTCGCCAGGCCCTAAAGACCACCGCTCGATGAACAGCCAAATGATTTACACGTCGAGGAGCCGATCATGGCCGAACTGACTATTTCCCCCGAAGACATCACATCCAGCTTCCGCGAGCGTCTCGCCGATTGGAAGCCAGAGCTCGAAGAGGAGACAGTCGGCTATGTCACCTCGATCGCCGACGGGGTCGCCCGGGTCAAGGGTCTGCCCAACGTCATGGCATCGGAGCTGCTCGAGTTTCCCGGCGGTCTAATCGGAGTCGCTCTCAACATTGACGAAGACGACCTCGGTGTGGTGTTGATGGGCGAGTCCTCTCACATCGAAGAAGGAGCAACCGTCAAGCAAACCGGCAACGTGCTGTCGGTTCCGGTCGGCGATGCGATACTCGGCCGGGTCGATCGACTCGCTTGGCAACCCGATCGACGGCAAGGGACCGATCAACACGGACGAACGCCGATTGCTCGAGACCCAGGCACCGACGGTGGTGCAACGTCAGCCGGTCAAAGAACCATTGCAAACCGGGATCAAAGCCGTCGACTCAATGACGCCGATCGGTCGCGGGCAGCGCCAGCTGATCATCGGCGACCGCCAGACCGGAAAGACCGCAATCCTGATCGACACGATCATCAACCAGAAGCAGTACTGGGGCACCGACAGGGCCGTCAAATGCATCTATGTCGCGATCGGTCAGAAAGCTTCGACGGTGGCCGAGGTCGTGGACGTTCTCGACCCGCGAGGGGGCCATGGAATACACGGTCATCGTCAACGCTCACCCGCCTCCGACCCGGCCGCGCTGCAGATGTACGCGCCCGTACGCGGGTTCGGCGATCGGTCAGCACTGGATGTACAAGGGCGAGCATGCCTTGATCATGTTCGATGACCTTTCCAAGCAGGCCGTGGCCTATCGCGAGATTTCGCTTGCTGCTCCGCCGCCCGCCGGGCCGCGAGGCGTACCCGGGTGATGTGTTCTACCTCCATAGCCGCCTCCTCGAACGCTGCGCCAAGCTCTCCGACGAGATGGGCGAGCGGATCTCTCACCGGATTGCCGGTCATCGAGACCAAGGCCAACGACGTTTCCGCCTATATCCCGACGAATGTGATCTCGATCACCGACGGCCAGTGCTTCCTCGAGATCCGACCTCTTCTACCAGGGGATTCGGCCCGCGATCAATGCCGGCATTTCGGTGTCGCGGGTCGGGGGCAACGCGCAGGTGAAGGCGATGAGAAAGATCGCCGGACCGCTTCGTCTCAACCTCGCCCAGTTCCGCGAGCTGGCCGCGTTCGCCGAGTTCGGATCCGAGCTCGACGCGACGTCACTTGCCCAACTCGAGCGGGGTCGGCGGGTGGTCGAGGTGCTCAAGCAGGGCCAGTTCGACCCGGTCCCGGTCTCCGAGCAGATCGTGGCCATCTACGCGGTCACCAACGGGCTGATGGACAAAGTCGAAGTCGAAGACGTCCACCGCTTCGAGACTCGGTTTGCGCCAGCACGTCGCCGATCGCTACGGCGACTTCTCGATCACATCGAGCAGACCGGTGACTTCCCGACGAGGAGCGCTTCAAGGAGGCGATCGCTTCGTTCGCCGAGAGCTTCGAGACCACGGACAAGTAAGGATTGACCGTTGGCGAGCGCTGAACTTCGTGACACTCGGCGGCGGATCCGCAGCGTTCTGGCGACGCAGAAGATCACCCGCGCCATGGAGTTGATCGCTGCCTCGCGGATCCCCAAGGCCAGCGCTCGGGTGGTGGCTTCCAAGCCCTACACGGCCAAGTTGATCGAGGTCATCCAAAACCTCGGGGCGGCTGGTGCGGGATCCGACCATCTCCTGCTGCAGCGGCGAGACGTGCAGACCGTGGGAGTGGTCGTGGTGACCTCCGATCGCGGCCTGGCCGGCGCCTATGCCTCGACGATCATCCGGCTGGCAGAGCAGCGGATCATCGATCTCCGGCGCGAAGGGAAGCAAATCCGGATCTTTGCTGTCGGCAAGAAGGCGCAGAGCTATTTCCGCTATCGCGGCTATCGGATCGAACGCGCCTTCCTCGGAGTCACCGACACTCCGGGATACGGCGATGCCCGCGCGTTGGGCGATGCGGTGATGAGGGCGTTCGCCTCAGGGGAGATCGACTGCAGTCGAGGCGTACTTCACCCGGTTTCAGTCAGCGGCGATTCAGAAGGCCGCTCGCTACGACCTCCTGCCGATCGAGCCACCTACCGGTGAGGCAGGAAGGAACAGCACACGGTTCGTCCTACAGCTACGAGCCGTCACCGGAGGAGATCCTCGATCGACTGCTGCCCCGCTATGTCGAGGCCATCGTCTTCAACGTGCTGCTCGAGGCATCCGCCTCCGAGCACTCGGCTCGCCGGCGAGCGATGAAGGCCGCGACCGACAACGCCGACGAGTTGATCCGAACGCTTGACCGTCTCGGCCAACCGGGCCCGGCAGGCCGAGATCACCACCGAGATTTCCGAGATCGTGGGTGGCGCCGAAGCTTGGCCGCCGCCCGTGATGACGCATAAGGAGCACGTAGATGGCCACGCAGACCAACCGACTCAGGCCCAATGAATCAAGCGAAATCGCAGGCTCACCCTCTCGGACGCATCGTGAAGGTGGCGGGGCCGGTGATCGACGTCGAGTTCCCGCCCGATGGCCTGCCGGAGCTGTTCTTCGCCCTCGAGGTCGACATCACGATCGGGGGCGACAAGAAGACGGTCAAGGCCGAGACCGCACAGCACCTCGGTGGCAACAAGGTGCGGGCGATTGCGCTTGCCCCGACCGACGGTCTCGTGCGGGGGGCCGAGGTTCGCAACCTCGGTGAACCGATCACGGTGCCGGTGGGCGACCAGACTCTGGGCCATCTCTTCAACGTCTGGGGCGACGCACTCGACGCACCCGACAAGATGTTTGGCGAGCCGCGCTGGCCGATTCATCGTCAGGCGCCTCCGTTCGAGGACGTCGCTCCGCAAAAGGAGATCTTCGAGACCGGGATCAAAGTCCTCGACCTCATCTGCCCCTATCTGCAGGGCGGAAAGATCGGACTCTTCGGAGGTGCGGGAGTCGGCAAGACAGTCCTGATCCAGGAGATGATCCGCCGGGTAGCCCAGCAGCACGGCGGGGTCTCGGTGTTCGCCGGGGTCGGAGAGCGCACCCGGGAAGGCAACGACCTCTATCTCGAGATGACCGAGTCGGGGGTCATCGAAAAGGCGGCCCTGGTTTTCGGACAGATGGACGAGCCGCCGGGGGTCCGGCTGCGAGTCGCGCTCTCTGCCCTGACGATGGCCGAGTACTTCCGCGACGTCCAGCGCCAGGACGTGCTGCTCTTCATCGACAACATCTTCCGTTTCACCCAGGCCGGTTCGGAGGTCTCGACTCTGCTCGGCCGGATGCCCTCGGCGGTCGGCTACCAGCCGACGCTGGCCGGCGAGATGGGCGCGCTCCAGGAACGGATCACGTCGCTCAAGGGACGATCGATCACTTCGCTGCAGGCGATTTACGTCCCGGCCGACGACATCACCGACCCGGCCCCACACACTGCCTTCGCCCACCTCGACGCGACGACGGTGCTTGTCCCGACCGTTGACCGCACTCGGGATCTATCCGGCGGTCGATCCGCTCGACTCGACCAGCCGCGCCCTCGACCCCCAGGTCGTCGGCGAAGAGCACTACAACACGGCAGTCGAGGTGCAGCGGGTGCTGCAGCGCTACAAGGACCTCACCGACATCATCGCCATCCTCGGTATGGACGAGCTCTCCGAAGAGGACAAGCTCACGGTCAACCGGGCCCGCCGGATCCAGCGGTTCTTCGCCCAGCCGATGTTCGTGGCCGAGCAGTTCACCGGCCAGGCAGGCGTTTACACCCCACGCGAGGAAACCATCTCGTCCTTCCGCTCGATCCTCAATGGAGAGATGGATCAGTATCCCGAGCAGGCGTTCTACATGGTCGGCGACGCCGACGACGTCGCGGCCAAGGCTCGCGAGCTCGAAAAGGCGAACTGATGGCCAAGCCTTTTCGGGTGGACGTGGTTTCGCCCGAAGCCACGATCTGGTCGGGAGAGGCGACATTCATCCTGGCCCGCACGCCGGAAGGCGAAATGGGAATCCTGGCCGATCACGAGGCGACGCTGGCCTCGCTCGTCACTTCGGCAGTCGAGGTGGAAGGCGTTGACGGCACGCGCACGATCATCGGAGTGCACGGCGGCTTCCTCCAGGTCGTGAACAATCAGGTGACCCTCCTCACCGATCGGGCCCAGATCACCGTCGGCACGAAGGAACAAGCCGCCGAATTGGCGGCCACGCTGGCGGTCGAAGGAGAGGACGATCAGTCGAGGGAGTCGACGAACCGCTCGACCGCCGCGTCGTAGCCATTGGCCACGGAGTTGCTGATCACCGAGAACATCACGCCGGCCAAAAAGCCCGCGAGGCGATTTCCATCGTCACTCCGACATCGGTGTGAGCATCGAGTGGGCCGAGGTCCACGGTGATCTGACCGTCCAATTGATCGGTGGCGATCTTCATAACCATTCTCTGATTGGCACTTGCTTCGACCCGTCGCGCTTTACCGCGGTACGACCTTCCCCCGGCGGTCACCGTGAAGTCGTAGCCTGTCAGGCCGAGCTCATCGAAGGTCGGATTGGCGATCTCGTTGACCCCACCGATCTCTCGCCAGGTTTCGGGATTCTGGAGGGCTGACCAAACCTGGCGAGCCGCCGCTTTTGCAACGGCGTGAGCGGAGAAGACCTGGCTTGGCACAGGCTGACCTTATCTGGGCGACATTGTCTGATCGTCTTTGGCCGCTCCTACTCTTTCGTTAGTGCCACTCACCGCCACCGACTTCTTGCGAGTTGCGCTCGACCCCCATCGCCTGGCCGTGCTCGGTTTGGCCGCTACCGGCCCATTGAAGATCGAGGACGCTGCCCATCGCTTGTCGATCACGGTCGGTCAGGTCCGTCGGGCGGTGAGTCGTTTGGTGGAGGTGGGATTGCTCGATGCGAATCTGGCGCTCGACCACGCGGTTCTACGTGCCCTCGCGGCCACGCTTCCCGACGAGGAAGCAGTGTCGCCGCTGGTACTCGAGGGGCCATGGACCGACGAGGAGCGCGACCTGCTGGGCCGATTCTTCGTCGGCACACGGCTCACCGAAATACCTGCCCAGCATGGACGCCGACGGGTGGTGCTCGAGCGGCTCGCCCAGGAATTCGAGATCGGGCTTCGATATACGGAAAAGGAGATCAACTCAATGCTGCAGGTTTTCCACCCCGACTACGCCGCCCTCCGGCGGCACATGGTCGATGAAGGATTTCTCGCTCGGGCCGATGGCAGCTATTGGCGGAGCGGCGGTAGGGTCGAGGTCTCCCCATGACCGACAGAACCCCGTGATCGAGGAATGGCTCACGCGATCGATGTCGTCGAGCACCGTCTGGCTGCCGAGGCCGAGAAGTCGGGCGGAGCCACTGACGCCGATCCGCATACCGGCGAGGCCTGGGAACGCGGCCAGGTGTGGGGACACATCGCGGAGTTCGTTCCGTTTTGGACCGAGCAGGTGGGTGACGTCATCGATGAGTACCAAGGCGAGCCCATCGTCATATGGGCGGACCCGCGAGGACGCCGGGCGAAAGGCGGGGATCGACGCCGGGTCTCGAGGTATCGATTGCAACGCTCTGGGAAGAGGTGAAGTCCGACCTCGCCGACCTGCGAGCCTTCCTCGGTGTGCTTCCCGACAGGCTGGGAGCAGTCCGTGGGCATGCATCACAACCGCGGCGAGATGTCCGCCGCCAAGATCATCGACGATCATCTCGTAGCCCATCTCGAGGAGCACGCCGCGCAACTCGAGAACATCTCCTGACGTTGGCGCGGGCTGCTGGGCTGCTTCTTTCACGCCCATCCCGACGACGAGGTCATCTCGACCGGCGGAGTCCTGGCTCGTTACGCCCGAGCCGGTGAGCAGGTTGTGGTCGTGACAGCCACGGACGGCGCCGAAGGGGAGATCCACAACTACGACGACCCCGATTCGCTCATGTCTCGACTGGCGGAAATGCGGGCGAGCGAGGTCAGGGCCGCGTTCGACGAACTCGGAGTGAAGCATCACGAGTTCCTCGGCTACCGGGACTCCGGAATGATGGGCACCGAGGCCAACACCCACCCGCTGGCCTTCTGGCAAGCCGACCTCTTCGAAGCCACCAGGCGACTGGTGCGGCTGATCCGTCGTTACCAGCCCGAGGTGATGACCGTCTATGACCCCTTTGGGGGCTACGGACACCCCGACCACATCCAGGTGCACCGTGTCGGCACCGCGGCCTTCTTCGGGTGTCGCGATCTCGGCTGGTTTCCGCTCGAGGAGGGCGAGGAGTATTGGGCGCCTTCCAAGCTCTACTGGGGTGCCTGGAGCAGCAGTCGAACTGAGGTGCTCGGCAAGTATTGGGATGAACCGGAGAATCCCGAGGATGACGACGAGCGCTGGTGGGAGAACCGGGGGATCCCCGATGATGAGATCACGACAGTCGTCGATGTCCGCGACGAAGTCGAGGTGAAGGAGTCGGCTCTCCGGGCCCATCGCACCCAGATTCCCGACGACTGGTTCTTCTGCGAGATCCCCCACGAAGGACGCGTCGAGATCATGGGCTACGAGTCGTTCCACCGGATCTTCTCGACTGTGTCCAGTTCCTACCGGAGGACGATCTCTTCGCCGGTTTGCGGTGACCGCATCCTCGGCAACGGGGGCGAGCTTGGGACAAAGCTCGAGGCCTGGGCCTTGCCTCCTGACCTTTTGGCCAGCGTTGAAGCCTCGCCCTATGGTTGGTCGAGCGAGTGTGGAAGCAGACGGGGCGAGCGGGGGCTCGCATCCCGATGCCAGCACTCCTACGACCGAGATCGTCTGCGGAGCTTGCCGGCGCCAGTGGATCGGTGCTCGACATTGGTGCGGGCACCGGACGCACGTCGTTTCCATTGGTCCAGCGCGGTCATCCGGTCACGATGGTCGAGCCCAACCGGAACATGCTCGCCAGCCTTGCGAGAGCTTGCGACCGCGAGCCGTCGAGATCGTCGAAGGACGCTGGCCCGAGGTCGAAAAGGAGGTAAGCCGCCAACGGGTCGCGGTGTCGGCTCACGTCGTCTACGACGTGGCCGAGATCGTTCCGTTCCTGCGAGGCGATGGAACGCAACGCCGACGCCGGAGTGGTGATCGAGATGACGCCCAACCATCCATGGATCATCTGCGCGATCTCTATCTGGGAGTTTCACCAACTCGACCGACCGGCAGGCCCGACCGTCGAGGACCTCGTGGCGGTTGTCATCGACTTGGGTCGCGAGCCGGAGCTTGAGCGATGGAGTCGCCCCAGCGACATGGTGTACGAATCTATCGACGAGATCGTCGAGGTGACCGGTCGCCGGCTGGTGCTTCCGCCCGCCCGCTGGCCCGAGCTCGAGCAACGCCTGCGACCCCGAATCGTCGGAGAGCCGGGAGCGTACCAGGTGGGTCCGCTCGAACGGGAAATTACGACGGTCTGGTGGAGGACCGGGAATAGCCTCTAGCGGTCATGCTGGTCGCCAGCGATGTTCGGCTCGAAGTCGGTACCCGTCTCCTCCTCGAGGAGGCGTCCTTCAGCGTGCAACCAGGCGACAAGATCGGATTGGTCGGGCGGAACGGCGCCGGCAAGACCACTCTGATGCGGACCCTGGCCGGATACCAACCCGCCGGCCGGCGGATCAGTCCTCCGCTCCGGCAATCTCGGTTACTTCTCCCAGGAAGCAGCCCTGCCCGATCTCGAGCGCCCGGACATGACCGCTCTCGAACGGATTCTTTCCGCCCGCCAGATCGGCGCCCTGCTCCGACGGATCGAGGAGACACGCAAGAAGATGGAGCGGCTCGATGGCCAGGCCCGGGACGAGGCCATCAGACGACACGCCCGGCTGCAGGACGAGTTCGACACCAAGGGCGGCTTCGTCGCCGAGGCCGAAGCGAAACAGGTCGCCGCCAATCTCGGGATCGGGGTCGCCGAGCTCGACCAGCCCGTGTCGACGATGTCGGGCGGCCAGCGTCGCCGGGTCGAACTGGCGCGAATCCTCTTCGCCGAGACCGAGACGCTGCTGCTCGACGAGCCCACCAACCACCTCGACCTCGATGCCAAGGCTTGGCTGGTCGGGCTTCCTCTCTGGCTATCGAGGCGGGATCCTCATGGTCAGCCACGATCTGCCACTTCTCGACGCGGCCATCACCTCCATCCTCGACCTCGAGAACAGCCAGCTCGAGGCCTATCGCGGCAACTACTCCGAGCTTCCTCGTCGAGCGAAAGAAGCGGCGCGAACAGCGCGAGCGGGAGCGTCGTCATCAGGACGAGGCCATCGAGCGCCTCGAAGCCAACATCCGCCGCTTCAAAGGGCACCACCGAGAAGATGGCCAAGATCGCCCGCTCCTGGGAGACCCGCGTCGAGCGGATGAAGACGGAGTTGGTCGAGGTGCAGAAGTCGGGCAAGAAGGTCGCTGTTCGGTTTCCCGCAGCCGAAACCCACCGGGGTGACGCCGCTGATCGGTCGTGGTCTGGCCAAGTCGTTCGGCGACAACCTGGTCTTCGTCGACATCGACCTCGCCATCGATCGGGCGAGAGCGCATGATCATCATGGGACTCAACGGAGCCGGCAAGACAACCTTGCTTCGCATCCTGGCCGGAGTCGAGACCGCCGATCTCGGTGAGGTCAGTCCTCGGGCACAACGCCACCCTCGGTTACTACGCCCAGGAGCACGAGCAGATCCAGGAGGGCATGACCGTGCTCGACCATGTCCGCTCGGTCTCGGATCAGGTCGATCTAGTGCTACGAACGCTTCTCGGTCACTTCCTGCTGGCCGACAAGATCGATCAGGACGCGGCGACGCTCTCTGGCGGCGAGAAGACCAAGCTGGCCCTGGCGATGGTGGTGCTCGGCGCGTCCCAACGTGCTTGCTGCTCGACGAGCCCACCAACAACCTCGACCCCCAGGCAAAGACGCTTTGCTTGATGCACTCCACCAGTACCAGGGGACGATCGTCCTCGTCAGTCACGACACCGACTTCGTGGCCGCAGCTCGGCCCGGAGCGGGCGCTGATGATGCCCGAGGGAAGAACCCTCTATTTCGACGAGTCGCTCCTCGAGCTGGTAGCCCTGGCTTGAATCGCCGAGGGCCAGTTGCCGTGCTTAGTTGTTTGGCAGGCGCCTTGCTGATGTCGGCGAGTACTGACTTCGGGTCCTTCTCGATGGCGAGGTCGCCAAGCGACACGATGCCGACGAGATCTCCACCGTCGACCACCGGCAAGCGCCGGATGTCGTGCTCGCGCATCATCTTCACCGCGTCCTCGACCGACTGGTCAGAAGAGAGCGTCACTGGATTGTGACTGCAGATCTCCTCGATCGTGGCCGAACTGGCATCGAGCCCTTCGGCCAGACCTTTGACAACGAGGTCACGATCGGTGACCAGGCCGCAGAGACGAACCGTCCTCGCGGACAACAAGTACATCCCCGATCTCGCGATCGCGCATGAGCTGGGCGGCGTGAGTCAGAGTCGCCGTGGTTCGACACTGACTAGGGATTCCTCGTCATGACTTCTGACACTTTCGGCATTCGGTCCTCCTCCTGGCTTGCGACCTTGCTGGCGATTTACCCTGCGCCAAGGTGACTGAAACCCGGCGCCAAGACGATCTGGTCCAGTTCGTACAAAGCGAGCTGGCTGCCCTGGCCGATCCGGCCAGGGCAGCCCCGATGCAGGCCTACATGAAGACATCGATGCCGTTCTACGGCGTGCCGAAGCCGCTGCGGGTACCGATCGCCCGCGAGCTCAAGGAACGCTTCGCTCCCGAGCGATGCAGACGAATATCGACGAAATGTCCTCGCTCTCTGGGCGCTCCCTCACCGGGAGGAGAAGTATCTCGCGGTCGGTTACGCCGAGACGTTCCGTACATTCATCACCCTCGACCAGATCGACTTGTACGAAAGGTTGATCAGCGAAGGCGCGTGGTGGGACTTCGTCGATGAGGTTGCGTCCCACCTCGTCGGTCGAGTTGTCCTGAACGATCGGGCACGAATGCGACCAGTGCTCGAGGCTTGGATCGAGCATTCGGACATGTGGCTGCGTCGGACCGCGATCTTGAGCCAGCTCGGGCACAAAGACAAGACAGACTGGCCGATGCTGGCCGACTTCTGTCTGCGCCGGGCCCACGAAAAGGAGTTCTTTATCCGCAAGGCAATCGGCTGGGCGTTGCGCGAATACGCCCGGGTCGAACCTGATCTCGTCCGCGACTTCGCCAACGATCATCGCGAACAGCTTTCCGGCCTCTCCTACCGCGAGGCCACCAAGCATTTGGTAGGTCGATATGCTCGATCTGTGCCCGACAATCCAGCGATCGTCTCGTTCCGGTTCCCTGACTTGGCCAAGGCTCGAGAGTTCTATGTCGACCAACTCGGTTTCACTGTCGACGCGGGATGCCGACGAGCACGAGAACATGGCAGTTTCCCTCGGAGGGCGCGCAGATGATGCTCGAAGCCGACGCGACCAACTTGTATGGCGATGACTACAACGAAACTGATCGTGGCCCGGAGAGAAAATCCGAGTCCGAACTCGATCTACATCGAAGCAGAGGACCTCGACGCTCTCTATCAACGTTGTCAGGACCAGCGCCTGCGGATTGTTGATCCCGATCGGTGCTCGACCGTGGGGTCAGCGCGAGTTCACGATCGAGGATCCCGCCGGCAATTTCCTGAGCTTTTGGGGCGCACCGGAGTGACGACCTATCTGCGGATGGGCGAGGTTCCGCCCAAGCGACACACGCAGCTTCGGCGCGAGGGGCGCCTCCTCACCGAGCAGGTGATGGGGATGGAAGGTTTTTCGGGTAACTACTCGATTCTCTACCACCTGGAGACGCCCTGTCGGGTCATGGCCCTCGGCGGCTTCGAACACCTGGAGAAGAAGGAATGGGTGCCCGATCAGCACCAGCACATGCTGTTCGCCACTGCCGATCTCGATGCCATCGGTGACGTTCGTAACCGGCCGTCGCCTCCTGATGTGGAACAACGACGTCGAGATCTGGTTCTGCCGGCCGCGCGAAACCAACGAGGGCTACTACCGCAACGGCGAAGGCGACGAAGTGATCTTCGTCCATCAAGGTGGGGGAGTGGCCGAGACCATCTTTGGTGATCTGCCCTATCGCGAAGGCGACTACATCGTTATCCCGCGCGGAACTACTTATCGCCTCGTTCCGGAAGGTGAGCAGAAGTATCTGATTTTCGTTTCGCCCGGCCAGATCGAGATTCCCAAGCGCTACCGCAATGCATACGGCAACTTGCTCGAGCATGCGCCCTACTACCACCGCGACATCCACGGACCGACCGAGCTGAAGACTCATGACGAGAGCGGAGAGTTCACGGTGACGGTGAGGGTGCGGGGAGGGCACCAGCGTTACGTGCTCGACTATCACCCGTTCAACGTTGTCGGATGGGACGGCTTCGTCTATCCGTGGACTTTCAACATCGCCGACTTCGAACCGAAGTCGGGCCGACTCCATCAGCCTCCACCGGCTCATCAGACTTTCGAAGGACCCGGCTTTGTCATCTGCTCGTTCTGTCCGACGGAATCTGGAATGGGATCCGCAGGCAGTGCCCATCCCCTACAACCACTCCAATCTGCAGTCCGACGAGATGATCTACTACGTCTCGGGCAACTTCGAGAGCCGCAAGGGCATCGAGGTCGGCTCGATCACGCTGCATCCCTATGGAATTCCCCACGGCCCTCAGCCAGGTCTGGCCGAAAAGGCACTCGGCGCGACGTCGACGTCGGAGTTAGCGGTGATGTGCGACACCTTCCGACCCTTGCGCCTGGGCGACTTCTCGCAGACCATCGCCAATCCGGACTACATGTTCAGCTGGTACCAACCCCCCGCGGAGACCCCGGCCGAGCCCGGGACAATCGCCTAGCTAGGTTGCCTGCAATGCAACTCGGAATGATCGGCCTCGGCCGGATGGGGGCAAATCTGGTGCGCCGGCTTATGCGCGCCGGCCACGAATGCGTCGTGTACGACCTCAATGTCGATGCGGTGGCCGAGCTAGCCAACGAGGGCGCCATGGGAGCGACCGAGCTCGACAAGTTCGTGGCTGCGCTGAAACCACCGCGGGCCGTTTGGATCATGATCCCAGCCGCCTTCGTCGATTCGACCATCGAAAAGATCGCGCCGTTGCTCGAGCCTGGCGACATCCTGATCGATGGCGGCAACAGCTTTTTCGAAGATGACATCATCCGCTCGAAGAAGCTCGGCGACCAGGGGATCGTCTACCTCGATATCGGTGTCAGTGGCGGCGTTTACGGGTTGGAACGGGGCTACTGCCTGATGATCGGGGGCGACCGAGCGGCGGTCGAGCATCTCGACCCGATCTGGCAAGCGTTGTGCCCCGGTCTCGGGGCCGCGCCCCGCACCCCCGGCAAAGAGGGTGATCCCCAGCCGGGCGAACTGGGATACCTCTATTGCGGACCATCCGGCGCCGGCCACTTCGTGAAGATGGTGCACAACGGGGTCGAGTACGGGGTGATGGCCGCCTACGCCGAAGGGATGGCGATCCTCGAAAAGGCCGACCTGGGTTCGGAAGGGCGCCGGAAGGACGCCGAGACCGCTCCGCTGCGCGAACCCTGGCGATACCAGTACGAACTCGACGTCTCCGCCATCGCCGAGCTGTGGCGAAGGGGGAGCGTGGTGACGTCGTTTCTCCTGGACATAACGGCGATGGCGCTGGCCGCCAGCCCGGAGTTGGCCGAGCTCAGCGGCCGCGTTTCCGACTCAGGAGAGGGTCGCTGGACGGTGCAAAGCGCGATCGACCTCGGGGTGCCCGCCCAGGTGATAGCCGCGGCCCTCCACCAACGTTTCGCCTCGCGCGATGAAGGAGACTTCGCTGATCGGGTCCTCTCAGCCATGCGCCAGGAGTTCGGCGGGCACGTCGAGGTGCCAGCCGGTGGCTGAGAACGCCGACGCACTCCTCTTATTCGGGGTAACCGGCGACCTCGCCAAGAAAAAGCTCTTTCCGGCTCTCTACGACCTCGTCGACGCCGGGCGACTCGACATTCCGGTCATCGGGGTTGCCTCGTCAGAATGGACCGACGAGGACCTGAAGCGGAGAGCGCGGGAATCGCTCGAGAACGCGGGCAAGAAAATCGACGACGAGGTCTTTAACCGCATGGTTGAGCGGATGACCTACGTGGCCGGCAAATACGAAGACCCCGACATCTACCAACGGGTCGCGCAAGCCGCCGGTGGCGTGGAGATGCCGGTGGCCTACCTGGCTATTCCCCCTTCGCTGTTCGAAACGGTTATCTCCGGCCTCTCTTCGGTCGGGCTCAGCCGGGGACGGGTCGTGGTCGAAAAGCCGTTCGGACGCGATCTCCAGAGCGCGCAAGAGCTCAACGAGTTACTCCACCAGCATTATCCGGAAAGCGCCATCTTTCGTATCGATCACTTTCTGGGCAAGGAACCAGTTCTCAACCTCCTGGTGTTTCGTTTCGCCAATGCACTCCTCGAGCCGGTGTGGAACCGGCACTACATCGACAACGTCCAGATCACGATGGCGGAGTCGTTCGGGGTGGAAGGGCGCGGGGCTTTCTACGACGGCGTCGGCGCTTTGAAGGATGTCTTTCAAAATCACTTGCTCCAAGTTGTCAGCTTGTTGGCGATGGAGCCACCGGTTTCGGCCGGAGCGGACGCGTTGCGCGACGAGACGGTGAAGGTTCTGAAGGCGATCGACAGCATCGAGCCCGCCGAGGTGATTCGCGGCCAGTACGACGGCTATCTCCGCGAGAAGGGTGTCGCTCCCGACTCGAACACCGAGACCTTCATTGCTTTGAAACTCGAGATCGATTCCTGGCGTTGGGCTGGGGTTCCTTTCCTCGTGCGGGCCGGAAAGGGCATGGCGACGACTCTGACCGAAGCGGTCGTCGAATTCAAAGCCCCACCCCGAATGCTCTTTGCCGATGCCGATCGCCCGGCGCACGCCAACACTTTGCAGTTCCGGATGAAGCCGGACTATCTGATCGGATTGAGCCTGCAAGCCAAGAAGCCGGGCGAACTGCTCGTGTCTCACGACGTTGATCTCGACGTCCAGACCGAGACCGAGGTGGGTTTCGAAGGACCCGAGGCCTACGAACGGCTGCTCGGCGACGCCCTGGCCGGAGATCAGCGACTCTTCGCCCGCGAGGACACCGTCGAAGAGGCCTGGCGAATTGTCGACCCGGCCATCACTCACCCCACGCACGTGCAGCCCTATGAGTTCGGCTCTTGGGGGCCTGCATCCGTCTCGACACTGATCGGGCCGCGGGGCCACTGGCACGCCGGAGAGGATCTATCGGACTGATGGCATCCGAGCTGGTGCTGATTCGACATGGTCAAACCGAATGGAACATCAGCGGCCAGCACACCGGACGGAGCGACATCCCTTTGACCGACATCGGTCGGCAACAGGCCTTGGCTTTGAAAGGCAAGCTCGATGGCTATCAATTCGAATCGGTCCTGACCTCGCCCCTCTCCCGCGCGCGCGACACTGCAGAGCTAGCCGGCTTTGGCCCTGGTTCTCTACAGCCCGGCGAGATCGTCGAAGACTTGGCCGAGTGGGACTACGGCATCTATGAAAGCCGCTCTACCCGCGACGTCCGTCAGGAGATCCCGATGTGGAGCGTATGGACCCACGAGATCATCGGCGGCGAGTCGATTGGTCAATTGGGTGCCCGTTGCGATCGGGTCATCGCCCGCACCGAGGCGATCGAGGGTGCGGTGGCGATCTTCGGTCACGGACACGCGATGCGCGTACTGGGAGCGCGGTGGATGGGGCTGCCACCCCAAACCGGGGCCAACCTGGTTCTCGAGACGGGGTCGGTATCGGTCCTGGGTTGGGAACGCCAGAACCGGGCAATCATCCATTGGAACGATTGCTGCGAACCCCGCGTCGAGGAGCACCCGTATTAGCAATTGAAAGGTGTCCGGCCGATGTATCTTCGGCCGGACTGATCTAGCGGTGGAGGCTTGGTGGAGCTGACAAGGCGCGATCTCTTGAAGCTGGGGGGGATGGGCGTGGTCGTTTCGCCTCTCGGCTTCGACCTCCGGCCCGCACAAGCGGCGATGCTCGAACTGAAGATCAGCCGCGCCGACGAGGTGCGTTCGATCTGTCCCTATTGCGCGGTCGGGTGTTCGATGATCGCCTACGTCGGCGGGCGGGGGAAACGCAGAGCTTCAACACCACTCCCCACCTCATCCACATCGAAGGCGACCCCGACAGCCCGGTCAACGGCGGCGTCGCTCTGTCCCAAGGGCGCGGCCACCATGCAGCTGGCTCTTTCCGAGGACCGGGTGCACCACCCGATGTACCGGGCTGGAGGATCTGCCGAATGGCAGCCAATCTCCTGGAACGACGCTCTCGATCGACTTGCTCGCTTGATGAAGACCGCCCGCGACGAGCGTTTCGTCGCCACCGACCCCGATGGCAACACCGTCAACCGCAACGAAGGTTTTGCCTGGGGTGGAGGTGCCACGATCACCAACGAAGAGGGCTACCTCGTCACCAAGTTCATGCGGTCGATGGGGGTGGTGGGCCTCGAGCAACAGGCCCGTCTCTGACACGGTCCGACGGTGGCCAGTTTGGCCGCCACGTTTGGCCGGGGGGCCATGACCAATCACTGGGTGGACTTCAAGAACTCCGACGTGTTCTTGGTGATCGGCGCCAACCCGGCGGAGAATCATCCCTGCGGTTGGAAGTGGGCTTTTGTCGCTCGCGACACCAGAGGGGCGAGGATCATCCACGTCGACCCCCGCTTCACCCGCACGTCGGCAACGTCTGACAAGTGGGTCGCGATCCGGGCCGGGAGCGACGTTGCCTTCTTCGGGGGGATGATCAAATACATCCTCGACAACGAGCTCTACCACGACGAGTACGTGAAGCTTGCACACCAACGCTTCGTTCATCGTGGCCGAAGGCTTCTCTTTCAGCGACGGCCTCTTCTCGGGATACGACGAAGTCACCCGCAAATACGACACCACTACCTGGGACTACGAACGAGAGACTCCCTCTGCTGCCGACGACGATGGCGGGCCGACTCAGACCGAAGGCTTTGCCAGGCGAGACCCGACCCTGCAGCACCCGCGCAGCGTTTTCCAACTGCTGAAACAGCACTACGAGCGTTACACCCCCGAGGTGGTCGAAGAGGTCACCGGCATCCCGGCTGATCAATTCGTCGAAATCGCCCAGGAGTTTGGCGCTACCGGGGTGCCGGACAAGGTCGGCAACATCGTCTACGCGGTCGGCCTGACTCATCACACCCAGGGATCACAGATGATCCGCGCCGCCGCCCTCGTTCAACTCTTGCTCGGAAACGTGGGCCGGCCGGGGGGCGGCATGAATGCCGAACGGGGCCACGCCAACATCCAGGGCAACACCGACAACGCCCAGTCCTGGGACATCCTCCCCGGCTACCTGAACATTCCGCGGCCCGGGACGACAACGATCGACGAGTACGTCGACACCTCGGCTCTCACCCAGCTCGATCCCGACGCGGTCAACTACTTCGGCACCAACTACCGCAAGTTTCTGGTGAGCCTTTCCAAGGCCTGGTACGGCGACGCCGCCACGGCGTCCAACGAGTACGTCTTCGATTACTACCCCAAGCCCGACAAGAACTGGTCGTGGATGACCTTCTACGACGAGGCCTTGCCGGGCGACTGCACGGCCTCTTCAACAGCGGCATGTCAAGCGTGAACATCGGTCCCGACTCGAACCGGGTGATCCGCGCGTTGTCGAACCTGAAGTGGTTGGTGGTGATGGATCCGTTCCCGACCGCATCCTCCGAGTTCTGGCACGGAGATGGAATCGATCCAGCCGATGTGGGGACCGAAGTGTTCTTCCTCCCCACCACGCACTGGATCGAGAAGTCGGGCGCATTTGTGAATTCGGGGACGATGGACGCAGTGGAAGCACGCCGCTCTGCCGGCCGAAGACGACGTCAGGGACGACGTCTACATCATCGCCCAGCTGTTGCTTCGGCTCCGCCGGCTCTACCAGGAGGAAGGCGGGCCGTTCCCCGATCCGATCATGGACCTGACCTGGGCCTACTCGAATCCGGACAATCCGCCGCTCGAGGAGGTTTCGCGGGAGATCAACGGCCGCGACCTCTCGACCGGTGCTGCAGCTTTCCACCTTCAACGATGCCAAGGACGACGGCACCACCGCGATCGGCAACTGGCTCTACACCGGATCGTGGACCGAGGAAGGCAACCAGATGGATCGCCGCGGCACCGACGATCCCACCGGTCTCGGTTACTTTCACAACTGGGCGTGGTCCTGGCCCGCAAATCGGCGGGTTCTGTATAACCGGGCGTCGGCCGACGCTCAGGGTCGAGCATGGGACTCGTCTCGCCCCGGCATCACCTGGAACGGCGAGAGATGGGTGGGCGACGTCCCCGACTTCACACCCGGACTCGTCGCCGCGAGAAGGCAAGGGCTCCTTCATCATGACCGGGGAGGGCGTGGCCCGGCTCTTCGCCCCTGGCAGCCTCCTGGTCGACGGCCCGATCCCCGAGCACTACGAACCGGTCGAGTCGCCGGTCCAGAACGTCCTCAGCCCAACCCGGCACGTGCCGACCACGATTCTCTACGAAGGCGTGGCCGCCAGCTTCGCCGAGGACGACTCCGAGTATCCCTACGTCGCCACGACCTATCGGGTGACCGAGCACGAGCACTTCGTCACCCAGTACGTTCCGTACCTCGTCGAGGCGATGCCGGACTTCTTCATCGAGCTGCCCCGCGAGCTGGCAGGCGAGAAGGGAATCAATGACCTCGACCAGGTCAGGGTTCTGTCCAAGCGTGGTCAGGTGCAGGGCGTTGCTTTGGTCACCAAACGGATGCGGCCGCTGCGGCTGGGGACCAAGGTCGTCTACCAGGTGGGGATCCCGGTCCACTGGCATGCGACCGGTGGCCACGGCAAGGGCAACAGCGCCCAGATGGTCAACCTGCTCACTCCCTACATCGGCGACGGAACGACGGTGACGCCCGAGTTCAAGGCGTTTCTCGTGAACGTGGAGAGGGCGTAGTGGTTACCACCACCAACCTCGGCCTTACCGTTCGGCGCGAGTCGGCCACTCCTGCTTCGGGGACCAACATCCATCGCGACCATTCGACCAAGGCCATCGAAGATCTCCAAGCTGGTCGACATCGATCTTTGCATCGGCTGCAAGGCATGCGAGGTCGCGTGCAAGGAATGGAACGATCTCGAGGTCGAGGAGACCCATCTCTTCTCGGGTTACCAGAGCCATCCCGATCTCACCCCCAACACGTGGGATCTGATGCGGTTCAACGAGGTCGAACTGGCCGATGGTGCGCTGGCCTGGCTGATCCGGAAGGACTCCTGTCTGCACTGCGACGAACCGGGCTGTCTTCTCGCCTGTCCGGCTCCCGGCGCGATCATCCAATACGAGAACGGGATCGTCGACTTCAACCAGGACGCCTGCATCGGTTGCCAGTACTGCGTGGCCGGCTGTCCGTTCGACATTCCTCGCTTCGACACGGTGACCAAGAAGGTCTACAAGTGCACGCTGTGCATCGACCGGGTGAGCACCGGGCTCGAACCGGCCTGCGTCAAGGCCTGCCCGACCGGGGCGATCCGGTACGGCACCAAGGAGGACATGCTCGCCTACGGCCATGACAAGGTCGAAAAGCTCAAGGCCCGCGGCTTCAACGAGGCGGTTCTCTACGACCCGGTCGGGGTTGGTGGCCTGCACATGATGTACGTCGTGCCTCGCGGCGAGATGCTCGAGCAGTACGGGCTGCCCGGTCGACCCCACGGTCACCTCGCCGGTCAGCTTTCCACCGATGATGGGAACGCTGCGCAAGGTCGGGACCACTGCCAGTTGGGCCGGTCTCCTGGCTGCCATCGTGTACTTCCTGAAGACCGGCCGTCGCTATCCGCCCCCCGAAACCGTCGCTGTGGAAGAGGCGTACGAAAAAGGCCGCGAGGGAGAAAGCCCCCAGGATGTCTGAGATCCTGACCGCCGAGGACCGGGCCCGCGATCACCAGCCCCGGGTCGTCGTGCGTCACACGTTCGGGGTCAGGCTGATCCATTGGTGGACGACCCTGACCTTTCTCTATCTCGTTCTGTCCGGCTTCGCCCTCGGCTATCCGCGAATGGCGTGGTTCCTCAACCTCCTGGGTGGCGGGCAGACGGTGCGATTTCTTCATCCCTGGGTCGGCTTGGGCTTTGTCGTCGGTTTCGGCTTCATGCTCGTGATGTGGCTCCGACCAATGACTTTCGTACCGGTCGATCGGGAATGGTTTCGCCAAATCGGAACGTACGTCCGCACCGGCCACACCGACATCGACACCGACAAGTGGAACGGTGGACAGAAGGCCTACTACTGGTTCACGATCGTCAACGGCGTTCTGCTGCTGATCACCGGGATTCCCCTGTGGTTCCCGGACCTGCTGCCGCGGGAGCTGAACCTCATTCCCGATTCGGACACCATGGTCTGTTCCTGCTGACAGCCGGTTTCTTTGCCGTCCACGTGTATCTCTCCACGGTCGCTTTTCCCGGCACCTTCCGTTCCATGACCTCGGGAACAGTGGAAAGTGCTTGGGCCGCGTTCCATCATCCTCGATGGTTCCGCCGCCTCGAGAGGAAGAATTAGTGGTCCCGAAGCGCGCGGGCGGCCCTGGTGATTTCCTCGGCCGGTTGCAACGGTTGCGAAGCATCGACGGCGAGGGTGTTTCGGTCGACGCCTTCGCTTTTCACGATGCCGTGCTGCGGTGGCAAGTTGCCCGAAACCCGAGCGCCCAATCTCTGGCAGAAGAAACGCGACAGGCCAGTAGAGGCGCTCGAAAGCGCTGCACCCGAGCCGATGCGACAAGCCGCGAGCCTGATCGACGAAACGTCCGTCAAGAATTGGCTCGACAACGATGAGTTGGATGAGGTCGTGTCGATGTGGCTTCGGATCGGCAGCGCTCCGGTTCTCGAAAGCTGGGCTGCTGAGGCGAATGCTCCTGATTCGGAATCGGCGCTCTGCCCGGTGTGTAGGGGCTTGCCACAGGTCTCGGCGATAGTCGAGGAGTCGGGCGAGTTCATGCAAGGCTCCCCGCGCTATTTGATCTGCTCCCGTTGCGCCTACTGGTGGCGCTTTGCCCGTGCCACCTGCCCCACTTGCGGCGAACACGACCCAAAGCAGCTCGGCTCCTTTCGTGCAGACGCCTGGCCCTGGGCGCGGATCGACAGCTGCCAGACCTGCAGCTCCTACGTCAAGACCTTCGATCTCCGCGAGCAAGGCGCTCGTGCGGTGGTTCCCCTCATCGACGATCTCGCCACCGTTGCCCTTGACCTCTGGGCCCGGGAACGCGATCTCCGACGAAGAGCGCCGTCATTCGCAGGTGTCTAGAGGGCGCAAAATAGGGAGGGAGCGAGTGTGCAGGAATGAACCGTCACGGTTCATTGCTGCACATTGTTCGCGTCCACTCCACACGGACGGTCGAGCGATTGACGCGATCGTGATAAACCACGACATGCATCGCGAGCAAAACATGGGCGGTGGCCACGACGAGCACGCCGGCCACAGCGTTGACATGTTCCGAGACCGCTTCTGGCTGTCGCTGGCGTTGACTCTTCCGATCGTCTTCTTCTCCGAGACGATCCAGGAGTGGTTCGGATACACGGCTCCGACCTTTCCCGGGTCGACCTGGGTCGCTCCGGTTCTCGGCACCATTCTTTTCGTCTATGGAGGTTCGCCGTTTCTGAAGGGAGCGGTGCAAGAGGCGAAGGATCGCCAGCCCGGGATGATGCTTCTGATCGGTATGGCGATCACGGTCGCCTACGTCGCTTCGGCCGCCACCACTCTCGGCTGGTTTGACCTCGAGTTCTGGTGGGAGCTCGCGGCCCTCATCACCATCATGCTGCTCGGCCACTGGATGGAGATGCGCGCCATCGGCCAGGCCCGCGGCGCCCTCGCTGCGCTCGCCGATTTGTTGCCTGACGAGGCAGACCGAGTTACCCCTACAGGCACCGAATCGGTCTCCATTTCCAAGCTCGCGGTAGGTGACGAAGTTCTCGTCCGACCCGGCGGCCGGGTGCCGGCCGATGGAACGATCACCTCCGGAGAAGTGGACATCGACGAGTCGATGGTGACCGGCGAGTCGAAACCGGTTGCAAAAGGGCCGGGCGAGCGAGTGGTCGCCGGGACCGTTGCGACCGACAACTCGATTCGGATCAAGGTCGAAGCAGTTGGCGCAGACACGGCTCTGGCCGGGATCCAACTCCTCGTCGCCCAGGCTCAACAATCGCAATCCCGCGCTCAGGTGCTCGCCGACCGGGCTGCGGCGCTGCTGTTCTACGTGGCCCTTGGCGCCGCGGTGATCACGGTCATCGCCTGGCTGGCGGCGGCCCAGCCTGAGGAGGCGGTGGTCCGAACCGTGGCCGTTTTGGTGATCGCCTGTCCTCACGCCCTCGGACTGGCCATTCCCCTCGTGATCTCGATCTCCACCGGGATGGCGGCGCGCAACGGAATCCTGGTAAAGGATCGGCTCGCGCTCGAGCGGATGCGCAGCATCGATGTGGTCCTGTTCGACAAGACCGGGACGCTCACCAAGGGCAGTCATCGCGTAACTGCAATCCGAGCTATCGATGGCGACGAGGGCCGGCTCGTGGCACAGGCCGCAGCGGTCGAGGCCGAATCGGAGCATCCACTGGCAAGAGCGATTGTCACCGCGGCTCGCGAACGAGGCGAGATCCCAACCGCAAACAATTTCAAGTCGATGAGCGGTAGAGGAGTCGAGGCCAATGTCTCCGGTATGAAGGTGGCGGTGGGTGGCCCGGCCCTGTTAGCCGAACGCGAGATTGAAGTTCCATCCGAGTTAGAAGACGCCATCAACGAGTGGACGGACCGCGGTGCTGCCATCCTTTACGTGATAGAGGACGGGGAAAGTCACCGGCACGCTCTCGCTCGAGGACGAAATCCGACCCGAGTCCCGCGCAGCGGTCGACGAGCTCCACCGACTCGGGGTCAAAGTGGCGATGATCACGGGCGACGCCCGTCAAGTCGCGGATGCTGTGGGCGAGGAGTTGGGGATCGACCAGGTCCTGGCCGAGGTGCTGCCCGAGGACAAACACCAAAAGGTGGCGGAGCTCCAGGGCCAGGGCCTGAGGGTGGCAATGGTTGGTGACGGCGTGAACGATGCCCCCGCCCTCGCGCAGTCCGACGTCGGCATCGCGATCGGCGCCGGTACCGATGTGGCCATCGAGTCGGCCGGCATCGTCCTCGCTTCCGACGATCCCCGCGGAGTGGTTGGGATCAGGCGCCTGTCAAAAGCCGGTTATCGGAAAATGATGCAGAACCTTGTCTGGGCCGCTGGTTACAACGTTGTCGCGATTCCACTGGCCGCCGGTGCTTTCGCCTGGGCTGGTTTCGTATTGGCGCCGGCTGCAGCGGCGGTTTTGATGAGCGCCTCCACGGTGATCGTCGCTATCAACGCTCAGTTCTTGCGCCGGGTACCTCTAACTAGCCGCGAGCAACGTACGTTGGACTAGTTGACGTCCCAGGTTCCGGCGGAGGCGATCAGGGTGGCGAGGTCACCGGGACCTCGTTTGGCCTGGGCATCGACGAGCTGTTGGCTCATCACCGTTTCGTAAAGCGGACGGGAAACCCGGCGGAAGATACCCACTGGCGTTGGTCCATACGGTCCATGGGAGAGCCGTGAGAGGGCAAAGCCATCGTGGGATCGGGTCGGTTCGTCGTGGACAAGGATCCGGGACGAATCGACCGATGAGGTGTCGACGATCTTCGCCTGTCCGTCCTCGAGGATCACTGCCTTTTCGCCAGCGGCGCCGAACGTGATCGGCTTGCCATGAACGAGGTCGATCCGGTTGATGCCTCGTTCTTCCTTGCCCGTGAGCGGATGAAAGCCTTGTCGTTGAAGACGTTGCAGTTCTGATAGATCTCGATGAAGGCCGTCCCTTGGTGCTCGTACGCCGCCTGCAGGATTTCGGTGGTGTGGGTGCGATCCATGTCGATGGTGCGGGCGACGAAGGAGGCCTCGGCGCCGAGGGCCAGACTGATCGGGTTGAAGGGATAGTCGATCGATCCCATCGGAGTCGACTTCGTCTGCTTGCCCTGCTCGGAGGTTGGGGAGTATTGCCCTTTGGTCAGACCGTAGATCTGATTGTTGAAGAGCAGGATCTTGAGGTTGAAGTTGCGCCGCAAGGCATGGATCAGATGGTTGCCCCCGATTGACAGACCATCACCGTCGCCGGTTACGACCCAAACCGAAAGGTCTGGCCGCGTGGCCGCGATCCCGGAGGCGATGGCGGGTGCACGTCCGTGGATCGAGTGCATGCCGTAGGTGTTCATGTAATAGGGGAACCGTGACGAGCATCCGATGCCCGGACACGAACACGATCTTCTCCCTTGCCACTCTGAGATTGGCCATGAATCCCTGCACCGCCGCGAGGATCGTGTAGTCGCCACAGCCAGGGCACCAGCGAACTTCTTGATCGGTCTGGAAATCGGCGCGCGAGTACGTAGGAGCGGTCATGACTCTTCCATCAGGTCGAGAATTGCTTGCTCGACCTCGCCGACCTTGAAAGGCTCGCCGGCGACCTTGTTGAGGCCCTTAGCGTCGACGAGGTACTCGGCACGTATGAGTTGGCGCAGCTGCCCGCTGTTCAGTTCGGGGATCAACACTGTCCGATACGACCGCAGCACTTCACCCAGATTCTTCGGGCAGGGGATTGAGATGGCGGAGGTGGGCGGTGGCGATTGGCTTCTGCTTCGAACCGCAGCCGGTTGGCGGCGGCCCGGATCGCACCGTAAGTCGAGCCCCAGCCGAGGACCAGGATCTCCGCGCCCTCTTCGTGTCGTACTTCCACCGCAGGGATGTCGTTGGCGATATTGGCGATCTTCCAGGCGCGGGTGTCCGTCATCAACTGGTGATTGTCGGGGTCGTACGACATGTTGCCAGTGACGGCTTCCTTTTCGAGTCCACCGATGCGGTGTTCCAGGCCGGGCGTGCCGGGAATCGCCCAGGGCCGGGCGAAGGTCTCGATGTCACGCTCGTAGGGCAGGAACTGGCTCCGTCCATTGGGTGAGGCGCCCTGGCCGTTGTGGTTGAGCCCGATTGCAAACGGGATGTCGATGTCTGGCAGCTTCTCGACGTCCGGCAGGAGCCATGGCTCCGATGAGTTGGCGACGTGATTGTCCGAAAGCAGGATCACCGGAGTCATGTACTTGATCGCAATGCGGGCAGCCTCGATGGCGAGCTCGAAAGCCTCGGATGGAGTCGGAATGGCAATGATCGGCAATGGCGCCTCGCCGTGCCGGCCGAACATGGCAATGAAAAGGTCGGCTTGCTCGACTTTCGTCGGCATCCCGTCGAGGGTCCGGCTCGCTGCACATCGATGAGGATCAGTCGGCAGCTCGGTGTTGATCGCCAGCGACAGCGGCTTCACTCTTCAGGGCGACACCGGGACCGGAGGTGCCGGTGACACCGAGGTTGCCGGCGAAGGCAGCACCGATGACGGCGCCGATCGCGGCGATCTCGTCTTCGGCCTGGAAGGTCCGGACGCCGAAGTTCTTGTGCATCGACAACTCGTGGAGGATGTCGGAGGCAGGCGTGATCGGATAGGTTCCGTAGAACAGGGGCAAGCTTGGCGCACTGAGCGGCGGCGATGAGTCCCCAGGCGAGCGCGGTGTTGCCGGTGACATTGGTGTAGGTGCCGGGTCGAAGAGCAGCTGGCCTGAACCTCGAAGGTGGTGCGGGCGGCCTCGGTGGTCTCGCCGAAGTTCCAACCCGCGCGGAGTGCGGCGATGTTGGCGGCAACGACTGACGGCTTCTTGGCGAATTTCGACTCAACCCAATCGATGGTCGGTTGCAACGGGCGGTTGAAGAGCCAGCCGAGAAGGCCGAGAGCAAAGAAGTTCTTCGAACGCAAGCACGTCGCGCCCGGTGACGCCGCTGTTGGCTACGGCCTCTTTGGTGAGGGTGTCCATCGGCGCCTCGATGACCCGATAGGCCGAACGAGGTCACCTTCGAGGGGGTTCGTCGTTGTATCCCGCCTTGGTCAGGTTGCGCTCGTCGAAGGCTTCGGTGTTTACGACCAGGGTGCCGCCATGACGGAGATCCTTGAAGATTGGTGCGTAAAGCGGCGGGGTTCATCGCGACCAGACAGTCGGGGGCATCGCCTGCAGTGAGGATGTCGTAGTCGGCGATCTGCACCTGGAAGGAGAACACGCCGGGCAGGGTGCCGGCCGGGGCGCGGATCTCGGCGGGGAACGACGGCAGGGTCGAGAGGTCGTTGCCGAAGTAGGCGGAGGCATCGGTAAACCGGTTGCCGGCTACCTGCATTCCGTCGCCGGAGTCTCCGGCGAAACGGATAACTATTTTGTCTACGGTTCGGCGATCGGTCGGCGCAGCGTCGACGGGCCGGAGCAATTGTTTCCACTGTGATTTCTTGTTGAGCATCATCTATTCGTCAAATCAGGGCAAAGGTTCAGTAGTCCCTTTCCCGACGTTGTCAATGTTAGGTCGACTGGGGTTTAGGACTTGACCCCTATCGGTGGAGGACGGAAACCGGCGAGGCCCTTCCTGCTCGAGCCGGAGAGCCATGGCGATCAGGACCTCTTCCTGCCACCAGGGAGCGATCAACTGGAGGGAGGGTGGCGGCAGCCCGGGCTCCGAATCGATCGTCAAAGGAATCGCAATGGCGGGATTGCCGGCGTGGTTGACCAGGGCCGAGAACCAGGAGAGCACCGGCCGGTAGGCCTCGCCGCCGATGAGGTCCTGGCCGATGACTTTGCGCCGAGCCGCCACCGCCGGAGTCATCAACAGGTCGACTTGCTCGAAGCGCCGACGCGAACGCCTCGACCAACTGTGCGCGCCAGCGATGGGCTTCGGCGTATTCCTCACCAGTGACTCGCTCCGCGGCGTCGAGCCGCGTGCCTACCTCGGGCCCGTAGGGCTTTCCCTGTTCTCGAAACTGCTGGTGAACCCGCGCCGCTTCGTAGCCGGCCAGTTCCTGGATGCGGCCCCAGGGCATGAGCAACTCGTCGTTGATCTCGACTATCTCGAGGCCCAGGCCAACGAGCTCGTCTCGCAGCCGTCCGAACCAGTATCCGAGCGAACTCTCACCCGGGGCGGCGCTGACCCAGCCGGAAGGGATCCCGATGCGCTTGGGCAAGAGGGATGTCAGTAGGTGCCGTTCCCGCCATGGCCCGGTAGCACTGCGGTGAGGGTTTCGACGTCTCGAGCCAGAGGCCCGATCGAGTCCAACGAAGGCGCCAGAGGGAAGACGCCGCTGGTGGGGATCCGTCCCCAGGTGACCTTGAGCCCGTAGATCCCGGTGAGCGCGGCGGGAACGCGGACCGAGCCGCCGGTGTCGGTCCCGATCGCGGCCGGCACCAACCCTGCTGCCACTGCCACGGCCGATCCTCCCGAGGAACCGCCGGGCGAGGTTGAGAGGTCCCAGGGGTTGCGGATCGGACCGAACCAGGGATTCTCCGAGGAGAACCCGTATGCCCATTCGTGTAGTCCGCTCCGTCCGACGATCGCTGCTCCGGCCGTGCGGAGCCGGCGAACGACCTCGGCATCGGCTGGCGGTTCGGGGCGATAGAAACCAGAGCCACAGGTGTTGGGGAGACCAACCTGGTCGATGAGGTCTTTGACCACGATCGGCAGTCCCGAGAGCGGTCCATCGCCCCCGCGCGGGGGACGCCGCTCGATCAGCGTGCAGGCATTGAGCTGGTCCTGGAAGCTATCGAGCCTCTCGATCGCCTCGGCAGGCGACCACCAGTTGCGGTCAACGGCAGTCACTCAAACGTGATCCCATTTTGGGTTGGAACGATCGAGACCCAGAGGTAACCGGGCGGAACTGCCATCTCGTCGCCGTCGACATCCGTCAAGACCAGCAGATCTTCGGCACTTTCCCGCGACCAGGTGCCGGCTTCGATTTGCCCGTTGGCAAAGACGTAGGCGTCGCCAGTCCCTGTCGTTTCCATGGCCGGGACGGAGGTCTGACCAGCCGGGGCCCGCTCGGTGTAGCGCTCGGCGAGGATCACGACGAGGGTGTCGGCCATCAAAGGTTGGGTTTCGCCCGCAACGTCCAGGTACACCGCGGGTGTCCCCCCAAACACTCGTTGGTACCGCTTGGCGACGGCGTCCCAGGTCCAGGTCACGGTGAAGCCGTTGCCAAAGTTCATCACGACCTGGGAAGCGGCTTCGGCTCCGATCGGCATCTCGTCGAAGTTGAACCAGGTAGGGGGAGGGCTGTTCGAATACTCACGCTCGTCGGCGACTTCGCGCAGGAGCAGGGTGTTGGTGTAAAGATCGTGGGGTGCCCGGCGACCGGAAATCCGGAACATCGCCGGTCGTTGCTCTCCGATGATGCCTTCCACCTGACCGTTCAAACCGGCGATGATCCAGCTCTGACCGCCGGAGATTGCCATCGTGGCGTCGAGCGGATTGAGGAGTCGACCGTCGCTCGGACGACCCGACCGCACCGGTCCGAGGTACTCGGCATCAACGCTGTGAAAGAGGGCAATGAAGCGGGTGATCCCCTCAACCGGCACTTCGATCATGGCGTTGGCCAATTCGATCCCCGATTGGGGACGAGCATTGGGGTGGTTGTCGATCTTGACCGCGATGACGCGCCGATCGAGCAGTGTCTCATCCTCGACCGGCAACCCGTTGATCGGAGAGGTTGGTAGGGGTTCGGTGGTAGTGGTCGTGGGCGGACGGGTCGTCGTTGGCCGGACGGTCGTCGTCGGAGCCAAGGTGGTGGTTGGAGCCGATGTAGTGGTCGCCTCCCCAGCGTTCGAGCACGCGCCGAGCCCAATCAAAATCAACACGGGAAAAATGGACGTGGCTAATAGCGCCAAGAGTCGTCGCATGGCCGACGATCCTAAGTCCGGCTCCTGCCTAGCCACAATCTCATTGGAAGGGCGTGAAATGCAGCCCCCGTCGGGAATCGGGCCGAAACTGCGGCTGTCGTCCTGGGTCGCGAGGCGGTTGTCGGACAGGACGAAGAGCTCGCCGGCGTCTACTTTCCAGACTCCTTCCGGCATGGTGGATCCCCTTCCCCAAAGGTCGGTGGCTGGCATGCCGTCGATGAGGACCTGGCCAAAATCGACCGTCACCACTTCGCCGGGGAGGCCGATCACCCGCTTGACCAGCCAGAAATCCTGGCGAAGAGGATGGGGGATTACGACAACCTCACCGCGGGTAAATGGACGCCGTGACCGATGGCCGAGGAGCCGATCGCCGGCGACGAGAGCAGGCTCCATCGACCGGTCGGCGACGACAAATCGCTGCCACACGGAAGCGAGTATGGTCACGAAAGGTATTCGATTTCGAGATGAGGAGATCTCTATGGGCTTGTTCAGCCCGGTGAAGGTGGCATATGCCCACTGTGACCTGATGTGCGGCGTCTACGACCCGGCACAGGCAAAAATCGAAGCGATGTCGGTATTGAAAGCATGCGAGAAACTCGCCGCTTCCGACGACGATGTCTTCAAGCAGCGTGCGGTGATCATCAAGGAGGAGAGGGCCGAGCTGGTCAAGCACCATCTGAGCGTTTTGTGGAGCGACTTCTTCAAGCCCCATCACGTTGAGTCGTTTCCCGACCTGCACGACAAGTTCTGGACCGCTATCAAGGCTGCCGGGGACGCCAAGAAGTCAAACGATGCCAAGGTCGCCCAAAAGCTCATCGACGCCGTCGACGAGATTTCCGACATCTTCTGGCAAACGGAAGAGTCCAAGACCAGCGGGGTCTATCCAGTCGCGTAGTGCCTTTTTGCGAACCCAGGGTTCGCAGCCGCGCTGAGCGCGGATAACGGCCCAGAGAACGAAGGACTAGTCCCTGGCCGCGGCGAAGACCGGCAGGCTGCGTTCGATCATTTCCATGGTTGCGGTCAACGAGATCCGGAAATAGCCGGGACCTTCGGAGACCGAGCCGGGTAAGACGAGTACTCCTTTTTGCGCGAGGGTCGCGGCGAACTGGTAGTCGTCGGGCTTGGGTGAGCGCACCCAGAGGTAGAACGTGCCTTCGGGCAGCCGGAGTTCGTAGCCCATCTCCAAGAGTGCGTCTGCCATCACGTCACGCTTCTTCTCGAGTTCGATCAAGTCGATCGAGAGATTTTCGAGGTCATCGATGGAGTGCTGGAGCAGAGCATTCGGAAACAGCCAGCCTCCCGCCATTTGCGCCAGCTCGATCGTGCCTCTCAGCTCCTCTCGATTAGGGAGGTTCGGGCTCATGGCCAGCCATCCGATCCGTTGGCCAGGGGTCAGGAGGATCTTGCCGTAGCTGTAGGCGATGAGCGTGTGCGGATAGAAGTCGACCGGACTTTGCAACTCGGAGTCACTGAAGACCAGGCGGGCATACGGCTCGTCGGAGAGCAGATAGATCGGATGTTCATATCTCTCGGATGCCTCGGTCAGGGCAGTGGCTAGAGCGGTCAGGGTGGACGCCGGGTAGATCCGACCGGTGGGATTGTTGGGAGTGTTCACGATCACCATCCGCGTCTTCTCGGTGACCGCGCCGGCGATGCGATCCACGTCGAGGTCGTGGTCTTCGGCCCTGACCGGAACCTTGACTGGTAGAGCCCCGTTCAAGAGAAGCATCGGCTCGTAGAAGAACCACGGAGGCAAGGAGAAGATGACCTCGTCACCGGGGTCGAGGAAGACATCGAAGGCTGTGGCGATTGCGCCGAAGGCACCGACGGTCATGGCGATGTCCTCGGGCAGGAACTGCATGCCCCGCCACTCGCTGAGCCGTCGGGCAACGGTTTGCCGGGCGTCGGGCTCGGACCATTTGTAGGCGTACCAATCTTTCGATTTTGGTTCTAGGTGCTTGGCCAGCGCGCCGGTAAAGCCCGGAATCGCCATCTCCTGGGGATTCCCAAAGGCGAAATCGTTGATGTCGGGAGTGCTGCGGTGCACTCCCCAGAAATTGGTAGCGAAATCCACCAAATTGGCAGTGGCTCCCGCCACCGCTGCCATGCGAGCCGTGGTCATTGCCGTGATGCCTGGTCGAGCCTGCGATCCACTTCCTGGACGAGCCAGCCGTTGCCATCGGGGTCGGAGAAATTGGCAAATGAGCCGTACTTCTGCCTCTGAGGATCGAGTCCGGAGGTCTGACCCTCAGGACCGAAGTGGAACGGCCCGTTCACGTCGATCCCGCGCTGCTCTCAGTTCGGTCAACGCCGTCTCAATGTCATCGACGCACAGGTAGAGGCCTTCCACGGCCCCAGGCTTGCTCCCGCCGATACCGGTGCCGAAGATAATCGACGCATCGGAACCGGGCGGAGTGAATTGCACCACGCGGAACTCTTCGCTCATCTGATGGTCAACGTCGAGGTTGAAGCCAATCTGTTCGTAGAACGCCCTGGCGCGATCGACATCGGTGACGCCCAAAACCAACGCTTCGATTCTCATGTCCATACGCGGACTTTAGGAATCAGGCGGCGCGGTTGCGCTTGGTGGGAACCTTGGACTTGATTTCCGAGGCCTTGGACTTGGCGGTGTCGAGCAAGCGTGCGGCCCAGACGAACTCGGTGCCGAGAATGGCAAGCCCGGGAATGATCAACAGCCAGCCCGGAACGATTGGCAGGAACAAACCAATGATTCCGCCAAGGACCAAGACAGTGCCACCTATGACGGCTACCACCCGGATGATCAGGGGCCGTCGCTTGGCGCTATCCGTTGTTTCCATCGTGGACGGAACGTTATTCGTCATCGATAAGTATGTCGTCGGTAATTTTAGTGAATAGGGGCGAAAGTTCACCCAGTGTGGTGCCTGCGGGCACGTCGGGCCGCTTCCAACCACTTGCGCTAACCCCTCCGAGCATCCCCCAAAGCGTTGGGGTCGTGAACGGAAGGTAGGGGCTGAAGCCGACGCCGAGACCGGCTATCGCGTTCATGGCGACCCACAACACGGTGGCAGCCCGGGCCTGGTCGGACTTCACCAATTTCCAAGGCTCGGTGGCGTTCAGATAGACATTGACCACCGTGGCGGCGTCCATCGCCCCCTTCAAGCCAGCTCGAAGTTCGACACTTTCGATGAAGGCGCCGATTTCCACGAGTGTCTCGTCGACTCTGTCCAACACTTGCTGGTCTTCGGTTGAAAGCTCGCCGGGAGCCGGCACCTGGCCGTCGAAGTTGCGAGAGGTGAGGGTGAGGACGCGATTAACCAGGTTCCCCCACGTGGCGACGAGTTCCTCATTGATCCGCCGGACGATCTCGTCGTCGGTGAGGTCGGTGTCGTTTTGTTCAGGCAGGACGGAGGCGATCGCGTAGCGAAGCGCGTCGGGTTCGAGTCGTTCGGCGTACCAGCCGATCGAGCGTCCCACACCCATGGACTTCGACGCCTTGGCTCCTTTGAAGGTGACGTATTGATTAGCGGGCACGTTGGTGGGAAGGTTGTGCTCGCCATACCCGAGGAGCATCGCCGGCCAGATGACTGCGTGGAAGGGGATGTTGTCCTTGCCGACGAAGTAGAACGACGCGGCCTCAGGGTTCTGCCACCACTCGCGCCACGCTTCGGGCGTTCCCTGTATTTGTGACCACTCCTTGGCTGCCGACAAATATCCGATCACCGCCTCAAACCAGACGTAGATCCGCTTGCCCTCGCCGAGAGTGTCGGCCTCGGGTGGGATTGGCACACCCCAGGTGAGATCGCGAGTGATGGCACGATCGGGGAGACCCTCCTCGATCATGCCGAGGGCCCAGTTCTTGACATGCCGTCGCCAGCCCGTCCTCTCCTCGAGCCAGTTCTTCACATCATCGCTAAATGCACCCAAGCGCAGGAACCAGTGCTTCGTCTGTCTTTGCACCGGGGTCGCCCCAGAGAGACGGCTGCGGGGATTGATCAGATCGACAGGGTCGAGCGTTCGCCCGCAGTTGTCGCACTGATCCCCGCGCGCCTCGTCATAACCGCAGTGTGGACAGGTCCCTTCTACGTAGCGATCGGGGAGGAACCGTTGCGCCTCCGGGTCGTAAAACTGAAGGCTCTCGCCCTCGACGATCGTGCCGTGTTCGCGGTGAGCCCGAAAGATGTCCCAGGTGACCTCTCGGTGGTTGTCCGTGAGAGTGGTGGTGAATAGATCGAAGGAGATGCCGAGCGATTTCCAGTAGTCCAGGATCTCGGGGTGGTAGCGGTCAACTATCTCCTGTGGCGTGACGCCTTCCTGATCGGCCCGGACGGTGATCGGAGTGCCATGCCCGTCGGATCCGGAGACCATCAGAACGCGGTTGCCGATCAGGCGGTGATAGCGGGCAAAGATGTCAGCCGGCAGATAGGCGCCGGCAAGGTGGCCGAGATGCAGCGAGCCGGAGGCGTATGGCCAGGCGACCGCGACGAGGATGGGACGGTTCAAGGTGCGGGGGAGCGTACCGCCCGAGCAACTTTGAACATGGGGCTTTGGCTAACTTCGATTGAGTGAAGGTCCCGACTGTTCGGCGCCTGTCGAGCGCTCATCGACTTCTCTATCGCGTAACCGGAGGCAAGGTCGGGCGCCGGCTCGTGAGCAACGACATGCTCCTCCTCACGACCCGAGGACGGCGGACCGGAAAGCGGCACGAGGTGCCGCTGCTCTATCTCCGTGATGGCCACCGGATGGTCGTCATCGCTTCTTACGGCGGCCGTCCTCATAATCCGAATTGGTTCGACAACCTGTTGCGCGACGCGTCAGTTGAGGTGCAGATCGACGGCCATCGGCTCCACGCTCGGCTGTCGTCGCCTCGGGGTCGGAGCGTGACACCTGGTGGAGTCGATTTGTCGCCGCCTTTCCAGGCTATGCGGAGTACCAGGCGAAAACCGATCGGACGCTTCCGATCGTTTTTCTCGAGCCTTCTTGAGCTTGGTCTAGAGAGTACCGACAACAACTGTCTCGGTCTATCCCACGAATCTGGGATAGATCACCTTCAGGTCTCGACGGCTTAAATTCGTTCTGTGGGCTGGTAAGGCTGTTGTACGGCCCTACCAACCCTGGGTTCGCGGTTTTGGAGCCCCACCAATATCACGCCACCGAGGATGAGGACGGCGCCCAGGGCGAGGCGCCAGCCGAAGGGTTCATTGAAGAGCAGGACGCCACCGATGACGCCGACTAACGGGATCAAATAACCGGAGAGTGCAGTCTGGCTGGCAGGCGCGATCTCGGAAGCGGCCAGCACCGCCCCGAAGGCGACCACGCCTGTGGTCCCGAGCGCGATCAAGATCAGCCAGGTCTCGCCGGTCGGCGCCTGCCAGCGGTTGAGCAGGGCGGTCAGTGCCAGGCCCACCAGAGCGGCTCCGGTCATCATCGGTGTAAGGGTGGCGGCAGGTCGGTAGATCGTTGCAAGTCGTTTGACCAGCAAGAGGGCCGCTCCCGTCAGCGCGGCACCGACGAGAGGGAAAACGAGGCCGCTCAGCGGAGCCGAGGTGAGGCTTCCAGCCAGAAACCCAACGCCAGCCACCGAGGACATCAATCCCACGACCTTGGCGGTCGTGAAACGATCGTCGCGCGAGACCAGGTGCGCAGTGATGGCGGTGAAGACCGGTCCCAACGAGATGATCAGGGTGTTGATCGAAGCCGGCAGTCGCTCGAAGCCAAAGTTGAACAAGAGGGCGGGTGAGCCGGCGTTGAGTGCTCCGGCCAGCAACGCCATCCTCCACCCCCGTCCGTCGACACCGCCCGCGCGCAGGTAAATCGGAATCGAGGTGAGGGCGGTGATGGTCATCATCGTCGCGGTCCCAAAGACAGGGTCGAGACCGTTGTCGAGCATGTATTTCGTGGCGAGGCCGCCGACACCGAACATGATCCCGGTAGTGAGGATGTAGAGCCAGGCTTTCAAGTGACGGCAGTTTGGCCGAAACTCGCCAACCTATTGTCAGGCCCGTGCCCGACGATCCTCGCCCGCAGCCTTGGGCACCCCCACAGTTGTGGACTCCTTCCCCTCACGCCTGGGAACAGAGTCGAGTCGGGCGATTCCTGCGCGAGATCGAGCGGAAACACAACGTCTCCTTCGAGGGGTACGAGTCGGGCTGGCAATGGTCGGTGGATCATCTTTCCGAGTTTTGGGCAGCGGTAGTCGAGTTCTTTGACGTGCGGATGACACCGTCGACACAGGTGCTTGACACTCAAGCCATGCCCGGGGCGGAATGGTTCGCCGGCTCGACCCTCAACTACGCAACGCACGCGCTCAGATGGGGAGACGATGAGGCGGTCGCGTTGATCGCCCGGTCCCAGACCCGTTCAAATGACATCGTCTTGTCCATCGGCGAGCTACGTCGGCAAGTGGGCGCAGCTGCGGCCGGTCTGAGAAAGCTCGGGGTGCAAAAAGGGGATCGAGTGGTGGGCTATCTCCCCAATATTCCCGAGGCGTTGGTCGCCTTTCTGGGGTGTGCCTCGCTAGGTGCGATCTGGTCGTCGTGTCCTCCCGAGTTCGGTATTCGCAGCGTGGTCGACCGGTTTCGCCAGATCGAGCCCAAGGTGTTGCTCGTGGTCGATGGCTACCGGCATCGAGGCAAAGACATTGATCGTGCCGAGCAGGTGTTGGAGATCGAGCGAGCGCTGCCGTCACTAGAGCACACGATCACCCTTGGCTACCTGGAACCCGCAAGTGGTGCCTGGGCTGAACTCCTCGCTTCAGAAGAGCCGCTCGAGCCAATCCACGTCCCTTTCGACCACCCGCTCTATGTTCTCTATTCGTCCGGCACTACCGGCCTTCCCAAGCCGATCATCCATGGTCACGGTGGGATCACGCTTGAGCATTGCCGCGCGCTCGGGCTCCAGCATGATCTCGGACCAGGCGACCGTTTTGCCTGGTACTCGACCACCGGCTGGATGATGTGGAACCTCAACATCTCCGGTCTTCTCGTCGGTGCCACCGTTGCCGTCTTCGATGGTGACCCGGCCTATCCCGATCTCGGTGAGCTGTGGCGCTTCGCGCAGGATCATCGGATCACCGCCCTAGGGGCGAGCGCCGGCTTTGTCCTTGCCTGCATGAAGGCGGGGATCGTCCCCAAAGAGGAATTCGACCTCGGGGCTCTCAACTCTTTTGGATCCACCGGTTCACCACTTCCCCCCGAGGGTTTTCGCTGGCTGAGCGAAGCAGTGGGTGAGCACGTCAAGAT
This sequence comes from uncultured Acidimicrobiia bacterium, assembly GCA_963840175.1. Classification (GTDB taxonomy): domain Bacteria; phylum Actinomycetota; class Acidimicrobiia; order Spongiisociales; family ZC4RG35; genus JACCTH01. The sequence goes on from CAWIXU010000006.1 coordinate 373,126, forward strand.
CATGTCGACGTCGGGCGGCACCGACGTGTGCACCGCCTTTGTCGGAGGGTCACCGCTGGTGCCGGTCTGGGAAGGCGAGATCAGCTGTCGCTATTTGGGGATGGCGGTCGAATCATTCGACCCCGAGGGCCACCCGGTGATCGGCGAGACCGGCGAGCTGGTCATCACCAAACCGATGCCTTCGATGCCGGTGGGGTTCTGGAACGATCCCGAAGGTGTGGCCTACCGGGCTGCCTATTTCGAGCACTTTCCCGGCGTGTGGCGCCATGGCGACTGGATCGAAATCACCGAGCGGGGGAGTTGCATCATCACCGGCCGCTCCGACGCGACCCTCAACCGGGGCGGGGTGCGGATGGGTACCGCGGAGTTCTACTCGGTGGTGGAATCGGTCCCCGGAGTCGCGGACAGCCTTGTCGTTCACCTCGATGACGGTTCCGGCCAGGGTGAGCTTGTGCTCCTGGTTGTCGCTGACACCGTGACGGAGTGGACCGATCTGATCGAGAAGATCAAGCAATCGCTGCGCAACGAGCTCTCACCCCGGCACGTGCCCGACCAGATCCATCGTATCGACTCGGTTCCCCGGACGGTTTCGGGGAAGAAGATGGAGCTCCCGGTGAAGAGGATTCTGATGGGCCAACCGGTCGAGCAGGTCGCCAACCCGGGAGCAATGGCCAATCCGGAAAGTCTCGAGGGCCTCCGCGATTTGGTTAGCGCCAGACCGCGAGGATGATCGAGGAAATGATGATCCCCAGAGCGGCGTAGCCACCCGTGATTACGAACCAGGTCATTGGCTCGAGTTTGGTCGGCTCGTACTTGGCGGTGGTGAAAAAGATGGCTCCGGCGAGGAGCACGCCGAGGACGATGCCGAGGATGAGGCCCTCGGCGAACGTGTCGGTGCCGGTCGCCACGGCGAGCATTCCAATGGCGATCACGATCACCAGATATCCGATGAAGGCACTGACATAGAAAGCGGCCGAGGCGGGTTGCTCGCTTTCGGGCGGGTTCCAGCCGATCGACTTCCAATACCGCTTCCCAACAACCCGGGCGAATACCAAAGCGCCCCGAGGGCGATGTAGACGATCGTGGCGACGATGACCGCGAGCCAGTTCAGCTCTCCCAACGATGAAAACGACATGGCGGCGAGGTTATGACTCCCGCCAGGTCGACTGAGGCCCAAAGCGCTCAAGTTAAAACCCAAAATCCCGATCTCGACCAGACCTTGACCAAGACTCCAAAGTTGCTTGCGGTATTGCTAGCCATATGGCTGGTCGCACTCGCGTCGCCAGCCCTCGCCACTGAAGCACCGACGCGACGGGCGAGATCTCGTCCTGGCCGGCGTCTACTCCGACGAGTGGCAATCGGCCAGCGACATCGATGCGCTGAATGAGGCGAGTGGCAAGAGGGTTTCGCTGGTCGGCACCTTCCATCATCTCTGGGAGTCCGAGCACGGTGTGGACAGCAACACCGACTGGCTGCTCGAACAAGCCTGGTCGGCCCAGGCAACTCCGGTGGCCAACGTCGAGGTAGCGATCTCCGCTTTTGACATGGCAGCGGGCGGCTACGACCCCGCGATTCGTCAGTGGGCCTTGCGGGTCAAAGGGTGGCTCGATCGAGGCGAGGGCCGCTCGCTATTGATCGCTCCCTTGCAGGAGATGAACAGCAACTGGGTGCCCTACGGCCAGGATCCGGGCAACTATCAGATCGCCTTCCGCAAGTTTGTCGAGATATTCCGGTCCGAGGGAATGGACGAAACCAAGGTGCGCTGGGTCTTTGCGCCGAATGCCTGGTCGGTGGGACGTCATTCGATGGCGGAGTACTACCCGGGAGACGACGTCGTCGACCTGGTCGGTATCTCTGTCTACAACTTTGGCGCCAATGTCGGGGTGTGGACCGGCGTCTTCGAGTCGGGGATGGCCGCCATCGAGACGGTGCGTGGCTTCGCTCCCACCAAGCCTTATCTAATCACCCAGATCGGGAGTTCGACCTCCGGGGGTGATCGGGATGCCTGGCTGCGCGAGATGTTCGCGTTCACCGCAACCGACCCCAACGTGGTCGGACTTATCTATTTCAATTTCAACAAGGAAACCGATTGGAAGGTCTGGGACGGAATCGCGACGGCTCCGGGATGGCACGACGGGATGCAAATGCCAACCACCGAATACCGGTGGCCGTTGACGAGCTGGTTTGAACCCGGTCCGCTTCCGTTCTCTCCATACCGCGGCATGTTCACCGACGACGAGAAACTGGGTTCAGAAGCGGACATCGAGTGGCTGGCGCGCCGTGGAGTGGTCAACGGCTGCACGACGGGACAGTTCTGCCCGGACCAATGGGTCACTCGCGGCGAGGCCGCGACGTTGCTTGCCCGCGCACTCGACCTTCCCCAAGGTCGGTCGGATTGGTTCCTCGACGACGACGGCTTGCCCAACGAGGCGGACATCAATGCCGTCGCCGCCGCAGGCATTAGCCAGGGATGTGCGCCAGGTTCGTTCTGCCCTCACGACCTGGTGTCCCGGGACGAAGTTGCAGCACTGCTGGCTTCGGCGCTCGAACTGCCCATGCAGGCAAGTGTTCCCTTCATCGACGCGGCCGCGTCCCCCTTCGCGGCCGCGATCCATGCAGTTGTCGCGGCGGGCATTGCCGAAGGATGCGCTTTAGATCGCTTTTGCCCGGCAGATGCCGTCAATCGCGCCCAGATGGCAACGATTCTCCGGAAGAGCATTGAGACCACGGACGACGGCCGTTGCCCGTGTGTCGAGTGGTCTCCTCACAGGCCCTTTGTGAACTAGCGGCTAGATGTCGCCTGATTGATTTTCACTAGGGGCGAATGCTCGAAACACGCTGTCGATCACCGTATCGATCATCTCCTCGACCTCCGGAACTTTGATCGAACTTCCGGCAGTGGCCAGGTGAACGCGCATCCATTCCATCTTCGAGGTCATGAGCAACACCGAGCCGTGAACAGCTGCCCACATAGCCCAGGTGGTGGCTTCCGGTGAACTGTCACTGCGGATGACGCCCTCTTCCATGCCCGAGCGGACCAGCGCCACCAAACCCTCGAGCACTAACAATCCGGGATCACCCGCCATCTCGTCAACTCCGACCGACTCGGGTGGCTGGCCAAGAAAGAGGACCGAATAGAGGCCGGCGTTGTCGAGGCCCCAGCGGATGTATTCGCGGCCAAGGCGGCGCAAACGCTCGAGAGCGCTTCCTTCCGCGGCGAGGATCGGCAATAGGCGGGCACCGAAACTATCGAACATCTCCCGACAGACGGTGTAGGTGAGCCGATCCTTGGTCTCGAAATGAAGGTATATCGCCGGTGGTGAGACCCCGACCCGGTTCGCAATGTCTCGAATCGAAACGAGTTCGTGACTCCCTTTCTCGGCCATCAGGGCCGCGGTGGCATCAAGGATCTCCCGGCGGAGGTGGTCGCCCTCACCTTTGCGGAGCCGCGAGCGGGGCTCGGCGCGGACCTGGCTCATACCGGTTCCTTCACGGTGCGACTTGCTGACGGCTCGCCCTCACTGAAGCCGAAACGATCATGGACTCTGCGCAGGAAACGCGGTGCCCACCAATTCGCCCGCCCCGCCAAACGCATGAAGGCTGGCACGAGGGTTGCCCGGACAATGAACGCATCAACCAGAACGGCGAGCGTCATCCCGATCCCGAACATCTTCATCATCGTCACCCCCGAAGTGGCAAAAGCGATCATCACCACCGCGATTAGAACGGCTGCGGAAGTGACGACGCGCCCGGTCCGTTCGAGCCCGGCCGCGACCGAACCGACATTGTCGCCCGTTTGGTCGTACTCCTCTTTGATGCGAGAAAGGAGAAACACCTCGTAGTCCATCGAGAGGCCGAAGGCGATCGCGAACATCAGAATCGGCATCGTGAGGTCGAGCTGGCCCGTGGGGGTGAAACCGAGAAATTCCGACAGATGCCCTTCCTGGAAGATCCAGACCATCGATCCAAACGTGGCTGAGAGCGACAAGAGGTTGAGGACGACCGCTTTGGCCGGGACGAGGATCGATCCGAACATCAGGAACAGCACGACGAACGTGACTGCTCCAATGATTGTCAGAGCCAGAGGAAGATCAGAGAAGATCGCGTCCTTGGAATCCACAAGGGAGGCCGAGGGCCCGGTAAGGGCAAGGTCTACCGGTGCATCCAGAGCTCGAATCTCTTCGACCAGATTCTCGGCCGCGGCCGATCCCGGTTCTACCGCCGGCACTACCTGGAGGTAAGTCCCGGCCTCAGACGCGAACCGGAGATTGGCGATACCGGGAGGGATGGCCTGCACGCCGCTGAGGTAGGTCCCGGTCTGCGCATCGACCCGGGCAACTCCCTCCAACGTCGATAGCGTTGCGGCCAGGGCGTCGATGTCAGCGCTCTCGCTGAGGCCAATGGCGACTACATCGATCGGGCTGGCTTCGAAGCCGGCGAACTCGGTACGGAGCAGATCACCCACGATGCGCGCCTCCGAGTCAGGGGGGAGGATCCGGTCGTCTGCTTGTCCGAAGCGAGCGTTGAGAAAGGGCAAACCAAGAAAGATCAGAAAAGCGATCGCCGCTGTGGCGATCGGGATCGGGCGCTTCATGACGGCCATCGCCAGCCGGTGCCAGAAACCGGTGGAAGTGTTGGTGCGAAGCTTGCGAACACGCAGCTTCTCGACACGCGGCCCGAGTACTGCGAGCAAAGCGGGCAATACCACCACCGCCCCCAACGCCGCGAGAGCGACCACGGCAATGCCGGCGTATCCGAAGGAGCGGAGGAAGGCAAGGGGGAAGACGAGCATTGCCGCCAGCGAAACCATCACCGTGCCGGCGCTGAAAAGCACCGTGCGTCCGGCGCTTTGGACTGTGCGCCGCACCGCGTCGCCGGTGTCGTGGCCGGCGGCGAGTTCCTCGCGTAGACGGGAAACCACAAAAAGGGCGTAATCGATCGCCAGCCCGAGGCCGAGCGCTGTCGTGAGGTTGAGGGCAAAGATGGAAACCTCGGTCACCCGAGCGAGAAGGTCGAGAATCAAGAACGTACCGACGATTGCGAAAACCCCAACTCCGAGCGGGAGCAGCGCCGACACCACCGAGCCAAAAACGATCACAAGGAGGATGAGGGTGATGGGGAACGCAATCGATTCGGCGGTGACGAGATCGGACTCCACCGTTTCGTTCACGGCGGCGAAGATCGGCCCTTCGCCGCCCACGGCCACCTCGAGTCCTTGAAACTCGCCGTGATACTTTTCGGCGAGTACTCCCGAATGCTCGAGTAGCTCGGATTGATCGCCTTCGATCGTGGCAAAAAGCAGTGCTCGGCGACCATCCACGCTTCGCAGCGGGGCGGGGGAGCCGAGGCTCCAATAAGAGCTGACTGAGGTGACATGTGCCTCGGCTGCCAATGCTTCTTGGAGGGCGAGGCCGGCGGCGACGGCCGTTTCCTCATCGACAGAGCCTGAGGCGGTGGCAACGATCAGTACGTCGGGTGGAGCGACGCCGAACTCCTCGGATAGAACCGCGGCGGCCTTCACCGACTCGGCGTCGGGATTTTCGAACCCCCCGTTGGACAGTCTCCCGGCCACCCCTCCGCCGATAACACCGGCGGCGACCATCCCGAGAGCGGCCAAAACCAAGACCAAAACGCGTCGTCTCACGACGAAATTCGCCAACCGGCCCATCTGCGTCTCCTCTACCTATCGCTGTTCACTTAGCGGCGACAACTTAACACTGTTCAGCGGCAGCAGTCAAGACTGGAAGATCCGGGGACATACGATGATGGGATGACGGGGTTGGTCCATTCCCTCAATCTGGGCCGGCCGCTGCCGAGTAAAGCCGGCGATGGCCGGGTAACCGGGATCGGAAAGGTCCCGGTCGCCAGCGCGGTGTTTCGTGCGCCAGGGCCAAAGCTGGGAGGACTTGGCAGCGGCATCGAAGGCGACTTCATCGGGAGCCAGGACCACCACGGTGGAAGTGACCAGGCGGTCTACGCGTATTCGCGAGAGGAGCTCGACCAATGGGAGGTGAGATTGTCCCGTGACCTTCCCAATGGCATGTTCGGCGAGAACCTCACGACGCTCGATCTTGACGTCGACGGGGCCAGGATCGGGGAACGCTGGGCGATTGGCCGCGAAGTCGTGCTCGAGGTTTGCAGCCCCCGCATTCCATGCGCGACTTTTCAGGCCAGGATGGAGGAGAAGGGTTGGGTGAAACGATTCACTGCAGTCGGCAACTCGGGCGCGTACCTATCGGTGGTCGCACCGGGCACGGTTCGACAGGGTGATCCGATCGAAGTCGTCAGCCAACCAGAGCATGACATCGATGTCCGCCTCACCTTCCGCGCATTTTCAGGTGATCTGGAGGCTGCCGAGCGGGTCGTCGCTGCGGCATGTTTGGCCGCGGACGATCACAGCTTTCTCGCTGGCCGGCTCCGTCGCCAAATGAATCGATAATGGGTGGCTGAAAGTCAGCCTCGGTACATTTCGGGGATGGACAGATCCAACCTTTCGCCCGATCCGGTGACCGACGCCCTGGGTTATCAGCAGATGCTGCTTGACCTGCTCGGTGAAGATGACCCTCACGAGGTGCAGTCGTCGACAGAGCGGATTCTTCGCGAACTCGTGGCCGACGCCGGAGACCATCTCTCGCTGCGGCCCGAACCGAAGGAGTGGTCGGTTCAGGGCTGCATTGCCCACCTCACCGACGCCGAGGTGATGATGAGTGGTCGCTACCGCATCGTGCTCGCTCACGACGAGCCACCGCTAGTGCCCTACGACCAGGACTTGTGGGCCGACCGGCTCCATTCCGAAGGTGAATCGGTGGAGGATTTGCTAGCCCTATTTGAGCCGCTGCGTCGGGCCAACCTCGCCTTGTGGAGTCGCAGCGATGCCACGCAGCGGGCTCGCATCGGACAGCATGCCGAACGAGGACCGGAAAGCTACGACTTGATGTTTCGAATGATTGCGGGTCATGACCGTTTTCACATCGCTCAGGCCCGCCGCGCGCTCGAAGCGGTTCGCCGTTGAAATTCGAGAAACGGTTTGCCGACATTCTCGGCAAACGGATGGCCTATGTCGACGCGGGCGAAGGCGATCCGATCGTCCTCCTACACGGGAATCCCACGTCGTCCTACCTGTGGCGGAAAGTCATTCCGCCGTTGTCGGCGATCGGCCGCTGCGTTGCTCCCGACCTCATCGGCATGGGTGACAGCGAGAAGCTCAAAGATTCCGGTCCGGACTCTTACCGCTTCGTCGAACATCGTCGCTATCTGGACGCTTTGTTGGATCGCCTCGGAGTCACTAACCATGTAACACTCGTCGTCCACGACTGGGGCTCGGCGCTCGGCTTCGATTGGGCCTACCGACACCAGGACTCTGTTTCCGGAATCGTCTACATGGAAGCTCTCATCGGCCCCATCACCTGGGCTGACTGGCCCGAAACGGCCCGCTCGATTTTCGAAGGCTTCCGCTCCGAGGCTGGCGAAAGACTTATCCTGGAGAAGAATTACTTCGTCGAACGCGTGCTCCCCGCGTCGGTGCTTGATCCGCTGCCCACCGAGGTCCTCGACGAGTACCGGCGTCCATTTCTCGAACCAGGGGAGTCCCGCCGTCCAACCCTGAAGTGGCCCCGTGAGCTTCCACTAGACGGCGATCCCTCCGATGTCCACGAAATCGTCTCGCGCTACAACGGGTGGCTCGCTAAATCACCGATTCGCAAACTGTTCGTGAACGCCCAGCCGGGCTTCTTTTCTCCCGGAACGGCGCAAGCGACGAAGAACTGGCCGAATCAAGAGACCGTAACGGTCCGCGGGCACCACTTTGTCCAGGAGGACTCCGGCCCCGAGATTGGTCAGGCGATTGCCGCTTGGCTGGAGGCAAGCCGGCGTGACAGCCCGGCGAGGTAGTCCACCAGCTCGGGCGGTTCGCTGACCTCGAAGTCGACGTCGAGCCACATGATGGTGAACGCAAGCCATTCGAGCGCATCACCTTGGATGCGGAGCTGGCAGCTCTGTCCGTCGATCGGCTCGACTTCGGCGTCGCCGAAGCGGAGACGGCCCGTGACTTCCTCGGCCGGGGCCCTGAGTGTGGCTGACACCTGATAACGCATCGGGCGCGCCTGGAGCGACGCCAACACGTACTCGGCGGCATCGCCGCCCGGGATAGGTCGAGGCCGGAAGGTGACGCGAGTTCCCCGCGGACTCGATAGCCGGTCCAGCCGAAATGTGCGCCAGGCATCGCGATCTCGATCGAACGCAAGCAAATACCACCGTTGCCGAAGCGACACCACGTGGTGGGGTTCGACATGACGCTCGGACTCGCCACCCTCAAAGTTGCGATAGTCGAAACGGAGCCGCTCATGATCACGACAAGCTTGCGCGACGGTGGTCAGAGCCTCGGCGTCGATCGTCACCCACGCCCTGACCCAGGGCACCACCGCCGATTGCAGCATTTGCACCCGCTTGCGGATTCGGGGTGGGAGGACCTTCTCCAACTTTGCCAAAGCTCTGAGCGACGTCTCTTCGATGCCCGCGATCGTGCCGCCGGCTGCAGTCAGCAATCCCATCGCGATCGCGACCGCCTCCTCATCGTCGAGGAGGAGCGGGGGTATGTCGGCGCCGGCCTCGAGCTGGTATCCGCCAGCCGGACCGGTGGTCGCGCGAACTGGATAACCTAGGTCGCGCAGCCGGTCGATATCCCGGCGCAGCGTCCGTTCGCTGACCTCAAGACGTTCCATGAGCTCGGTCCCTGACCAGGTGCGACGCGCCTGGAGCAGCGAGAGCAAACGCAGGGCTCGGGAAGTGGTCGCGCTCATCTAATTGATCATTATACGAATTCCGGCCAGAAACTGGCATGAATACGCGGTAGGTTGAAAACCTGGCCAAGTCGATTAGAGAACGATTTGACACGTTGACATTATGACGACATCATCGTAATGTCACAGCAAGCAAAGGAGAGATATGAATGAAGTGATACGAGCCGAGGGGCTTGTTAAGCACTACAAAGAGGTCAAAGCCCTTGACGGGCTCGACCTCAGCGTGGCGGAGGGGAGCGTCCTCGGATTGCTGGGGCCAAACGGGGCGGGGAAGACCACCGCGGTGCGGATTCTTACCACCTTGCTAGAAGCCGACTCCGGTCGGGCCGAGGTAGCAGGCATCGACGTGGCGAAGGATCCCGATGCGGTCCGCAGCATTATCGGTTTGTCCGGTCAGTACGCGGCCGTTGATGAATATCTCACCGGATTTGAGAACCTCGATCTTTTTGGGCGCCTGTACCGCCTCGGGCGACCGAAAGCTGCGGCTCGCGCCCGGGAGTTGCTCGAGCGCTTCGACCTCGTCGAAGCCGGCGACCGCCCGGTCAAGACCTACTCAGGGGGAATGCGCCGGCGTCTCGACCTGGCGGGCGCGCTGGTCGCCGATCCGAAGGTCTTGTTCCTCGACGAACCCACCACCGGCCTTGACCCTCGTGGTCGCGTGGAGATGTGGGACGTGATCCGGGAAATGGTGGCTTCGGGCACGACGCTGCTTCTCACCACCCAGTATCTCGAAGAAGCAGACCGCCTCGCCGACACGATCTTGGTCATTGACCATGGTCACAAGATCGCCGAGGGAACCGCCGATCAGCTGAAGAGCCAGATCGGTGGTGAGAGGGTCGAACTGGTTCTCGAATCTCGCGATGACCTGGGGCGGGCGCAGGAGACTCTGACTCACTTTGCAGTCGGGGAGCTCGTGGTCGATCAGGACAGTCGGACGGTCACCGCGCCGGTTTCTGGCGGGAGCGGTGAACTGTTGGAAGTGCTGCGGCAGCTCGACTCCAACTCGGTCAAGGTGCTCGAGTTCGCGCTACGGAGACCCACCCTCGACGATGTCTTCCTCACTCTCACCGGGCATGGCGCCGAGAACGGCAACGCTGAGTCCGACAGCAAAGAATCAAAGAAGGCCAAAGAGTCAATGAAGGTAGAGTGCCTGATGAGTCAACTGATGTGGACGCTGTCCGATGGCTACAACGTCACCCGGCGCAACCTGATCAAGATCAAGCGGATGCCCGAGCTCCTGGTTTGGGTGCTGCTCTCGCCGATCATGTTCGTTCTCCTCTTCGCCTACGTGTTCGGCGGATCCATCTCTGTCGGGGAAGGGCTCAACTATCGGGAGTTCCTAATCGCCGGCATCTTCGCCCAGACAGTGGTTTTTGGGTCCACCTACACCGGAGCGAGCATCGCCGAGGACATGCAGAAGGGAATCATCGATCGTTTCAGATCGTTGCCGATGTCGCGCTCGGCGGTGGTGATCGGTCGAACCGCGGCTGACGTCGGCTCCAACATCCTGTCGATTGCGATCATGGCAGCGACCGGTCTCCTGGTCGGTTGGCGGATCAACACGTCGGTCTGGGAGGCAATTGGTGGGTTCGCAATCTTGCTGCTTTTCTCCTACGCGTTCTCGTGGGTGATGGCGAGCGTCGGCTTGCTGGTGCCGAGCCCGGAGGTGGTCAACAACGCCTCGTTCATGGTGATCATGCCGCTGACGTTCATCTCCAACGCTTTCGTGCCTTCAACCAACCTGCCGACGCCGTTGCGGATCTTCGCTGAGTGGAACCCGGTTTCAGCGGTCACGCAATCGGCCCGGAACCTGTTCGGCAATACCATCGACGGGGCTCCGATACCCGAAGCGTGGTCGATGCAGAACCCGGTGCTCTACACCCTGATCTGGGTTGCGATCCTGCTGGCGGTTTTCGTCCCCCTCTCGGTCAACCTCTACAAGAAGGTGGCCAAGAAGTAGAAGGAGAAGTAGAAGGGACCCCTTCGGGTCCCTTACTTTGCTTACGTCGTAGGGGTCTTACATCTCGGAGCCTTCGAGCACTGAGAGGATGTTGCCGGCCGGGTCCTTGAACCAAGCAATGGCCGGACCCTCGTCCCCGCGGGCGATTCCCTTCTCGTCCTGGTTGAAGCCCTCGTACTGCTCGAAGGTCACGCCTTTGTCCCGCAAGTCGATGACCATCTGGTCGACGTCATCGACCGGGAAGTTGAGGATCGTGTACGTAGCCGGGGTGAAATCTTCCTTGGGATAGATCATGATGTCCCGACCGCCGGCCAGGTTGAGTTCCAGCAGCCCGCCCATGTCGTCATGCTTGGTCGTCTTGAGACCCAGCGTGTCCCGGTAGAACTTCTCGGCCTTGTCGATGTCATCGACGGCAAAGCCGCTGAAGGCCTTCGTATCTCCCAACACTTTTCCTCCTCTGGTTGGTTACCCCATTTCTACCCGATAAGTTCGACTGGAAAACGAGCAAACAAAATGATTAGGGCCGTCACGATTCCGCTGTTGCCGTGTGCCGATATCGACGAGGCCGTCGCTTTCTACGAGGCTCTCGGGTTCCGGCGCACCTACCGCCAGGTCCGGCCGAATCCCCACGCCGTGGTCGAACTAGGCGAGATCGGTATTCACCTTTTCGGCATGGACGGTTTCAACCCGGCGGAATCCTACGGGAGCACGCTCATCCTCGTCGAGGATCCGGATGCTCTCTATGCCCAGTTCGCCGCAGGTTTCAGAGCGAAATTCGGCAAGCTGCTGGTGACCGGCATTCCTCGAATTTTGCGGCCGCGCAAAAGGCAGGGGACGGTGCGCGGCTTCAGTGTCGTCGATCCCGGTGGAAATTGGTTGCGGGTTTCACAGCTCGGTTCCTCGGAGGAAGCGGAAGCGGAAGAATCAACTGGTCTAGAGAGAGTAATTCGGAATGCAGGTCGCTTGGCCGACGCCCGTGGGGACAATGCGGGTGGCCTCAGACTCCTGCAGAACGGATTACTTCGATTCCCTGAGGCAGATGCGCTGGAGCGTGTGCGAGCACTTCTCTACGTGTCGGAGTTGTCGATCAGAACAGGGCAGCGCAACGACGCCGAGATCGCCCTCGCCCAGGCCCTGGAAACCGATCTAAGCGCCGAAGACCTGCAGTCGATCTCCGCCGAGCTCGACCATGTCCGCGAGTTGGTGTTGTCAGCCGAGGACGAATGAGACCAGCGGCGATGTGTCGACCCAGACCTCGTGGTCTCGCTCGGCCCGCGCAGGTTCGACTCCCCAACTTTCGGTGCGGGCTCGAAACAGCAAATCCCAGCGCCGCTGTCGATCGGTGATCTCCGTTGCCACCGCAGGGAGATCGGCGGTCACGCCGCGCTTCAGGTGAAGGGTGAAATCGGGGCTCGCCTTGAGGTTGGCGAGCCAATCTCGCTTGAAACCGGGGCGACCGGTGATGTAGTAGGCGCCGTCGAAACTGTGGAAGTAGATCTCGATCCGCCGGGAAGATCCGGTCTTGCGGCCGCTGGTGGTGATATCGGCGATTCCACCCTGAGCCAGGGCGGCGGAAATGTTGGGGTCCATAGACCCTTCAAGCAGGAAGGGCTCGACGCTATTCCGCCTTCTTCGTTTTCGGCTTGAGCGTCTTCGTGTAGCGCAGGCTCAACTCGAGGTAGGGCCGCAACGTTTCTGTGTCGGCGAGGAGAGCGTCTGGGACCGCCACGAACTCCTTGGCCGGTGGCCAAGACGGATCACCCCGGAACAATTCGGTGGAGTACTTGCTTAGGAAGTCGCTCCGCTCTGGCTCGGGCAGCCTGATTCCGACCAGGCCGTGCTTGGAGATCATCGTGTACATGTTCCCGTTGATGGCGGTGTACGCCGAGCCGAAATTCGACTTGGTGTCGATCCCTTTGATGCTTGCCAGCAGCTTCTGATAGAGCTCGACCTTTTCCGGTGGAGCAACGACCTTCTTGGCAGCCACAGTGACCTCGCTTGCTCGCTACTTTCCAATTATGCGCAATCGCTTTCGCCAACTTCACGAAACCGGAACCTTTGTTATGCCCAACCCGTGGGACGTTGGCTCGGCCAAGCTCCTGGCCTCTCTGGGGTTCCCAGCATTGGCAACCACCAGCTTGGGTTACGCCGCCACCCTCGGACGCGCTGACGGCCAGGTGACAAGGGATGAACTACTTTCCCATGTCGAATCCCTGGTGGAGGCGGTTGATGTCCCGATCAATGTCGACGCTGAGCGCTGCTTCGGAGATGACGCCCACGAGGTCGCCCGCACGGCGCGTCTCCTCGCCGCGACCGGCGCCGCCGGTTTCTCGATCGAGGACTGGAATCCCGCTACCGGCGTTATCGACCCGATCGAAGTGGCGACCGAGCGAGTAGCGGCAGCTGCGGAAGTGGCCGCCGCAGAGGGAATGATGCTGACCGCCCGAGCCGAGAATCACGTTCGCGGCTTCGACGATCTCGATGACACGATTCGCCGGCTTCTTTCGTATCGCGACGCCGGCGCCCCGGTGGTCTATGCCCCGCACCTGCGCGGGCTCGAGCGGATCGAGCGCCTCGTGCGAGAGGTGGAAGTCCCGGTCAACGCCATCACGCTTCTCGGCGGACCGTCGATTGGCGAACTCGCGGGAGTAGGTGTGCGCCGCGTTTCAACGGGTGGAGCGCTCGCCCGAGTGGCCTACGGAGCGCTCGAACGCGCCGGAATCGAGCTGCGCGATCGGGGGACCTCCCAACACCAGGCAGACGCGATCACAGGCGCAGACCTGGTCGCGCGGTTCTAGGACTTGCCCGCCAGAAGCGCGGACACCAAGCCATCACAATCTGCGACGGTCACCGTGAGCCCTGCGTGGGCTTTGGCCGTAGGCAGGACCTGGTCGATCCGATCCTTGAAAAGGATGCAGACGCCGCCTCGAGGGGTAGTGCCGAAGGTAATCCCCGAATCAACCCCCGATCCCCTCAGCCCGACTGCCCTCCACCACTTGTAGGGACCGGTTTTCTCCGCGCAGTCAACATTTGTCAGCGGGGTTTCGACCCGGAAACGTCCATAGGTGGCGACGACATTGGTCTTCCCTACGGTGACTCCGTCCGTTGACGGCTTGGCCCCGAGCGGCCGCCAGATCAGTGCAAAGCGCAAATCGAAGTCGTAGGGGAAGAAGCGGTCGGCCATCCGCTCATGATGACGGCCTACTGGTCGGCTGTCATCTCGGTGGGTTGCGACAACGAGAGGCGGAAGATCGACTCACCCTCTTCGTACTCGTAGACGAGATCACCGCTCATCATCCGGGCCAGACTCCGCGCCACCGCAAGACCCAGTCCGACGGAGTTCGGCGTCCGCCCCCCATCGTCCCAGTGCTCGAACGGGTTGAACATCGTTTCGACTCGGGAGGGCTCGATGGGTCCACCCGAGTCTCGCACCTGGATCTCACCGACCCCGCCCTCGTTGGAGACGACGACCCGAACCCGATCGCCTCCGTATCGCAGAGCGTTGGTGATGAGATTGCGGACGATCTGACGGAGCCGGGTCGGATCGGCCCATACCCGGGTGTTTCCCGACCAGTCGATCGCCCGACCACTGTCCCACGCGAGAGTCGAAACGAGCGAGCCGACTTGATCGAGCACGTCGAGAGCTTGCAGTCGAACACTCATCGTGCCTGCCTCGAGTCGGGTCACGGTCAGCAGGTCATCGACGATGTTGGAAATATCCGCCGACTGCCGGGCAATCAGTTGAACGACGTTGCGTGCCTCGTCATCGTCGAAGTTCTCCCACGCTTCGGCAAGCTCGGTGGCAAAGCCCATCACCGCCGTCAACGGCGTTCGCAGCTCGTGACTGACACTGGCGAGAAAATCTCGCTTGTCGTTGTCGAGGGCTTCCAGCTCCGCGATCCGGGTTTGTGCTAGCTGGGTCTCGCGACGAGCGTTCTCTACTTCGAAGCGGGCCATGGTCAGACGGGACCTTCGTTCCGCCTCCTGGTTGTGGAGCTCGCGGTCGAGCCGGTGGAACTCTCTGAAGGCGGCCAGAGCTGCGTCGTTGTCGCCGAGTGCTTGCAAGAGATCGGCCTGGAGCTGGGTCGCCCGGGCGAGTGCTCTCCGGTTGTCCTGTCCGCTTGCCGCGAGAACCGTCTTGGCTAGAACGTCTCCAGCTCCATCGAGGTCGCCGACCTTGATCAGCCATTCGAGACGATCGAGGGCCACCTCGATAGCCAGCAAATCGAAGCCCCCATCGCGAGCGAACCCTTCCGCGACCTCGCCATGAGCCAGCGCCTGATCGAAATTGCCCTGTAAAGCATGGACCCGCGAAAGAAGGGAATGCCCGTAAGCCAGCGTGCTGCGTCCATCCTCGCCGCCGGCGAGACCCTCCTCGATTACGGAGAGGGCGATCTTTTCGACCTCATCAACGACGTGGCGGTGCGACGGATCCTGGATCGACATGTCGAGCAGTTCGAATCCGCGGTTGATCTTGGTCGTGAGGATCCGCATGGGATCTCCCAGCGACTCGAAGATTTTCTCAGCCTGGGTGAAGAGATCCGCGGCTTCTCGATGACGAAGCTCACGCGACAGGGCGATCCCGGTGAGGTTCAGTATCACGCCCCGACCGGCTTCGTCCCCGATTCGGGCCATCGGCTCGGCGGCGCGATCGAAATACTCGAGGGCCGTCGACGTGTCGCCGGCTTCCCCGTGTATGTCGCCGATGGCAAGGAGCGTGTTCGCAACCCCCCGAAAGTCCCGTTGGATCTCGAACTGGCTGAGAGCCGAAATCTGATCGGCGAGGGCTTCCTCGAGCCGGCCCAGCGAATTCAGGGCCCACCCTCGGTTGTGTCGAGCCCACGCCACTGCCAGGGAGTCACCCAGCTCTTCGGCCACAACGATCGACCGCTCGGCGACCCTGACTGACTCGTCGGCGTCGACCTCATACAGAGCGGCGGCGAGCTCGGTCAGAGCTCCCTGGAGCTCGGAATCAGAGTGTGCGTCATCGACCTTTCGGCGCGCTTCCGCCACGGTTTGCATCGGATCTTGATTCGGCAGGTCGCCGAATCCCCTTGATCGGCTCCTGGACGGCTAAGCAGCCAATCCCTGAACCGATTTGTGAATAATTCTGAGGCAGCTTGTGGGTTAAGCGCTTACGGCCCGACGTTCAGCAACGATGTCCAGAACCGGGGCGAGCCGGGTGTTGCGGTGGTCAAGATCGCCGTTGCAATGCTCGCAACGGACGACACCGTGGGTGTAGGAACCGCAATCCTGGTGGAGAAGGGTTCGCAGGTCGTCCTCCGCCGGGGGATCCCACGTGTCGCCCCAACGCCACATGGCAACGATCACATCAAACAGATCCTTGCCCTTTGAGGGTGAGCCGGTACTCGAAGCGGGGAGGCCGGTCCTCGTACTGCTGAGTAAAAAGGATGTCATTGTCGACCAGCATCGTCAGCCGCTCGGTCAGGACATTGCGGGCGATTCCGAGATCCTTCTGAAAATCGTCGAAGCGACGCACTCCCATGAAGGCGTCGCGGAGGATCAGCACCGTCCAGCGATCACCGATCAACTCGGCGGTGTTGGCCACGGAGCAACGCAAATGTTCGAGGCTCTTCCGGCTGGGCACGAACGCCATTGTAGGACATGGGTTGCGTAATGCAACTGACTTGTCTAGAGTGAGTTGCATGAAGCAACGGACTCCTCTCGAAGTGACCAATTTGCTGCCAGTTTCCCGCCCACTGGTCCGACGGCGGCTTCTTGCCGCGCTGCGACCCGAGGGTGCCTTGGTCCCGCTCGACCTGAGCCTCATCGAGGTCGTCGCCGATCTCGATCCGGGCATGGTCGACTGGACAGAATCCGCCCGCTCCAAGCTTTCGTCTGGTTCGATCGTCGTCTAGGCCGAGCTGCGGATCAGGGACGCTCCGAGGCGAGCGAGGGCTTCCTTGAGCTCGGGCGGGTCAATCACGCGGAAGCCGCATCCGAGGGAAGCGAGATAGCGCGCAATCCAATCGGCGTCGTCGGCGCCGATCCGCAGAAGGGCGCCACCGCGTTGACGTTCGATCACTCCAACTGTGGGCGAGACAGTGCGCTTCGCCTCGTCGTAGGAAAGATGCAAGAGGACGCGCGCCTGCACGGGATAAACCGCAACGGCCAAGCCTTCCGCGACGAACGCGGCGGCGTCGGGGGGATTCTCAGGCACAAACCGGAGACCGGTGCTGGCGGGCTTTGAGATCCGATCGACGCGGAACGTGCGCCAGGCCTCCCGATCTCGATCCCGGGCGACCAGATACCAACGACGGGCGGCATGGACCAGCTGATGTGGTTCAACATGTCGCTCGGATGCCCGCCCACCAGCATCGAGATAGTCGAAACGCACCCGTTCCTGGGCCCGGCAGGCGGTAGCCAGGATCACCAGGTTCTCAGGGGTGACAGAAAGCCCTGACCCGCGTTGCACCACAAGCCCAATCGTCGAGTCATGAACGGAGTTCGCTTTTTCGGCCAGGCGCCGGGGGAGGACCTGTGAGATCTTGGCAAGGGAGGAAAGCGCCGCATCTTCGAAGCCGGGCAGCCCGCCGCCCGCGGCTTGGCGGAGGCTGAGAGCGACGGCCACCGCTTCGTCGTCGTCGAGAAGCAGCGGCGGCAAAGCCCCTCCGGGGGCGAGTTGATAGCCACCCGTCGGACCCGACAGGGCCTCGACCGGATAGCCGAGTTGGCGCAGGCGGGTGACGTCGCGACGTAAGGTCCGCGCAGTGACCGCTAGCCGGCTGGCGAGCTCGTGCCCGGTCCAGTTGGGGCGGGCCTGGAGGAGGGAAAGCAACCGCAGCATGCGCCCACTGGTGCCGGTCGATTCTCCTTGCATTTCCTGAGAATAATCCAAAATTACGGACAGATGCTGTCCGCATCTTCTTGTACTTTCAGGCTTGTAAGTCGAAGGCCTTCAGCGCTCAAAAAAGAGGCCAAGAAATAGGCCAAATAGAAGGGATTGATGACATGTATTCCGGGATTTCGTATGACCTCGCTCGAGCGATTCAGGATGATCGGATCCGCCAGGCGGCCAGCAAGCGGCGTCTAGGTGGAGGTGCCCGTTATGACCTGGACGGTGTTCCCATCAGGGTCGGAATAGGTCGCCACCAGGCCTCCCCACGACTCGGCCGAAGGCTCGCGCAGGCAGGGAACGCCGGCGGCAATCAGGCTTTCGTGCAACTGGTGAATTTCAGTGACCGCGAAGTTGATCATGATCCGGAGCGGGTCGCGGGCGTCGCCCTCCACGCGGTGATGGACCCCGATCGTCAGGCGTGTTGAACCCCATTCGAAGTTGACGAATCCCAAACGGTCCGAACGAGGCGTCAGCCCGAGGACATCGACGTAGAAATGACGCATGGCGTCGAAACGATCGGTCTCGGTCCAGATCAAAACTCCCGCAAGCACTTGGCCCATTCTTGCGTAGGATCCCGCCTCCAAAATGATACAAATTGGCGTAGGGGCGGATACGCAAGAACGAAGGTTTGGATACGACCAGGCGATCGTCGATTCGTTTCCGAATGCCCGAGCAGGTGTCGTTGAGGCAACCGGACTGCGAAACGATCCCAGTCCGGTACCGCTCCTTGCCGAATACCAGGCGGAGCAGGGGCGGGTTCTCGACCGCCTGGGCGATCAAGCGCTCGCTGATCTTCCTTCGCTCGCGGCTTGGAGGCGAGCATTCACGCAATTTGGGGCGAAGCCAACCCAATATCGAAGCGCGGCCGAAGCTTTGCTGCGCCGCTTGACCAAGCAGGGAGACATCCCTTCGATCAACACGCTGGTCGACATCGGCAACCTCGTCTCGATCCGTTACGCGTTGCCGGTGGCCGCCGTCGATCTAGCCGGGATAGCCGCTTCGATCACGGTTCGCTTTTCCGACGGCACCGAAGCTTTCACCGACCTCGGCACGGAGGAGGCAGTTCATCCGGAACCGGGCGAAGTCGTGTTTGTCGACAAAGACGGGGTTGCCAGCGCGCGCCGATGGTGTTGGCGACAAAGTCAACAGAGCGCGACAACGGTTTCGACCACGGAGGCGATGTTCGTCGTCGAAGGTCACCACTCGTCAGCGTTCGCCGAAATTGCCGCCGCTATCCAAGACCTCAACAATTTGCTTGCCAAGTACCAGCCCGAGGCTCAAACCCACAGCTACATGCTCGGTGCCGCTTCCTAACCGGGTCGACCCCTGGGGCGACATTCACGCTGTACCGGCGCGCGGGACTTTCACCGGCAATCGGGGGTGCCTGGTCAACAAGCGGGGCGACATTGTCCGCCACCACGTTGGAAACCTGTGGATCATCTGTCAGCTGACGTACCGCGACTGGAAGCATCCCTTGAACGCTCCCCGCCGGTGGACGCCGCTCTTCTTCCTTGACGACGCCGTCGGTCTGGCGGCGGGCCACCGACCGTGCGGTTTGTGCCGGCGCGACGACTACCTCTCCTATCAAGCAGGCCTGGCGGGCGCGCCCTCTGCACAGGCGATCAACCGCCGCCTGGCCGCCGAGCGGGGTCGCACCTGGACGACCGAAATCGAGACTCTGCCGATCGGATCCGTCACTAAGTCACCGGCAGGCGTCGCCGAGCTGGTGCTCACCGATCGCCTGCTCACCTTTACTTTCGACGGGTGGACCAGTCCCCGAAAGCGGTCGCCGCGCGGAAAGGTCGAAGTCTTGACACCGCCAACCTCAGTCGCAGCACTTGCCGGCGGGTTCGTCCCCCAACTTCATCCCAGCGCGCGCTAATCGGGCCATTCCGACTATTCCGCTCGAGGAGCGCGTCTTTAGCTTGACCCCCGGGAGGTGGGCGTGGCGTCGTTTGTGGGCGAAATCTGGCTGGTCGATGAACCCTTTGCCCGGCTGACAGGTCTGGTCGAAATCGACGCCGGGTGGGTCCGGATCGTTGTCGACGGACAAGAGGCAGCCGGCTGGGTACGGGACAAAGTTCGTTTCTCCGAAGCTGTCAAGTGCTTCGAGCTGCTGGCCGGTGGCGCAACGATTTGCTTCGCCCCGGCGGCTCCAGCTCTTTTCCGCGAAGAAGTCTTAGCGGGTTACGTGACGACGGCCACCAGCCGTTTTCGCGCAGCGCTCGCCGCTGCCGCACGCCAGCGGCGATGGTCCGACAGAAGTCCCTGGATCGCGACCGCGGTCGCAGTCGCAGTGGTCTTGATCGCGGTCTCTACGGCTGGCCAGAGCGGGGAGCCCCGAGTCCGAACAACTACGACGACACCTTCAGCGACGACTCTGGCGGTGCTCGCTGAGCAAGCGGCGATCGTCGCTTCTGTCACCGATGGAGACACGATCCGCGTCGTGTTCGCCGATGGCTCTAACGAACCGGTTCGGCTAATCGGGATTGATGCTCCCGAGGCCCGCGACCCGCTGGGACTCGAAGCAAAAGCATTGCTCCATTCGTTGGTCAGTGGCCAAAGCGTTCGGTTGGTACCCGACGTCTCCGATCGCGATCGATTCGACCGCCTGTTGCGCTACGTCTATGTCGGCGACTTGTTCGTCAATGAAGCGATGGTCGAGAGCGGGCTGGCTGAGGCTCGCAGGTACGAGCCGGACACCGACATGGCGGATGTGCTAGAAGGGGCCCAGCGTCGGGCGGAAACCACGACCTCGACTACCCCGTCAACAACGACAGCCAGCACCACGACAACGATCGCACCAGTCACAACAATCTTGACCACCACAACCGCTCCGCCAACGACGGCGGTACCGACGACGACTGCTCCTCCAGTCACCACCACCGCGGCGCCCGCTCCGAGCTGTCACACCTCCTATCAGGGCGAGTGTCTGACTCCGGGAATCGGTGACTATGACTGCGCCGGTGGCTCGGGCAACGGTCCCAACTACGTCTATAGCACCGTGCAGGTGGTGGGCTACGACGAGTTCGACCTTGATCGCGATGGAGACGGCTTGGGCTGCGAATAGGACGCCGCGCTTAGGGCGGCTTGCACGAGACGATGGTTGCGATGATGGATCGGGGTCATCGCGAGCTCTTCGAGAGCGACTAAATGTTGGGGACTGGGGTAACCCGAATGGCGTTCGAACCCCCAACCGGGATACACCTCTCCGTACGCCCGCATGATCTTCCGGCGTTCGTGAACAGCCACGATGGACGCGGCAGCGATGGTGAGACTCGGAGTGCCACCCACGACCTTTGGTACCTGAACCACCTCGAACGCGCCCGGTGTCACCTCGACTCCGCCGTCGAGCAGCACCAATTGTGGTGGTGCAGGCAAGGCCGCCACGGCGCGTTCGCGCGCCAATTCCGCGGCTCGGTTCTGGTCGTCGATCTCCACGATCTCGGAAACATCGACGATGCCCACGACGACATTCGGGCCGGCGATCTCGTTGATCAAGCTCGTCAGTCGTTCGTGCTTGTAGCGCCTGGTGTGATTGCTGTCCCTGACCTCATCGAGGCGAGTGCGAAGAGCTTCGAGGTCGCCGGTCAGTGGCAACACGACCGCGGCTGCGACAAGAGGCCCGGCGATCGCTCCCACCCCCACCTCGTCGACCCCCGCAATTCGAGATTTGCCCGCGGCGAGCCAATGTCGTTCGACGTCGAGGGTTGGTGGAACACGAGGAACGTTGGGCATTTACGCTCAGGGTATGAAGGACTTTGCGGACTATCGCCTGATTAAGGAGACGTTCGAGCTCGAAGTCCCCGAGCGCTTCAACTACACCCTTGATGTCGTCGGGCAACAGGCCCAGGAAAGGCCAGAAGCGTTGGCGCTCCTAACCGTCGACAACGAAGGCAACGAAACCGGTCGTTACACGTTCGCGGATATGGCCCGGCGAGCGCACCAGGCCGCCAATTTTCTCCTTGATCTCGGCGTCGAGAAGGGTGACCGGGTGTTCGTCCAGCTCCCGCGAATTGTCGAGTGGTACGACGTCATGCTCGGCTGTTTCGAGATCGGCGCAGTCCCCATGCCCGGCACCACTCTTCTTACCTCTCGCGATATCGCCTACCGCCTGGAGGCTGCCGAAGCCAAGTTCGCGATCACCGACAACGACGGCGCGAGTCGCATCGATGCGATCGAAAAGACCCCGGTCACTTTGCAACTCGTCATCGGAACCGAACGCTCCGGGTGGACTGTCTGGGACCCCTCTACTTCTCCGGCGGAACCGGCGATTGTCGATCCCACGGCCGCTGCCGATCCTTTCCTCCTCTATTTCACCTCGGGCACCACGGCCCATCCCAAGATGGTTGCCCACACGCATGCCTCCTACGGGCTGGGCCACTACCTCACCGCTCGATTTTGGATGGATCTCGGTCCCGACGACCTTCACTGGACTCTCTCTGACACCGGCTGGGCCAAGGCCGCATGGGGAGTCTTTGGCCAGTGGCAGCTTGGGGCCGCGGTGTTTCAGTGGAACGGCTCCGGCAAGCCCGATCTCGACCTGATGCTGCGGATGATCGGGCGCTATGGCATCACGACCTTTTGTGCCCCGCCGACTCTCTATCGCGCCTTTGTACAGCTCGACCTGGATCAGTACGACTGGTCGACGCTGCGTCATTGCTTGTCGGCGGGTGAGCCTCTCAACCCCGAGGTCATCGCCACCTGGAAGAAGCACACCGGCCTCTACCCATATGACGGCTACGGCCAGACCGAGACCGTGAACCTGGTCGCCAACTTCCCGGGCCTTGAGGTGAAACCGGGGTCGATGGGGCTGGCCGTTCCGGGTTTCGACATCGAGATCGTCGACGACAACGGCGAGATTGTCGACCGCGGGGACGAAGGTCACATCGCCGTCTGCACCGATCCCCGTCCCGTTGGTCTCTTCACCGAGTATTGGAAGGATCCTGAACGCAACGCCGAGGTTTTCCGGAACGGCTGGTACTACACCGGAGACCGAGCCACGATGGACGCCGACGGCTACATCTGGTTCGTCGGTCGCAATGACGACGTGATCATTTCGGCCGCCTACCGCATTGGTCCCTTCGAGGTCGAGTCGGCGCTGATCGAGCACCCGGCGGTGGCCGAGGCGGCGGTGGTCGGCAAACCCGATCCGGATCGAGGTCAAATCGTCAAGGCTTTCGTCACATTGGCCGGTGGCTACGAACCGAGCGAGGCGCTCGCCAGCGAGATCCAGGATCACGTCAAGAAAACGACCGCGCCCTACAAATATCCGCGCGAGATCGAATTCGTCGAAGAACTCCCCAAGACCGTCTCGGGCAAGATCCGCCGGGTCGAACTTCGCTCGAGGGACTAGATCTACTGAGCGGCGTGGCCTACGGCATCGAGATCTGCTTGGAGGTGGGGGAGAAGAAGGTGTTTGCCAGTGCCGTGGATTGGCCAGGATGGAGTCGGGGCGGGAAGACGGAGGACGAGGCACTGGACACCCTTTTCGGCTCCGGGCCGCGTTACGCGGACGTGGCTAAGCGAGCCAAAGTCGCGTTCAGGTCTCCAACGACAGCCGCAGAGTTCGAGGCGATCGCCCGGGTCAAGGGAGATGCGAGCACCGAATTCGGGATTCCCGGCCAGGCCGCGCCCGGAGACGAGCAAGATCTCACCCCGGCCAACCTCAAACGATGGGGGTCTTTGCTTCGGGCCGCTTGGGCCACGTGGGATGAAACGGCCGAGGCAGCCAAAGGCGTAACCCTTGCGGTGGGCCCCCGCGGGGGCGGTCGCACTCTCGCCAAAATGACGCAGCACGTCTTCGAGGCGGACCAGGCGTATCTCCGGCAGTTGGGCTCAAAGCCTCCCGTGGGTGACGACATGGCGATTCTCCGCGGGGCTGCGCTCGAGGCGCTTCAGGCCAGAGCAAAGAATGAGACACCACCCAATCCGAACCGGGTGAAAAAGCTCTGGTCGCCCCGTTATTACATCCGCCGCTCTGCCTGGCATGCCCTCGATCATGCGTGGGAGCTCGCCGACCGTTCCCGGGCCCGATGAGCAAGGTGACCCGCTAGCTACCCTCTGCTCAATGGCAATCGCCGTTGCTCCTGACCGAACTTCAGTCCTCCCCGGCCGGATCACCAATTCCACGTTGGCCTCTTTCGTGCGGTCGGTGCCTTCCGTCGACGAGGTGGGGGTGGAAGAACGGGTGGCTTCCCTCGCCACCCGCTCCATCAAGAAGGAATCGAAGATGGACGCCCTGCTGCTGGCTGTGCGGATGATGGATCTGACCACGCTCGAAGGCAAAGACACGCCGGGCAAAGTCGCGCAATTGTCTTCCAAAGCGGTTCGCCCCGACCCTGTCGATCCGTCGATCCCTTCGGTCGCGGCAGTGTGTGTGTATCCCGCGATGGTCCCCCATGCGAAGGAGGCAGTCGCGGGAAGCGGGGTCAAAGTGGCAGCGGTCGCTACTTACTTTCCCTCCGGGCAACTCGACATCAAGTCGAAGGTGGCAGAGAGTGCGGTGGTCGTCGCAATGGGGGCCGATGAGGTCGACATGGTGATCGATCGAGGCGCGTTCCTCTCCGGGGAGTACTTTCGCGTTTTCGATGACGTCCGCCGGGTGAAGGAAACGTGCGAGGGAAAGGCCCACCTCAAGGTCATCCTCGAAACTGGCGAACTCGGCTCGCTTGACGAGGTCCGGAGGGCGTCGATGCTGGCGATGGCCGCCGGCGCCGACTTCATCAAGACCTCCACTGGAAAGATCCAGCCCGCGGCGACGATCCCGGTGACCCTGGTCATGCTCGAAGCAATCCGCGACTTTGAGACCGCCACTGGCGTGCAGATCGGGATGAAGCCGGCGGGAGGGATCCGCACCGCGAAGGACGCCATCCGCTATCTCGTTGTGCTCAACGAGACCCTCGGACCGCGCTGGTTGACACCGGACTGGTTCCGCTTCGGGGCGTCCTCATTGCTCAATGATGTCCTCATGCAGATCCGCTGGCTCAAGACCGGGCGTTACCAGGCCAGCGACTACTTCACGAAAGACTGATCGTGACCACGAAACTGCCCGCGCCAAAGAATCTCGACTGGACCTACGCGCCAAGTCGCGAATCAGCCGAAATCGTCAAACTCGAAAGTCGCTACGGGCTCTTCATCGACGGCAAGTTCCGCGCCCCGGCCTCCAAGAAGTACTTCGTCACGGTCAATCCGGCCACCGAAGAGCCGCTGGCGGAAGTCGCCGAAGCAAATAAGGCCGACGTGAACAAGGCGGTGAAAGCAGCCCGGGGCGCGTTCGACAACGGTTGGGGAGATCTTCCCGGGGTCGAACGGGCGAAGTACCTCTTCCGCGTCGCCCGGATGATTCAGGAGCGTTCCCGCGAAATGGCGGTCCTCGAGACACTGGACGGCGGCAAGCCGATCAAGGAGTCACGCGACGTCGACCTGCCTCTGGTGGCGGCCCACTTCTTCTATTACGCCGGCTGGGCCGACAAACTCGAATACGCCTTCCCCGGACTTAAGCCCGAACCCCTGGGCGTCGCCGGCCAGGTGATTCCCTGGAACTTCCCTTTGATGATGCTCGCCTGGAAGATCGCCCCGGCGCTGGCCGCCGGCAACACGGTGGTGTTGAAGCCGGCGGAAACCACTCCGCTCTCAGCGTTGCTCTTCGCTCAGCTTGCCTCTGAGGCTGGTCTCCCCCCGGGCGTCATCAACATTGTCACCGGGGCGGGAGAAACCGGTTCCGCCCTCGTCGAACATGCGGACGTCGACAAGGTGGCCTTTACCGGCTCGACTTCGGTGGGGAAACGCATCGCCAGCGCGTTGGCCGGAACCGACAAGAGGTTGACGCTCGAGCTGGGCGGGAAGGCCGCTCATGTGATCTTCGACGACGCGCCGATCGACCAGGCGATCGAAGGCGTGATCAACGGCATCTTCTTCAACCAGGGTCATGTCTGTTGCGCAGGGAGCCGGCTCTTCGTCCAGGAAACGATCCACGACCGGTTTGTCGAAAAACTCAAGCGACGTCTCAACACGTTGCGAGTCGGCGATCCGCTTGGACAAAAACACAGACGTGGGTGCGATCAACTCGGCCGAGCAACTCGCTCGTATCTCGGAGCTAGTCGAGGCGGGCCAGGCCGAAGGAGCAGAAATGTTCCAACCCGCTTGCGAACTTCCCGGCAATGGCTTTTGGTTCCGTCCCACGCTTTTCACCGGGGTATCGCAGTCGCATCGGATCGCTCAAGAGGAGATCTTCGGGCCAGTCTTGTCGATCATGAGCTTTCGCACTCCCGACGAAGCGGTGGAGAAAGCCAACAACACTCCCTACGGCTTGTCCGCTGGCGTCTGGACCTCGAAGGGATCGCGGATCTTGTGGATGGCTGACCGGCTCCAGGCCGGCGTCGTGTGGGCGAACACCTACAACAAGTTCGACCCCGCGTCGCCGTTTGGCGGATACAAGGAATCTGGATTTGGTCGCGAGGGGGGACGGCACGGGCTTGCTCGCATACCTCAAGGGGTTCGACGAATGAGCCGACTTGCGGTCAAGAAGACCTACAAGCTCTACATCAACGGCGAGTTCCCGAGGTCGGAATCGGGCCGGAGCTATCCGGCGCTTTCGTCGGACGGAGCTGTCATCGCCCGGGTCGCCCGCGGGTCACGCAAGGACCTGCGCGAGGCGGTCCGAGCCGCCCGCACCGCCCAGGAGAAGTGGGTGGCCAAATCTGGCTACAACCGTGGCCAGATCCTCTATCGAATCGCCGAGATGATCGAGGATCGGACTTCGATCTTTGCCGAGCATTTGGCAGCAGGCGGTACCACCCCTTCAAAAGCGCGCCGCGAGGTAAGCGACTCGGTCGATCGCATGGTTTGGTATGCGGGCTGGGCCGACAAGTTCGCTCAAATCTTTGGCAACCTCAACCCCGTTGCGGGACCGTTCTTCAATATTTCAGCCCCTGAACCAACCGGAGTGGTCGGCATTGTCGCGCCCGAGACTGCCCGCGTTGCTCGGTTTGGTTTCACGGCTCGCCCCGGCCATTGTGTCGGGCAACGTCGCCGTTGTCATCGCCTCCGAGAGTCAGCCGCTCCCGGCGATCACCTTCTCGGAGGTCTTGGAGAGCTCGGATGTGCCAGCGGGAGTGGTCAACATCCTCACCGGGTCTGCCTCCGAGCTCGTTCCCTGGCTGGCCGATCACATGGATGTCAACGCGCTCGACCTTGCCGGAGCGACGCCCGAGGTGGCGTTGCGAGCTCAGGAGGGTGCGGTCCACAACGTGAAGCGGCTGGTTGGAAAAAACGGCTATGCCGACTAGCCAGTCGCCCTACCTGATCGCCGCGTTCACCGAGACCAAGACCGTCTGGCACCCGAAAGGGCTCTGATCCGAAAGGACGAAACTAGGTCGGGTCGAGCCGCAGCGTCGTCTCCAGGACCTCGGCCTGCAGCATCGAGTCGAGCGAGCGGCCTTTGGGATATTTGCGGCGAAGCGCCTGACTGGTCCGCTCGATCGAAGCCGGATCGCTTGCCGGCACGGCCCGGGCGTCGATCGTTTCGCCCGCGACGCGCACAGCTACGTCAGGATTCTGCAGGGCTCGCTGATACCACTTTCCTCGCTCGCCCTTGACCGAGCGGACGAAGACCTCGCCGTCATCGACCATGATCCAGATGATCGTCCGATACCGGCGTCCTCCGGCCGTGGTTTCGATTTCGACTTCGCGACGCTTATCGATTGAATTCAGTTGCTCGACGGTGAAAGGCATACCCCGAGAGTAGGAGAGACGTCGGCCCGTGGCATGATCAGCGGGCACGGGGAATCGAGGAGGAGGAAGCCATGCCCGAGCAGAAGATCATCCCCAGCCTGTGGTTTGACCGCGAAGCTGAGGAAGCGGCCCTCTTTTACACGTCGCTTTTCAAGAATTCTCAGATCCGGGAAACGGCCCGGTACACCGAGGCGGGCCAGGAGGTCCATCGCCAGCAGCCAGGATCGGTGATGACCGTCGACTTCGAACTCGATGGCTATGCCTTCACCGCTCTGAACGGCGGACCGGCCTTCAAATTCAACCCCTCGATCTCTTTCTTCGCCAACTGTCGGACCACAGAGGAAGTAGACAACCTTTGGAACGAGCTCGTGGAAGGCGGATCGGTGCTGATGCCGCTTCAGGCCTATCCGTTCAGCAAGCACTACGGCTGGCTCGAGGATCGGTATGGGCTTTCCTGGCAGATCTCGTTGGCCGAAGGGTGGACGGCATCGATCATCCCCTCGTTGATGTTCGTCGGCGATCGCGCCGGCCAGGCCGAGGAGGCCATCGACCTCTACACCTCGGTGTTCTCCGACTCGAAGGTGGGCGACCTCTTTCGCTATTCGGTGGGGCAGGAACCGGACAAGGAAGGAACCGTCGCTTACGGACCGTTCGCGC
Organism: uncultured Acidimicrobiia bacterium; assembly: GCA_963840175.1. Lineage (GTDB taxonomy): Bacteria > Actinomycetota > Acidimicrobiia > Spongiisociales > ZC4RG35 > JACCTH01. The sequence goes on from CAWIXU010000006.1 coordinate 401,135, forward strand.
TCGCCGGCCAGGATTTTGCGGCCATGGACAGCGCCCAGGCCCACGATTTCAGCTTCAACGAGGCGATCTCATTCGTTGTCAACTGCGAAGACCAGGGCGAACTCGACTACTTCTGGGACGCACTATCGGCGGTTCCCGAGTCGGAGCAATGCGGTTGGCTCAAAGACCGCTACGGCGTGTCGTGGCAGATCGTGCCCACTGTCCTCTATGAGCTGATGAGTGATCCGGATCGCGAGAAAAGCGACCGGGTGATGGAAGCGATGCTCAAGATGAAGAAACTCGACGTCGCCGGATTGAAAGCGGCGGCAGGCTAGGAGATCATCAGGCATTGGCGCTGCCGCAGCCTCACACCCCTACTTCGGCGGTGAGCCGGGCGACGTGACCTTTTGCCTTGACGTTGCGGAACTCACGTTCGAGTTCGCCGTTGGGGTCGAGGATGAAAGTCGATCGAATCAGACCGACTGACTCTTTGCCGTAGAGCATTTTCGGCCCCCAGGCGCCGAAAGCTCGCGGCCACCTTGTGGTCTTCGTCCGAGAGCAATGGAAAGGGCAAGCCCTCTTTCTCCTGGAACTTCTTGTTGCGGGCGGGGGGATCGGGGCTGATCCCGACCAGGTCATAGCCGGCCGCCTGCAGCGAGGAATAGTTGTCTCGAAAGTCGCAGGCCTCGGCCGTGCAACCCGCGGTCATCGCCGCGGGATAGAAGAAGACGATCAGCCGGCGTCCACGATAGTCGGCCGAGGAGACGGCGTTGCCGTCCTGGTCGGGGAGGGTGAACTCGACGGGCATGACCCAACGTACCATCGGGTATGGCTCAAATCATCATTGTTGGAGATGGTCCCGGTGGTCTTTCGGCGGCCGTTTTTCTCGCCCGCGGCGGACACGACGTAACTGTTTTTGGTCTCGACAAGACCGCGGTGAATTACGCCCGACTCAATAACTATCTCGGCGTCCTGCCTATCGACGGTCCCGACTTTCAGGCCATCGCTCGCGGGCAGGCGACGACGGCTGGAGCCACCTTGCGGTCAGAGCTGGTGACCGAGGTAAGCGCCTCTGATCGCGTCGGCGCAACGACCGAAGGCGGGGATACCGTTCGCCGGCGACTACCTCATCCTGTCCGAAGGAAAGAATCCGGTACTCGCTCGCTCCCTGAGCCTGCAAGAAAACGAGGGCTGGGGCGATTGCGGTTGATCGCGACTACAAGAGTTCTCATGACCGCGTCTACGTGATCGGCCGTTCGGCGCGACCGACTCGCAGCCAGGCGATCATCTCCGCTGGTGCCGGCGCGACAGCCGCTTCGGACATCCTTGCCCGCGAAGCGGGAAAGGATGTCCAGGACTGGGACTCCCTTGACTAATAATTGGCGCAACTAGTAGCCGGCGAAGCTGCGGATCGGCATCCGGGGACCGAAAGCCGGGGCATGGCCGAGCGTTTCCAGCAGCCGCACGACCCGGCCGCGTTGGGGCTTGAACTCCTCCAGTAGATCCATCATCTCTTCGTCAGTTCCGCGTGGTCGACCGGCGAGATGCCAGGCCACGACGTTCTTCAAATGGAAGTCGCCAACCGAGACCGCATCTGCATCGCCGTGGCTCACCACCACGGTTTCGGCGCTCGTCCAGACGCCGATGCCAGAAATCCGTTCCAGCCAGGCCCGCGCCGCGTCAGGTGGTAGATCGGCCAGCCGTTCGATCTTCTGCTGACTGCCGCGCCGCCCGCAGGAGAGTGTCCGCTCTCCGTTTCTCGATGCCCAAAGGATGGAGGTCGTAGTAGGTGCTGGCCGCGAGCCGTGCCGGGTCAGGCGGCAGTCGGAGGGCCCGGTCAGGCCCCGGGGCGGCGTCGGAGAATCGATAGCGGAGTTTCCGGAGACTTTGCCGCGCCTCTTTGCCGGTCACCTTTTGGGTGAGGATCGGCGACGGTCAACGCCTCGAAGACGCGATTCGTTCGTCCCATTCGCAAGCCCGGATGGGTTCGATGCAGTTCGCTGACGAGCGGATGATCGGTGCGCAGGCTTGCCGGCGAATCATGAAGACCGACCAGCCCGGGTACTGAGGTGAGGGCCCAGTTCGACCCGGGCCCGTAGCTGGCGGCCTCGATCCCTCGGGCCGATCGCCGGATGTGCAATGTCGCCGGGCCCTCCGGGGTTCGCATCGGACACCACCATCCGTCGGGACGAAAGAATCCCTGTAAATAGGAAAGAGTGCCGCGTAGGTCCAGACGGAATTCGATCGGCAACGTCAGGTTGTCCACCAAGCGGAGCCTACGTGGTCAAGTCTTAGGAGCTGAGGAAGTCAAGAATCAAAGGTCCGGCCGGGTCGGGCTGACGGGTCGACTGGTGGTCGCCGCCGGCGAGCAGTTCCAGGCTCACGTCGTGACCGGAAGCCGTGAGAGCGTCGGCGAAGAGCTCAGAGGAGCTGACCGGGACCAACTGGTCCTCCTCGCCATGGAGGAGGAGCACCGAGACTTCGGGGTTGTCCTCCAGGTAGGTGTAGGGGCTGCCCGCCTCCCAGGGAGCGGGGTCGTTCTCGATACCGCGTGTGAAAGAACGTGGCGAGGAGCTGGGTGTAGAGAGTCGGGTCGTAAACACCGGAAAGCCCCACAAAACGGTCCACCGACGCCTCATTCGCACAGTCACCTCCGAAGACTCCACCGGCCAGCGCAACTACCGAACTGAGATGGGCGCCGGCGGAGTGACCGACGACGGTGATCTCATCCGGCCGCGTCGTGTACTCGCCGGCCTCAGCCCGCGCATCGCGAATGGCGCAGGCAATGTCGTCAAAGCTCTCGGGATAGCCGCCCGTGCTCGTCCGATAGGTCGAGTTGAAAACCACCACACCGTTGTCCGCCAGATACTCGGCCAGCGGAGCCGTCGAAATCGGCGAGCCCCCGAACCACCCCCCGCCATGAAACATGACCACAACCGGATACGCGTCTTTCGTTTCGGGAGCGAAGATCGCCACTGCCGGCGCAGCGGCTGTCGTCGTAGTCGCCGGCCGCGCCGCCGTCGGAGCAGCACGTGTGGTGGTCGACGGCGCGGCGGGTTGGGAACATCCCACCAGCAAGAAAACGACCAGGACTCACTCGCAGCCTCACGGAAGCCTCGCTGCCGCAGCCTTATCGATCAGAAACGTCGTCGGCGCAGGACCATTCGCTACCCGGGTAGTAGGAAGGTCCTCGCCATTGGCGACCCGGGCCAGCATTTCTGCCTTCGATGCTCCCGAGACGAGAAAGACGAGCTCGCTGAGCCCGGTGCAGGAATGGAATCGTCGCCGTGAGCCGCCAGGTCTTGAGCTTCGGCACTTCGTTGCCGACGAACCAGCGCCCCTCGGCCTCGAGCGCCTTGGTGTCGGGAAACAGCGAGGCAGTGTGCCCGTCGTCACCCATGCCCAACAACACCAGGTCGGGCGAATGGCCCTGGGGATGAAGCGACCGCAGCTCGGCCTCGTAATGCGCCGCCGACTCGTCGGGCTCGAGCCAGGGCGCAGAAGCGCGGGCGGAGGAATCGGGATCGCACTGCGGCGATGAGGTTGGCGTAGGCCATCTTGCCGTTCGAGTCCGAGTTATCCCACGGGACCCATCGTTCATCGGAGAGCCAGAAGTCGACCCGCTCCCAGTCGATCTCGTGATGTCGCAGTTCCCGGTAGACCGCCGCCGGCGTCGACCCACCTGCCAACCCCACCGAGACCCGGGGACCCGGGGAGGCGGTAATCTGTTCGGCGAGATACTTCGCCCCACCCCGAGCCAGGTCGTCGGGGTCCTCGAAGGTGATCGTAGACATCAGGCCTCGATCTCGGGCACAACCTGTTGGAGATGCTCCTCGATCTCTTCGAGCCCCTCGGCATACGCATTGAGCTCGGCTCGCAGCTGGCGAACCTCGTCGATCGTTTGGTCGGGATCGCTCGTCGTCAACGCCAAGGAATGTGCCTTGACGGCCAGAGTGTCGATTCCGGTCGTGGTGGCGATGATGCGAGAAAGAACTTCCTCGCGCCGGCTCTGGATGTTGCCCACCTCTTGCGCTTGGGCCTCGACCTCTTCGCGGACCGGCCCCGCCGGCAGGTTGCGCAGACGATCGAGCAGTTGGCGTTGGTCGACCGAGGTCAGGAAACGATCGGCGCGTTGGAGCCAGAGCACCGAGTCGTAGATCTTGCGCAAGGTTTCGGTAACCCGCGCGATCAGTCCTTCGTTCTCGCCCCCCTGCCATTCGTTGATCGCGCTCTCGAGTCGATCGCGCGCCTCGAACCCCTGGATCATCAGAGGACGATGGGCCGAATCCAGCTTGGTCAGATCGCGGTCGAACTCGGGGGCCACCATCGCCGCCTGCAGCTTGGGATCACGGAGATGAAGGAGGGCCGATACGACAAACCCGACGGCGGCGGCACCGGCGACGAATGGCACCGCGATTCCGAGGGCTAACCCACCACCAACGAGCCCGGCCGCGGCCACGACTCCGGTCGGGCGTGAACATCGCCCGCAGCAGCTTTTGCCCCTTGCGGGTGACCGGGTTGTACTTGAAGACCGAACCCATGCCAGAACTCAGAAGTTCGAGATGACTTGCTGGAAGACCTGCTCGATCGTCAGCGGGTTGGTCGCCTGATAGAGGCGGGCACGCGAAGCCGTCGCGATCGCTCCGAGCTCGTCGACGTCCGCGTCCTCGCCATAGGCCACCGGGAACACCCGCACCACGTCGCGCTCATTCGAGGAGAGGAAGGTGACGAGGGGATCGAGCTCGCATCCGGGAGGGTCGTCGTCGCACATGCCGTCGGTGAGTAGGAGGACAGCGTTGATCTTCGTGGGGTCGAATCCTTCCCGCACCGCTTCGACAGCCGCCCGGGTCGAGTCGTAGAGACCGGTGCCACCGTCGGCGATCAGACCAGTGACCGCTGCTCGAAGTCCTCGCGGATGTCTCCCGAGGGGAGCCGGGGGAATCAGCTCTTGATAGTCGTTGTCTCCGTCGAGGTTGGTGGAGAAGATCCAGAGACCGATCTCGTCTTCGGGTTTGAAGCTATCGAGACCGGACAGAACAGCCTGCTTGGCCAGCTCGAGCTTCGTGTCGCCGGTGCTGGTGAGGTCGGCCATCGATCCGGAGACGTCGAGCAGCATGATGATGCGAGCGGTCTTGCGGTTCTCCTCCCAGCTGTCGAGCAGACGCCGTCAGCACCGCCGGATCGGGAACCGCCAGCTCAACATCGGGCTTGTTGGGGTTGAGCCCGTTCTCGGAGTTGATCGGGTCGCCGACTGGCACGGCCGGGTTACCCGGCCGGAAGCCGAACTCGAGCACTCGCTGCTGGTTCTCCGGGTCGTCGATGACGAAGTCGCGGAACGCGGCAGCGGCCTCACGCGCGGCGTCGGTGACCCAGGGAGCGTCGAGGATGTAGGCCGGGTTGTCGGAATAGAGCGTTCCCTCCGACGGGTAGACCGCGACCAGAGGAACCCGCGGAACGGGACCGGGCGTACCGGTGTCGGCAGGGTCGCCCCGGTTGTAGGCGATGATCGACACCTCTTCGACCGCGACGGCCGAGGCATAGGTGAGCCCGCGACCCTCCTGATCGGCGCGGTACATGTTGTCGAGGAAGGTCAGGGTGGTGTCGCCGTAGTGGACGGTTGCGGCTTCGACCCCACGGACGAACTCGAGCACATCGGGATCGGTGAGATCGTCGGCCGTCAGACCCCGAGGTCTTGCCGGTGGCGGCGTAATAGGTGGCGGCAGTAGCGGAGAGACCCGAGGTCGAGAAGTTGGGGTTGGTCTTGCCCAAGCCGGAAGTCGCCCCACTCTGGATGACCGAACGCCCCCCAGCCCTCCGGGATCTGGGCTAGAGCGAGAATGTCCGCCCAGCCGATTTCGGCTTCGGGCCAACCCAGGGCTTCTGCCATCGGCCGCGGCATGCCGAGGACGAGGGGAGTGATCATGACCCGTTCGAAGTCGTTGGCGATCGGAGCTTCGCCTCGCGCGGCGAGACGTTCGTTGACGATCGCGCCCCAGCTCGATGCGGCCGGGGACCAGAGCACGGGAGCCGGCCCGGCCGATCCGTCGGTCGGGCCAGCCTTCGGACGAGCATGCGCGCCCCGGCTCCAGACGAGACCCGGTAGACGGTGACCGCGACGCACTCTCCAGCGAATTCGTCGCCCCGGGCGTTGAAGGTTTCGGCCAAACCCGTGAACAGGGTGAACTTCTCGGGCGACGTGGCGATCGGCACCTCGGTGCAGCCGCTGGGAACGTTGGTGACGTCAGGATCGATGGGATCGTCCGCATCCGACGTGCAGGCGGCCAGCAATAGCGCAATCAGAAGAGTTGTCGCGACGGAGAGGGCGAGACGGGGACGGGTCATTGTTCAACTTCCTATCAGGGAGTCCCAGCTTGCTATCAGAGGCGCCTTTTCGGCTTCGGTGATTCCCGCAGCTTCCGCCCCCGGGGTACCGAGCTCCTCATCAGGTTCTGGGCTTCACCGGTAAGCGGTCGCAGCCCCAGGCTACCGAGGAGGGCCTGATATTCAGGAGTGGCGAGGCTTTCGATGAAGTTCTGCGCGGCACGGCCGCTGCCGATCGCGGCCACTGGGAGGTAAGGAGTCGGATCGGGGTAGTAGACCCGGATGCGACCGGCGCGCGCCGCGGGCGTTCTCGAGTTGCGAGGCGATTGCTACCTCTGAGCTCACGACGATGTCGGCCCGGGACGGAAAGAGGACCATGTCGCGCCAGGACATTGCCATCGGTTGTTTGCTTCAGAGGAACGAATTGTCCGAATCCGGACGAGGGATTCTGGGCGGCGATGAGCTTCCACGCCTCCTGGTCGGCGATGCCGGTGTCGGGGTCAGCCAGCCCCAGGCGTACCGCGCCCCAGTCGGAAGATCCGTCGATGTCGACCCATGGTGTCCCGGCCTGCTCGACGAGACAGGCGGGGTCGATCTCGCCGCAGGCGTTTTCGAGGGTCCCGGCCTTCTCTGCCCAAACGCCGATCGCCATCGGGACTCCGAGCAAAAGCGGTTGCTTCCGGCGGAAGATCGGCGGCGAAACCGATCACCACCGTGTCCTCTGGCACCGGGTCGTTGATCGCGTAGTTTCTGCGACCGAGACCGTTGCGGCTGGCAAGGTCGTCGCAGACGAGGGTGAACGCCGGCGAACAAGCGAGGTTCAGATCGGATTGTTCGACAGGGTCGGTGGTAGTGGTGGGATCGTCAGGGTCGGGCCGGTTGAGAAACCATCCCACCGCCAGGACGATTCCGCCGAGAGCGACCGCCACCAGGCCGGCACGCCAGCCGCTCACTTCACCTGGCTCGGGCTGGGCCTCATTGACAAGATGGTAGGGGAGGGAGCTTTTTCAGTTGATGAGCGCTACAGCGAGGTAGGAGACACCGGCGACGACCAGCCAGGTAAGTAAGCCAAGCTGAAGTGGTCGCCCACCGAGTTGGCGGAGGCGCCGAATGTCGACCCCGGCCCCAACTCCGAAGAGGGCGGCCACAAAGAGCCAGCCCTCGAGAGTGCGCACCGTCTCGATCACGTTTTCATCGAGCCAACCAGTCGATCGCAACACCACCAGCGCGAGGAAGCCGATCACGAACCAGGGGAGAAGCGGAGGTCGTGTTGCCGTGACATCTGCGATCTCGCGCCGTCGACGCGAGATCGTGACGGACAGGATCAGCGGAGCCAGCAAAGCGACCCGGCTGAGCTTGGTCACGATCGCGGCTTCGATTGCGGCCTCGGTTGAGGTGGAGGCAGTGGCAATCGTCTGCGCGACGTCGTGTACCGCTCCTCCCACCCAGGTTCCGAAATCGGACGGGTCGAGTCCAAGCGCATTTCCGAGCAGAGGAATCACCACAATCGAGAGACTCCCGGCGAGCGTCACGAGACCGACGGCGTAGGCGACCTCTTCCTCGTCGGCGCGAATGACGCCGTTCATCGCGGTAACCGCCGAGATGCCGCAGATCGCGTAGCCGGTCCCGACCAGCAAGGCGAGGTCGGGATCGACGCCGAGGCGGCGACCGAGCCAACGCGCGCCAAAGAAGGTGGCGACGACTGTCACTACGACCACCACCAGTCCTCTGGCACCGATCGAGGCGAGATCTGATAGCGAGATTCGCAGACCGAGCAGGACTACCCCGGCACGCAGCAGCCAGGTCGCAGCAAAGCGAAAAGCCGGACGGAGTCGGCTGTCGCGGGGGAGCAGATTGCCGATGACCACCCCTCCGATCACCGCCAGGAACAACGGCGAGGCGAAGGAGGGCACGCCGGGAGGCTATCTGCCAGGAGGAATCGATACGATCGGTCAGGTGGTGGCGATCAAGTGGAGCGGGGGCAAGGTCACGGGCCAGGTGTCAGGCACGGGCGACCGCGGAGTGCTTCTTGCTCACGGAGCCGGAACCGATCAAGACCATCCAGTGATGGTCGCAACCCGGAAAGCGCTTGCCGATGAGGGGCTAACCGTGATGACCTTCAACTATCCATATACCGAAGCCGGAAAGCGAAGCCCAGATTCGCAAGAAAAGCTCCTTGATTGTCACCGGGCCGCGCTCGGTGTGCTTGGCAAGCGCGTTTCAGATGGAGTGGTTCTCGCCGGTCGCTCGATGGGCGGGCGGATGGGGACCTACCTGGCCGCGGCCGGCGAGTCCGTGCTCGGTGTCGTTTGCTACGCCTATCCGCTGCATCCGCCGGGCAAGCCGGAGAAGCTGCGGGTCGACCATCTCGGCGACATCGAGGTTCCGATGCTGTTCTTCCAGGGAGTCGCGACCCGTTGAGTAGAAGTGACCTGTTCGATCTTCACGTCAGATCATTGCCGCGAGCCGAGGTGATCGACATGGAGGTAGACCATTCCCTGGGCGGGTTGAAGAACGTCCCTTTTCTGGCAGCCAAGACAGCGGAGTGGATGCGGGGCTCTATAATGCCACCCGGCCCAAGTTCGTTTCATTCGGGCCTCCCTTCTTTAGGAGTTCTTCGACATGGCCCAGGTAACCCTCAAAGCCGGCACCGGCCGCGAAATCGGCAGCCGTTCGTCGCGTCGGCTCCGCCTTGAGGGACAGGTTCCGGCGGTGGTCTACGGGCTCGGTGAGACGCCCGAGCACGTTGCTGTCGACCACCACGATCTGATGAAAGCTCTCCACACCGATTCCGGGGCGAACGTGGTCATCAATCTGGAAGTCGACGGCGGTTCGGGGGTGCCAACGTTGGTTCGCTCCATCGACAAGCACCCGTTCAAGTCGTTGATTCGCCATGTCGACTTCGTTCGGGTCGATTTGAGCGAGACAATCGAAGCCGAGGTTTCCCTCCACTTTGTCGGCACTCCGATCGGTGCCAGGGAGGGTGGAATTCTCATTCCGGCCAAGAACAGCATCCAGGTCGAAGCACTACCAACCGAAGTGCCGAACGCGATCGAAGTGGATGTGTCGGGCCTCGATATCGGAGATCATCTGCGAGTTGAAGACCTGGCTGCCATCGAGAACGTGACCTTTCTCGACGATCCCGAAGAGTTGCTTATCTCGGTGGCCTTGCCGGCCGTCGAGGTCGAGCCTGAGCCCGAAGTCGAGGAAGGCGCCGAAGGAGAGGGTGCCGCACCTGGCGAGGGAGAGGCCGAGAGCGATGGCCAGGCGACGGAGCGCGAGTCCGGCGAGGAGTAGGTGCCCGTCATCTGTGGGCTCCGCAACCCCGGAGCTCAATATCAGGGGACCCGCCACAACGTCGGCTTCGAGGTGGTTGGAACGCTCGCCCATCGCCACCAACAGAATCTGAAACGAGGGCCACTGCGCGTCCGAGCTGAAGTAGCGCGGGTGGCAGTCCCCGAGATGCTCCTGATGACCCCTCTCACGTTCATGAACGATTCGGGCCGGGCGGTGCGGGCAGTCCTTTCTTATTACAAGGTCGAGGCCAGCCAACTGCTCGTCGTCCATGACGACATCGATCTCGACTTTGGCCGGTTGCGGTTGCAGGTCGGCGGCGGGAGCGGTGGCAACAACGGGATTCGCTCGATCGAGGCACACCTCGGCCATCGCGACTTTGCCCGGCTCAAGTTGGGGGTGGGCCGGCCACCGGGCAGCCGCCAGGCCGCCGATCACGTTCTTCGCTCGTTCAGCAAAAGCGAACGCGAGGAAGTCGACTTACTGGTCCAGGATGCCGCCGACGTGGTCGAACGCTGGCTCATTGATCCCGCCCGCGCCCAGGAGATGGCGGCTCACAGGAGAGCCTGAGTCCTGGCACAATCCCGTCGTGCCTCGACTCGACGCGATCGGAATCGTGGTTTCAGTCGATGGGCGATGCCATCGAGTTCTACCGGCATCTGGGACTTGACTTTCCCACCGGAGCTGAAAATGAAGGTCACGTCGAAGCAGGAACGCCCGGGGGAATTCGGGTGATGCTCGACACCGAGGACATGCTGAAATCGTTCTCTGAGTGGGAACCCCCGCAAGGCGGTGGCCAGCGCACCCTTCTCTCGTTTCTTTGTGAGACTCCGGCGGAGGTAGATCGGGTCTATCTCGTCCTGACGGGCAACGGGGGCACGGGGGTGAACGCACCCTTCGACGCTCCCTGGGCCATGCGGTATGCCACCGTTGCCGACCCTGACGGCAACCATCTCGACCTGTTCGCACCTCAGGAGAATCCGCCCGCGTGACGAGGCTGGTCGGCGCGGTCGACCAGGGGACTACCAGCTCGCGGTTCATCATCTTTGACGAAGCCGGTCGGCCCGTTGCCTCGAGTCAGGAGGAACATCGCCAACTGTTCCCGCGGCCGGGCTGGGTAGAGCACGATCCGCTCGAGATCGTCGACAAGACCAACCTTGTTATCCGCCAGACACTGGACTCTGGGGGTTTCCACGCGTCGGACCTCGCCGCGGTCGGCATCACCAACCAGCGGGAAACGGTTGTCGCGTGGGACCGAAAGACCGGCCTGCCTTTCTACAACGCAATCGTTTGGCAGGACACCCGTACCGCGGATATCTGTGAACGGCTGGCGAAAGGCAAGGGGATCGACCGCTTTCGACAGCAAACCGGGCTGCCGCTGGCGACCTACTTCTCCGGCCCCAAGATGGCCTGGCTGCTGGAGAACGTTTCCGAGGTAAAGGAGGCCGCGCCGGGAGGATCGTCTTTGCTTTGGCACGATCGATTCCTGGATCCTTTACAACCTCACGGGCGGCGACCATCTCACCGATGTCACCAACGCCTCACGCACGATGCTTCTCGACCTGCATTCAGGGAAATGGAGCGAAGAGATGTGTGACGTCATGGGCATACCGTTGAGGACGTTGCCTCAGGTCGTTCCTTCCTCGCGACGAGCGGCCATCGCAACCGGGGTGCTCGAAGGTGTTCCGATCAGCGGCGTGCTCGGCGATCAGCAGGCGGCGCTGTTTGGCCAGACCTGTTTCAAACCGGGCATGGCCAAGAACACCTATGGAACCGGTTGCTTCCTGCTGCTCAACACCGGCACTCGCGCCGTCACCTCGAGTCACGGGCTCCTCACGACTATCGCCTATCAGATCGACAACGAGCCGCTGATCTATGCGTTGGAGGGTTCGGTCGCGGTAACCGGTTCGCTGGTGCAGTGGCTGCGGGACAACCTCGGCTTGATCAAGACAGCCGCCGAGGTGGAAGACGCTGGCGGCCTCGGTTGACGACAACGGCGACGTCTACTTCGTCCCGGCGTTCAGCGGGCTCTTCGCCCCGCACTGGCGACCGGATGCTCGGGGAGCAATCGTCGGCTTGACGCGCTTTGCGACGAAGGCCCATTTGGCTCGGGCGGCCCTCGAAGCCACCGCGTTTCAAACCGGCGAGGTGGTCGAGGCAATGCAGAAAGATTCAGGAGTGGCGTTGGCCGAATTGCGGGTCGATGGAGGCATGGTGGCCAATGATCTCCTCATGCAATTTCAGGCGGATGTGCTCGACGTGCCGGTCGTTCGCCCTGCGGTGGCCGAGACGACCGCGCTCGGCGCCGCCTATGCCGCCGGTTTGGCCGAAGGGGTTTGGAGTTCGCTTGATGAGTTGGCCAGCAACTGGGACGAAGATGCTCGATTCGTTACGCGGATGGATGTCATTCGGCGAGAGCAACTTCTGACTCGTTGGCGCCAGGCCGTGACCCGCACGCTCGACTGGGTCTGAATGGAGCAACTCGATCTGGAAGCCGTCCTCCTCATCGGTATCTACGGTGCGGGCAAGTCGTCAGTTGCCGCGGAGATCGCCGAGTTCTTGGAGGAACACGATGTTCCGTTTGCGGCGATCGATCTGGATTGGCTTGCGTGGGCCAACCTCGAAGAGGGCCACGGAGAAGTCGGCGAAAGGATGATGCTGGCCAATCTCGCGGCGATGGTCGCCAACTATCGAGGTGCGGGGATGCGCCGCTTCGTCCTGGCGGGAGCTTTCCATGACCGCGCCGAGATCGATCGGTTGCAGGCGACTTTGGCGATGCCGGTACGAGTGGTGCGGCTCGCGGTGCCCTTAGAAGTGATCGAAGCGCGCCTCTCGGCCAGTCCCACATCCGGACGGAAGCAGGACCTGGTCGTGGCGCGTGAAGCTTTCGCCGCGGGTGAGGGTGAGGGAGTCGAAGATCTCCTGGTCGACGGCGCTCGCAACCTCTCCGACATCGCAAGCGAAATCGCCGCCTGGCTGGGTTGGCTCTGACTCAGAGCCCCGTCGGCTCGGCTCCGCTTCGTGGAACTCGGGTTGCAGGACCCGTTCTCGTCCGAAATCGTTTCCTGGTCACCCAGCCGAGGGGTTAGATGCTCTACTGAATGAAGCAAGAAAATGGGATCCAGCGTGCAGACGAACGTTGTCGCCGAGTTCACCGTCTTCTTCAAGGAGACGGAGCCGCGCCTGTTGTATGCGTTGGCCGCGGCCTATGGCGTCGAAGTCGGCCGGGAGTCAACGGCCGACGCCCTCGCCTACGCCTGGGAGAACTGGGCCAAGGTCCGCTGCATGGAGAACCCGGGTGGATATCTCTACCGAGTCGGACAATCAAGTGCCCGTCGCTATCGGAGGCCACGCCTCCTTTTTCCTCCGATTTCCTCGGCGGAGCTGCCGGCGGTGGAGCCGCGGCTTTCTGCTGCTTTGAATTCGCTGTCTCTCGCCCAGCGCACCGCAGTGGTGTTGGTTTATGTAATGGAGTGGAGTGAACGGGAGGCCGCCGACCTTCTCGGCGTGAACCGTTCCACGATTCGTCGCCATCGCGATCGGGGGCTGACGAAGTTGCGAGCGGCACTGGAGGTCGAGGCAAATGCGTGATCTCAGGGACCAGTTGGCTGATTATCTGGACCATGTGGTCGGGCATCTGGAGCCCGAGGACCTATACGAACCTCAACTGACGACCCGGCTCGTGTGGTCCGATCAGCCCAAAGCCCGTCCCCGACGTACTCCGGCGTGGATGTACGGGCTGGCGCCGGCAGCTGCCATCGTGGTGCTGGTCGGCGTGGCGGTCTGGTTGTTCCGCGGCGGCGAGCCCGCACCAACCGCAGTCGACCAGCCAGTCGAGGTCCGACAGCCGACGCTCGAGGACTTCGAGTTCACGGAGGCACCAGCCGACTCCATGCGCATGCTTGGCTGGGCACCCTTCGTTCGTCCTCCCGGGATCCTGAGCAACGGATCCCATTTCTTGACCGAGAGCGAGGACGGTACCGACTGGGTGTCGATCGACGGGGTGAGCTGGTCGCCCAATCGAGAAGGAGTGCGCCCTTTCCATGGCGACATGGGGGAATTCATCGCGATCACATCGAGCGGTCGCCTGGGCCGCTCTTCGGACGGCCTCGGTTGGTCTGAGGCGGAGCCAAAGGATGAGGCTCCATGGAGATTCACCCCCTATCGGTACTTTGGACTCGACGTCGACGACATCCTCTCGCTGTCGCTGTCCTTGCCAGACGCCTGGGCTGGGGGTGGTCCGGCGGGCGCCATCCTCAAACTCGACGACACCTACATCGCGTACTACTTCACGGACGGCTCCTCGCAAAACATTTCGATTGAGGGGGAAACGTCCAACCTAGGGGCAGCAGTCTCGAGCGATGGCCGCACATGGCGGCCGGTGGAAGCACCCGATTTTCTGCATGACTGGTTTTTCGACCAGACCAGGGCGATGTGGGATCGAGGGTTCAGCGACCAAACCTGGTCATGGACGTTCGCAATCAACGGCGACCGGGTACTGGCGCTGACAGGTGATTCCGACGGACACACTTTGTGGGAATCTATCGATGGGCTTCGCTGGGAACCGATTTCGATTTCATTCCTTGAGCAGCCGCCATTTGACGTCTTCGGGTCTGCGACCCGCTTCCACGAATCGCCTCTTCCAGACGGAGCAATTGCGCCCTCCCCCTTTTCGTATCGGGTTGTTGCTCTTGAGCATGGGTGGGCGATATTGCCCCTCGGAGCGATCGAGGCAGGAGAAGAAGCGGAGGAAAGAGGTGTGTTGTTCTCGGTCGACGGTCACAACTGGCTCCCGCTGCAATTTGAAGAGGGTGTCGCCGCCGCTGCAGGGGACAAGATCTTCCTCCGAAGTTTTGCGAACATGATTGTCGGTACCTTCGAGGGATCGATGGTCGAGGGATGACCACGCGAAGACGTTTGGGTCCCCGAGTATTTGTGGCTGGGGCTTCTGAGGAGGGAGCGTGAAGCGAGTGATAGGTCTGGCGTTGTTCCTAGCTGCTTGCGGTGATGGATCGGGGACCGCAACGACCGATGAAGCAAGACAAGCCCCGACGACGGCCGTACTGACCATGACGACGAACTCGGTTGCGACAACGGGTGCTCATGTGGTCAAGGTCGGAGACTTCCCTGATTTCCCGGAGATGGCTCTGCCCGAAGCTGTATCAACCTCGCTTCAGGCGGTGCTCGATGCGGCGGTAGCCAAGACTCCATCCCTGGCGTTACTGCCACGGTGGCCTTAGGTGACGTGGGGAGCTGGTCAGGGGCGGCAGGTGTGGATGCAGAGGGCCAAAGTTTGACGCCGGGTAGTCGGCTTCTCACCGCGAGTGTGGGAAAGACGATTACCGCGGCGCAAGTCCTGCGTCTGGTCGACGAAAGACAAGCTCGAGCTGGACGACCCAGCAACTGAGCATTTTCCCCCTGAAATTGCCTTCTTTGATGCCAACGGCGCCACGATTCGAGATCTGTTGGGAATGCGAAGCGGCATCGCCGACCCTCCCGGCTATGTCAGCCTCGTTGATTCAGGATCGACTCCGGCGGACCTAGTCGAGGGGATCGGGGAACCGCTCTTCCCTGCCGGATCTCAAATCTCTTACGCAAACATCAACTACGTCCTGCTCGGGTTGATTATCGAGCACGTCACCGGGGGCTCGCTGTGGGAAGCGCTCGCCTCGGGCGTTCTCGATGGCCCCGGCCTCGTGGACTGGTGTATCAGGAGGAAGAGCGCGTTGGCAGCCGATGGTTGGAGGATCGAGGCGGACTCCGCCTCCCTGGCCCGTTGGGGCTACGAGCTCTATGGCGGGTTCGTGCTTTCAGACGCCTCCCTTGGTCAGATGACTGAGTTTCGAGATGAGTGGTACGGCCTCGGCGCTCATCGACTTCTCGAAGAGAACTTCCGGAACTCGCTGGCGGTTCTGGCATTCCGGCCATCGGCCACGGCGGATTGGAACCAGCCAACGCCGTCATGCTTGTCGCCTTCCCCCAAACGCAGATGGTTGTCGCCGTTCAAGCTCGCGTCGATTCTGTTCCAACCGCGCAGGACTTGGCGGGAGCCTTGAGGGAGGCTGCGTGGCCCTGAGCCAAAGCGAGAAATTTGGAAGAAGGGAGGAGGGAAAAATGAGTGCCCTGCTGATTGAAAATTCAGAAATTTCGAACGCGTTTTCGAGCGAATCGGATGCCCCGAAACTCACAATCCTTCCGCCAGGAGCTCGGCCTCGTGGAGATCGAGTTGGTGGGCCCGTTCTTCGGTGCTCCACCCGAGAACATCACCAGCGATCTCGGCGAGGGCCGGAGCGTCGGCCCGGGCGTGATCGGGTGAGAGCAACGCCAACCGGGTGCGGCGCAGGGTGAAGTCGGCGAGGCTGGAGAGCGCCTCGTGCTCCAGCGCATAGACGATCTCGCCCAGGCGGGTCCGGTTGTCGGCCAAGATCCGGGTCCCGTCCTCGACCGAGGAGAGCATCTCCTGGGCGACTCTCGAGCGAGTGCCGTAGCGGGCGTGCAGGGGATCGTCCTGGCGCCCTCCCCCGGCACCGGCCAGCGGCAGCTGCCTGGTGCGGCTCTTGCTCTTGTGCGCCAGGCGGCGGGTGACCCGGTCGGCCACCTCGGCCGCAATCCGCCGATAGGTGGTGAGCTTCCCACCGGCCACCTGGAAATAGCCGGGCTCGGTTTCGCTGACGACGTGCTCGCGCGAGGCCTCGGCCGTTTTCACCGTCCCGTCGCCGGCTAAGGCCCGCAGGCCGGCAAATGTCGCTAGCGCTTCCAACTCACCAACGTCGAGATACCGGCTGACATGGTCGAGGAGATACTTGACGTCGTCGTCGTTGGCGATCGGATGGAGTGGTGAATCGGAGAACAGCGTGTCGGTCGTGCCGATTAGAGCGCGGCCAGCCCAAGGGATGATGAAGAGAACCCGCCCATCGTCGGTCTTGGGCAGGACCACAGCGCGATCGCCAAGCCCGATGGCGTCCTTAGCCACGATGACATGAGCGCCTTTCGATAGGAGGAGCGGGGTCGGTTTCGGTCCCGGGGGAGTGAACGCACCGGTGGCGGCCACCACGGCTCTCGTCCGCAGCATCCCCTCCCCGGTGCCCACTTCGAAGCCGGCTTCGACAACGGCAACTGACCACGCCCGCACGCGATTTGCCGCCACCGCGCCATGATCGACCGCCGTTCGTGCGAGGGCGATGACCAAACGGGCGTCGTCGGTCTGGGCGTCTGAGTATGCAAAGCCCCCTCGCAGCCCTTCGCCCCGCAGCCGCGGCGCGGCTTTGAGCACCTCCGCCTTGGACAGGCGGCGGTTGCGCTCGCCGGGACGGCCAATCCCGCCCAGGAGGTCGTAAAGCGTGAGCCCCAGACCAAGCAGGATCGACGCGCGTCGGCCCGTCGCCGCCCAGGCGGGCGGCGTCGGCGAGACCGAATTGGTCATAGACCGGCACGACAAACTCGAGCGGCTCGAAGAGGTAGTCGGCCACCCGCGCCAGAACCCGCTGTTCGCGCAAGCCCTCGGAAACCAAGTGGAATCGGAACTGGGGGAGATAGCGAATTCCGCCGTGGAAGAGCTTGGTCGAGCGGCTCGAGGTCCCCGCCGCGAAGTCCGTTTGCTCGAGGAGCGCCACTCGCAGCCCACGCGTTTGCAGGTCAAGGGCTACACCACAGCCGATGACTCCACCACCGATGACAACCGTGTCGAACGTCGGGGCGTTGGCGAGTAGATCCTGATGTTGGCGATGGGTCCAGTTGCCGGCAGACACGGGGCGAGCAGGTTACGCCCCGCCGCTATGGAGAGGGCGCTGGGTATGATCGCCGCCCGGCGACCACCATTAGTCGAGGCGTAAGGAGACACCATCTCGTTCCCGGATTGGCTGGCAGTGGGCCGGGTGATGGTTGTCCCCATCATCATGGCTCTCACCAGGTCCTCGGACCGTCTCGAGCATGCGCTCGGCTACGCCGCCTCATTGTTCGTGGTGGCGGCGGTGACCGATTTTCTCGATGGCTACCTGGCGCGTCGTTGGCACGTCGAGTCCGTGTTGGGCGCCTTCCTCGACACCACCGCTGACAAGCTGCTCGTCACCGGAGCATTGCTTGCTCTGACCTCGATCGGCAGAGTTTCGATTTGGGCGGCGATGGTGATCATGATGCGCGAGTTCGCGGTCCTCGGCCTGCGCGGACTCGTCGCCCTGGGTGGCGGAATCGTCAAGCCGTCGACCTGGGGGAAGATCAAAGCCACGGCCCAATACGCCGCCATCGGTTTGGCCTTTATGCGATTGCCGGAGAGATGGGGGCCCATGTATCTCGACCAGTGGGTGATGTGGATCGCGGCGATCATCACGATCGCTTCCGCGTGGGGATACTTCTCCGCCTTCTCCCGGGTGGTCGCCACCAGCCGAAGCGGAGCCAGTTCGTCGTGACGGTGGCCATCACCGGGGCGACCGGGATTGTGGGTGGAGCATTCGCTCCGTCACCTCCTCGCCGACGGGCAGTCGGTGCGAGCTCTGGTTCGGGCAGGAGCGACGTTGCCGGCCGACGTCGAACCGGTGCTGGGTGACGTTCTCGATCGCGAAGTCGCTCGAGCGTTGCTTTGCCGGAGTCGACACCGTCTATCACGTGGCAGGGGTCAATCAGAATGCGCAGCCGTAATCCTGCCGGCATGACTCGGGTCAATGTCGAAGGTACCCGGCTCGTCGCTGAGGCGGCGAGCGACGGGCGACTCGTTCACACCTCCTCGGCGGCGACCCTTGGCGAGAGAGAGGGTGAGATTGGTGATGAGACCTCGATCCCCAGCGGGGAATGGCACAGCGTCTACGCCCTTTCGAAATGGCAGGCCGAACAGGAAGTGCTCGCGGTGGCCAGCCGCCAGGATGTGGTGGTGGTGAATCCGTCGTCGGTTCAAGGTCCGGGCCGAGCTACCGGCACCGGAAAGCTGTTGCTTGGGGTCATGGCCGGGCGCTTGCGGACGCCTGGTCGAAACCCGGCTCTCGATCGTCGACATCGACGACTGCGCCCGAGGTCATCTTCTCGCCGCCGCCAAGGGAGCAACGCGGAGAGCGTTACGTCCTCAACTCGTTCTCGATGGCGCTATCAGAGGTGGTGCGAATGATCGAGGAGGTCACCGGGCGAGACGTCGGCGTGCGATACCTTCCGCCACTGGCCTGCGCAGGGTGGCGGGAACGATCGGCGGAGGGGTGTTTCGTTTGCTCGGGCAAGGATGCACCGATTTGTGCGGAGTCGGTTCGAACCCTCCTTCATGGCCATGTTTATGACGGATCACGACGGCGACTCGCGAGCTCGGTCTCGTCTACACCCCGGCTGACCTCACCTTCCGCCGCCTGCTGTGAGTGGGCTCGTCAGGAAGGAAAGCTTTGAACTTCACTGTCGACCGCGGTCAACGACCTGGTCGGCCGATGGGTTTCCGTCTGCCTACGAAAGCGGATTTCGGTGTGAGGAGTTCGGCGAAGGGCTGGGCGGTGGCACGGTGG
The DNA here is from genome assembly GCA_963840175.1 of uncultured Acidimicrobiia bacterium. Lineage (GTDB taxonomy): Bacteria > Actinomycetota > Acidimicrobiia > Spongiisociales > ZC4RG35 > JACCTH01. The sequence continues at coordinate 420,202 of CAWIXU010000006.1, forward strand.
ACGCTATCAGCGGACATGCTTCGCCCCGGCGGCTACGTGCCCGGTCCGACACTGTTCGGACTGGCCGACGTCGCCCTCTGGTTCGCATGCTTCACCGTTCTTGGTCTCGAACCGATGGCGGTGACCTCCGATCTCGCGATCGCCTTTCTCCGCCCAGCCAAGGACAGCGATGTTCTCGCCAGGGCGACGATCTTGAGAGGTCGGAAGATCGCGCATCTACGGACAGGTCGATCTGTGGGTCGATGGAAGCGAAGACCGCCTGGTCGCCCAAGCCCATGGCAGCTACGTGCCTCCGCCCGCCGATCGCAACAAGTCCGGTTCCAGATAGATCCATTTCGCCATCGGCTCGACCGCACGGATCGCCGTTTCGACCGCGTCGACCTCGGTGGCGAGACGCGGGGTGTCGAGTTCGTTGGCAAACTCGATCTTCGCTCCCACGAGGAGCACGTCTGGCCCGAGGTGCTGGGTGCGGAGATGAATGAGATTGCGAACCGCAGGATGCGTGGTGATCGCCCGGCGGATCGCTTCTCGGAGGCGGCCGCGGCACGCTCACCGAGCAGCAGACCCCGGGTCTCGATGGCGAGGACGATCCCGATCACAATCAGCAGGACCCCGATCGCGATCGAGCCGACCGCGTCCCACCGGGGATCGTGAGTGAACGACGGCCAGCGAGACTCCGAAGAGTGCGAGGAAGAGGCCGATCTCGGCGCCGATGTCCTCGAGCAGCACAACAGGTAAGCTCGGGCTGCTTAGAGGTCCGGATGAATTCCCACCACCCCATTTCCTTGGGCTTGACATGGTTCGCCTCACGCACCGCCGTCCGCAGCGAGAACGTCTCGAGGCCGATGGCGACGACCAGGATCCCGATCGCCACCGGGAGGTTCTCGGTCTCGTGGGGATCGATCAGCTTTTGGATGCCCTCATAGAGGGCGAAGAGGCCACCCATGCTGAAGAGCACCAGGGCAACGACGAAGGCCCAGAAGTAGCGCTCGCGTCCGTACCCGAACGGATGGTCCTCATCGGCGACGCGAGGCGCGCGGCGACCGCCCAGGAGGAGAAGCGCCTGGTTGCTGGTGTCGGCGAGAGAGTGACCTGCCTCGGCCAGCAGACCGGCCGAGCTGGTGAGGAAGAACCCGACGAACTTGGCGATCGCGATCCCGAGGTTGGCGAAGAACGCGGCGACGATCGCCTTTGCGAGAGCCATCCTGCATGAGGGCTCAGATTGGCACACTCAGGCCGTACGCGGCGTTGTCGCCTCCCGATGACCTCGAGATACCGATCGGCTGCCGCCTGCAAATGCGAGGAGACGGCCGCCACCGCGGTCGCGTTTCTCGCCCTCCCGTCGCGTCAGCGAAACGATCTGGCGGGTGCCGTCGACCTTGATCCAGCGGAGATTGGAGCTCGGCTCGGTAGAGAGCTAGCTCGGGAAGGATCGCGACCGCGCCCATCGCTTCGACGAGTTGCAAGGCCACGCCGAAGTCGTCGGATTCGAATTTCAGCTTGGGCTCGAAACCTGCGGCCCGGCAAATCGAACCCGCTGCTTTGCCGCAGTCGCTAGTCCGGTGATGGTCCGACCCAGAGCGAGGGGCCCGCTTGCGGAAGTTTCTTGATCGGGGAGTCGGAGGCTACGACGAGGTAGAGCGGTTCTTCGAGCAGACACCGTCGTGCGGAGCTCGTCGTGGCGGCGGTGGGGGACGTGTCGATATCGCTGGTCGATCGCGATGTCGAGATTGCCGAGCCGAAGTTCCCGCGGCGGCTTCGTTGTCGCCGAGTTCGACCAAGCCGAGATCGATCAGCGGGTAGTCGTCGGCGATCCGGCGAAAAGCATCGGGGATCAGCACTGCCATCACGCTCTGCAGCGCGCCCACCGTCACCCTTCCCGACAACCTCGCCGCTCGCCTCGGCGACGGCCGTGTAGCGCGTTCCAGAGCATCAAAGATGGCCGGGGTGTGCGAGAGCAGCACCTCGCCGGCGGGCGTGAGCACGACGTTGCGTCCTTGGCGCTCGAGCAGTTTCGCCCCAACTTCCTCTTCGAGGACCGCAGAGCTGTTGGGAGATGGCGGAGGGGGTGTAGGCAAGGGCGTCGGCGGCAGCGGTGACCGTGCCGCGCTCGGCGACCTCGCGGAGAAAGCGAAGGCGTTTGGGATCTATCATCGTTAAGAGATACTACCAGGAATCTATTCGATTTGTTAATGGACATGAACGATCAGAGCACCGATAATTCACTCATGGAACAGATATTCATACTCCTCGTCATCGCCACCGTCCTGGCTCTGGTTGGCGCCGCTTTCGGAGTCGACAGCCGCGAGCACCAGCGCCTCTAATTCAAGATTGCACCGAACCCTGGGTTCGTATGGCGGTTGTACCGCCTTACTAACCCGGGGTTTCGCGTTTGCGCCTCCTTAGCTGCGGGTATTGGGGGTGCCGCCAAGGGGGCACCATAAAAAACGGAATCGATCAGGAAACGAACATCAGTTCCGACGCTGACGCCGGATATCGAGTCTGGCTTTATGACGTCGATGGAGAAGACGCGCCTTCGAAAGTCGCCGATTTCAATCCCTCGAAATTGGGCGACGAACAGATTATGTGGGTCGACGTCGACCTCAGCGTGGCCGGACAGCTTGATCGGCTGTGGGACGAACTTTCGGTCGATGAAAAGGACAGACGGTCGATTGTGCCCGGAGATCGGCCGACATTCGTGCGCCAGCGCGACTTCTTGCAACTAAACGTTCTGGTAGTCCGCCAGGTCGAGGACGGATTTGAACCCGTCGGTTTGCATTGTCTCGTTTCGAAAAACTGGATCGTCACGCTGCACGCGGAAGAGATCGACCTTGCCGACAAGTTCAATGAGCCGCTCGTGGGCGAAACGCACCTCGGCCGTCTCGACGGCCCCGCATTTCTGTCAGTGGTGCTCGAGTGGCAACTAAGCGGATATTTCGCGGTGATCGAGGGGTTACAGATGGAGATCGACCGGCTCGACGAGGAACTGCTCAAGGCAACCCGGAACCGGCCCGCCCTCCTCGAGCACATGCTCGATATGCGGAGACGGGTGACCGCCCTACGGCGTGCCTTGGGACCTCATCGAGACATCTTCAGCCTTTTGAGTCATCCCGAATCCGAAGCTCTCATCGGATCTGAGTCCGCTGAGATCTATGCGCGTCTGGAGAAGCGCCTTGACCGCGCCCTCGGTGCGGTTGCGAGCACCCGGGAGATGATTGCTGGCTCATTCGACATCTTCATGACTCAGACGTCGCACACCACGAACGAGATCATGAAGCGGCTGACCCTGGTCTCGGTTCTGCTGCTCCCCGCTGTAGTTCTGGCAGGAATCATGGGTATGAACTTCAAAGTCGGCCTGTTCGAGAAATCCTGGATGTTCGGAGTAACCCTCGGGATCATGGCGGCTTTGGCCATCGCCACTCTCATGGTTGCCAGAAAAAGGGGCTGGGTGTAAGGCCGCTAGAGGCCGGGACTCACTGTTCTGGTCGCCAGGGCGCTTCCTCATCAATGTCCCCGACAAAATCGGGTAGCGCCGTATGGCCTAGCGCCTGGCGGACCGCCATCGCCTCCCCCAGGTGATACCAGTAGTGATAGATGTTGCGGTAGAGAAACGTGCCGACATTGCTGAAGCCCTCGGCCAGCGGTTGATTGAGCCGCTCGAGGTCCAAGTCGACCAGCCACTCGTCGGCAGCCACCACGACCTGATCCCACATCTCCCAGACCTCAGTCAGTGAGGGAGTGCTCGCGGGTTTGCCATAGGCAAACTCCTCATCGAGGCGGTGGATCAGGATCGTGCCGCGGGCTCGCCGTAGCCAGTAGCGCTCCTCTTGCCAGGCGAGATGCCCGACCATCCAGGAGATCGAATTGGTCGGCCCGATCCGGATAGCTCCGTCCTCGTCTGACACATCCCACAGCCCGCGCCGAAACTCCGAACGGGCGAATTGGAGTTGCTCGAACAGGGCAACCGACATCGGATGAGGCTACCGCGAATACCATCGCTTCCGTCGTTGGCGTCTTCCCTCTCCTACCTCGTTGACCGCTGGCGCGGCCAATCTCTACCCACCACCCAAGTTGGGCAATCTGGGCGGTGGGCCGTCTCCGCGGGTGCTCGTTCATTCGCGCTCGCCGCGCTTGCGCAGCGGGGACCGGTAGTAGCCATCGTTCCTTCCGAACGCGAGGCGGAAGAGTTAGTGGACGATGTTTCACTCTTTGCTCCCTCGTATCTGATCCCGGCTTGGGAAACGCTCCCCTTCGAGCACGTGTCACCCAACCTGGCGACGATGGCGCACCGCTGTGAGGGGTTGACCCTGATCGAGCGAGAAGCGCCCGGCGTGATGGTGGCGTCGGTGCGGGCGGCGGTGCAGCGACTCAGCCCTTCCAATCCGTGGCCAGTCGTCGTAAAAAGGGGAGAAGACGTCGCGGTGTCCGAATTGGCCATGGAGCTAGCCGCCCTTGGATACGAGCGCACCGACCGGGTGGAAGCCAGAGCCGAGTTCGCGCTGCGTGGGGGAATCATCGACGTTTTCCCGGCCCAGGGCGACGACCCCGTTCGAATCGATCTCTTCGGCGACACGGTCGAGGACCTCCGGACCTTTTCGATCTCCACCCAACGGTCGACCGAGCCAGTCGAGGAACTACGGGCGTATCCCGCCCGCGAGTTCCGACCGGGCGAGTTCGTCCGCGCTCAGGCGCAAGAGTTGGTGCGGACGATGCCCGCGGCCGCGTCGACGTGGGACCGCCTGGCCGAGGGTCAGATCTTTTCCGGAATGGAGTCGTGGATGCCTTGGGTGGCAGAGCCGCGATCGTTGCTCGATGCCGCCGCTGAGTTCGCGCCTCGTGTTGATCGATCCAACGAAGAGTCGGGAACGCGCCAGCGAGCTGGTCAAGGAGGAAGACGACCTTGCCTCCGCCCTGTCCTCCTCGTGGGGCATCGCCGAAGGAACTCATCCCTCGCTCTTTCTCCCACTCGAAGGTGAGTTCCTCGAGATGCCGGCGATCCCGGCTAGTCCCGACGATCAGGTGCTCGCGATCAGAGGGTTGGAAGCGACTCCCGGGGATCCTCGATCGGTCGCGACTGCAATCGCTCGGCTGCAGCGCGAGAAGGTCGAGGTTGTCATCGCCATGGACGGCCAATCCGCAGCAGATCGAGTGTCGTCGGTGCTCGGCGAAGAGGGGGTGACGGTGCCGGTCATCGCTACCGGGATTCATCGCGGCTTCGTCGCCCCTTCACTCGGCGTTGCCGTCCTCGGCGAGCAGGAGATCGCCGGACGGAGACGAGCCCACCGCACCGGCCGACGACGAGCCGAGGCCGGGGTGAACTATGCCGATCTCACCGAAGGCGATTTTGTGGTCCATTCGCGTCATGGGATCGGGCGCTTCGAAGGTCTCGTCACGCGCACCATGGCCGGGATCGAACGGGACTACCTGGTTATCGGGTATGCCAGCGAAGACCGTCTCTACGTGCCGACCGATCAGCTGGCGGCAGTTCGCAAATACACCGGTGGCGAGGTGCCCAGGGTCTCGCGGATGGGGGGCCGGGATTGGACCGAGACCAAGGACCGGGTGCGGAAAGCGGTGGCGGTTGTCGCGGAGCAGGTGGTTCGCCTGCACCGGGCCCGGGCGCGGGCGAAGGGCTATTCGTTCCCGGCGGACACTCCCTGGCAGAGAGAGATGGAGTCGGCCTTTCCTTACGAGGAAACCCCCGACCAGCTTGTGGCCATTGGCGACGTCAAACGCGACATGGAAGACCCGGGCCCGATGGATCGCCTGGTTTTCGGCGATGTCGGATTCGGCAAGACCGAGGTGGCGATCCGTGCCGCTTTCAAGGCGGTCGGGGCAGGAAAGCAAGTGGCTGTCCTCTGTCCGACAACCCTCCTGGCCCAGCAACACCACCAGACGTTCTCGGATCGATTTGCTCCCTTCCCTATTCGGGTCGAAGTCCTCTCACGGTTCCTCACCAACCGCCAGCAGGATCGGGTAGTTGCCGGCATTGCCACCGGCGAAGTTGATGTGGTCATCGGTACCCACCGGCTTCTATCCGAAGATGTGCGTTGGAAAAGCCTTGGATTGGTGGTTGTGGATGAGGAGCAGCGCTTCGGAGTGTCAGCGAAGGACAAGTTGCGCAGCCTCAAGATCGGGGTCGATGTGCTCACGTTGACAGCAACTCCGATTCCACGCACGTTGGAGATGGCTTTGACCGGAATCCGTGACGTCAGCCACATCCGCACGGCGCCGGAAGACCGTCACCCGATCCTCACCTATGTCGGCCCCCAGGACTCCCAAACCATCGCCGCGGCAATCCGGCGCGAACTGCTCCGCGATGGGCAAGTGTTCTACGTCCACAACCGGGTGCACTCCATCGACCGGGCATTGCGCCAGTTGCAGAGCCTCGTGCCCGACGCTCGCTATGTCGTGGCTCACGGGCAGATGTCGGAAGGTCAGCTCGAGCAGGTCATGCTCGATTTCTGGAACCGTGAGTCCGACGTCATGGTTGCCACGACCATCATCGAGTCGGGCCTCGACCTTCCCCAGGTCAACACATTGATCGTCGAACGGGCAGATCTTCTCGGTTTGGCCCAGCTCTACCAGTTGCGAGGAAGAGTTGGCCGCTCGAGCCAGCGCGCCTACGCCTACCTATTCCATCCTGCCAACCAGGTTCTGACCGAGGAGGCTCATCGGCGGCTCGAGGCCATCGGTGAAGCGACGGACCTTGGGTCGGGATTTCATCTCGCTCTGAAGGATCTCGAGATTCGTGGGGCCGGCTCGATTCTCGGCGAGGTGCAGTCGGGCCACATTGCGGCAGTCGGCTTCGACCTTTACGCCGAACTTGTGGCTGAAGCTGTGCAGAAGCTCGAAGGACAGACGACACCGCCGATCGAGACCAAAGAAGTGCGCATCGAGTTGCCGGTCGACGCGCACCTTCCGGACGAATATCTCGCCGATCAATCGATCCGGCTCGAGGCCTATCGCCGACTGGCGATGGCCGAGTCCCAGGCAGAAGTGGAGGAGGCGGGGAGCGAGTGGGTTGATCGCTTCGGGCCATTGCCGCCTGCGGCACGCGCCCTGCTCGACATTGCCCGTCTCCGGGTCGAGGCCCTGCGAGTGGGACTGACCGAGGTCGTGACGTTGCGCCGGGAGGTTCGGATGGCGCCCGTGTCGTTCACGGCCAGCCAGGAGGTGAGACTGGAACGACTGGCGCCACAGGCAATCGTGCGCGACGGCGTGTTGTTCATCCCCACTCCGCCGGGGGATCCGGTCGCGGGGATGATCGGTTTTCTCGAGAAGATGTGGCCCCCTTCCGACGCGGCACCCGCAGCTTCCTAGAAATGCCCCCCGATTAACCTTTGCCTGGTGCGCAAATCCTTCGTTTCCCTGGTCCTGTTCGTCGCTTTTGACTGGCCGCGTGCGGCGGCGGGGGGTCGGGAGGGGCGACGGTCGCCACGGTCAACGGAGTCGATATTTCCGTTGGCGAGGTCCAGATGATGCGTTTGGACGCTGATACCAACGCTGCAGTTGCCGACAAGGCTCAGTTCGCCACCGATCTCACCGATGCCATCATCAATCTGGCCATCATCGAGGCAGCGAAGACCGATTTCGGGATCGATCCTTCCGACGACGAGGTGACGGCGAAGATCGCCGACCTGGAAGGCCAGATCGAGGCAGCACAGGGGATTTCGGCCGAAGAGTTCTTCAATCAGCAGGGACTTCCGCTCGCGCGACTCAATGTGATCGCACGTCAACAAGTCATCAAGGACGCCCTCGACGCCGAGTTTCTCGGCAGCATTACGCCAGCCACCGACTCAGATGCCGAAAGCTTGCTCTCCGCCGATGGGCAGGCCCGCACGACCGCTTGCGTAAGTCACATCCTCGTGCCGACCGAAGCTGAAGCGACGGCTGCACTCGAGCGAATCAACGGAGGCGAGGACTTCGCCGCAGTTGCGACAGAGGTCAGCACTGACGGATCCGGTCCCAACGGCGGCGATCTCGGTTGCGAATCGCTCGGGCTCTATGTGCCCGAATTTGCCGCCGCCGCCTACACCGCGCCGATCGGAGAAGCCGTCGGTCCGGTGCAGAGCGAGTTCGGGTATCACTTGATCCTCGTCGCTTCGCGCGAGGAACCTTCCCTGGCTGACATTCGAGCCGACATCGACTCAGCAAGGGTGAACGAAGAGGTCTCGGCATGGATCCTGGAATCGATCAAATCGGCCGTGGTCACCGTCGAGTCCGAGTACGGCACCTGGGTCACCGATCCCACCCCGCAGGTGCAGGTCCCGACCAGCTAGGCCCTGACGATGCAAATCAGTGTGGTCGGCCTCGGACCGTCCGGGCTCGATCGCTTGTCGTCCAGCGTCACCGAACTGCTTCTCGACGATCAACGGATGGTGTTCGTTCGGACCCTCGATCATCCGGCAGCAGCTGAGCTAGCTCGCCTGCGAGAAGTCGTTTCCTGCGACGATCTCTACCAGGCAGCGGACGGGTTCGAGGCCGTCTACGACGCCATCGTCGAACGGGTGCTTGCCGCCGCCGCCGAGCAACCGGTGATTTACGCGGTGCCGGGGAGTCCGCTCGTGGGCGAATTCGCGGTCGCGCGATTGCGACGCCGCAGCGCGGTGGAGATCGTCGGCGGAGAGTCGTTTGTCGATGCGGTGCTGGCCTTGATTGGCTACGACCCGCTCGATCGTGGGCTCAAGATCCTCAACGGCTCCTCGCTCCCCGCTGCACTCTTCATCGATGGCCCGACTCTTGTGGCCCATCTCGATTCCCCGCTGGTTCTGACCGATGCCGGTGCGGCGATCGCCCGGGTGGTAGGAGAAGGAACCTCGGCCAAGTTGGTGGTCGATGCCGGAGGCCCCGATGAGCAAGTCCTGGAGGTGAATCTGGCTCAAATCGACACGCGCTTTGCAGGCAATCGCACCTCGTTGTTCGTCGACCCGGTCCCCGGTGGTCTGGCCGGTGTGGTCCAAACGATGGCGCGGCTCCGTCGCGATTGTCCGTGGGATCAGCGGCAAACCCACGAGAGCCTGGTCAAGAACCTGATCGAGGAAACCCACGAATTGATCGACGCCATCGCCTCCGGGAACGAGGGCGCGATCGAAGACGAGCTTGGTGATGTTCTCCTTCAGGTCCTTTTCCACAGCGAGATCTCGGCGGAAGACGGCGGATTCGGAATCGAGGACGTCGCCGAGAATCTGCGGTTGAAACTGGTCCGCCGACATCCGCATGTTTTTGGGATCGGTGTTGCTGATCCTCGCCGAAGAGGTGAAGGCGAACTGGGAAAAAATCAAGGCGGCCGAACGTGGAGGTGAGTCCTCAGAAACCCTGTCCGGGGTCTCGGCCGGAATGCCCGCGCTTGAACGCGCTGCCAAGCTGCAGCGCAAGGCGGCGACCGTGGGGTTCGACTGGCCGGACGCAAAGCCGGTACTGGAAAAGGTCGCCGAGGAACTGCGCGAGGTCGAGGAGTCGATGCCTGATCACGACTCCGCCGCAGCTGAGATCGGTGATCTCCTCTTTGCAGTCGTCAATCTTGCCCGGCATCTCGAGGTCGACCCCGAGCTGGCCCTCACGGGAAGCATCCATCGATTTGTGACTCGCTTCGCAAGCGATGGAGCAAGAAGGGCCCCTCAGCGGTCTCAGCCTCGCTGAGCTCGACGCTCGGTGGGAAGCGGCGAAACGGTCCACGCGACCCTGACCGTTAACGTAACCGGTTCATGTCGCGTCCCAATCACATCCTCGACATCAAGGCGCGCGAGATTCTCGACTCCCGCGGCAATCCAACCGTAGAGGCGGAGGTATTCCTGGTCGGCGGAGGTTTTGGCCGTGCCGCGGTGCCTTCGGGCGCATCAACTGGAGCGCGCGAAGCAATCGAGCTGCGAGACGGTGGGAGTAGATATCACGGCAAGGGTGTGTCTCAGGCGCTCGATCACATTCGGACGGTGATCACTCCGCAGCTGGTTGGCCTCGAAGCTGATCGCCAGGAGACCATCGATCAGATGATGCTCGATCTCGACGGTTCCATCGACAAGTCACGTCTGGGAGCGAATGCCCTCCTGGCGGTCTCATTGGCTGTGGCCCGGGCGGCAGCGGCAGCCACCGGTCTGCCCCTCTTTCGCTACCTGGGCGGCCCGACCGCCCGGGTGCTGCCGGTGCCGTGCTTGAACGTTCTCAACGGCGGAGCCCATGCGTCCAATTCGGTCGACATTCAGGAATTCATGCTGGTCCCAGGCGGCTTCGCTTCGTACGCCGAGGCGCTTCAGGCAGGCGTGGAGTGCTACCACTCGCTGCGCAAGGTCCTGGCCGGCCGTGGGCTGGCGACCAACGTCGGAGATGAAGGCGGCTTTGCACCCAACCTGGCAACCAACCGGGCGGCGTTGGAGTTGCTGGTCGAAGGGGTCGAGTCCGCGGGCTACAAGCTCGGCGAGGAGATCGGACTCGCGCTTGACGTCGCGGCGAGTGAGCTCCACAAGGATGGCCAATACTTCCTCGACGGTCGCGAGATCGGCTCCGAAGAAATGGTCGACTATCTCGCCGACCTAGTCGACGGGTTTCCGCTCGTCTCGATCGAAGATGGCATGGCCGAAGATGACTGGGACGGCTGGAAGATGCTTACCGAACGGCTGGGAGCTCGCATCCAACTTGTGGGCGACGACCTCTTTGTCACCAACGAGGAGATCCTGCGGAAAGGCATCGCTAGTGGAGTCGCCAATGCCATCCTGATCAAGGTGAACCAGATCGGGACTCTGTCTGAGACCCTGCACACGATGGAGACCGCTGAGCGAGCGAGTTACGCGCGGATGGTCAGCCACCGCTCTGGCGAAACCGAGGACTCGTTCATCTCCCATCTGGCCGTGGCGACTAACGCCGGCCAAATCAAATCGGGCGCACCCGCCCGCGGCGAGCGCACTGCCAAGTACAACCAGCTCTTGCGGATCGAGGAAGCTCTCGGGAGCGAGGCTCGTTATGCGGGTTGGGACACCTTCCGGAAGTTCTCGACTTGACCCGCGCAACTCGCGTGGCGATGCGGATCGGCACGTTGGCTTTGACGCTTGTGATCATTTCGCTTTCTCGCCTCCGCCATACCGTTCCGCCAGATCATTGACCAGCGCACCCGGCTCGATGAAGCCAGAGAGGAACTGGCGGCGCTGGAGCTGGAGAACGGCTTGCTCGCCGAAGAGGTTCTGGCCTTGAACACGCCGGGGGAAATCGAGCGCATGGCACGGGAGAAACTCGGCTATGTGATGCCCGGCGAAGTCGCGATCGTGGTTCTCTCTCCCGAGCCTGCTGCAGTTGTGCCGACGGTCGAAACCGTGCCCGAAGAAAATGTGCCGTGGTGGCGACAGATTTGGAACTACATAACCGGCGCCGACAGCGCGGAGTGAACGAGGAAGTCACAGCCCAGATTGGGCGGCCGTTGCGAGCCGATTCGCAGGTGCTGGTCAAATGCCATCTCGGGCTTCCCGTGGTGATCGAGGTCCCTCCGCTTCTCGACGATGGCACTCCCTTTCCCACCAGCTACTGGTTGACGTGTCCCTTGGCGGTGAAACGAGTGGCCCGCCTGGAATCGGCCGGTGAGATCAAGCGCTTCGAGGCCCGGCGCGTCAGCGACCAGGCATTTGAGCTGGCACTGGCCTCGGCTCACCAGCGTTATGAGTCGGACAGGGATCAGCTCATGCCTCCGGAAGCGACCCCGCGTCCACGCGGTGGAGTGGCGGGCGCAGAGGGCGGGGTGAAGTGTCTGCACGCTCATTACGCCGATCACGCCGCTGGCCACTCGAACCCGATCGGCCGCGAGGTGGCCGTCGAGGTCGAGCCGCTCAACTGTCCGATTCCCTGCGTCCTCGGCGGGGTGCGCAATCCCGAGTGGAGTGAGCCATCCAGACTCAATTTGGGTCCGAGCGCGATGAACATCCCCAAAGTGGCGGCCGTCGACATCGGGACCAATTCGATGCGCCTTTTGATCGTGCAGGAAATCGGTGACGGCACGGTCGAGCTCGGGCGATGGGAACGAGTCACGGGTCTCGGCACCGGAGTCGATGAGAGCGGACGTCTCTCGGAGGAGGCGATGGACCGGACGTTGCTGGCGTTGGCGGAGTTTGGCGCCCGGATGAACAAGGCTCAGGTTTCCAAACGCCGAGCCGTCGCGACCTCGGCCGCTCGGGATGCGTCCAACCGTGACCAGTTCTTCGATCGCGCTGAGCTGGCGCTCGGCGTCCGGCCCGAGCTGATCAGCGGCGAGGAGGAGGCGGATCTCGCTTACACCGGTGCGATTGCCGGACGAAGCGATAGCCCTCTGGTCATCGATATCGGCGGCGGTTCGACGGAGTTCGTCACGTCGGAGGGGGGAACGTCATACGAGATCGGGTCGGTGCGTTTGACCGATCGGGTGCTCAAGGAGCGGCCTGCCTCGATCGAGCAGGTGACCAAGGCTCGGGCGATGGTGGCCAAAACCTTCATCGACGTGACGCCGCTGGCCGGACCGGTGCTGGGTGTGGCTGGAACGTGGACCAGCCTGGCGTCGATGCAGGGGTCGGACTCGTTGACCCTCCAGATGGTCAGCGCCTGGATCGATCGGCTGGCGGGAATGTCGCTCGAGGAGACAGCCCGGATTCCCGGCCTCGACCCGGCCCGGGCTCCGGTGATGCTTGCTGGCGCCGTTGTCGCCGAAGGCGCTATGACCGCGGTCGGCGCGACATCGGTCGAGGTGTCCAAGCACGACCTCCTCGACGGCATCACTGCCGGGCTTTTAGCGACCGACTCCTAACCTTTCCTTACCGCCCGGGTGCTGGAACAGGTATACAGAGAGGTCTTAAACACCTTGCCGAAAGGCGTGTGGGTTCGAGTCCCACCCCGGGCACCGGCAGAATGTTTCGGTGAGCACCGCAGCTAACCCATCCGGGATCCTCAGCGATTCGAGGCTCTCGAACCTCGCCGCCAAGGTCATCGTCGATTCCTTTGTCGACTTTGGCGACCGCTATCGGATCGTGACCCGTAGGGCCCGGATCCGTTTTCTGGAGGCCGACTGGCCGGGGATGGCGGCGGATGCCAGTCAGCGTTTCGATGTCTACGGCCAGGCGGTGAGCGAAGCAATTGCGGGTCTCGGAACTCTTCTCGGCGACCGAATCGAGAATCGCCACATCTGGACCTTGATGAAAGCGGTCTACTCGGGTCTGATCGCCAAACGGTCCGACTGGGAGATAGCCGAGACATTCTTCAACTCGGTATCGCGCAGGGTTTTCACGACAGTCGGTGTCGACGAGAACATCGAATTCGTCGACAGCGATTTCGACTCGCCTCCCTTCGAAGCCAAGCGCGGGGTCTATCGCTCCTATGAGCAACCAACTGACATCGCGCGGTTGATCGAGCAGGTAATCGAGGACGCCAACCTCGGAGTGGAGTTTCCGCGACTCGAAGCCGAGGCGATGGAGGTCGCGAGCCGCATTGGCGAGCACCTTCGGCGTAGCGGGGCACTGCGGGTGATCGACCGGGCCGACATCGTCGAGGCCGTCTTCTATCGAGGCAAAGCCGCGTATCTCGTCGGCCGTTTGTACAGCGGCTCGCATGTCGTACCTCTGGTGCTGGCACTGCTCAACTCTGATGGCGGCCACATCGACGCCGTTCTCCTCACCGAGAACCAGGTTTCCATCCTTTTCTCATTTACGCGCTCGTATTTCCACGTCGACGTCGATCGGCCCTACGACCTCGTCCTCTTTCTGCGCTCGCTAATGCCGCGTAAGCGCCTCTCCGAGCTGTACATCGCCGTCGGCCACCACAAGCATGGCAAGACCGCCCTCTATCGCGAGCTCCTTTCGCACCTGGCCAGCACCGGGGAGCGCTTCACGCTGGCTCGAGGCACCCGCGGTTTGGTGATGGTCGTCTTCACGATTCCCGGCTTTGACGTGGTGATCAAGGTCATCAAGGATCGTTTTCCAGCGCCAAAGCGAACCACGCGTAGCGATGTCCGCGCTCGCTATCGCCTGGTCTTTCGCGCTGACCGCGCTGGCCGGCTGGTCGATGCGCAGGAGTTCGAGCATCTCGAGTTCGACCGCTCCCGATTCTCGCCGGAGCTGCTCGAAACACTCATCAGCGAGTGCGGCCGCAATATTCAGGTCACCTCTGACGAGGTGGTGATCAGCCATGCCTACATCGAGCGGCGTGTGATCCCCCTCGACATCTACTTGCGCGACGCTGACGCCGATCTCGCCGCGGCAGCGATCATTGACTACGGCGCAGCCATCAAAGAGCTTGGCGCCAGTGGCATCTTCCCGGGCGATCTCCTGCTCAAGAACTTTGGTGTCACCCGCCACGGCCGGGTGGTCTTCTACGACTACGACGAGCTGACCACGATCGACCGGTGCGTGTTTCGCCGCTTGCCCGACGACGAGAGCATGAGCGACGAACCGACCTTTGGGGTCGGGCCGGACGACGTCTTTCCCGAGGAGTTCGTTCGATTTCTCGGAGTCGATGGCGAATTGAAGAAGGTGTTCCTCGACAATCATCGCGATCTTTACACGGCCGACTGGTGGTTGCAGGTGCAGAAGCGAGTTGCGGCCCATGAACTGATCGACATCTTCCCCTACGAGGAGCGGCTAACCGGAGCCAGGTAAATTTCGCCCAGGTAGATTCAACTTGTGGAACTGGTCGAATACTCGATCGAGGGCGCCGTCGCTCTTGTCCGTCTCAACCGTCCGCCGGTCAATGCTCTCTCGGCCGAACTCTCGCGGGACCTGCTGGAAGCGTTCACGTTGGCCCAAGATCCCGCCGTCCGTGCCTTGGTCGTAACAGGTCACCCACACTTTGCGGCAGGGGCCGACATCAAGGGATTTCAGGAGGCCTACGACAGCGGGGTCGAAGAGACGCTGGCTTCGAGCCTGGTCGAAGCTGTGTGGATCCTCGACCGTTTGGAGAAGCCAACGATTGCGGCGATTCATGGCTACGCCTTGGGTGGCGGTCTCGAGCTGGCGATGGGAGCCGACTTTCGCTTCTTGGCTGAAGACGCCCGGGTGGGACAACCCGAGATCAAGCTCGGTCTGATCCCCGGCGCCGGGGGAACCCAACGATTGCAGCGATTGGTCGGCTTCCAGAAGGCCAAAGACATCGTCTACACCGGCCGGCAGGTAGGTGCTGAGGAAGCACTGGCGATCGGTCTCGCCGATCGGGTGTTTCCGACCGATTCGCTCCTCGACGAAGCAATGCAGGCCGCGGCGGAATGGGCGATGGGACCAACGCGCGCTCTGACTGCGGCCAAGCTGGCACTCGCCGAGGGCCATAACCGCCCGCTGCCGGAAGCCATGGAGATCGAAGCCCAGGCCTTCGACGACAGCTTTTGGACCCAGGACGCTCGCGAAGGAGTGGCCGCCTTCATCGGGAAACGCCCCGCCAACTTCAGCGGAAATTGAACCCCGGTATCGATCATTAGCCTTCTGCCCTTGAAAAAGATCCCTCGCCGAGGATTGCAGATGTTGCTCGCGTTATCGGCCTCGCTGGGACTGGTCGCATGCGAGGCGACGGCCGCAACATCCACTTCGAGTACTAGCCAGCCTGCCGCCACGACGACAGTGGTTGTCACGACCGTCGCAACCACCACCCGCCTGGTCGTCGCCACCACGGGCACGGTTGCTCCTGCGGAGAGTTACCAGCCCCCCTGGTTGGCCAACGCTGTCCATCTTCGCGGCATGGATGGACAGCAGTTCGACTTTGACTGTCCGGCTGGAGGCGATCCGGCAGTGGCATGGGGTGAGGACGTCTATACCGACGACTCCTCAGTTTGTACCGCCGCGGTTCACGCTGGCGTGATCACGATCGAAAAAGGCGGAACGGTCACCATCGAGATTCGTCCGGGCGTCGACTCCTACGAGGGAACGACACGAAATGGCATCATGACCCGGTCGTATCCAGCCTGGGAAGGGAGCTATGTCGTACTCAGCGATTAACGGCTACCGCGTAGAAGAGCTAGCTGCATCGGCGCCCTAGCGCTCGACAAGACGTTTCAGTCGCTTGAGGTTGTGCCGCCAGATGGTGGCGAGGATCGGACGGCTGGCGACGGCGGTGAAGAAACCACCGAGCCGCCAGGGAAAGTGCAGCTCTTCGGTCCAGGTAAGGCGGGTGGCGCCACCAATCGCAGCTAGCTGGAATTCGCCGGTTCCCTTGACTAGCCCCAGATGGGCGACGGTCATGCTCGCCGGCGGCTCCCACGCAATGACCTCCATGCGATCGGCCAGCCGGAGGGGCCCGACTTTGGTGGCAACCAACATGATCGTTCCGGCGCCGCCGCGCTGGGCCGTCTCGAAGGAGAGCGACTCGATGTCGCCCATCCACTCGTGCTGATGCTCGAGATCGGCCAAATGGGCCCAGACCTGGTCGATGGGCGCAGCGAGATCGATTGAGACCGTGATTGGGTCCATATGGGACAATTCTGGCAATGCTTTACCTCGATCACGCCGCTACGACGCCGCTCCGTCCGGAGGCGGCCGCGGCAATGGCGCCCTGGCTGGGAGAGCAGTTCGGGAACACATCGGGCAGTCACGCCGTCAGCCGCCGAGCCAAGAACGCCCTCGAAGTGGCGCGCGAGCAAGTGGCCGCCGTTCTCGGGGCGAAACCGACCGAGATCGTCTTCACGGGTGGAGGTACCGAGGCGGACAACCTCGCTCTCATGGGGCGGGCGGCCGTCTCAGGTGGCGTCGTCACCACGGCGGTGGAGCACGAAGCGGTGCTGGCCACCTCAACTTTCCTCGGACGGCTAGGAAGACCGAGTCACGGTCGTTGGAGCGGATCAGCTCGGCATGGTCGATCCCGACGAGGTGCTTGCCGCGGCGGACCCGGACACAGCGATCGTGTCGGTCATGTCGGTCAACAACGAGACGGGCGTCCGTCAACCGATTGCTGACATTGGGGCCGGGCTCGCCGAGCGGGGATTGTCTTTCACACCGACGCCATCCAGGCGTTTTCTTCGCAATCCGTGGTTTCCAGCCAGGCTGACCTGATTTCGCTGGCTTCTCACAAGTTCGGAGGGCCCCAGGGGGTCGGGCTGCTCTACGTCCGCCAAGGTACTCAACTCGACGCGCTTTTGAACGGGGGCGGTCAGGAGATGGGTCGCCGGTCGGGTACCCACAACGTCGCCGGCATCCTCGGATTGGCTGCGGCGATGGAGGCGGCGGCGGCCGATCGGCACGCTTTGTCGCCACGACGTCCGAGGCTCGCCAGCGATTTGAAGCCAAGCTGAGCGATCGGGCCGAACGAACGGTGCCGGCCGAGTCAACCGTTCCTCACATATCCCACCTCCGGTTCGACGTCGCAGCCGACACCCTGCTCGTCCGGCTCGACCGGCTGGAAGTAGCAGCCTCGGCCGGGTCTGCTTGTCAGTCCGGGGCTACCAACGTTTCGCATGTGCTGGCGGCAATGGGGATTGTTCCCGAGGACGCCCGGCGTTCGCTTCGCTTCAGCTTTGGCTGGACCTCAAAGGTCGAAGATGGAGATCAGGCGGCTGAACTGGTGCTGGCCGCGCTGAAGGAAGGGCGATGAGGGTCCTGGTGGCGATGTCCGGCGGAGTCGATTCCTCTGTGGCCGCGGCGCTGATGAAGGACGAGGGCCACGAGGTGATTGGCGTCACCCTCAAGCTTTGGCAAGGCCCGGAGGGCGAGCTACCCACGGCCGGTTGCTGCACGTTGTCTGACTCCGAAGATGCTCGCCGGGTCGCGGCTCAGCTGGACATTCCCTATTACGTGCTCGATTACACCGCGCATTTTCAACATGGCGTAGTCGATCGTTTCATCTCCGACTATCGGCACGGACGCACTCCCAATCCGTGTGTGGAGTGCAACCGGACGGTCAAGTTCAGCCAGCTGCTCGAGCAATCGCGTGCCTTCGGCTGCGAGCTATTGGTGACGGGCCACTACGCCCGAGTCATGCCGGGAGAATCCCCCGAGCTTTGGCGCGGCATCGATCGTCAGAAGGATCAGTCCTACGTTTTGTCGATGCTCGGTCCGGACGAGCTCGGGCGGGTCAGATTCCCGGTGGGGGGTCTGACCAAGGCCGAGACCCGCGCCATCGCGACCCGGCTCGAGCTGCGCACCGCCGACAAGGCCGACAGTCAGGACATCTGCTTTGTCGGAGCCAGTCACTACCGCGAGTTCTTGCGGCGACACGACCCGGGGAGCATCGCACCCGGTCCGATACTCGAAGGTGCGGATGAGATCGGTCAGCACCAAGGGGTGAGCGGGTTCACGATCGGCCAGCGACACGGCCTTGGTGTGGCGGTTGGTGAGCGACGCTACGTGGTTGAGATCCGGCCACACGATCGGGCCGTTGTGCTCGGGCCCCGCGCCCACCTCCAAGTCGATCTGCTGACGCTTGACCATCTGGCTTGGACTGGACGACCGGTGGCCGATGGCGAACAACTCGAGGTCCAGTACCGGTCGCATGGGCAGGCGATTCCTGCCCAATGGAATCGCGGAACGGTCGTTTTCGATCAGCCCCAGTTCGGGATCGCGACCGGGCAGACCGCAGCCCTATATCAGGGGGACCAAGGTTCTCGGTAGCGGCGTCATCGCCGCCACCGAGCGCGCCGCATGACCGACAAACGGGAGACTCTCACCTGGGACGATTTCGGTTCAGGAGCGAGGGAGCTCGCTCACCAGGTCGTCGACAGCGGATATGAGCCCGACGTCATCCTGGCTATCGCTCGCGGCGGATTGCTGCCCGGCGGGGCGGTCGCCTATGCCCTCGACAGCAAGAACATCGTCGCGGTCAACGTCGAGTTCTACGTCGGAGTGGACGAGCGCTTGGACGTGCCGGTCTTGCTACCTCCGTTCCTGACTGCCGATGTCGTCGCAGGGGCCGAGGTCCTCATCGTGGATGACGTTGCTGATACCGGCTTGACCCTCGATCTCGTCAAGCGATTCTGCGAGGACCATGTCGCCGACGTCCGCGCCGCAGTTCTCTACGAGAAGTCGCGCTCGATCGTCAAGTGCGAGTACGTCTGGCGCCGAACCGATCGTTGGATCAACTTTCCCTGGTCGACGCTCGCACCAATTACAAAAGCCGGATGAGCGACGCCGCGCCCCGCATCGAGGAGTTGCGCCAGCAGCTGCGCTACCACGGGTATCGCTACCACGTTCTCGACGAACCCGAGATCTCCGACTACGACTACGACCAGTTGCTGCGCGAGCTCGTCGCGCTGGAGGAAGCGAATCCTCTGCTAATCACTCCCGACTCGCCGACGCAACGGGTCGGGGGTCCGCTGGGCGAGCTCTTCGCTCCGGTGCAGCATCTCCGCCCCTTGTTCTCGCTCGACAACGTCGAGGCGGATTCGGAGCTCGACGGTTGGGAGGCGCGGATGGAGCGCGTACTCGGACGAGCGCCGTCGGGATTCTCGTGCGAGCTAAAGATCGACGGCCTGGCAGTCGTGCTCACCTACGAAGAAGGCAGGTTGACCCGCGCGGCCACCCGCGGAGACGGCGCAACCGGTGAGGACATCACCACCAACCTCCGGACTCTCAAGTCGATCCCGTTGCGTCTGCTCGGTGATCCTCCGCGTCTCCTCGAGGTACGCGGCGAGGTGTACATGCCTTTTCCCGCCTTCGAGGAGCTCAATCGCAAGCAAGGCGAAGCGGGAGCGAGGTTGTTCTCCAATCCCCGCAACGCCGCCGCTGGCTCGGTCCGCCAGAAAGATGCCACGGTGACCGCCGGCCGCGACCTCGGAGTCTGGATCTATCAGGTTGGCCTGATCGAAGGTGGTCCGGCCCTCGACCGGCATTCAGAGCAAATGGCCTATCTATCGGGGCTCGGGTTGCGGGTCAACCCGGCCTCAGCCGCAGTGGCCGACCTGGCCGCCGTCAAGGCGTTCATCGCGGCGGCCGAAACGGGCCGCCATGAGCACGAGTACCAAACCGATGGCGTCGTGATCAAGGTCGACGACCTGTCCGATCAGCGCGAGCTCGGCTACACGTCGCATGCGCCCCGCTGGGCGGTGGCTTTCAAGTTTCCGCCCGAGGAACAGGTGACCACGCTGCGCGACATCCAGATCAACATCGGTCGCACCGGCGCGGCCACTCCCTTCGCGGTGCTCGAGCCCGTCCAGGTGGGAGGGGCCACTGTCACTTACGCGACTCTTGCACAACGAGGACGAGCTCCGTCGCAAAGACGTCCGGGTCGGCGACAAGGTGATCGTGCGTCGGGCAGGAGACGTGATCCCCGAGGTGGTCGGGCCGGTGGTCTCGGTCCGCAGCGGAGCCGAGCAGCCGTGGTCGATGCCTGCCGATTGTCCGTTTTGCGGCAACCCGATCGACGCGTCCGCCCGGTGAAAAGGTCGCCCGGTGCACCGGCGGGTTCGAGTGTCCTTCCCGGGTGCGGGAGTGGCTGTTCCACTTCGCCTCGCGAGGAGCGATGGATATCGAAGGCATGGGCTACAAGACCATCGACCTCTTCCTTCGCGAGGGTTTGATCAAGGATCCGGCCGACCTCTTCCTCTTGCAGCCCGAGCAGCTGCTCGGGTTCGAGGGTTGGGGCGAGGTCTCGGTCGGCAACCTGATGAAAGGCATCGATGCCGCCCGTCACCGTCCTCTGGCTCGAGGTCCTCGTCGCTCTCGGCATTCGACACGTCGGTGGGACCGTCGCCCGCCAACTGGCGCGGCGCTTTGGGAGCCTGCCGCGCCTGATGGCGGCGACCGAAGAGGAGATCATCCGGGGTCGGCGGGCTCGGTCAGGTGATCGCCAGCTCGGTGCGCGCGTGGTCGACCGATCCCGACAACATCACCCTGGTCGCCAAGCTGGCCAGGCGGCGGGGTCAGCCTGGAAGATGAAGGCGCAGACCACGCAGGCGGGATCGAACTCCCTCGCCGGAATCACCATCGTGGTCACCGGCACACTGGCCACAATGACGCCGTGAGGATGCCGAGGCGGCCGTGGTCGCCGTGGGGGGAAAGCCGCCGGAAGCGTGTCGAAGAAGACCTCCTCTCTGGTGGTCGGGGAGAACCCGGGGGCGAGCAAGGTGCAAAAAGCGGAGGAAGCCGGAGTCCTCACGATCGACGAGATCCCGCCTCCAGCGGCTCCTGGCGGAGGGTCCGCAGTGCTCTCGAATAGATTTGGGCGCTCCAATAGGACTTGGCTGATGGCGGCGCATACTGCTGTTGTGGCGTGTGGCGGCGGGCCGCGCGGGCACTATGAGGTGACCGAGCCCGAGGATCTGGGAGTCGAACATCTCAGCCAGGAGTCGGTGCAGGCAATCGTCGACGGCAACCCTCGACCCACCCGAGTACAGCTCGGTCCCGCCACCTCCGGTCCACCACGCCCCATCCCGACCCCGTGTGGGATCTATCGTCAGGAAGTTCCCGAGATGTTCAACATCCACGCCCTCGAGCACGGGGCTGTCATTTTCTACTACCGCGCCGACATGCTGACTGCAGACGAGGACGAGGCGAGCTCGAAGAGCTGGGGCGAGAACTGAGCACGCACGTGA
Organism: uncultured Acidimicrobiia bacterium; assembly: GCA_963840175.1. Lineage (GTDB taxonomy): Bacteria > Actinomycetota > Acidimicrobiia > Spongiisociales > ZC4RG35 > JACCTH01. The sequence goes on from CAWIXU010000006.1 coordinate 441,650, forward strand.
TCGTCATGCCGTTTGCCGCGATCGATGATCCGATGGCGCTGGTGGCGTGGGGCAAGCTTGCCCGACTGACAGAGTTCGATGCTCGAAGCGGCGCGGCTCGTTCTGGGCAGAGTTTGCCCAGCTCGGTCCGGAGTCGGGCGTCTCTTGTGAGCTCACGGTCGACGAAGGAGTGAAGGTTGGCAATGAAAGTGCAATGAAGGCCCTGTCGGCTCACGTCTCGCCCCCAACCAGATCGGGCTGCTGCAGGAGATGGCCCGAAGCCTGCGGGCGGCCGGGGAGCGGGTGCTCGACTTTTCGATCGGCGACCCGCTCGAACCAACGCCGCCGTTTATCCCCGAAGACGCTGCGGAGGGCCGTACCCGGGTGTCTCGCAATACCCAACGACTCCCGGGTCTGCCCGAGCTTCGTGAGGCGGTGTCCGGATACGTCAAGCGCCGGTTTGCGAGTCGAGGTCGATCCCGAGACGCAGGTGCTTCCCACGGCCGGGGCGAAGGAGGCGATCTTTTCGTCCGCCCTGGCTTTCGTCGATCGTGATCGACGGCGATGCCGTGGCGTGGGGAACCCCTGGCTACCCCGTCTATGAGCAAGGAGCGGTGCTTGCCGGAGCCGAGCCGTGCCCGTGCGCTTCGGGACGGACTTCGTCCTTCGCGCCGCCGATCTCTCGGCAGCCGACTGGGCCAAAGCCGCAATGGTGTGGATTTGCTCACCGCACAATCCTGCGGGGTCGGTCACGTCGCCGGCCGAACTCGCAGGACCTGGTGGGAGCGGCTCGAACCGGTGGCGCCTTGCTTTGCTCAGACGAGTGCTACGCCGATCTCTACGAGACCGATCCACCCGACTCGATCCTGGAGGTGGCCGGTAAAGACGCCGAAGGGGTGCTAATCGCCTTCTTCTCCCTTGTCCAAACGGTCGGGGATGACCGGATACCGCTCGGGGGTCATGGTGGGCGACCCCGACGCGATCACGTTGCTCAAACGACTGCGTGGTTACACCGGGACTGCCTCGCCTGAGTTCGTCCAACGAGCGGCGATCGCCGCCTGGAACGACGACGAGCATCCCGTCGAGCGGCGGGAGATTTTCCGCGCAGAAACGAGCGATCCTGGCGCGAGGCATTCGCCGGAGTCGGGGATGAAGGTCGTCGGGTCGGTGGCCGGAATCTATCTCTGGGTGGCGGTTCCCGACGATGTCGACCTGGCCAATCAGCTTGCTCGAGGAAAACATCCTGCTGACTCCGGGCAGGGCTTTCGGATCTGGCGGTGAGGGCCACGTCCGGCTCGCCCTCGTTCCTACCGTTGACGAGTGCGATGAAGCGGCGGCAAGATTGAGCAAATGCCTCGCCAGCTGATCGAAGAGGCTTTCGCCGGCGAAGGCCGAGCTCGAAAGCGCCGAGCGAGGCGGTCGAGGAGGCCATCGCCGGACTCGACGCCGGCCGCTACCGGGTGGCGGAGAAGGTCGATGGCGAGTGGCAGGTCAACACCTGGCTCAAACAGGCGATCCTGCTCTACTTCCGGCTGCGCAACATGGAGACCTTCAACGGTCGGCCCCTACGAGTTCCACGACAAGATCCCGCTCAAGAAGAACCTGGCCGCCCAGCAGGTGCGGGTCGTGCCGCCGGGGGCAATTCGCTACGGCGCCTTCTGCGAACCGGGGGTGATCGTCATGCCCGGCTACGTCAACATCGGCGCCTATGTCGGCGTCGGGCACCATGGTCGACACCTGGGCGACGGTGGGCTCGTGCGCGCAGATCGGCCGCAACGTTCATCTCAGCGGCGGAGTCGGCATCGGCGGTGTGCTCGAACCTCCGGGGGCGCGGCCGGTGATCATCGAGGATGGTGCCTTTATCGGTTCGCGCTCGATCGTCGTCGAGGGCGCGGTGATCGAGGAGCGAGCAGTCCTCGGAGCCAACACGGTCATCGCCGCCAACACTCCGGTCATCGATGTCACCGGCCCCGAGCCGGTTGAACATCGCGGGCGGGTACCGGCCGGCATCGGTCGTGGTTCCGGGTACCAGACCCAAGGAATTTCCGTCCGGGCACCTATCAGCTCTCGTGTGCTCTGATCATCGGCCAGCGAACCGCAGCGACGGACGACAAGACCTCGCTCAACGAGTATCTGCGCGAGATGGGGGTCAACACCTAGAATCTGGTCGAGACTTTGACGTGGTTGGTCGACACCCCTTCGGAGACGGGCAATGAGGGACGTCTCTGCACCGAGATCGCCGCCCGGCTTTACGAGACGTTTGGGCGGGAATCGGTTGATCGTGTCGGCAACTCCCTGGTGGTCGGGCCCGCGCGATGGAGAAAGCGCCGATTCTTCTCGTCGGCCACATCGACACCGTTCCCAGCGCAGGGCCAAGTCGCCGCGTATCGTCGAAGATGGCCGACTGCATGGACTGGGCGCCACCGACATGAAGGGCGGGGTGGCGGTGATGCTGCACCTGCTCGAGGATCGCGATATTCGCCTCCAGGGTCGCGATCTCATCGGGGTTTTCTATGCCGGCGAGGAAGGTCCCGCCGATGCCAATGAGCTCGAGTCGGTTCTCAATCGCGCTCCCTGGCTCAGCGATGCCGGGTTTGCGTTCGTGCTCGAACCGAGCGATTCGGAGGTCCAGATTGGTTGCAACGGACTCTTGAACGCGGGAGTTGCCTTCCAGGCGTTTCTGCGCATTCGGCCCGCCCGTGGCTGGGGGAGAACGCCGTCACCAAGGCCGGAAGCTGGCTAGCAGCGATGCATGAACGCGAGCCGGAACCGGTCGACGATCGATGGCCTGGTCTACCAGGAGGTGATCTCGGTCACCCGAGCGACCGGGGGGATTGCCAACAACATCATTCCCGATCGATTCGAGCTCAATGTCAACTACCGGTTCGCCCCAACCGAAGTCGATTGAGCAGGCGGTGGCAGCACCTGGCCGAGGTTTGTGCCGACGTCGACGAGTTCGAAGTCGCCGATTCGGCGCCTGCGGGACCGGTCGACACCGAGCCACCCGATTCTCGATCGGCTACTGACGGTTTCGTCAGCTCCGAAAGCGGCCAAGCAAGGATGGACCGACGTCGCTCGACTCGGAGCCCGCGGCATCCCGGCGGTCAATTACGGCCCGGGGGAGACCAGCCTCGCCCACAAACGAGAGGAGAGCGTGCGCCTCGACGACCTCGAGATTGTCTTCTCCAACCTGCGGACGGTTCTATTGGATCCGGAAGCTCCAGAGTGAACTCGCCGGGGCTCGGTAGACCGCCGAGCGAGTCCCACACGATCCGCACCTCGTGCGTGCCCGGGGTCCATTCGGCTACCACCACGCTCTGGGAGTTGGGTTGCCAGCGGTGCACGCCCGTAGGTTCGACGTAGATCACTTCGTTGTCCGGGAGGAGGAAGCCGTCCACATAGATCGACGCGAGATAGCCCGCCTCGAGGTCGACCTCGAGGATCGCCTGTGACAGGGCGACGTCATTCGGGTGGGGAGTGAGCGACTCGATCGGCGCGGGCAGAGGTAGCGGTTCGTTGCCGCCCCCAAACGCAACCGCGAGGATGACCACGGCGACCACGACCAGCCCGATCCCGAAATAGATCACCCGATAGGGGCCCGCGGGTTTCGTGAGATGACGGCCTTCCGAGCGAGTGGACACGCGTGCAGGTTAAGGCGAGCTGCATTCGGTTGAAATCCTGGTTAGGGCCGCGTTCCGGCGACGAAGCGAATTGGCGGGTTCCAGGTTCGTTCGACCTCATGTACGTCGGCGAATCCGGCCCTCGCTAGGCGATCGATCGCCCCTTGCGCTTCGAGCACCGAGCCGCCCGAGCGGATCGTGAAGAGCGCGTCGGTGGCTGCGGCCACCGGATCCTCCTGGTCAGCGTGCGTAGTCCCGACGACGAGGGCGCCTCCTGGACGCAACAGATCGAATACCCGCGCGATGGCTTGGTCGAGGACGTCTTCGGGGATGAAGAATGATGGCAACCACGCGAGATCGAACCCGTCTCGATCCTCGAAGTCCTGGATCGTTGTTTCGACGTAGGGCGATTCGGTCCGTGAGGTCAGCCGAGACGACGTTGTGCCTCGCCAGCTCGAGCGAAGGTGGCCAAGGGTCGATCCCCACCACCGTTGCCTGTGGGAACTCCCGACAGAACGCAATCGCCAGACCGGCAACGCCGGTTCCGACATCGAGGATCCGGGCACGGGGCGATCCGAGTCCCGCCTCCGCCATCAGCGTGGCAACTATGCCTGATGCCCGCCCTTGGGCTTGGAGCAACGCTGGATCGCGGTGGCTCCACGCGTTTTCTTTCGCGGGATCCTCCACCAGGTCGACCGCTTGCGACAGATATGAGCGGACGAAAGAAAGCAGCACTGCCCGCTGCTGCGGCTCCAGTGAGTCGACCTCTTCTCGAATGCCAAGGAGGTCGAGCACGCGCTCGAGCTGTTTGCGCAACGCCAGATCGCCGTCGAGGTCGAGCTCGCCAAGTCGGAGATACGCGGCGATGGCAGCGAGTGTCTGCGCGTTGCCAAGTAATCGGTTGGCAAGTCCCATCAGTTCTTCGAACGCCATGCTCGAAAGGTACTGAAACCGCAGGCAGCCTGCAGTGGTCGAAGGGTCAGCCACCCCCCGCAATTAGGTAGCTGAGGCGCCCGTCGGTGGTGATGCCGACCCGCAAGCCCAGGTACCCCATCACGGGGTCGCGGAACTGGTTCATCTGCTCGAATTCGGCGGCGCTGAGCACGCCCGAGAGCTGCTGCCAGTCCTCTTCGCTGTTGGTCACAAACACGCCCGGCCAGGCATAGGTGTCGCCGTCGAGCACGGGAGGGACGTTGAGGATCCGCACGGTCATGGGCATCGATGTCGAACCCGTGGCGGGCACTACGCACCCAGGTCTGGACCGGATCCTCCACTCTGCTCGAGAATTCGGCGCCGTCGTCGCGGACTAGCTCGGCCAGCGCCTCGAGCTCGCAGGACTTGGCCAACGTGAACACCTGCTGGAACTTTTCCTCGACCGGGGCGGGCAAGCCGGTCGGTGCGGGGTTGGGCACGTCGGTCGGGGAGCAGGGCAGCTCTCCCATCCCCGAACCGAGCCGGGCGTCGGTAGCCAGGTTTAACCCCGACAACAGTGCAAACGGGCCCGGACCACCCAAGTACGACTCGGTCTCCACGAACTCGTCGCCGCTGAAGTCGCCGACCCGGATGATGGCGGTGCCGTCGACGACCTTGGCGTAGGCCACGCGGGAGGCCGAGTCCGCCTCGATCTGCCAGCCGGGAGTCATCGGGGTCGCCGCCTGCTCGCCGGTTTCGAGGTCGATGCGGACCAACCGACGAGGACCGTTGGTGGAAAACGTAAAAAGGAAACCATCGGCAAGGGCGATGTCATGGCCATTGCCCGGCATTCGGTTGCCCAATCGGGAGTGGGGAGCTGAGCACCATCTGTGCTGAAAAACTGATAGCCGCCGCAGTCGAGGGTGATCACGAGCATGCCTTCATCGACCGCGGCATAGGCAAACCCCGGTATAGAACCAACAACGATCCGAGCGTCGGTCCCATCGAGATTGATCGCCCTGATCGAGCTTTCTCCCGCGAGGTCGATGTGCCGGTAGAAAACCGAGCCATTGTCGACGCCGATCGGGGTGATCAACCCGCCGGCTTCGGGAGCGACGAGGGCTGTGGGGTTGGCGGCACCCGGCGGGGAGTCGCATAAGCGAGCCCTGCTCCCAAGGTAGCGGGGTGACCTCATGGGTATAGACCAAGCCGCCTTCGCCGTCGCTGGCTACCCACGAGATCGATTGGTAATAGGGGTCGCCCGTCAGGACTGCCGCTTCCTGGCCCGGGTCGAAAACGGAGATCCCTTCGGTGCGAGGCAACGGCCACGCTGGCACCGAAGTCGCGGACTGCCGGCATGGTTGAAGGAGGTGCGGTGGAGACCGGTGGCACCGGCGCCAGGGTCGATTGGGTGGCTCGGATCGATCGTTGCCGCGGTATTTCCCGCAAGAATTCCGGGCTCGTCGGTACCGCCGATCTCGATCGCGTTCGCCGCGAAGACGATGGCAGCCAATCCGACCGCGCTGGTGAGGATGAGCCCGATGCGCTGGCGCCGCCTCTTCGCTCCGAGCTCCATCGCCCGGCGGTACTCGCCCGGGTCGAGCGCCAGTCGCTCGGCGGTGTCGTGGAGTTCGTCGCGGATTCGCTTTTCCAGGCTCACGGGGTCACTTCCAATTGTTCGCGTAGTTCATTCATGGCCCGATGCAGTCGGCTTTTCACCGTTCCCGGCCGAATCCCGAGCGCGCGGGCGACTTCATCGGTCGACCAATCGAGGTAGAAACGCAGGACCACCACCGAGCGCGCTTCGAGGGGGAGCGACATCACCGCCTTTTCGAGATAAGGATCCGAGAACGTCAACTCGGTCGCTTGCTCGGGTGGAGCGTCAGAGAGGATCTCCCGCTTGCGTTTGCGCAGGCGCGATCGAGCCCAATTGAGCCCGACCCGGTAGACCCAGCCCGCCTGGTTGTCGAAGGTGGAGACGTTCCGCCAGTGCTGATAGGCGCGCGCCATGGCTTCGTCCACCGCGTCCGCCGCGAGATCGGAATCTCCCAACGTCAGCGCCAAAGCTCGAAAGATGTGCTGGCGGCTGGTCTGATAGAAAGACTCGAAGGTCCCGGTCGCATATCGGACAACGGGAATTTCCCCCGTGTCGACGGCCATCATCTTCGTGTCGTCTTCGTCTGGGGTGGTTGCCGGGGCACGTTTCCTAGACGCCCGCGGCCCCTTTCCGGTTCTCACATGGGAATTTTGCTAGAGGTCCATGGCCCGGACGAAGAACGTGGCCATTTCGTCACGGGTCAGGATCCGGTTGGGGCAGTAGGAGCCGGCATCATCAGGATCACAACCAATGGTGATCCCAGCCTGGCGGAGGGCGTTGATGGCAGCCTCGTGGGCTGAGTCGTCGTCATCCGCGAAGAAATCGGTTGTGCTCGGGGCCAGGTTGAAGGTGCGGGTCAGGAGTTCGGCCATCTCGTCGCGCCGCAGCCCCGCCTCCGGACAGTACGCCCGCTCGCCGCAGCCGAATCCGATCCCGAGGGACGTGACGCCATTGGCCGCCTGTTCGTAGATCGAGCCGCTGTCGTCGTCATAGAAGTTCTCGGTGCTCGTCGGTGATCCCTGCAGGCGATAGATGAATAGAGCGATCTGTCCGCGGGTGATAGGGGCAAGAGGGCAGTAGCGGCCACCACCGCATCCGATCGTGATTCCGTTGGCGAACAGAGTCTCGATATTGGCCTCGTGCGGATTCCCATTGTCGTCGCTGAAGGTGTTTCCAGTCGGAGGAGGAACTGTGATTCCACCCGGTGCGCTCAACCGTGGCGCAGCGAGCAGGTACTGGTAGGGGTTGATCGGCACGTCGTTGAGCCTGATCTCGAAGTGGAGATGCGGTCCCACCGATTCCGCGTTGCCGCTGTCGCCGACCCAACCAATCAACTGGCCCTGGCTGACCACAGTGCCCTCGGTGACCGCAATCCCCCAACCAAGTCCATCGTCGGTGCCCGGGTTGTCGTTGTTGAGGTGGATGTACCAGGTCTCGTAGCCGCCCCCGTGATCGATGGCCAGATAGCAGCAGTTGCTGCCGATCCAGGTAACGACACCATCTGCGGCCGCGACGACCGGCCATCCTTTGATCCCATTCGTCATCATGTCGGTGGCGCCGTGGGTCCGCCCCGCACCACGCGGCTGGGCGAAGTCGTCGATGAAGTTCACCGGTGTGCCGACGATCGGGAAGACGATGCGGTTGGGATCGAAGGGCTGGCTGGGAACGAATTCGTCGGCTAGCGCAGCCGGAACGAAAAGCAGCACGAGGGCAACTGCGAGGGCAACGCCGACCCGGGGTCGGGCTCTCTTCCACTCCACAAGGGAGAGTTCGGCAAAAGGCCGATTTTTCTTGAGCATGGAATCCCCTCTCCGGTTCCGCCAAGGCACGGTCAGCTAAGTCCGAAGTTCGCGAGCCCGCAACCCGGCTTACACTTGTTCGGCGGCTTGTTGACGGCTCGTTGACGGCCTATCGACCCGAAACACCCAGTAAATGCCTATCGAAATCGATATCGCCCACGTCGCCCGTCTCGCCCGTCTCGCTCTCAGCGAGGAGGAGCTCGCGACCTATCGAAGCCAGCTCGGCGTCATCCTCGAGCACGCGGCCAAGGTGCAATCGGTCGCCACCGACGGCCTCGAGCCAACAGCCCATCCTTTAGGACTGGTCAACGGTTTTCGCGAAGACCGGGTTCGTCCCTCGTTGGACCGGAACGAGGTCCTCGCCGTAGCTCCCCAAACCGCCGACGGATACTTCGTCGTTCCCCCAGCCCTGGAGAGCTAGTGACCGATCTCGCCGATCTCACCATCGCCGCGGCCGGCGAGCGCCTCGCCACGGGCGACAACACCGCAGTCGAGCTCCTCGAGGATGTCCTGCGACGCGCTTCGCTCACCGAGGCCGACCTGCATTGTTATGTGACCATCGATCATGAGGGTGCGCGCAGCGCGGCCGAAGACTCAGATCGGAGGAGGCGAGACGGGTCGAGCCAGGGGGCTCTCGACGGCATCCCGATCGCACTGAAGGACAACCTTTGTACGCGGGGGCTCGAAACGACCTGTAGCTCGCAGATCCTGTCGGGTTACCGACCCCCATACGACGCCACCATTGTCGCTCGACTTCGCGAGGCCGGAGCGGTGATTGTCGGGAAGACCAACCTCGACGAGTTTGCGATGGGCTCTTCCACCGAGAACTCGGCCTTCGGTCCGACGCGCAACCCTTGGAACAGCAGTCGGGTTCCGGGCGGCAGCTCGGGCGGTTCCGCCGCGGCAGTCGCGGTCGGTTCGGCCCTGGGCGCCTTCGGTTCGGACACCGGCGGCTCCATTCGTCAACCTGCGTCTCTCTGTGGAGTCGTTGGCTTCAAACCGACCTACGGACGCGTCAGCCGCTTCGGCTTGGTCGCCTTCTCCTCGAGTTTCGATCAGATCGGTCCACTGGCGAGAACGGTCGAGGACGCGCTGACTCTGTTCGAAACAATCGCGGGGCACGATCCTCTCGATGCGACCTCGTATCCCGGTCCACTTCCTGACGCCCGGCCGAATCTCGCCCGCGGGGTCAAAGGGGTTCGGGTCGGGGTGGTCAAGGAATTGGCCGGCGAGGGTTATGAGCCCGATGTGATGGCGGCCACAATGGAAGCCGTGGAGCGGTTGAGCTCCCAGGGGGCGGTCGTGGACGAAGTGTCCCTTCCTTCGTTCGAGACCGCACTCTCGGCTTACTACTTGATCGCTCCCGCCGAAGCGTCTGCCAACCTCGCCCGTTTCGACGGCGTGCGCTACGGGCTGCGAGTCCCCGGAGAAACGGTCGAAGAGATGATGGCGCGTACCCGGGGCGAGGGATTCGGACCTGAGGTGACCCGGCGGATCTTGCTGGGGACCTATGCCCTTTCGGCGGGCTATTACGACGCCTTCTACGGCCAGGCGCAGCGGGTCCGGACGAAGTTGATCAATGAACTGGCTGCCGTCTTCGCCGACGTCGACGTCCTCGTTTCACCGGCGAGCCCGACCACCGCTTTCGAGCTTGGGGCCAAGACGCAGGATCCGCTCGCGATGTATCTCACCGATGTCTGCACGATCCCGGCCAACCTGGCCGGCACTCCTGCCATCTCGATTCCGGTTGGGCTCGACCGCAATCAATTGCCGATCGGACTCCAGGTAATGGGTCCTGCCCTCGGGGAGGCCATGCTGTTCCAGGTGGCGGCCGAGGTCGAACGAATCTCTGCCGATTCGACGCTCGTCCCGCGCTGGCCCTGGCCGGTTCGGGCCACAGATGACTGACAAGCTGGGAACCGGTGATCGGGATCGAGGTCCACGTTGAGCTGAAAACGGCCTCGAAGATGTTTTGCGGCTGTGCCGTCACTTTTGGCGACGAGCCCAATACCAACGTTTGCCCTGTCTGTCTCGGCCTTCCCGGCGCGATGCCCGTCGTCAATGCGACCGCGATGGAGTCGATCATTCGGATTGGCCTAGCGCTTCATTGCGAGATTGCCCCGCAGTCGGTCTTTCATCGCAAGAACTACTTCTACGCCGACCTGCCCAAGAATTATCAGGTGAGTCAGTTCGATCTTCCGGTGGCGGTCAACGGCTGGCTCGACGTTGGCGTCGACGGCCAGAGCACCCGGATCGGCATCGAACGCGCCCACATGGAAGAGGACACCGGCAAGAGCCTGCACCAGGGCGGTGGTGGCCGCATCCACTCGGCGACGGCGACGAGGCTCGACTTCAACCGCTCGGGAGTTCCACTCGTCGAGATTGTTTCCCGACCTGACCTCCGTTCGGCGGCCCAGGCCCGGACGTATGCCCAGGATCTACGGGCGGTGGTGGCCGAACTCGACGTGTCCGACGCCCGGATGGAGGAAGGGTCGATCCGTTTCGACGCCAACGTTTCGGTGCGAGAACAGGGTTCGTCCGTATTGGGGACCAAGGTCGAGATCAAGAACATGAACTCGTTCCGATCGTTGGAACGCGCGGTCGCCTCCGAGATCTACGCGCCAGATCGAAGAGTTGGACTCAGGGGGCGCGGTCATCCAGGAGACACGCCACTGGGATGAGGAGGCGGGATCCACCCGGAGCATGCGGACCAAGGAAGGCAGCTCTGACTACCGCTATTTCACCGAGCCCGATCTGTTGCCGCTCGTGTTTGCGGCCGAGACAATCGACCGGCTTCACTCCGAGCTTCCCGAATCTACCGGCGGATCGCCGCAGCACGGCTTGGAAGGAATGGGAGTTGAGGCGGCCGTAGCGAGGGTGCTCGCTATGAGCGAACCCGAGTTGCGGAACATCTTCGCCGAGGCCGTCGCCGCAGGCGCCGACCCGGGGCAGGCGGCCAACTGGGTTACCGGTGAGCTGACCGCCGCTTTCCGCAAGACCGAGTCGCCGTGAAACCGTCGATGGTGTCGGCCTCGCGGGGCTGTCTCGACATGGTCAGGGATGGAAAGCTTTCGTCGTCGGCAGCCAAAGAAGTGTTGACCGAAATGGTGGCGAGTGGGGAACCCGCCATCACCGTCGCCGAGCGGCTCGACCTGCTGCAGGTTTCCGATGCGGGCGCGATCGACCAGGCAGTGGAAGAAGTGCTCTCGGCTCAACCCGACGCGGTCGCGCGCTACCAGTCCGGTGAAGAGAAAGTCATCGGGTTCCTCGTCGGGCTGGTGATGAAGTCGACCGGCGGCAAAGCCGATCCGAAACTCGTCAACGAGACACTCCGCCGCCGCCTTAACGCTTGAGGAGCTCGTCGATCTGAAGGGCAAGCGTGTCTGAGTTGAGCACCCCGTTGATGGTCGAGACGAGCTCGCCACCGGCAGCGAAGAAGTAGGTGCGGGGAACGCCGATACCCCCGTACTCAGCGAGAACCACGCCCTCCTGGTCGAAGTAATGAGGAAACGGCAGGTCGAACTCGGCCAGAAAGTCGCTGCGCTCCGGGTTGGTTGTCGTTGAACGCCAGGCCGACGAAAGCCACATCTTCACCATGTTCTGCGTGAGCGGCGGTAAGCAGCGGCGCCTCGTCCCGACATGGGAGGCACCAGGAAGCCCAAACGTTGACCACAACGGGTCGTTCGGACTCGGCCAGCATTGTCCGGAACTCGTCGAGATTGACGATCGGCAGGTTGTCCCCTTGCTGGCTGTCGCCACCGCAGGCGGCAAGCAGCAGCAATGAGCAGAGGGCGAGGAAGCAGAGGCGCCTAGCCGGCGAGCGCCGTTGCAGTTGCTTCGTCCGGAGCCACTCCCACCAGCACATTGTCGCCATCGCAAGTGATTATCACGTTCGGCTGATCGGTGCCATAGGCAGCCGTTTCCCAGGCGAGCATCGAATCGCAGAGCCGGAGTTCGCCGCTATTGCTGTCGACAAGACTCAGAAGGACCGCCGACTGCTCGCCCTCACTCCACACGCGGGCCTGCCCGCCGCCCCAGGCTTGCACCCGATCACGGGGACTATCCAGAGCCGCGGCCGGTGTCGTCGCCAGGGGCGCTGAAGAGATTCAAGAGATCGATCGCTCCGAACCCGATCGATCCCTGCGAGCCGATCGAATCGAGAATTGTCCACCCGTCTCCCGGGTCGCCACCGGCGGCGGGGTCACCCGGCGACCAGCCGCTGAGGTAGAGCTCGGGGAAGAGGATCTCAGCGGTGGTTGCAGGAGGGGTGGCATAGGCGGCGTCGACCTGGTCCCACCCACCTTCAGTGAAGAGAGCGCACGCGAAGGACATCCCTTCCAGGTAGGGCAGCTGCAGCCCGTTCGAGAGGATGTAGGGAAAGTCGGAGAGGTCTTCCTGCGAGGCGGCCACCCGGGGGTCGAGCATCATGCCGAACTGGTCCATCAGGTCGAGGGCTCCCATCGAGAACTGCTGCATCCCCAATGTGGCATCGCCCTCGATCAAGGCCTGGAGCGCTCGCGCCCGCTCCGGGTCGGTAGTGGGATCTTCGATCGAGTCCGGAAATTGCAGGCGAGCGTCGGTGAGGGCATGGATGAGCTCATGGGCGAGCGTCACCTGGTCGGTCGCGTTGAGCGGCTCCTCGGTCGAACTGGTGGAGACGACCAGCTCGCTGGGTTTCGGGGTCGTAGTAGCCGGCGACGGCTCCGTCCAGCAGATCGAGCTGTTCGGCAAAGATGTCGTAACCGGGTTCGAGCATTCCCAAAGCGACCCACAACCGGGTTTCGTAGCTCGGCCAGTTCGGGCGGGATATGCCTCGGCAGCGAGGTCCCGCACTCGTTCACCCATCTCTTCGGAGGTGACGAAGACAGGATCGATCTCTTCCGGGAAAGACAGCCCGCGGACCTCTTCGACAGCGTTGGCGATGTCGTCGACCTGAGCGCCGAGACTTTCATCGCTGATCGCGAACGCCCCGGGGCTAGTGGTCAGGCATTGACCCAACGACCCCATGTCGAGGCCACCGGTCATACCACCGAACAGATCGTCGAGCGTCGCCGGGGTCGCCGCTCGGGTCTCCTTGAAGCCCTCCGAGAAGTCCGCCGAGCAGATCCTCGAGCGCACCCAGGTCGCCAAGCTCGCCACCCTGGCCCTCTTCACCTTGGCCTCCGCCGAGCAGCCCGCCGAGCAAGTCGCCAAGACCGCCCTCCCCGAACGCGTCGGCTAGCGGATCTCCGGAATCTTCGGCCGCAGCCAATTGGTCTTCGAGGTCGCTGATGCGAGCCCGGGAGTCATCGATTTGCTCTTCGAGGTCCTCGTTCGCTGCCCGGAGCCGACCGAGGGAGATCGCGACAAACACGCTGGCGATGCCTGTGACTGTCAGAAAGAGGGCGAGAACGACGGTGACGACGATCGCCGTGGGAGGCCAGCGGCGGGGAGGTTGGGTTTGCATCTCGCCGGTAAGTATCGGCGATTGCCAGGGCTACCAAGAGATAGTCGACGTACTGATTGAGCATGGCTAAGACGACGCCGCTTTGGAGGCGTGCCAGCGCTCGATGGCGCCGATCAGGTGCTCCCATTTGACCTCGCGGGCGGTCGGAGTCGGCCCGCAAGGCGGCCAGAGCCGATTCGCGCAAGCACTCCGGCCAGATCGGCCATCGACATTCCGTCGGTGACTTCGGCGAGCCGGGCCTTGTCGATGTCGGAGGCAAACGGAACGTCGGAGAGATCGATCAGCGCCCGTCGTGCCTCGGCGTCGGGCAAACCGATTTCGATTTGGGTCTCAAATCGTCCCGCCCGCAATAGAGCCGGATCGATGAGGTCGGCGCGGTTGGTCGCTCCGATCACGGCCACGTTGCCGCGGGTGGTGATGCCGTCCATCTCGGTGAGCAAGGCCGGCCACGACCGAGTCGGTGACCGACGTGGTGGAGCGCCCGCGCACGGGAGCCAGAGAGTCGATCTCGTCGAAGAAAATGATCGAAGGCGCCGCCGCACGGGCCCGACCGAAGAGCTCGCGCACCGCCCGCTCGGACTCACCGACGTACTTGTCGAGCAGCTCGGCACCTTTGACCGGAAAGAATGCGCTCCCCGCTTCGTGCGCTAGGGCGCGAACCACAAACGTCTTCCCCGTCCCCGGTGGCCCGTACAAGAGGATGCCCCGGGGCGGCTCGATTCCCATCGCTTTGAAACGATCCGGGTCGGTGATCGGCCACACCACAGCCTCGATCAGCCGCTGTTTCACCTCGGCGAGGTTGGCGACCCTGTCGAACCCGTAGTTGGGCATCTCGCCGAGCGAGAGCGAACCCAGGCTGGGGGTCGTGTCTTTGATGGCATCAACAAGTCATCGGTGGTGAGCTTCTCGTCCGGTTTGCGGGCGAGGCGGCTCGATGCGTGAATCACCGCCGCGACCACATCGGCACCGCTGAATCCGGCGGAGCGGTTGGCGAGCACCTCGAAGTCGATGTTGCTCGGTAGGGACTCGCAGCAGCGCCGCCTCGAAGAGCAGCCGTCGGCGACGCAGGTCGGGGGGAGGGATGGAAAGGGAGCGGGGGATGAGCGGGCTCTGAGGCCACGATCGGGTCGAGGGCGGCGCGGGAGTTGCAGCCGATCACACATGCCATCCCGGACTTGCCGGCGACCGAGTCGAGAAACCAGCGCAGCACCGCGCCCATCTGGGTCCGAAACGGCGCCATGCCCTCATCGCCCGGACACCGCTTCGAGACGGTCGACGAAGATCACCACCGGTGGCGATTGCCCGTTCACCGCCGCTTCGAGGAGGTCGAGAAGCTTCTCCGGCTTGAAGACCTGGTCCAGGGAAACCTCGTGCACCCTGGCCCCCGCCTCGGCTGCGGCGGCGCTGACCAGTTCGGACTTGCCGCAGCCTTGCGGTCCTTCGAGCAGCACCCCGGCGACCCGGGGGAGTCCCCATGCCGACGGCAGGTCCGAGCTAGAGGTGAGCAACGACAACCAGCCGCTGAGCAGTTCCTTCTGGTCGTCGAGCCCGGCCAGGAGTGCCTCGCTGGTCGACGGCCCCTTGGGTGGCTCGGGCGCCGGGGGTTGCGGTGACTCCTTGGTTTCTGGCTCCGACGCTTTCGCAGCCTTGCGCGGCGAGGTCGACTTCGGCGCCCGCGGAGGTTCGGCCGGAGCCGGCTCCCCGGCGGTAAGAAAGCGCGTTGCTGCTCCGATCAAGCCCGCACCCCCTGGCTCGACCGCGGCGATGGCAACCTCGATTGCTGTACCGCCGGCATACCCGGCGGCGAGCTCGATTCGATCCCCGTTAGAAACCGGACGACCCTGCCAAGCTCTGATCAGATTGCCTGAGTCGGCCGGCAGCTTTTCGGTCGCCACACGCACCAGATGAGCCTGGCCGAGTACCGCTCGAACTCCGTCAGCTGATTGGCCCGGCGCCACTCCCGCATTGGCCCGAGCCAAAGGACCGAGGTGGAGGGCGGTGCTGTCGGTGGTCTCGCCGCTCTGGACCAGGACATGAGTCCTTCCCACTTTGAGAACGCCACCGAAGGGGAGACCCAATGCCTTGAGCAGGGTCGCTTCGGAGCGAGCAATGGGATCCTCGCCTTCTCGGACAATGAACCTCATGAGGTCACGCGCATGCGAGCGGCGATGGTAGAAGTCAGGCGGCGGTCAGATGTGGGATAGGAATGACAGGCAAGCCGATTGGGCCCGAGCTGGCGGCCATTCGCACCCGCCCACTAGTCATCCACTGCCAGATGAGATGGGCTTCCTCAGCGGCGGCCATGGTCGGAGGAACCGGCGAGGCTGACATCCCATCAGCCTGGGCGTCGGTTAGCCCCGAGATGGCCAGCGGCGGGATCGCCTCGGCGCTTTGCCAAGCCTCGACAAGCCGTCCGTGGTCGACGAGGACCATCGCGCCATCGTTGCTCTCGAGCTGCACCCGGCCACCGCTCGATAAGGCTGTCCACGCTCGCCTTCTTTCCAAAGCCCGGGCAAGGGCGTGATGTCGGTCACGCATCTGCGCTGCTTCTTCGAATCGGCGCTCCGCCGCCAGACGCAGCATCTTCTCCGCAATCGGGTCGAGAATTTGACTGGGGGACCAGGTGCTCGCTTCAACGATGTCGTCGATCATCGCGCTATAGGTTCCCGAGTCGAGACCGCCAGCGCAGGGACAGAGAGCGACTCCCATTTGGGCGGGAGCGCACGCACCACTTCTCTTGCCCGGTTTGCCGTTGCAACGTCGGATCGGAGTTGCCGCCCACAACGCTTCCACCACCACGTCGGCTTGCCGCTTCGAGCGAAACGGGCCAAGCCAGAGCCGGCTGTTGCCGCCGAGTTTGTGGGCGACACTCAGCCGAGGGAACTCTTCGTCGGTCAAGCGGACGAAGTAGGTCCGTTTGGGCGGGCGCGACCTCTGATTGAATCGGGGCAGATGGGCGTGGATGAGCCTCAGCTCGGCGACTTCGGCTTCGAGCCCGTGGGCGCAGACTCGATGCTCGATCCGGTGTAGCTGACGCAGCAGATCTGCGATGCGCCGGCGTTCGTCGCCATAGAAGTAAGCGCGCACCCTCGAGCGGAGGTTTTCGGCTTTGCCGACGTAGATGACGCGATTGTCGCGGTCCCGAAACAGGTAGACGCCGGGCCGGCGCGGCAAGCCGTCGGTGAGCTTGATCTTGCCGTAGTGCGCGGCGCCGCGAGCCGTGGGAAGCACCAGGAGGTCGTCGAGCCCGGTGACGCCGATTGTTCCGGCTCGTTCAAGCAATGAGTGGAACACGTGGGCGGTCGCTTTGGCATCGGCGAGAGCTCGGTGAATGGGTTCGATCGGAGAGCGAAAGTGGCGAGCGAGGCTGGCCAGAGTCAGGTCGCGCACATCGGCTCTGATCAGCCTCCTCGCTAGCCGGACGGTGTCGACCTGCTGACGGCCTTCGGGCTCGGAGCCGATGAGCGGTTGCGAAAGCCGCCTGCTCGCTGCGTCGAGAAAGGAGAGATCGAAGCGAACGTTGTGACCGACGATCACAGTTCCCCGGCAGAACTCGACAAACGAAGGAAGCGCCACGTCGATGGTTGGTGCTTCAACCACCATCTGCTGCGGTGATCCCGGTGAGGATGGTGATGAAAGGCGGGATGCCGGTCTGGGGGTTGACCAAAGTGGCGAAGGTGCCAATAACGTCACCGCCCCGGTACTTCACCGCGCCGATCTCGGTGATCTCGCAGTCCCGCGGAGATCCGCCGGTGGTCTCGAGGTCGAGCACACAAAACGTGACGTCGTAAAGCGGGATTCCGCGGTCGTCGAAAGTGAGCTGCCGAGCCGGGAGGTCGATCGACATCCCCCGACCCTAGAGCGAACAAATGTTCGATGCAACGTTTTCGCGTTCTCAGTAGGCTCCGACGGTGCCGGGTTGTTGCAGCTCCGACGATTACGACGCAATGTTCACGAGCAAGGGCGCGGCTGCCGGCGCGAAGAGGTTTCGTCGGAGAGGTTTGACGGGAACCGCACGTGACTTGGCAAAGGCTGTCACTGCCTCGGGGATACCAAGCGGTTCGATTCTCGAAGTTGGAGGGGGACTTGGCGAAATCCAGGTAACGCTGCTCGAGCAGGGGAATGCTGCCACTGCGGTCAACGTCGATCTGGCGAGCAATTGGGAAGTCGAAGCACGTCGCCTCCTCGGAGATAAGGGACTCGAAAGCAAGGTCGAGCGAGTCGTTGGCGACTTTGTGCAGATCGGACCTGACCTTGCCTCTGCCGACGTGGTGATCCTCCATCGAGTGGTCTGTTGCTACCCGGATTGGAGAGCGCTGCTTACTGCGGCTATTGCGAAAGCGGATCGTCTCATTGCCTTGACTTTCCCCGTCGAACGATGGTGGAACAAAACGATGGTCAGGATGGGCAACCTGTTCAACCGGCTGCGCAAGGAACAGTTCCGCGCCTACGTCCATTCCGAGGCCGCGATCCTCGACTTCATCCGAGCCCAGGGCCTTGAAGTGTCCTCTGATCAATCGGGCTTCGTTTGGAGGACACTGATCGCGCATCGCTAACAGACAACGGAACCGAAGGCTATATGAGCCGGAAACCGGCTAACTCAGCCCGCGGTTTGTCCCGAGCCACCTTGGTGCCGTTGCCGCACGGATTCATAAAGAAGAACGGCGGCCGAAACCGAAGCATTCAGCGAGTCGACATTTCCTGCTTGAGGAATGGAGACTCGCACTTGCGCCGCGTCAAGCCATCGATCTGCCAAGCCGCGATCCTCGCTTCCGATCACGATGGCCACTGGTTGGGCGAGGTCAATCTCCCATGGTGGGGCGCCGCCGACCACAGCCGTCACCGCGATGAGGTAGCTGTGGTCCTCCAGCCATGCAATTGCCCGCTCAGTCGATGCTGCTGCAATCGGAACCGTGAAGAGCGCGCCGGTCGAGGCGCGGACCGTGTTGGGATTGGTCAAGTCAGTGGCCGGATCGACGACAAGCAAGCCAGCGCCGGTGGCATCGAGGGTGCGGAGCATCGCCCCGAGATTGCCGGGCTTTTCGATTCCGACTGCGACTAGGACCAAATCAGGCGGCGACCAGTCGGCGAGATCGAAGTTGGGTATGCAAGCGACAGCCACCAACCCGTCACGGCCATAGGCGATCTTCTCGAAGGCGACAGGGCCGACTTCAAGGTCCTTGATGTCGGTCGCCAGAGGTTCGACTCCTTCACGGCGGACGATCTTCACGATTTCCCAACCCGAAGCGACCGCTCGTTCGATCTCCCGGCGACCCTCGATCAGAAACGTGCCGGTTTCGTGTCTCACCGATCGCTTGTGAAGCGCGGCAAGCGCTCTGATCTCGGGGTTGGATCCCGAGGTGATCAGGGCTGCCACTGCTCTTGATGCCATTCCTCTTGATGAATGACGCTCTCGGCCGGCTTCCAGCCTCGCTTGAGCGACCCCGACCGCCGGTCGGGCGCGGGGTAACCGATGGTGACAACCCCAATCGGAGTGACGTCTTCAGGAATCGACAACAGTTCACGCAATCCCGGGATGGAATGGACGCCGAGAAATCCGGCGGCGAGCCCTTCATCGACCGCGGCTAGCAAGATCAGCATCATCGTGGCGCCGGCGTCAACCCACCAGTAGGGGACCGGCCACTCGATTTCATCACCGCCGGCGTCGACTTTGTCAGCCTCCCGATAGCGATCGTGATAGTTCTGCTCGGAAACACATACGACAACATGGACCGGGGCGCGGGAGATCCAAGGGTCAAAACCATCATCTACGTACTCGTTCTCACCGGCGAGACGCGCGATCGCCTGTCGAGTGGCTTCCGATCGAACGACGACGAGAGACTGACCCTGGCTGAACCCAGCCGACGGAGCCTTTCGCCCCGCCGCCAAGATGCGTTCGACCGAATCGTCGGAAACCGGATTCGGTTCGTAATTGCGGACCATGCGCCGCCGAGCGACAACGTCGCGGAATTCCATCAGGCAAGCAGGGCACGGACACGCTCGTTGCGAACCTCGCCCGCGTGAGTGACCGTGGCGGCCTCAAGGATGTCATCGTCGAGGTTGAGCTCGCCGTTCTCACCGACAAGCGAAAGCAACGCCAGGACGTTGCGCGCATACATCTGGCTCGAGTCATATGGTTTACGGCTTGCGAAGTCGGTGTAGCCGATGACCTTCACCCCGTTGTGTTCGACGACTTCACCGGGACGGGTCAATTCACAGTTGCCGCCGGTCGAGGCAGCCAGATCAACCACCACTGAACCGGGACGCATCGACTCGACCATCGCCTTCGTGACCAGAAGCGGAGCGGGTCGCCCGGGAATGGCGGCGGTGCTGATGACGATGTCCGCCGTTTGCACCGGGCCCGCCAAACCCTCGAGCATCCGGCGTTCGGCCTCGGCTTCGAGTTCCTGGGCATAGCCGCCGCTTTGCGATGCATCCTGGGCGGCGACGTCGATCTCGACGAACGAAGCACCTAACGAGCGGACCTGCTCGGCGGCCGCTGAGCGAACGTCGAAGCCAGAGACATTGGCGCCGAGCCGTCGACAAGTGGCGATCGCCTGCAGCCCGGCCACCCCAGCACCAAGGATTAGCGCGCGCGCTGGCGCAATGGTGCCGGCGGCCGTGGTCAGCATCGGAAACAAGCGGTTGCACGCTCTCGCTGCCTCTATCGCAGCCTGGTATCCAGCTGCCGTTGCTTGTGACGAGAGCGCATCCATCGCTTGTGCTCTCGTCGTCCGTGGGACCAGCTCAAAGGCAATCGCACTTACACCCTGTGTGGCCAGAGCCGCCATTTGCTGCGGCTGCTCCAGTGGACGCAATAGACCCAAAAGCGTGCCTCCCTGCAGCCGCTTCGGCTCAGGGGTGTTGACGGCAACCACAACCCCGGTGGCTAGAGCTCCTCTATCGTCGGCAAGTTGCGCGCCCGACGCTTCGTAGGCCGAATCGGGAAAACCCGCTCCGGCCCCGGCTCCACGCTCCATCGTGATCGCATGCGAAGCGGCGACGAGTTTCTTGACCACATCGGGAGTGAGCGCAACCCGGCGCTCGCCGGGCTCGGTTTCCTTTGCGCACCCAATTTCCATGACTCCAATGGTGGCAGACAACGAAAAGGGAAAAGATCACTAAAAAGCCGGTGTGTGGCACACTCTCGGCGATGACGGTGTGCGCTGATCTGGCCCGTTGATCCTCTCTCACGTCCCCGGGACCCGGGAGTGGTCTTTGCACGGGGGAAAGGCTGTGCCGAACTAGCGGAGTTGCTTTCGACCAAGGCGGTCCGGGTCACGGGCGACCTCGAGACGGCTTGTATCGAAGCGCGAGCCGACATTCTCGTCAGCAAGAAGCCGCCCGCCAGTTTCAGCCTGATCCACATCGCGTCGCCCCTTGACTTCGATCGTGCGGCGGTGACGACAGTGGTGGCGGCGGTTGCCGGAGGTCCGCACTCGGACTTCAACGTTCAACTTTGCAATCACCTCGCAAATCAGCTCGGGGTCGAGATGATCATCGCCAGTGCTGTTTACGCCGACACCTCGGCCACCGTCACCGAAGAGCTCGTTGCCCGGCTAGGCGACTGGGCACCCTCGGCCAAGCAGCTTTCAGTCGCAGCGAACGACCCGGCTGACTTCGTGGAGAACCTTCCGGAAGGCTCGCTCCTGGTCATGGGCGAATCCGGGGGGTCGCTTTTGACTCGTATGGTCTTTGGTCCGGGGGCCCGGCTGCGAGCTTCCGCCAAAGGGGGTGCGGTCATCGTGCGTGCGGCGCCCGCGCGAGTTTTCCAATTGATGGATGAGCCAGTCTTTGTGAGCCCGCTTCATCTCGCCGCAGATGGGCACCGACTCCATCAAGATCAGCGGCTTGCAGTAGTTGACGGCGGCAAGCTTGTTGGAATTGTCGATCAAGAAAAGCTCAGGAATGCCCCGACTAACGCGACAGTCGATTCGCTGATGGAAGAACCGCGCTCGGTGACGCCCGACATGTCATTGGTTGAAGCTGCCGCCAGCATGGGGAGCGATGGGCCTTGGCCGGTCGTAGACCAGCGTGGTCACATGATCGGTACCTACCACCTAACCGGAGCCAGCCCGGCTCGATGAAAAAGTTGCTCGGCGTTCTGTTGCTCCTGTTCGTCGTCTTTCACATCGCCGGCGGCTGGTACTTCTCCGAGGAACTGAGGAACGATGCTCTCGTCGCCGACTATGAACCAGATACGCCCGATGTCTTGATCACTTCCGTTTCAGGCGGGGAAGTGACCTTGCAGGCGGTTGCGGGCACCGAACCCGAACTCGAGACCCCCGGCGTTGTGGGACTCGACTGGACGACAGGCTACGGCCAACTGCAACCGCAGTTCACGGTGGCCGCCGATGGAAGCGTTGTGCGGCAATTGCAGCGATTGGCCGGAGAACCGCCGACGCCGGGGACGGTGGCCACCATCGAGGGCTATGCGTTCCCGACCGACCCTTCGGTGGCTTTCGGGATCGACTTCACGGAGGTCGAGTATCAGAGCGCGCTGGGGCCGATACGGGCCTGGAAGATCTTGGCCAGCGGCGACACCTGGATCTTGCATGTCCACGGCCTTGGTGCGGACCGCGCCGAATCGTTGCGGCTCCTGCGTCCACTCGCGGAGGAGGGCTATCCGCAACTCGTCATCGACTACCGCAATGATGAAGGCGCTCCCGCCGACCCGAGCGGCTACTACCGGTTCGGCGAGACCGAATGGGAAGACGTCGCTGCTGCGGTTGACTCGCTCGTCGCTGAGGGAGCCGAGAAAGTGGTTTTGATGGGATATTCCACCGGCGCCGCCCACATCTTCTCGTACCTCTATCGCGAACCCGATGAAGCGGTAATCGCGGCGGTCGTTGATAGTCCGAACATCGATTTCGAGCAGACGGTGGACCTGGGAGCGTCGCAACGCACGCTGCCGTTCATCGGCCTCCCAATCCCAGGGACCCTGGTTTGGACCGCCAAGCAAATCGCCTCGATCCGGTTCGGGGTCGACTGGGAAGAAACCGACTATCTCCCGGAGGCCAATCTGCTCGAGGTTCCCGTCCTGGTCATCCACGGCAGCGAGGACGAGACGGTCCCAGTGCAGAGCAGCCAGGACCTGGCCGATGCGAGACCCGACCTGGTCAGGATCTCGATTGTTCCCGGCGCCGGGCACGTGCGGTCCTGGAATGTGAGCGGCGCCACCTACGAGCAAGAGGTCATCGACTTCCTGGGCGAAGTCACCCAGTGACGGTCAAGGGCTACTACCGCCATCCGACGATCAATCGTGATCAAGTCGTCTTTGTCGCCGAGGACGACTTATGGACGGTCACCGTTGAGGGTGGAGACGCCCATCGGCTTACGGCCAACCCGGGGATGGAGGCGTTTCCCAGCTTCTCCCCAGATGGCAAGACGGTGGCCTTCGTGGGCCGCGACGAAGGCCAGCTCGATGTTTACGCCATGCCTGCCGCGGGTGGCGTTCCCCGCCGGCTCACCTATTTCGGGGCTGACACCCGCGTCCTCGGCTGGCGCAAGGACGGCTCGGCCGTGATCATCACAAGCGACTACCAGCAGCCCTTCGCCGCGTGGGGACACCTGTGGGAAGTTCCCCTTGAGGGAGCGGCAACCACGAAGCTGCCCTGGGGACCTGCGCAAGCGTTGTCGTTTCGGCCGCGGGGGGAAGGCGTGGTCATCAGCCGCAACAGCTTCGACCCCGCCCGCTGGAAGCGCTATCGGGGCGGCCGCGCTGGCGCGGTTTGGGTTGACCGGAACGGTGCAGGCGCCTTCGAAGTTCTGATCAAGCTCGCCGGCAACATGGCCAATCCAATCTGGCTCGGGTCTCGCATCTTCTTCCTCTCCGACCATGAAGGAATCGGCAACCTCTACTCGGTGACGCCGGATGGCGCGGGCCTCTCTCGCCATACCAACCATCGCGACTTCTATGCCCGTTTCGCCTCGAGCGACGGGAGGCGGATTGTCTACCAATCCGGCGCGGACATCTATCTCTACTCGCCGGAAGAGGACAAAAGCCGGAGGCTCCCCATCACCTTGCCGTCGGCCCGTCCCCAGCGCAACCGCCGGTTCATTCCCGCCGCCGTGAAGAAGACCGAATCGATCTCACTGTCGGCCTCCGGAGACTCAGTAGGAGTTGTTTTCAGAGGTGGGGCCTACACGATGCCGCTCTGGGAGGGTTCCGCCACCAGGCACGGTCCAGTGTCGACGGCCAGACAGCGTCTCCTCACCTGGCTAGGGGGCGGAGATGGCCCAGATGGAGATGGGCTGGTCATGGTCAGCGACGAGACCGGTGACGACTCGATAGTGGTCGAGTCCAAAGGCAAAAGAAGAGTCGTCCGCGGCGACTTCGGGCGTATCAGGTCGATCCAACCGGCGCCCGGCCGCGAGGACCTGGTCGCTCTCACCAATCACCGGCACGAGCTCCTGCTGGTGAACGTCGGGTCGAGTAACGAAACATCGCTGGTTCACCGGAGCGAGCACGGGTGGATCTCTGGGGTTGCCTGGGGTCCCGAGATTGCCGGAGTGCGGTATCTGGCCTTCAGCTCGCCGACGAGTCGCACCACCTCCAACGTGTTTCTCTATGACACCAAAGACGGCGTCAGCCAGCAGATTGGTGAACCTGAATTCGAAGACTGGGGGCCCACGTTCGACCCGAGCGGGCGCTACCTCGGATTCCTGTCGGTGCGGGCCTACGAACCAATGGCCGACCAGCACTTTCACGATTACGGCTTTCCGCGGGCAGTAATGGTCATGCTGGTCCCGCTCGAGCCCGGGTCACCCTCGCCGTTTGCTGCGGCCAACCGAGCTCCCAAGGCGCCGGGTGCTCCGCCGCCGGCATCGCGACACCGGCGAAGCCGGACCAACCGGCATCGACCTGGGAACGCTGGGCGACCGGGTGTCGCCTTTCCGATTCCGCCGCAGGCAGCTACTTCAACCTTCGTCTCACCCGTGACAAGGCTTTCTTTCTTTCCCGGCCCCTGGAGCGGGCGGTTGGATTCGTCGTCGAGGACACGCCGGTCGGAGCGAGGCTCGAGTCCTGGGATATCGCCAACGACAAAGCCGAGACCGTCGCCGAAGGAGTCATCGACTACACCGTCTCCGCCGACGGCCGCGTCCTGGCGTTTCGGACGCAGAAGCATTTGCGGGTGGTGCCGGTCGCCTGGAAGGACGATCGCTCGGGCAACGAGAAGGCCGGACGCGACACCGGGATCGTCGACCTCGAGAGGATTCGGGCGGAGGTGCAACCGGGTCTCGAGTGGCAGCAGATGTTCCTCGAGGCGTGGCGCCTCCAGCACCAGTACTACTGGTGGGAGTCGATGGGCGGGATCGACTGGGAGGAGGTGCGAGACCGCTACCTGCCGTTGATCGAGCGCGTCGCCACGCGGGCCGAGTTCTCCGACTTGCTGTGGGAGATGCAGGGAGAGCTGGGGACATCTCATGCCTACGAGCTCGGTGGCGACTATCGCCCGGTCCCGGTGTGGAATCAGGGCCATCTCGGCGCCGATCTCGAGTTGGATCGGGGGACCTGGCGGGTGGTTCGCATTCCTCACGGCGACTCGTGGGACCGGACCCAGGCGTCGCCGCTTGTCCGCACCTGGCGTCGAGCTCAGGCCGGGCGACCGGATCATCGAAGTCGATCATCAGCCGGTGGATGCTTCGATTTCGCCGAATGCCCGTCTGGTCGAGCGGGCCGGACGCGCGGTGACTCTGACGATTCGGCGCGGGCGTGAAAAGGCAAGAGAAGTGATCATCGAAGCGATCGCCTCCGAGCGCCTGCTCCGCTATCGGGATTGGGTCACCGAGAATCGAGCCTGTCGTCGCCGAACTGTCGGCGGGGCGTGCCGGCTACATCCACATTCCCGACATGGGACCGGACGGGTTTGGCGAGTTCCATCGCTCTTTCAAACACGAGGTCGACCGCGATGGTCTCGTAATCGATGTTCGATTCAACCGTGGCGGCAACGTGAGCCAGCTGCTGCTCGAGAAGCTCCTCCGTGAACGGGTCGGATATCGGATCACCCGCTGGCGGGCGGTCTCTCCGATGCCCGACGACTCGCCCCTGGGACCGATGGTTTGTCTGACCAACGAAGCCGCTGGCTCCGATGGAGACATCTTTTCGCACGTCTTCAAGATGAAGGGCCTCGGCCCTCTGATCGGAACTCGCACGTGGGGAGGGGTCGTCGGGATTTGGCCGCAACAAAGCCTGGTCGACGGAACCCTGACCACTCAACCCGAGTTTCACACGTGGTTCAACGATCTCGGTTACGCCATTGAGAACTACGGGGCGACCCCGGACATCGAAGTGGTCGACCTGCCCGACGATTACGCCCGGGGCGAGGATCGCCAACTCGAAACCGCGGTGCGCGAAGTCATGGCCCAAATCGAATCCCATGGCCCCGCTCCGGACTTCAGCGACCGCCCTTCGACTCGTCGACCCGACCTCCCCAAACGCCGCTAACTGTCAACCCGCCCAATTAGACCCGGGCTGCGATGAGCGAGCCGATCTCGGATGTCGACATGCCCATGTCAGGCCCACCCATGGTCTTGAGCTCGGGGAGGACCGAGACCGCAGCTGTCTCGACCGCCTTCGCCGCGTCAACTTCACCAAGGTGCGCAAGGCACATACTCAGCGACAACACGGACGCAACCGGGTTGGCCCAGCCATTTCCGGCGATGTCAGGCGCCGAGCCATGGACCGGTTCGAACATCGACGGGCTGTTTTCGGGTGGGGTCGAGGTTGGCCGAAGCCGCGAGCCCGAGCCCGCCCTGGATGGCGGCACCGAGGTCGGTGATGATGTCGCCAAACAGGTTGTCGGTGACGATCACATCGAAACGGCCCGGGTCCTGCACCAGAAACAGACAAGCGGCGTCGACATGGACGTAGTCGGTGTTGACGCCAGGAAAGTCGGAGGCCACCTTGTTGAACGTTCGCTGCCAGAGGTCGCCGGCATAGGTGAGGACGTTGGTCTTGTGACAGAGGGTGAGATGGTTGCGACGTCCGACGGCCAGATCGAAAGCGAAACGGACGATGCGCTCGATGGCGACGTAGGTGTTGAGCGATACCTGCGTTGCTACCTCTCCTGGTGTGTCGCGGTCGGGAGACGCTGCCTGCCCCGGTGTAGAGGCCCTCGGTGTTCTCCCGCACCACCACCAGGTCGCAATCCTCCGGAGTTAGCCCGGCGATCGGTGAGGTGACGCCCGGATAGAGCTTCACCGGCCGCAGGTTCACGTAGAGATCGAAGTCGAAGCGGAGCTTCAACAGGAGACCCCGTTCGAGAACACCGGGCGGGACCTCGGGAGTGCCGACGGCGCCGAGGAGAATCGCATCGTGAGCTGCGAGCTCGGACTGCACGGTATCGGGCAAGACCTCGCCGGTGGCCAGGTAGCGCCGGCCCCCGAGGTCGTAGTCGGTTGTCTCGTAGCGCGAACCCGAACCGATCGGCCGCGCTGAAAGCACACCCAAAGCCTGGTTGGTCACCTCCGGCCCGACCCCGTCGCCACCGATCACCGCGATGCGGTAAGTCACGTCTCATCGCTCATCAGGCAAAGTTACCCTCCGGGGTTCGTGGCCGCTGCCTCCTCGACCTCAACTGGACACGGCCACGGTGGGCTGGCCGGCCTGACCCTGGCGGCGTTGGGCATCGTCTACGGCGACATCGGCACCAGTCCGCTCTATTCGATCCGGGAAACGTTCGCCGAGCATCACAACATCCCGGTCGAGCGCGCGTCGGTGCTCGGCGTGCTCTCGCTGATCTTTTGGGCGCTGCTCATCATCATCACCGCCAAGTACGTCTTCATGGTGATGCGGGCCGACAACGAAGGCGAAGGCGGGATTCTCGCGCTGACTGCATTGGTGGCTCCGAGCGACGAAGCGCGGCGACGACGACGGCAACTGGTGCTCGCCGGAATCATCGGTGCCGCCTTGCTCTATGGCGACGCGCGCGATCACCCCGTCGATTTCGGTGCTGTCGGCGGTCGAAGGTCTCCAGGTGGCGGCACCTGCCCTTGCGCCAGTTCGTGATCCCGATTGCCGCTGTGATCCTCGATCGGTCTCTTTTCGATCCAGAGTCGAGGGACCGCTCTGGTCGGCAGGATCTTCGGCCCGCTGATGCTTGTTTGGTTTGTGGTGTTGGCCGTGCTCGGAATCGATCGCAGCTCGTACAGAACCCCGAGGTGCTGGCGGCGCTCAACCCCGTCTACGCGGTCAGTTCTTCACGACCTATCCATGGCGCGGGCTTTGTCGCCCTCGGCTCCGTGGTTCTGGTCGTCACCGGTGGCGAGGCTCTCTACGCCGACATGGGCCACTTTGGGATCCGACCGATTCGGGTCGGCTGGCTCGGCGATCGTGTTCCCGGCTCTCGATCCTGAACTATCTCGGCCAGGGAGCGCTGCTGCTCCGAGAACCCGAGGCGGTGGAGAGTCCGTTCTTCCTGCTTGCTCCGGAATGGGCGTTGATCCCGCTCGTCATCCTGGCAACCTTCGCCACGATCGTCGCCAGCCAGGCCCTGATCTCAGGCGTGTTCTCGCTCACCAATCAGGGAATGCAGCTGGGCTTCATTCCTCGTCTCGAAGTTCGACACACCTCCGCCGATGTCCATGGTCAGATCTACCTGCCGGCGGTCAATTGGACGCTGTTGGTGGCCTGCCTCGGCCTCGTTGCTTGGCTTTCGATCGTCGGCCAACCTGGCCGCCGCGTATGGCCTCGCAGTCACCGCGACCATGGTCCTGACGACGATGCTGCTCGCGGTTTATGCGCGTGAAAGGTGGCAGTGGAGCATGGTGGCGGTTGGACCTCTCATCGGCGTATTTCTTGTCGTTGATCTCGCCTTTTTGGCCTCCAACGCACTGAAGATCCCAACTGGCGGTTGGTTCACCTTGTTGGTGGCTGGCATCGCAACTTTCGTTATGACTACCTGGATTGCGGGACGGCGCTATCTCGAACACAAGGTCAAACGAGGTCGCCAGCCGCTGAAGGCTCTCATCGCGAGCCTCACCGAAGTCGGAAGGTGCCTCGGACGCAGGGCACCGCGGTCTATCTGTTCCGGACTGCTGACGCGGTGCCACCGGCCTTCGTGGCGAACCTACGTCACAACCATGCAATTCATGAGTCGGTGGTGTTTCTCACGGTCAAGACAGCGCTGGTGCCTCGGGTTCCGCTGGCTCGTCGCGAGGAGATCGAACATCTGGGTTCTCGCTTCTTCAAGGTCGTCTTGACCTACGGCTTCATGCAGGAGCCCGACGTACCGGCCGCGCTCGAGCATCTGATTGCCGAGGTCGCCTTCAACCCGCTCGACACGACCTACTTCCTCGGAAAGGAGCGGGTGGTATCGAAGAAAGGGGTCGGATTGCACGGGCTGCGCGAGACGGTTTTCAACTTTCTCCATCGCAACACGCGGAGTGCGGCCGACTACTTTCAGCTGCCGCCCGATCGGGTGTGTCGATATCGGCGTCACTGATTGAGATCTAGAACTTCTGCAGTTCGATCTCGGTGACCCGGCGGCCGTCCATTTTCTTGACCAGGATGATCCAGTTGTCGACGTCGATCTTGTCGCCGCGACGGGCGATCCTTCCCAGGCGATCCATCACGAAACCCCCGAGGGTCTCGTATTCACCTGCGGGCAGTTTGAGACCGGTGAGGCTGCGCAACTCATCGGGCCGAATCGCTCCGGGAACCTCATAGCGATCGCGGCCCGTCAGCTGGCGAGGCGCGGTCTCACCTTCGTCGTACTCGTCGCGGATGTCGCCCACTAGCTCTTCGGCGATGTCCTCGAGGGTGAGCAAACCGGCGGTTCCACCGTGCTCGTCGACGATCAAGGCGAGGTGGCGGCCGCTGCGTTGCATCTCGTTGAGAAGCAGCCTGATCGAAGCCGTTTCCGGCACCGCCAGCAAAGGGCGGATCAGCTGCGGGATCAATCGGCTCGATCGTGGTCCTCGTCGGCAACGCCGAGCAGATCCTTGGCGTGAACGAAGCCGATGAGGTCGTCGATGTTCGAGCCGTAGATCGGGATCCGGGAGAAGCCTTCTTCGATGATCGACCTGCTCGAGCTCAGCCGGGGTCGACGCCGGAAGGACGGGCGACGATGTCGGGCCGGGGGACCATCACCTCTGAGGCATCTCGTTCGGAGAAGCGGATCGCGCCCGAGAGGAGCTTGCTGGCGAATTCCTCGATGACTCCTTCTTGACGGCCGGCTGCAATCACCGACGGCCAGATCCTCGGCGCTATGGGTTGTTTCCAGCTTGTCGCGGGTTCGCACTCCGAAGATGCGGAGGAAACCTTGGCCGACCCAGTTGACCGATGGCGATCAGCGGGCGAAACAACGTCAGGAACCAGCGAAAGGGAAGCCCGAGCCAACACGGCCAACCGTTCGGGGGTGGCGATGGCGATGTTCTTCGGCGCCATTTCGCCGATCACCATGTGGAGGAAAACGACGATCAGCAGCGCGACGACCAGGGCGATCGTGTGGAGTGACACCGGCCGGGATCGGCAGCCAGCCGAGACGTTCTCGATGATCCCGGCCACTGCCGGTTCGGCGACGAAACCAAGCAGCAGAGTGGCGATAGTGATGCCCACTTGCGCTCCGGCCAGTGCATCCGGCAAGGTTGCGCATGAGTCGTCACGGCCGCTCGGGCCCCCCGCCCTGGAAGCTCTTCGATCACCTGTCGACGGGCCGCGGTGAAGGCAAACTCGGAGGCGACAAAGAACCCGTTGGCGAGCAAGAGGACGACCATCCAGACCAGCGCGCCGAGATTCATCGCGTCGTCTCCAGCCGGCTGACGCCGATGCGATCGACGCCGGTGTCCGTCCATCGCCAGCAACCTCGAAGACGGAAGGGATCGAAGGCGACCACTTCGCCGACTTCGGGAAATCGGCCCAAGTTGGGAAATCAGAAAGCCGCCGAGCGTTTCGAAGCGGCCATCGTGGTAGCACGAGGTCGAATTGCTCCTCGAGGTCATGCCGGTTGATCAGGCCCTCGACTTCGATTTGCTCGCCGGCTCCCTCTGGGAGCGCACTGGCGGATCCCGGGGCGTCGTGCTCGTCGCTGATTTCGCCGAGGATCTCCTCGAGCAGGTCTTCAACCGTCACGATCCCGGCGAAACCGCCGTACTCGTCGACCACCGCCGACGAGCGCCCGGCTTTGTCGTTGCAGGTCGACGAGCAGGTCGTCGAGCGGGCGCGACTCGGGGACGACCAGGGCGGGTTTGGCGATATGGCCGAGCGGAGTGATCGAACGTCGCTCCGGCTGGATCTGGAAGGTGTCTTTGACGTGAACCACACCGACGATCTCGTCCTGATCCACGCCAAAGATCGGGAATCGGGAGTGCCCGGTTTCGTGTGACATCCGGCGAAGGTCGGCGACGGAGTCGAATCGGGTCAAACCCTCGACGGAAATCGCGGGGGACCATGACATCGGCCGCGACCTTCTCGGTGAAGGAGATGGCACGGGTGAGCAGTGACAGCTCGGCGTCGTCGAGTTCGCCCTCTTCACCTGAGGATCGGATGATCAATTCAAGCTCCTCGAGGGAGCGGACTCCTGCCAACTCCTCTCGGGGCTCGATCCCAAATTTGCGGACCGTCCAGTTGGCGGCTCGATTCAGGAGGAGGATGATCGGCCGCAGCAGCCGGTTGAGCCAGGACATCGGGATCGAAATGGCTTTGGCGGTTCCGAAGGGGCGGGCGAGGGCGAAGTTCTTGGGAATCAGTTCGCCGAGCATTGCGACGAGGTTCGCGATGAGAAGCGCGAGACCAATTGCGACAACCGGACGGTCGGTGACGCCCTCCCACCCGATCCGGTCAAGCAGCGGCTCGAACATCCCCGAGAGCGCCGGCTCGGCAATCGCCCCTGTGATGAGCGAAGTGATCGTGATTCCGAGCTGGGCTCCGGACAGCTCGAACGAAAGCCGGGAGAGTGACTTCTCGACCTGAGCTGCCCGGCGATCGCCCTCGGCTGCGAGTCGCTTGACCCGGCTCCGATCGACGGCCACCAACGCGAACTCGCCCGCTACGAAGAAGCCCGTCATCAGGACGAGCACGGCCACCAGGCCGAGCCCTACGCCGGTACTAATAGTTGTTCTCCCGGATGGGTCTCAGCCCGCGGCCTCCATGAAGGCTGCCACATCCTCTTGGGCAGAAGAACTCTTCCAGCCGTTCCGGCGAGCACTCGGCGCTGACGGCTCCCAGCAGCCCGCTGAATTCCATCGTCTGAGCAACCGTGAGGTCGCCAATTGAGTCAGCCTGGTCAATGAATTCCTGGACGGACGCGATGTCGGTTTCGCAATCGCCGGATGCGCTGACGCCCGTTGTGGAACCGTCGCCGAGGAACTGCTGGAGGAACCGGAAATACCCGGCGGTTCCCGGCGCCTCGCTCTCGGCAAACTCGATCATCGCGGCGAACGATTCCTCGAGTATCGAGGTCGAGGTCGGGGCAGGCTTCAGTCTCCTCCTCGAACGCGGTACTCGTGTCCTCGAATTGTTGAGCCACGGCCTCGAACTCTGCCATCGTCGACGACTCAAAATCGAAGTCTTCGACGATCGGTTCGATCTCTCGCAGATAAGCACGGAAGGCTTCGATGCATTCGGCGGGCATGTCACCGAAACTACCGACGCTGCCGGGATCAGACGTTTCCTCGGTCGCCGCAGTGGTTGCCGCGGCCTCCGCAGTCGTGTCTGTGTCATCAGCGGTCGTTTCGGTCGTACCACTGGCGCAAGCCGCCACGACCAGAAGCAAAACCCCCAGGATGGCGACGAGCCGCCAGCGTGAAATAGTCATTTTCCTCTCTTGGTATCGAGTCCCGAGAGAGGTTAGGCGGTCTTGTTGAGGGCGTTAGCGAAGGCTTCGGCGGAGCCCTCCACGACATCGGTGTTGATCGAGTGACCCGAGTAGGTTCGCTCTCCAACCTGGACCACGACGCTGATCTCGGCCATCGCATCGGCACCCGACGTCACTGGCACCACCCGGTAGTCGATCAGCTTCGGATCTATCCCGAAGGCGAGTCGCAGGGCAGCGAAGGCGGCATGCACCATCCCATCTCCTTGGCCGGAAAACACCTGCTCGGTTCCATCCTTCTCGACCCGGACCGTGGCGGTCGGGGTTACCTCGTTGCCGCCGGCCACGTGGAGTCCAATGAGTCGAATCCGTTGGGTCGTCGGGCCGAATTGGTCCTCGACGATGGCCCTGACCTCGTCTTCGCCGATCTGCACCTTGCGGTCGGCAAGCTGCTTGAAACGCTCGAAGGCGCGGGAGAAGGACTCTTCCTCGAGCACGATCTCCATCTTCTGGAGGGCGTCGGCAAAACCGGCGCGTCCCGAATGTTTGCCGAGCACGATCTGCGCGGCCTGCTGGCCGACATCGGCGGCGTCCATGATCTCGTATGTCTCTTTGTCGCGGAGGACCCCGTGCTGATGGATTCCGGATTCGTGGGCGAACGCATTGCGTCCGACGACTGCTTTGTTGAACTGCACCGGATATCCCGTCAGCCGGGAGACCAGGCGAGAGGTCTCATAGAGCTGGGTGGTGTCGACTCCGAGCTCGACCTCGTAAGCGTCCTGGCGGGTCTTCACCGCCATCACCACCTCCTCGATTGAGGTGTTGCCGGCCCGCTCGCCGATGCCGTTGATGGCTCCTTCGATCTGGCGAGCACCGGCCGAGATAGATGACAGCGAGTTGGCGACCGCCAGACCTAGATCGTCGTGGCAGTGGACTGACATGACCACGTCGTCGCGATCACCCTTGACTTCCTTGAACACTCGCTCGAGCAACTCGACAAAGTCGCGCGGCGTCGCGAAGCCAACGGTGTCGGGAATATTGATCGTTGTCGCCCCGGCTTCCACCGCTGCTCGACAAACCGAGATCATGAAGTCGGGGTCGGAGCGAGTCGCGTCCTGGGGCGAAAACTCGACGTCGTCGGTGTACTTCTTGGCGCGGCGGACGCCTTCGACACTCGCCCGAAAAACCTCCTCGGGGGTCATGCGCAGCATCTTCTCCATGTGGATCGGCGAAGTCGACATGAAGACATGGATCCGAAACTTGCTCGGCATCCTTGAGAGCGTCGTAGGAGCGGTCGATGTCGTCGGGGTGGGCGCGGGCCAGGGAGGCGATCACCGGTCCCTTGACTTCGCGCGCGATGCGGGACACCGCCTCGAAGTCGCCCGGGGAGGAAGCGGCAAAACCGGCTTCGAGGATGTCGACGCGGAGGCGAGCCAGCTGATGGGCGATCGTCACCTTCTCTTCGGGGGTGAGAGCGATACCGGGCGCTTGCTCCCCATCGCGCAGGGTCGTGTCGAAAATGACCAGTCGGTCCGAGAAGGGCTTTGAGCTCATGGTGCTTCCTTGGGAGTGAGGAACGGCATGAGCCCCCGCAGCTCGCGGCCCACAGTTTCGATCGGGTGGTTGCGGTTGGCCTGGCGTTGCTCGAGCAGGAAAGGAGCTCCCTCCCGCGCCTGGGCGAGCCATTCGTTGGCGAAGGCGCCCGACTGGATCTCGGCCAATACTTTCTTCATCTCCTCTTTGGTCTCGTCGGTGACGATGCGAGAGCCCGCGGGTGTAGTCGCCGTATTCGGCCGTGTCGGAGATCGAATAGCGCATCCAGGACAGGCCGCCTTCGTAGAGAAGGTCGACGATGAGCTTGAGCTCGTGCAGCGTCTCGAAGTAGGCGGACTCCGGTTGGTAGCCAGCCTCGACCAAGGTCTCGTAGGCTCCCTTGATGAGGGCCGACACCCCGCCGCAGAGGATGACCTGCTCGCCGAAGAGGTCGGTCTCGGTTTCTTCTTTGAAGGTCGTTTCGAGCACCCCGGCTCGAGCCCCTCCCAGGGCAGCGGCGTACGAGAGCCCGAGGTCGTGGGCCTTACCGGTGGCATCTTGATGAACGGCGAGAAGACACGGCACGCCCGACCCCTCGGTATACGTGCGGCGGACAAGATGCCCGGGACCTTTGGGCGCAACCATGAGCACGTCGACATCGTCGGGAGGAACGACGGCCCCGTAATGGATGTTGAACCCATGAGCGAACATGAGGGCATCGCCCTTGTCCAGTTGGAGGGCGATCTCATCGCGGTAGAGGTCACCCATGTGCTGGTCGGGGACCAGCATCATGACCACATCGGCCCAACCCGCCGCTTCGGAAGGGGTCATGACCTTGAAGCCGGCCTCGCTGGCCTTCTCAGCCGAGGACGAATCGGGTCGGAGACCGACGACCACCTCCACCCCGGACTCGGCAAGATTGAGGGCATGGGCGTGCCCCTGGCTGCCATACCCGATCACGGCCACTTTGCGCCCCTTGATCAGGGACGGGTCGGCGTCGCCCTCGTAGTAGATCTTGCCCATCGGTTCCTCCTCAGTTGACGGCCCGCAACCTCGGACCGGATCTGCCTTTGAGCTCCCGCGAGAGCGCCACCCGCCCTGACTTGACCAGCTCGATGAGCCCATAGGGCTTTACCAGCTCAAGAAAATCGTTGACCTTGCGAGGGTCGCCGGCAATCTGAAAGGTGATCGAGTTGTGCCCCACGTCGACGGCGATGGCATCGAAGATGGAAGCAATCTCGAGGATTTCGCCTCGCTTGCCCGGTTCCGCCTGACACCCGCACGAGCATGATTTCACGCTCGATGATGGTGGCCGGGTCGAACTCGGAGATACGGACAACGTTGATCAGCTTGTGGAGCTGCTTCTTCACTTGCTCCACGTCGGGCGCTTCTACAACCACGGTCATGCGTGACATGCCGTCCTCGTGCGATGGACCGACGGCGAGTGAATGGATGTTGAATCCTCTTCGAGCGAGCAGCGACGAGACCCGCGCCAGCACGCCCGGCTTGTCCTCCACGACGACCGAGAGGGTGTGATTCACGGCAAGTCGCTCGCCGGCGAGATCACTTTTTCTGTTGGTCCCAAAATCACTTCGTCGTTGGAGCCACCGGCGGGGACCATCGGGAAGACCATCTCCTCACGGTCGACAACGACTTCGACCACCACCGGCTTGTCGTCAATCGACAAAGCCTTTTCCAGGGTCGGCCCGAACTCGTCTGGGATTCTCGGCTCTGAGCCCAACGCAACCAAGCGATTCCGCCAGCTTGGGGTAGTCGATGCCGTCGCCGAGGAAGGTAGCCGAGAAGCGGCTGTTGTAGAAGAGTCGCTGCCACTGCTGGACCATGCCGTGGACGCCGTTGTTGAACACGGCGATCTTCACCGGGATCTTCTCGGTGGACGCGGTGATGAGCTCGTTGAACGTCATCTGAAAGCAGCCGTCACCATCGAGGGCGAAGACCAGCTCGTCCGGAGTGCCGGCCTTGGCACCGATCGCGGCGGGAACGGCGAAATCCCATCGTTCCGAGCCCACCCGAGTTGATCCACCGCCTCGGGTCCTCGAACTTCCAATACTGGCTCGCCCACATCTGGTGCTGGCCGACGCCGGCCACGATCGTGGCGTCGCCTCCGGTCAAGCGGTAGAGCTCCTCGATGACAAACTGCGGTTTGATCGGACCGTCGGGAGTCTGCTGATAGCGAAGCGGATACTCGGTCTTCCAGCGGTCGATTGTCTCGAGCCAGGCGTTTCGGTCCGGCGTCTCGCGTTCGCCCCATGCCGCGAGCAGCTGGGCTGAGGATGCGACCTGCGTCGCCAACAATCGGGATGTCGGCGAAACGGACCTTGCCGATCTCGGCGGGGTCGACGTCGATGTGGATCACCTTGGCATGCGGTGCGAAAAACTTCGGGTTGCCGGTGACGCGATCGTCGAAGCGCACGCCTACCGCGATGAGCAGGTCGGCTTTTTGGATCGAGGTGATCGCGGTGTAGGTGCCATGCATGCCCGGCATTCCCATTGCGAGGGGATGGGAATCAGGAAAGGCACCCCGGCCCATCAATGTGGTCGTAACCGGGATCCCGGTGGCCTCGGCCAATTTTTTCAGCGCCTCCGCGCCGTTGGCTTTGATGACTCCACCACCGACGTAGAGCACCGGTCGTTTGGCCTTGTAAATCATCTCGACTGCTTCTTTGATGCGGCGGGGATGGCCGTCGAACGTCGGCTTGTAGCCCGGCAGAGCTAGATCGTTGGGCCTGTGCCAGGTCGTGGACTGGTTAAGGATGTCCTTGGGCAAATCGACGAGCACCGGCCCTGGTCGGCCTGTGGAGGCGATGTGAAAAGCCTCGTGGATGACATCGGTGATCTCGCCGGGATCGGTCACGAAGTAGTTGTGTTTGGTCGCCGGCATCGTGATCCCGGTGGTGTACGCCTCCTGGAAGGCGTCGTTACCAACAGCACTGGTGGGGACCTGGCCGGTGATTGCCACAATCGGCACAGAGTCCATCAACGCATCGGCCAGCGGCGTGACGAGGTTCGTCGCTCCCGGACCGGAGGTGGCGATGCATACCCCGACCCGGCCCGTGGCCCACGCATAGCCTTCGGCCATGTGCCCCGCCCCCTGTTCGTGACGGGCGAGAACGTGACGAATGGGGGAGTCGAGAAGCGGGTCGTAGGCGGGCAGGATGGCGCCGCCGGGGACGCCAAATACGACGTCGACGCCCTCGTGCTCGAGTGAGGCGATGAGTGCCTGAGCTCCGGTCATCTTGGTCATGGTTTCCTCTTTGCCTTGGTTAGGTAATGAAAAACCCTCCCGAGGGGAGGGCTGTGAAGGCGCACACGCGGGTTGGAGCGTGTGCGCTACGGAAGTACGAGAATCGCCAGAGTTGATGTCACTGCGGTCATTGCCTACGGAGTATATCGGCGCGAAGCCTCCGAGGGAAAGTTCGTTCTCCGCGTCCAAACCGCCGTACAGAGAGTGTGGGTCTGGCTGATAAAAACCCTCTTTAGCCGAGGTAGGAAGCGGCCTGGAGGTTGAACATCTCGGCGTAGCGGCCGTCGGCGGCCAGAAGTTCGTGATGGGTGCCTTCCTCGACGACCCGGCCCTCGTGCAGGACGTAGACGCGGTCGGCGGTGAGGACCGAGGAAAAACGGTGAGAGATGAGGAGCACCGTCCGGCCCGCAAGCAGACTCCGAATCTTCTCGAACAGCTCGTGCTCGGCGCGGGCGTCGAGGGCTGCGGTCGGTTCATCGAGGATGACCAGCGGAGCGTTGCGGAAAAAGGCGCGGGCCAGCGCCATTCGCTGCCATTGCCCGACCGAGAGGTCGACCCCGCCGAGAAACTCAGGGCCGAGCAAGGTGTCGTAGCCCTGTGCCAGTTTCTCGATGAAGCCATCGGCCCCGGCCTGGTTGGCCGCGCCGCTGATCGCCTCGCGATCGCCGGCCGCCTCGTGCCGGCCGAGACCGATGTTGTCGGAGGCCGAGAGGTGATAGCGCAGGAAGTCCTGAAAGATGATCGCCACCTGCCGGCTGAACTCCGTTTGATCAAAGGACGAAATGTCGACGCCATCCCACGCCACCGAGCCGACGTCGGGTCGGTAGAGGCCAGCGAGAAGTTTGGCCAACGTCGACTTCCCGGATCCGTTTTCGCCGACGAGGGCGACCACCTCGCCACGGTCGATGTGGAGTGAGACGTCGACCAAAGCGGGCTCGCTCGCGCTTGGATAGGTGAAGGTCACATCGGTGGCCGTGATCTGGGTGAAATCCCGGGGAGTGGCGCCCGTCGCCGGAGCCGGTTCGCGGCCCAGTCCCAGGAAGATATCGAAGTCGTCGAGGTAGTAGCCGGCTTCGGAAAGCGTGCTCACCGACCATCCGGCGCCGGCGAGCCGGGCCCCAACCACGGCAATGCCGGCGATGGCCACACCAGCCTCGGCGAGAGTGACCCGGCCGCTCGACGCGAGCAACGCAACGAGCAGGATGATCGCTCCCAACAACACTCCAATGGCAGCAGTCGACAACAGAGTGAAGAAAAGCTGGCGGCGGGCGACCTTGCGGAGCTCGGAAAGCCGGTGGTCAAAAAGCCGATTCCAGCGATCAAGCAAAAGCCGCGCCAGGCCGAAGGCGCGGACTTCTTTGGCCTCGTCGCGTCCGCTGAGAAGACTCCCGACGTAGTTGCGTTCCCGGTCTGAAGGAGTCATCCGCCAGAAGAAACTCCAAAACGCGGAGCTCCGCCGAGATGCTGCCAACCACGCCGGGAGGAGCACAGTGAGTACCAGCGGAATCAACAGCGGTTCGATGGCGATCAGCGCAACTGAAACCCCCATGACACCGACGAGCGCCGAAATGAGCCCGCTCACACCGAAGACCATGTTCAGCGGCTGATGTGATCCCGTTTGGACCCGTTGCAGCCGGTTGTGGAAATCGGGGTGCTCGAATGCGGCGAGCTCGACTTTGGCCGCGATGGCCAGTGCCCGTCCGTGCATGTAACGGCTGACCAGCTCGCCGAGGATCTGTTGCTGCTCACGCTGAACGGCGGAGGCAAAAAGCGAGAGCGCCGTCAGCGCCGCCAGACCGACGGCCCAGGGAGCCACCGCGCTTAACCCGGACCCCGACCGATCGGTTTCGAGCAGTTCCTGGAGTGCGCCGCGCCCGACAAGGAGCTGCACCCCGATCGCAGCGGCCGACAGAACCTGCAACGCAGTCGAAACAACGAACTCCCGTCTGCCCGCGGTGAGAACGAGGCGGGACGCCCGCCGGACCAGGTCGGGCAAGCGGCGAATGTCGATCTTGGCGTCCTCGCGCGATTGCAGGTCGTAGATCGTGAGCGGCTGTTGCACCATGTCGGCCACGGCCCGAGGTTATGTCACAGCCGGCTGGTAGCGTGCGCGCACATGCGGCGATGGGTCCTGTTGGCCTCCGCGATTCTGACTTTGGTCGCCGCTTTGGCGGCCACCGCGGCGTTCGCCACCGCCGAACTGCGAGCCGATCTAAGTGCACCGCAGCTGAAACCGTGTCGCGACCTGTCAGAAGTCCTTTGCGGATCGATCACCCGCCCGCTCGACCCAGCCGATCCCGAGGCAGGCACGATCGAAATCGGCTTTCAGTTTTACCCGGCCCGGTCGGGCGACTCGGAGGGCACGATCGTGGCGGTCGAGGGGGGCCCGGGCTACACGACGACCGCGAGTGCCGATTGGTACCTCGAGCTCTACGAACCATTGCGCAACACCCGCGACATCTTGTTGGTCGACAATCGAGGCACCGGTCTCTCCCAGCCGATTAGATGTCGCTTGCTCCAGAACTACCAGGGCGAATACGCGGTCGCCGTAGAAACCTGCGCCGAGAAGCTGGGCGGGGCCAGTGATCTTTACGGATCCGCGTTCGCCGCCGATGACATGGCCGCGGTTCTGGACTACCTCGCGATCGATCAGATCGACCTCTACGGAGATTCATACGGCACGTACTTCGCTCAAACCTTTGCCGTCCGGCATCCCACGAGAGTTAGGACCGTCACCCTGGATGCGGCATATCCGGTCGAAGGTCTCGACCCCTGGTATCGCGACATCTCGCGGGCGATCGTCGTTTCGTTCCAAACGGCCTGCAAGCGCGACCCGGGCTGCTCCGGGTTGGGCGGTGATCCCATCGTTCGGTTACGCGAGCTCGCAGACGCTCTCGCGGTTGAACCGTTGACCGGCAAAGCCTTCGACGCCGATGGAGTCCGCCACCGGGTGACGATTGATGTGCCCGAGCTCGGCTTTCTGATGGGCACGGCGACATACGGCTATGCCGTTTATCGCGAGCTCGATGCGGCTGGTCAAGCCTGGCTCGACAAAGGTGATCCCGCTCCGCTCTTGCGAATCATGGCCGAGCAGACCTGGTGGGGTGATGCCGGTCCGGTGGCGGAGTACTCCGAAGCGCTCTATGTCGCAACGGCTTGCAACGACTACCCCCAGTTGTGGGATCGGTTCGCGGGCGCGTCCTGACCGCGAGGCCCAGTACCAAGCGACGGTCAACGCACTCAAGGTCAGCGATCCCGAGGCGTTCTATCCCTTCACGGTGGATGAGTGGCTCCTGTCGAGCTGGTCCTCCGAGAGCTACTTCTGTTTGCCGTGGCCCGCTCCCGACCGCTGGGTACCCCCGCTCCCAAATCAGTCGGGTGGTGGGCCGCCCGAATATCCCACCGTCCCGGTGCTGGTGATGGTGGGCGACCTCGATTCGATCACATCTCCTGAGGCGTCGCTTTGGGCGG
The DNA here is from genome assembly GCA_963840175.1 of uncultured Acidimicrobiia bacterium. Lineage (GTDB taxonomy): Bacteria > Actinomycetota > Acidimicrobiia > Spongiisociales > ZC4RG35 > JACCTH01. The sequence goes on from CAWIXU010000006.1 coordinate 482,027, forward strand.
CGAGCCACTTTCCGAATTCCACCTATCTCGAGGTCCCGAATGTTGCCCATGTCGTTGCCCTGGGTGACTATCAGGGATGCGCCTCCGCGATAGCGGTTCGCTTCGTCGCCACCGGCGGCGACGTTGGCGATGTCAGTTGTGTCGCCTCTGCCTATCAGGAAGTGCGGACCGTTGAATCATTCCCCACGCATCTAGCCGATGTCGTGCCTGCCGAGGGAGCGTCTCCTCATGCCGGCCGCGTGACCCGGGCAGTGCTCGACACCGTCGGCGACATCTTTCCGCGCTGGATGACCATGGCCGGTGAATCGGGAGTCGGGCTCCGTGGGGGCAAGTTCTCCTCCACCGGATTCGACCAGGTCGAGTTCGACCTCCGCAAGCTCGAGTTTGTGAACGACCTGAAGGTTTCGGGGAGCGTCGTCTGGGACCGGTTCACGGGAGCAATCGAAGCGGAGGTGCGCTTCGAGGGTGCCGCCAGCGGGCGCCTGCAGTTCACCTGGAACGACTACGACCATGTGGCCGTGGCGACTGCCTCCGGCCGGGTCGATGGTGAGGAAGTTGCTCTCACCCTTCTCGCGCCCTGACAACTAACCGCAGGCAGCGCCGAGGGTTCTAGGTTGGGCTCCATGCGAGTCGTTGTCGCAGGAGGCGGTTTCTCCGGATCGCGCGTGGCCGTGGGACTGGGACGTGCGGGCGTGGATGTCACCTTGGTCTCTTCCGACAACTTCCTTCTCTTCACGCCGATGCTCGCCGAGGTCGCCGCAGGGGATGTAGATCCCCGGCACATCATTGCTCCCCTTCGTCAGATCGCTCCGCGCGCCGAGGTAGTCCAAGGGGTGATCGAGTCGATTGACGCGAGCTCGCGCAGCTTGAAGGTTGCGCCCTACTTCGAGGGGGGAGAGCGCACCATCTCCGGAGATGTGCTGGTGATCGCCATCGGTTCGGTGTCCAACACCTTCGGAGTGCCCGGAGTTGACGAGCACGCCCTCCCGTTCAAGACCATCGTCGATGCGCTGCGGATCAGAAACCGATTGCTCGCACAGATGGAAGCCAAGGGGACGACTTCCGTGGCGATCGTCGGTGCGGGCTACTCCGGGGCGGAGGTGACGGCGTCACTGGCCGACTTTCTGGGCGAAGTCCATCGGCGGTTCTATGCATCGGGTGCAACTCCTTCCGTGACATTGGTGGATGCGGTCGATCGGGTCACGCCCGCGCTACCGCCGTCCCTGTCGAGTGCTGCGGCGAGAGCGCTCAAGCAGCGCGGGGTACGGCTGGAACTGGGAGCGGCGGTCTCGTCCGTCGACGCTGGCGGACTGGTTCTGGCCAATGGTCGCAGGGTCGAGGCCGAGAGCGTGATTTGGGCCGCTGGGGTCAAACCCCATCCGCTCCTCTCCCGGAGCGGCATCGTGGTTGACAAGGGCCGACCGCTGGTCGACGGCCACTTTCGGACCGGAGTGGATGGGGTTTTCGCCGTGGGCGACGCCGCGCAATCGCCGACTGGCCTAGGGGGCTTTTCCCCGCCGACGGCTCAATTTGCCTTGCGACAGGGTCGCTACCTCGGACGAAACCTTCCCGCGATTCTCAACGGGCTCGAAGTCGAGCCCTTCCGCTATCACACCAAGGGTGAGCTCGTCTCCCTCGGTCATCACAACGCCGTCGGCAAGGTGCTCGGCTTTCCAGTTTCCGGGCTGATCGGCTGGTTTCTCTGGCGGACCTACTACCTCATGCAATTGCCGACGATGCTGCGCCGGGCGCGGGTCGCCATCGACTGGACCCTCGATGTGTTTTTCCCGCCCGACATTGCGTGGCTGCCGAGCTCAGATCTCGGGCCAGTTTGACCGTGTCAGTCTTGATCGGGCCGATCTGAGCTCACATGGGACTTCGGGCACGACTTATCGAAACGTTGGTTCCGCGTCGCCTGGGCAACAGTTTCCGTTGGCTGCTGGCCTCATCGTGGAGCTCGAACCTCAGCGACGGTATTGCCCTGGCCGCCGGTCCACTGCTGGTGGCGTCGCAAACCGACCAGGCCTTCCTTGTCGCGCTGGCCGCGCTGCTGCAGTGGGCGCCACCTCTTCTCTTCGGGCTCTATGCCGGAGCGCTCACCGATCGGCTGAATCGCAAAGCGATCGTGATCACCGTCGATCTCGTTCGCGCCGTCATCCTGGTGTTCTTGGCCATAGCGGTTTCGACCGGTGCGGTATCGATTTGGCTGATTTTGACTGGCGCTGTTCCTGCTCGGCACCGCCGAACTCTTCGCTGACAACGCGTCGACGACTTTGTTGCCGATGATCGTCCACCGTGACGATCTCGTCAGTCGCCAACTCGCGGCTGCAGACCGGCTTCGTCACGGTCAACCAGCTGGCTGGACCGCCTCTGGGAGCCGGGCTTTTTGCAGCCGGCATGGCCTGGCCCTTTGTCGCGCAGCCGGTCCTATTGCTCGCGGGGCGATCCTGGTCGCGCGGGTCGCCCTGCCCGATCACCGCCGCGATCGTGAAGCTTCTACTCGAATTCACACCGACATCGCAGAAGGCTTCAGCTGGACGTGGCGCCATGCCGCGATACGCACCCTGGTGCTCACGATCTTCACCTTCAACATCACGTTTGGCGCGGCGTGGTCGGTGCTGGTCCTCTACGCCCGAAGACGACTGGGACTAGACGAAGTCGGATTTGGATTGATCACAACCGTCATGGCCCTCGGCGGCATCGTGGGAACCATCTCCTACGGCTGGCTGACACCGACGCACGTGACCCTGGGCAACATCATGCGGATCGGACTGATCATCGAGACGTTCACCCACCTCACCTTGGCGCTGACAACAACTCCGTGGGTGGCAATGGTGATCTTCTTTCTCTTTGGGGCCCATGCCTTCGTCTGGGGGACGACCTCGATCACGGTGCGCCAGCGGGCAGTTCCCAACGAACTGCAAGGACGGGTCGGATCGGTCAACCTCGTCGGTGTGTTCGGCGGGCTGGTGATCGGATCGGCGCTCGGGGGAGTGCTGGCGCAAAGGTGGGGAGTGACGGCGCCGTTTTGGTTCGCCTTCGTCGGGTCCGCCATCTTCGTGGTGCTCATCTGGCGCCAGCTAGCTCACATCGCCCACGACGACGCCGCCCCCTCGGGACCCCTGATCCCTGACTCCTCTCTTTTTGTCCCACCCCTCCCGTACGGTCCCCTCATGCAGATCGACTGTCACACCTGCGTCGGCTACCAGACCAATCTGTGCGAGGACTGTGTCGTGACCTTCATCCTTCACTCGGGGTCGTCGCTCGATCTCGAGACCGAGGAGATGGAGGCGCTCGACCTGCTGGCCGACGAGGGACTGGTGCCCCCGTTGCGCCTTGTCGTCGATCCCCGGCTAGAACAGAGGGATGAGGACCCTCCTCCGCTCGGTCGGGACCGCCGCCGGGCTTGACCGCATCGGCTTTGCCTCAGTAGCGCCGTTCGAGGACGTCGAGGCCGACATCCGCCGTCGCAAGGACGAAGGACTGAGCAACCGTCTCGCATTCACCTATGCCGACCCCAAGGGGGCGACCGATCTGCGGCGACATTTTCCTTGGGCGGAGTCCCTCGTGGTTGCGGCTAGGTCCTACAAACCTTCAGCCCAGACTGGGGATCGCGGAGGACGGGTTGCTGCCGCGGCGAGATGGCCGGGATACGCGCCGCTCCGCGAGGCTCTCGCCGCAATCCAGAAAGTGCTTGTCGATCAGGGACACCAAGCAGAGGTGTTGTGTGACGACAACCGCCTGGTCGACCGCGCCGCCGCGGTTCGCGCCGGTATCGGCTGGTGGGGGAAGAACACGATGGTTCTCGCTCCGGGGCTCGGGACCGTGGTTCCTGCTGGGTTCGGTCGTAACCAGTCTGCGGATCGATCCCGACCCGCCGATGGAGCGAGGATGCGGCAGCTGTTCGGCCTGTCTGCCGCGTGTCCCGACCGGGGCCCTCGTCGCACCCGGCATCCTTGACGCCCGTCTCTGCCTGGCGGCATGGGCGCAGACGCGGGGGTCGTTCCGACTCGAGCTCCGCGTTCCGATGGGCCAGCGGCTCTATGGCTGCGACGACTGTCTCGATGCGTGTCCGCCGGGACGCCCGCTGCACGCTCTCGGTGAAAACGATGGGGCTGAAGCTTCGATCTCCGATGGGTGCTGTGGGCATCGGATTGGACTTTGCTCGAGCATTTCGGCCATTGGTTCCTGCCCGACCGTGATCCTCGCATCATTCGACGCAACGCTCTGATCGCGGCCGGCAATTCAGTGAACGGACATGACGAGCGTGGTCGGACCCTACGTCAGTCATCCCGATTGGCTCCTGCGCACTCACGCGCTGTGGGCCTCGGTCGACTTGGCGGCGCCGAGGCGAAGCTGCTGCACTCAGCGGGCCCAGGCTGAAACCGATCCCCGCGTGCTTCAGGAACTCGGCCGGGTGCCCATCGGGAAGTAGGCGAGGTTGGCGTAATCGGCCACCATGCGGTGGCTCGAGAACTCAACCAGGGACGACGCGACCGACTCCTGCATCATCTTGGTCCAGCGGGTCGGAGACGCCGTCTTTGTTCCGGTCGTAATAGGCCGGAACCACTTCGTCTTCCATCAGGTCGTAAAAGGCGACCGCAGTCGGCTTGATCTTCCGCCGTCCTGGTCGTGATTGCCATCGGGTGATCCGAACGCCCAACCGTTTGGCTTCGTTGTACCCCTCGACCCACCACCCGTCGAGCACCGAGAGGTTGAGGGTCCCGTTGATCGCCGCTTTCATTCCTGAGGTGCCGGACGCCTCCATCGGGGGCCGCGGGATTGTTTACCCAGACGTCGACGCCCTGGACCATGAACCGGGCCATGCGGGCGTCGTAGTCCTCGAGCATGAAGATGTGACCTTTGAGCGATGGTCGCTGGGAGAGGTCGTAGATCTGGCGGATGAAGTCCTGGCCCGGCCGGTCGGCGGGGTGAGCCTTGCCGGCAAACACGACCTGGACCGGTTTGTCGGGGTTGGTCACCAAGGCTTCGAAGCGCGGGAGATCGGTGAACATCAAGCGTCGCCCGCTTGTAGGAGGCAAAGCGACGGGCGAAGCCGAGAGTCAGGCGATCATTGGGGAGCATTTCGTCGACTTCGCGCAATTCGTCGGGCGAGACTCCGTGCCGGGCGAACTGGCGGCGCAGCCGGCCGCGGACGAAGTTGGTGAAGATCTCCTTACGGACTTGGTGCATCGACCAGATCTCGGCAGGCGTGAGTTCGGCGATATGTGTCGCGGCTTTGCGATCATCGAGCAGCACCGACGGCCAGTTGCGGCCAAAGCGATCGGTGAGGATGTCACCGGAGTCGCGTCCGATCCAGCTCGGGGTATGAACGCCGTTCGTGACGGCATGGGCGGGTCCGCCGATCAAATACTCCCAGTCGGCGGTGGCGATCTCGGCGTGGCGCTTGCTGACGCCATTGACGACCGACGACATTTCGATGGCCAGCGCACCGAGGTCGAATCGGTTGGTGTCGCCCTTGGCCACTCCCAGATCTGCCAGCTGCTCGGCCTTGACCGGCATTCTGTCGAGCAACGGTTGGAGGTAGTAATCGGTGAGCGATCGATCGAATACCTCATTCCCGGCCGGGACCGGAGTGTGGAGGGTGAAGATCGTTTGCTGCTTGATCGAGTCATACGCCTCGGTGAGCTCGGAGCCGGCGGTGGTTCTCGCCCGGATCAATTCGAGAATGGCGAGAGCCGCATGGCCCTCGTTGATGTGCCACACCGAAGGTTTGATCCCCAGAGCTTCGAGGACCCGCACACTGCCGATGCCGAGCACGATCTCCTGGCAGAGACGCATCGGACGCCCGCGCACGTAAAGGGTGTGGGTGATCGGCCGATCGGAGACATCATTCTCCGGAATGTCGGTATCGAGCAACAGCAAGGGGACGCGACCGATGTCGAGCTTCCACACCGCGACCTGGACGATGCGGCCAGGAAACTCGACTTCGACCCTTAGCTGTCCACCGGTGGGCGATTCGACTGGACGGACCGGCAGCCGGCGCACGTCGAGCGAGGGATAGATGTGTTGCTGCTCGCCGCCGGCTTCGATCTCCTGGCGGAAATAGCCGCGTCGGTAGAGCAACCCGACCGCCGACGAGCGGTATCCCCAGATCGGAGGCGGACTTGAGATGGTCGCCAGCCAGGATGCCGAGACCACCCGAGTAGAAAGGGACCGAGGCATGAACGCCGAACTCGGTGCAGAGGTAGGCGACAGGACCGGCGAGCGTCTGCTTTTGCCTTCGATACCAGGTGTCCTCGTCCTTGAGGTACTCGTCGAAATCCGATAGGGCGGTTTGATATCGCTCCTGCACTGCCTCGATCTGACTGACCACCTGCCATTGTCTGTGTTCGATCGTGTTCAGCAGCGTCGATCGGGTTGTGCAGTTGCTCCCACACTGGCGGGTCGAGGTTCGACCACAGACTCGTCCCCGACTCGCTCCACGACCACCACAGGTTGTACGCGAGTTCGACCGTGCGCGCCATCGCCGCGGGAATGGCGAACTCCATCTGCGGAAGGGTGGGAATTTGCAAGCCAAAGACCTTACTTGTCCCGACCTCTGGTCTCCGGCCCGTACCCCAAGTCGTACCATTTGGGCCATCGCGAATGCAAGATCCATTCTCAGGATGTCACCGAAGGTCCGGCCAAGGCCGGCGCCCGGGCGATGCTGCGGGCGGTCGGGCTCACCGATGCCGACTTCGACAAGCCTCAAATAGGACTGGTTTCGGCTGGGAACGAAGTCACTCCTTGCAACCTGTCAGGCCCCCGTCTCTGCGAGGCAGCCAAAGAGGGCGTCATCGCCCGTGAGGGGGTCGGGCTGATCTTCACGACCATCGCTGTCTCCGATGGGATCTCGATGGGACACGAAGGTATGCGCTCATCGCTCGTCAGTCGGGAGGTGATTGCTGATTCGGTTGAGCTGGTCATGCACGGGGAGCGATTCGACGGAATGGTGACCATCGCCGGGTGCGACAAGTCGCTGCCGGGGATGCTGATGGCGGCGGCGCGGACAAATCTCCCTTCGGTATTTCTTTATGGCGGTTCATCGCGTCCGGGCCGGCACCGCGATAAGGACATTTCGATCGTCGACGTTTTCCAGGCGATTGGCGCCTACTCCACCGGCGATATCGATCTCGACGAGCTTGGCGAGATCGAACGCCACGCCTGCCCAGGAATTGGCTCCTGCGCGGGGATGTTCACCGCCAACACCATGGCGTCGGTCGGAGAGGCGATTGGAATGTCGCTGCCGGGATCCGCGGCGGTTCCTGCTGACGATCCTCGACTCGACGAATTCGCTCGCCGATCGGGTGAAGCCGTGATGAGTTTGCTCGAGAACAACATTCGCCCTCGTCAAATCATGACCCGACCGGCCTTCGACAACGCGATCGCCACAGTCATGGCGTTGGGTGGGAGCACCAATGCGGTTCTCCACCTTCTGGCGATCGCGCACGAGGCCGGGGTCGACCTCGCCCTCGAGGATTTCGATCGAATCAGCCGGCGCACCCCCCACATCGGCGACCTCAAGCCGTTCGGATTATTCCACATGGTTGATCTCGATCGGATCGGGGGAGTGCCAGTGGTGCTGCGCGCCCTGCTTGATGAGGGCCTGCTCGACGGCGACACGCTCACCGTGACCGGCAAGACCATGAGCGAGAACCTGGCTGAGGTGCGATTGCCCCCAGATCAGTTGGTGATCCGGCCGCTCTCCGATCCGATCGCAGCCGAAGGCGGAATCGCGATCCTGCGAGGCAATCTGGCCCCGGAAGGTGCCGTGGTGAAGACCGCCGGCATCGAGCTCGACATATTCGAGGGACCGGCCCGGGTTTTCAACGGTGAGCAGCTCGCGCTTGAAGCCTTGTTTGCCCACCGGCTCCGGCCAGGCGATGTGGTCGTCATTCGGACCGAGGGACCCAGGGGTGGGCCGGGGATGAGGGAAATGCTGCAGATCACCGCCGCGATCAAAGGGGCTGGACTTGGCAAGGACGTTCTCCTTGTTACGGACGGGCGCTTTTCGGGAGGGACGACCGGGCTTTGCATCGGACACGTAGCCCCCGAATCGGAGATGGGTGGCCCGCTGGCGTTCGTGGAGGAAGGCGACCGCATCAGAGCTTCCATCGGGGCTCGCCGACTTGATGTCCTAGTGGACGACGAGGTGTTGGCAGAACGGCAAGCCAACTGGAAACCGCAGCCACCCCGTTACACGAGCGGGGTGCTGGCCAAATACGCCCGTCTGGTTGGCTCGGCCGAAACCGGAGCGGTCACGGGCTGAATCTGAGCCCGTTCTAACCTGAAAACCGGTGGTCAAGGTCTACGCCGTCGCCTTAGTAGTTGGGATTTCCGCGCTGATTGCCTGGATCTTCTCGGTTTATCTCGGAAACGAGCGGCCCCAACTCGATCCCGACCGCCGGTTTGGTCTCCGGGGTCGGCGGCTGGTGGCCGCACTGGTGGGCTTTGGGATCGCGGGTATGTCGGCCGAGTTCTCCCCTCGTGATTTCTCTTGGCCGCTTGCACTTCTGCTGGCTGTGCTCGGAGCGGGCGCCGCCGCCTGGTACGCAGGTTGGGTCGATCGACCTCGACCGGCAACGAGCGCAATGCCGGAAATCCCGCCCGCGGATCAGTAGTCGTGTTGCTGGTCTCCGATGTGCACGGTGCCTTCGATGCACTTCGTGCCGTGGTTGGCCGTGGTGAAACCCTTTTGATTTTGGGTGACCTGATCAACCTTCTCGATTACCGAACCCGCGAGGGCATCATCGTCGACGTGCTTGGTCCACAGTTCGGGGCCAAGGTGGCGGGTCATCGGGCCAGCGGGGATTATCAGGCGATGCGGGACGCATGGGGCGAAGCCGCGGGCGATCGCCGCGATGAGGTGAGAGAGGCGATCCGACAGGGCGTGGAAGCCGAATATCGACTCTGTGAACAGGCCCTGACTGGAGCGGTCGGCTTTTGCACCTTCGGCAACGTCGACAACCCCAAGCTTCTCGCGGCGGCGCTTCCGCCCACGATGCGCTTTGTCGACGGCGAAGTCCACGAGATTGAAGGGGTGACCGTGGGATTCGTTGGGGGCGGGATCGCAACTCCGATCGGCGCAGCAGGAGAGGTGTCGCGACGACGAAATGGTCGACAAGCTCGAGCGCCTTGGTCCCGCCGAAATCCTCTGTTCTCATCTGCCTCCCCAGATCGATGCGCTCTGCACCGATGTCATCACGGGTCGGCAGGAACGAAGCTCGCAACCAATCCTCGACTACCTCCGGAAATTCCAGCCGCGCTTTCACTTCTTCGGCGATGTTCACCAGCCGCAGGCCACGACTTGGCGGGTCGGGCGGACGATTTGTCGCAACGTCGGCTACTTTCGGGCCACCGGGCGGCCAGTCGAGTTCACTCCGTGAGAAAAGTCGCGGTTTGGCCGCTGTTGCTGGCTGCCTGTATCTCTCAACCCCAGCCCGAGCCAGAAACGACGACAACGGTGGCTCCAACCGGATCGTTTTTGGCGGCGACGACGGCCGCCGTGGTGACGACGACCTCGACACCGGCGACAACCCTCCCCACTCCGACCACCACGACGGTCCCACCGGAACCGGGCACCGTTCGACCCGACTGGCTCGGAACGAGGGTCTTGCCCGAGCGAGCCGACGGTCTCGGCGAGATCCAATCGACCCCGGTCGAAATGATCAATCGCCGTTTTCCGACCATTGATCTGCTGGATCCACCCGCTTCGACCGAGTTCGTCGGCACCTTTGGCCCGATCCCGCCCGATGTGCTTCATCGCTCAACCTGGCGGGAGGAGTGTCCGGTCGGGGTCGACGACCTTTCCTATCTGGTGGTGTCCTTCTACGGCTTCGACGGCGAGCCTCACCTCGGCGAGCTCATCGTCAATGCCGAGTTCGGTGAACAAATGGTCGACGTGTTTCGCGTGATTTATGAGCAGCGGTTCCCGCTCGAGCAGATGCGAGTGATCACTTTCCCCGAGCTCGATGCGCCACCGACAGGCGATTGGAACGACACCACCAGCTTTGTTTGCCGCCCGGTGGTCGCCCAGGACAGCGGCTGGTCGATGCATGCTTACGGTCTCGCCATCGACCTCAATCCGTTCCACAACCCTTATTGGCGAGGAGAGGTTGTCGTTCCGGAGCTGGCCATGGCGTATACCGATCGAGCGAACCTACGCCCCGGCATGCTGGTCCCCGAAGATCCTGGCGCAATCGCGATCATCGACGCTTTTGCGGGCATGGGTTGGGAGTGGGGAGGGAACTGGCAGACCCTGAAGGACTGGATGCACTTCTCCGAGAACGGCAAGTGAAGGCATCAGAGATCAGACGTCAGACATCAGATTCAGAAGTCTGAAATCTGACGTCTGATGTCTAAGACCTAGCAACTCAACTCAACCCTTTCGGTAATCTCTTGCGCGGACATGGTTGAAGGCACCGTCGAATCGATTGAGGTCTCGGCAACGCCCGCGCAGGTTTTTGCGGTCGCGTCCGATCTTGACTCGTATCACGAGTGGGCCACCGGGGTGAAGGAAGTCGAAGTTCTCGAAAAGGACAAGAAGGGTCGCCCCGCCCGCGCCCGGTTCGTAGTCGACGGCATGATCAAGGAGATCACCTACGTCCTCAAATACACCTACGACGAGCCCAACTCGATGAGCTGGGTCGCCGAGCCGGGACCCGATCTCAACGAGCTCGAAGGCTCCTACGTCTTCAACGATGGCGGCGAGGGCCGCACCGAGGTCGTCTATGGCCTGCGGGTTGAGCCGTCTTTCACGATTCCTGGCTTTCTCCGCCGCCAGGCCGAGAAACAATTCGTCGGCACCGCCTTGCGCGGCTTGCGCAAGCGTGTCGAGAAGCTCGCCGGCTAGGAGCGAAGGTGATCGGATGGCATAAGCTGGCTGCCAGTGCGAGTCATCCTGGTCACCGGCAAAGGCGGTGTTGGTAAGACGACAGTGGCCGCAGCAACTGCGGTCGCGGCCGCTGATCGCGGTCACCGGGTGTTGGTCTCCTCGACCGATCCGGCCCATTCGTTGGCCGACGCCCTGGCTGTCCCGCTCGGGGACGTCGAAAGCGAGATCTTCCCCTCGCTTTCCGGCCAACAGATCGACACCCAGTCCCAGCTCGACCGCCATTGGGGGTCGATCCGCGACCAGATCATGCAGGTCTTCGACTGGGGCGGTGTGACCGGCATCGAGGCCGAGGAGTTTCTCGTGTTCCCAGGCATGGATGAGCTTTTTGCCCTCCTCGAGGTCGACCGGCACGCCCGGAGCGGCAACTACGACGTCATCGTCGTCGACTGCGCCCCGACCGCCGAAACCCTGCGGTTGCTTTCGTTGCCGGAAGTGCTCAGCTGGTACTTCGAGCGGGTCATGCCGGCGGAACGCCGTCTGATGAAGGCTGCCCGACCGTTCCTCACCCGGCTCACCGACCTGCCGATGCCAGAGGACAATGTCTATCAGGCTGCCCAGTCGGTATTCGAGGGAGTGGAGAAAGTCAAAGCCCTCCTCTCCGACCCGAAGACGACGTCCGCCCGATTGGTCGTCAATCCCGAGAAAATGGTCATCGACGAAGCTCGCCGCACTTTCACCTATCTCGGGTTGTTCGGCTACGGGGTCGACTCGGTGGTTGTCAACCGGGTCCTGCCCGATGCGGTGTCCGATCCCTACTTCGATCGATGGCGTTCCATCCAAAAGGGCCATCTCGATGCGATCGACTCCGGCTTTGCCGACGTTCCCCGTTTGCGCCTGCGGCTCTTCGACGACGAAATGGTCGGCGTCGACAAGCTGCGACAGATGGCCGAGGAGCTCTACGGGGCGAAGGATCCGATCACCGGCTTCACCGCCAAGAGCCCCTTCAAAGTCACCGAGAAAGGCGGCGAGATCGTCATGGAGATGAAGGTCCCCTTCGTCGACCGCGGCGACCTCGATGTGTTCCGCCACGGATCCGAACTGTTCCTGCAGGTCGGGCCATACCGGCGGTCGTTCGTTCTCCCGGACACGCTCCGCCGACGAGAAGTGACTCGGGCGAAGCTCGAGAAAGGATTGCTGCGGGTCAGCTTTGGCGCCGCTCCGATCAGGAAAAGAACGAAGAAGTGATCATCGAATCGGAGACCGTCGACGCCCTCCGCCGGGCCGGCAAACGCGCCGTCTATCACCTGGCACTCGCCGGCGTTGAAGGATTGAAGGCGGTGTCGGCAGTGCTTGATGAACTCGCCCGGGTCGGCAAGGAGAGCGCCGAGGACGAACCGCCTCCCCGCCAACGCATCGACATCGAGTAGGACGATGACTCTGGGGGCCGATGTCGGCGGCAGCCGGATCAAATTGGTCCGGCGCCAGCTTGATGAAGTCGAAGAACGGCGCGAGCTCGAGATAGATCCTGACTGGCCCCAACAGCTCACCGAGGCATTGGTAGAGATGGCGGCTTCCGACGAACGGATCGGAGTCGGTGTCGCCGGTCTGCTCGACCACGGGCGAGGCGTTTTGTCGTGGGCTCCCCATCTGAACGGAACCGATGTACCGCTCGGCGATCTGCTTTCACACGCGCTGGGTCGCCCGGTCGCAGTCGACAACGACGCAAATTGCGCCACCCGAGCCGAAGCCGCCGGACTACGGCGGGACCCGGTGTTGGTGGTCATGCTCGGAACCGGAATAGGTGCTGGACTCTGGACCCGGGGCGACGTGTACCGGGGCCACGCCTTTGCGGGTGAAGTTGGCCACATGGTCTTGGAGGTGGAAGGCAAGCTGTGCCGCTGTGGCCGACGGGGCTGCTGGGAGACGCTGGTGTCTGGCTGGCAACTCGCCGAACAAGGATCGAGCTCGAGAGTGCTTGACACAGCAGGCCTCTGGCTTGGCCGCGGCCTTTTCAACTTGTCCACGATTCTCGATCCCGCGGTGATCGTCGTCGGCGGAGGGCTGCTCGTCGACCACGGGGACAAGCTCCTAGCTTCGGCGAGAAACGAACTCGTGCGCTTGAGCACAGATGATCGGTTTGGGCAGCGTTTGCCGCCAGAGATCCTTCCTGGCGTCCACGGGATCTGGGCGGGAGCGATCGGCGCGGCGATGCTCGCCGATCATGAGTTTGGGGGATAGCGGTTTGGGGCACTTATCCTTCCGGTATGCAAGGGGATCAACCATCGGCCACCCGCTCGAATTCGGTTCGGGCCGATGAGGTGATCCCACCGCAAGGAGGAGCAGCAGTGCAACTTCGTCAATTGGCCCGGGATTCGGTCCTCATGCTCCCCAACCTGATCAAGCTGCTCAGCCGTTTGATCAAGGATCCACGGGTTCCGCGCCGTTCGAAATTGGTCCTGATGGTGGCGATCGGATACGTCATGTCCCCCATCGACCTTCTGCCCGAAGTGATCCCGGTGGCTGGCATCATCGACGATCTCTTCCTGATCGTGTTCGCTCTCAACCATCTGGTCGAGCGGGCAGGCGAGGAAATCGTGCTGGAGCATTGGGACGGCCCCCAGGACCTCTTAGGGATGATGCGTTCGGTGCTGCGCACCGCCAACGACCTCGTACCGGCCAAGATTCGAGTTCTCCTGGGGCGCCTGGCCGGATCCTGATGATCCCGGTCTCGGTGACCGTGCCCCAATTCAGTTCCGACCCCCGACCGTTCCTTGATCTCGTCGGGGATCCGGCCGGTTTCGCCGGGGTTTTCGTGTTCGACCATCTGGTCCCCCTTGGCGACGCGCACCGGCCGGTCCTGGAGGCAGCCAGCACTCTGGGCGCAGCTGCGGCGCTGAGTTCAATACGGGTGGGCTCGTTCGTGCTCCGTGTGACGATGCGGGCACCGGAACTGACCGCCGCGATAGCAGCCACTCTCGAGGCGATCGCTCCCGGGCGGACGACGATCGGCCTCGGGGTGGGGGATCGATTGACGGCCGACGAGTCTGCTCGCTATGGGATGCCGACTCCGGGGCTCGACCGGCGGCTGGAGGTCTTGATCGAGACGATTGCGCTTATCCGCCAGCACGCCCCCGGGGTCGAGATCTGGGTCGGTGGGAGGCACCACAAGATCCGCGCACTCGCCGCCGAATTGGCGGATGGCTGGAACTGCTGGGGCGCGTCAAGCGAGGAGTTTGCCGAAGAGGCCGCCGGCGTGAGGTCTCAGGCAAAGAGGCCGCTCCGGATTTCATGGGGCGGGACGGTGCTCCTGGCTCCGGACAAAGCGCAGCTAGAGGAGCTGATCGACCGGCGTGGCGGCTCCGAGGGCGCTCTCGCGGGCGACCCGGAAACACTCGAGGTCCAGCTCGATGAACTAGCCAAGACAAGTGACGAGTTGGTCGTGTCGGTGGTGCCCAATCGAAGACACAGTTGGGAACTGCTTTCGTCGCTGATTGCCTAGCTGACTACTTGGGCCGGTACCCTCTCTCGATGGACTTCCGGCGTGTTGACCAGCTGCCGCCCTACGTCTTCGGGACTGTGAACCAGCGCAAACTCGACGCTCGTCGTGCGGGCGAAGACGTCATCGATCTCGGCTTTGGCAACCCCGACATCCCTACCAACCCGCTCGTCGTAGCCAAGCTCGTCGAGGCTGCCACCAACCCGCGCAACCACCGTTATTCAGTCAGTCGGGGCCTGCCCAATCTTCGGCGGGCGGTGGCCGAGCGTTATCAGCGTCGCTTCGGGGTTGAACTCGACCCGGAAACCGAGGTCATCGCCACCATCGGTGCCAAAGAGGGCCTCTCGCATCTGCTGTGGGTTCTGGTCGAGCCGGGAGATGTCGCCGTGGTGCCCGAACCTTCCTATCCGATTCACATTTATGCCCCGGAGATGGCTGGCGCCGACGTTCGTCGGGCGCCGGTGTCCTCAGATGAGAGGCTATTTCGAAGCCCTCGAAGATGCTTTGGGGCAAGAGACCTGCGCCCCGAGTCATCATCCTGCTCGTTCCCCCACAATCCGACCACGACGTGTGTCGATCTCGGCCTTCTTCGAGCGACTGGTGCAGTTCGCGCACGACCGTGGAACGTTCCTGGTGCACGACTTCGCCTATGCCGACGTCTGCCTTCGATGGATATCGGCCACCGTCCCTTCTCGAAGTCGACGGGGCCAAAGAGGTCGCGGTGGAGCTCTACACGCTCACCAAGGGCCATTCGATGGCGGGCTGGCGGATGGGTTTTATGGTCGGCAATCGGGACGCGGTGGCTGCGCTGGGCAAGCTCAAGAGCTATCTCGACTACGGCACTTTTCAACCGATCCAGATTGCTTCGATCATCGCCCTCAACGAAGGCGACGCCTACGTCGGGGAGGTCAACGAAACCTATCGAAGACGACGCGACGTGCTGGTCGATGGGCTCAACCGCAACGGCTGGAAAGTGGAAAAGCCGCTAGGGACGATGTTCGTCTGGGCGGCGATCCCCGACCCCTATGCCGAGGCTGGGCTCGATGGCGTTCACGCTCGATCTTGCTCGACCGGGCCAAGGTCGCAGTGAGCCCCGGCGTCGGTTTTGGGCCCAGCGGAGACTCCCATGTCCGCTTCGCCCTGGTCGAGAACGAACATCGGATCGCTCAGGCGGTCCGGGGTATCCGCCGGGTGCTCGACCTGTTGTAGTTTTGGCGGTTGTAGTCCGTCGCGGCCTTAGTTCCTGGCCAGGTCGGCGACGACGCCGGCGATCGCAAGCTGCAAGGTCGCCGGGTCGACTGCGAACACGTCGCGTGGGGTTCCGGCCGCCGCCCATACCTCGGAGTATCGAAGCAAGTCGCGGTCGACGTAGACCTTCAGGTTGTGGCCGAGCGGAGGCACGCCGCCGATCGAAAAGCCCGTCGCCACGCGTACTTCATCGGCATCTGCTCGGGCCACGGTGGTTCCCGCGGCTCGCCGTGGCGAGTTTCGCTTCGTCGAGTTGGTTGCTGCCGCTGACCAGAGCCAGGACCGGGCTTGCGTCGACCAGAAACACCAACGACTTGACGATTTGGCCCACCTCGCAGCCAACGGCACGAGCTGCTTCGGCCGCAGTCCGGGTTCCCTCGGGAAAGCTCCGGACCTCGATCTCGAGCCCCGCGTTCCGTGCGGCTTCAACTACCGCAGCCGCATTGGAGTGCATCATCTCTGGTCTTTCTCTCGTCTTTTGTCTTTTGTCTTACGTCTTTAGTCTTCTGCAATGGCTTTTGCAGACGGTGGGGTCGACTTCCGTTCCGACACTGTCACTCGTCCGACTCCCGAGATGCTGGCGGCAATGGCGGCCGCGCCGTTGGGCGACGACGTCTACTCCGACGATCCCACCGCCAACGCTCTCGAGGAGGAAGCGGCGGCGGTGGTCGGCAAGGAAGAAGCCGTCTTCATGCCGACCGGGACCATGGGCAACCAGATCGCGATCATGATGCAGACCAAACCCGGCGACGACATTCTTTGCGACCCCGGGATCCATTCCCGCAGCGTCGAGAAAGGTGCCGCCTCGGCCCTCTCCGGGGTCGGCTTCCGGACGGTCGATACAGCTGATGGCCGCATCACCCCGGCTCAGGTCGAAGAGGCCGTGGCCAACTCTGCTTTCTATCCCCGGATGCGCTTGTTGATCTGGGAGAACACCCACAATCTCCGGGGCGGAAAGGTCATTCCGATCGAGGTGATGAAGGCTGCGAGCGCAACTGCTCGCGGTCTCGGGCTTTCGATTCACCTCGATGGGGCCCGTTTGTTCAACGCCGTCGCCGCATCGGGCACTTCCGCTGAGAACTTTGCCGAGAACGCCGACACTGTCCAGTTCTGCTTCTCCAAGGGCCTCGGCGCGCCCATCGGTTCGGTTCTTTGCGGCACCCACGAATTGATGAACGAGGCCCGCTATCTGCGCAAGCGTCTCGGCGGGGGCATGCGCCAGGTCGGCGTGATCGCCGCCGCGGCCCGCATTGCGTTGCGTGATCGCGATCGTCTGAAAGAAGATCACGAGGTAGCTCGCTACCTGGGCGAGCAGCTCGAAGCGGCCGTACCCGGCCTGGTTGATCTCGGCGCGGTGGAAACCAACATGGTGCAGGTTCGTCCCGAGAAACTCCCGCTACCGGCTCAGCAATGGCGAGCCGACCTGGCCGCCGAGGGAATCAAGATCAACCCGCCGTTCGTCGGGGTGCTGCGCTTGGTCACCCATCGCGATGTCGATCGCGACGATGTGGATCGCCTCGTCGGCTCCCTGAAGAACTGACCCCCGTTGGGTTACGCGGTCCTCTTTCCCGGGCAGGGGAGCCAGTTCGTTGGAATGGGAGCGGACCTTTTCGAACGGCGCCCCGATCTGCTGGTCGATCAGGCCGATGAGATCCTCGGCTGGTCGCTCAAGCAGCTGTGCCTGGGGGGAAACGAGGAGCAATTAACTCGCACGGAATCTGCCCAACCGGCCCTCTTCGCCGATCGCATATGCGCTCTGGGAGGAGCTCAGGCCGGCACTGGCGGTGCAGCCGACCGCCGGCGCCGCGGGTCATTCGCTGGGCGAGTACACGGCACTCGCCGCCGCCGGGGTCATTCCTTTCGCCACTGCTTTAGCTGTCGTCGCCGAACGGGGACGAGCGATGGCTGGAGCCGCCGACCAGGAACCATCGGGAATGGCAGCGCTGCTCGGCGCCGAGCTCGACCAGGCCGAAGCAGTCACCCTGGCTCGCCGCCAGGCGGGCGGCCGGCTCTTCGTGGCCAACATCAACGCGCCCGGTCAGGTTGTCGTTGCCGGGGGAGTGGATGACCTCGACTGGCTTGATGCCGAAGGGCTCGAACCATGGGCTGCGGAAGGTTGTTCGACTCAAGGTGGCCGGAGCTTTCCATTCTCCGTTCATGAGCGCTGCGGCCGCGATCGGATCGAATCCGCTTTGGCCGGAGTCGACTTCGCGCCCCGGCGATTTCCCGGTCTGGAGCAACGTGACAGCTGCCCCCCACGAACCGGGTCTCGAAAAGCAGATGCTGGCCCGGCAGGTGACCTCGCCGGTGCGGTTCGCCGAGACCCTGGCTGGCATGGCCGCGGCTGGAGTGGATCACTTTCTCCATGTCGGGCCCGGTGATGTCACCGTCGGGATGGCCAAACGGTCTGCGCCCGGCGCCACCTATCTGGCCGTCTCCGAAACAGAAGCCATCCCTAGAGTCGCCGAGTCAATCGGTAGCATCGGTTAGTCGAGGAGGCTCAATTTGAGCAACGGGCCCCGAAATGACCAACACGGCAATGACCAGGGCGATGATCACGGGGTGGGGCAAGTGTCTGCCGCCCGCGGTGCTCTCCAACCACGACCTCGAGTCTTTGGTCGACACCTCCGACGACTGGATAACCACCCGGACGGGCATCAAGGAGCGACGCATCTCCCATGTCGAGGTGTCCGACATGGCTGCAGTGGCCGCCGCGCACGCCCTTGCCGCGGCCGGCAAGACCCCGGCCGAATGTGACCTGATCGTTCTCGCGACGTGCACGGGCGACTCTTCGATTCCCGCCACCGCGGCCCACGTGCAGGCCAAGCTCGGCGCCTGGAATGCGGCCGCCTTTGACCTCAACGCGGCCTGCTCAGGCTTCGTTTACGCGCTGGTCACCGGGGCCAACATGATCACCGCAGGGACGCACAAGACGGTCGTGGTGGTGGGGGCGGAAAAGCTCCACTACCACCTCGACTTCACGAATCGCGCCACCGCGGTGCTGTTCGGGGACGGGGCCGGGGCGGTCGTGCTTGAAGCGTCCGACGAAGGTGTCGGAGTTTTGGCCTCCGAATTGGGAATGGACGGCTCGGCCTCAGGCATTCTCGAGATCCCGGAGGACGGCACGATGGGCGACCGCGACAATCCCGACCCGCGCGGCGCCGGCATCCACATGGACGGCCCCGAAGTGTTCAAACGAGCAGTCACCACGATGGGCGATGCCTCGGTACGAGTCCTGGAGAAAGCGGGTATCGCCGCTCGATGATGTCGACCTGCTCATCCCTCACCAGGCCAACATCCGGATCATCGATGCCACCGCCCGCCGGCTCAAGCTCGACCCGCGCAAGGTGATGATCAATATTCAAAGCTATGGCAACACGAGCGCAGCGACCATCCCGGTCGCACTAACCGAAGCGTTGGAAGAAGGCCGGGTCGAACCCGGAGCTCTCATCGTGATCGCCGCCTTCGGAGCGGGGCTTTCCTGGGGAGCGGCTGTGATTCGTTGGGGTGATCGGGTCGAGCCGATCGGGCGTAGCGACGCCGCGCTTGTGGCCAACGAGCGCACCACCGAGGAGCTGCTTGCTCCCAATGTGGAATTTTTTGGGAAGCATCAACCAGCTAGTTGATGGCGCGCACAGCCCTGGTGACCGGGGCCTCACGAGGGATCGGGAGGGCAATTGCCCTTGCCCTGGCGAGCGACGGTCATCAGGTAGCGGTCAATTTCTCTTCGTCTCCAGAGCCAGCCGCGCAAAGTCGTTGCGGAGATCGAGGACGGCGGTGGAAAGGCATTCGCATGGGGAGCGGATGTGTCCGACGCTCGAGGCGGTCGAGGCATGTTCAAGGAGACAACCGAAAAGCTCGGTCCGGTCGAGATCCTGGTGAACAACGCCGGCATCACCGCCGACAACCTGCTTTTGCGCATGAGCCCGGAAGACTTTGATCGGGTTCTGGCGGTCAATCTCCGCTCTGCTTTTCTTTGCACGCGCCTGGCGGTCAAGATCGATGTTGCGAGCCCGTTGGGGAAGGATCATCTCGATCGCCTCAGTCGCCGGAATCGCGGGCAATCCCGGCCAGGCGAACTACGCGGCGAGCAAGGCAGGTTTGATCGGTTTTACGAAAACAGTTGCAAAAGAAGTCGGAAGCCGGGGTATTACCGCCAATGTGGTGGCTCCCGGTTTTATCAATACGGATATGACCGGCGCCCTTTCGGCCGAAGTCAAGGAATCGGCGGTCGCCACGGTGAGCCTGGGACGATTTGGTGAGCCCGAAGAGGTGGCCGCGGCGGTCGCTTTTCTCGCCTCCGAGCAGGCGGGATACATCACCGGCCAGGTTTTGGCAGTAGAGGGTGGTCTGACGCTTTAATTACCGATTCATCAAAATGGGCTAAGCAACCAGGCTCAAGTAACAGGAGAAGCTGACGGCAATGGAAAAGACAGAAATCGAAACTCGCCTGCGGGACGTGCTCGTCTCCGAGCTCGGTCTCGATGCGGACAAGATCAATCGCGCGGCAAATTTCGAAACCGACCTCGACGTCGACTCGTTAGGAGTCGTCGAGTTGCTGATGGCGATGGAGGATGAGTTCGGGGTGAAGATTCCCGACGACGAAGCCGAACACATTCACACGGTCGGCGAAGCCATCGACCTGGTCCACGGCAAGCTCAACGTCTGATCTCGTGATCGGCCCCAACGCTCGGGGGCGGAGGCGGGTGGTGATCACCGGGCTCGGTGTGGTCACCCCGGTCGGCAACGATGTCGAGTCCTTCTGGGCGGCTCTGATCGCCGGAAAGTCTGGGATTGGCCCGATCACCCACTTCGACTCCTCCGCCCACAGAACCCACATCGCCGGGGAGGTCAAGGGATTCCGTCCCGAGGAGCATTTCGACAAGCGAGAGGTGCGCAGGCTCGATCCCTACTCCCAGTTCTTCATGGTCGCTTCGCGCCAGGCCCTGTCGCAGGCCGGAATCAAATATGGGCCTGACGACCCGGAGAACCTTTCGGCCGGGGTGATGCTCGGAGGGGGGTTCGGCGGGATGAGCGCCTTCATCGACGAGGTCACCGTCCTGCTCGAGCGTGGCCCTGACCGGGTGAGCCCCACTGGCATACCCAAGGTGATCGCCAACATGGCGGCCGGCCTCGTGTCGATCGAGCACAATTTGATGGGCCCCGTCAGCTGTGTGGTTACGGCGTGCTCGGCCTCGGCGAATGCGATCGGCGATGCCGCCGAGCTGATTCGCCGAGGAGCAGCGGAGGTGATGGTCGCAGGCGGGTCCGAAGCAGCCATCACCACCTACGGAGTCGCCGGGTTCAACCAGGCGCGAGCCCTCTCGGTCCGCAACGACGAGCCCACCAAAGCCTCGCGACCGTTCGATGCCGAGCGCGACGGGTTCGTGATGGGGGAAGGCGCGGGGGCGGTAGTGCTCGAGGATCGCGAGCGGGCGGTCAATCGGGGCGCCCTGATCCTCGGCGAGCTGGTCGGTTATGGGATGTCGGCCGACGCTTATCACATCACCTTGCCCCGCCCCGGTGGCACCGGGGCCGCGCGGGCGATGGCAGCGGCGATGCGCGATGGGGGCTTGGAACCGTCGGACATCTCATATATCAACGCCCATGGAACCTCTACCGAGGCCAACGACGCAGGCGAGACGGCTGCGATCAAGATCGCGATGGGAGAGGACGAGGCCTACCGGGTCCCTGTCTCCTCGACTAAATCGATGACCGGCCACGTCCTCGGCGGAGCGGGGGCGGTGGAAGCGATCGCCTCACTCCTGGCTCTAAATCAGGGAATCCTTCCTCCAACGATCAACCAGGAACACCCCGACCCCGAATGTGACCTCGACTATGTCCCCAACAAGGCACGCGAATTCAGCGGCGACTACGCGATGTCGAATTCGTTCGGATTTGGCGGCCACAACGTCGCTTTGGTGATTGGGTCGGAGCGGGTGGCCCTCGCCGACTAGGCGTTGGGGGTCTTGTCTCGCTCGCCCCGATACTCGGCGATCGAGCGAGCGGTGAGACCCAAGATCACCAGGAGCCCTATTCCAGCCACAAGGAACGAGAGGATCCCAACGATCCAGGCCGCGGTCGGACAGCCCGGAGCCGGGGCGGGTTGCTCGGCCCGGCAGGAAAGGTTTGTGATCACATAGCCGAGCCAGCCGACGAGTCCTCCGACGACGACGGACGCAGTCAGCAAATACGGATTGGGTCGCCGTTTCACCCGGGGCCCATCATCTTGCGGATTTCGTCGGGCGCGAGCTCCGGTGGAATCATGACTCTGGAGCCACGTTCGATCAGCGGCCTTACCGCAAGGCGCACTTCTTTTGTCCAAGCCAGGGCAAGCGCTCCTAGTTGGCCGGTTATCCAGACCCAGCGTCCGGGTGACGGCAACCACCAACCGGCGAATGCCAGGGCAATGGGCAGGACACGCACAGCGGCTAGAGCGAACGCCGGGCGCCGAATGTAGGCCAACAGCAGAAGGAGATCGATTCCGGTTAGTACTAGCAATCGCCGGGGCTCGGCGTCCGACAGGGTGAGCGCAGTCAGACCCGGGATCGTCAACAAGAGCAGAGCAAGTAGGACGGCTCGAGTCGGGACCGGCGCTGCCGACGTCCGTTGCCGAACCCAACCACCGAGGCTCGTATCGCTGAACAGCAACGCAGCAATAGCCAGCAGTGCGACGACGGCCCACCAAAGCAGCGATATGGGTTGGAGAACGGCGATGACCGCGGAGATCAACAAGGCGAAGAGTCCAAGAAAGTAGCCGAGGCGGCTGTTTTCCAGCAAGATCGCCACGACCGCGACCGCGGCCCAAATGACGAGGCTCGCGGCGAGAACGACAGCAGTGGTTGGATGCCACGAACCTCGGGGAGCAACGAGGAGAACGCTTGTCACTAGCGCGGTGGCGAGCAACGCTCCGCTTGCCCACAAATGTCGCCCAGGCATCCGACCATCCAAATTCGGCACGTGGAGAACGCTTAGGACGTAATTCGGTACCACAGACCCCGAAAACGATGTTGTGGTACCGAATTAGCTAAGAGGCGTTCGTTACATGCCAAATTACTGGCATGGCTGCCGGGTTCGAGGAGACCATCCTCCATGCCGACATGGACGCCTTCTTTGTGGAGGTGGAGCGCCAGCGCGATCCGAGCTTGCGCGGCAAGCCGGTGGTCGTGGGCGGGGCCGGTCGCCGGGGAGTGGTCGCCGCCGCCAGCTACGAAGCTCGACCGTATGGGATCAGGTCGGCGATGCCGATGTCCACAGCCCGGGCTGCTTACGCCGGCCTGGTCGTCGTTCCGCCTGACCACGCCCGTTACACCGAGGTATCGCGGGCGGTCTTCTCGATCTTCCGTGCTTTCACTCCGCTGGTCGAGGGACTTTCCCTTGACGAGGCTTTCCTCGACATCGCCGGCCTCAGGCACCACTATCCCGATCCGGAAGCGGTTGGCCGGGCATTGCGGAAAGCCGTTCGTGATCAGCTCGATCTTCCCGTCTCGGTGGGGATCGGGGTGAACAAGGTGATTGCGAAGCTGGCTTCCGAGGCCGCCAAGCCCGACGGTCTGCAACGTGTCCCACGCCAACAGACCCTCGATTTCCTACATCCGCTGCCGGTCCGGGCGGTCTCGGGGGTCGGGGAGGCGACCCACGCCGCGCTCGAAGGGCTGGGAGTGGCAACGATGGGCGATCTGGCCACGATTCCGCTCCCCTCACTGGTCAGACGGCTCGGGGCGGTCGCCGGCAACCACCTCCACAATCTTGCGGAGGGGGATCGACGACCGTGCGGTCGAGCCGAATGCAGAAACCAAATCGGTTTCGGTCTCGGAGACCTACGAATATGACCTCGAGACCCCTGAGCAGGTCGATACCGAGCTCCTGCGACTCTGCGATCGGCTCGGATCGCGCCTCCATGTTGCAGGTCTTGTTGCCGAAACCGTTTCGATGACGGTCCGGTATGCCGACTTCGAGACGGTTACCCGCCAGCATCGACAATCCCGGCCCGTAACCGGGGCCCATGACCTCTGGCTGGCAACCCGATTCTTGCGTGGTCGATTCGAGTGGATTCGACCGGTGCGATTGCTTGGATTGGCGGTGGGTCAGGTGCTTGGTTCGGAGTCCCCAACGCAACTCGGCACCGACTTCGATCCTCGTTGGGAGAACCTCACTGGGGCCGTCGAAGAGGTGCGGCAGCGGTTTGGAGGAGAGTCCGTCAGGCCTGCGCGTGTCGTGGGAGACTCGGCCGTGAGGAAAAGGAAAAACAGATAAGTGAATCTGTTGACATCGGACCAAGTTGCGGTGCATCGTGGGCCGAGATGGTCTATTCGTCTCGTCCCAGTATCGACGCTGGTTCGTATACTGAGAGAAGCCAACGCGATAGGAATCAAAGGTCATGCCGCTGAGTGACCGAGAGCAAAAAATCCTGGCAGAGATCGAACGGCACTTCTACGCGGAAGATCCTCGACTGGTGCGCGCTGCGTGCAAGATCGATCCGAATCAGCGGTTCGGGACGAGGGGAGCAGTGCTCGGCATCATCATCGGGATCGCGCTCGTCGGGGCGACGATCAGTCGCTTCACCTGGCTAGCGGTAATCGGTTTCGTATTGGTTGTCCTGTCAGCGAATCGTTTCATCTCATTGGTCATCGCCGATCGTCAAGAGAAGGAAGAGGAAGGCGTAGCCGGCGAAGAATCAGACGACGACAAAGGTCGTGGACGACTCGGTCGCGACGAGGACGACGCGACGACAGTGGCGCCCCCGTCGACGCCAAAAAGAACGAAGAGGGAACGACGGGACAGCATTTGGAGGGACATCACCGATCGTGTCGCGACCTGCGCAGTCGCTGGCGAGTCAGGTGATCGGCGAGATGTTGGGAGGAGAGGTTCGGTTGCAGGGTTATACGGCGGAACAGACGTGCAGGCTGACCAACTGCACACCACATCAATTGCGTTATTGGGATCGGATGTCGCTGGTAAAGCCCAGCGTGCAAAGTACAGGTGGAAGACCAGGAGTCCGGAGGCTCTACTCCTTTCGAGATTTGGTCGCTCTGCGAGTCGTGCGCTCGTTGATCGACAACGGCATGTCGCTGCAAAGGGTGCGTCGGGCCTGGGAGTATCTCCGCCGGCGCGGCGACATGGATTCCCACCTCAGCGACAGCACCTTGGTGACCAACGGGGTAACGATTTTCGACATCAGTTCCCAAGACGGCGAAGTCCTCGACGCCCTTCGGGAGGGACAGTTGGCCTTTTTCGCCGAGATCGATCAGATCGCCCGGGAAGTGGAGGAAGACGTCACCCGCTTCGAGCTCGATCGCGACCAGTTTCTCAACTTTCTGCGGAGGGTTGAGACCGACGTAACCGACGAACTTGCGGCCAGCGACGAGCAAGTGGCGTCAACCCGCTGAGCAGAGTCTCGGGACGAAACCAACTAAGCCACCAGCGCCCTGGTGAATAACGACGGCGTAGGGAACTCTCGGCCGCGCGCGAGCGCTGACCGCCCATCAGGGAAATGGCGATGCCCGTAGACGGCTGCGGTGACTCGTTCGGCGAGGGGGAGGATCCCGGGATCGACCTTCGCGGCCACTTCGTTTGGGGTCAGTGACGGCCATGGACCCGACCCGAGGTCGCGGAATCGATCGGTCAGCTCGCTCCAACCGGCCACGAGGTCTCCTTGCTGCAATCGTCGCACGCGGAGGGCGCGTCGCGCGATTTTTACCGCCGGGACCAACGCAAGTAATAGCACGCGTGCCGGCGAGCAACATCCATGGCCCCTGCGACGTCGGCGTTCCGCCCGAGGGGCTTCCCAGTGTCGGGTCGGCACCTTCTTCGAGAAACCTGCGGTCGATGCCTTCGATCGATCCCGGCACGGCGCCAGACGCCTGGGTGGGATCAGCGGGTTCCGGGAGGAAGCCGACCGGATCGAAGCCGAGTGCGCCGGTCGTTGCCGGGTTGCTGCCGTCGGCGCGAGGCGTAGGGTCGAACCGAATCCAACCCTGGCCAGCCATGAATAACTCCACCCAGGCATGGGCGTTGCGGGCGCGAACCACGATGATCTCGGCCCCGTCAGCCTGTTGCTGAACGGTGCCGGGGGAGAAGCCCAATACCACTCGCGCGGGGATGCCCAGTACCCGCGCCATAAGCGCCATCGCCGACGCGAACTGCTCGCAGTACCCCCGCCGGTAGTTGCGGCTCGTCGGGATCGAGCAGCCACTCCTCGAGATCGAGGGCCGAGTGCCCGCTCGACGCCGACGCGTCGTAGACAAAAGAGCCGTTCGATCTGAAGAACTCCTCGAGAACCAGCCCTGACTCGAAGTCGGTCGTCGTCTCCGCGGTGATCTGACGGGCGAGCCCCCCGATGACATCGGAAAAGTCGTCCGGCAGCTGCGTGTACACCGAGTCCAGGCGTGAGGAAGGGGCGGGTTTGGCCACCTGAAGGGCGGGAAGAGTGAACAGTCCTTCGGCTTGGGCATTCTCGAACATGGGCGAGAGGTCGTCGCCGTCGCTCGCCAGGATCGAGAAGTTCGGGATCGGGATTTGAGATGTCACCGAATAGATGAGCCCTTGCTGGGAGCGGGCATCGAACTTCACTGACCCGTCCTCGCGGCTCCGATAGCTCTGGCCGAGCAGACGATCTTCAGTGGCCAGACCGCGAGGCGAGTAGAGCACCGGCAGATAGTTCTGGCGCAGGGCCTCGATACGTACCACTGCCTCGACGGCCACGGTGTCGCCGGTATAGGCGAGATCGGGCGCCTCCCAATCGCTCGGTGAGGTCGGTCGCTTGCTGTCGAAGGGCGCAGGAAGCCAATAGTTGCCATCGAAGGTGTCGAGGGTGATCAACTTCCAGTAGAGCTCGCTGTTGGGCGGAGCCGATTCCGAGACCCGGGCGACAAAGAGAATCACGGGGCTCTCCTCGGCGAGGTCCTGTTGCATCGAGGTGAAGAGGTTGTAAGAGAAGCCGGCGAAGAGCCCACCGCCGAACCCGGTTGGATTGCGCCAGGCGACGAGCCCTGACTCGGGGATGGCCGCTGCCCAGCGAGCGACGCTCAAAGTTCCGGCGGCCGCCACCAACGCGACCACCGCGAAGGCGATCGACCAGTTGTGGGTGGGGAGAGGTCGACCGGTCGAACGGAGCCGGGTCCGACCGCCGCGTGACTGCAGGCCGGCGGCCAGGAAGGCCACGGCGCCCACAATGACGAGGGCAGTGGGAGTCCACCAGCTGGGAGGGCGGCGGTCGAGGGTCGCGAAAGAAGGTAGAAGGCGAGGCTGGGAACGGTGGCGAGAAGAGGCCGCGACGAGCCGATCCCATTCACCAGAAAGGCCGCCAACACAACGAAAACCACGGCCAGCACTCCGACCAGGCCGGGCGACGCGACCACCGGTGCGGCCCCGAACCTGATCAGCTCGAGCGCGATCTGGAGCTCGGCCGCCAACAGCCGCTGGAGTGGCAGTCGTGGGGATAAGTCCTCCGGCGAGGCTCGTCGGAGCCGCCAGTCGGGCAAAAGCGAGACCCGCTCCCAGCAAGACGGCGATGGTTTGGGTCGGCCAACCAAGGCGAGCTGCCCGCCCGGCGGCTGCGATTCGGCGCCGATCAGCATCGCCACGAACAGGATTGCGGCCACCGACGGCTCCTCAGGATTGGAATCGACCAACGCGAGCACCCTGCTGACAGCGAGGCCGATGGCTGCCAGAGCGGCCAGGAACCCGAGTCGGGATGCTGCGGTCATGTGCTGCTCGGGACTTGAGCGCCCTGAGTTTGACCAATTGGGGTTCGGGCGCAGTGTCCGGCC